>CAZVYO010000006.1:0-207918 GCA_964631155.1 uncultured Flavobacteriaceae bacterium
GTATCCCGTCGTTGTCCGCATCCAGATCAAGGTGGTTTGGAACGCCATCGCCGTCGGTATCATAAACATCAGGAATGTCATTGTCATCGGCATCCGTATAGTCAGTAGTCGAACCATCTCCTAAACCACCGTTGTCAAAGTTATCTTCAAAATTGAATATGCCATCACCGTCTTCATCACCATAAGGATCATTGCCGCCACTTTCCGTCACATCCAATATACCATCGTCGTCTGAATCAATATCCATAGCATCTGGAATCCCATCACCATCGGTATCATTCTGAACGGTGACCGTGACAAATGCGTTATCGCAATTAGTGGTAGTATCTTCTTGACAGATTCTGTATTCTATCGTGTAGACTCCTGCTGGAACACCTGCTCCTACGTTCACGTCTCCTGTTACTGGATCAACCGTTACACCCGCATTGGTTGTACTGATCTGAGTGATGTCCACATTTGCGACTGTTGCAGGCTGTCCATCTACCGTATCATTGTCAAGAACATTTATTATTCCGTTGCTTGCCACACCAGCGATAGCGCTTGCTGTATCGTCTACAGCATCAATCTCGGGAGTATCACGATAATCGACATCGCCCCCAGCAAGCACATCTGCATCCGTATCCGTGAAGTTGTCCGTCTGAGTATTGTCAAATTTACCATTAGGGTCATCATAGCCATCTCCCGCTACTGGATCATCCACGGTATCGTCAAGACCGTTTATTCCTACAGCGCCGTCAGTACGACCGTCATCATCTGCATCCGTCAGTCCATCTCCGCTCTCGTCTATATCAAACAGACCGTCATTGTCCGAATCAAGATCAAGATAATCAGGAAGGTCCGTACCATCCGTATTTTGTGGAGTTGTCCCCAAGCTGCCGTCGCCGTTGGCATTTCCATTTGGAGTTGCATCATAGGCGTTGTCGAGACCGTCGCCGTCGTCGTCGATACCCGTTGGAGCCACATAGCCCACCGTAGGCTGCGACTCGATATTGTCAGGGATACCGTCGTTGTCTGAGTCAAGGTCAAGGAAATCTGAAATTCCATCGCCATCACTATCCACACATGAAGTCTGAATACTGAACACAACTCCCGAACTACGTCTTGCTGGCAAAACTTCACCGGACAAAACGATAGAACCAGTTGAGCTTGAAAATAACCTAGTACCACTCAAAGCGGAACCGGCTGAATCGATATCGGCAATGACATTTCCTTGATCAAAAGTAAAGGTCGCATCACTATCACCACTATTTGCAAACATGTAAACTATGTCTGAAAGATTTGCATTAAATGATGGTGAAGAATAACTCACATTTGTATTCTCTGGTGGAGAGATATCAAAGAAAGCCGAACTGATACTGAAGCTAGCAGCGTCACTAACTGTGAAGATATATCCTGAGAGAGCCTGATCGCTCACAGTTGCATTTACTGTTAAAGTACTATTTGCAACAGATGAAAGCTGAGATTCAGTTAAAGTAAATACAGATAGATAATTATTATTAGTAGCAGTTGCTACACCGTAATTGATGCCTTGCTGGGTCATGCTCACGCCACCTAAAGTTACTGTAGCGTTTTCTGTCGTACCGGTAGTATCAGGTTCGTACTCTGAACCTAAAACAAGCAATACCACTCGATTACTACCCGATGGTACAGAGTAGTTAGTAGTAAAGGAAGGCACATCTGCAGCGGTCCCGCTACTAAATTCTAAATCAGATAATATAGCACCTCTTCCACACTCCACAGCATCGAGAATTCCATCGTTATCATCATCAATGTCAACGGAGTCAGGAACACCATCTCCATCAGTATCCCGCTCAACATTTACTGTTACGGTAGCATTATCACAATTCGTGGTAATACCTTCTTGACAGATTCTATATTCTATCATGTAGACTCCTGCTGGAACACCTGCTCCTACGTTCACGTCTCCTGTTACTGGATCAACCGTTACACCAGCATTGGTTGTACTGATCTGAGTGATGTCCACATTTGCGACCGTTGCGGGCTGGCCATCTACCGTATCATTATCAAGAACATTTATTACTCCGTTGCTTGCCACACCAGCGGTAGCGGTTGCTGTATCGTCTACAGCATCAATCTCGGGAGTATCACGATAATCGACATCTCCCCCAGCAAGCACATCTCCATCGGTATCGGTAAAGTTGTCCGCTTGGGTGTTATCAAACTTACCATTAACATCTGCATAGTTGTCGTTTCCACCAGCATCTACTGTGTTGTCCAAACCATTATTACCTACAGCTCCATCAGTACGACCATCGTTGTCAGCATCGGTCAGGCCGTCGCCGCTCTCAACGATGTCAAAAATTCCATCATTGTCTGAATCTGTATCAAGATAGTCGGGAAAATCAGCTCCATCGGTATTTTCTGGAGTAAGACCGTTACTTCCTGCGCCATTAGAACCTCCATTAGGTGTGTCATCATAATTATCATCCAGTCCATCATTGTCACTATCAATTCCTGAAGGCGCCACATAGCCATTGGTAGTCTGTGCCTCGATATTGTCAGAAATCCCATCGTTGTCTGAGTCCAGATCCAACCTATCGATCACACCATCACCATCACTATCAGCTTCAACCAAATCACAAGACAATGTGATTGTAGCCTCAGTCCATTCAGTTCTACCACCTGCTCTAGTTATCATGTCAACTTGAATGAAACGGGTAGCATTTGCCACAAAGTAATCATAAAAACCGCTGCCTGAAATACCTACGGATGTTGTAGATGAATTGGTACCACCAGCTGCGATGTAAGTGCCAGATGGAGTTTCTGAGGTTGTTACTACTCTAGTTTGCGTACTATTTCCCCAGATATTGAATCTGACTATAGAACCAGATTGATAAACCTGACCTAGGTCAATAACGAAATAGTGAGCACTACTGTTCATTGCAACACCATCATCATCGACAGCAACACCATCATTGATTGCAGCAAAATTCGTTTGACTGCTTTGTGTATTAGCTTGGGTCTGTACAACACTTGCCACAGGTTGACTAGTAGAATTACATTCAATTACTTCTGAAAATTCTTCGGAATCTAATATACCATCATTATCATCATCAATATCAACTGAATCAGGTATGCCATCACCATCAGTATCCTCTTCCACGGTCACCGTTACTGTTGCTGTATCGCAGTTAGATGGAGCTGCCGTTTGACAAATTTGATACACTAAGCTATATGCTCCAGGGGCCACAGTACTTGCTACTGATATTTCGCCAGTAGATGGATTTACAGTAATTCCTGGATCTGTTGAAGATATCTCTGTAATGGTGACATCAGCGATGTTAATTGATACACCATTCAAAGTATCATTATCCAAAACATTAATTAAGGAATTATTTGTAGTTCCACCTACGTGAGAAGCGCTATCATCATTAGCTATTATAGGAATCGTGGTAAAGGTATCATCACGATAATCCACATCACCACCAAAATTGACATCACCATCTGCATCGGTAAAGTTGTCGTCTTGGGTGTTATCATATTTACCATTGACATCTGTATAATCGTCAGCTCCAATGGCGTCCACAGAATTTGCGAGACCATTGTTACCTGTAGCCTCTTCCGTTCGACCATCATTATTGCTGTCAACCAATGATTCTCCCGATTCCTCGATATCAAACAGACCGTCGTTATCAGAATCAAGATCCAAGTAATCAGGCTGATCAACACCATCTGTGTTTTCTGGAGTCAGTCCTAAGGATCCTGAACCGTCTGGGTTACCGGTAGGAGTCGTATCATAAGCATCATCTAATCCATCGTTATCAGAGTCGGTATCTACTGGAGCTATATAGCCTAAAGTCGATTGAGCTTCAATATTATCAGGGATACCATCATTATCAGAATCAAGGTCAAACTCGTTTGTGAGACCATCACCATCAGAATCAAGACCGCCTGAAGCATTAGGATCTTGAGTAACACAGGTAAAGGTGCTATAGTCTATTCCATCATCATCGGTAGAAAAACAGAAGTTCCTATCCGTCGCCTGAGTAAATACGATATCAAATGTTGACACTCTACTGTAATAGAATAAAAATTCATCAGCATTGTTATCGTTCGAATCAATATTCAAGAAATCAGATGTGGTGGAGAATGAAAATGGGTTTGCTGTCGCGAAAGCGTAACCTACTAAATCTTCAAGCTCTAACTGAATAGATTCTGGATCATCAAAATCATCCATAAACAAAGCAAAGTTGTTAAGAACAATAGGCACATTCGTTCCAGCTTCAAAAAACTCAAATCTTACCGTATCTCCAATCCCAGCGGAATTGATCGCAAAACCATTAGGTCCTGCACAGTCCGAATTACCGTTTGTATTATAAATTACTGATCCAGAAGTAGTGGTTATTCTCATGTCAATACTAGTACCACCCTGAGAACCTATATTTGAGAATATCATATTAGTAGCGGTAGCCACACCTGAATTGTATAGGTATTCTGTGTAACCATCCTGTCCTCCAATCGGAGCACAATTGAATGGGTTTTCTACCGTATCAAGTATTCCATCGTTGTCATCATCAATATCTACATCATCGGGAATACCATCACCATCATTATCTCCTGCTCCAACTAGTATATCAACGATTGCAGTATCGCAGTTTGAGGGTGAAGACGTTTGGCAAATTTGATATTCCAATTGATATAAACCATCTGGTACTGAAGCTGCAACATCTATATTTCCATTTGAATCCAAGGTTATACCAGAAGAATCTGAACTTAAGGTCGTTATTGTAACTGTAGAGGGCGTAGCTGGAACTCCGTCTATCGTGTCATTATCAAGAACGTTGATAATATCATTTCCTATCGTTCCCTGCTGGTGTATTGCAGCATCATTTTCTGCATTCACAACTGCTAATGTAAAGATGTCACGATAATCTACATCACCACCAGCTAGAACATCACCATCAGTATCTGTAAAGTTATCTTCTTGAGTATTGTCAAATTTACCGTTAACGTCAGCGTAATCGTCTATACCGCCTGCATCAACCGTATTGTCTAGACCATTGACCCCTACTGCACCATCAGAGCGACCATCATCATTTGCGTCAGTTAACCCATCACCACTCTCGTCTATATCAAATAGACCATCGTTATCAGAATCAAGATCCAAGTAGTCCGGATTGTCAGTTCCGTCTGTATTCTCGGGTGTAATTCCAACAGATCCTGTTCCATCACTATTACCGTTAGGTGTTTGATCGAAAGTATCATCAAGACCATCATTATCAGCATCGTTACCTGAAGGTGCAAGGTATCCTGTGGTCGATTGAGCCTCGATAACGTCAGGTATACCATCATTATCGGAATCTAGATCCAAGCTATTGGCAATTCCATCTTCGTCTTCATCACAGATAAGCTGAGCTTCTCTGATAATATCTTCTGATGCCCATGCAGTAGTATTTGAATACCTCGCCGCATCAATTAAGCCAGAGTAGAAAGCCCCTGTTATTCCGGCAGCGTTTTCAGAAATATCACCTCCTAAACCTCCATCGCTAGTGTGAGTAGGAATAGATGTGAAAGTCGCCGTTACTGGTGTTGCAGGTGTACCATCTAAATAAAGGTTCATTACACCATTATTGAAAGTAGCCGCCACATGGTGAAATTCACCATCTACTGGGAAAGCTGTAGGGTGAATGACATTGGTCTGGGTGGTTGTGCCACTACGGGTACTATATGTTAAAGAGCTACCATTCAACCACAGTATTGAACCATTAGTCTGACCACCTTCTTCATATATAATTTGACTACCAGTCACTCCAGTAGGTCTAATCCAAGCAGAAAAACTTATTGCAGTATAAGTGGATTCCATAAAGCCACCATCCTGACTGTACCTGATTACATCATCCACTCCGTCAAAGCTAGCAGAATTCGTTCCTTGTACAGCATCCGTAGAAAAAGTAGGAGATGTTGTACCGCCTAACGCTCTCTCATTATTACCGTTTCCTGAAACATCATTGGTGTTATTGTCTAAGGTCCAGAATGCTGCGGGCGTGGTAACAAATTGAGCTACTTTATCTGTGCAGGACTCTTCAACAGTATCTAGAATACCATCATTATCATCATCAATATCGACTGAATCTGCAATACCATCATCATCAGTATCGATTGTCGCCGTAACCGTAATGGATACAGTTGCTGTATCACAATTAGAAGTTAGTGCAGTCTGACATATTTGATATTCTAAAATATAGCTTCCAGCTGGTACGGTGTCCGCTATCGATAGTTGACCCGCAGCATCAACCGTGATACCAGCATTAGAAGAAGATACCGTCGATACTGTGACGTCATCTGGATTGATTGCGGCACCATCCAAGGTATCGTTATCTAAAACATTGATGATATTGCTAGCGTCTACCCCTTCTGCCGATACTACTGAATCATCAACAGCATCGATAACCCTCACATTATCGGTGGTGTCTCGATAATCGACGTCTCCACCACTAAGATTCACATCGCCATCTTCATCATCAAAATTGTCTTCTTGGGTATCATCGAAGTCGCCTTTCGCGGAAGCGTGATCATCGCTTGACTCCAAGGTGTTATCTAGTCCATTGAATCCAACAGTTCCATCCGTCTGACCATCACTGTTTCCGTCAGTCAAACCTGATCCGGATTCATCTATATCGAAAAGACCGTCATCATCTGAATCAAGATCCAGATAATCAGGATTCAGGCTACCATCTGTGTTAGCAGGTGTCAATCCTGTAGCCCCAGCGGTATCATTATTCTCGTAGCTTGCAAACAAACCATTTGCACCAACACCTCCCGAAGGAGCGATGTAGCCCGTAGTCGATTGGGCTTCAATATTATCTGGAATGCCATCATTATCACTATCGAGGTCGAAGGAGTTAATGATACCATCAGCATCAAAATCTGCGATACAGAAGCTATCCCTATCGTCAAAAGTCAATCTAGAAATCCTGTAACCAGTACCCGTTGGTCTTTTAGTAAGATTGAAAGTGAACGAGGATTTTGCTCTCGTTCTAATACCCCACCACAAGTTCTGAGAGTCATTGGGTACGTTCCCGTTATCAAAAGCATTAGTTCTTGCACTGATATAAGTTCCTACAACACCTGTCAAGCTCTGTGAGGTCTCGGTAATAAAGACATCTGTTGCTGGTGTAGCCGATAATCCATAATTATAGATATCTGACTTCAAGAATTCCACCGTCTCATTCACTCCATCTATAAAGTCCAGATCACGGAAGGTTAGTCGAGCAGGTAAGACAATAGGAGCGGATGTGGTGGTATTAAAAAAGTCCATCCTTATAGTTGCTACTGGTGGATTTGCTACAGAAGTATTTCCAGCTGCACTAGCTAATTCAATTGGAAAATCTGCATTTACTCCAGTATTATTACTCTGAAGGTTTACAATCATTGCCGTGGGAGCAGAGTTACCAGTAACCGTAAGGCTCATAGAAACTGGTTGACCATCGTAAGTACCTATGTTATTATATACAGCAACATCTCCTATATTTCCCGTAGAAGTATTAAAGGATGAATCACCCGTATCCGGACTAATTCCAGTAATGTCTAGATCAAACTGTGGTAACACTTGGGTACATTCATCAGTATCCAAAATCCCATCGTTGTCATCATCAATATCCACACTATCAGGAATACCATCATTGTCCCTATCCGTGTCAGAGACCGTAACAAAAACAGTAGCCGTATCGCAATTAGTCGGATTTATGGTTTCACAGATACTATAAACAAGTTCATAACTACCTGCGGTCACGGTAGCAGAAATATCAATATTCCCATTAGCATCTAGCGTTATGCCAGGATCTTCAGAACTAATGGTAGTCAGGTTCACATCTGCTGTGGTAACTGTAACACCATCTAAAGTATCGTTATCTAGAACATTTATAACATCATTACTTACTGAGCCCTCACTATGGGAAGCAAAATCATCATTTGCATTGATCAATAAAAACACTACGTCATCATCGCGGTAATCCACATCACCACCTGTATTGACATCTGAATCGGCATCCGTAAAGTTATCGGCCTGGGTATTATCAAAAGTCCCGTTAGCGTCAGCATAGGTATCTAAGATTTCTAGCGAATTATCCAATCCATTAGTCCCAACGATACCATCGGTTCTACCGTCTGTATTCGCATCGGTCAGCCCGCTACCGCTCTCGTTGATATCAAAAAGTCCATCCCCATCAGAGTCTATATCCAGATAATCCGGATTGCCCACTCCATCCGTATCTACCGCCAGGATCCCCTGAGAACCTATCCCCAGGTTACCACCGTTTGGCGTGCTGTCAAAGGCGTCGTCAAGACCATCCTGATCCGTATCGACACCGCTGGGAGCGACATAGCCCAAAGTCGATTGCCCTTCAATAATGTCAGGTATACCATCGTTATCAGAGTCAAGATCAAACTGGTTTTCAATACCATCACCGTCAGTATCGCAGAACGTGGGTATGCCATCAGAAAGCACGCTGAATGGAATCTGCTGTTTTGCTATCGTAGGAGTTTGATAACTGACCTCAAGAATCTGACCGCCACCGTTTTCAAAAAATAGAACCTCAAAATCATAGACTCCTGGTGTCAGGGCTATTGTACCGGAAACTTCCACAGGAGCATGATTGCCATCATTGTCAACGACCTCGGTGCCATCTATAAAAAGCTTTGAGCCATCGTCAGAATTTGTAAAAAAGGTATAGGTCTCTGAAGTTGATATCTCTATGCGGCCAAGATATCTTATGGAAAAGGTATCCCCATCACCTGGTGTCACGGTCGATTGAAGTCCGGCAACATTGAATTCCGATATAAATCCTGTCCCAGCCGCCGTAGCATTGCTCTGAGAAATGTTATCTACGGTACTGCCGGTAGGGACACTATCATAAAACTGGTATCTCAACCTCCCAGAAGTACCGGCTCCGTTGTTGCAGATGTCTTCATCAACGTCCAGGATCCCGTCGTTGTCATCATCAATATCCACGCTATCTTCAATACCATCACCATCCCTGTCAAATACGGCATTCACATCTTCCCTATAGTCTACATCACCACTCGCTGATTGAGCGTTGGAATTACTGTCCGTAAAATTGTCAAATTGTGTATCGTCAAAATTACCGTTGACGTCGGTGTAATCATCAGCTGATTCCAATGTGTTTTCCAATCCATTATCGCCAACGGCCCCATCCGTTCTGCCGTCACTATTGGCATCGGTAAGGCCGGAACCTGATTCATCGATGTCAAACAGGGTGTCGTTGTCGGAATCCAGGTCCAGATAATCGGGATTGTCCGTTCCATCCGTATTTTCAGGGGTCAATCCATTGGAGCCTGCTCCGTTGTTGTTTCCATTGGGCGTGTCATCAAAGCTATTGTCCAGACCATCATTGTCGTCATCAGAACCGGATGGTGCTACATATCCCGTGGTTGGTTGCGCCTCGATAATATCTGGAATACCGTCGTTGTCAGAATCAAGGTCTAGACTGTTGGGAACTCCGTCCCCATCATCGTCACAGGCTGATTCATCAACGGTAACCGCAATGGAATCGATGTCGAAATCCGTGATGCTGGGCGTACTTTGTTTGGTGATACGCAGATACCTGAACGATTGTGTTGACTGGAAAGTTGAATTTACCGCAGTTTCAGAGGTCGTTGAAATCGGGAAAAAAGCAGTTCCAAATGCGCTTCCATCAAGTGACTCATCAATAATGGGTTGGGCCGTTCCGGTTTGACCGGACAACCTTCTCCAGGTGAAAGTAATGTCAGTTCCCGGAGCAAGCGTGCGTCCAAAATCAATCGTGCTTATATTTCCGTTTGTGGTCCATGAGGCAAAAGCACCATCAGAGGGTCCCGTGATGTTGCCAATGCTCGTAACACCGGAAGTAGCCTGGGTAGCTACGGCATTTACCGTTTCTGATGCACATTCTACCGTATCTAGAATACCGTCGTTATCATCATCTATATCAGTCTGATCAAAAACTCCGTCTCCGTCTGAATCGACACTTAAGGTATCGTCACGGTAATCTAAATCACCACCAGCTGATTGCACATCGCCATCCGTATCTGTAAAATTGTTGAATTGAGTATTATCAAAGACTCCATTAACATCAAAGAAATTATCAGCAGTTTCTTCTTCTGCTACCAATCCGTTATTACCTACAGTTCCAGTAACCTGTCCTGAAGATTGAGCTAAACCACGACCTGATTCAACTACATCAAATGCTCCATCGTTATCTGAATCAAGATCCAAATAATCTGGATCGTCTGTACCATCAGTATTTACAGGTACAATGTCCGTACCCCCTTGAGCTGTTTCATAATTGTCGTCAAGGCCATTGTTATTGGCATCAGTAATTCCCGCACCTGATCCGCTAGGCGCTATGTAACCCAAAGTCGATTGCGCTTCTATGTTGTCTGGAATACCATCGTTGTCAGAATCAAGGTCTCTCGAATCTGGAATACCGTCGTTATCTGAATCCAAAGATGGCAATCCGCAGGAAACTCTTATAGAATAGGCCATGGCAGGTTCGGTTCCTCCGCAGATCACGCCTACATCTGCGCTCGCATCCACATCTACAATAAATCCAGGGATACCACCGCCTATATCTATAACTTCTACAAGCCGGTTTAGAACTGGAGTCACCGCTTCCAGCACACCACACTGTGTATCTATATTATAGGTCGTAGCTGGCAGGGTTTCATTATTGAAACCTATTTGGAAGGTCTCTGTAGGACCATTCAAATCTCCACGGGCTAAAAGATTATCGACCAAAATAAAATCTCCGATCGACACACCTAATGCGGTCAAATCATACGTTACTTCAGAAGTACCACCAGCAGTTGTAATCTGTCCATTTGCATCAGAAGTTTGAGCAGAGCCTGCGCAATTATCACCCTCTAGAGTATCTGGAATACCATCATTATCATCATCAATATCAGTACTGTCGTCAATACCGTCACCGTCATTATCATTAATACATACCGAGGCTAGAGTACCAGCATCGGTAGAACTTACATTGTTCTGGCCTCCATTTGCCTGATTGGGGACTCCATTAGCATCGATCCCTGTAGTTGAAATATCCAACTCTTCATCAGCATCAAGATCTGTAAAATCAAAACCTCCATCTCCTTCTAGAGCGTCCGGACAACCATCATTATCTGAATCTGTGTCAAGATAGTCTGGTATTAAATCACCATCAGTATCTATATCAGTACAAACTTGATAAGGTTGGACCTCTAAATAGTCCACGTGAAGAATACCACCGTTATCTGCGGTCATGAGCAGCCTAATATATTTAGTACCGCTAGTTACAGTATAGGTAAAGGTATTAGCAGCAGTAGAGGTAGAAGTAAATAATGCAGTATTATTTGTAATCGTACCGCTAAAATTTGATTGCTGAACCTGAATGGTTTTTGATGCCGCGGTTGTAGCAAAATAACTTAAGTCTATCTCAGTACCACTAGGAACAGTTATTCCAAGATCGATAACCAGCTCGTCATTAACTGCATTAAATTGCGCACCGCTAGAATTGACGCCATCTAGGACAGCATCCTCATTCACCACATTATTATTTACAAACACGTCATTTGCACCCTGTGGAGCTGTATCAGAACAGTTACGCTCATCTACATCAAGAATTCCATCATTATCATCGTCCAGATCGTCAAAGTTCTCACTACCATCAAGATCATTATCACTATCTAGGATGAAGATTTTTCCATCACCATTGTCTGCTGTAGCAGCTGTGGTGACCACGCTGGTAATAGTAGACCCAATAGGAACAATTTCCTCCAACTCAAAAAGTGCAATACCTAGCGTACCACCATTTTCGACCACGCGGTTTGAGAGCCAATAATCAGAATTGGCATTAGGAGCATTAACAGCTCCCAAGACACCACGGTCACCCCCATTAGCACCTGTACCACCGTTACCCCACTGGGTAGAGGTTTGATTAATAAAAGTCTCTCCTAGATTTACTATGGTAGAAGACCCTGGAGCTGAACCAAAGATCTCAATATGCAAACAGTTATTTGCATTTCTCTCAGTTACGGCAATAATAGAACCCGCAGCGGTTACGACATTGTCAAAAACTAAAGTTTGTTTCTGACTGCTTGTAGTATCGATTGCACCAAAATTATCACAGATATTTGCACCATTCCCATTTGACTCAAAATAGTGGTTAAGGTTTCGGTCCTGATAAGCAGCAAGTGCAGATGCATTCCATGTTGCGCTAGCACTGGTGGATTCAACTTCTACTCCATTCTGTAGAATAGAATTGCCACCATTTCCCAGAGGACCTACTTGTGTCAACTCATAATCAGTAGGGGCATTAAAAACGTCATAGATAGTCCCGCTGATCGTGATGCTCTCAATAAACGCTGGCTCATTATTAGCATCTTGAGGATCTGCCCACTGGAAGGTAACATTAGACTGTATACTTGGAGCATTTGTTTGAGAGAATGTTTTCGCAGTAAAAAACAAGAAAAATACGATCAAAGTTCCGTTAGAAATTTTGGTCTGATTTGAATGTCTAAACGTGTTCAAAAGGTAATTTTTAACCATTATATTTGATTTGAGAATGGGGGAAAACATTCCAAAACAAAATTAATTTGATATGATTTCATTATAATTCACCATGAAACATATACCGAAATAAATACGATAATTTGGGTTTTACAACCCTTTAGAAAGCACTTTAAAACTCATCACTACCACAACATTTACTATATAACTTATTACATATCAGTAAAATAATTTTTTATACAGCAATTTTGATTGGTACTATGCATCGCTATGTAGTTGATCGAATACTGTCTATGAACTCTAACTATAACGATATAGCTAAAGACTCAGCCATCGACGAAGTGATGAACTATCAAGATTAACAGTAGCTTGCTGGAATCAAGATTCTTACAAGAGCGTATTTAAAAATGATTTTGACTGATTTTGGCTTGAAATAATTCCCTGAAAAGAGCAAAGCCACATCCTTATTTGAATTTAGTTTTTCAATTGCCTACAACTCAGATTTGAAACGGATGTAAAATTGTTGATGACTACAGCGTTTTAGGAATAATTTTCACCACAGCTGAATAAGGATCCCTCCTTAGACTGATGCACCACGCAATTAGTTCATAAGTCTTGATACTGCATTGCAAATACAATACTCACTACAACAACTATTAGTATTTCTCAAATACAGACAATTTTCGAATGGCACTTAATAGAGCGTCAAGTGAACTTGATTCAGGTGATTCAAGGTAGGTTACATACAAAATATGTAAGGTGCAAAATCAGAATTTCGTATTGAGTATTGAACTATTCAACGTGAATTTGGAGATTGTATAGTGATACTCCTTTTTAGGGATTATTGTTAAGAGAGGATCATTGACTTAGTGCGAGCAGTAAGCTTGAAATTCTACATTAAAATTCAGGCGACTACAGTTCGTCGAGGTTTTGAGCAACATGTTGATTTTGCAGCCGTCTATATCAATCTGTTTTTCCTCGCCTTTTCAACAGCCTCTAACTTAGAATGAACTTGAAGCTTTTTGTAGATGTTCTCAATATGCTTTCTAACCGTACTGGGAGAAAGAAAAAGGTTATCTGCAATCCTCGTGTAGGATAGGCCCTGAGCTAGTTGCTCTAAAACATCCACCTCTCTATCTGTCAGCTTGAAGTCCTCTTCTCGAGACGCGGTAATTTTAATAGGGGAGCGTAACAACCTTAAGGTTTTTAGAGCGATGGATGGCGTCATAGCTGCGCCACCCTGCATGGTTGACTCTATACCATTTTTAAGATGCTCTGGCTGCACGTCCTTGAGCAAATAGCCATCTGCGCCAGCTTGTATGGCGTCAAAAACCAAATCATCATTGTCAAATACCGTCAGCATAACAATTTTAATGTGTGGATATAGGGATTTGATCTCCCTAGTCGCCTCCACCCCATTCATGACAGGCATTTCTATATCCATAAGGATGATGTCCACGTATTTATCCTTTGCCAATTTTTTTATGCAGTCCTGACCATTTACCGCGGTGAACCTAAGATCAAATTGATTAAAAAAACTCAATTTTTCTTTAGTGGCGGCAGTAAGAAAAGAGTTATCATCTACAAGAGCATATTTGATTGTGTTCATGATGAAGTTTTTTGTTTTTTCGCTTTCGCGAAAGCGAGACCCACATAAGCCTACTACTCTACTAAACTATAACTTTATTTAAATAATTGAATTTCGCGTGATAGATTCTTCTCAAATATCTACTATTTACTAGATTTAAAATATGAAATGGGACTATCGAAATTTACGAGACGACGGAAAATTTGTAGTGACTGATTTTAAGCACGACACATCTCAAAAATTGCTGGAACAACCTGATTTATATAAAATCATTTGGTGTGTAGATGATGAAGTCGATCTAGAAATTGACGGGTATACAGTTCAGTTGAGTCGCAATCAGGTCTTGTTCTGTACCCCAGTAAACAGACTAAAGATATTGAGTGAGCACAGACAGGTTGTTGCCTACCTGTTTAATCGTGAATTTTATTGCATTCTACAGAACGATTCAGAGGTTTCATGCATGGGAATGCTATTTTATGGATCAGATAAAGCACCCATAGCCCTACTGGCTGATAAAGACGTTGTAAGTTTTGAAGCTATTCTGGTCCTACTCAAAGACGAGTTTGAAATCAAGGATCAAATACAAGGGGAAATGCTACGCACACTTCTTAAGAGAATGTTGATTACCGCCACCAGGCTCCTCAGGAGTCAGCAATTTGATGATGGCGCCAGTATAAAGCAAATCGAGCTGATCAGAAAATATAACATCCTCGTTGAGCAACACTTTAAAGAAAAACATGCGGTGGCAGACTATGCAGAGCTGCTCTTTAAATCTCCTAAAACGCTCTCCAATTTCTTTAAGAAACATGATGTTCCATCACCTCTTACAATTATTAACGACCGGATCGTTGCCGAGGCTAAACGTCTACTCTTACACTCCAGTCTAAGCGCAGAAGAAATAGGCTACGAGCTCGGGTATAATGAACCAAGCCACTTTTCAAAATTTTTCAAGAAACATGTAGGGATGTCGCCGCTGAGTTTTAGGAAGGGGTGATTTAAAATCATTTCAGTCAGGCCATGGATAAAGTAGTTCATCGAATTGTGTGACCGATTAATAATCTCAAAGCTTAGTTAATTATATTAAAAAATAGCCTGTTTTTTTTGATCGAGTTCTTTCATGTTGAAATGAATTCCCACGAAGATTCAATCATCTTGTCGATTTTTAACAATAAATCACAAATCGCTAAATTTTTGTTAATTTATCTATATTAGCCATTATCAAAGAAAAATAGATGAGACAATTTTTAGCCCTTTTGCTCATAATTTGTAGTATAGGTAGTGCCCAATCACCACTAGATACTGCTCATGCTGACTTAAAAAAAGCCCAAAATGCGAAAGACAGCATTAAAGCCTATCAGGACATGGCATGGTTTATACAACGAAGTCATATTGATTCTTCATTTTTCTATAATGAGAAGGCTCAAACTATTGCCGAGCGTATAGGGGATCAAGATGCTATAAATACAAACGATAAAGAGAGGGCAGGTTACTTATATAGAGCGGGAAAATTTTCGGAATCAGAAAAAGTCTACCGAAACGTTCAAAAAAGATATGAATTATTAGAAGATAGTTTAAACGTCTTTAAAATTGAAAGCAACCTAGCGGCAGTTTACCAAAGCCGCTCTAAGTATGAGAAGGCTATGAATAGCTACCTAAAAGCACTTAGATATTTTGAGCAAGATGAAAAACATTCAGTCACTACATCAAACATGTTGTCAAATATAGGCGCTCTCTACCAAGTCATGGGTAATACTGAGAAGGCATTAGATTTTTATAAACAATCTGAGGCAATAATGGTTAAAAATCAGAATCTAGTCTCATTAAGTAACGTTAAGGCCAATATCGGAGGGCTCTATGTGGAATTATTAAAATTTGAAGAGGCAAAAGCGACCTTGAAAGAAGCCAGAGAAATGGCGATTAAAGCTAATAACTACTATACACTAGCAAATATTAGTCAGAATTTGGGCGAAGCTGAGGTATCTCTGGGAAACAAAGAAAGCGCTATACCCTTTTTTGAAGAGGCTCTTGAAATCAAAAAACAAATAGGCGATAATAATGAAACCGCAACGACTAAAGTGAGCATCGCATCTATTCTTGCTGAAAACGGGAGTCATTTCAGAGCAATCGACCTGTTAGAAGAATCAATTCCTATTTTCGAACAAAATGAAAACAACCTGAGGCTTCTGGTGGCATACCCCACCTTGAGTAAAGCTTACTCCTATTCAAAAAAACCGGATAGTGCTTTCATATATCTTGAAAAATATACCGCTCTGAGAGAAAGAATGGCAAAAGAAGACGCCATACGTACCGTATCTGAGATGGACACTAAGTACCAAACCGAAAAAAAAGACCGCCAGCTCGCAGAACAGCGCAATGAAATACTCGAGAAAGAACTAGAGGTCAACCAGCGCAACAACATGCTCATTCTGCTAGGTCTTGTATTGCTCGCAGCTCTGATTTTAGGATACTTAATCTACAGACAGCAAAAACTAAAAAACAGACAACTCAAGCAAGAAGCAGAATTAAGAGAAGCTCAAGCACAGTTAGAAACCCAAGAAAGGCTTCAACAACAAAGGTTGCGTATTTCACGTGATTTGCACGATAACATAGGGAGCCAGCTCACCTTTCTCATTTCCTCTCTTGACAATCTTAAATATGCTCAGAATGTGAGTAAGGAATTTGCTAATGAGAAACTGGAAAACCTAAGCACCTTTACCCGTTCCACCATTACAGAATTACGCGATACGATCTGGGCGATGAACAAAAACGACATTTCAATTCAAGACCTCAAGGACCGTTTATTGATCCATCAAGGCAATGCCCAAAATGCGGGTAAAAACTTCACCGTAGAATTTGCTGATAATGTTAATGTAAACGAGCAATTTAACTCTGTCAGAGGGATGCACTATTTCAGGATCGTTCAGGAAGCTATCAATAACGCCATGAAATATGCAGAAACAGATGCTGTTTCTGTGCAGTTTGCAAAACAGGGCAATCAACTCGTGACACACGTAAAAGACCACGGTAAAGGTTTTGATCTTGAAAATCAAGAATCTGGCAATGGGCTTAGAAACATGAAAGAACGGGCTCAACTTATGGAAGGAACTGTAAAAATTCATTCAGAAATAGGGAGTGGAACAGAAGTCACCATTTCTGCTCCCATAAATTAAAGTTCCCATTCTGTAAGAATTTCTAGAGTTCGCGCATAATTCTTTACCGAAGCTTGAACTTGAGCAAGTCTAGAAATGTACTGCGGTAGCTGAAGCGCAAGTTCTTGATGGTTGTCAAGACAGGTCTGAATACTCTGGTCCGTCCATCGCAACTCCTGCATGAGCAACTGATTTTTAGTGCGATTCTCAAAAGCCAGCAGCGATTGTGACCTTTTGATTGTTCTCAGTTCTTCCCGTTGCTTTGAAGCCGCCTTCATCATTTTATTATTACAAATGATAACGGTTATGATGCCTATTACAAACAGCAAAATCAAAAACAATAGGATAAAATCGAGAAAATTAATCATGGCAGCATCAAGCAGCTTGTGATTTTTAAACAGATCTAGTTGAGAAACTATTTCTTCACCACGTCCAGCGATCTCACGATGTTGAATCGCTCGTCTGCGAGATGCATTTGCACATCATCATCCTCAAAAACTTGCATTTGAGCCAGTAAAGCAACAGCATTGAAACTATAGTCGAGACTCTTGTCTGTATGGTATTGATCTACCGCTACCATCTTGATATTAACGATGCTATCTTTGAGGATTTGGAAGGAAGCCGTGCCATTTTCACCATACCCCATGGTGTCCATCATTACTGAAAATCGTTGCGCCTGTTCCTTCATGGAATCGGGCTTATAGAAAACCTCTACACCATTTGACTCAACACTTGGTCCGTACCCATCCAGATCACAACTTATCAAAGTCAAAACGACCACTAGCAATAAAATAATTTTTTTCATAAGATTAGATTTATGGGATCAAAGTTGCCTTGCTCATCTACTTATATCAATACGACAGTTGCCCTAGATCACTCGCTATTATGTCACAGCTCCATTACTCACAGCTCACAGCTCATTGCCCATTACCCATTGCTCATAATTCCACTTTACTTCGTAACTTTTGGCTTTCAATCTCATTCATCTATTTTACAATATGAAGAATCCTTTATTTTGGTCCATTGCTCTAATATTTTTCGCTTTCGCGAAAGCGGAATCACAACAACTTCCCGAACCACCTGAAGCCCAAAAATTCTACGAAAGTCAAGAATTCAGGCAGCTGGGTCCATTTAGAGGAGGCCGAAGCGCAGCTGTAACGGGTGTGGCAGGCAAGCCCAATCTATTCTACTTTGGTGGAACCGGTGGCGGTGTTTGGAAAACCGAGGATGGCGGGCGCACCTGGATGAATATTTCAGATGGATACTTTGGCGGCTCCATCGGTGCCGTGAGCGTTGCCCCCAGCGATCACAATGTTATCTATGTGGGTGGCGGCGAGAAAACAGTACGCGGAAACGTTTCCAGCGGTTACGGAATCTGGAAGACGGAAGATGCTGGAAAAACGTGGAAAAAAGCCGGTTTACCACAGAGCAGACACGTTCCTCGCATTGCGATCGACCCCAATAATCCTGATGTGGTCTATGCAGCGGTTTTGGGAAATATTTATAAACCCACCCCAGATCGTGGCGTCTACAAAAGTGCAGATGGCGGTAAAAGCTGGAAGAAAACCCTATTTGCAAACGAGCAGGCGGGTGCGGTAGATCTCATCATCGACCCCAGCAATCCGCGCAATATTTATGCAACTACCTGGCGTGTCCAGCGCACACCTTACAGCCTGTCCAGCGGCGGCGAAGGCAGCGCGATGTGGAAGAGTACCGACTATGGTGAAACTTGGAAAGAAATTTCAAAAAATGAAGGGTTTGCAAAAGGCACATTGGGAATTATGGGGGTTACCGTTTCTCCTGTAGATTCTGATCGAGTTTATGCAATCGTTGAAAATAAAGAGCAGGGCGGCGTGTACCGTAGTGACGATGGCGGTTTGACCTGGCGCAGGACTAATAGCGATCGCAGTCTACGCCAGCGTGCATGGTACTATACCAGAATCTATGCAGATACTGAGGATATCGATAAAATCTACGTAGTAAATGTTTCCTACCACAAGAGTACGGACGGTGGTCGTTCCTTCTCAAGTGCGAGAGCTCCACACGGCGACCACCACGATCTATGGATTGCCCCTGAAGATCCAAATCGAATGATCATGGGAGATGACGGTGGTGCTCAAATCACCTACGATGGCGGCGAGACCTGGAGTACTTACCACAACCAGCCTACTTCTCAATTCTACCGCGTTACAACAGACGATTCCTTTCCCTACAGGATTTATGTAGCCCAGCAAGACAATGGAACGATTAGGATTCCGCACAGGACAACAGGTTACAGCATTTCAGAAACCGACTGGGAAGGAACCGCAGGTGGAGAAAGCGCGCATATCGCCGTAGATCCTAAAGACAACGATATCGTTTATGGCGGTAGCTATGGTGGTTTCCTCACCCGCTACAACCATAAGACTAATCAGCAACGCGCGATCAACGTTTGGCCGGACAATCCTATGGGTCATGGAGCGGAAGGTATGAAGTACCGTTTTCAATGGAACTTCCCCATCTTTTTCTCCAAGCACGAACCAGAAAAACTCTACGCCTTTTCAAATCAGGTACATGTCACTAGAGATGAAGGTCAGAGCTGGGAAACCATCTCGCCAGATCTTACAAGAAACGACCCCACAAAATTGGGCAGTAGCGGTGGACCCATCACTCAAGATAACACGGGTGTAGAGTACTATTGTACAATTTTTGCCGCGGCAGAATCTCCCCTCAAAAAAGGAGAACTCTGGATAGGGAGCGATGATGGTTTGATTCATTTAAGTAAAGATGGTGGCAAAAACTGGAGCGACATCACGCCCAAAAAGCTTCCAGAATGGTCGCAAATCAATAGTATCGAGCCCAGTCGTTACGATGCCGCCACTTGTTATGTAGCTGCTACGCGTTACAAGTTGGGTGATTTCACTCCGTATCTCTACAAAACAACTGATTATGGTAAGACTTGGAAATTGATTACAGACGGCATTCCAGCAGAATTCTTTTCACGGGTGGTAAGGGAGGACGACAAGGATCCAAACATTCTATACGCAGGTACTGAAACCGGTCTGTTTATTTCTACTGACAAGGGAGAAAATTGGAAACCGTTCCAGTTGAACCTACCTATCGTTCCCGTGACAGATCTGGCCGTTAAGAACAACAATCTTATTGTAGCGACCCAGGGTCGAAGCTTGTGGATTCATGATGATTTAGAATTAGTAAGGCAGGGACTTGAAACAAGTTCGCTTTCGCGAAAGCGAGATCAACCTGTACTGCTCAAACCTAAAGATGCATACCGCATGCAGGGCGGTGGAAGATCAGGCTCTTTATTAAGCGGTGAAAACCATCCGGCGGGAGTTCAAGTACATTTTTACTTACCCGATTATGACAAAAAGGACACTGTGGCTCTATCATTTTACAATGAGAAGGATAAGCTGATCAAGACTTTTGGCACACATGAAAAGAAAAGTAAGCTTGAAGTCAAAGAAGGAGCAAATAAATTCAATTGGAATACGGTTTATGATGGTGCAGAAAAGCTGGATGGAATGATTTTGTGGTGGGCTAACCTTTCAGGTCCTCGTGCTGTTCCCGGATCTTACAAGGTCAAGCTTGAAGTTAATGGAGAAGTTCAAGAGCAGTCTTTTGAAATCATGGCAACGCCAGATAGTGAAGCCAGCATAGCAGATATGCAAAAACAGTTTGACTTCATCACAGAGGTTAACGCTACCGTGGACGAGGCTCACAAATCCATCAAAAACATCAGAAGCTTTTCTAAAAAACTTGATGCTTTCAACAGTTTTTATGGCGATAGTGAGGATGCAAAAGTTCAGGAGATGGTTAAAATGGCCAAGGAGATGAAAGAGAAATTCAGCGAGGTAGAAAAAGCTCTTTATCAAACCCAGA
Organism: uncultured Flavobacteriaceae bacterium; assembly: GCA_964631155.1. GTDB lineage: Bacteria > Bacteroidota > Bacteroidia > Flavobacteriales > Flavobacteriaceae > Nonlabens. The sequence goes on from CAZVYO010000006.1 coordinate 21,122, forward strand.
ACCGCAGCGGCCAGGATCCTTTGAATTTCCCAATAAGGTTAACTAATAAACTTGCTCACCTCAACAGCCTAGCTCAAGTAGGTGACTATGCTCCAACAGATCAGAGCGTACAAGTCAAAAATGAACTGACTGCAGAAATCAATAAGGAACTGGACAAGTTCAATAAAATCTTGAATCAAGATATTAAGCAGTTCAATGAGCAATTTAGAGAACTGGGATTGGATTATTTAATGGTGGAGAAAGCAGATTAACTTTTTTGTACTTTTAAATCATGGGAAATTTTGTGACTCGTTTTGAAGATCTTGACCTAAAAAAAAGATATTCCTATGCTGATTATCTAACATGGAGGTTTGACGAGCGTGTGGAATTAATAAAGGGCTGGATTCATAAGATGAGCCCAGCTCCTAAACGTATCCATCAATTAATTGAAGGTAACGTCTTTGGCTCTTTATGGAGTTATTTGAAAAATAAAGATTGCCAAGTGTACGAGTCTCCTTTTGATGTCAAATTGGTCAAAAATATCAATGCTAGTGACGAAGAGGTCTATACCGTAGTACAACCCGACATTTGCGTCATCTGTGATCCAAAAAAATTGACAGAAGCAGGTTGTACCGGCGCACCCGATCTTATTGTCGAGATCATTTCGCATTCCACGGCCAAGAAAGATTATAATGAAAAGTTCAACCTGTATCAGGAAAATGGTGTAAAAGAATACTGGATCATTAACCCAACTCTGGAAAATGCTGTAGACACCTATGTTCTAGATGATGAAGGGGTATATCAATTAAACCATCAATATGAGAAAGGCGATGGAATTGTCACCACGCCCCTATTTCCAGACTTACAATTGAATTGCGCCGATTTTTTTAAATAGATATATGGATACACTTATATTTGCGAGCCCAAATTAGGCCACCTAGCTCATCCCGATAACTATCGGTAGAATAGAGCAAATGGTTTTTAAATTGACTCGGCCACGTAGCTCAGCTGAATAGAGCACTGGATTTCGGCTCCAGCGGTCGCAGGTTTGAATCCTGCCGTGGTCACGACACTCAAGAAACCATGCTGGGAAGCATGGTTTTGTGTTTCTGGGAATGTGGAAAGCGAGGCTTTCCTAAATGAGCAGAAATACAAAACTAGACGCGATAGCGGCGTGGTTTCTTATTTGCTACTTTGAACGCAACAGGATCACTTTAAAATCCTGCCGTGGTCACGACACTCAAGAAACCATGCTGGGAAGCATGGTTCTTTGTTTTATGGAAAAACCGAGCGATAGCTCAAGGTTTTGTAGTAAAACTAAGAACTAGACGCGATAGCGGCGTGGTTTCTTATTTTATTTTCAGAGCGGATCTGTGTCGGGACGTATAGCTCTATCATGCGTCCATTTCAAGCCTCTGGCAGGAAGGCTCTCAAATAAATGAAAAAAACTCAAGGGATAATAGATTTAACACCAGTTCTGATCAAAGTAAAATCTGTTGAATTTTGCGAACAGTTTCATTTTTTTTTAGACTAGAGGTTTAATGATTATCTTTCAATTAGGTTTACCGGATAACAATCCAAGAATTAAGAGTAAATGACTATATATCTTATTAATACTAAAAATTTAAAACATGGGCGGATACTCCGCTCATGTTTATTTTTTTTATTGTTTCTTTTCAGTTTCAACATCTACTCTCAAAGTATAGTTCTTATTAATGATGTGACAAATGAGCCTATCTCTTTTGCTATCGTAAAATCGAAAGACAGTCAATTCCTGAGCAATGAGAAAGGAATTGTAGAAATGGATACTATGGCTAGATCGAGGTCAATAGAAATAATAGCCGTTGGTTACGAAAAGTTGATCAAAATTATTTCTCCAAAGACCGACACCATTAAATTAAAGCAGAATGCAGAGCGGTTGCTACCGATACTAATAGTGGACTCTTCATCCAAAACTTACAAGACTAAAAGGCTTAAAGAATCTAAAAAATCAGGAAACCAAATTATTTTTGCAAATGCATATATTAAAACAAAAATTACGCCCAAAGAAGAGCTACAAAATAAGGTTTTGGTAGGTTTAGAGCTACAGCTTGAAAAGCATTCTGGACATCGTAGATCTCAAAAGAAAATCTATAAGGATACTCAGCTTAAGTGCCGTTTGAACATTATACAACGGGACTCGCTTAAAAACATAGTAGGCCTTTTCAAATCTGATCCGGTAGTGGTCGAAAATGGGAAGAACCAGCTGCTTAAATTCAATTTTGAAGATGCTCCTATCTTGATGTCAGAACCCTTTGACATCTATCTTGAAAATCTAGGGAAGCTTAATGGAAATAATAAATTCATGGAATCTGATCGTTTCGACTTTTTGAGAGCAGATATAACCGAGGAAAATGGAGAAGAATATGAATCAGTATCCTACTTTCCAAAACCAATAGGTGAAGAAAATGATTTAATCAAAATGAATTTCAAACACCATAAGTCTAGAGTGCTAAAAGGCGATGTTCCCTACACGCTCAATTACAGGTTTTACTACAAGTAAAACGGTCTGAAATTCCTTAATCCCAAACCGTCTTCAATATAATTTTCAAAATGAGCTTACCCCACCGCCTTCAGCTTTTGAATTGCGCTTTTATTGAGCTTAGACTCGGCGTAGGATTTTGTAACGTTCAACTCCTCTTCATCTGATCCCGGGAGGTCAAACATGGCATCGGTTAAGATGGCTTCACAGAGAGAGCGTAATCCGCGAGCACCTAGTTTATACTCAATCGCCTTTTCAACGATATAATCCAAGGCGCCCGTTGTGATGCTAAACTTGATATCATCCATCTCAAACAACTTCTCGTATTGCTTGATGATTGCATTTTTGGGCTCGGTAAGAATGGCTCTTAACGTTTTAGCATCCAGCGGATTCATATAAGTCAGTACCGGTAAACGACCTATGATTTCAGGAATCATCCCGAAATCTTTGATGTCTTTAGGAATGATGTATTGTAGCAAATTATCCTTCTGCACGACTCCATCATTTGAGATACTGGCGCTAAAACCTACCGCCTGCATGTTTAATCGCTTACGGATCACCTTCTCGATACCGTCAAAAGCCCCTCCTGCGATGAACAGAATGTTCTCTGTGTTCACCTCGATGAACTTTTGATCAGGGTGCTTGCGACCACCTTTGGGCGGTACATTTACCGTGGTTCCTTCCAGTAACTTAAGTAAACCCTGCTGTACTCCTTCTCCAGAAACATCACGAGTAATCGATGGATTATCTGACTTACGGGCGATCTTGTCGATCTCATCGATGAAAACGATACCAGTCTGTGCCTTTTCCAGATTATAATCTGCCGCCTGTAGCAAACGCGTCAAGATACTTTCTACATCTTCCCCTACATAACCCGCCTCGGTCAAGACCGTGGCGTCCACAATGGCGAGGGGTACATTAAGCATTTTGGCAATGGTCTTAGCGATAAGCGTTTTTCCAGTACCGGTCTGACCTACCATCATAATATTGGATTTTTGGATCTCAATATCGTCGTCAGTAGGTTTTTGCAACAATCGCTTGTAATGGTTGTACACCGCGACGGACATCACTTTTTTTGTAAAATCCTGACCTATGATGTACTGATCCAAGAAATTCTTGATCGCCTGTGGTTTCTTGAGTTCCAGCTCGTTGCTTGAGATTCCAGAATCAATCGATCCATGATCTTCCAGAACGATCCCATGGGCTTGTTCTATACAACGGTCACAAATATGCGCGTCCAGACCTGCTATCAACAGATTAGTCTCTGACTTGCTGCGACCGCAAAAACTACATTCTAATTGTTCTTTACTCATTCTTTTGGTAAAATTTGCACCTATCTTAAAAAGCCAGATGCCTATGGGCGGTTGGTTATTGTGTCTGCATGTTCCGCTACTTCGACTACGCTCAGCATAAATTTCGCGATCCCGATAGCTATCGGGACGAGATCATTAATAGACTCTCTACAGAATTACTTCTCTCTGACAAGAATCTCATCAATCATTCCATATTCCAGAGCCTCGTCTGCCTTCATCCAAAAGTCACGATCTGAATCTTCTTGCACTTGCTCAACAGACTTGCCAGAATGTTTTGCAATGATACTATAAAGCTCTTCTCTCAACTTGACGACTTCTCTAGCCGTTATCTCTATATCACTCGCCTGACCTTGCGCACCACCAGAAACCTGGTGGATCATCACGCGGCTGTGAGGAAGGGCACTACGCTTGCCTTTTTCACCTGCACATAGCAAAACAGCTCCCATACTGGCAGCCATTCCGGTACAAATAGTTGCTACATCTGGCTTGATGAACTGCATGGTATCATAAATACCTAGACCGGCATAAACACTACCTCCTGGGGAGTTGATGTAGATCTGAATGTCTTTGTTTGCATCTGTACTCTCAAGAAAAAGCAATTGCGCCTGAATAATATTTGCCACTTGATCGTTCACACCAGTTCCCATAAAAATGATGCGATCCATCATAAGACGTGAGAATACGTCCATGGCCAGAACGTTCATTTGACGTTCCTCGATGATGTTAGGAGTCAGATTTGATGGGTACATGCGACCCATGATTTTATCGTAGTAGTTAGGGTTGATTCCTTGATCTTTTACCGCAAACTTTTCAAATTCTTTACTTATGTTCATACTCGTAATATTAGGAAGCGTAAAAATAAAAGGCGTTAACTTCTCTATAAAAAAGTTAACGCCTCAAGGTACGATTTTCTTATGCCTTTAAGCGCCGTATGCCTCTTCAATAAACTTCTCGTAAGAGACTTCTTTCTTCTTAAGAGATACATTTTCTTTGAAAAAGTCAAGCATTTTCTCGTTTTGTAACTGCTCGCTCATTCTTTTCACCTCATCTTGATTGCTCATGATGCGTGCCACTACCTGATCTACTTCTTCATCAGTTGCGCCTGTATGGCCATACTGGGCCATCTGCTGACGGATCATGGTACGTGAATACTCTTGAAGATCTTCAAACTTGAGTTGTAATCCCTCGTTATTCTTGATCAAGTTACCTTCAATCAACTGGTACCTCAGTCCCTTTTCAGATCGGTTGTATTCCTCCTCGGCTTCTTCTGCAGTCATTTCTTGCTCACCATTGCTGGCGATCCATCTCTTGAGGAAATCTGCGGGAAGATCAAATTTTGTGTTTTCAATCAGACTTTCAGTTACGTCAGTCATCAACTTTTGATCTGTTTGTTGTGAAAACTGCTTTGACGCATCTTCTCTCAAGCGCTCTTTAAGCTCGTCTTCACTCTTGATCACATCAGGTCCAAAAAGTTTATCAAAAAACTCTTGGTTCATCTCAGCTTTCTCGCGGGTATTCACTTCAGTAATTTCAAACTCAAGCGGTACATCAATTCCCTCATCTACCTTTTCTTGATCGATCTTAAGCAGATTGTTTAAATCTTGATCGTTTTCAAAGAGGTTTTTGGTCTTCAACTTTAAAACAGCACCTGGCTTGGATCCGACTAATTTCTTCATATTAGTCTTACCCTTGATGCGATCTGTTTTGAAGGTAGCGTCCACGTTAATGTCTTCATCATCGTTTCTGAAGACTCCCGTGATCTCATCTCCTTCTTCTACCTCGTTTTTATTGACGAGTTTTCCGTACTGCTCCCTGATTCTATCGATCTGGTCGTTGATGGTTTTATCATCCACCTTGATCTCGTAACTGGTGATCTTTTTCTCCTTAAGATCCACTTCAAATTCTGGAGCAAGACCTATTTCAAACTCAAAGTTGAAATCCTGAGCATTCTCCCAATCGATCTCATCTTGATTTTTAGGCAATGGATTTCCCAAAAGATTGAGGTCCTCCTCTTGAATGTAAGAGTTGAGTTTTTCTTGGATCATTTTATTGATCTCATCCACCATGACGGGAATGCGGTACTTCTTATTGATCAGGCCCGCTGGCACGTGACCTTTTCTGAAACCAGGAACATTTGCCGTCTTACGGTAATCCTTAAGGATCTTATCTACTTTTTCTTTATAATCTTCTTGCTTGATCTCAAGACTCAAGACGGCGTTAAGCGCGTCAACATCAGTACGATTGATATTCATTTAAAGGCTTTTAATGCTTTTATTTTAGGGCTGCAAAATTAGTCTTTATCTAGATGTAAACAAAGCTTTTAGGAAAACGAGTGGTCAGGAGTGAAGATAGAAGAAATGAGACGTGAGAAATGGGGATTTTCACACCTCCGAGGATTTTAAAACCTCAGAGGACTCAATTCAAATGAATACCCACCTAGCAATTTATAGTGGCGCTTGCGAAGCGCCCCAACGGTGAGCGACGAATAGCGAATAGCAAATAGCAACTAACAACCAGCAACCAGCAACCAGCAACCAGCAACCAGCAACCAGCAACCAGCAACCAGCAACCAGCAACTAGCAACTAGCAACTAGCGAATCTACATTTTCTCTATCAGTAAGCTAACTGCATTTCCACCAAATCCGGTCGAGTTGATCATTATCCTACGCGGCGGCTGGTCGGATTTTTGGAGGCTTGGCAAGTAAGGGATTTCCGGAAACGTTTCCTTTTCAAAGATTTGTAGTGCCATGGCTAGACTCAAGGCAGCACTAGCCCCCAGGCTGTGTCCTATTTGCCATTTATTATTGAGCAAGATCGGAATATCTTTTTCAAAAACCTGTTCAATTGCCCGCATTTCTGAACGGTCACCCTTAATGGTTCCCGGTGCGTGGGTGATGATGGCATCGATCTCATTTTTAGCCAAGTCACCCAAAGCTAAATTCATTGATTGTTGCAGGCACAATCCATTATCCGATACTGATGTGGGACTGGTCAATTGCTCAATCGCAGAACCGAATCCTATTATTTTTGCTTTAGCATCCTCACGATCAGCTGTCAGGTGAAACAGAGCGCAACCTTCCCCCAAAATCATCGTGTTTTCTAACTTCTCAAGATCAAGAGCACGACATGGAATGACACTTTGATCTCTCGAGTAGATGCGCAATGCCTTCATTTGCGCGATGGTAAAATCGGTTAAGGGTGCCTCGCTCCCTCCCGCAACAAAAGAATCAGCCATTCCTGCCTTGATCCACGCAATAGCGTTGAGGATCGAGTGCGCTGAAGTCGCACAGGTGATAGAATGAGAAAAAGCAGCAGCGGTGGTACCCAAATGTTGCGCTACCCAACTGGAAATATTTCCTAAGGTAGTGAGCGGTGAAGCAACTGCCGGAAGAAATCCATCACTAGACGTTTCTTCAAATTTGCTATAAAATTGTTCCCACAGTCCCGTGGCTCCCCTACTGCTTCCAATATTTATAGAAGACGATGGTCGCAACTCTCTAAAATGATCTGCTACAAAAAGTGCCAGTTGAACACTACGATCCAGGCTTTGATATTTATTATTTCCAGCCAGAAAATCTGCGAGATCAGTTTCTGTTTTTTGATCTAATGACGCAATCCAGTCACCGTTTTTGTTTTTGTGAAAATGAGGTTTACGATCATTTACAAAATCCAGGCTTGGCGCGACAAATCTGTAATCCTTTATATAAATATCTCTACTCAAATCTTGTGATTTACTTTCTATCTCTCAAATTCAAAAGTCGCAACGAACTCTTCTAAAAGTTCATAAACTCGATCTAATTCTTTGTCGGTCGTGGTAAACGGTGGTACGATGTAAATGGTGTTCCCTAGCGGTCTTAAAAAAATGCCGCGTTCCCAGAACCAGTTAAAAATCTGATCCCTTTGATTGCCATAACGACTCATTTCCAGCTCGACATCCATCGCAAGAATAACACCTTGATGCCTCACTTGAGCAACACGATCATGCTGAGCAATCTTTGCGGCAAAAACAGCGTTGCGCCTTGAAATCTTTTGAATTCCACCCTGAACATTCTCACTATTCAGCAAGTCGATAGCTGCTGTAGCCGCTGCACATCCTAGTGGATTCCCGCTATAGGTATGACCATGAAAAAGTCCTTTGGCAAGGTCGTCGTCATAAAAAGCTTGATAAACCTCTTCCGTACAGCTCGTGATGGCCATCGGCATGATACCTCCAGTTAATGCCTTGGAAAGACAAATGATATCGGGTTTTTCAGAAATCTGATCGCTGGCAAACAAAGTTCCCGTTTTACCAAATCCGGTCATGACCTCATCTGCGATCGTGATGATTCCGCTTTCGCGAAAGCGAGATAACAATCTACTCATAGCCCCAGCATCATTTAATTGCATGGCAGCAGCTCCCTGAACGAGTGGCTCGTAAATAAAACTCGCCACCTCATGCTGCTGGATTATCGCATCGACTTTATGGAGCACTTCATCAATATTGCTCTGAGTGGGCGCTGGTATGCGCACCACCTCGATGAAAAAATCCTGAAACGCACCGTTATAGACCGAGAGACCGCTAGCGCTCATAGCACCAAAAGTATCGCCGTGAAAACCGTTTTCCAATGCTATGATCACATTGCGCTTTTCACCACGGTTAAAGTGATACTGAAAAGCCATTTTCAACCCAATCTCTACGCTGGTGCTTCCGTTTTCTGAGAAGAAAAGTTTGGACTGGTTTTTCGGCAAGATCTGTAGTAGCTTGGCAGATAGGACTGCGGCCGGCTCGTGGGTCATTCCTGCAAAAACCACATGATGTAAGCGATCCAACTGATTTTTAATGACAGTAGTCAACTGGGTATTTGCATGACCATAACTGCAGGTGTACCAGCTTGAGATCGCATCAAAATAGCGATTGCCGTCAAAATCATAGAGGTAATTTCCCTGGGCCCGATCGATGGCGATGGGAGCCTGCGCCGTCTTATGCTGCGTTAATGGATGCCAGATGTTTTTTTGATCTTGCTCTAAAATCTCTTTTAAATTCATAATTGTTCTAAAACAGATTTGAATTTTGAGGCGTATTGAGCAACAAGTTCAGAGGTAATGACCTGATGCTTTTCAATGTTTCCAAGTGTGGGAACACCAGTCATCTTTTCAATGATTTCAATAGTTCCGTCCAGATCCACATGGTTGTAAATGATTCCAGCGCAATTCAGGCCTCTAGATTTCAAGGCTTCCACCGTGAGCAACGTATGATTTATAGATCCTAAATATCCAGAACTTACTAGAATCACTTGATCATCTTGCTGTATTAAATCTGCAATGGTGTTGCGATCATTGAGCGGCACTAAAAAACCGCCTGCTCCTTCAATGACAAGATGGTTATTAGTTTGCGGTCTGTTCACTTTTTCTAATTGTATCTCTACTCCGTCTTTCCTCGCCGACTCATGAGGACTCATGGGTGTTTTCAATCGATACCGCTCTGGATGGATTACGGACTTTTGATTGCTGATCAAATCCTGAACAGTATTGCGGTCCGTAGCATCCAGACCACTTTGGACGGGTTTCCAGTAATCGGCTTTTAGCGCCTCGGTAACAATTGCCGAGACCACCGTTTTTCCTACATCAGTACCTATTCCCGTGATAAAAATCTGCTTCATGGTCATTCTTTCGGCTGCAAAGGTCGGGCGTATTACTTTAATCCTGGGCGTTGAGATTGTGATTAGGGTTGTTTTTGCCAGTAAGCAGTAGCTGTAGGCAGTAGGCAGTAGGCAGTAGGCAGTAGGCAGTAGGCAGTAGGCAGTAGGCAGTAGGCAGATTAAACAAGCTGAGCTATCGCTATTCAATGCCTTGATAAAATTTATCCGAATATTATTAAAATCCAATGGCTTACGACCTAAGGCATAAAGCATAGTGCGCTATGCGCAACTAATTAAAATAGTGCCCGCAGTTCTTGCATTGAAAGGAGAACTTTTGTTTCAAAGGAGATAGGCTATAATAAACTGCCGTCATGGTTTCCTTAAATGTACGTGCGGTGGTGATATCTATGAGTTCGCGGGCCTGACGTTTGCCACAATTGGGACATGCTACATAATCCACCCTATTTTTCACCAATTCTGGATTACTTGCCTCCACTATTCCCATAGCTTTGATATAATCCTCGCGATAGACTTGCATCTTCACGCCGCCCAGAGCATTTGTTGCAAAAGGATCTGTTGCGACCGTGAATTCGTCCTTGAGAAATACTGCTATGTTTTCACTTTCCATTTTCCCTTTGAGCACCATGGCTTCAGCAGGGTAAGAGAAAACCGCGACCGTTTTGAATTTACTCAAGATTTGAGAATTTTTGCCAGCAATTTAAGCATCATATTAATTTCATCTTTGGTATTGTAGGCATGCAGGCAAATACGCAATCGTTCCTGGCCTTGGGGAACTGTAGGTGATCGCATGGCCCTGATATCATAACCGTTTTCTTGTAGTTCTGCAGCTGCTCGGGTAACATCCTTATTGCCTGAAATTCTACAGATCTGTATGGTGGTCTCGTCCCGATAGCTATCGGGATCGCGAAAGCGTAACCTCAATCCATTTTCTAAAACCTGATCGTTAAAATAAGTTACAATCTCTCGTAATTGATCAACTGGAGCGTTGTCAGACTCTAGCTTATCGTAACCTGACTCAATAGCTCTCAAAGTATGTTCAGGCAGCGCCGTGGTATAAATAAAACTGCGTGAAAAATTGATGAGATACTGCTTGAGATCTGCACTACCCAAAACCGCTGCTCCATGAGCACCCAGAGCCTTGCCGAATGTCATGATGCGCGCAAAAACTTTGTGCTCCAGATCTAGAGACTGAGCCAGTCCTTCACCTCTATCGCCCAACACACCCAGCGCGTGGGCCTCGTCTAGAATTAAGTGTACATTATGGTACTTATTGATGATCTCGATCATTTGCTGGAGGTCTGGCTGGTCTCCATCCATAGAAAAAACGGACTCTGTTATCACGTAAACTTCACGATCTTCTGAAGCACAGAATTTCTCGAGCAAGATCTCCAAGTGCTGCAAGTCATTATGTGGGAACTTGATGGCTTTGGCATGTGATAATCGTATGCCATCGCGTATACTGGCATGAACCAAACTGTCATAGATAATGAGATCTGCACGATCTGCGAGACAGGAAATCACCCCCAGATTTGCATCGTAACCGCTATTGTAAAGCAAAGCCGACTCTGCCTTGTGGAAACTCGCAACGTGCTGCTCGACCTGCTCATGCAGCGTACTGTGACCGCTTATGAGTCGCGATCCCGTAGAGCCGCTTTTGAAGCTATTTTCTACTTTAATAGTTTTGGCGAAACCCAGATAATCATTTGAAGAAAAATCGACCAGATCTGTGCTAGGCAATTGCAAATTGCGCAAATTCCCAGAGAAATGGCGCATGCCCAGTTTACGGTATAACTTATCAGGAAGCATGAAACAAATTTAATCTTTAGAAATGGCGCCAGACACCTATCTCAATCAAAATCCTCAAAGAGTTAAAATGATCTCAAAAATTATTGTTATTCGATAATAAAACTATATTTGTTATCGTTAAACGATAATATCATGAGTTGGCTTTCTGTTTTACGGGCGATTTTGAATTTGTTGTATTTCTTTGGGTGGATGAGTGCCTTGGCCGCTCCATTAATGTTATTTATGGCAATATCTGGAGCTGACATTTATGTGTCTGGAATCGATATAGATGTTGTACAAAATAAAGTACTTTACTATAGCATTCTCATCGCAAGTGTCGTGGGTCATTTTTTCTATTTAGCGATGATCCACCACCTACGAAAAGCGGTATACAAAATCAACCGGCGCCAGCTACTCAGCTTTGACTTGAAGTCTCACTTGTTTAAAGCAGGATTGTTCTGTGTAATAGGTGGAATGTTGACTAAAGTTTGTGGGTCTGTATTTAAATACTTTATCTACCCACTGTTGGATGAAGATTACTCAAGAGTCAGGACTCCGCTTAATATCAACGATAGCTTTGATTCTATATTTTTAATTCTGGCTTTCGGAATCTTTTTAATCATCTTTTCCAAAATCATCGAGCGTAGTTTGATGCTTCAGGAAGAAAATGCGCTTACGGTATGAAGATCAATCACAAAAAATGGTTTCTGACCTTGGCTGGTTTTGGTCAGGGAATCTCGCTGCTTGTGGTATTGGCTATGATCATTTCTATAATCATCGTCATAATCGATACTTCTCAGATTCACTACGAGAGAATGTCAGATAATTATATTTTTAGAGCAATCCCTTCATTATGGAGTGAAAAGACCTGGAGCTTGATCTATAAGATTTTCACCATCGCTGCGGCGCTGCTTATTTATTTAGGTTTTAAAAGACTGTATCATTTCGGTCTTAGACTGGAGAACAACTTAGCTCTAGATCAAAAAACGGGCAGAATCCTCAAAAAAATGAATGTATTGTTCTTTACTGGTATCTTGATACGGCCTATAGGGATGAACGCATTAAGCTTCATTGATTTTTTTTCAGTAGAAACAACGAAATATTGGCATCTAGACGGAAGTTTGTTTTTCTCGATTCTAACCTTAAGCCTAATTGCGATTTTCATTCATTTGATCGCAGATCTGATCATCTCAGCAGGAAAAATGAAAGAAGAAAATGATTTAACCATTTAATCAGTCCCCCTATGAAAACCTACTTCTCTAGATCTGCCTTCTACCTTACCGCTGCTATAATTATCTATGTTCTATGGCAACTGGTCACAAAGTATTTGATCCACTTATCAATTGAAGATTTTGATGACTTAGGAAATCTAGCTTCTTACGCGTTTTTCAGGTGGTTAGTGGGCGTTACAAATTACGCTTTGATAGTAGCTGCTTTAATTCAATTCATGATCTTCATGAACGACTGCAATAAGAACCTTTTATTTACCGATCGCAGCAGCCATCACCTTATGCGCATATCCTTTTACCTTCTCATCTATGCAGGCTTATCGTTTTTGAGTATGCGCATCTTGAATAACGGAGATTCTCTTTCTTTTGCGATGGCAGTATTTATCTCTAGCATCAGCTATAGCTTTTCAAGAATATTTAGAAAAGCTGCTGAAAATCAGAAAGAACAGGATCTAACAATTTGAATATGGCTTGTATTTGTTACGCTTTCGCGAAAGCGGAATACTTCACAAAAACCTTTTCCACATGCCCATAGTCATCAATCTTGACCACATGCTGGAGAAACGAGGCATGAAAAGCTATGAACTGGCCGATGCCATAGGAATCACCACAGCAAACCTATCCATTCTCAAAACTGGGAAAGCAAAAGCGGTGCGTTTTTCAACTTTGGAAGCTATTTGTGAGGCGCTGGATTGTCAACCGGGAGATTTATTGGAGTACCGCTCTGAATAGATTTTTACCGTCACAAATAATCAGAAAATGCTTTTCTCATTACCATATTCTTAAGATAAGCTTATATTTAGCCACTAAAATAAAGTCAAGATGAAAAAACTTCTTTTTATTGCAGCTCTTATCGTGACTGGAAGCGTTGCTGCACAAGATATCACTACAGATTTTGCTATGGCCGTAAAAGCCGATGACATGGATCAGGCAAAGTCTTTCATTACAGAAGAATCTGTCAATGATTGCCATGATCTTACCGGAAAGAAAGTAAGTATGATGGTTTTTATACTTTCTACTGGAAATGATGAATTATTGAAATATGCCGTAGAAGAAAAAAATGCCGATTTAAATATCCAATGCGGGAAGTATACACCACTCAGCTGGGCGGCTAAAAATGGAAGTGCTAAAACTGTTGCTTACCTTCTCGAGCAAGGTGCAGATAAGAGCATTGCTACTGAAGGAAAGACAGCCATGGACTGGGCGCAATACTATAAGCGTAGTGAGATCATCGCGCTTTTAGACTAGACACAATTAAAAAATCACATTGAAGCCTTTCACTTTAAAAGTGAAAGGCTTTTTATTTGGCTTTACTGTTGGATTTTCCTACAAATAATTGTTACATTTACTAACTGATGCAATCAAAAACATTACTCAAAGAGTATCCTGATATTCAAGACCTTGACAAATGCGAGGATGAGCCCATACGTTATTATCCTAACGTACAGTCTCATGGCTGCCTAATTGTTACGGATTACAATCTGAACATTATTCAAGCGAGTGAAAACTGCCCAGACTTCATTGCAAAGGCTGCTGGAGTGATTGTGGGTAAATCATTGGATTTGATTTTTGAACCAGATGTTGTTCAGTTTATTGAAAACTGGCTCGAAGCATATAGTGATGACAACAGTCTCATGTTTACAATGCACGGTAAACCACTCAATTTAATTCTGCACAAAAGCGAGCAAGAAGTCTTGATTACGGTTGAGGGAAATGATAATTACATAGACCCGGCACTATTCCAGATGCAGTTGCTTTCAGTTTTTGACAAACTGTCTAATGCAACAAACTCACAAGACTTGGTAAACCGCGCAGCCTCAAGTATGAGGAAACTTTTAGGCTTTGACAGGGTTATGGTCTACAAGTTTGACCATGAATGGAATGGCAAAGTAGTTGCAGAAGATCGCGATCCAAAATTAGAAACTTGGCTCGACCTGCATTTTCCCGCTACTGATATTCCTGCCACTGCAAGAAAATTATTTCAAGAGCAAGGTGTGCGTACTCTTACTGATGTGCACGATACCTACGCAGCTTTGATACCTACGGTCAATCCATTGACCGGTGCTCTAACTGATCTGAGCCAGAAAAATTTAAGAGGAAGCTCGCCTATTCACATCGAGTATCTCAAAAACATGAAAGTGCGGGCCACTCTAAGCAGTGCTATTGTCCACGAGGGAAAATTATGGGGACTTGTCGCCTGTCACAACTACAGTTCTAAATTTGTGAGTTATCAGTTACGGCAATCTTGCAAGTTGTTCAATCAAATGTTTTCTTCCCAAATAAGCCTTAAAGAGTCTAAAGACTCTCTTGGAAAGGTGGAAAAAACCACTAAGGTACGGACCACGTTGCTCCATTACATGAGCAAGGACTTTAACATCGTTGATGGGCTCACCTTGAATGAAACTACAGCATTAGACCTGATTCCATCTACAGGCTTCTACATCATGCTTGAGGGTCAATCCAGACGATTGGGCAAATCTTTGAAGGAGAAGCGGCTCAAAAGGTTAGCAGAAGAAATTATTGCACGTTTCCCAGATCAGCAGATTGTTGAATTAGATTGTATTTCTAAGGATATACCGTGGATGGCATCACATTCTAAAAAGGTATCTGGTGTCCTATTATGCAGATTTTCACGTCGCGTAGACGAGTATGCTATATGGTTGCGTGAAGAGAAACTTAGCACCATAAGATGGGGAGGCGATCCTTCACAAGGTGTACTAGAAGCTACAGGGGAAAAAAGACTCTCACCTAGAAAGTCCTTTGAAAAATTTTCAAAAAACGTTCAGTGCACATCAGCACCGTGGTTGAAGCATGAAATCGCAGGTGTAAAGGCATTGATTGAAGATATCCAAAATCTCATCGTTACCAAGTTCACAGAAATCAAACAGCTCAATAAACAATTACAAAATCTTAATGAAGAGCTCGAGAGTTTCAGTTACTCCGTGAGCCATGACTTGAGAGGACCGCTCAGAGGAATAGATGGATTTGCTCAAATCTTAATGGAAGATTATAGCGAGGTCCTAGATGAGTATGGAAAAGATGCCTTGAACATCATCATAAAATCTGCTGATAAGATGAACAGCCTTATGGATGACATATTAGGCTATAGCGGGTTGAGCAAACATGATAAAATTGATGAATTTATTGATGTAAATAAATTAATTGAAGATGTGGTAACTGACAGTAAACTCAGAGAAGACTATCCAGATATTCAACTAAAAGTTACTGAACTGCTACCTCAAATATATGGGGATAAGGCGATGATTTATCAATTGTTCCTGAACCTACTCACAAACGCATTCAAGTATACAAGTAAATCTAAACGGCCTCTAGTTGAGATAAGTTGTGATGATGAAGGAGATAGGAAGGTATACTGCATCAAGGATAACGGCATTGGGTTCAAGTCAGAGTACGACAAAAAGATTTTTGGAGTATTCACCCGTCTCGTTAAAGATGAATATAAAGGTACGGGTGTGGGGCTCGCCATCGCACAGAGAGTAGTCATGAGACATAACGGTAACATCTGGGCAGAATCTGAACTAGGTAAAGGAGCAACATTCAAGTTTTATTTAGACAAGGAACATCATGTCGACTGGAAATAGAAATATCATTCATATCGAAGACCGGGATGAAGATACCATGCTCGTTAAGAGAGTTCTAAAAAAACAATATTTAGACCTCAGCATAATAAGCATGAGCGATTCTGAGATTGCTTTAGAAGAGATTCTCGATGGCACTCTGGTAAAGAAACGTCCTAGGTTGATTTTAATCGACATTAAAATGCCCAAGATTTCAGGCTTTGAGCTTTTAGAGCAATTAAATAAAAATGAAAATTTTATAGGAATACCCAGAATAATCTGGAGCAGTAGTAGCCAGCCTGACGATATAAAAAAAGCTTACAAACTAGGCGCTAATAGCTACTTGGAAAAGCCCAAAGACTATAGCAAACTCAAAACAACATTATTAACGACGGTTGACTACTGGCTCAACCATAATCTCACAAGGCCATGATCACACAGCCCCTCAAAATATTAGTCGTTGAAGACCAGGTGACCGATGCGGCCCTTATTCAAAGGCAAATACGCAAATGTGTCGAAGAAGTAGAAATTACCATTACGGATAATCTACTTTCATTCAGACACGCACTAAAAACCTTCATACCCGATTTTGTGTTCACCGATTTCCAGATGGTAGGATTCAATGGATTTGAAGTTATGGAACAACTGCATGAAATCTATCCCAACATTCCGGTTGTTGTCATCTCAGGAACCTTAAATGATGAGGAGCTGGTCGGACGTATTATTAATAAAGGAGCTTCTGCATTTCTGCTAAAATCTAACATTAGTGACCTGCACCTACGATTGGAGCCTATCTTAACAGAGGTACTAGAAAAGCAGAAACGTCTCTTTGTGAAACTTGAACGGCAGCGTGAGGAGCGTGAAAAAATCGAGCGCATCCATGCCATTCTTAAAACAGCAACAAAGGATGAGGCCAGCCACGATGAGAAAACTAAGGAGTATTACGAGAAACTCATTTCTGAGATTTCTGACAACTTGCCTAACGTTATAAAGTAGCATGGAGTTGATCGAGCGCATACGTAAAGAAAGTAGAGCCATTCACGACCGCTTAGAAGGGTCGAGCGGCGTGGACAAGATCATGGACGGCAGCGTGACAGACCAGCAGGTTCAAGAAATATTACTTAAGAATTATCTCGCTTTCGCGAAAGCGGAACAAGAAATCACACCTTTCCATCCTGATCATCTCTTGATGAGCCATCGCATCCTTGCAGATCTGGATACCTACGCCGTAGAAAAAGATCCTGACATTGAATTCAATTTGGAAAACAAATACCAAGCACTAGGGGCCAGATATGTACTGAACGGAAGTATGCTGGGAGCCTCAATCATAGGTAAGCGGCTGCGTGAATGCGAGAACATAAAACAAAAAGACTGGCAGTTTTACAGAAAACCTAGTGCAGAAGAACGCAATAACTGGCCTCAACTTTTAAAGGAAATCCAAGAAATTGAGTACACTCCAGAGCAACAGGAACAAATCATTTCAGGGGTTTTGAAGACCTTCAGGTTTTTTGAAAAAATCTACACCGTACCTAGATTAACTGCTTTTGCCGGCAACTAGTCCTCAACATCATTTGACTGCATCACCTTGACGTTTTTGACCATAAAAACATTATTGGGAGTAGTGAGTTCCTTGCCATCTGGCTGAGTAATGATTTTAGTAAAAAACAATCCTATATCAACTATGCGGCCCTCGATGATGTAGTCCTTTCCCTCCATGATCGCGATATCGTCACCTATCCTCGCGGGATGTCTAAAAAAGAGAATGACACTTGCTGTAATATTTGAAAGTATGGACCATTGAGCAAAGAAACCTACACCCAGCAAGGTCAGCGCAGATCCTAGAAACAGGGCGATATCCTGTTGCTTGACGCCCCAGATGACCGCTATTATCAAAACACAGATTACGCCGAGTAAAGAATTCATGGCTCTACCTATCAACTTTCCTCTAGACTGTTGAATAGACTTCTTCAAAAGGTTCGTCTTGACCCATTTGAACAATATGACCCTAAGTATAAAATATAGGGCGATGACCACCAGGGTTTCTGCTATTTTAATATAGATTACAGTCATAATGCTAATTTGACATAAGGCAAAAAAAATAAAACTGAAACGATATCAGAATGTTATTTAATAAACATTAAGAATTGAGAATCCATGGTCTCCAGATCCATTCTGACATCAGTATGAACTAGGCTAAGAAACTTTTTTGGATATTTGTGAAAACATCATTTTATGCCTCGACAGCTCCAGTTTCTTGCTCTTTTAATCGTAACGTTAATGATGAGTGTCTCTTGTAAAACTGACAAAGAAATGAAAACCAGCATCGCATCGCCTAATAATATTCTTCGATTGGAATTTGGTCTTGATGATTCTGGCAAACCTTATTATTTGACAAGTCGTAAGGAAGAGACCGTGGTCGACACCTCGTTTCTAGGTATGGAATTCAAAGACATAAAATCTTTTGAAGGCAATTTTGAAATTACCGAGACAGGTACGGCCATCTTTGACGAGGTTTGGGAAATGCCCTGGGGAGAGCAGCTCAAGGTTGAAAATAAGCACAATGAGCTCTGGGTAAGATTGCGAGAAAAAAACAAGGATGGAAGAACTCTAGAACTCAGGTTCAAGGTTTTTGATGATGGGCTTGGATTCAGGTATGAAATCCCAGAAATGGAAGGAATCGACAGCGTTTATATTACTGAGGAACACACAGAGTTCAATCTTACGCAGGATTATAATACCTATTGGATTCCCGGAGATTGGGATATTTACGAGCATTTATACAGCACGAGCAAGCTCTCAGAGATCGACGTGGCAAAATATCGCAATCACGATAACCTAGCCCAGACCTATATACCAAACAATGCGGTCAATACACCCGTAACCATGGTAGGTGAGAATGATCTCCACGTCTCCATTCATGAAGCGGCCCTAGTGGATTACAGCGGTATGACGCTAGGTGTTGACAAAGAGGGATTGGGCTACAAAAGCATTCTGGTAGGATCTGAAAATCGAGATTATAAAGTTGAGAAGAAACTCCCCTTTCACACACCGTGGCGTACGATTCAAATTACTGATAATGCACCCGATCTGATTGAGTCAAACCTGATCGTGAACCTCAATGAACCCAATAAAATAGGCGACGTTTCTTGGTTCACGCCCATGAAATATACCGGTGTGTGGTGGGAAATGCACCTGGGCAAATCCACCTGGGATTATGGCATGACCCAGAGCATGGATTCTTGGAAGGACACTGGCAAGGCTCACGGCAAACATGGCGCCACGACTGAAAATGTTAAGAGGTTTATAGAATTCTCGGCAAAAAATAATATCGGTGGCGTGCTGGTAGAAGGCTGGAATACGGGTTGGGAACATTGGATCGGTTTTGAGGATCGCGAGGGAGTTTTTGATTTTGTGACGCCTTACCCTGACTATGATCTGGAAGAGGTTACCGCTTTCGCGAAAGCGAGAAACGTACAAATCATCATGCACCACGAGACCAGCGCTGCGACTGAGACCTACACTAAGCAGCAGGACACCGCATTTGCACTCATGCAGAAATATGGAATGCACACCGTTAAAACTGGTTATGTAGGTAAGATACTCCCCAAGGGTGAATATCATCACGGGCAATATATGGTAAATCACTATAACAATACTGTCGAGAAAGCCGCGAAATACCAGGTCGCGATCAATGCCCACGAACCTATCAAGGCAACTGGATTGCGTAGGACCTACCCCAACACCATTTCTAGAGAAGGACTAAGGGGCCAAGAATTCAACGCCTGGAGTAGCGATGGAGGAAATCCACCAGAACATTTGTCGATCGTAGCATTCACGCGCATGCTTGCTGGCCCCATAGATTTTACACCGGGAATCTTCAACATCAAATTTGACGAGTATAAAAAAGACAATCAGGTCAATACGACGCTCGCACATCAATTAGCGCTATATGTCGTGATCTACAGTCCCGTTCAAATGGCCGCTGATTTGGTCGAGCATTATGAGGCAAACCCTGAACCTTTTCAATTTATCAGAGATGTAGGCGTGGACTGGAAGCAAACTAAGGTACTAGACGGCGCGGTGGGCGATTACGTAGTCATTGCTCGTGAAGAACGTGATACAGGCAATTGGTTTGTAGGCGGTATTACAGATGAGAATGAGCGTATTCAAGAGGTAGATCTGAGTTTTTTAGACGCTGACAAAACCTATGAAATTAAACTCTATCAAGATGGCGAAAACGCTCATTGGGACGAAAATCCTCTGGATATCGACATCTCAACGCACAACGTCAAGAAAGGCGATCTAGTAACCCTGAAAATGAAGCCTGGTGGTGGATTTGCGATGAGTTTGATGGAAATTGAATAAGTTGACATGCGTTATCTTCTATTATTAATTCTTTTCCCTCTATTTGCCTTAAATGGACTAAAAGCTCAAGAGCCAACTGTTTTTAAATCCGACACAGGTCATAAGTATCACAAAACTTCTTGCAGATATTTAAAAGAAAGCAAAACAGAAATAACGCTGAGAAAAGCGGTTGCATTAGGTCTTGAAGCTTGCAAGGTCTGCAAACCCATCAAAAATTCAATTGAAACCGATCCCGCAGATAAAGGAGCTACCCAGCGGTCAACGAGCGTGCAATGTTCAGGTAAAACTAAAGCCGGGAAAAGATGTAAGCGCAAAACAAAAGATGCTAGCGGAAAGTGTTACCAGCACGAATAGTTATTTAGAAGTTCAATATAATCTATCTAAGAATTGCATTTGTAGGGTGTTCTAGATACGAGTACTTTTGATCTTTAGATAAAATCAGCATTTTACAAACGTAATCATCTGATATTTTGAGATTTGACATCTATGAAAACGACTTTTAGACAAACCATTCAATATGACCCAGAACTAGGTCACAAATACGTCCCCAATCAAACGGCTTGCCTTAAATATGGTAAAGGAACTTACCTCGTTGAGACCGACGAGAAGGGATTTAGAAATACACCCAATAAAATTCGTGATGGGAAACTTAAGATCGTTTGTATAGGTGATTCCTACGTGGCAGGTGATGGTGTCAGCAATAAGTTCCGTTTTACAGACCTACTTGAAAAAGAATATGATTGCGAAGTGCTCAATCTAGGGGTTTCCGGTTATGGAATCGATCAGCAGCTGCTTGCCTATGAGAAATATGCTAAGGATTTTGAGCATGATTTGGTTCTATTCTGTCCTTTCATGGGCGATGTTCAGCGCAACCTGCTTCCTGCAAGAAAAGGGATGGACCGTAAAACTGGTGGTCAAATGCTTATCCCAAAACCCTATTTTTCACTCAAGGATGGCGAGCTTGTCCTTGAAAATGTTCCTGTACCTAGAGAAAAAGAACGTTTGGCAAAAAATGATACCGCAGCCGATCTTCCCATGGCTGGAATAAGAGGTAAATTGTCACAAGTAGAAACGCTCAAAGGTTTTGTAAAAAAATACCGTAAATCAAAAGACGAGTGGCAGGCTTATCTAAGAAGGGCAAAGAACACCACATCCTATCCCGAAACCGACGATGAGAACTCGCCAGCATGGCAAATCACCAAACCTATCATTGAGCGTCTTAAAAAAAGTATAGGTGATCGCCCTATGTTGATCTTGCCGTTACCACAACGCAAAGTGATCGACTATGGTGAGACTACGAAACATTATATGTCCATTTTCAAAAAATTTGAAGATGATTCAACTACTGTTTTTGACATAGGAGATGAATTTAAAAAACATAATAAGCCTGCTGAAGAAACAATATTTCTAAATATCTGCTGGCACCTATCCCATAACGGAAATAAGATTGTAGCTAACCGGATCGCTCAAATACTATCTGAAAAACACGGTTTGGAAAAACGCATTACAACTCGAGATGCAAAATCTAAAAAAGAAATTGTCCTAGGTATTTCTTGTTTTTATCATGATTCTGCCGCGAGTATTATTGTAGATGGACAAGTTACTGCTGCTGCACAAGAAGAGCGTTTCACCCGTGTAAAACACGATAAGTCTTTTCCTTTAAATGCTATTAATTACTGCCTAGAAGAAGAAAAGATAAGCATTCATGATATCTCTAGGGTCGTTTATTATGATTATGAATCTTGGACGATCGAGCGAACCCTATGGAACGCACATGAGTATAATGAAAACCCAAGCGCTTTTTTTGATACGGTAAAAGATTCTCTGTTCAAGAAATTGAAACTACCGAAAATCATAAGAGAAAGAACGGGTTTTACTGGTGAGATTGAAAAATGCCAGCACCATGTATCTCATGCTGCTGGAGCTTACTATCCCTCTCCCTTTAAAGAGGCTGCTATTCTCGTGATCGATGGTGTGGGGGAATGGGCTTGTACAACGATAGGTAAAGCCAAAGGTTCTCAGATCGAGATTTTGAAACAGCAACGCTATCCGCATTCGCTGGGACTGCTTTACTCTGCGCTAACCTATTATACAGGATTCAAAGTTAATTCAGGAGAATACAAGCTCATGGGACTCGCACCTTATGGGAAACCCCTCTACGCAGAACGCTTAAAGGAGCATGTCTTAGAAATTGCAGAGGACGGATCGATCCAATTGAACATGGACTACTTCTCGTTCCAAAAAGGAGAAGCCATGACTAATGAGAAGTTTGACGAACTGTTTGAAGGTCCTGCACGAGATGCCGAATCCCAGATCACCATGCGGGAGATGCACCTCGCTGCCAGTATCCAGGCAGTAACAGAAGAAATCGTCATCAAAATGGCAAATCACGCACATGAAATCACGGGTTGCGATAATCTGGTCATGTCAGGTGGTGTGGCACTCAACTGCGTTTCGAACGGAATCTTATTTGACAAGACGCCATTCAAGGATTTTTATTTCCAGCCTGCCTCTGGAGATGCGGGTGGAGCGATGGGTTGTGCTTTAATGTCTTACTTTGAGCATCATCCTGATGTGGACAAACAAATAGCAGAGCAATCTTCAGCTTATTTAGGGCCTGAATTCTCAGAACATGAAATTGCAGCCTACCTCAACTCAATGAACTATCCTTATCAAAAGATGAGTGCTGGCGAGCGTGGCTCAAAAATCGCTGAATTGCTTCATGAAAATAACGTTATAGGTCATTTTGACGAGCGAATGGAATTTGGCCCTAGAGCTTTGGGTGCCAGATCCATCATGGGGAATCCGCTGAATCCTGAGATGCAGTCCAAACTGAATTTGAAGATCAAATATCGTGAGTCTTTCAGGCCTTTTGCCCCTATTTATTTAGAAGAACGCACTTCTGAATACTTCGATTTTGACCGTCCCAGTCCTTATATGTTAATTGTTCGTCAGGTAAATGAGAAGCTTTTGCATCCCGCTCAATCTAATGAGGGCGAAGAGGATCTTTTGAAGATCATCAATCAAGTAAGAAGTGAAATTCCAGCAATAACCCATGTTGACAATTCAGCTCGCTTACAGTCGGTAAATAAGGAACAGAATAAGAACATTCACGAGATTCTGACTGAATTTGAAAAATTGACCGGTAAAGGCATCTTGATCAATACCTCCTTCAATGTACGTGGTGAACCTATCGTGTGCACGCCAGAGGATGCCTACCGTTGTTTTATGAGAACAGAAATGGATGTGCTGGTGCTAGGCGACTTTATACTGAAAAAAGAAGAGCAGCCAGAGTTTGAAGATCACGATAACTGGAGAGAAACCTTTGTTTTGGATTAAAATATATCGCGAACACCACTTTCTGCCTATCGGCAGATTTGCCCTCAAGGGGAATTATACCAAAATGGTAAAAAAACATAAAACGTCATGAAGCAATCATTTTATATAGACATCAATTCTAAGGGAAGTTTTACCAAACCAGCCACCGCAATGGAGGTCAATAAAGTGGATCAACTGGTAGAAAACCTCTTGAGCGAATTTGACCATTCCACTCAAGAAGAAAAAAACAAATACCGACCTATCCTCAAAAAGTGGCTCTCAAATATGGATGAAACCGTGCTCCATCAAGCCGATGAGCAAAAAACCAGGGATTTTATTTATGAGATGTTTTGAGTATTTAATTTTACTCAAATATTGATTTTTTTGTAGCCTAGAAAATTAAGAGTAATCTATTTTGTGCTATTCTATTGGGTTGAATGATTTATTACATATCGTCAACCATTAATCGGCTCAAAGTCATACTGTCGGAAAAATTCACTTGATGCATGTACTTTTAGCAGTGTAATCCTTAGTTTATTTTCACTACTTTCATTATTCAAGAAAAGTTTGGTTTTCGCATCATTCTCGTAAAATATCATACCAAGTTCTCTATCATATTTCGGTATAAATGTCATTGAGGTCGTAGTTGGTCGGTCAAATGTATGATCCCTAGAAAAAAACAATTCTCCATTTAGACCGACCGAAAAAAACATTGGTTTACTTTTATGATTGTCATGATTAACACTTTGGTAATAGGTCGTATTGAATTCATGTATCAATGAATTAGAAACATTAAGCAATTCTAGCTGACCCACTCCTCTTTTGGAATTAAAGCTAACGCTAAACTCTTTTTGTTCAAATTGATCAAAGCAGGAGTATAAACCATCTTTTGTTTCGCAAGTCATTAACTCAAAATCCTTTAATTCAAATGAAGGTATTTTGTAAAGAAGTTGATTTTCCTGATTAAACTTGAAAATATAGGGAGAGCTTTTGCTGAAGTACAGATTATTGTCCTTGTTATTGGACTGCTGACAAGAAACGAACATAAATATAGTCAGTAAAGGTAATATGTAACTCAATCTTAAAGTGAACGGTTTCATTCCTGAGGCCTTTAGTGCTTCTATCAAATATACCAATTAAACACTCTCTACTATATTTGTGCAATGCACTTCCTCCCACAAAATCTCGACGACTACATCGTTTCTCACTCTCAGGACGAGCCACAGATCCTGAAAGATCTTACCCGTGAGACCTATCAAAAGGTCTTGCAGCCTATTATGCTTTCTGGTACCTATCAAGGTAGGATTTTAAGTATGATCTCTCATCTTGTGTCTCCTAAACGCGTTTTAGAGATAGGAACGTTTACGGGCTACTCTGCACTTTGTCTGGCAGAGGGCATGCCTGCTAGTGGGGAGTTGATTACCATTGATATTAATGAGGAATTAGAAGATATAGTAGAGCGGTATTTTAAACGCTTTCACGAACGCGCAGATAAATCCATTACCCTTACCCAAAAAATAGGCGACGCTACAGAGATCATCCCGCAACTTGAAGGAACCTTTGATCTAGTCCTTATCGATGCCGATAAGCCCAATTATGTGAATTATCTCGACCTCATCATGGACAAGGTGCACTCCGGGTCTTTGATCGTTTCAGATAATGTCTTGTGGCATGGGAAAGTCGTGGAGGAACTGGACTCAAGGGATAAATCCACACCTATTCTGTTGGAATTCAACAAGCGACTCAAGGAAGACCCAAGATTACAAACTGTGGTTTTACCTATCAGGGATGGACTTACTTTGAGTAGAGTGGTTTGATTTTTATTTTGTCATGCTGAAAGAGCGAAGCGATATTCAGCATCTCATTGACCGGAACGCAAAAGTTCAATTCTATCAAAACATTAATTAACAGACTCTGTCCTGATAGTTATCGGGACGCTCGCACACTCACGTTCAGGGTGACAATGAGATCTCATTTGATACGAGATAATAATATAAGGCACGCTTTCGCGAAAGCGTAACCCAGCAACAGACCTACCAGCATTCCTACGACAACATCAGTAGGATAGTGAACACCTACCATGATGCGAGAAAGGGCAAAAGTGACTGGCCAGATATAAATAAGCAGAAGCCATTTAGTATTGATAGCCTGGGGTTTATGGAGCGCCTTAGCTTGTGATGCGACCAGTAAAAGAACTACAAAAGTGGCCACCGCAAAGCTTACTGCACTATGACCCGACCAAAAACTGAAATTCTCTGGAGTTTGATAAATGCGTATACTGTCCATGAGAATGGGCTCATTATTAGGCCTGAGTCTGGCGATCTGATTCTTGACCAGATTAGTCAATCCCAGCGTTATCGCTGCAACCGCAAAAACTCCTGAAATACTCAGAATAGCAGATTTAAACCTATAGGCTCGCAGCAAGAAATAGAAAATTAACAGGTACAGCGGAATCCAGTTTTCAATCTGGGTGACGTAGATCCAAAAAGTATCAAATTCACCTATCCAGAGGCTGTTAAGAAACCTAAATAATTCCCGGTCGTATTCCACCAGGGTTTCCCACATTAAAACTTACGCTTGATGGAGCCAGATTCTTCGATCTGATCTTTGACTTCTTTGATCTGGCTGTTGATTTTCTTGACGTCTTCAGTAAAACCATGCTCGTCAGCACTTTTTGATATTTCATTTTTAATATCATCAGTAGCATGACGCACGCTGTTCATGGCCTTTGCAATACCTCGCATAACCTCTGGGAGCTTATCAGCACCGAATACCAATATCACGACCAATCCTATGATCATGACTTCTGGAACGCTTATGAATAATGGATGCACATTCATGCTGCAAATATACATTAGCACGTTTCGATTGTGCTGCGGGCGATGTTAATTATCCGTATAGATAAAGGTTTCTACGGTAACCTCATCAACTCCTCCTTGCGAGCGTGTAACGGTTCTTGAGGCTGGGAAGTTATCTGAATTCAAACTATATTCAAATTCCACCGAGCTTGATACTGTGAAAGCACCTGCCGTAAATTCAAACGAATCGATTGTACTGGGTAGGTAACGGGTGTATGGAATGAAATCTTCAAAAACTATGAATCGCAACACATCATTCATATCCCTGAAAGGATTATTATTGAAGAAATAGGTCAACTCTTGATAGCGCTCAATAGCATTACCTGGAGATAACTGATTGATGCGCTCTACATTAAAATTTGAAGTGTAATTATAGTTTTTGGTTTGTTGTAGCGCATCATCTTCAAATGTCTGGGTTCTGAAAATGCGATTTTGAGAATCTACCCTGTAGATTTTGGCACGCTCCACGGAACCTGAAGTGTCGAGCAACTCTATCTCATCCCCATCGTAGCTTAAAGAATAAGCCACAATCGCTCCACTCTCGATGCGAGTTACATCAATTAATCGATCATTTGAAGCATAATCAAACTCATAAGCTATGTTTTGAAGACCCGTGAATTGGATTGTTGAAATAAGACTGTCCTGATTATAATTAATCGCAATGTCAGTAAGTACATCATCCGTGTCCGGATCAGTAATGATGATTTGGGACAAGCGTACTGCGTCATCTATAGGTTCAAGGATCTCTTCAGGTTCGCCTTGATCGATTAAGGAATCTTCGCACCCAAAAAGGATCAGTACACAAAATAAACTCACCAAATATCTCATGGGTTAATAATACAATCTTCTAAGTAGATGAACATAAAAAAGCCAGATTCATTGTGAATCTGGCTTTAAAATTATAAACGAATGAAGACTATTTTTTCATTTCCTCAAACTTATCCATACTGGCATCTTGTGGCCAAGCGTTGTTTTCCATATCAATATCTGCGGTTTCCAACTTAGGATCGATCATGATTTTTGTAATCTCTTTTTGAGAGGCTTTGTTTATTTGAACTTCCTTGTCGTTGAGTCTCCATATCTCTGCTGGATGAGTGACCATCTCAGTAGTCCCATCTGCATAGGTATACTCGATAATGATAGGCATTACTAGACCACCAGGCTTTTCAACGGTAACTTCATAAAAATACTTGGGTGATTTCATGCTCGCACGCTCCTCAGCAGTAAAGTTGTCAAGCATGTAAGTTTTTAAAGGCTCAACCGTTTGTGCTGGATCTTTATCCTTCATATCCTCATTAAAGTCTGCACTACCCTCTTCAACCATGTAAACGAGTGGTGGCAGGTCACTATCAGATACGTTGTTAGCCTCCATATAAGCTCTCATCTGCTCATTCTTTTCGCTGGATACATAGAGACGCTTCACATCTTTAATTCCCATATCGTTATAGCGAGTCGTGTAGAACCAGCCTCTCCAGAACCAGTCTAAGTCCATCGCACTCGCGTCTTCCATCGTGCGGAAGAAGTCTTCAGGTGTCGGGTGCTTGAACATCCATCGTTGCGAGTAGGTCTTAAACGCATAATCAAAAAGCTCTCTGCCCATTACGGTCTCTCTCAAAATATTCAACGCCGTACCAGGCTTAGCGTAAGCATTTGAACCAAATTGATAGGTGTTTAAACCCTTACTCATAATCGGTGCGATGTAGCGCTGGTCTCCAGCCATGTAAGGCACAATTTTAGCAGCCGGTCCACGACGAGATGGGTAAGCGTCATATCCTTCAATAGCATCTGGATAATTTTCTCCCATATCCTGCTCTGCCACGTACTGTACAAAAGTGTTTAGACCTTCATCCATCCACGTCCATTGACGCTCGTCACTATTTACGATCATCGGGAAGTAGTTGTGTCCTACTTCATGAATAATCACTGAAATCATCCCGAATTTAGTGCGGTCGTTGTAATTACCTTCAGCATCTGGTCGACCATAGTTCCAGCAAATCATAGGATATTCCATCCCCTGATTCTTTGCGTGTACCGAAATTGCCTTGTGATAAGGGTAGTCAAATGTCATTCTTGAATAGGACTCTAGCGTTTGCTTTACTGCCTTTGTAGACCACTGCTCCCAAAGCGGATTTCCCTCTGGAGGATAAATAGAAACCGCAGCTACATCCTTCCCTCCTATTTTGACCGCCATGGCATCAGCAATGTAACGACGTGAAGAAGTCCATCCAAAATCCCGGACGTAATCTGCCTTAAGCTTCCAAGTTTTCATTTTCTTGGACCCAGGCATCATGGCAAGTTTTTCTGCCTCTTCCTGAGTACGTATAACAACAGGTTCATCATAAGATTTCATGGCCTGCTCATAACGCTTCATCTCAGTTTTTGAATACACGTCTTTGCGATTCTCTAGTTTTCCTGTACCGTCCAGCCAGTGGTCTTCTGGCACGGTAATATTTACTTCAAAAGTTCCAAAGGGTAGAGCAAACTCATCACGACCCCAGAATTGACTGTTTTGCCATCCCTCCACATCGTTGTAGACACACATTCTGGGATAAAACTGAGCGATCACATAAGCTCTGTGACCATCGTCAAACTGCTCATAACCGCTACGGCCACGACCATCTACGTGGTTATTAATCTTATAATCCCAGTCTATACCAAAAGTAAACTTCTTGCCAGGCTCAAGGGCCTCAGGCATCTCCACTCTCATCATGGTCTGATTGATCATGTATTTAAGCGGCTTACCATTGTCATCAACTACTTTCTTGATATTGAAACCTCCATCAAAAGGCTCCTTCATATAGTTACCGGCAAACTGAGCTGGTTGCATGATTGCTGAACTTCTCCCAGAATTGATCAATGGAGACGGAGAGTCCTTTGCTCTCATATTTTGATCCAGCTGCACCCATAGATACTCCAGTACATCAGGTGAATTGTTTGTGTAAGTGATTTCTTCAGATCCATAGATGTGAGCATTTTCATCATCCAGTCTTATGTCCATTTTATAATCAGCACGTTGCTGGTAATACTTGGGACCAGGTGCACCGCTGGCACTACGATACTGGTTAGGTGTAGAGAACTCTTGATAGAGCTGTCTAAATTTGTTGATGTTGTAGTGTTCCTCAGCTTTAGGTTCTTCTTTTTCTTGCTCTTCCTCTTGTGCAAAGGCTCCAAAAGAAATCAAGAACATGCTCAAAAACAGAAACTTGATAGATTTCATGTAGTAATTTTATTTAATTGATCGCTAAAAATACAATTAAAGAATGGCACTTAAAATACTTTCCTAAAAGTTTAGAGAGCTTTCAGGCTTAGCACGCTCGAGAATCATGGTCTTACGTTTATCGTTGATTTTGAAATGAACGAGGTTCTTTTGCTCTTCAAACACTTCGTAAAAAGCATTGAATTCTAAAGTCACGTTTTCAGGTCGGGCCGTAGGTGTGAATTCTATATACAGAGCAATTTGATCGATCTCGTACTCTGCCCCTAATAGCTTAGGCTGCACCTTTTTGCCGTCTACAGTTGCGATGAGTTTGAGCCCTAGATACTTTTGAATGGCCTCATAGTGTTCCTCGATCTTATATTTTTCACCCAGTGTTACTTGTTTTACATTACGCGCATTGAGAACGCGTTCTAAGTCGTCTATAAAAAAACGAGTCACCATCTGCATCGCACCCGCTTTTTTGCTGTACTTCACGTTAGATACTGAAACGTAATATTTATGATCTGCTACTTTCTTAGAAAAGATATGGTTTGAGGGTGTTACGCTTTCGCGAAAGCGGGATTCCGTAAATCCATTCAAGAAAAAAGTCGCATACAGCAGAACACATGCTGATGCTATGGTCTTGTAAAGCATAGGAAAAAACTAAATGACAAAAATGATTATTTGAGATATCACTACAAAATCAACGCCACATTTATTCAAAAATGAATCAGCCTTTAGTCTCCAGCAAACCCTTTTTCTTTTTAAAGGACTTAGATTGTTCAGAAAGAAATTCCAGTATGGCTAGCTCATTATCAGAATCCAGCATTTCCTTATCCAGACCATTGTCCTTTGCGTAATACATGAATTCATAGAGGTATTCTTTATCCAGATCTAGAAATTCTGCTAGATACTCCGTGCCAAATTTATTCTTAACCATGACCACGTTGAACTCTTCTTCAACAGGTTTAGGTTTACCGCTTAGATCAAGATTTTTCAAAGATTCACTCACCACCAGCGACCCCAGTAAACCGATTACATTAAACATATTCATGCGCAGGCCACTCTGGCTAGCTGCAAGTTGCTCAATCGGGTATTCATCAGGTTGTCGCACGCGATCTGAAAATGTGTTTTCCATACGGTCTACGGCAGGCGTTCTTAAGTTTTCCTCATCGACCCCTGCCAGCACGGGTTTTACATCTACGTTTCGTTTTACCTCGATCATCATAAGGTTGTCTTGAATAACCACTTCATCCAGTTTGTTGACGCCTTCATTTAATTGTAAGGTGGCGGTCTTGGTCTTGATGGTATTTGCTCCTACCTCAAGAGTAAATGGCTCAAACTGCACCGCGTCAAAATTGAGTTTGTCGCCTTCCATCACATTGATATAAAAAATACCTTGCTCATTAGTGATCGTGCCTTCCAGGTTGTTGAGGTTGAAAATGGTAATTCCTTCCATGGGCTCTTCTGAGACTGAGGTTACCGTCCCTTTGATCTGGACACGCTCCTTTTGCGCCATTGCTATAGAAGAAAGGAAAAATAGAAGTAGGACGAACTTTTTCATGATGACTTGATTGATTTAGGAAGATACGACCATAATAACGTTTGAACTAGGTAAATAATTGTTAAACAGAAATAGCCT
Organism: uncultured Flavobacteriaceae bacterium; assembly: GCA_964631155.1. Taxonomy (GTDB): domain Bacteria; phylum Bacteroidota; class Bacteroidia; order Flavobacteriales; family Flavobacteriaceae; genus Nonlabens. The sequence goes on from CAZVYO010000006.1 coordinate 52,545, forward strand.
TTATCTCACCGATCAATAATGAATATCTTTGAGTCATGCACGCAAGCCAAAGAGATATGATTGTTGCTAGCACGTCTACTTTACACGGGCAGCGACCGCTTGAATATTTACTGGACGAACTCAGGTCGATCTTTACGGAACGAAATATCACAAACCTGTTATTCATACCATTTGCCAGACCTGGAGGTATAACCCACGATCAATACACTCAAAAAATTGATGATGCATTGAAACCTCTTGGCTTAAAAGTCCAGGGCATACATCAAATGGAGAATACGGTAGAAGCGATTTTCAATGCCGAGGCCATTTTCACGGGAGGCGGAAACACCTTTGTCTTGGTCAAGCAATTGCACGATCACAAGTTGATGCAGCCTCTGCGAGAAGCTATTTATTCCGGCACTTTTTATTTGGGCACCAGCGCAGGCTCAAATATCTGTGGGCTAACCATGCAAACCACAAATGATATGCCTATTCTTCAACCAGCCAGTTTTAAAACAACTGGTGTTTTAGGATATAATATTAACGCACATTATCAAGACCCTATTGAAGGGAGTCTACACATGGGCGAGACGCGCGAGCAACGTATCAAAGAATTCCACACCTATAACTCAGTTCCGGTTTTGGGATTAAGGGAAGGTAGTTATTTGAGAGTCAGAGGGACTCAAGAAATCTTGAAAGGCCCACACAGCGCCCAAGTTTTCAAAACTGGAGCTGAACCCACAGAAATACAAACCGATACTGACGTATCCTATTTGAAATAAATTATGAAAAACAAGATCAAACATAAAGAATCAGAAAGTCGCGGCATTTTCTACATCAATGATGATGATAAAAAGATCGCCGAGCTCACCTACAGCTTAGAAGAAGACGTCATGACTATAGACCACACCGAGGTGGATCCCAGTAAAGAAGGTAAAGGCTTAGGAACTAAAATTGTCAAACACTCTGTAGAATTTGCTAGAGAAAACAACAGAAAAATCAATCCATTATGTCCATTTGCAGAAGTACTTTTTGACAAGCATGAGGATTGGAACGATCTCAGGGTATGAGCACTACCGTTAGAGAAATACCTGCTGAACAGACGCGTGAGGTACGCCAGGCTGTACTGAGAAAAGGCTTAGCTCCTGAAACCACTATTTTCAAAGGTGATGAACTAGAAACGACGTTTCATCTAGGCGCTTTTGAAGATGAAAAGCTGGTAGGTATAGCAACTTACTTATTTAAGAGTAAAAGTGCCATACAAGAGCTGTTCTCAACTCAAAAATCTATGTATCAGCTACGTGGCATGGCCGTTATCGAGACTCAGCAGGGTAAGGGAATCGGTAAAAAGCTGGTGGGATTTGCAGAACGCCGCCTCAAAGAAGACCAGATCGATGTTTTATGGTTCCATGCGCGCACCAGCGCTGTTCCATTTTACGAAAAGCAAGGATACCAAATCGTGGGCGAAGAATTGTATCTGGAACCTGCCGGACCCCATTATAAAATGTATAAGGAACTATGATCAAATACATTTTGTTATTAATGATAAGCTTTCAAAACTTAAATGCGCAAACACTTAGGGATACGCTCGTAGGTAAGGCAGATCTAGGTAACAAAACCATTCCCGTTGAGGTGCAAAGAGCCTACAACTCAATGAAGGCCGCAGCAAAAAAAGACGGCATCAACCTAACGATAGTTTCAGGATACCGAAGCTACGAGCGGCAGGAACAAATCTGGAATAGAAAATGGAAACGCTATGAAAAACAAGGTTTGGGCCCTGATCAGATTTTTGACAAAATCGTGGAATACAGTACCGTTCCGGGCACATCGAGACACCACTGGGGCACCGATCTAGATATTATTGATTCCAATGCGAGTTACTCTGGCGATGTTCTGGTTCCAAAGAAATTTCACGGCAACGGACCGTTTTGCAAAATGAAGGACTGGATGGATAAAAATGCGTCTAATTATGGTTTTGCTCTTGTCTACACGCTCAATGAACGCCGCCCAGGCTTTAAATATGAACCCTGGCACTGGAGTTATGTACCGCTTTCGCGAAAGCGATACCAGCAATACCTATCCACGGTCAATCTGAAAAAATTTTTGGGAAATCAGTCTATCCTAGGAATGGATCAGATCAACGATGAACGCTTGCAACGCTATCTGGAAGAGCACGTAATAGGAATTAATGAAGCGCTGAAATAGAAGTTTTAAATTTTAATATTGACGTTGCGTGGATTTGATCGAGGAGGCTCAAATACTGAAAGTGTTAATATTTTAACATTTGAAAACTTGTTAGCATAATTCTTCAAAAGTATTTTAGCAATTATTTAAAAATCCAATCATGAAAAAAGCTATCATAATATTATTCTTAATTCTTTGTGGACAGAACCTCGTTTCAGCACAGGAAGAAGGAAAGTTCAGATTTGACCTTAGATTAGGCTATGCAAATGCGTTGGATGAAGTGAGCGGCGGAGTTCTAGCGATTGCTGAGCCAAAGTATGTGATCAACAGCAACATGAATGTAGGACTGAGACTAGGAGTTGCAGCAATAGCTAAGAATATTCAAATTGAGGGAACTGATGAGGGAGAGGCTGAGATAGGAGCTAATTTTTCCTACTTAGGAACTTTCGACTATTACTTTCATAAAGATGGATCATCCTTTGCACCATTTGTAGGAGCTGGAGCTGGATATTACAGCCTTGCAAATATTGACACCCGATCATCAGGAGATTTTAGCGAAGAAATTGAAACGGATGGAAAATTTGGAGGAATGCTGCGTGTAGGATTCGATTGGTATAAGTTTCGTCTAGCGGCAGAATATAATCTGATTCCTAAAACAGATCTAAGAGACCTTCAGAACAATACTATCGGCAGTTCTAAAAATTCTTATTTGGGTATTTCGCTAGGATTTTATTTCGGTGGTGGGAAGTGGAAGGATAACTAAGGCCTAAAGCTGATTCACATATTTGTTACAAAATCAAACCTAAGTAATATAAATGTTGAAATTTAGAAAGCAGCAGGTTCTAAAATTTAATTTCAATTTCTTTTTTCAAACTCAAAATCTACTTGTGTTTCTCCTCCAGAAATGGTTGCCTGGAGTCTTTCGCCCATTGATCGATAAGAAATCTCAGTTGGAAATTCGTTTTCAGGATTTTCTGCAGTAAAGCTATCGTCAGAAATTTTGATCAGTTGAAAATCTGTTGAACCTGTTTGATCGTTCTGAGAGACGTTAAGTGACCAGTTGCCGTCTACCTCCTTTACCAATTCCATATCCTCCTGCCAGACCGTGTCCTTTTGAACCACCGTATATCCTAGACCTTTATATAAAGAATCGTTGATTTTCTCCCAGTTCTCGTAAGTCTGCCGTCCTTCCTGATCATTAGTTCTTTGCCATAAACCCACGAGCCAATCAAAATCAACCGACTCTTTGTCTATCTCCTGTTCTGATGTTGATGCAAGATTCTCTTTGCAAGAATTTATCGTTAGGCACACCACCATAATCAGAATTAATAATTTCTGATTCATAAAATAATATCAGATTGAAATCATCTAAAAAGAGTAAACCACCTCAAGTTTATAATCCTTAAGTGATTTTTTGGCATTTTCTAGGTCTTCTGTAAAGCCTAGAATGTATCCTCCGCCGCCAGAACCACAAAGTTTTAAATAGTAATCACCTGAGTCGAGACCTTTTTTCCAGAGCGCGTGAAATTGACTTGGGATCATCGGTTTAAAGTGATCCAGCACAACTCCAGAAAGTTTTTTCACGTTTCCGAAAAGTGCCTTTACATCGCCCTTCAAGAAGTCATCTACGCACAAGTCTGTATACTTCACAAACTTATCTTTTAACATGGCACGGAAACCATCTTGCTTCATGTTCTCCATGAAAATATTTACCATAGGAGCGGTTTCTCCCACCATTCCAGAATCTAGCAAGAATACGGCTCCTTTACCATTTGCCGTTTGTGATGGGATTCCAGCCGGTTCAATATCTTCTTTACTATTGATTAAGATAGGCAAGCTCAAATAAGAATTGAGCGGATCGAGACCAGAGCTTTTACCATGAAAAACGCTCTCCATTTTTCCAAAAATGTCCTTGAGCATAAGGAGTTTATCTCGGGTAAGATTTTCAAGTACGGTAATCTTTTCTTCGGCATATTTGTCGTAGATCGCTGCTACAAGAGCACCGCTGGAACCTACCCCATATCCTTGAGGAATACTGGAGTCAAAATACATTCCAGCATCGATATCTTCTCGCAAGGATTTGATGTCAAATTGTGGAAACTCATTATCTTCTTGACTTAGCTTTTCTAAATGATCGGCAAGACGCGACAGGTTTTTGTTAGACTGTGCCGTTTCCTCACTATGATCGTTACTGATTTTAAGCGCTCCATTGTAAAAGTTATAAGGTATGGACAAACCTTTGGAATCCTTGATGATTCCGTACTCTCCGAAGAGAAGAATCTTTGAATAAAATAGAGGTCCTTTCATAATTTGAGGCTTTTAGCACCGTCACCTATTTCGTCGCAAATATACTGTTCACTCTCACAATACTGCGCCAATTTGCTGTTAATCAGATTATCCAACTGATCTTTATAATTTCTTGGGAAAAGCATGTGCACGTTTGCACCAGCGTCTAGTGTAAAACACACCGGTATGTCTGTTTCCCTCCTGAACTTACATATCTCTTCTATAATCGCAAGCGTGTTGGGACGCATTAAAATATAATATGGGTGCGATGTCATCATCATGGCGTGTAGCGTGAGCGCTTCACTCTCTACGATTTTTATAAACGCTTCTTGATCACCGGCTTCAAGAGCTTCTTTTAGTTGGGTGATATTGTCGTGGGCTTGTTGAAATCTCGCTTTCGCGAAAGCGTGCCCGTTCATAAGCTCATGTCCAGCCGTACTGCTTACCGTCTTTTTTCCTTTATCCACCAGCAAGATGACATCTTGATAACCTTTAAAGTTCTCATGCAAAACCTCGCTCGCATCTATACCATAATAATCGTTACTGGAATCAAAATGAGCGTGGGATCCCCAAACGACCACCTCACCTGTTATACTTCTACTAGCACTACCAGAGCCCAAACGCGCCAAAAAAGAGGTCTTCTCAAAATCAATAGGCTTTCCAGAGAGCTGGGATTCCATATCCATCAGGCAACTGCTGAGCGCGGCCATACTGCTCGCACTACTGGCAATTCCTGAACTGTGTGGAAACGTATTATGAGTGTCTATGGTAAAATGATAGTGCGTGAGCCACGGGCAATAATCCTTCACTCGCTGAAAATAAGCTTTGATTTTAGGAGCAAACTCGGGTTTCTCAGCACCGTCATATAAGACGGTAAAGCCATGATCGGTTTTATTTGCAGTAACCTTTGTCACCGTTTTACTCTGGCTTAGCGTAAAACTTATCGATGGATTTGCAGGAAGTTGTACATCGTGCTTCCCCCAGTATTTTACCAAAGCAATATTTGAAGGAGCCTCCCATTTTGCGTTCAACGCTTCTTTGAGATCAGTAAATGGCGCCTGTTTAAAGCGTTCTTCCATGTTGTAACGTACTTAGTGGGCAAATATATCTTATATCGAGTTATGAGTTGTGAGAGTGGCGTTAAGAATGAGCTCGTAAGTTTGGGAGTTTAGAGTCGTGAGTTATGAGTTATGACGGAGAAGAAATTTGAATTGCAAACCCCACGAAGCGATTTGCAACTGTTAACTAACAACGGCGCAATGCTCCCTACCCACCGCCTAATGCTGACTGCTTACTAATTTTAGCCTTGCCTAAATATTTGCTTAGTCTTAAGAAACAAAATTTTACCTTTGTTGTAATATTTGGGGTATGCATTCTATATCAGAAGAGAACTACATCAAGGCAATTTATCACGCCCAGCAAGGAAATGAACTGGTCTCTACTACTGAGATTGCTGCGCGCATGAACACGAGAGCCTCATCTGTGACCGACATGCTCAAGAAGCTCGCAGATAAAAACCTAGCAGAGTATGTTCCTTACCGAGGTGCAAGGCTTACTGAGGACGGACTCTCTTGTGCCATGCAGATTATCAGAAAGCATAGGTTGTGGGAGGTTTTTTTAGTCGAAAAACTTGATTTTACATGGGATGAAGTCCACGAAATAGCAGAGCAGCTGGAACACATACAATCCAAAAAATTAATAGATGAATTGGACCGCCATCTCGGATTCCCAAAAAAAGATCCCCACGGAGATCCCATTCCTGATAGCGATGGAAACATGAAAGAGGTGAACCAGATCTTACTTTCCAAGCTCCCTTCAGGAAGCTCAGGCACGGTAACGGGTGTCATAGATACTTCTACTGAATTCTTGAGATATCTGGACAAATACAAATTGCATCTAGGATCAGTTGTAGAAATTCTTGAAATAGAAGAGTACGATCAATCACTTAGGGTGAAGGTAGATGATAAACAGATGACACTCACTCAACAAACAGCTGAAAAGTTATACATCCAAAAAAGATGAAAATGAAACATTCACTATTGAAATACATCGCATTTGCATCTTTACTCTGCTTATTACTAGTGAGCTGCAAAAACGATTCAGATAAGTCGATCGCAATGTCAAATGGCACTTTGAAGGTAGTTACGACCACCACTATGATTACAGATCTTTTGCAAGAGATAGGAGGTGATCGCATCGAGTTGCAGGGACTTATGGGCAGCGGTGTGGATCCACACCTATATAAAGCGAGTGAGGGCGATGTATCTAAACTCTTTGAAGCAGATATAATCTTCTACAACGGCTTGCACCTTGAAGGTAAACTGGTAGATGTTTTTGAGAAAATGGATCAGCAAGGCAAAAAAACGGTAGCCTTAAGCGATGCTCTCGACAAAAAATCACTCATTGGAAGCGAGTACTTTGCAAGCAGTTACGATCCGCATATTTGGTTCTACATTTATTACTGGGAGCAAATGGCTGCGCTTGCATCAGAAACTCTTATTGATGCTGACCCTAAGAATAAGAACTATTACAATCAAAATCTCAGGGACTACCTCAACAAACTCAACATTTTGAAAGATCAGGTAGAAGAAATCGTAAGCGTTTTACCCGCAGAGAAACGCATTCTAGTAACTGCACACGATGCGTTTAACTATTTTGGAAGACAGTACAGCTTTCAAGTTGTAGGGCTTCAAGGTTTATCTACCGCTACTGAGGCCGGAGTGAAAGACGTACAGCGCATGACGGATTTTATCATAGAAAATGATATTAAAGCCATTTTTGTGGAAAGCAGCGTCCCTAGAAGAACCGTTGAGGCCCTTCAAGAATCTGTACGAGCAAAAGGTAAACAAATTGAAATAGGTGGCGAACTTTATAGCGATGCCTTGGGCAATAAGGGAACCGATGAGGGAACTTATATCGGGATGTACTTGCACAACGTCAAAACCATAGTTAACGCACTCAAATGATGACCGAAAAGATCGCCGTTGCCGTAGACGATCTAACGGTGGCTTATAATTATAAACCCGTCCTTTGGGATATCGATTTGTCTATCCCAGAAGGTGTGCTCATGGCAATTGTAGGCCCTAATGGCGCGGGAAAATCAACATTGATAAAATCCATTTTGGGCATCATCGATCCCATTGCGGGTTCTGTAGCCATTTATGGCAAACCCTATAAAAAGCAGCGTAATCTTGTGGCTTATGTACCACAAAAAGGGAGTGTGGACTGGGATTTTCCCACTACGGCTCTGGATGTGGTTTTGATGGGAACCTATGGTGCGCTGGGCTGGATCAAACGACCCGGCTCCAAACAGAAAAAGGAAGCTCTGGAAGCCTTAGAAAAAGTGGGAATGTTGACGTTTAAAAATCGGCAGATCAGTCAGCTTTCTGGTGGACAGCAACAGCGCATATTTCTGGCGAGGGCGCTGGTTCAGAATGCATCCATCTATTTTATGGACGAGCCGTTTCAAGGTGTCGATGCCACAACTGAAATTGCCATTATCAATATCCTTAAAGAATTGCGCAAAGCTGGAAAGACCGTGATCGTGGTGCATCACGATTTGCAGACCGTTCCAGAATATTTTGATTGGGTAACATTTCTGAACGTGAAACACATCGCCACAGGACCGGTCAAGGACATTTTTAATGATGATAACCTCACCAAAACCTATGGAATCAATTATAAAGTTGCGGTGCAGCAGTAATAGTTGGCATATAATGAAAATTAATAGGTAAATATTTAAAATTATTGAGTTCATTTTAATTGTTACGCTTTCGCGAAAGCGAGATAACCACAAACAAATCAAACGAGCAAATACTTGAATCTAACGGAATACCTCACGGACTACACACTACGGACCATCACGCTGGGAACGGCCGTGCTGGGCGCGATCTGTGGCATGCTGGGAAGTTTTGCGGTCTTGAGGAAGCAGAGCTTGCTGGGTGACGCTATCTCACACGCAGCCCTACCTGGGATTGCGGTAGCCTTTTTGATCACAGGCGCTAAAGATTCTAACATCTTGTTGCTGGGAGCTCTCGTGAGTGGCTTGCTAGGGGTTTTCTGGATCAAGGGGATCACCACAAAAACCCACTTGAAAACCGATACCGCGCTGGGTCTGATCCTGAGTTTGTTTTTCGGTTTAGGAATGTTGCTGCTTACTTACATTCAAAAACAACCCAATGCTAATCAGGCGGGACTGGACACGTATCTATTTGGTCAGGCAGCAACCCTGGTAGAAAGCGACGTCATTCTTATGAGCATCGTGACAGGCATAAGTCTGGTGATATTGCTGCTTTTTTGGAAAGAATTCAAATTGTTGCTTTTTGATAAAAATTACGCGATCACTCTGGGGTTCAACACAAAACTCATAGACGGGTTGATCAGTTTCTTTATCGTGCTGGCTATCGTCATAGGATTGCAAACGGTAGGTGTGGTTCTTATGAGTGCCATGCTGCTGGCTCCCGCCGCTGCAGCTCGACAATGGACTAACAAGTTGAGCACGATGGTATTTATCGCAGCGATCTTCGGCGCGATATCGGGAATCGTGGGAACTGGTATAAGCGCGAGTCAAAATAATCTGTCTACCGGACCTGTAATCGTACTGGTAGCGGCCGTGTTTGTAGCCGTGTCATTCATCTTTTCACCAGACCGAGGCATCTTGTTCAAACAGCTCAGACTCATTAGAAACAGACGCGATCTGGAATTGAAGAAAACGCTTCACTTCATGTATAACATCGTAAAAAAACACGATGACATCACCAGACCTCATGCCATATTGATTTTAAACAACTTTCAGGGTTTCACACGATCATCCCTATCGCAAATGGAGGAAAAAGACTGGATCACCGTTAAGGGACAGAGTTGGTCCATGACGCAACAGGGATTTGAAACTGCGGCACACTTATATGACGCAAATTTGATAAGCCATGACACCAGCCATTGAAATTCAACTTATAGCTGTACTGACGGCAGCGGCTTGCGCCATACCTGGTGTGTTTCTGGTATTGCGTAAAATGGCGCTCATCAGCGATGCGATAAGCCACTCTATTCTGCCGGGAATTGTCATCGGGTTTTTCATAACTCACGATCTGGCCTCGCCTTGGCTGATTCTTTTTGCGGCGTTCAGCGGGATCATTACCGTGATTTTAGTGGAAATGGTTCAAAAAACGGGTCTGGTAAAAGAAGATACGGCGATTGGGCTGGTTTTTCCAGTTCTTTTCAGTATTGGAGTGATTTTAATTGCTCAGAATGCAAACGATGTGCATCTGGATATTGATGCGGTACTTTTGGGAGATTTGGCATTTGCGCCCTTTGATCGATGGATTTTGAACGGTACTGATATGGGACCACGTGGACTTTACCTCATCTCCACTATTTTATTGATCACGATTCTTTTATTGTTTTTGTTTTATAAAGAACTCAAGGTAAGCACCTTTGATGTGGGGCTTTCGAGCGCTCTGGGCTTTTCACCTGTCGTTTTACATTACGGATTGATGAGTGTTTCCTCGGTAACTACCGTTGCGGCATTTGATGCGGTGGGCGCAATACTGGTGGTTGCCTTGATGATTGCTCCTGCAGCTGCAGCCTATCTGCTGACTTCTGATTTGAAAAAGATGATCGTGTTATCAGTTTTGTTCGGGTGTGGTTCAGCCGTTGGTGGATATTGGTTGGCGAGATTTTTCGATGCATCAATCTCTGGATCTATTACGACAGTTTTAGGAGCGCTATTTTTACTGGTGTATTTATTTGCTCCCGCAAAAGGATTGATCGCGGTATCCGTACGTCAGAACCGACAACAAATAGAAGTGTCTCTCCTTACTTTCCTTTTACACCTCAACAATCATGATAGTTTAGATGAGCGCCGTGTAAGTCATTTACAAGAGCACATCAATTGGGGGAAAGTTCGTTCCCGATCTGTCTTGAATCTGGCTTTGAAAAATAATATGATTACCATTGATGAAAAGGTGGTCTCGCTTACGCGAAAAGGAAACGAATTTACAGAAAAGGCACTCGATTACATCATCTCCAACCGTAATGAGAAAATCGAGGATATTAAGGATGATTTTTTCTTGTTTAGGGGATGATTTAATCGAGAACACATGTCTAGATCAAAACTTGGCATATTAGACTTTCGAGACCTAAGAATTAGCCAAAAAATGTTTGTAATAAGGGCCAACCTAGATCGATTTAATATTCTTGAATTTAACCACTTTTCTTAAGTTGTTGAACCTAAGTATATTGTGTAGTTTAAAGGCGGTTTTTATCGATTAAATGCATTTTTTAACATTTGACGGCTTGCTAATTTGTTAATTATAACTGAAATTTGCTTCAAATTAATCTTAAATATTTAATTATGAAAAAAATGATTTTTGCCGTGATGGCTTTTGTTTTATCGGTGAGTTCGGTTTCAGCCGTTACCAACTCGTTTAATAGTGACGACTTTACATATGTCGCTAAATTTAAACAATCTGATGCTAACTTGGAGGGATGTTACACGTTCTATTCAAAAGATGCGTTTGACAAATTTCTCAACGCTAAAGACTTGTTCGAATTGGAGTGTACATTTGAAGGGAGCGCTGGTGTTGGTCAAAACTATGTCAAAGTTAAAGTCTCAGGGCCATGTGCGGAGGCTAGAGCAGAATTTGACAGGCAAATGGCTTCATTACAAGAAGAAGCTGGTAGCTGGTGGGATGACGTAGTTGACTGGTGGGATAGTTTATAGTATTATAAATAAAATTACAATGGGTAAGATTTATATTTTATTAGGCTTTATGGTTGCTAGTGTTATGGCCTACAGTCAGACAACTTCTAAATTAACAAAGGCTGAGTACGATATGCATATAAGCTTTAAATCTTACCCTTTTTATGAATCTAAATTGATATTTAGCGATACAAGCTCAATTTTCATTTATAAATCGAAACAAGAAGGAAATATTAACAAGGTCGGTCAAAACGGCAATAATTTAACGGTATCTCCTGACAAAACATTATTTGTGATTTTTAACGACATAAATTCAAATAAAATTAAAGAAATAAGGTCGTCTGATGAAAAAATCGGTATGGCATCATACAAATCTTCGCTAAAATGGAATTTCGTTAATGATACAATTAAAAGTATTGGTAATTACAAATGTAAATTCGCCCACGCAAGGTACAAAGGAAGATTATACTATGCCTGGTACAATCCAGAAATACCAGTTAGTTTTGGCCCGTGGAAGTTACAAGGTTTACCAGGTTTAATCATGGAGGCTGGTGATGAAAGTAATGATATCCATTTTTTATTAAAAAAAATTTCCAGTACGACTCAAAATTTACCCAATTTCGGTTTGGAAGATTATAACTTTTATACCAAGAAAAAGTTCGATTCGATAGTAGATGCCAAATTTCATAAAAAAGTCAAAAACCTACGTTCCAAAATGCCAAGAGGAGTTAAAGTCTCATATGAGATTGGAAAAGAAGAAGAAATTGAGAAACATCCTTAACTTGAAGTTCTCGAAGCTCATTTATCCGTTTGAACTCACGATATCAAAGACCTCCTTAATAGGTCTTTTTCTTTTTTTACTATTTCCTTTTTACGGCCTTAGCCAAATCTCGGGAACAGTAACCGACACCCTGTCTCAACCCATCCCCTTTGCCACCGTACTACTCAAAAAATCTCTAGACAGCAGTCTGGTCGCCTACACCCAAACCGCCAAGGATGGTTTCTATAAAATTGATGCCAAGGCAACGGGCAAACATTTCCTGACCTTCAATTCTCTCTCTCATGCCAAGAAAAATGTTGAAATTGACGTTGTCAATCTTAATAAAGAAGTTAAAATTGATGTCACACTTAAAGAACAACAATTAGAGCTCAAAGAAATCGTCATCAATGCAGACTTGCCAATACGGGTCAAAAAGGACACGATCATCATAGACGCAAAGGCCTTCATGACCGGCAATGAAGACGTGGTGGAAGACCTGCTCAAAAAAATACCCGGCCTTACCGTGGACAGCGAGGGTACGATTAAGATCAATAATCAAGAAGTGGAAAAAGTCATGGTGGAGGGCGATGACTTTTTTGAAAAGGGTTACAAGATCCTGACCAAAAACATGCCCGCCCAGCCGCTCAACAAGATCGAGATCCTCAAGCGCTATTCAAACAACAAGCTCCTAAAGGGCGTGGAAGAGAGCGATAAGGTGGCGCTCAATCTCACTCTTGACGAAGACGCAAAACAGCAATGGTTCGGCAATGTGGAGCTGGGTCATGATGTGCAGGGCGAGAGCATCTATGAGGGCAGGTTCAATTTGATGAGCTTTGGCAAGCGCAACAAATATTACTTTCTGGGCGCTGCAAACAGTACGGGCTATGATGCCACGGGCGATATTTCCAGTTTGATCAGCCCCTACCGCTATGGTGAGCCAGGTCGTGTGGGCGATGGTGTGCAGACAGATCGCCTGTTTTCCCTTCAGGGTACCGTAGGTAATTTTGACCGCCGCCGGTCTAATTTTAATAATGCAGAGCTACTGTCGCTCAATGCTATATTTAACCCTACAGATTCACTTAAAATAAAAACATTGGGCTTTTTCAATTGGGATGAGAAAGACTTTTTCAGAGACCGTACCAATACCTTTTTTGCAAACGATACCGATTTTACCAATACGGAGGATCTTGATCTAAGAAATATTTACGAGACCGTTTACGGAAAGATCCAGCTCAACTATGATATCGAAAAAGGCATGAGCCTGGAGTCCGTGACCAGTTACAGCGATCGCGGCAATGATGCGGTCTCAGATCTACAATTTAACGGCGCTTCTACGCTGGAGCAGCTCAACAGCACCCAGCAGCGGCTGGACCACATGACCGCCCTTACCTACCGCATGAAGAATGATCGGGTATTATTGTTATCTGCCAGGTATATTAACGAGCAGTTGCCTCAAAACTATAGCGTGAACCAGTACTTTTTTGACAACCTATTTGATATCTCGCCCAGTCCAGAAAGCGTCGTCCAGAATTTGGAACAGCGCCTACAATACGGTGGTTTCAACGCACATTATCTAGACCGTCGGGAAAATGGACACTTACTGGAACTACAACTGGGCAATGAGTTTACAGGCAATGAGCTGGATAATGTGTTACGCTTTCGCGAAAGCGAGAACTCAAACAACTTCATCAATGCACCAGACGATTATCAAAATGACCTCATCTACAACGTCAATGACCTTTATGCAAAAACCAAATACCTTTACAAAATCGACAAAAAACTGAAGGCGACAGGTCAACTTGATGCACACCAGGTCACTAACCGCATCGATCAAATCGCAGCAGATGATAATCAAGCCGTATTTTTTATCAACCCCAGCCTAGATCTAAAATACCAGATTGACTCAAAAAACAAACTGGGATTAGGCATCAATCACAACACAACGAATGCAGGAGTGCTGGATGTTTTTGAAAACTACGCTCTATTGGGTTTTAATTCATTAATACGTGGTACAGGCGATTTTAATCAGCTGGAGCGTGGCTCTGTTCAGTTCAACTATACGCTCGGTAACTGGAGCGATAAGTTTTTTGCAAACGTTATGGCGAGATACGGTAAGGACCATGATTTCTTCAGTACAGACGCATTGATACGCCAGCAATTCACCCAGACTGATAAGATATTGATTGAAGATCGGGAAAACGTCTTGTTGAATGCGACCGTGGACTATTATATCTCTCCATTAAGTTCCAATCTCAAATCAAAGTTCAGCTATACCGAAACGGAGTTTAAAAACCGCATCAATGGCTCTGAGCTACGGGAAATACAGTCTTTCAATACCAGCGCAGGCTTTGAATTACGCAGCGCCTTTTCGGGAGCGTTCAACTATCATTTGGGCAGTACCTGGAACATCAACCGAACTGACGCTTCTGGTATAAGCAACAGATTTACGGATAATAAGTCTTTTATCGACCTCAGTTACATTATTAACGAGCGTATCGATTTTTTCCTAAAATCAGAGCGTTATGAATTCGGCAATATCAGCGATGGAGATAATGTATATTATTTCCTTGATTTTGATGCGAGGTATAATGTAAAGGACAGTCCATGGTCATTCAAAATTCAAGCTCGCAACTTGACTAATACGGAGCAGTTCCGCACCAGTTTTATCAATGATGTCTCCTCTTCAACCGTTTCCTATCGATTGCTGCCTAGGTACGTATTATTGAGTGCTAAGTATCGATTTTAAATAGATTTCAAAAACATGCCAAAACCCGTACTTGGCATGTTAACATTAATCATTATAAAATCTCTGACCGGACAAGTATTTGTAATTTGACATGCCAACTATTTTTGCTGGCATGTCTAACAGGTTTACTACAAATTATTTTAAAACTCTGCCTTCCTCTTATTCAAGAAAGCTGATGTTCCTTCTTCAAAATCTTCCGTTCCGAAGCATTTTCCAAACTGATCAATTTCTTCCTCGTACCCATTTACACCATCCTTGAAACCGGCATTTACCGCTTTGATCGCAGCAGTCAATGCCAGAGGGCTGTTATTCATGATTTTTCCCGCCAATTTCTCGCATGTAGGCATTAATTCTTCAGGAGTTACCACGTGGTTTACGAGACCGTAATCGTGAGCTGTACCTGCGTTTATCATTCCAGCAGTCATGATCATTTCAAATGCACGCCCCTTGCCTACCAATTGCGGTAAGCGCTGAGTCCCACCGTACCCAGGAATCACACCCAGCGAAGTTTCTGGCAAACCTAGTTTTGCGTTTCCACTCGCCACTCTAAAATGTGCAGCCATGGCGAGCTCTAAACCACCACCTAGAGCAAAACCATTTACTGCAGCAATGACCGGCTTGCTGCATTGCTCTACTTTATCAAACAGAGTGCGCTGACCTCGAGCGGCCAGCTCCTTACCCTGCTCTACATCAAAATCTGCAAATTCCTTGATATCAGCACCGGCTACAAAAGCTTTCTCTCCAGATCCAGTCAGAATGATTACTCGGGTTTCATCATCTTGTTCTACCTGATCAATGGCGCTACTCAACTCAGCAATAGTAGCTGCATTGAGTGCATTCAGTTTATCAGGTCTATTAATGGTAATGGTGGTGATGCGATTCTCTGTATTTATTAAGATATTTTCCATGATTATTCTATCAGATTTTCTGTAAAAATAAAGGACTCACCATTGTAAGATGGTGAAAAAATTTAAAATATGTAGATGATAACCTAAGATGGAAACGATATGGAAATCAGAAAGGGGCACTTTAAAATGCCCCTATCTTCCCCCAAATCAAAATTCTAATGCCAACAATTGAAATTGTCTTGCCCTAAAAATATAGTTCTAAGGTGGGATAATCCAAGAAGTGAGTCAATGGGGCATTTGGCGTATATGAAATGATCTTCTTTAAAATTATAAATTCCTATCGAAGATTAGATACTAAATTCAGCAAAATGGACTTTGACATTCCATGACATTCTAAATGTCGTAAGAATGGCTCAGTAATTATTTTATAAAATTCATTGAGGTTTCTACTTTTATTGCTAAAATAGAAATAATGAAAATAGATACAGAAAAAATTATTGCAACCCGCATAAAAAGAGGATTAACGCAGGAGGATTTAGCTCAACAAGCAAAAGTCAATCTTAGAACAATACAAAGGGTAGAAAAATCTGAAACCAAACCAAGAGAGATCACATTGAATTTAATTTGTAATGCTTTGGAAATGGAGATAGATGATGTGATCGTGAGGGAAAAATCTGTAATGGGAAATCGGATTCTATCTAAAGTGGTTGAAATCATCTTTTTAACACTATTAAACATGATTTTAATGATGATTTTCGGTTACTTAACAATAGATATTAATGCTCAAACCAATAGTGTCATAGGTGGTTTATTACTGAGTATATTCCTCCCATTTTTCATCGTTTTCTTCACTCAAAACATGGGGGCTCTAGAGCGACTTTTGAAATTTGGATCAGGATTTATCGTGTATTTCTTCCTTTTCCTTTTTTTACACGGATTCCCTAAAGGGTTCGTTAGCGGTCTTTATCCTTGTTTATTGATTTGTGTTACTGTTTTGTATTTCGGAGATGTTTTGACAAAACACTTGGCGCCTACGCGAGAAAAGGAATAATCTTCTGCTTGTAGTTTAGTTACTACTCAAACCGCATCGCCTTAACTGGCGAGATAGAACTAACTACTAAAGTCGGGACGATAAGGGCTAGTAAACAGACTATAAAAGTTCCTAGATTTACCGCCACCACGTGAAATACTGATATATAAACCGGCATGACTGTGACATAGTAATTGGCTGGATCAAGGGTTAAAGGTTGAAAATAATATTGAACCGCGATAAGTCCCAAACCAAGAATATTCCCGATAAATAGACCTTTCAGAACCAAACTCATGGCATTATATAGAAAGATTTTCCTTACCGTCCAGCTTTGCGCGCCCAGCGCCTTAAGTGTTCCTATCATTTGAGTACGCTCTAGAATAAGAACCAGCAAAGCGGTGATCATATTAATGATGCCCACGACCAAAATAATTCCTATCACTCCATAAATATTGGAATCCAGTAATGCTAGCCAAGAAAAGATAGTTGGAAATTGCTGCTCAATACTAGCCGCATATAAAGTAGCGCCTACGTTTAGATTAATATCGCGCGTAATTAAATCCAAGCGATCAAAATCACTAATGTAAACCTCAAACTTACCGATCTCATCATCTTCCCATCCGTTTATTTTTTGCAGATTGCGCAAATCACCTATGATGAACTTGGAATCATATTCCTGCAGGCCGCTGTCGTAAATACCGCTTATGGTAAAAGCCCTTAAAGTAGGTGGGCGTCTATCCTCACCGCGCATAAAATAAGTAGGAGCCTTGTCTCCTACTTTGAGTCTCAATCTACGAGCAATATCATCTGAAATGAGTACCTCTTTCCCTGTACGTGATCCATTGAGTTTAGGCAGGTCCCCATCGATCAAAAAGGGTTTGAAATACGTCCAGTTGTAGGTAGAGTCTACTCCCTTGAAGATTACACCTTCAAAATCGGTTTCGGTGCGTATGATGCCACCTTTAGTAATAATAGGTTGCAACTGGAGCACCTCTGGAACCGCCTCAAAATCAGGATAAAAACCTTGGTTTTTTGATAAGGGTCTGGTTGTTGTAATGGAATTGTTCCGGTCAAAAAGCGATATCGCCACATGGCCGTTAAAGGCGCTCACCTTTTCCTTGATTTTGCGCTGCAATCCCACGCCAGTAGCGATGGCAATAAGCATGACTATGATGCCTATTGCAATTGCTGCCGTAGCAATTTTGATGATAGGAGCGCTTACGCTATTTTTATAACTTGCACTACTCTGTATGCGCCGAGCAATGAAATATTCTAGATTCACAAATTCTCTTTCACTTTTCAAATATACCATAATCGCCTTTGGGCTATCACTAGGTTCTTGCAAAGGAAACATCAACAATAAAAGCACGACTGTCCCTAGCAATGAAGTTGTAGTGGATAGCACGCTTTCGCGAAAGCGAGAACTCAAAAATCCCAGGAAGAATATCATCGCCCTGAAGAAGGATCAACCGGAGCCGGCAGCAGATCATCTGGGAGAATGGGTAGATAAATTGAAGAACAAAACCGTTGCCGTAGTGGGCAACCAGACTAGTGTGGTAAATTCTGAAGAGATTTTAAGACCAGACGGTTGGGATAAGGAAGATCGAGTGCGATATGTACATCTGGTAGACACGTTGCTCTCGCAAGGCGTGGATATCAAGGCGGTTTTTGCCCCTGAGCACGGCTTTAGAGGAACTGCAGATGCTGGAGCAACTATTGAAGATGGGGTTGATGCTACGACGGGATTGCCCATCATCTCCTTGTATGGAAAAAACAAAAAACCGAGCGCGCAACAGCTATCTGGAGTGGATATAGTGGTTTTTGATATTCAAGACGTGGGTGCGCGATTCTACACCTACATCTCCACGTTGCATTATATCATGGAAGCCTGCGCAGAACTGAAAATACCTATTTTACTCCTGGACCGACCCAATCCTAATGGACATTATGTGGACGGTCCTATACTCGAGAGAGAGCACCAGAGTTTTGTAGGAATGCATCCCGTGCCCGTGGTGCATGGCATGACCATGGGTGAGTACGCCAGTATGATCAATGGCGAGGGCTGGCTTGAAAATAGTCTGAAAGCCAATCTTGAGGTGATCAAATGTAAAAAATATACTCACGAGACTCCTTACCACGTACCCATCAAACCTTCCCCAAACCTTCCTAACGATCAGGCGATCAATCTGTACCCCAGTCTTTGTTTTTTTGAAGGAACGGAGGTGAGCGTGGGCCGCGGGACTGAAATGCAGTTTCAGGTATATGGATCACCGTCGCTGGTGAAATATATCGGTTTTTCATTTACACCTAGTCCCAACGTAGGTGCCAAGCGACCTAAGTTTAACGGTAAAAAATGTTTTGGTGTGGACTTGAGAGAGCATCCTAGGCTTGATCGTATCGAGTTGGAGTTTTTAGTGGACGCTTTCGCGAAAGCGCCTTCTAAAAAAAGCTTCTTCAACTCCTTTTTCACCAAACTTGCTGGAACTGAAAAACTGCAGCAGCAAATCGAGAACGGCATGAGTGCTGAGGAGATCAGAGCGAGTTGGGCTGATGGTCTACTTGAGTTTGAGAACATAAGAAATAAATACCTTCTGTACCCTTAAATATTTTGATATGCCCACATTCTTTGACCAGAGTACCTACGATAATCTGAGAAATCGCTTAAAAACTTTGTCTCAAGAGGCACAGCCGCAATGGGGCACAATGGATGCCGCTCAAATGCTCAAACATTGTCAATACCCTCTTCAAATTGCGCTGGAAAAAGAAAAGATGAAATTGAGACCCAATTTCTTAGCTAAATTATTTTTCAAAAAAGCGATGTATAATGATAAACCTTGGAAAAAGAATCTTCCTACGGTCAAGTCATTTAAAGTTGCAGATCAAAAGGATTTTGAGAGCGAAAAGGAGAAGCTGGATCAATGGATGCAAGAATTATGGTATGATCGGGAAAACCAGAACAGGCGACCGCATCCTGTTTTTGGAAAATTCACCAGAGATCAATGGGGACAGATGCAATGGAAGCACCTGGACCATCATTTTAGGC
The DNA here is from genome assembly GCA_964631155.1 of uncultured Flavobacteriaceae bacterium. Lineage (GTDB taxonomy): Bacteria > Bacteroidota > Bacteroidia > Flavobacteriales > Flavobacteriaceae > Nonlabens. Next base: position 72,121 of record CAZVYO010000006.1, read on the forward strand.
AGTTTGGGGTTTAAAAATTTACTTGATTCTTTTGTTTAAATCTCGTGCAGCGTGATGAATCAATAAGATGTCAATTTGATTCTCATTTACGATTTTATAAATAATTCGATAAGAGCCTTCAATAAGCTGTCTGAGATCTTCGCGATTTAATTCTGGTATTTTTCCGCCAGCATAAATTTGACTCTTTAGAACCTTAACCCTATTTCTAAGCTTTTTTGAAGTGGCTCTTGCATAAAACTTGCTATCCCTAGCAATATAATCGTAAATCTCTTGAAGGTCAGCTAGGGCGCGAACAGTCCAGTTTATTCGAACCATGATTCCATAATCGTGTCTACATCCTCGTCTGGAATCACTTTTCCCTCTTTGCTTTCCTGCTCAGCCACCTCGATTTTTTGTATAAGAATAAGTCGCTCAATAAGTTCATCGATAGTAAATTCTTCAGGCAAATGTTCTAGCTGTTCACGAATTGTGGTTTTCGAAATCATAACATGCGTATTTCAGATAATGAATTTAATGAAAATCAATCATTCAACATACTCCACAACCTATCTTTAAGTTGCTGCAGCTGGTACTGACTTACAGATGAGATAAACATATAATCTGCGCCGTTAAAAGCTTCACGATCATCGAGATCTTTTCTTATCTCTTCCATCAGCTCGTCATCGAGCATGTCAGATTTTGAAATAACGATAAAGCGTTCTTTATCCAGCATTTCTGGATTGTACTTGCGCAATTCATTGACGAGAATATCGTATTCTTCAGCGATATCATCGGCATCAGCGGGTATGAGGAAGAGTAAAGTAGAGTTGCGCTCGATGTGTCTTAGAAAACGATGTCCCAAACCTTTTCCCTCGGCAGCTCCCTCGATCAATCCAGGAATATCTGCCATCACGAAAGTTTGAAAATCACGATACTCTACAATCCCAAGATTAGGCTTTAAAGTCGTGAACTCGTAATTGGCGATTTTAGGTTTTGCAGCAGTAAGAACAGATAGTAAGGTAGATTTCCCAGCATTAGGGAACCCTACCAGACCTACATCGGCAAGAATTTTTAATTCAAAAGTTACATCTACCTCTTCACCTTCAGTTCCAGGTTGCGCATAGCGAGGTGTTTGATTGGTCGAACTTTTAAAGTGCCAGTTCCCGCGACCTCCCATACCGCCTTTACATATAATAAATTCCTTATCATGCTCTAAGATTTCATGGATCTGTTCCCCTGTTTCTGAGTCTCTAACTACAGTTCCAAGGGGGAGCTCTATGATTACATCTTCACCATCATGACCGGTGCGGCGTTGTTTGGAACCGTTTCCGCCCTGTTCTGCTTTGAAATGTCGCTTGTATTTAAAATGGTAAAGCGTCCACAGGTTTTCATTTCCTTTTAGGATAATGTGACCTCCACGACCACCGTCTCCACCATCGGGACCACCTTTCTCAAGATATTTTTCACGGTGCAGGTGTGTACTTCCTTTACCTCCTCTACCAGATTCAAGGTGTACTTTAGTATAGTCAACAAAATTTCCTTCAGTCATAGTCTCAGTTATCAGTTGATCGTTGATAGCTGTCAGTATCAAGCTCAAACGATAAGACAAAGGTACAGCTATAAGTCGAGTAGGTCTATTTCTATAACTTTGACTTTTATACATGAAAAAACCGTCTCATTGCTGAGACGGTTTGTAGAATAATGAGCACTTTTATTAGTTCTTGAACAACTTGACAGTCTTTTGTGCGCCGTTTTCTAATTGGATCTGCGCTAGGTACAATCCACTTTTGAAAATTTTTGAGTCTACTTCAGCTGTGAATGATTCTGGAGCCGACTCTAAAACCAACTTACCCAACTGATCAAAAACTTTGATGCTTGCGATATCCATGCTTTGGTTTTTAAAAACCCACACGTTGCTGGAAGGATTAGGATATACTTTGAATCCCGCAAAATTTTCGTCCTCAACGCTCGCCGTAGCGTTGAACGCATAAGTCAGGTTAGAACGTGAAAACACAATGTCATAAGTTCCTGCGGTAGCAGCCAGGTCATTTCCATTGAATTCCAACGTGCCTGAGGGAAAAGAAGATCCTCCCCAGTTTGCAGACCAGTCGCGGTTTTGTCTGAACTTCATCACATCATCAAGGAGTACTTGATTATCTAACGTATAAGTATCACCATCAGTTGTAGTAAAAACTACATCTGGAGTAGGATTTGCGGCATCAGGCCAGCCGTTAACAGCAGGTCCCACAATTCCTATTACTGGATAGTCAAAACTATAATCTAGAGTATTAAGATTGAATGTAATATTATAAATACCAGCCGGTACATTTATGGTACCTCCACTTGTCGCTGTTCCACTTGGGAAAGCTGCATCTCCATATACGGTAGTGGTACCTATTTCTCTAAATTGTAAATCTCCTGATATAAGGTTTACTGCATTTAGGGTATAAGTCTCACCGTCAGTCGAAGCCATTTGAGGATTTGCAGCCCCATCCAGCGCTGTTCCGGCCAGCTCGATATCTGTAAATCCGCTAACGCTAGTGAAAGAGTATGTGTTGTTATTAAGGTCTAAGAGAATATCATACACTCCTGCAGTTACAGGAATATTATTACTTGTAATTGAACCAGATGGAAAAGTATCCCCACCATAATTAGGATTTCCCCAATCCATATCTGTACGGAACTTTGCTGCACCCGTGGTAAGCGTCAAACCTGCTATAAAATGGGTTCCATCTCCGTTATTAGTCAACATGATGTCTGGAGTGGGATTAGTAGCAGGATCAGGCCAGCCGTTTGCCGCGGGTCCCACGATGCCGATATTACCCTGTGCAAAGCAAAGCAACGTAAAAAGTGAACAAAAAGAAACGAGTAGAATTTTTTTCATAATTTAAATTTTAACAGTTTGTGTAAAGTTAATACGCAAACCCAATTACCTGATTGATAAGCTTAATTGAATTGCGAAAACGTTTTCGATAAATTAGCCTCAAATAAAAAACCAGCACTTTTTGGTGCTGGCTCTCTCTATATTATTGCGCTCAAATTAGAGTTTATCAAACTCTTTACTTAAACGCTCAGTAATCTCATTAATACTTCCCTCGCCGTTAACACCATAGTATTTGTTTTGATTTTGGTAAAAATCCTTTAGAGGTGCGGTCTCCTGGTAATACACCTTGATCCGGTCTCTTATCACACTTTCATTGGCATCGTCTGCTCTGCCGCTGCTCTTGCCTCGTTCTAAAAGACGCTCTACGAGCACCTCATCGTCCACCTCTAGAGCCACCATACCAGAAACCTGTGTATCCTTGCTATCTAACAAACCATCAAGGGCAGTTGCCTGAGCTTCAGTACGTGGGAAACCGTCAAAAATGAATCCTTTTGCCTCGGGATGCTTTTCCACCTCTGCCTTGAGCATATTTATGGTCACTTCATCGGGTACGAGGTTGCCCTTGTCCATATAGCTTTTGGCAAGAGTTCCCAGTTCCGTCTTGTTCTTAATGTTATATCTGAAAACATCACCAGTAGATATGTGTACCAGATCATATTTTTCCTTGAGGCGATCTGCCTGGGTTCCTTTGCCAGCTCCCGGAGGGCCAAATAACACGATATTTTTCATTTGTTTTGCTTGTACGTATAATTCGGGCAGGTTGCGCCCTAGATTGTTATAGTCCATGCCGTATCCCACGACAAATTTGTTCTTGATATTTTGCCCCACGTAATCGATTTCCAATTCCCGATTATAGACTTCAGGTTTTAGAAACAAGGTAGCTATTTTGAGGTGTTGAGGATTATGCTGTTTTAGCTTTCGCGAAAGCGAGACCACCGTCAAGCCCGTGTCCACTATATCCTCCACGATGATGACCGTGCGTCCCCCAAGACTGATGTCTAGATCCATCTCCAGCTCTATGGAACCGGTCGACTGGGTGCCTTCATAGCTTTTTGCCCTGAGAAAACCGACCTCGCAATCACCTTCAAAACGGCGTACGAGATCTGCCAAAACCATAAAACTACCATTAAGAATACCCAAAAAAACGGGACGGTCCATCTTATGGTCACGATTGATCTGGTAGGCGAGATTGTCTACCGCCTCGCTAATTTGCTGGGCGCTTAAAAAGGGCTTGAAGTGTAGATCGTGTAACTGAATCACTATTTAGGCAAAGGTCAAAGATACTACGATTGTACAAGGCGGTAAAACCTTATTTGCCTCAGTTTTCTAAACCTAAGCCAAGAAACGCTGTTCAAAGCGATAAGAATTTTATTTTTGAAGCATGGAACAAACGCAATTCTCATCAGATTTTAGGTTAGGTATTTTGGGCGGTGGCCAGCTTGGTAAAATGATGCTTTATACGACTCGCAAGTGGGACATCCAGACTTTTGTGATGGATAAAGATGATACTGCTCCAGCCTTTCAGGGTTGTGATGTGTACTTTGAAGGTGATATTACAGACTATGAAGCGGTGATGGAATTTGGCTCTCAGGTGGATGCGCTGACTATAGAAATCGAGAATGTGAACGTTCAGGCGCTGGAAGATCTGGAGAAGCAGGGAATCGCAGTTTCACCTAATGCTCGCGTACTCAATCTAATCAAAAACAAGGCAGTACAGAAGCAGTTTTATCAAGGACACGAGATTCCAACCGCAAATTTCAAAGTTTTAGAAACTCCTGATGAAACTCAAGCTCTAGAATTCCCATTTGTCTGGAAAAGTGCTGAAGGCGGCTATGACGGCAAGGGTGTAAAAGTAATCAGAAAAGCTGAGGATCTTAACGACCTACCGCAATCCCAATGTATTTACGAAGAAATGGTCGACTTTGATCTAGAACTCGCAGTCATAGTTGCCAGAAATGCTCGTGGGGAAATGCGCACGTATCCCGTGGTAGAAATGGAATTTCATCCTGAAGCCAATCAGGTAGAGTATGTGCTGTGTCCAGCGCGAATCAATCTGGATATTTCAGATCGAGCGCGTGAGCTTGCTCTCAAAGTATCAGAATCTTTCAATCATGTGGGACTTCTGGCAGTAGAAATGTTTCTAACCAAAACCGGCGAACTCCTAGTCAACGAGGTTGCTCCAAGACCACATAATTCAGGCCACTACAGCCTCGAGGGTGCGGTAACCGACCAGTTTGAGCAGCACGTGCGTTGCGTTTGTAATTTCCCGCTAGGCAGTACAGAAAGTACCATGGCCAGCGTGATGGTCAACCTCGTAGGTGAAGAAGGTCATACGGGACCTGTTGTCTATGAAGGCATTGAAGATATCATGACTATGCCCGGCGTGACACCACACATTTACGGCAAAAAAGAAACGCGACCATTTCGCAAAATGGGTCACGTAAACATCGTGGCAGAGGATATTATCGAAGCTCGCAATATTGCTGAGAAGGTTAAGAGTAGTATTAGAGTAATTTCGACAACTGACTCATAATAAGCTTTTTTTGCATTTGTTAAAGCAAAACAATCAGGTGGTTAAGTTTAGGTTAATAAACAAATTTTGTACATACAAATATCTTTTGGCTTTTTAAATTTAGTGCTCACTAAAAAACAAATATTATGAGTTACAAAGAAAAAGCACAGGACATCTACAATCAACTGGGACAAGGAAAGCTACTCGATGCATTTGATCAGTATTATGCTGAGGAGGTTGTGATGACGGAGCCTCGCGGCACAAGAACCGGGAAGGCAGAATGCCGTAAGTACGAAGAACAATTTCTGGACAGCATTCAAGAATTTCACAACCTGGAAGTAAAAAATATTGGCGCAAACGAAGACGATGCCACCTCCTTTGTAGAAAGCACCATGGATGTGACTTTTAAAGATGGTAATCGCGTCCAGATGGAGCAAGTAGCCGTGCAACAATGGAAAGGCGATCACATCGTTCACGAGCGTTTTTACTACAACAATAACTAAGGTAAACAGACCTATCATCATCAAACCGTTTTGCTGTCGCAAAACGGTTTTTTGTTTTTAGAGCACCTCTAGTTTTTAAACATTACAGTCCCTACATTTACCTCATGATCAACAAGAGGTTGCTTGTCAAAAATCTGCTCGCACATAATGACGAGAACAGCTTCTACGACAAGAAACTCAAAATTGACCTTTCCAATAAAGAGGGTAAGGCAAAATTCCTCAAGCACATATGTGCGTTGTCTAACAGTAACCCTAAAAACAACAGCTACATCGTCATAGGCATTGATGACCGGACTAATGAAATTGTAGGCACGCACTTTTTTGACGACAGCAAGCTTCAAAACCTGATCAATGCCTATCTGTCTAATGCTCCCCAGATCCAATATGAGAATGTAGCTTTTCCACATCTTCCTAGTGATCAGGTGGTGGGGCTTGTGCGTATCGCAGCACAGGATGGCCTCACCTCATTGCGCAAGAATATATGGAAATATTACGGTGGATCAGTTTTTTTTAGAGATGGTAGTATCTCAATGCCTAAAGTTTTTGACATTGAGGTTATAGACCACAATTCAGAAGTGGTTCAAAAAATCGAGCGTCAGTCCAGCAATAATATTCAGCTTACACTCGATCGAGTGGTAGATTTTGTAAAACGCGATAAGGGAGCCATTAAAACCCAATATCAGGTTTTCAAAGAACAATTTGTCGTATGCTGGTCGGGAAAGACTAAAAAAAAGAAGGGACAGATTTATTACAGCCGGGTGGATATCGAGTTGGTAAACGAGCAAGTAAGGCTGTTCTACAGCGCTCTTGACGAGGTTCAGATCACTTATGACGAGGACTCCTTTACGATTTTGGAATACCTGCATTTGGGAATAGGCGATACTCAGAAATATTACCCTTTGGAACGGCAGCGATTCTCATTTTATCCTAACGGTACCTACAGCATCGAGACTAAGATTTTGTTTAATCCGCCGTATTTTGATAGGCGCATACTGCATCATATTTACAACAGTAATTTATCACTCCTATCCCAATTAGAGAAAAGCAAGAACTTAAGCGCAGAGCAGCTGGAGGAACTCAAAAACCTGCCTGAGCAAATGCTTATTTGTCAGTTCAACAATGTGGGGGAACCCATTGAAAAGATGAAAGCCATGAAGCAGTACCTAAAACCTTACCCAAAGGTCTATAAATCCTATAAAGAATCCCTGCGTGTCTTGCGCAAAGTAACCTACAACTCATGAGAACTATAGTCATAGGCGACATCCACGGCGGTTATAAAGCCTTTATACAACTTATGGAACGCGTAGCGCCCACAAGCGCTGACCAACTCATTTTTTTGGGCGATTATGTGGACGGTTGGTCAGAAAGTTTTGAAGTGATTGAGTATTTGATCTCGCTTTCTAGTTCGCTTTCGCGAAAGCGAAACGAAATAGAAGTTTATGCTGAGCCTGACGAAGTACGAAAGCGAAATAATGAAAATGAAGCAAAACCCATTTTTCTCAGAGGTAATCACGATGAGCTCGTACTTAATTATTTCACTAAGGGTGATGAGAATGAAATGTGGCTCTATCACGGCGGCAAGAGTACCGTAAAAAGTTACCAAAACAGGCCGCCGGAGAAAATCCGAGAACACATCAATTTTCTCAAAAATGGTCTTGTAAACTATTATGAAAAAGATGGCAATGGCTTCTTTCACGCCGGTTTTCATAATTTAAAAGGTCCACAGCACGAGTATTATGAAACAATGTCCTACTGGGATCGCAGCCTTTGGGAAATGGCGCTATGTATAGATCCCAATATTGCAAATGATGATTTGCGCTACCCTAATAGGCTGAAATTGTACAATGAAATTTTCATAGGCCACACGCCTACCGACCGGCTAGGAAAACACGTTCCCATCAACGCTGCCAATGTCTGGAATGTAGACACCGCAGCGGCTTATAAAGGGCCGCTCACCGCACTTTGCGTAGAGGACAAGACCATCTGGCAAAGCGATCCAGTCCATACTTTCTATCCTGATGAGAAGGGGAGGAATTGATTAAACTTGAGCCCGATAGCTATCGGGATGAACTTGAAGTTGAGTTGTCATGCTGAACAAGCAAAGTGAAGTCCCGTACCGCTGTCGGGACAGCATCCCCTAGATTGAAATTTCAAAACTATACTTAATCCGATTTTTTTTAGGAGACTCTGTCCCGATAACTATCGGGACGCCCGCGCACTCGCGTTCAGAGTGAAAGAGTTCGAGTTTGAATTTGAATTTGAATTTGAATTTGAATTTAAATTCAGGGTTCCGTTCATGTTTTAAAAATCCCGCTTTCGCGAAAGCGTAACAAATACTATCTTCAACCGACACATTTTTGAACCTAATAACTAACTGAAAATGGGAATATTTGACAAAATCAAGGAAAAGCTGAGCAACGAATTCATCGATATCGTTGAGTGGCTGGACTACACGGAAGATACGATCGCGCACCGTTTTGAGCGCTATCAAAACGAGATCAAAAACAATGCACAACTGATCGTGCGTGAGGGACAGGCTGCGGTTTTTGTAAATGAAGGGCAACTCGCTGACGTTTTTACACCAGGAACCTACACGCTCAACACACAAAACCTACCGATTCTCACTACGCTTAAAGGTTGGAAATATGGTTTTAACTCACCCTTTAAAGCCGAAGTATATTTTGTCAACACCACACTTTTTACGGATGAAAAGTGGGGGACTAAAAATCCCATCACGTTGAGTGACGACCGATTTGGACTGGTGGAGATCAGAGCTTTTGGAACGTATGCTTTCAAAGTTGCTGATCCAGGCAAGTTTATCGTTGACATCGTGGGGACGGACAATAATTTTACCAATTTTGAGATCAATGAGCACCTCAAGAGTTTGATCGCTACCCGATTTACCGATACCGTAGGCGAGGCAAATCTACCTATCGAACTCTACGCCGCAAACACTACGGAACTGAGCGACACCTGTCGTGAAGTGATGCAGCCTGAGTTTATGGGCGTGGGAATCTCATTGGAACGTTTCTTTATTGAGAACGTCTCCATGCCTGAAGATCTGAAGAAAGAGATCTTTGAGTACAGCCGCATCGACAAAATTGATCTAGACAAGCTTACTAAATTCAAAACAGCAAAAGCAATCGAAGCTGCCGCCACCAATGAGGGCGGTACGGCCGGTGCTGGAATGGGAATGGGAATGGGATTTGTCATGGCGCAACAAATGGGCAACATGATGAATCCGCAAATGGGATCGCAGCAGCAAGCACAACAAAGACAGCAGCCACCTGCAGCAGCCGTTCCGCCTCCCATGCCACAGGCAGTCCAGTATTACTATGCTATGAACGGAGCGCAAAACGGTCCTGTAGGATTTGAGCAGATGCAATCGCTATTTGCAAGCCGCACGATCAATAGAGAAACCCTTGTCTGGAAAGCGGGTATGGATGGTTGGAAAGCGCTGAAAGAAGTGGTTGAACTGAAAAGCTTTTTGGGAGGAAATACACCGCCGCCATTGCCGTAGATTTTTTAGTTGGCAGCTGTTGGTTGACAGTTGCCAGTATATAGAAAAACTTTAGGGGCGGATCGCATCCGCCCTAATAGCAAAGGCATATCGTATCCGCACATGTTCAAGCTTTTCAATCCATTGCAGATCCATCTATCCTGTTCCAATATTTATAAATGAACCCCACACCCACCAAATCTTCTGAACGCAAGAAATCCTGTATCAATTGTGGTGCAGAGCTCACCTATGAGCCGGGAACGGAGTTCATCACCTGCGATTATTGTGGACATAAAGAAGAAATTGATGAACCACAGCAGCCTTTTGAGGAATTGGAATTGCAAAAATATCTGCAATCAATGGGCGCTCAACAGCACAGTATGGAAATATCCATGCTGCAATGCAAAAACTGCGGTGCGACACAACATATAGAGGAGAATTACAAATCCCTGCATTGTGTGTACTGTACCATGCCGCTGATCGTGGAGGACATGTATCAGGAGGAGTGGATCTTGCCAGGAGCGGTGGTACCCTTTCAGATCGATCAGAATAAAGCACATCAGATTTTCAAGAAATGGGTCGCAGGATTATGGTGGGCACCAAATAATTTACAGCGGGCCTCTTTGAGTCCTGAAAACACGCGCGGATTATATGTTCCCTACTGGACCTTTGATGCGCAACTCTTCTCTAGCTACCGTGGAGAACGTGGAGAATATTATTATGTAACTAAAACGGTAGGTTCTGGTAAAAATAAACGCACGGTACAAGAGCGCCGCACGAGGTGGTATCCCGCTGCTGGTGAAGTTTCTGGTTTTGTGGACGATACATTGGTTCGAGCTTCGCAGCAAACGGGCGGTCGAATACCGCAACAGATAGCGCATTGGAACCTAGATGCCTTGAAAAGTTTTGATACGCGCTTTCTCGCCGGGTACGTGACAGAGAAATATACCATCTCTCTCAAAGATGGCCATGTAGATGCTCAGAAGAAAGCTGAACAAATCGCCCGAAACTGGATAAGGCGCGATATAGGTGGCGATACACAGCGTATCTCCTCCATGAATATGAATCTAAGTGATGAAACCTTTAAACATATCTTGTTACCGGTCTACATCAGCAGTTATAAGTATGATGGCAAGCAATACAGCTTTTACGTGAACGGCCAGACCAGTAGAATTCATGGATCGAGGCCTTACTCGTTTTGGAAGATTTTTCTGGCTGTGGTATTTGTACTGATCGTTTTAGGAGGCGTGGCTTATTTCTGGTCTAGGTATCAGTAAAATGGAAATCATCAACATTAGAAAATTAGTTAAAAAAGGTCTCTTTCGGTATGATAATTACCATCTGGCTCTATAAAATAGTATTTTCCATTATCATTATAATCAAGGCCTAGATCCTTATAAAATTTACTTGCATATACCGTGGTCTTGTTGCTTCCGTAATAACTTACATCTATAGCATATATAGGTACCTCTATATCCCACTCGTAGGACATCATTTCAGCATCATAATATTCGGCTACAATGATCAATTTTCTATTGAGCTCCTTTGCTCGATCCTGAATAACAGTTAGTGGATAACAGATTTTTGAAGAACATTGCGGACTCCAATTGTAAAGTAGAATAGGTTTATCATTAAAGCATTCTTTCAATTTATCCCCTCTCGTTATTACAATCTTGTTATCATATATCTTGACATCACAATCAAAATCAATTTCATCATGACTTAAAAATTTTTCAGGAATTTCGCTTCTAGTCCTTTTAGAATATGAGTACAAACCTTTAAAACTTCCACCTATATAACATGAGTGAAAACAGAGCGCAAGGCATATTGAGACTAAGAATTTTAATACAGGCTTTATCATCAATTAATTTGATTTAACATCAACACGGTAGCCGTTATGATCACCGACACTTTGATCAAAAAAGTGAACACCTGATTATTCATTGTAGTCACTTCCAATAATCTCGTTATCAATGATTATTTTTATATCAATAGCCTCCTTTTTATCTACATATTCTGTATGTAACTTAATCGTTATCATTCCGAATCCAGTTGAACTATTATTCATAATTGTATTACTATTGCAAATTGATCGTTCTAGGAAGTGCGGCTTATTTTTGGTCTAGATATCAGTAAGCTTCTCAATGGGCTATTTTCAAAATCTTTTTATTTCTATTGGTTCTTTGAGAAGTGATCCACAGACTATTATCTGCCGATTTTAAAGCATGTCTAATAGGGTATAGGTAAGTATCATCCTTTTTTGAATCAATTATTTTTTCATAGGTAAAGTCTCCATTTTCATCCACTATAAATTGGTATAAAGATGTTTTATCCTCTTCTAGGTATTCTATCTTTTTGAAAGGATTTTTAGCGTATTGATTAATTTCAGTACCATTTACGTACAGAAAGAGCTCATTATCTACTAAGGTACTTTTGACCCCAAAAAGATCTTGTTTAGACCCCTCTTGATCCTTTCCTATAATATTCATGTAATTAAGTGAACCATCCGCGAGTATTTTTAATATCAGGATACTTCCAGCTGAAGATTTTGAGCGGCTGACAGACGTCTCCTGCCATGCAAACAGCGCATTGGACGCTATTTGCTTATTCGTTATATTCTTTGATCGATACTCCTCTACTACTACATAAATTGAGCCTACTTCGTCTACAAAAATATCGTTGCCCCTAATTTCAGAACGTGCTTCATGTACTTCATAACCAATGTCAAACATTGATGATATCAGTTCTTTAAGCTCATCTTTTATATAATAGGGAATTTTGAGATGATTAGTGCGAATAATTTCAAAGGTCTCATGGTCTACGGTTTCTATCACGACCCCACCATAATCGTCAACCCTGCTGTAACCGTAAAAAGATGCAATTACAAGCTCATTGGCACTCAAAGTTCCCAAGGTTGCATCTCGGTAATGATTTTTTGATTCGAAAACCTTAACCTTAGTATCATCTCTCGACACTTTGACGGCTACTACTCTACTTAAGTTACTTTGAGAATCCATAATTTCCTTACCCAAAATAAATAGATTACCTTCTAAATCATCTACCAGTAAATTCTCCAACTTCAATCTGCCATCTTCAAATTCCAATTCCAGCGTTTTTTGCCATAAGAGATTAAATTGAGCATCAAGAGCCACGATTTGATGCTTTTCTTTGGAGCGAACGCCGCTGTACAAATCCGTTATTAAAAAATGGAAATACTCATCTTGAGAAGAAACTAAAATACCCTTTAAATCTATATCCCTGTTATATTTATTATCTGCTCTATAACTAAGGTCTTTGACTGTAAGACCATCTTTTTTCAATATATCAGAAGTAGCTAAAATCTCTGTCCAATCATAAACCTGATCGATTAAACTTAATTCCTCTGATTGCAGATTTAATCGATATCTTGAACCTTTACCTGATTTATGATTTGTGATAAAAAGTACGATATCATCACCTTCTTTATACCCTCCCTGGAGAATGTCTTGAGATGATGGAAGGTCAACTTTAAAGATTTTGTCAATTTCAAAATTATCATTTAGAAGATTTACTTCCACATTTGACGAGCGGTCTATATTGAAAAGAGCTATACCGTTGTCATCCAATTCAATTTTAAAAACTGGGATTGACTTATTTAATTTAGATTTATACGATGAACTTTCAATCGTATTTGTTTCATGGAGGTTTTGTGAATATGATATATACTGAAAAAGCAGAATATATAGTAATAAATAATATCTCATCGGTATTTTAAACAGTCTGTGAAAGGTAATTACATAAAATCGCATGATTGATACTATAAAAATTCTTCTACACTTCCAAAGCCCTCAAATTAGTGAGAACGATCATCTAACCTCTATAAAACCTTGTTGTATTAGATGCATTAAAGTGGAACACCTAATCATCATTCATCAATTTCTTAAAAATATAGCGGGTTACATAGATACCATTTGAATCACCGTCGCCACCATAACTTTCTACACCGCTATTGACAAATGCCAGTTCCCAACCTTTCTCAGCCAATTCATTAATTTTTGAAGTAACGACAGCATCATTGGCTGCTATATTTTGGAAGCGAATTCCCGCAATATTGAAGAAGTTTAGAAGTTTTGTTTCTTCAAAATCTTTTACTCGTATATCTCTTCTACTGGACTTGTTGCGTTCATCATTTTCTGAACTACGCGTGCTGGTAAAATCACGATAGTCGCGATCTTCCGTTCCAAAAATCATTCGGGATCTACCAATTCCACTAGGGATGATCGATTCTACCACCGTAACGGTTTGATAGACGTAGTAGGGTTTGCTAGTAGTTAGTGAGTCCACTTGAGCGATTGAAATAGTGGAGCTAAGAAATATAACGAATAACAAAAATTTTAGTCTCATAGTTATAGTTTTGAAGTCTGAAATTAAACTAAATCTAAAAAAAACTAATAAAAAACCGCTTTCAAGCCGAAAGCGGTTCATCAAACAATTTTCACATTAATTCTTACAAATCAAACCTAATACCCTACGCTCCTGAATCCGACGAGCGACCTCAAGAGAGAAGAATGCATTTTATAAATCAAATTTTATTCCTTGAGCTAACGGCAACTCAGTTGTATAATTAATCGTATTCGTCTGTCGGCGCATGTAGACTTTCCAAGCATCACTACCACTTTCTCTACCGCCACCCGTATCCTTTTCACCACCAAAAGCTCCACCAATCTCGGCACCGCTAGTTCCTATGTTGACGTTGGCAATTCCACAATCGCTACCGGCAACCGATAGGAAACGTTCTGCTTCTCTCAAATTATTGGTCATGATCGCGCTGGAAAGACCTTGAGCTACATCGTTTTGAAGTTCAATCGCATTTTCTACGTCTCCAGAGTATTTCAATAGATAAAGTACTGGAGCAAAAGTCTCGTGTTGCACGATTTCCATGTGGTTTTCAGCTTCAGCAATAGCGGGCTTTACATAGCAGCCACTTTCATATCCAGCGCCTTCTAAAACTCCTCCTTCTACGATAAGCTTCCCTCCTTGTTGTACCACCTGCTCACGCGCATGGTTATAGCCTGCAACCGCATCAGTATCGATAAGTGGCCCCACGTGGTTGTTCTCGTCCAGCGGATTCCCAATTTTGAGTTGCTTGTAGGCATCTACCACAGCGTTTTTAACCTTGTCATACATACTCTCGTGTATGATTAATCTTCTTGTTGAAGTACAACGCTGTCCAGCTGTTCCCACAGCGCCAAATACAGCTCCGATCACGGTCATCTTCACATCGGCATCTGGAGTTACGATGATCGCATTATTTCCACCGAGTTCCAATAAAGATTTTCCCAATCGTTCTCCCACTTTTGCGGCGACGATTTTACCCATGCGAGTGGATCCTGTAGCACTAATCAATGGGACACGCTTATCGGTAGTCATCATCTCTCCTACTTTGTAATCACCATTTATGAGACATGATATCCCTTCAGGAAGATCGTTGTCTTTGAGCACTTTAGCGATAATGTTTTGGCAGGCCACACCACACAGCGGTGTTTTCTCACTTGGTTTCCAAACACATACATCACCACATACCCACGCTAAGGCTGTATTCCAAGCCCAAACGGCTACTGGGAAGTTAAAGGCGCTTATAATACCTACAATTCCCAGCGCGTGGTATTGCTCGTACATTCTGTGACCGGGACGCTCAGAATGCATGGTAAGCCCATGCAACTGTCTAGACAGTCCTACTGCAAAATCACAGATGTCGATCATTTCCTGAACTTCACCCAGTCCTTCTTGATAAGACTTCCCCATTTCATAAGAAACAAGTTTTCCTAGAGGCTCTTTAAGTCTTCTCAGCTCCTCACCAAATTGTCTCACCACCTCGCCGCGCTGTGGAGCAGGCATCGTGCGCCATTTTTTGAAAGCATTTCCAGCAGCTTCCATGACTTTTTCATAGTCCTCTTGGGTCGTGGTAGAAACCTTGCCAATCTCAGCCCCATCTACCGGTGAAGAAGAAGTGATTTCCTCACCAGATCCAAAGCTCTCGTTCCCTGTTGAAGTTCCGTGGTTAGATGCTTCAAGTCCCAAAGCCTTCATAGCTTCATCGATCCCAAAGTCTTTTGCAATTTGTGACATGTAGTTTATCTGTTTTTAGTCCAGCTTGTCAGCCAGTTTTTTAAATACTTTTTTTGGATTTTTATTACCGTAAAGAATGCTGTGCACCGCATTCAAAATAGGAGTACGCGCTCCTTTTTCTTGATTGATTTTATAGGCGCTTAAAGTCGCATAGTAACCTTCAGCCACCATGCTCATTTCGAGTTGGGCACTACGTACCGTATAACCTTTACCCAGCATGTTACCGAACAATCGGTTACGTGAGAATACAGAATATCCAGTTACGAGTAAGTCTCCTAGATATGCACTGTCATTGATGTTACGCTTCATTTTATGTACTTTCTTTATAAAGCGCTTCATCTCACGTATAGAGTTACTCATCAAAACACTTTGGAAGTTATCACCATAACCCAAACCATGTGCGATACCGGCTGCAATCGCATAAATATTCTTCAGCATTGCAGCATATTCCGTACCTATGATATCATCGCTGGTTTTGCAGTTGATATAGTCGCTCGAGAGGCGTTCCGCTAGAAAATCGGCTTTTTCTTGATCTGCACAGGCGATGGTGAGGTAAGAAAGTCTTTCTAGAGCTACTTCTTCTGCATGACAAGGTCCTGTAATCACACCTATGTCCTCAAAATCGATACCGTAGTGTTCATTAAAATGCTCCCCTACGATCAGACCTGTTTCAGGCACGATTCCTTTAATGGCGCTAAAAATGATTTTACCTTTCAGCTCTACGGTAAGTGCTTCCAGTTCTTTATATACAAATGCGCTGGGAATCACAAAAATGCACACATCAGCATAAGCGACGATCTCATTGATGTCGCTGGAAAGCTTCAATTGATTTACGTCAAACTCGACAGAGCTCAGATAACTAGGGTTATGCTCATTACGTTTAATATGCTCGATCGCGTAATCGCTGCGCATGTACCAACCCACCTCGTCAAGATTCTCACAAAGCATCTTCACTATAGCAGTAGCCCAGCTACCACCTCCCAAAACCGCAATTTTCTTCGTTTGATCCATAGTTTTCTAAAGCAGGTCTAAAGATACTATTTTCAGCAGCCTTCTTTAAATGATTCGTAATAAATCGGGAGTTTGATTGCTAGGATCGCAAATTATGGTAGTTACGCTTTCGCGAAAGCGAGAACTAGAAAAACTGAAGTGAAAGATTGGGTTTAAGTTGAAGTGAAGTTTAATGAGATTAAAAAATCTGTCACTCTGAACGCGAAGAATGAGGGATTCAGAGTCTCCTTTATGATGTCACGGTTTAAATTACATCATTGTCTCAACCCAACAGGTTCTTAATTATCGCTACGCTCCGTTCAGAATCATAAAAATAAAGCTGTCACTCTGAAACCGAGTATACGAGGTATTCAGAGTCTCCATAATGATGTCTCGATCTATAAGTTAGGGAAGTCCCGATCCAACAGATGCTGGATCGTCTCTACGCTCCGTTCAGAATGACAGGAGTGATAAAGTTTCGAGTACGAGTTCAACTTCAACTTCATCCCGATAGTCATCGGGATCAAGTTCTAAAGCTCCCTTACCGTATCAGCTGGCAGCCAGGCTTTACTGCCGTTTGCCAAAGAAATTTTGAACCAGTCCTCAAACTCTTCCAAGATCTCAACCTTAGTCCCTTCATGAATGATAAATGAAGCCTCAGAACTCTGGGTAGGCTCGCTCCTGGTCTTGAACTCATCTATGTAAACGATAGCATAACGCTCGCTATTCATAGAATCTTTTGCGTAGAACGCTGTAAGAATAGAGAGAACAGACAAAACAATCCCTAAAAAAGACAGTATAAAAAAAAGTCGTTTTTTACCCGGTGTCGCAGAATAAATGTAGAGGATGATAAATAAAATCGTCACTAGAACCAGCGCTATACTGGTGTAAGCCCATTCATCAACGGTGAGACTGGCGGCAATCTCATCAATTTTTGCGTTAAATCCATTTTTGGGCAGTGGGTCAATCGCATCAATTTTCATTTGATTTGCAAATCGCAAATTGTTTTGAATCTCCTCATTTTTGGGATCCAGCATAAGCGCTTTCTCAAGATTGTAGATAGCAGGCCCTACTTCATTCTTTTTGTAGTAGGCGTTACCTAAGTTATAATAAACCTCAGCGCTATGCTTGCCTGTTTTCAATATCTGCTCGTAACCTGCGATGGCAACATCGTAATTTTCATCGGCGTAGGCTTTATTAGCATTCTTGAACACGTTTAACTCATTACTGACAGCATCTTGAGCGGTAGAGAAAACTACCGCAAGCAACATAAAAGCTGATAGAATACTTCTCATTTTCATTTTTTCAATTGCTTATCAATTCTGTTCAAAACCCTTCCTGCCTTATCGTAATCTTCTTTCATGCTCGCATTTGTTGAAGGCGTGTACCTAGCAAACTCGCAACTTTGCAGCAATTCAATAAATTCTTTGCGCGCTTCTTCACCAGCACCTTTTTCTGCTAGCAGTAGGTCTATACGTTCTTTTGACATGTCAGACGTTTGGATATTCAGTTTCGATTTGAGGTAGTTGTGAAGCGATCGTTCTAAAGCGATATAAAACTGCTCGTGGTTACCGATGTTCTTGCGCGCAGCACTCAAGAATTTTTTACTTAGTTTATTTGCTGTGCGCAGTCTATTTCCAGTCACATCTGCCTCGCGACGTTCCTGCTGTTTGCGCACAATCAGCACGATGGGAAGCAGTAGGAATGAACCGCCCAGAATCGCCCAATAAGTACCAGAATTAAAGAAATAGGCTCTATCCTGAGACTGTAAAACGGTGTCGGTTTTAATGAAGGCAAACTGATCTGTAGAACCTATCACATTTTTAGGAGTTCCAGCAGCAATTGCATTTCCATTTTTGTTTGAAGCTGGTGCAGGACCATCGACCATGATCATGGCTTCGCCGCTATTCAGGGTAACATAACGCTCTTCTTGCGGATCAAAATAAGAGAACTCTACCGGCGGAATCACATATTTACCGCCAAACTGAGGAACTATTGTATAGTTATCCTTGATCTCACCGCGCATACCGCTGATGGAGGTCTGCACATTATTAACGCGTTCTGGTTCATAAACTTCGAGACTCTGTGGTACTTTGAGCTTAGGGAGTTCCATCAGTTTCAAATTCCCTTTTCCAGCTACTTCTACGCTAGCGGTAAGGCTTTCTCCCGCCTGAAGTTGCACGCGATCAGTATCTACTTTAAAATCAAAATTCCCCACAGCACCCGTGAAACTTGGCGGTCTTCCTTCTGCAGGGAGGTCTTTAACCGTAATGGTTCGTGAGCCTGCACTCACCGTCATGGACTCATTGCTCATGTAAGGACGGCCAAAAAAATCTCTTCTATTAGTAGGTAACTGCACATCTATATCCAGCGTCAATGGCTCGATTTCAAGTTTGCCCGTCTTTTGTGGATACAAGACAGCTTCTCTCAACACGAGATAGCGGTACGGCTCTCCTTTGTAGGTTCCGTTTTGCGCTCGTCTATTGCGATTATCAATGTTCTGAGACCAGAAATCAGCATATTTGGGGCTATTGAGCTCTCGCCAGTTGCTCACACCCGTGTTGTTTTTTACGTACAGCTTGTACACCACACGGATCGGCTCGTTGAGGTAGGGATTTGAGTCGGAAACCTCAGCCACTAGATGAACATTATCTTCGGCATCAGGTGAGTTATCGTTTATATCTTTAGGCTTTGAAACAGCACCCGTGACATTGATCTCGATCATGTCTGTTTTGTAGGGCCTACCTTCATAGGTCATAACACCATGTTTAATGGTCAATTTCCCTGTTTTGGTAGGTTGTAGTACATATCTAAAAGACTTGCTCATGCTACTGCGACCATTTACCCAGCTTTGCGAGATACTCTGGCTAGGACCTGCGATTACCTGAAAACCTTCAAAATTAGGCGGTGTGAAATCATCACCATCCACGTTCATCTTAAACTCAACACTTAGTCGTTCATTAAGCGCTACTTTATTGCGGCTCACGGTAGCATCAAAACTTACCTGAGCCGTGGCTAAGTAACCTATAAAAAATACTATGATGCTGATCGCTTGTTTCATTACCAGTCTTTCTCAGATTTTACCGCCTTGCCTTTAGCTTTTTTAGCATTTACTTTTTCTTGGATTTTCTGTTCTTCATTGTTCATGGCTTCCAGCAACTGTCTAGCTTGCTGTGGCGTTAATTTACCAGCCTGGCGTTGTGGTGCTTTTCCATCCTGCTCCTTGGGTTTTCCATCACCATCCTTACCATCTTGGTTTTTACCCTTCTCGTCTTCCTTTTTCTGGCCGTCGTCACCTTCTTTCTGGTCGCCATCTTTTTTATCGTCACCCTGATCTTTATTACCATCAGAATTTTCATCCTGATCGCCTTGATCATTTTTATCTTGATCCTCACCGTCCTCTTTCTCGTCTTGATCTTGATTGTCATCACCGCCGCCACCGCCGCCTCCTTGCTTTTCTTCTTCTTTTTTTGCAAGTGCTAGATTATAACGGGTTTCCTCATCGGTGGGGTCGTTGCGCAAAGCGTTTTTGTAGGCTTCCACAGCTTCTTTGAACTGTTTGTTTTCAAACAGCGTGTTGCCCGCATTGTGATAGATCTTGTGCTTTTCTTCCTTGGTGGTTGCTGCTTCGGCGGCTGCTTGGTAATCATTGCTCGCTTCAAAACGGCGCTCCTTGTTGAAGTGTAGATTTCCTAAATTATAGGAAGCACCCGCCGCTTCTGGATTTAAGGCGACGGCTTTTTTATAGGCAGCTTCGGCGAGAGCATCGTTGCCCGCTTCTGCCTCTTGTTGAGCGGTCTGTATGGCACGCTCGTATTCTATATTTTGTAATGTTGCTTGTGGTTGTTGCGCTTTCGCGAAAGCGAGACCCATAAAAACACCACAAACCAGCACCAGTTTCAACGACCAGTAGAAACCTGGGGTGCTAGTGTAACCCTTGCAATTCCTCAAAGAATGTAAGACAGATAAATTCATTTCTCTCCTTTTACTCGTTAAACAGATTCAATTTTTTGACCCAGCCCGTCTTGCGCTCCAGATAGAACACGTCCAGCACGATAAAAAACAACCCGAATGCCAAAAACCATTGATATTGCGATTCAAAATCAGCATACTGCTGGGATTCAAACTCGGTCTTATCGATCCCTGAAAGCTCGGTCTTGAGTTCTTCAATCACATTTGCAGTAATTGTGCCGTCTATGTAAACGCCATTTCCAGCCTGTGCAATCTCTGTCAAATTTTCCTGAACCAGTTTTGTGATCACCGTTTTTCCCTCGCGATCCTTCTTGAATTCCTTAACGATACCGTTGCGCTTGATGGGAATGGTGCCACCCTTAGGAGTTCCCACGCCTATAGTAATGATGCGTATGCCTTTCTCAGCAGCAGCCTCTGCAACACTCACGGTCTCGCCTTCATGATCCTCTCCATCGCTGATAATCACCAGCACTTTTGCCGCCTCACTTTCCTCTCCGTAATAACTTTCAGCGAGCTGGATCGCCTCGCTGATTGCGGTTCCCTGACTGGAAATAAGGTCTGTGTTGAGTGATTGTAAGAACATTTTGGCACTTCCATAATCGGTCGTTATGGGAAGTTGCGGTACCGCACTACCAGCGTAAGCGATCAACCCGATGCGGTCACTCGCCAAATTATTGATGATCTGCGTGACCAGCTGCTGGGATTTTTCCAATCGGTTAGGCGCAATATCCTCGGCAAGCATGGACTTTGAAACATCTACCGCAAAGACGATGTCCACACCCTCGCGCTTTACAGTTTCCAGTTTTGTTCCAGCTTTTAGATTAACAAGCGCAAACACGCAAAAAGCAACCCCAAAACAGATGGTCACCAATTTCAAAATAGGCTTGAACCATGATCTGTTGGGAATCAAATGATCCAGCATTTGGCTCTCGGCATATTTTCTCTGTGCGCGATACCTCCAGGCGCTCAAAATTAGAAACAGCACCACCAGTACCGGTATGACGAGCAACAGCCAGAAATATTGTTTTTCTTCTAGTAGGTACATGATTTAGTTATCAGTTGTCTGTTATTAGTTGTTAGTTATTGTAGTGGCATATTGCACCGAAGAAAAAATATTAATTGCCTGCATCCTCAAATTTCTGTTTCATAGTAGGATTGTTGTAAGTAAGTTTTCTAATAGTCAAATTATCAGCTTTATCATTGGCTAATCGCAAATTATTATCTGATTTAACTAAGGACTCTCTTACTTTATTCAATTTTGCTATAGAATTGTCTATTTCTTTGATCGCACTGGCAAAATGTTTTCTTGACAAATCAACATTGTATGCAAATTTAGATTTGAATTCTACTAGCTCATTTTCAAAATTTGTGATGTCGATGTTCTGATTCCTCATTTGTGCAAGTTCTGCTTTGTATTCCAAGCTTTTCATAGCAGCATTGCGCAAAACTGTGATGATAGGTATGAAGAACTGAGGGCGTATCACGTACATTTTTTCAAAACGGTATGACACGTCCACAATTCCTGTGTTGTAAAAATCGCTGTCTGATTCTAACATGCTTACCAAAACGGCATACTCACAGCTCTTTGCATTGCGGTCTTTGTCCAGTTTTGCAAAGAAATCTTCATTACGCTTTTTGTTTGAGGACTCGTCATTTTCATTCTTCATCTCAAACATGATGGAAACCACCTCATTGCCATCGGCATCGTGTTCCCTATAGATATAGTCACCTTTAGCACCTTTGCTTGCATCATTATCTTTCTCAAAATAGGCGTTTTGGAAGCCAGTCGCTCGCAACTTATTAAATTCTGCCTCACAATGTAGTTCCAGCGTCTCGCCTGTCATCTTTGTTGACAGTTTTTGTTTAAAGTCTTTGAGCCTCGCGATCTCATCATCTTTCATTTCCAGCGATTGGTCTTTTAGTGCGAGTTGAGAGAGATATTCCTCCCTGATTGACTTTTCTTGTAGTTGTGATTCAGTTTCTTTTAATCGAATCTTACTGGCTAGCTCGTCGCGCTGCTTTTCAAGCTCCTTTACTATTTCAGCAATCTCCAGTTTTTTTGAAGTGCTGGCATTTTCCAGTTGCGATGACAATCGATGTAATTCTGTGTCTTTTTTGTGTAGTTCCGCTTGTTTTTCATTTACCTGCTTAGAAAGAGTATTCTGAAATTTCTCTCTAGCCTCATTCAGTTCTTTTTCTTTCTCTGACAATTTATCATTAAGATGATTCTGAAATTTCGATTTGAGATCAGAGATAGATGCATCCTTATCCGCTGTTTCTTGTAGCAACTTCTTCTCTAGTTGAGCGATGCGCTCTTGCAACTCGCTTTTTGTAGCTGTTTTTGCAAGCTCAATTGCATTCTGTTTCTCGCGCTCAGCAATTTCAAGTCTGTTTTGCAATTCATCGTTAAATTGCTCATCGCGTACCTGCTTTACAATATCTGCATATCCGGCCTGATCTACCTTAAAAGCTTTTTGGCAATTTGGACATTTAATTTCGTTCATTTTTTAATCGCTTTCTTCACTCTTTTTAACTTCGAATATCTCGACCGCGCTTCGACAAGCTCAGCGTGACAAGCATCTTCAACATAAATGGCGGATGCGATCCGCTGCTACCCTACGTACAACTTTCAAACTGCAACTGTCAACTTACGTCATCCCGACCGCGCTTCGACAAGCTCAGCGTGACAATCATCTTCAACATAAATGGCGGATGCGATCCGCTGCTACTATTCTGCAAACTGTCAACTGTCAACTGCCCTCTCGCGGGCGCAGCCCGCACTAAGCCACCGTCCTAAACACCGTATACTTCAACAACATTTCAACTCCCAATAAAATTAGCGCCAGCAAAACCAGATCTCGATACTTTTCCTCCACATTAAAAAACTCAAACTGCTCGATCTCAGTTTTTTCCAGCTTGTCGATCTCGGCATAGATTTCTTCAAGTTTCTTGTTGTTTGTTGCTCTAAAGTATTCCCCACCGGTGTCTACGGCGATCTGTTTCATCAATTCTTCATCGATCTCTACCGGCATCAATCTGAAATTGAAACTCCCGTCCAGATTCCTGGAATAAGGTGAAGGTGCATTTCCATTGGTTCCAATTCCGATCGTATATACTTTGATGCCATATTCTACGGCAAGCTCACTCGCAATTTTAGGATCGATAAAACCGCTGTTGTTCACGCCATCCGTCATTAATATGATCACCTTGCTCAGCGCCTCGCTCTCCTTCAACCGATTCACAGCTGTTGCCAGTCCCATCCCGATAGCCGTTCCGTTTTCCAAAACACCATCAAAAGCAATACTGTTTATCGCTCGCAAAGACACACTTTTGTCTGTTGTGATGGGAGTTTTTGTGTAGGCTTCACCAGCATATACCACAACGCCAATTCGATCGTTGGGACGGCCGTTGATGAAATCTGCGGCGACATCTTTTGTGGCTTCAAGACGATCTGGTTTCAGGTCCTGGGCTAGCATACTGGCACTTACATCGACCGCCAGAACAATGTCGATACCGTTTGTAGTTTTGGTTTTTGTAGTTACGTCTGTGGTTTGCGGTCTTGCCATTGCGGTGATCAGCAAGCTTACCGCGAGCACTCGCAACACCAGCAAAACAGGTCTGAAAGACGCTAAAAGCGATTTGCTCGCCTTGAACCCCTTGATACTGGAAACCTGAACGTTAGCATTTTGTCTACGCCATGTCCAGAAATAAAATCCCATGATAAATGGCAGCAATAAAAACAGCCAAAACATTTGAGGATCCTGGAATTCTATGTTGTTGAACCAATTCATGCTCCAGGTTGTTTTTTAGGTTCTAATCCCGCCGGAATTTTGATTTCGATGGATTGCTCAATACGTTCCAAAATTAAACGACCGTATTCTCTAGCTTCATCTTCTTCATCATCTTGCTCCACGACGATCATGACCTGCTGCAGTCCGCCGGCTTTTGCAAACAATAAAATTACATATTGATATTCATCACCGCCGTGATCCAATGTTCCAGCCAGCTCGATCCCCTTATTGCCGTTAATCTCAATTTCATTATCCAGCATCACAATATTTGACGCCCCTTCTGACTCCATGTTTACGATGAGCGGCTCCATAAATGCATCAGCTTTGAGATCTTCTGGCAATTGCTGCTGGAAGTTCATCGTAGCTACCTGGACCATCAATGGATCATCCCATTCTCCGTATTCAAAATTGTTGAATAGCGCCACCGCATTTTTGATTTCATCGGGCAGGCTAATGCTGTCATTGCGCACCAGTACATCAGGCGTGGTCAACTGAACAGCCGGAATCCCATAAGTAGTTGCGATCCAGTCCTGCTCATATAGGTCGCGCAGTTCATTTCCAAAAACCTGATCTTTTACCTCGTCCCAGCCGTCCACATAAATCCAGCTTCCTGCCGCTGCACAAAGCAGCACCACTCCAGCCGCGATTCCTAAAGCAATTTTCTTAGCGCGACGTTTCAATTCCTGCTGGCGGCGATAGCGCGCGTCCTGCATCAATTCTTCCTCTGTAGGTGGTGGCAGCACTTGGTGGATGTTGTAAATGATATCGTTAGTGCGGTTGCGATCTTCCTTGGCGCTGATCGCATCACCTCCCGCTCCTGCAAATTTGATCAAATCTGCCTTGCGCAAAATTTCTTCCAGCGCGCGCTCTGTATTTTGAGTGATGCTCATACCTTTTTCAGACATGGCAATTTTCAACTCACGCAACAACTGATCTGTCGTGCTCTCTAAAGTATGTCCATAAACTTTGGAATCGATGTAACGGCGCAAGATGTAGGTCAGTTCTGTGTAATAATCCTTCCATTGGCGGTGTTCCAGCAACCCTTTCTCGTCTAGCTTTTGGAGACGGTACTTTGTCCATTCATAGGGCTGTAAAGTTTCTTCGTAGGTCTTTTTTTCTCGCTTTCGCGAAAGCGCAAACACCACAATCCCCACGGGTATCAAGAGCAACAGCCACCACATCCAGCTGTAGTCTGGCGGGACGTTTGTGTCGAGTTCCATGGAGTCCTTGATGGGAAAAAGTTTTTGTTTAGTCGTGTCAACAACTACCTCTCGCACGCTTATTAAAACAGAATCGCTGACGAGCTGTGCGCTATTCTTGAGTATTTTGAGTTGTGGCACCCAGTAGTCACCGCTGTCAAATTGCGTGATGCCGTACTGTTTGAACAGCTTGATCTTATCGGCAACGCGCGTGCTGTCCACGGGATAGCTGTTAATGACCTCCAGCGCACCCATGGTCTGCTGCTCGGGAAAAACCACGAGGTCGCGCAGGGTTGCCTCAACAGTAATGCCCAGCTTGACCTCCTCGCCTATCTTGATGAGGTCACGATCTACGGTGGTGGGTACCTTGAGACTGTCGGGTACTTGTTGTTGAAAAGCGGGCGTTTCGACTCCGCTCAACGACCACATTTCGGCTACGCTCAATGACCGGGCAATTGAAGGTTGAGCCAGCGCGATTGCAAGAAGGAATAAATAAAATAATTGTTTTCTCATCGTGCCTTGAAGTATCCCAGTAATTTTTTAGTGTAATTCTCTGTTGTTTCCAGATCGATAGCGCCCGCATCTGACCGCGTAAATGCGTTTTTGAAATAACCTGCGCACTCTTTATGAAAGGCGGCGTAGTTTTTTCGCAAACTGCGGCTGCTGGTGTTGATGAGTTGCGTTTTACCTGTTTCTTGATCGGTAAAAGAAACCAGTCCCAGATTAGGCATCTCCGTCTCGCGGTGATCGTAGATACGAACTCCAGTTACATCGTGTTTGCGCCCTACAATCTGCAAGGCTTTTTGATAATCTGTGTTCATGAAATCAGACATCACAAAAACAATAGCTTTTTTCTTGAGTACACCGCCTAGATATTCCAGTGCTTGAACGATATTGGTAGTCTTATGTGAAGGCTTGTATTCCAAAAGCTCCCTGATGATCCTTAAAATGTGGAAACGACCTTTTTTGGGCGGTACAAAAAGCTCCACCTGATCTGAAAAAAGCAGCAATCCTACCTTATCATTGTTTTGTAATGCGCTAAAAGCCAGCGTGGCACACATCTCGGTAATGATTTCTTTTTTGAGCTGTTCCTGCGTTCCAAAAAGTGTCGAGGCACTTACATCGGCTACCAGCATTAAGGTGAGTTCGCGTTCTTCTTCAAAAATCTTGATGTGCGGCTCCCCAGCGCGAGCGGTTACGTTCCAGTCGATATTGCGCACATCGTCCCCATACTGATACTGGCGCACCTCGCTAAAAGTCATCCCACGACCCTTAAACGCACTATGGTACTCACCACCAAAAACCGCATCGCTCAAACGACGGGTCTTGATCTCGATCTTCCGGACTTTTTTAAGTAGTTCTTTTGTATCCATGTGGTGCTCGCTTTGCTCGCGGCTTTTAGCTGTTAGCTTTTAGTTCGAGGGACGGATGCGATCCGCCCTTACGATAGGCTGGGACGCTTCGCAAGCGTCCGCAGGTGCTATACCTTACCGATTGCAGCGATCAACTGTAAACTTTTGACTGTCAACTGCATACTGGCGCTCCGCGCCTACGGTACTTCAATGGTATTCACAATCTTATTGACAATATCCTCAGTCGTGTAGTTCTCTGCCTCGGCTTCATAGGTGATACCAATTCTGTGACGCAGCACGTCGAGTACTACTGCTCGCACGTCTTCTGGAACGACATAACCACGGCGTTTGATAAACGCGTAGCATTTTGCGGCTTTGGCAAGATTGATCGATCCACGTGGGGACGCGCCAAAACTGATCAGCGGTTTCAATTCTTCCAGCTTGTATTTGTCGGGATAGCGGGTGGCGAAAATGATATCAAGAATGTACTTCTCAATCTTCTCGTCCATGTAAACCAGTTCCACCGCTTCCTGCGCTCTTAAAATCTGCTCTGGACTTACCACAGCGTTAGGGACAGGGAAGTCTTTCTTCAGGTTGGCTCGCATGATGTACTGTTCATCGGCCAGGGTGGGATAATCGATCACCGTTTTCAACATGAAACGGTCCATTTGTGCTTCAGGTAAAGGATAAGTTCCTTCTTGATCGACTGGGTTTTGTGTTGCCATTACTAGAAACGGACGCTGTAGTGGGAACGTGGTCTCGCCAATCGTTACCTGCTTTTCCTGCATGGCTTCCAGCAGCGCACTCTGAACCTTTGCGGGAGCACGGTTGATCTCATCTGCCAAAACAAAGTTGGCAAAAATGGGTCCTTTCTTGATGGAGAAATCGGCGTCCTTAACGTTGTAGATCAAGGTTCCGACCACATCTGCGGGCAGCAAGTCTGGTGTAAACTGGATTCTAGAAAAAGATCCGTTAACGGACTTAGAAAGCGTGTTGATTGCAAGGGTTTTTGCCAGTCCGGGAACACCTTCTAACAAAATGTGACCCCTACCAAGTAAACCGATAAGCAATCGCTCCACCATGTATTTTTGACCTACGATTACCTTATTCATCTCATTTACAAGCAAATCGACAAACTGACTTTCCTGAGCCACTTTTTCATTGATGCTTGCAATATCTACTTGTGTGTTTTGATCCATTATGGGTGCGTTTGGTTTACACTTTTCTTAACCTGCAAAATGTCGTTTTCTTTTGCGCCGCTAAGTTAATCAACGGTTAATTAAAGAAAATGAGTGTTAACGGTATGAATTTCAACTTGAACTTGAAGTGGGAGTGGAAGTAGAAATGTGAGTGTAAAGTTGGATCTGTAACTCTGAACACGACGATAGGAGTGATTCAGAGTCTGCTTGATCAGTACTTCTTCTGAGTTTTTAGATCGAGACATCATTATGTAGACTCTGTCCCGATAGATATCGGGAGTCTCGTGCCTCGACTTCAGAGTGACAGTAAATTTTGTGTTTGTGTTTATGCTTGGATTTAGATTTTATCTGCGCTTTCGCGAAAGCGAAAAGAAATAAAAGTTGATACTGAGCCTGCCGAAGTACAAAAGCGAAATAAATACCACCTCCCCCAGCCTTCTTATCTTTACATCATGAAAACAATTTTTATCACCGGCGCGACCAGCGGTATAGGCCTGGCAACCGCTGAACTATTAGCTTCTCAAAACTACCGTTTGATTCTATGTGGAAGAAACACAGAAAAGCTCAATCAATTGAAAGCTGAACTCAGCAAAAAAACTGATGTTCATGTGTTGGAATTTGACGTGCGAGAAAAAAATGATGTCGCTGATAAAATCAAAAGTTTACCTACTGACTTTCAGAAGGTCGATGTATTGATCAACAATGCTGGTAACGCTTACGGATTAGATTCCATTGATGAAGGAAGCGATGAGGATTGGGATGCAATGATAGATATTAATGTGAAAGGATTGCTTTACGTGAGCCAGAATATCATTCCGCAGATGAAGGAGCGTAAAGACGGCCACATCATCAACATAGGCTCTACGGCAGGGAAAGAAGTCTATCCCAAAGGAAACGTGTATTGCGGTTCAAAACATGCAGTAGATGCTATTACTACAGGAATGCGACTGGACTTAAATCCTTATAAAATTAGAGTAGGAGCGGTAAATCCGGGACTGGTAGAAACCAACTTCAGCGCTGTGCGTTTTAAAGGCGATAAGGAGCGTGCAGATAAAGTTTATCAAGGCTATAAAGCGCTTCAACCTCAAGATGTAGCAGAGGTGATTCTATTTGTAATCACTAGACCGCCTCACGTAAACATCGCCGATCTGACCATGATGTGTACCGCGCAAGCGAGTAGTACGATAGTTTTGAAAGATGAGTAATAAAACTTTTATTTTCGTACTACTGATAGCGCTGTTTGTCTCCTGCAAAAAGCAACAAGAGCCCACGATTGAAAATATCAATGCTATTTTTCAAACCAAGGATTTCAATATTGAATTCCGCATGGACGATGATCATACTTATAGACTAGGATTCAGAGAAGACTATGTGAGTTTCTTCTCCAATGCTGAAACACAACGCAACGTAATTTCCTATGATGAGGCTGTTGCGACCAATAAATTGATCCAAAATTTGTTCAATCTACGTACGCAAGATGAAAACGATCCTGAAATAGCGATCTACGATGATTTTAACGAAGTTAGCTTTCGCGCAAGCGGATTTGAAAACGAACTTTACAATTTACTCAAAGAACTCAATCTAGAATATGTACCCATTAAGAAGAAATAGAAGACTGCGTGCCAGTCACGCTATAAGATCAATGGTTCAGGAGACCATCATTTCTCCTAACGACTTCATCGTTCCCCTCTTTATCGTTGAAGGCAAAAATATTAAAGAGGAAATCCCCTCGATGCCCAATTATTACCGCTACAGTCTGGATCTCTTGAAAAACGAAGTAAAGGAACTGCGGAGCCTAGGCCTAAAAAGCGTTTTGCTATTTGTAAAAGTTGATGATAAGCTCAAGGACAACAAAGGCACCGAAGCCATCAATGATGATGGTCTTATGCAACAAGCGATTAAAACGGTAAAAGAGGCGGCTCCAGAAATGTACGTAATGACTGATGTCGCGCTGGATCCCTACTCGAGCTATGGGCATGATGGAATCGTGGAAGATGGAAAGATTATTAACGATGCCACTTGTGAGGTTTTGGCAAATATGAGTATTTCCCACGCTCGTGCCGGAGCAGACATGGTCGCACCCAGCGATATGATGGATGGTAGAATTCTGTACATAAGAGAAGGACTGGAAAAAGAAGGTTTTACAGATACCGGAATCATGAGCTACTCGGCAAAATATGCGAGTGCTTTTTATGGGCCTTTCAGAGACGCGCTGGATAGTGCGCCTGGTTTTGGCGATAAGAAAACGTATCAAATGGATCCTGCAAATCGCTCAGAAGCGATTAAAGAAACCCTCATGGATATCGATGAAGGGGCTGATATCGTGATGGTCAAGCCAGGATTGTGCTATCTAGATATCGTGCGCGATCTTAAAAATGAGGTAGAAGTTCCAATTAGTGTTTACCAAGTGAGTGGTGAATACGCCATGCTCAAAGCCGCAGCCGAAAAAGGCTGGCTGGACCACGATGCGGTGATGATGGAACAAGTTACCGCGATCAAAAGAGCAGGAGCAGATCTGATTGCGAGTTATTTTGCTAGGGATGTGGTGAAGCTTATAAGCTAAGAAATAAGCGTATGAAAAAGTTTTTATTTATTACAGCGTGTATGTTTCTACTGGCATGCGCTGGGGACGATGAGACTAAAGACGAGGTATCTGTACTTGAAGATATTATAATTGAAAATGTGTTATTTGAATACACAAAAGATTTATCAAATAATACGGAACGATTTCGCTATGAATTCAGATTTACAAATCCAAATTCAGTAACTGTTGAAGGAACGCCTATAATTACGTACAGAGTAGAACCCGGTGGCCTAGACACCACCCCTTGTTTAACACGCTTCATCCATGTATTTCTCTTTCGCCAGGAGAAACCTGCACAGTAGAACATGATGAAAGTGGTCCTATTGTCGGCATGGTTGAAGAAGTTGTTCTGGTTGAACTTGACTACAGGGTTAGAGAGTAATTTACATGAAATACTCCCTAGAAAATCAAGAAACTGAACGCCTGCGATTCCGCTTGTTTAATGCGGAAGATTCAATAATCTGGGAGCCATTTTTTGAAGATCGATCGATATGGAGGTTTTTTGGTTTGGACGAGTCTAAAACGGTAGAGGAAATGAATGAATTCTGGTGGAAGAAATGTCAATCGCGTTATCAAAGTGGATGTGGCCTAATGGCGGTCGTGGATAATAAGTCTGGAAAACTTCTAGGCATGTGCGGGCTGCTGATTCAGGATATTCATGATAAAAAACGTCTAGAGGTAGGTTATTCCTTTTTACCAGAATCAAGAGGAAAGGGTTTTGCAACGGAAGCGGCACTTTTCGCTAGAGATTATGCCTTTGAGCAAGGTTTTGATCATGATTTTTGGAATTCGCTTGTTTCTACCATCCATCACGAGAATGATCCCAGCATCGCGGTTGCAAAACGCAACGGGATGCAATTAGAGACCGAGTTTCTTGAAAATGAAGCACGCATTCTTGTTTATAGCATCGACAGAAAAGAATGGGAGCGCCGAAAGTGAAACCAGATAAAACCTATACGGTAGAAGAAGCCAAAAGAGCCCTGGAACGCTACTGCGCCTATCAGGAACGCTGTCATCAAGAGGTGGAGCAGAAGCTGCGTGAGATGGGCATGATCCAGCTGGCAATCGACGAGATCATTCCGCATTTGATTCAGCATAATTTTCTTAATGAAACCAGATATGCAGAGAGCTTTGCAAGGGGTAAGTTCCGCATCAAGAATTGGGGTAAAAACCGCATCGTGAGGGAGCTCAAACAAAAAGGCTTGAACGACCGCACCATCAAGCTAGGTCTCAAAGAGATTGATGAAGAGGATTATGAGGCTGTTTTTGAAACGCTTTCGCGAAAGCGGTACCATCAACTAAAAAAAGAAAAAGACAAGTATCGTAAACGTAAAAAATTTGCAGACTACCTACTCTACCGCGGCTGGGAGGCTGATCGAGTTTATGCTAAAGCCAAAGACCTTATTCCCTAATACCCAACTTCTCATGAGTGCGCACGATCGCCTGCTCGTTCTTGTGGTCGATCCAGTCCTGGCCTTTTCTACGACGCATAAAATTATCGTAATGGCGCATGATCAAAATATTGTAGAGCGCCTTTCCTAGGTTTTTGATTTTTCTGGGATAAGAGCGTAAGCTGATGGAAAAACCTGGCGTCAAATAATGCATGTAGTGCCAGTAACCCTCTGGCATGTATAGCATCTCGCCATGATTCAGGTCACAAACGTAACCTTTTGCTTGTTTCAGAGCAGGCCACCTTTCAAGATCGGGATTTGAAAAATCTATGTCCTCTCGTGTAATAAGGGAATGCGGAATTTTATACAGGTATTTTGACTGATCGGGTGGGTAAATGATGCAGCGCTTCTTACCGTGAAAATGAAAATGCAGGATGTTTGTGAAGTCTATGTCAAAGTGCATGAACACCTTTGAATCGCTCCCACCAAAAAACATCATGGGCATCCCCTTGATCAACTTCATACCGAGATCAGGAAACTTAATATCCTTTTGCAGGCTGGGGACTTCTTTCAGAATATTGTAAAGAAAAATACGGAAGTTAGTGGGTTCTCGCTTCAAGAGATCGATATAATCCGTCATTTTCATTTCTGCATGCGCTTGATTGAAGCCTTCATCGTGCTTAACTGGTCTATCATCATAGAGCGGTACGGTCTTATCACCAGCCTTATCCCTGATATATTCCAGGTTCCAGCGCTCGTAAGCCGGCCAGTCGTCTGTCAATTTCTCTATCACCACAGGTTTTTGTGGCTTTAGATAATCCTTGACAAAGTCTTCTCTTGAAATGGATAAAACTCTAGGTATTTGCTCTAGTTGTAGAGGCATGCACTCTTATTCTAATGATTACAAGGCTTTTGAAACCTTAGCTGCTTGTTTAGCCTGCTCGTTACGTTCAATTTTATGTTCAGGACGGCTCCATTTGGGCTTCTCTCCCATCGCCTTATATTTAGAGTATTGAGCCTCGACCGTCTCTGGCTGGGCTTTCTTCACAAATGGCTTCATGGGTTGTAATCCCAATAACTCAAACATTTTCATGTCTTCATTAACATCAGGATTAGGAGTGGTAAGTAATTTATCTCCAGCAAAAATAGAGTTGGCTCCGGCAAAGAAACACATCGCCTGACCTTCACGTGTCATATCAGTCCTACCTGCGCTTAGTCGTACTTGGGTTTGCGGCATAACGATACGCGTGGTCGCCACCATACGGATCATCTCCCAGATACTTACCGGTTGCTGTTCTTCCAGCGGTGTCCCCTCTACGGCAACGAGAGCGTTGATAGGCGTGCTTTCAGGCTGGGGACTTAATCTAGAAAGTGCCACGAGCATTCCCGCACGGTCTTCGATGTTTTCTCCCATTCCTATGATACCACCACTACAAACAGTAACATTGGTTTTACGAACGTTACCTATGGTGTCTAAACGGTCTTGATAACCGCGGGTGGAAATAACTTCCTTATAATATTCTTCTGAACTGTCCAAGTTGTGATTGTAGGCATATAAACCTGCTTCAGCCAGTCGTTGGGCTTGATTTTCTGTTACCATGCCTAGTGTGCAACACACTTCCATATCGAGCTTGTTAATGGTGCGTACCATTTCAAGCACTTGATCAAATTCAGGACCATCCTTAACATTTCTCCAGGCCGCACCCATGCAAACGCGTGAGCTCCCACCAGCTTTGGCGCGTAGCGCTTGCGCTTTTACCTGCTGTACGCTCATGAGATCGTTACCCTCGATATCTGTATGATATCGTGCTGCTTGTGGACAATAACCGCAATCTT
Source organism: uncultured Flavobacteriaceae bacterium (assembly GCA_964631155.1). Classification (GTDB taxonomy): domain Bacteria; phylum Bacteroidota; class Bacteroidia; order Flavobacteriales; family Flavobacteriaceae; genus Nonlabens. Next base: position 105,920 of record CAZVYO010000006.1, read on the forward strand.
CTGGACAGCCCCCTGTCTTTATAGAGAGTAAAGTGGATACTTGAACCTGGTTGGGATTATGGTATTCTCTATGGACCGTTGCAGCATCATACAGCAAATGCATTAAAGGCCGGTTGTAGATTTCTAAAACTTCTTCTTTAGTCCAGTCGTGTCTCATTAATCAGGGGTAATTTGAACGGGTAAAAATAAGGATAAGTTAGCTATGATAGGTAGTTGAGACGTGTGAGTATTCCTTCTCTCAAAACCCGTTTGTGATGATCAATTGTATGTGAAAGTGTTATCGCTTTCGCGAAAGCGAAACAATCTTCAGACTTTACTGAAAATAGTAAGATTAAGACTTCTCTTTATCTAAGGTGCTGAAAAGAACAGATCTGATTATGGCCAATAGTAAAGAAAATATCAATGCAGGGAAAAATCCATCAACTGAAAATCCAGAAACTAACCAATCTGCCAGAAGTATGATGATGGCATTAATCACTAACAGAAACAAACCCAATGTAAGAATCGTTACCGGGAGCGTGAACAAAACCAAGATAGGTTTCACGATAAAGTTCAAGATGGAGATGGCAAGCGCCACCATAATTGCGGTAAAATAACTGCTCGTTTCCACAACTGGCAAAACTTTAGAGAGCAGAACCACAACAATCGCAGTAATCAGAAGTTTGATTATGAATTTCATAGCGGTAAAAATAAAAAATCCGCTGGAGGCGACCCCCAGCGGATTCTTAATATTATAGCAAAAATACCTGCTTAGTCGATATTGTTACTGGTCTGAACAGTTCCGTACTGACCAATATTTACAACTGGAATTGTCGAACCATATTGAGCGTTAATCGCTTCAATGACCGCATTTGCTGTGTAAGCATAGCCACGAGGTGTAGGGTGAACTCCATCAAGTGAGAAAGCTCCTCCAGTTACAAACTGGCTAGTGAGTAGCCCCCCATTAAAGGGCACACCGCCTTGAGCTACTGTTTGAAGCTCAGCACGAGCATCTACAAGCGCAAGATCATTTGCCGCAGCAAGTTGAGCGATGGTAGCGTTGTAGGAAGCTTGGGCATCTGCGACATTATCTTGCTCATCTGTTGTGAGTACAAATTGATTAGCCATTCCTACAGTCACACCATTGACTGAGAACTGACCAGCTAAAGTCGCTGCAGTTTGAGCAGGAATTCCTCCCTGTGTGAAAACTGTATTCAATTGATTGAAACGGTCTTGATCTAAAGTACCTATGACTGATGCCGCTCTCAATGTTACTAGATCATCAGCAGTTGCCTGACGTATTTGACTAAACTGAGGAGCTAAAACTTGAGCTAGACCTGCAGCTTGAGCTTGTGATAGTGGTAAACCTACAGCAGCTCCTATCCCCTGTACCACGGGTGTAAGCGCAGTTGCAAATGCTGGATTTTGAGAAAGATCTGCAAGACTTTCATCTCTTATAACGATACCGCTAGCTCCCGTAGAAGAAAATTGGATCTGACGATCAGCTTGTCCGAAAGCAGCAAAAACTTGATTCAACCCTCCATAGACTTGATTCAACAAAGGTATTTGAGGACCAAATGTAGGGTCCTCAGGACTCAAAGCTAATGGTGGCACCGTTGTAAAAAACGGAATAGAAGTCACGTCTGGAATATTAACCAAGGCACCTTTTGCTCCATTTGCGGTAAGCGCTGTTACCAACTGACTATAAACTCCAGCGAAGACCATATTGTTAGTAATGTCATTCCCGCCATAAGTTGAGGGGTCTAAATTACCCGATTCATTGTGGTCCACACCTGAACCTCCACTTGTGGCGTACCCTAAGATGTCATTATTACCGATCCACAAGGTAAAAAAGGTAGGATTTGCGGCCGCAGCGTCTTGAATTACAGTAGATGTTTCTGAACTGGAGAAACGAGCATAGTAAGGGTTTGCAGTTCCCATCGCTACACCTGCAACAGACCCATAACCTGGAGCTGCAAGATGATAACTTTTTGCACCCGGGACACCAAAGTTGTTCAACGGTCCTGTTACCTTATTGGTTATATCAGTTGTAGGTGTTCCTGCAAGTACCGCTGGACCTGGATTACCGTCAGCATCTACAGCCAGAACAAATCGATTGTCAGTAATCTGATTTCCTCCTGCGACCAGACCTCCTAGATTATCATTAACCAGAGGCTGGAAGAATTCTCCACCGCCTACAAATTCTAATTGACCGGCGATTATATTGGGAAAACTATTCTGCTGACCTTGAAGGTAGAGAGCTCCATCTGCAAAACCAGCAGTAAGAGAGTTACCTACGGTCACATAATTTGAAAAATCTGCCTCACCGGCTGAGTAGAAATCGGCATCCTGTACTGAATCTTCAAACTCGTTGTCGCAACCTACTAACGCCGTACCGACGAATAGCAAGCCTAAAAATTTTATATAAGATCTTTTCATCATTTTTTTATTACATATTATACGTTACACCTATACCTGGTATCAAAGCCTGAGACTTGTAAGTACCACCAAAAGGTGCGTTAACTGGAACACCTGGATCAGAATAGAAATCGTAGGACTCATTGATCTCCTTGAACCTTAGGTAAAGCAATGAGGCATCGATCGAGAACTTAGAACTCACGTTATAGGAAAGACCAAAGGTGTATCCATTAGAATCGTTACGAGGCGTTTCTGGTGCAAAGAAACCTGATTGTACCGGTGACTCGTCAAAGTAGTATCCTGCTCTAATGTCAAGTTTGTCTGTGGCATTATACTCCACTCCAAAACGGTAGGTAGAAGCATCTTTGTAATTTCTAGGATTGATCGATTCTGAACCGTCAGCAAAGACGATATCAAGAGCCTCATACTCACTCCAGAACGCTCTGTTGTAGTCAAAGGCAAAGAGAAACTTGTCCCACTTGTAAGAAACTCCTACTGTAGCTTCTGCCGGGAGCGGTAAAGTGGCTTCAAAACCTTGAGTACCGTTTGAGGGAGTTAGTGGACTGTTAGAAAAATTAGTGAAGGTTGCTGTTCCCTCAGTACTTTCTATATCAATAAGCGAGCGATAGTTGAATCCTAACTTAAAATTCTCAGTAGGAGTAAACATAAGTCCTGCAGTCCATCCATAACCCGTCACACCACTATCCTCAATAGCTACATTAGAGCGATTGCCCTGCTCGTCAGTTAAGGAACGTGAGGCGTTTCTATTGAACTCAACACCACCTATTGCGATTATAGGTCCGGCTCCTATACTTATTGAATCAAACAATTGATAAGAAAGTGTAGGCTGGATAAAGATCGCACTCAATTCTATCTCATTTACTAAATGTGATCCTACCCAGTCGGTAGGCCAAGTAACGTTACTACCATAGGGAGTATAAACTCCTAGTCCTACTGCAAAATCATCGGTAACTTTATAGTTGGCATACAAATAAATAGGTGTTCCCGTAGGACTATCTGTTTCAGCAAAAGTTCCAAATTGCTCGTTCTGGTAAGATACATCAGAAAAGACACCAAATCCCCCAGCACTCACACTCAATCTGCTCTCTAGGTGAACCAGTCCTGCCGGGTTGAAGAAGAGGACGTCGGCACTATTCACAACTGCGACACCGGTGTGTCCCATCGCGAGCTGCCTGTTACTTTGGGTGCTCACGCGATAACCGCCCGCAAATGCCATGGTAGAAACCAGACACAGCACCACAAAAACCTGTAATTTATTCATAGTCAATGTTTTGGTAAAAATTTTAGTTTTGATTAACAAGTCAAATTTAATATTAAATTAATGTTACGCAAGTAAAAGTTTAGATATTATGCAAGCATAGCAATTCTACTTTACGAAATCGATTACGTAATTATAGAATTTTTCAGGCTGTTCTGCGTGAAGCCAGTGCCCTGCTTGAGGTATAGTTGCGAGTTCCGCTTTCGCGAAAGCGTGATCAATCAAAAGCTTATCAGAATCAGTTATGTATCCGGATTTACCCCCTCTTATAAAAAGTGTGGGAATCTGCACGGGCTCTTTAAAATCCTCATGAACTCCTACTGAATTTTGTGCTTTGCCAAGAACCGGAAGATTGAATCTCCAGCCATAGGATTTATCTCTTTTACGATACAGGCTCTTTAACAAAAACTGACGTGTTCCAAAGTCCTTTATATAGGGTGCAAGCATATCATCTGCATCGCTTCTTCTATTCACTTCAGAAAAATCCACAGATTCTAATGCCTTGATGATATCACTATGATGTGGGGGATAGGTTTTAGGAGCAATGTCTGCAATGACCAGTTTCTCGATAAGATCTGGAAATTGTTGTGCCGCAATCATCGCAATCTTACCCCCCATACTATGACCTATTAAATAGATATTACTGAGACCGTGTTCTTGACAATAGTTTTTTACATCTTGAGCCATTTCTAGATAATCAAAACGATCGCTATGCGGGCTGCGACCATGATTGCGTTGATCTAGAATGTGAACATTGAATCCATTTTCTGAGAATTGCTTCCCTAGGGTTTTCCAATTATCTGCCATTCCTAAAAAACCGTGCAGGATGACCATGGGCCTACCCTCACCCATAATTATAGAATTCAACATCGAGACAATCTTTTTTTATACATATTGATCACGTTTTCCAGACCTAGATACAAGCTTTCTGAAATCAAGGCATGACCTATACTCACTTCTTTTAAATTGGGAATGTGATTTGAAAAGAATTCAATATTGTCAAGTGAAAGATCATGACCAGCATTAATGCCAAGACCTAAATCATGAGCCGCTTTTGCTGCATCAACATAGGGCTTTATGGCAGCCTTAGGATCATTTTCATAGCCAGTCGCGTAGTCTTCAGTATACAACTCGATGCGATCCACACCGGTTTTTGCAGCACCTTCTATCATTTCGAGAACTGGGTCCACAAATATGCTGGTGCGTATTCCCATGGATTTGAAATGGGAAACCATGTCCCTCAAGAAGTCTTTGTTAGTAATAGTATCCCAACCAGCATTTGAGGTAATGGCATCTACTGCGTCTGGAACCAGCGTAACCTGATGTGGTTTTACTTCTTCCACCAGCTTTACAAAAGACTCGATAGGGTTTCCTTCTATATTCAATTCAGTAGTCACGATACGCTTCAGGTCCCTAGCATCTTGATATCTTATGTGACGCTCATCTGGTCTGGGGTGAATAGTTATTCCCTGTGCACCAAATCGTTCAATATCTGCAGAGACCTTTAGAAGATCAGGTACATTGCCTCCTCTTGCATTGCGCAGTGTCGCGACTTTATTCACGTTCACGCTCAGTATAGCCATAGTGTAGTTTTAACTCAAAAATACGAACTAGTCCCTGAGGGCTTTCCTAAAGAATTGGTTAATTTGCAGGTATGCAGATACACGACTACATTATAAATGACGTGCAACCGCTGGACATCAACGACAGCGTTAAGAAAGCACAATCCATTTTCTCACAAATGACCTATTCACACATACCTGTCATGGATAATGGTTTTTATGTAGGTTGTATCTCAGAAACTGACGCACATTGCTTTGAGAGTAAACAGACCATGGAAGAGATAAAATATTCCATGACTGCATTTCAAGTGGATAAAAACACGCACTGGCTTGAAATATTAAAAGCTTTTGCTCAAAACCAGTCTAATATCATGCCTGTTCTGAATGAAGATAAAAAGTATCTAGGGTACTATGAGCTTACTGATGTGATGGAATTTTTTAATGAGGCACCTTTTCTTAATGAGCCAGGCAATGTGGTAGTGGTAACAAAAGGATCTACAGACTTCAGCTTCAGCGAGATAGCCCAAATCGTCGAGACAAATGACGCTAAGCTTTACGGTATGTTTATAAGCGACCACAAAGAGCACCTTACAGAAATCACACTCAAGGTGAGTACTTCAAATCTATCAGCCATACTTCAAACCTTCAGAAGATACAGTTATGAAGTTTTGAGTCTAGACGAAGATGACTCTTATCTCGATACTTTAAAGGAACGATCAGATTATCTGGACAAATACCTAAACATTTAATGAAAAAGCTGGGCATCTACGGTCAGTACATTCAAGACGGCTCTCTAGAAGTGGTCAAGACACTTCTGGATTTTTTTGAAAATCGAGATTGTGATATCACCATTGAGTCGGAATACCATCAAATGCTAAGAAACAATGATGTCGCCCAAGATATAAACAGCTTTGATAAACTTAATGAATCTTATGATGGGCTCATCAGTATAGGTGGAGATGGCACGATTCTACGCGCCGTAGCCTTTGTAGGTTCTTCAGACATACCTGTGATAGGCATCAATACGGGAAGACTTGGCTTTCTAGCTACAGTTAAGGTAGAACATTTGAGAGAATCCATGGAAGCTTTATTACAAGGTAAATATTGCTTGAGCAAACGATCGCTTATTACCGCTTCATCAAGCATAAACAAAGAGGCGCTTTTTGAACGAAATTTTGCGCTGAATGAAGTTACTGTTAGCCGCATGAATACTACCAGCATGATTCAAATCGAGACACGACTCAACGGCGACTTTCTTACAAGCTACTGGGCAGACGGTTTGATTATCTCAACACCTACTGGATCTACTGGTTATAGTTTAAGCTGCGGCGGCCCGGTGATCTCTCCTAACACTTGTGGCTTTGTCATCACACCCATTGCACCTCACAACCTGAACGCACGGCCTCTTGTAATTCCTGATGATACTGAGATTACTTTAAAAATAAGCGGTAGGGAAAATGAATTTCTCACCTCGCTTGATAATCGTATTTGCTCCTTTCCAAACGAGACGATCATCACGCTTAAAAAAGCCGATTTCACTATAGATCTCGTGCAACTAGAGCAACAGTCTTTTATCAAAACCCTACGTCATAAGCTGCTTTGGGGAGAAGATAAACGCAACTAAGCAATAAATTCCCATTTGTACTGTTTTGATAACCTACAGAAGGTCAGCTTTTACCTTTAGTAGGTAGATAGATATGTTATATTTGCACGTTTTAAAAATTTGATGCGGTACGTAGTAGTGATGGTGGCTATGGTTTGTTTCGCTTTCGCGAAAGCGCAGACCTACGAGCTCGGAATTTTTGCAGGAGGATCCAACATAATAGGAGATGTAGGTAGTACGCAATTTGTCAATCCTAGAGGGTTCACCCTGGGAGGTGTGGCAAAATGGAACCGTAGTGACAGACATAGTTTTAGGGGATCCTTAATAGGTACTTTTTTACGTGCCGATGATGAAAACAGTTCAGATCCCTCCAGACAAATGCGCGGACTAGAGGTAGACAACAAGATGATTGAAGGTTCACTGGGAATAGAATATACGTTTTGGGACTATGAACTGTATAGCGGTAAGCCACAGTTCACGCCTTATCTGTATTTTGGAGTGAGTGTGATTCATTTTTCTAATACGCGTTTAAACAGTAGTGGCTCAGGTTTCACCTTTGATGGTTGGGATACTAATTTTGGGATTCCCATTGCTCTCGGATTCAAGACAAATGTGGCACCGCATATAACCCTTGCACTTGAAGCTGGTGCTAGATACACATTTACGGACAACCTGGACGGCAGCAACCCTGATGAAGGAGGAGCCGCACAATTGAGAATAGGTAATCTAAATAATAATGACTGGTTCATGTTTACTGGAGTGACCGTAAGTTACACCTTCGGTCGCAAGCCTTGTTATTGTAATTTTTAGATATGGCAGAACAACTACTTGACAAAAAACGCATACCAGAACACGTCGCCGTCATCATGGATGGAAATGGTCGCTGGGCAAAAAAGCAAGGGCTTATGCGGGTACGTGGTCATGAAAAAGGTGCCAAAGCTGTAAGACAAACTGTGACTACCTGTGCAGAACACGGCGTGAAACACCTCACGCTGTACGCATTTTCCACTGAAAACTGGAAACGTCCCAAGCTTGAAGTAGACACATTAATGAAGCTTTTAGTAAGCAGCCTCAAGAAAGAGCTGCCCACGCTTCAAAAAAACAACATATCGCTCAAGGCCGTGGGTGCACTGGATCTGCTACCCAAAATAGCTCAAAAAGAGCTCAAGGAGGTGATCGAGGCAACTAAGGATAATAATCACATGAACCTAACGCTGGCACTCAGTTATGGGTCTCGTGAAGAATTAATAAGCGTCATAAAAAATATTGCTGGACAGGTTAAAGAAGGTTCGCTAGAACTGGATCAGATCGATGCAGAGGTGATCAACAAAAACCTGTACACCAACTTTATGCCTGATGTAGATTTACTCATACGTACGAGTGGAGAAAAGCGCATCAGCAATTTTTTATTGTGGCAAATAGCCTATGCAGAACTGTATTTTACCGAGGTCTTGTGGCCCGATTTTAGAAAAGAACACCTCATTGAGGCATTTTGTAACTATCAAGACCGAGAAAGAAGGTTTGGAAAAACAAGTGAACAATTATAAAGGAATGACAAATCAGCTAACCAAGAGCATCCTCTTTACAATCATTCTCCTTTCTGGGATCCTATCCAGCGCTCAAATCGTGACCGATGCCCCCATCGGTGAGGAGTCTGTTCAGTATAGAATAGGCGAAGTCAAGGTAACAGGCAGCCAGTCCTACAACGAGAACACCGTAAGAGCGTTTACAGGATTGAGGACGGGAATGGAAATTTATGTCCCAGGAGAAAAATTGAGCAAGGTGGTCAAAAAGATGTGGGACTTAAAACTCTTCAGCGACATACGCATCTATGCTACCAGTATTGAAGGCGACCCCACAGATGAGTTTATAGACACCATCAATCTAGAGATATATATCGTAGAGGTTCCCAATGTGCGTAATGTGGAGATCACAGGATTGCGCAAGGGAAAGGCAAAAGACCTAAGAGAAGAACTTAAACTTCAAAAGGGTACAAAAGCAACTGAAAACCTAATTACAAACACCCGTACATTTATCGAGAACAAGTACCGCAAAAAAGGTTTTCTCAATGCAGATGCTCTAGTGCGCATCAAAGAGGTGCAAAACGACTCGACGACTGATAATCAAGTCGATATGAAAATCGATGTCGATCGTGGTAAGAAACCTAAAATATCCTACATAGATTTTGAAGGCAACGAGTTGATCTCAGATAAGAAGCTGCGTAAGGCGATGAAAAACACCAAGCAGCGCAACATATTGCGAATCTTTAAAAGGTCAAAATACGTAGAAGAAGATTTTGAAGAAGATTTGGAATCTGTAGTGAACCGTTACAAAGAGAGAGGGTTTCGGGATGCGCGTGTCATATCTGATACATTGATTAAAGAAAGTGATGACCGTGTAGGGATCAAGATCAAGGTTGAAGAAGGGAACAAATACTATTTTGGTGACATCAACTTTGTAGGTAACAATGTTTATTCTGATGAGTATCTGCAGAGGATATTAGGTATTGAAAAAGGAGATGTTTACAACGGTGTGGCCTTTGACGAGCGCATCAGTAATCCTGCAGATCCTGATTCTGACGATATTTCTAATTTGTATCAAAATACTGGTTATCTGTTTTCTTCAGTAAATGCGGTGGAAACAAAGGTCAAAAACGACACAATTGACTTTGAGATCCGTATCGTAGAAGGCAAAGAAGCCTATTTTAATAACATCTCAGTAACCGGAAACACGCGTACTAACGACAATGTGATCTACCGTGTGATCAGAACCACGCCTGGTGAAAAATACAGCCGCCAGAAAATCATCAATTCCATACGTGAATTAGGTGCTCTAGGATTGTTCAACGCAGAGAAGATCAATCCACAGCTCAAAAATGTAAATCAGCAAGAAGGAACGGTTGACGTTGAGTACGAGCTGGAAGAAGCCGGTGCCAGCCAGATCGAGCTTCAAGGAGGTTACGGTGGTGGTGGTTTTGTTGGAACCCTGGGACTCAGGTTCAACAACTTCTCAATACGCAACCTATTTAATGGTGACGCCTACAAGCCGGTTCCCATGGGTGATGGACAAACCCTTGCCATCAGAGCGCAGGCGAGTACCATATTTAGAACTTACTCATTGAACTTTACAGAGCCATGGCTGGGTGGTAAAAAACCTGTCTCCTTTAACGTTTCGCTATCTCATAGCGAGCAGTATCGAGTGAACCCTCAAAACTTCAGAGAGGTAGATCGCGACCAGCGTTTCTTGATAACGGGTGGTACAATAGGTATCGCAAAGAGACTGGAATGGCCGGATAATTATTTCCAGTTTTCGCAAGCGCTATCCGTACAACACTACAACTTGAAGAATTACCGTACGGGTCTATTTAATTTCCCTAATGGTTTCAGTAACAACATAGCGTATACCGTAGGGCTCACCAGAGACAACGTAGGTGTGAACCCTATTTTCCCAACTTACGGATCTCGTTTTTCTGTAACGGCAAAAATGACCCTCCCCTACTCTTTGTGGAACGGAGTGGATTATGCTGCACTTAACAGCGACAATCCACCTGACGAATTTTTAACTAATGGACAACCTGATCTAGCTAAAATCGACCAAGAACGTTTCCGTTTCTTGGAATACTACAAAATCAAATTCCAAGGTCAGTGGTACACACAACTGTACGATAAGCTGATCCTTCAGACTAATACAGAATTTGGTTTCTTAGGTGCTTATAATAGTGATAGAGGTCTCGTACCTTTTGAGCGCTTCTTTGTAGGTGGTGATGGACTCGGCGCCTTCTCACTTGATGGTCGCGACATCATAAGAATGCGCGGTTATGAGAACAGCTCACTTACCACAAGTGCAGATGGTGACACGGTTTACAACAAATTCAGCTTAGAGCTGCGTTATCCTATTACCCTCGAGCAGGCAGCATCAATTTACGTGCTGACATTTGCTGAGGCCGCTGGTTCTTACGATCGCTTCAGAACGTATAACCCATTTGACGTACAGCGATCTGCCGGAGCAGGATTGCGTATTTTTATGCCTGCTTTTGGATTATTGGGTATTGATTTTGGTTACGGTTTTGATTCCGCACCTAACAATCCTACACCAGACCCTAGCGGTTGGCAAGTACACTTTATAATCGGTCAGCAGTTTTAAGTTGGCACGATTATTTCAAATAATGACTCGCATGATAACAAAAAAGCAATTTCTTACCGTCGTGGTGATGATTCTAGGTCTCGCTTTCGCGAAAGCGCAACGAGGAGCAAGAGTCGCCTACATAGACATGGATCGCATCATAGAAGCCTCGCCTGAGTATAAAAAAGCCGTGGAGCTGCTGGGCCGTAAAGCCGATGGCTGGAAACGCGAGATGGATGCCATGCAGGCAGAGATCGATAAGATGGAAGATCAACTTAAAAACGAGCGGGTACTGCTCACCAAGGAGTTGATCGAGGAAAAAGAAGAAGACATTCAGCTCAAAAAAGAGGAGCTTGCTACTTACCAGCAAAAAAGGTTTGGTTCTCAGGGCGATTATATACTCCAGCAAAAGCAACTCATACAACCCGTCCAGGATCAGGTCTTCAATGAAGTTCAGAAAATAAGTGAGGCCAGAAAATATGATTATGTTATGAATGCTGAGGAGGCTAACCTTTTATTTGCTGCAGAGCGTCATGATATAAGCGATCTCGTTATCAAGAGTCTGGAGCGCGCAGGCAAAAGTGGGCCAGAAGCTAGACAGGCAAAAGAAGATGCCAAAGAAGAAATGGAAGAGCCTTACCTAAATGTAGAAGAGGCTGAAGCTCGTGAAGAAAAAGAAAAGGCAAAAGAGGAACAACAGCAGAGAGTTTTAAACGCTCGTGAAGAAAAACTAAGAAGACGCGACTCGCTACAGGCAGCTAAAAGAGCCTCATACGAAGCGAGAAAAAAAGAAATACAAAGACGTAGAGATAGTATAAAAGCCGCGCGTGAAGCAGCCCGCAAAGAGAAAGAGGAAGAGCGCGAGAACAATTAAGAATGAACAAGTAAAGAAAGGTCAGACCCCTTATCTTTGCAACCGTTTTAACATAGACTAGGATTAACAAAAAAAGAAAATGAAACAAGTAAGAAATTTAATTGCCGCTATAGCACTAGTATTTGCAGGGACTACTGCAGTTAACGCTCAGGCAACACCTTCAAAAGTATGTCATGTAGCTTCTCAAGAGCTTGTGGAAGCGCTTCCAGATGCTATTGCTGCAGAGAAGCAATTGAAGAAACTCGCAAAAAACTACGACACAAAGCTTGCTGAAATGGACCGTGAGATTCAGACGCGTTTCCAGAACGCACAGCGAGAGGCTCCTAATAAAACCGATGAGGAAAACGAGCGTGTACGTACTGAAATCCTTCAGGGACAAGAAAAGCTTCAGGACTACTATCAAAAATCTCAAGAAGCTATGGCACAAAAAAGGGTAGATCTTTTAAAGCCTCTTTATCAAAAGGTAAAAGATGCAATTTTTAAAGTAGCCCGCGCCAAAGGTTTTGATTACGTTCTTGATTCAACTACAGGAACTGGAATCATCATGGCAGACGGTTATGACCTCACTCCAGATGTAAAAGCTGAGTTAGGTATCAAGTAATTCATACCAACTTATGAATATCCAAACTCCCGCTGGAAATTTCCAGCGGGAGTTTTTTTTTTGGAGCAAAAAAAACCCGATCTCAATGATCGGGTTTTTGACTGAATAAAAAATATATGTAAATACTACTGTATAACTCTTACGTTAACAGCGTTCATTCCTTTCTTACCCTCTTTTTCTTCGTACTCTACTTTGTCCCCTTCTCTTACCTCATCGATAAGACCAGTTACGTGCACGAAGCAATCTTGATTTGTTCCATCTTCAACGATAAAACCAAAGCCTTTTGACTCATTGAAGAATTTAACGGTACCTTCTTTCATTGTAATATAATGTAAATTAAAGTTCCAAAAGTAGACTAATTGAGAGATATATTACCTAAACAACCAACTTATTTTGAATTATTTACAGTTTGGTAACCTTAGCATTTCCTCTGGGCCGGCCTGAAATGTAGGGCTGGCTACCTTTTACACTACGATCGTACATGACTATACTACCCGCCACAGAAACATTCAAACTGCGAGGCGTCTCAAATTTTAAGAGATGGTGAGATCGATCAATGGCATCTTTACTGAGGCCATGATCCTCAGCGCCTAAAAGATAGACGCAGTTGCGCGGATGAACAAAGTCGTGGAGTAAAACTGCCTCTTCTACCAGCTCAACACCTACCAGCATGGCACCTTTGGGTAAATGTGCGTAGAACTCATCAAAAGTTTTGAAATGAAAATAAGGTAATGCTGCAACCGCATTATGGGTGTCGCAAGCTTGCTTTGCATATCTATTACCTATCGTAAAAATAAAGCTGGCTCCCAGATTCTGCGCACTACGCCACAATACACCCAGATTCTCTGGCGTTTTGCCGTTAAGAATACCAATACCAAAATACCCGGGTTGGAGATTATCGATCATAGCTGCATTTCAAGTGAGGTATTGTAAACGAGAAGTGACCTACCCTTAATCAACATAATTGCATAAATTTAGAGCCAAATATCGCAAAATGAGAAATAAGATCATTTTATTCTTTGCAGTCATCAGTCTGCTATGCGTAGCATCTTGTTCAGAAAACGAACCTGACATTGATGAAAAAAATATTGAACTAGCTCCTGAAATTAACATTTACCAGCCTGAGTTTATTAATGATGACTATGTACTAGCTGTGGTGAATGGTTCAGATCATGCTTTTATTATGGATAAAGCTGGTAATAGGTTGAGGGAATTTGATTTTGAACATTCATTAGGTAATGACCTAGAAATTTTACCTGACGGCAGAATGCTCGGGATATTTAAAGATCCTGATGCGCAAATTACCTTTGGTGGTTACGGTGGAATAGCAAAAATCATCAATTCAAATGGATCGATAGATTGGGAATATAAAGTCAGCGATCAAAATGAAATCATACATCATGATATTGAGCAACTGCCTAACGGTAATATTCTTTTGCTGATCTGGGAAAAAATAGATGAAGAAATCCAAGAATCTCAAGGTAGCTTTAATGGGGATGATATTTATCCTGAAAAGCTCGTAGAAATTAATCCATCAAATAATGAGGTGGTGTGGCAATGGCGCAGCTGGGAACATATTGTTCAAGATGCCGATCCCAACTTACCTAATTATGGAATCGTTAGGGAGCATCCAAATAAATTACACATCAATTACAGGCCTCCTACTAATGGGGACATCATGCATGCCAACGGTATAGATTATGACGAAGAGAAAGATGTGATTTACATGAGTGTAAACTTCTGGAACGAAGTCTGGGTCATAGACCACAGTACAACAATTGAAGAAGCAGCGACTGGCTCGGGTGGTAATTATGGTAAAGGTGGAGACCTGATTTATCGTTTCGGGAATCCATTGGCATACGACAACCAGCAAGGTGAAGTAACTGTAGATCGTATCCATTTTCCGAACTATCTAGAAGATGATGTTCCTGGAGCAGGCAATATTTTAGTTTACGTAAACGGAAATACTGAGGAAAGTTCAAAAGTTCGTGAGCTAAGGCTTCCTGATCCTTTTGAATTAATACCATATGCTGACAATGAACCTGAGTTGATCTGGTCATATGAACATCCAGAACTATACGCCCGGTTTATTTCAGGTGCAACAAGACTTCCAAATGGCAACACCTTAATTTGCGAGGGGGATTATGGATTTTGGGAGGTAACGCCTGATAAAGAAATTGCGTGGAGGTATGCAACAAATAGTGAGGACACAAATTTTTGGAGGGGCTATAATTATGAAAAAGACGATCCGAGAATCCAAGAATACCTACCCTCAAACTAAATCATCTCATCTATCACGATACATGAATTATATCTCCTTCTAAGACGTCTATCGCGAGCCTTAGCCTACCATAATCAACTTTCCCATCCAGCGCTTCATAAATAGGCTTGATAGAATTAGTTTCTTTGTGGATTTTCCAGAGTTGATCCAGTAGTTCCATATCTACCCCTTCGATAAAAGATTGCACATTCACGTCCCTGAATTTTCTATACCGCTTACCGAGGTGTGAAAGAATCGTACTCTCAGTCAGGGAGCGATTTGCAGCAATCTCTTTTACAGCAGATCCATTCCAGTACATTTCTACAGTCTCCATGACGGTGTCTGACAAACCGCTCGGGTTTTTACGACGTTTTTTCTTTTTGGAAGAGGGTTTGCTGACTTTTGCGGTTCGGTAAACGAATGGACCCGAACGTTTTTCTCTAAAATCCCTAGTCACTTCCAAAAAAGCAGATCCATACTGGTCATGTTTACTGGAACCTACACCATTGATATCTGCAAACTCGTTATCTGTAAGCGGTATGCGACTCGCCATGTCTTGTAGCGTAGCATCACTAAAAATCAAGTAGGGAGCCAGGTTCTTATCACTCGCAATTTGTGAACGCAGTTTTCTCAGCGCTTCAAAAAGTTCCTGATTCACTTGGTCTGGTAACGCGCGTGCCGTTGAGCTGGTATTTTTCTTAAAATCCTTTGCCGTGGGTACCACCGCTAGCATTACTTTTTCCTTTTCAAAAAGTACTTGCTCTGATTGTGGCGTGAGTTTGAGTTTGTTTTGATCGTGAAAAGCGATCTCCAGCAATCCCTGATTGATTAATTGGATAATATACTGCTGCCAGTTGCTCCACGAGACATCCTTACCGGCTCCGTAAGTTTTGATATTCATGAATCCGCTTTCCATGACGGCGGCATTTGAGGCACCTCTCAACACATCGATCAATAAATTGAGTGATGCCTGTTCTTGCATTCTATATACGGCGCTTAGTGCTTTTTGGGCGATAAGGGTTGCTTCAAAAAAGTCGGGTTTGTCGAGGCACACATCGCAATTCCCGCAGTCTTTTTCTAGATATTCATTAAAATAGCTCAACAACATGCGTCTGCGACAGGTAAGTGCCTCTGCAAATTGCTTCATGCGGTCCAATTTTGCCAGTTGCACATCGCCATTGCCACTATTTTCGGCAAATTTGCGCAGCTGGATCACATCTGCATAACTGTGGAATAAAAGCGCACGCGATTCCAGTCCGTCTCGCCCAGCGCGACCTATTTCCTGATAATAGCCTTCGATATTTTTAGGCATGTTGTAATGAATCACAAACCGCACATTTGATTTATCGATCCCCATACCGAAGGCGATGGTCGCGCATACGATCTTGATCTCATCTGTGATGAATTTTTCTTGCACGCTTTCGCGAAAGCGGTGATCCATTCCAGCATGGTACGCAGCAGCAGAGTACCCATAACCCTTGAGCTTTTCTGCTAGATTTTCACAAGTACTGCGGCTGAGACAATAGATAATTCCAGATTCTTTGGGATAGTGATTCAAAAAATTCCTGATCTGGTTCATGCGCTGATTCCCGGGACGCACATCTAGCCTAATGTTAGGCCGGTCAAAGGAGGCGACAAATTCCCGTGCGTGAGGGATACTGAGCTGGCATTTTATATCAGCGCGGGTGGCGCGGTCAGCCGTGGCGGTGAGCGCTATGATCCCAGTTTTCGAAAAATTACTTTTAAGATAGGAAAGCTGGGTGTAAGCGGGCCTGAAATCATGGCCCCAAGTAGAAATACAATGCGCCTCATCAACCGCAATGAGTGAAACATTTTCCTTATGGATGTAATTATTCAACAAGGAAATACTTTCAGGCGCAACGTAAAGCAATTTTACCTCCCCTTTTTCAAGCTGGTGCAATAAAACTTGCTGGTCGGTAGAATCCTGCGAACTATTAAAGTAGCCGGCAGGGATACCGTTTTGTTTCAGGGCATCTACTTGATCTTTCATCAAGGCGATCAAAGGAGAGATCACCAGAGTTAATCCATCCAGCATCAGAGAAGGCAGTTGGAAACACATGGACTTACCGCCGCCCGTGGGCATCACGACCATAAGATCTTTCCCGTTCAGGACATCGTTAATAATTTCTTCCTGTAACGGTCGGAAACTATCGTAACCGAAGTATTTTTTGAGTATTTCTGATTGTTGCATGGGAAAAGTGAACTGTATGGCGTTAAAAAATCAAAGTTACAGTTTAAAACACTTTTTAATTAGAAGAATCTGAAAACAGCGCTTAACAGAGGCTTGGCATCGAGACGCTGTTGAGCTCGCTTTAAATCATCTATTTTTACAAATGATAAGCTGTCTTATGAAATTTTACCTCTTCCTTATATCCATTTGTTTTTATTATATATCATCGGCTCAAGAATTGAGCGACTATAAATACATTGAAGTTCCTAATCAATATGAATTCCAGCACGAACCTAATGAGTACCGATTGAACGATCTAGCCGTTTTTGAGCTGAAGAAAAAAGGTTATGAAGCATTTAAATCAACTAGCGTTCAGCCGTTTGACAAGAATATAGGAACCTGTAATACTCTCGTAATGGATATTGATGAGTCGGGCACTTTCAGCAGGAGTTTCATTTTGAATTTTAAAAGCTGTGATGGAGAAACAGTCTATTCGACCATCAAGGGAACGGGTAGGGAAAAAGACAATCAAAAAGCTTATTTCACCGCCATGCGTGAAGCAATACGATCTATGCCAGAGGCAATGCAGACGAAGTCTTCAACTACCGAAGGAACAGTGACTAAAATTCCTGATACTGTAGAAACCCAGCCTAAAGTCAAAAGCCAGCAAACTCAGCTTCCCGATGGATCCGCTCACGCAGACCAGCTGATCCTGAAATTCGATTACGCTCAAAAAACCAGTCCCGGTTATGGAGCTATTTTGAAAGGTGATGAAGATGTAGAAGTATACAGCAATGATAAACTGATCGGATCCGGGCAAAAGTCCAGCACGGGATTTTATTTGATTGAAACCAATGAATTTAACGGTGTAGGCATCATAAAAGGCGAAATCTTTATCATCGAGTATCAGGATAACGGAGAGCTTGTACGTTTAGAATTATTCAAAGCCTTTTAAAAGTAAAGACCATTCTGAAAATAGTAGCCTCGCAAGGAATCGAACCTTGATCTAAAGTTTAGGAAACTCTTATTCTATCCGTTGAACTACGAGGCCAATTATCAGTTGACAGTTGACAGTTGACAGTTGACAGTTGACAGTTGCAAAAGTATTTTCTCCAGGTGGAAGTTGAAAGCCAGAGATTGGATAAATTGACCCGGTCCTCAAAATCCTTTTCCATAAGCATTCTTATTTCACTTTGTCTCTAACTTTTGCGATAGCCCGTGAACTTATGAATATTAGTGTACTATCATATTTTGAATCCATAATGAGGTGGTCTACTGGACAGAAGTTTTCAATAATGATAAAATAGAAATATCTTTAAGTCCCAATTTTATCCACCATGAAACAGACTCTCCTCTTTCTGATAGTTTTATTATCCGTTTATAAACTTCACGCTCAGGACACCATGCTCTTGCGTGAGCCCACCGTTCATGGTGATGAAGTAGTTTTCATCTATGCTAACGACCTGTGGAGGGCTAATATTAATGATGAAAAAGCTCAAAGGCTCACTTCGCACGAGGGCATGGAGACCGCTCCACATTTTTCAAATGATGGCAAATACATAGCTTTTTCTGCACAGTATGATGGCAATCTAGATGTCTATGTTATTCCTGCGGAAGGTGGCACCCCCCAACGGATGACTTATCATTCATCAAACGATGTGGTCAACGGCTGGACCCCAGATGGTAAAATTCTGTTCCGCTCTGATCGCGAGTCCGCTCCTACCCAAACCAATAAATTTTTCACCATAGGACTTCAGGAAAAGTTCCCAAAGGCAATGAAACTAGATCGAGCCGCCTACGGCGAGATTTCTCGAGATGGAAAATACGTTGCCTACACACCCATCACCAGTTGGGACCCAGAGTGGCGCAACTACCGCGGCGGTCAGGCCATGCCCATCTGGATCGTAGATCTCAAAACTATGGAGCTTAAAACAACACCGCAACCTGACAAAGAAAGGCATCTGTATCCTGTTTGGTTGGATGGTGTAGTGTATTACCTATCAGAACGTGATTATGCCAGCAACATCTGGAGTTTTGATCCTGATACAAAGGCTGAAAAACAAATTACCCAACACAAAAAATTTGATGTCAAGAGCCTCGATAGCGATGGTACACAAATCGTTTATGAGCAAGGTGGAAGATTGCATACGATCAATCCCAAAACCATGCAGCAAAAAACGCTATCCATAAGCGTAGATGCAGATTTGAACGACTCACGCCCACGATGGGAAAAAGCAAATGGCCGTCAGTTTACTAATGTGAACCTTTCTCCTAAAGGTGAGCGCCTGATCGTCGAGCACCGTGGCGACATCATCACCATTCCAAAAGAAGATGGAACCTACCGAAATTTGACTAACAGCTCCACCTCCGCCGAGCGCCATCCAGCCTGGTCGCCAGATGGAAACAAGATTGCTTATTTCAGCGATAAAAGTGGCGAGTACCAGTTGATCATCACCGATCAAAGAGGAACTGTTAAAAAGAACATCAGCTTTGAGGAGCCTACGTTCTATTTCAAACCAGAATGGTCGCCAGACGGTGAGCATCTTGCGTTTACTGATACGCACTATAATGTTTGGGTAGTAAATGTAGGTTCAGGAAAGCCTTATAAAATTGCTGCCGATAGTTATGCGCATCCTAATCGCTCGTTAAATCCGGTGTGGTCGCCTGATGGTAAATGGCTCGCTTTCGCGAAACAGCAGCAAAGCCATTTTAAAGCGATCTATTGCTACAACATCGATACAAAAAAGACCGTACAAATCACCGATCCCATCGCCGATGCCATCACACCTATATGGGATGAGGGAGGTGAATACCTCTACACACTTGCGAGTACTGATTACGGACTTGCCAGCGGCTGGCTGGACATGAGTTCCTACGATCCTTCTACTACCCGTCAACTGTATGCAATTGTCCTAAAAAAGGATGGTAAAGCACCTCACTTGCCTCTCTCAAATGAAGAAAAGGAAAAACTTGAAGAGGAAGACGAGGATAACAAGGAGAACGATAAAAAGACCGATAAGAAAGACGGGAATAAGAAAGATGACGCCGTAAAAGTCGTGATTGATCAAGATGGTATATACAACCGAGCAGTAGCCCTTAATCTACCCGCGGGAAATTATGTAGCATTAGAAAAAGCTCCCAAAGGTCATGTGTTCATCGCTCAACAAATAGACGGCGAGAATGGGCTCAAGCTTCATAGATATTCTATAGAAAAGAAGAAAGCAGAAGACTATGCAGATGGTATCAATAGAATGTCCACGTCCCATGATCGCAAATCCCTCGCATTGCAAAAGGGTAGTAATTGGATTATTTCATCAACGACAGGCAAACCTGACCCGGGAGAAGATACCATCGATAGCAACATCTCGATTAAAGTTGACCCACGGGAAGAATACGCCCAGATCTTTAAAGAAGGCTGGAGGTATATGAGGGACTTTCTTTATGTAGATAACGTTCACGGTGCGCCATGGAACGAGGTGTATGAATGGTACAGCCCGTGGATCAAGTATGTACGTCATCGTTCTGATCTCAACTATGTGGTTGATATCATGAGCGGCGAGGTCGCTATAGGTCATTCTTATGTATCTGGAGGAGATTTTCCGGATGTGGATTATGTCAATGTAGGTTTATTGGGAGTAGATCTTGAACCCGATGGCAACAGATATCGCATCAAAAAAATCTACAGCGGCGAGCAATGGAATCCAGACACCTATTCTCCGTTGGGAATGGCAGGAATTGATGCAAATGAGGGTGATTACCTCATCAGTTTTAATGGAAAAGAACTTACGACTGACGAGAATCCTTTCATGCTTTTAGAAAATACCGCAAATAGAGAGATATATGTCGAGGTATCTAAAAACAAAAATGGAAAAGACACTCGGGAACTATTAGTCAAACCCGTTTCCAGCGAGCGCGGATTACGTTATGTGGACTGGGTTGAAGGCAATCGTCGCAAGGTCGATGAATTGAGCAACGGTCAGCTGGCCTATGTATATATTCCCAATACATCAGGTGGCGGATTTACCAGTTTCAATAGGTACTATTTTGGGCAACAGAATAAAAAAGGTGTCGTCATCGATGAGCGAAATAACGGTGGAGGTAGCGCGGCAGATTATATGATCGATATTCTAAAGCGTGAGCCTATGGGCTATTTCAACAGCAAGGCGGGCGACCGCAAACCGTGGACCACGCCCATGGCGGGAATTTTTGGACCTAAAGTCATGATCATCAACGAGCGCGCAGGTTCTGGTGGGGATTTGCTTCCATATATGTTCAAGCAGCAGGATCTAGGACCGCTAGTTGGAACACGTACCTGGGGAGGCCTCGTGGGGACTTGGGACACACCTCCATTTATCGATGGTGGGCGCATGGTAGCTCCCAGAGGTGGATTCTATGACCTGGATGGGAACTGGGCAGTTGAGGGAAAAGGAGTTGCTCCGGATATCGAAGTGATTCAGGAACCAAAACTGACTGCAAAAGGTAACGACCCACAACTGGAGCGCGCCGTTAAGGAAGCGATGAAACTGTTAAAAACCGACGAGTTCAAGTTCAAGCCAGAGCCTAAAGGACCCGTACGCTGGAAACGCCCAGTCGGATATGAAAAGGACAAATAAAAACTCTGAAAATAAGTTGATTTGAATAGAATTTTGAAAGTAGGAATAGGCATTGTTCTTTTGATCATCGCCCTATTTCTCGTCCCGATTTTGGATTACATAGGGAGTCGAGTTGATTATGATTTCCCAATTCTCAGATCACAGCAGCGCAATATTATAATTGCCGTATTTGCATACTTACTCATCGTAGGCATGCGCATTTTCAAGACTTATTTCTTAAAGCGGTTTGATATCAATCAAGAGGACAATCTGCATGCGCGCAAAGTGTACACTCAGGTCAACGTCTTTGAAAAGATCATCTTTTTTATCATCATTCTCGTAGCAATCGGACTCATACTGATCTCTTTTGATAGCATACGCGAGATCGGTGTGGGGATGTTTGCCTCTGCAGGAGTGGCTGGAATTATTCTAGGGCTTTCTGCTCAGAAAGTTGTAGGAGCATTGCTGGCGGGTGTGCAAATTGCGATCACGCAACCTTTCCGCATTGATGATGCCGTCGTTGTAGAAGGTGAATGGGGCTGGATCGAGGAAATCAACCTCACCTACGTTGTAGTACGCATCTGGGACAAGCGACGGCTGGTACTGCCTTCCTCCTATTTTTTGGAGAAACCCTTTCAGAATTGGACTAAGACCAGCGCAGATATCGTAGGTACCGTATTCCTTTATACTGATTACACCATTCCCTTTGACGCGCTGCGCAAGGAATTGACGCGGCTTTTAGAAAGCACAAATCTATGGGACGGACAGACTAATGTACTGCAGGTCACAGACTCCAAGGAATCTACAGTCGAAGTACGCATCTTAGTAAGTGCGCGCAACTCCCCCATCGCATGGGATTTGCGGGTGTTTATCCGAGAAAAGATGATCACTTTCATTCAAGAAAATTATCCCGACAGCCTGCCGCATACGCGCATTCTCATGAAACCCATGAAAGGTGAACAATCAGCGAGTCTTGGCTTCAAACCTGCATAAATTCTGTTGTAAATTGCAATGCTATGCGCTGGACCCTGCAACCACCACCTGATCCTGAAAAGACCCAAAAATTAGCCTCAGAGCTCGGTATAGACGAGAATCTGGCTGGTTTGCTAGTGCAACGTGGTGTGGACGCTTTCGCGAAAGCGAGATCCTTTTTCAGACCATCACTTAATGAGTTACACGATCCCTTTTTGATGAAGGACATGGCTGTGGCCGTAAAACGCATACAGACTGCCGTGGGAAACAATGAAAACATTCTCGTTTACGGCGATTATGACGTGGATGGAACCACCAGCGTCGCATTGATGACTATTTTTTTGCAGAGTTTTTATCCGCATGTTTCCAGCTATATCCCGGATCGTTATGACGAGGGTTATGGTGTGAGCTATCAAGGGATCGATTACGCTCATGACAATGATATGACTCTTATCATAGCGCTGGATTGTGGCATAAAGGCGGTAGATAAAGTTGCTTATGCTCAAGAGAAAGGCATCGATTTTATCATTTGCGACCACCACCGTCCTGGAAAACAACTTCCTGATGCGATCGCCGTTCTTGATCCCAAACGTGCTGATTGCGCATACCCTTATAAAGAATTATGTGGATGTGGCGTGGGTTTCAAACTTTGCCAAGCCATTGTCCAAGAAAACGATTGGGAATTTGAGATGCTGCTGCCCTACCTGGATCTTGTGGCAACTGCTATAGGAGCTGATATCGTCCCCATTGCTGGTGAGAACCGCATTCTTGCCTATCACGGGCTCAAACGGATCAATGAGGAGCCTCGGATGGGGTTTAAAGCCATCATCGACCACTTAAAGAACAAGGGCCATCTTACAATCACCGATGTCGTTTTTATCATCGCACCGCGTATCAACGCCGCAGGACGTATGAAGCATGGTTTGCACGCCGTCAACCTACTCACCTCTACCGATATTGAACAAGCTCGCACTTTTGCGGCAGAGATTGAGGCCTATAATCAAGACCGCCGCGATACCGATCGCAGCATTACCCAAGAAGCGCTGGATCAAATCTTAGATAATAAGGAAGAAGCGCGATCTACCACGGTGGTCTACGATGAAAGTTGGCATAAAGGAGTCATCGGTATCGTTGCCTCACGGCTTACAGAAACGTATTACCGCCCTACGCTGGTATTTACCAAAAGCGGTAACAAGCTCGCCGCCAGCGCGCGCAGCGTGTCTGGCTTTGATGTGTATAATGCGCTAGAGCAATGCTCAGAGTTTATTGAGCAGTTCGGTGGGCATAAATATGCCGCTGGTCTGACCTTAGAAGAGAGCAATTACGAACTGTTCAAGCAACGTTTTGAAGAAGTGGTGTGTGCCACGATTCAGGATCAACACACTATTCCTGAAATCAAGATCGACGCACGACTACCGCTGGAAGCCATCAACCCTAAATTCTACCGAATTCTAGAGCAAATGGCACCCTTCGGTCCAGGAAACATGCGGCCCGTTTTCATGACAGAGAACGTGATCGATACTGGTCATGGTAGATGTGTAGGAGAAAAAGAGGATCACCTAAAAATTAAAGTTGCTGGAGACCAGAACTCCAGAACAACTTTTGACGCCATCGGTTTTAATTTAGGCAAGGATTGTGATCTCATTACCGATGGTAAGCGATTTGACATCGCCTACTCACTGGACTTAAACGAATGGCAGGGGGTGAGAAGTTTGCAATTGCGGTTGAGGGCGCTAAAGGGCAGCTAATTGTTATTCAATCTGTTTAGAAACATGCCATGTATTTCTTTAGCGTGTTTCTAGAGAATCCCGATAATCCTGTATTGCTTGTAGTTACAAAAATGTTCTACAGAGCGGTAAATGGTACAGATCTATTAAATGAGGATACCAGTCTCCTATTAAATTTGTAGAACCTGAAGAACAGCAAATAAAAAACCACGACTCTCGTCGTGGTCCTCAATGATATCGGTAAGTTAAAGTTATGCTGTAACTTTTGCAGGTGCCCAAGCTTCGCATAACATACCTGCCGCAGCTTTTTGTGGATGTGGGCAAGATTCACTCTTAAATCGAGCACAGCTTGCACAATCGTGATCATTATTTAATTCAGCTTTCATACTGAAACTGTTACATGTATATTGATTTCCTACCACCACATCATGGATGGCACATTTATTTCCTGATTGCAGATTTGCACAGTTCTCGCAGTTATTTCCTAATCTGATAGCCATAATTTCTAAGTTTTGATCAAATATAAAAAACAGATATCCTCCAATTGTTATAAATAACTGAAAACCAATTCTTTATATGTAGAATAAATAAAAACAAGTTCATAAGCACCTCTAAATGAGCATTTGAAAATTTAACGTAAATCAATTCTAAACAATAAAACGACGATTGTTATTTAGACTGAATAAGATTAAGTATATTTGCATCGTCTATTTAGAATAATATCAGATAATTATCAGGTATGTCGTTTGAAAATGTAGAGATCAAGTCCCAGAATGCTTTTGGCAAACTCAGTTTTTGCAAAGATTGTAAATGCTATCGATTGGCATTTTCAAATGTGGTTCTGGAATACGACCGTGAGAAACTGGATAAATTTTCGGCTTACCTTGATGATGTCAATGTGGACTACTGGTTGCGCAACAACAAGACTGATAAAAAAAGATGTATCCCACTTCACACCGCGCAAAAAGATTTGGTTCTGCATTTCGACCTAAAAGAATTCAATGCGTTGAAAGACCTGGTTCAAGGTTTCTCCCAAAAATCAACTTTTTTGAGCATTTTGGATATCGATTGTCCATTGCACCTCAACTAAATCTTCTCAACTGATTTAAGTCATTTATTTTCTTTTGTGATGTTTTTACCTTTACGGTAGAAAATAAAAGATCATGAAAAACATAATCATTCCCGTCGACTTCTCAGAGTATTCTGAAAATGCTTTGAAGGCGGGAGCACAACTCGCTAAAAAGTTTGACGCTCAACTTCACGTGCTACACATGCTCGAGCTTTCAGACAGTATTATCTCTTCATCCAGTTCAGGTCGTGAAAACGAGATGCTGTTTTTATTACAGCTCGCACAGAAGAAATTCGGACCTTTTCTTGAGAAAGACTACTTGAATGATGTCAAAGTTGAAGCCATTGTTAAACACCATAAAGTCTATGCAGAAGTCAATGCACTTGCTAGTGATCTTAAAGCTGATCTGATCATCATGGGCTCCAGGGGCAAATCACGAGAATCAGGTTTGTTTGGCACGGGATCAAACACCGCGCGCATGGTAAGGAATAGTGAGACGCCTGTTTTGGTCGTGAAAGATGGTGAGGATCTCGCTTTCGCGAAAGCGGTAATTGCAACAGACTTAAGTCTAGAAAGTATACCCGCTTACATCAAAGCAAAGGAAACTTTTGAAATGATGGGCTGCGAGTACGAAACGGTCTATATCAATAGGCCGGACAGTTCATTCTTAAGCGATTCGGATTTTGAGGAGCGCGTGGAGGAATTTGCCCATTCTGGTGGAACAGCGCACGTAAGGAACATCAATGATTATTCTATTGAAGCGGGTGTGCTGTCCTATGTTGACAAAAAGAACATTAATCTGATTGCGGTTAGCACCCATGCCCGTAAAGGCGCTGACTACTTTTTTAATGGTAGCATATCAGAGAGTATAGCAAACCATAGTAACGTACCGGTACTATCATTTAGGCTGTGATTACGCCACAAAAAAAGCCGTTGACAAAAAATCAACGGCTTTGCTTTTTTTGAGTTTATTTTTACCAAGTATGGTGCATACTGAACTGCAACTGACCTTTCTGCCACGGGACTGTGGTCTGTTCCATATAACCCAGTTGAAAACGGATCTTGTCAGTCAAAGAATAGCCTAGACCTACATAAGTACGGTTGCGATCAAAGAATTGGACGCTATTTCCATCACCAATCTTGCGTTCTCCGTTGATAAAAATCTCGTTGTAAAATGCAAAATAAATTGCGCCTTCCTTAAGATCGGGCTTATTAAAAGGTATGTTCATAAACAACATATAACGATATCTAGTTCTAAAATCTTGATCCTCTACCCAACGTTGCTCATAACGCATGCGGTGGGTAAGCAATAATCGCGACCAGATTGTTTGGCTGAAGAGTGCTTCTTGATAAATACGATTTTCTGTTTGTAGTGCATCAGATTCAGTACCGTAAGCTCCAGAGGAAATATTAGCGTATCCCAGCGTAAACTTCACACCGCTATTAGTAGGAGAATAAGTAGCACCTGTACGCAGTAGTAATTGCTCCCGGTCTCCTATGCCTCTCCAGTCACGGTATTGATAATCTCCTTGGATCCCCCAGTTGGAGTCCTTGAATTCTGTATTCCAGAAATACATGTACCAGGCTCCTAGCTGATCGCCATCAACTGTAGTCTGACTGTTTGCTGAAAAAAAGCCTGCTACCAGCAGGCTAATTAAAAAATACTTTCTCATACTGTTTAACCTTTACGATTTTTCTTCTTTCCAGAATCTGCCATCTCATCAGCAAATTTTGGGAGTGAGAAAATCGTTTCCTCTATAAACTCTACCTGACCGGTAGATAATTTATAAACCGCACCGATGATAAGTGTTTCACCTTTCTCAAACTTTCTACTCAAGACGGGCTCCAGGTTGCGAAGAAGATTCACCTGCTCAATTACATTAGCACGTACGGTGATATCAAGTTGTTCTTTTTCAGTAGTACCTTCCTTCATCGCTTTCACGGAAGCTGGCTTGATACTGTTGATCAAGGTAACCACGTGTCCTGGTGGGTTTTCTGGGAGCTTCATGGCAGCAGTTACCGCTCCACAGCTTTCATGTCCCAAGACTACTATCAATTTTGTATCGAGTGCCACAGTCGCATACTCAATAGTCCCATAAGATGCTTCTGCCATGACTTGACCGGCAGTTCTGGTGATAAATAAGTCTCCTACTCCCTGATCAAAGATCATTTCATTGGGAACTCGGCTATCTGCACATCCTATGATTGTTGCAAATGGCTTCTGACCTAGAGAAGCATCTTTTAAGTCTTGGTCAGATTGTCTAGGTGAGACACGTCTATTATCGACAAATCTTTTATTTCCATAGACCAATTTTTTAATACCGTAATACGGATCAGCATAGGCACTATCACGGTCAGCGAAATAGGTATCTTCTTCGATTTTTAACAAGTCTTTCATTTTTTGTGACTGAGCTGTTAACGCGTAGGACATTAATAAGGTCAGAATCAGTAAGCCGATTTTTTTCATTTGTTTAACTTTTTTAATTTATAAGTAAACAAATATAGAACTACAATTGAGGTACTAATAGATATTCTCAAATAATTAACTGTATTACTATTACACAGCGAAAGGATTACGGTATTTAATCTAAAATTGATTTATTGATAGTTAAATGTTCTAAAATTTTAACTTTCAATTCTTGTTTGAGCATCATTATTTATACATCCCATCATTTTGACCAATCAAAATCAATTACAGCATTTATGATGTTCAATTAGCTTGTAAAATGAGTTAATCTATATTGTCGGTAGTCGTATAATCTCCTCACCTTGCTCGTAAAATGAAACCCACGTGAATACTTTAGATATAGCCTAGGACTACCAACTTATCCCATAGGTTGGCTTTTTTATCACATTGGGATACTTAAAAATTTTGTCTCCTTAAATGATGACACCCTCTTTATCTATATGATAAATGACTAAGCGATATAAGTCTTCGCTATTGTATTCTAGTTACGCTTTCGCGAAAGCGGAAACATGACAGACCAGCATTCAGATACAAAAATTATTGTTTACATTCCAACTGTCTCTCAAGTCATGAAGTTTGCAGGTGTACTATTAAACCATTGAGCCAAAGGTTTGTTCTAACCTTAAGATATGAAAAATTGAAATTGAAGAATCTTATTGATCTCATTCAAGGTAAAATTTATACCATTTTGATCTTGCTTCTATTGGGTTGTAGCCAAAATTCTTTTTCACAACTCAGCACGAAACATTTCATACCGCCGCTTACTGCGGCGGCACAGGGAAACGCAAATCCTGAACAGCAATACCTGTATCTATCCACACCTAGCAGGACGGACGTAAATTATGTAATCACGCCGGTGGGACAGCCTCAATCGGCTCAAATTATCGGTACAATAAGAAATGATGATTCACGGGAGGTTTTTTTGGGAAATGGCTACGGGCAGCTTTTCATAGCTTCTGGAGCTACTGGAAGGATCTATGCTAACAAGGGTTATATCATTGAATCTGAGCGGCCCATATATGCTTCGGTAAGAGTGATAGCCGGAAATGCTGATCAAGCTGGAGCAATTGTTAGTAAGGGGCTCTCTGCCCTCGGTAATACATTCAGGGTAGGATGCTTTACCAATGAAAATCCGCAAACCAATTATCTCAATTTTGTATCAGTTATGGCATCTGAAGATAATACTGATGTGACCTTCAGTAATTTGCCTAGTGGCCTGATTGTAGAAAACTACAATGGCCCCACGCCTTTCTCCATCAATTTGAATGAAGGTGAGAGCTTCACCCTGGCTACGAATAGTGCTCGATCAACAATCAATCGCGATGGGATAATAGGCAGTTTAATAGAATCAACAAAACCCATAGCGGTAAATATAGGATCAGCAAACGGCAGCTTTCATAATGGATCGAGCCGTGATTATGGGATCGATCAAATCGTAGATTTTTCCAAAACTGGTAGTGAATACATTTTTGTAAGGGGAGACGGCAGCGATGGCTGGGAAAACATACTTCTAGTTGCCCATGAAAACAATACCAGCATAAGAATTAATGGGTCGGCTCCTGTAGCGACCATCAACGCTGGTGATTATTATGTCATTGAAGGAAATGCTTATTCGCCTCGGGATAACATGTATATACAGACCAGTAATAATGTTTTTGCCTATCAGGGAGTAGGGGGCGCTGAGGGTAGAGAAGCCAATCAAGGTCTGTTTTTTGTACCTCCATTGAGTTGTGAGGCCATAGGTAATCTTGATAATATCGCGAGCATTACTAGAATAGGGGACATCACTTATAACGGTGGCGTTTCCATAGTTTCCAAGACTGGAGCCACCGTAACTATTAACGGTCGGGCGCTTTCTAATTTCTCGGTAACAGGACCAAATACGGTGCAAGGAAATCCAGATTATGTTACCTACAAGGCTTCAAATTTAACCGGGAATGTTTCCATCCAAAGCACGGACGAACTTTACTGTGCTTATTTCAACATTAACGGAGCTGCAACCTCTGGCGGATTTTACTCAGGATTTCCCACCGCTCCAGAAGTTAGTTTTCAGACTCAATTTACCGCTTTGGGGAATTGCCTGCCCAATGTAACGCTGAATGCAGAGAACACAGAGACCTTTGATAGTTTTGAATGGTTCTATGATGATGGTTCTGGGTTTGCAGCAACAGGAAATACCTCTGACAGCTTAGTTCCTACCGCACCGGGAAGGTATAAGATCGTAGGAACCATTTCCTGCACGGGACTGGTGCTGGAGTCTGCTGAGGTTCCCATTAACATCTGCCCATCAGATATGGATGAGGACGGGATTATCGATAATCTGGATATAGACAAGGATAATGATGGAATTCTAGATTGTGTTGAGTCCAATGGTGATGCCATGATCAATCTTGTCAATGTAAATTCTCCAGAAGTGGTTTTTCAGGACGGAACGACTTCTAATGTGATCATGAGCTCCACCTTAAACGGTAGCAACAGCTCAGGAGCAACCAATTCTTTTAGCGGATTGAGCAACGGGAATTTCTCCAGTAGCATCCCTGCCGCAAATAATGGACAGTCCATTTATAGACTTGATTTCACGGAATCTGTGAATATTCAGCTCAGGGAAAACATGGACTCCCCTTCCACCGCAAATAGTTTTGAGACTTATGTTGTACGCATTTTCCCGTCAAATAAAAACATAACTTTAGTGGATCCTGACGGCAGGCTGCTGGTCGATACAGATTTCGATGGTGCTTATGAACGAGGCGTGGAACAGTTTTCTGGATCTGAGATAAGGTTCCAAGTCAATCCAAATCCCATAGGCACTAGTCCATATACCTTTTTAGCTGACCAAGTTGACAGTTTTGAATTCGAGCACGTTGTGATTAATGGAACAGATAGTTCCACATTTAACGCTAATCTTTCCCTTACCTGTTTCAAAAGAGATTCTGATATGGATGGGATTAATGATAATCTTGATAGAGATAGTGATAATGACGGCATTCCAGATATCATTGAAAATTTGGGGATGGAACAGAGTCTTTCTAATACTGATAACGACAGTAACGGTCTGGATGATGTTTTTAATATCAATTCCAGTCCCTTAGATACAGATACAGACCTAATACCCGATTATCTCGATTTGGATAGCGATAATGATGGGATCTACGATATTGAAGAATCTGGAAGCTCGCTACCTGATATGAATCGAGATGGCATAATTGATAATATAAACGCTATCATTGGCTCAAATGGCTGGGCAGATCCAGCGGAGTCCTCACCAGACAGTAATGAAATAGGCTTTGAGATTAGAGACTTTGACTCTGACAGTTTGTATGATTACATAGATAGTGACAGCGATGCCGACAATTGCAATGATGTTATCGAGGCTGGATTTGCTGATGCTGATGACGATGGATTTTTAGGCGGATCTCCCCTTACCGTGGATGTTCAAGGTATTGTGACAAGTACTGGCGATGGTTATACCGATCCAAATCCCAAATATCTTGAATCTGCGCCGGTAAATGTGGAGCAGCAACCACTAGATACCACAGTCTGTGAAGGCGACATCGCGGTTATCATTTTTGACTCAACCGCTTACGCCGTTCAATGGGAAACATCAGCAGACGGCGTTAACTGGAATACGATCAACAACGGTGGGATTTACAGCGGAGCGCAGACCGAGGAGCTAGAAATAAATAACACTTTGTCGAGCCTTGACAACAATCTATTCAGGGCAAGACTTAATAGGCTGGGGAATTCCTGTACTTTTTTTACCGATGAGATATTGCTTACTGTCAACACGCCGCCCAATCCTAGTCCAGTTGTGGAACTAATCCAATGTGATGATGATACGGATGGCATCAGTACTTTCAACCTTGAGGAAGTCAATTCTGAGATCACGGCAAATCCAGACGATTTCTCTTTCAACTACTATACATCACAAACCGCGGCAGAACTCAATGACTTTTCTCAAACAGAATTTATTAATGATCCTTCTAGCTACGTCAACAGCACAAGTCCATTTAGCGAAGGTCTTTGGGTCAACGTTGAGGATAGTAATGGCTGTTCTCAAGTTACAAGATTAAATCTACTGGTCGCGACCAGTCAGTTGCCAGATGGAGCCGTCGACCAGGTAATTAATGAGTGCGATGACTTACTGGACATCAATGGCAACGACAATTCAGATAATGACGATAGCGATGGTATTACATCCTTTGATTTTGAATATGTAAGAACCTTGATCGCAAACATCTTCTTGCCACAAACACCAGAAATCTCATTTTACCGCAATGAATCAGACGCACTTAGAGAGCAAGATCCGATAGAAGATATTTCCAATTACAGAAATATAGGATACCCTGGTCGGCAGGATATTTATGTTAGAGTAGATAGTGAAGTGAGCAATGATTGTCAGGCTTTGGGAAGTTTTATTACACTAATCGTTGATCCCGTACCATCATTTATCTTGGAAAATGGGCAAAGGGTTTGCTCTGGCAGTAATTTGAAAACAATAGAGCTGGAGCCTATTTTGGAGGATCCTACTGCCATGTATTACTATTCATGGAGTTTTAACGGACAAGAAGTTTCGACTGATCCTGTACTGGAAGTCAGCAATGCTGGAACATACAGTCTCACGGTTACCACAACTGTTGCCAATATTTGCTCTAAAACACGCAGCGTTACGGTCACGGCTTCAGAACTACCTGAACTGACAACGGCAGATCTCGTAATTGCAGATGATGCCAATGGTAAAATGATAAGCCTCGTCGATACGGCAGGATTGCAAATGGGAGATTTCAGCTTTTCAATTACAGACCGAAACGGAAATTTAGAGCGCCTTCCACAAGATAGCCCTGTCTTCAACAATGTACGCTCAGGATTATTCTTTTACGTAATTACCGATCTCAATGGATGTGGTGATATTGCTCTTCCCCTAAGCATCGTAGGATTTCCAAAGTTCTTCACCCCAAATAATGATGGATTCAATGATACCTGGCGAGTGGAGGGACTTGCCCCAGAAACTCTGGGTCAAAACCTGATTTTTATCTACGATCGGTACGGTAAACTTCTACAACAGATTTCTCCATCTGGAGATGGTTGGGACGGAACCATAAATGGTAATCCATTGCCTTCCAGCGACTATTGGTTTGAAGTAAAATTGGTGGACGGCACGGAGCTTCGCGGACATTTTAGCTTAAAAAGGTAGGTCACCCTTGAAGCTTGTACACAAAATTCTTTTGATAGTCCCGCCACTTCTTACCTGTATTGATTTCTTTGTAGGTGTCGTCGACTAGCATGGTCAGGTAGATCTCCAATTTACGCGCGTCCATTTTACCGGGTATTGGATTGATCACTTCGCCCTTTTCATCAAAGAACACAAGAGTGGGATATTCCATGATGTTGAGCAATTCTGCAAACTCATGTTGTGAGCGATAATTACGTTTCAAATCAGGATTATTAAAAGTCTTACCCTTGTAGCTCACCGTTCCCTCACCTTCTGCATTAAAGGCAACTGGGTAGTAGTTATCGTTAATGAATTGTGCTATTCCCGCTTTCGCGAAAGCGTGCTTATCCATCCACTTACAGATACCACACCAGTCTGTGTAAGCTTTTAAAAGTATCTTGCGCGGCTCGGTTTTTTGAGCTTCAAGTGCCTCATTCATGGTCATCCACTCCACCTGACCGTAGCACGCCCCTGAAAATAAAAGGAAAGCAATCAAAATCTTCTTCATACTGCAAAAGTAATGGCTATCCTGGAAACAAAAAACGCACCGAAATGGTGCGTTTATGTATAAAATTCAGAATCTGAACTTAACGGATTCCGTGCATCTTCTTAATCATCCATTTATTAATGATGATCATGATTACTCCAGCACCAATAGGTATTGCCGTAAATATCAAAAAGAATTTAGACATACCATATTCTTCTACTATAGGATCAAGATAGGAACCAGTCCATCCTGCAGTTAGGTTTGCAATAAAGTTTGCTACAAACCAGATACCGAACATCAAACCAACTAGCTTGACAGGAGCCAGCTTACTCACGTAAGAAAGACCTACAGGAGAAACACATAGTTCACCGAGCGTATGAAACAAGTAAGCCAGAATAAGAAATATCATACTGACTGAAGCAGTTTTAGCACCTAAAGGAATATTCATTGATCCATAAGCTAATATTCCGAAACCAAGACCTAAAAGTATTAGTCCAATCGCAAATTTAACTGGACCAGATGGGTTGTATTTACTCTGCCAGATCTTAGAAAAAAGAGGTGCAAAAGCAATGATGAAAAAGGAGTTAAGTATACCAAACCATGATGCTGGCACTTCAGGCGCTTCATCATTGAATTGCTGCATGAGCATGTAAATGACAATTGCCCATATAATAGCAAAACTGGTACCCAAAAGAATATTTGACAAAGCAAACTTGCTAAAGGTTTGCTTGAATAACATACCCAAAACATAAGTAATAATAAGCATGGGAACAACAACTAATATGGAGTTAATGATCTTAAAGGTATCTCCACCCGCACCTTCAAGTACACGGTCTGTATAATCACTAGCAAAAATGGTCATAGAACCTCCAGCTTGTTCAAATGCCCACCAAAAGAAAATAGTAAAAAAAGCAAAAATGCTGATCACCATCAGTCTATCTCCAGTAACTTTTGAATTCTGAGCTTCATCAATTACATCTTCTACATTTTCTTCTAGCTTTTCAACCTCATCCTCAACTTCATCGATAAAGTCAACATTGCCTTTAGGAGATAACCCTATTCTACCGAATATTTTTTGTGCAAAATAAAACTGCAACATCCCAAAAAACATAAAAATTCCAGCAAGTCCAAATCCGTAGTGCCAGCCCCAAGCGTCTGACTCCCCAATGTATCCACATAAAAGAATTCCTAAAAATGCTCCCGCATTTATGCCCATGTAGAAGATAGTATAACCAGCATCCTTTTCTTTCCCTTGAGATTTATATAGCTGCCCAACGATTGAAGAAATATTAGGCTTGAACATACCGTTTCCTATAATTAGTAAAAACAGGCCGAGGTAAAAGAAATTCTGCGTGAAGCCTTCTAAAGCCATAGAAGCATGTCCTAAAGTCATTAATAGAGCACCTATAATAATAGCATTGCGGTATCCAGTTAACTTGTCTGCTATAAGACCACCAAAAATGGGCGTCACGTAAACTAATCCTGTATACCATCCATAAAGCAATAAGGCATCGGCTCTTTCCCAGCCCCAGCCTTCATCAGTTATTGAGGAAACTAAAAAGAGAACTAATAAAGCCCTCATACCGTAATATGAAAATCGCTCCCACATTTCGGTAAAAAACAGAACAAAAAGTCCTGAAGGATGTCCTAAGACCGTTTTCTGATTGGTTAGGGAACCACCAAATTTGTATTCCATTTTGATTGTATTGAATTATAAGTTTTCCTTGATAAAGTCTGTCATCTTATTGAAAAGATGAATGCGGGTATTACCGCCATAGATACCATGATTCTTGTCTGGATAGATGGCCCAGTCAAATTGTTTATTTGCCTGCACCAGTGCCTCGATCATTTGCATCGTGTTTTGCACGTGTACGTTATCATCTGCACTACCGTGAACAAGAAGGTACTTCCCTTTTAATTTTTCCACATGGTTGATAGGACTATTGTCGTCATAACCACTTACGTTTTCTTGAGGTGTGGTCATGTAACGCTCCGTATAGATGGTGTCATAATACCTCCAGTTAGTTACTGGCGCAACCGCGATAGCGGTAGAGAATGTATCTGCACCTTTCAGGATACAGTTAGAGCTCATAAAACCGCCGTAACTCCAGCCCCATATTCCTATGCGATCAGCGTCCACATAATCCATTGCGCCTAATTTTTGGGCTGCAGCGATCTGGTCTTCCACTTCATATTTACCCAGCTCTTTCTGAGTGACTTTTTTGAAGTCGGCTCCTTTAAAGCCCGTACCGCGACCGTCGACACACACAACTATGTAACCGTCGTTTGCCAGCATGCTGTGCCAGTAATCATTAGCTCCATACCAGCTGTTGCGCACTTGCTGTGATCCTGGACCGCTGTATTGAAACATAAGGACGGGATACTTCTTTGACTCATCAAAATCTAGTGGCTTCATCATCCATATGTTCAGATCATTCCCATTTACCGCAATGGTGCTGAATTCTTTTTGCGAAAGCTTATAATCCGATAGCTTCTCCAGCAACTCGTTGTTGTTCTGTATCTCGCGCAGTCTTTTGCCATCTTTAGCTTCGTTTAGCGTGTAAACTGGCGGAGTGGTGGCACTACTATAGGTATTGATATAATAGGAGAAATCTTTACTAAAAGAAGCCGAATTGCTACCGATCTCATTATTCAGCTTGCGCTTCTTTTTGCCTTTCAAGGAGATAGAATAGATCCCGCGGTTGATGCTGCCATCTTCCGTGCTTTGAAAATAGATCCGCTTTGCTTTTGGGTCGTAGCCGTAGTAGGAAGTCACATCCCAGTCGCCGCTGGTGATCTGTGATTTTTCTTTTCCATTTTTACCGTAATGATAAATATGGCGGTAATTGTCTTTCTCACTCGTCCATAAAAAACTGCCGTCCTCAAGAAAGGTGAGGTCGTCGGTAACATCTACATAAGCGGCGTCCTCTTCCGTAAAAGCAATTTCTGCGTTCCCATCTCGATCCACATAGTAGAAGTCCAGTACATTCTGGTGTCGATTCAATACCTGAGCTGAGAGACGACCATCAGGATTGTAGTTGATTCTTGCGATATAAAATTCTTCATTGCGGTTGAGGTCGATTTCTTTACGCTTTCGCGAAAGCAAATCATACACGTGTAACCCGACTACAGCATTCTTCTCTCCAGCCTTGGGATATTTGAAAACGTAGGGGTACTGGTAAAGATCGCGACCGTAAACATCCATGGAGAATTCTGGAACCTCACTCTCGTCAAAAGAGAGAAATGCAATCTGCTTACTGTCAGGGCTCCATTGATAGGCGCGCACGATGGCAAATTCCTCTTCATATACCCAGTCGCTGACACCGTTAATCAATTTATTGATCTCGCCGTCATCCGTAGCCTGAACGATGTTCCCGCTTTCAAGATCTCTATAATAGAGGTTATTTTCATAAACGTAGGCCACTTTTTTTCCATCTGGGGAGAAGGCTGCGCTACGCACTAGATTATCACTCAGCTGAGTCAGTTTTTTTGAGTTAAGGTCATAGATGTGGACCATGGAATTTGCGCTGTATCTGAAGATGGACTGGCGCTGTGATACGATCATGACCTGCTGCTCGTCATCGCTCAAACTATAGCTCATGATCGGAAGCTCAATATCAGTACTGCTGACCAGCGTTCCCGTTTTCTCTCCCGTCAGGTAGCTGTACTTGTCTATGGATTGCGTGCGGTCAGGATTATAATTAAGTACAAGGTATTCCTGTCCATTATCAAGTGACTGAAGCGATTGTAGCCCTTGCGTACGGAACTCGCCTGTGTAAATGTCTTCTACCGTGATATTTTTCTGTGCGATCAACAGGGCTTGAACCAGCAGAAAACACAAAAAAACAATGCTCTTTTTATTCATTTAATGATTTTATAACGTAGGATGCCAATTTTACTAAAAAAAAGCCAATATACCGCTGCTTTCCGCTAGAAATGCAAGCGCTCCTTCACCGCACGACTTTGTATCTTTACCCTTTAAAGTAAATTGTATGTCCACCACCGTTACCGGTTTCTCAAAACTCGATAAGTCCCAGAAAATAGATTGGCTCACAGACACTCTTTTGCAAGGCGATGCAAATGCGCGAGCCGTACTGGAACAGTACTGGAATGACGATCAAAAGCTGCAAGATCTACACAACGGTTTTAGTGAGAACACCATCTCAAACTTCTACCTGCCTTTTGGGCTGGCTCCCAATTTCATCATTGACGGTGATGTCTATACGATCCCCATGGCGATCGAGGAAAGTAGCGTAGTGGCAGCGGCAAGCAAGGCGGCCAAGTTTTGGCAGGAACGTGGCGGTTTCAAAACCGAGATCAAGGGCACGACTAAGGTAGGCCAGGTACACCTCACCTATGATGGCCTGACGAGTGAGATGGAAGCTTTTTACGCTTTCGCGAAAGCAGAACTCCTACAATCTACTGAAACCATAAACGCCAGCATGAAATCCAGAGGTGGCGGGTTGCTCACGCTGGAGCTGGTGGACAAGACCAAGAGTATCGCAGGCTACTACCAGCTTCACGCGACATTTGACACTCGTGATGCGATGGGTGCCAATTACATCAACACCATGCTGGAACAGTTTGCCACCACGCTGCGCAGCAAGACCCGGGAATATCAAGGATTTTCTGCCGCGCCACCAGAAGTAGTCATGAGCATCTTAAGCAATTATGTACCGGACTGTACCGTAAGAGCCAGCGTTTCCTGCACATTTCAGGAGTTGGGAATCATCAATGGGGTTACTGGTGAAGATTTTGCCCGCAAATTTGTGCGAGCAGTACAGATTGCAACGGAAGAACCTTACCGTGCCGTGACCCATAACAAGGGAATCATGAACGGAATCGACGCCGTAGTCATCGCGACCGGGAACGATTTTAGAGCCGTGGAAGCTGGAGTTCATGCCTATGCTGCACGCGACGGTCAGTATAGATCGCTTACCAGCTCAAGAATTGAAGGCGACACCTTAATTTTTGAAGGAGAGTTTCCTCTGGCATTAGGAACGGTTGGCGGCTTGACTTCTCTACATCCATTATCAAAATTGGCTTTACAGATCTTGGGACAACCCGATGCTAGAGATTTGATGCGCATCACCGCAGTTTGCGGGCTGGCTCAGAATTTTGCCGCGCTCCACTCTTTGGTAACGTCTGGAATTCAAGCGGGCCACATGAAAATGCACCTGACTAACATGCTGGAACAGATAGGAGCAAACGAGCTAGAAAAAGAAAAATTAAGGGCTGCATTTACAGAACGTACTCCAAGTTTTTCTGCGCTTAGAGATGCGTTGAGTAAATTGAGAGCTTGAAATGAAAAGAGCTGCTCAATTAGCCAGTCGTTTGAGAGATGTTCTTCTCGAAGGTAAAGTAGTCGCAAACACAAACTATCAAGAGCAGTTGAAAGGTTTAGATGTTTTTGCTGCAAATAAGAAGGTAAAAGATCTCAATAGTATGGGCTTACTTGCTCAACACATCAATTACTACCTCGAGGGAGTCATCCAGGTTTTTGAAAGAGGAGAATTGAGGATTAGAGATCAATATAGTTTTGAATTCGAACCTTTTGAAAACGACAGTCAATGGAAGTCTTTCAAAGAAAAATTTTTGAAAAATGCTGAGCTCATCTCTACTCATGTATCGCAACTTGAAAATTATGAATTGTCTGCACCATTTGTAAAAGCAGACTATGGGAGTTATTCCAGTAATATAGAGATGATGATCGAGCATTGCTATTATCACTTGGGACAGATGGTTATGATCAGGAAAATAATTGAGGCTCAAAAATTAGGCCTCTGAATTATTAGTCTCAAACAATTTTGCCCTTCGAGAACCTCAGAGCTGGACTCAAATTTTATATCCATTCCATCTGGTCTTTAGTCAACTCATGTTGCACATCGCCTGTATGTTTGATTTTTGCCGGCTCAAAAAGCAAAACATGAACTTCTTCGCTGGCAACTGGTTTGTGCTTCACTCCTTTTGGGACAATGAAAATTTCGCCCTCGTTGAGTTCGATTTTTTTATCTGGTAATTCAATGATCAGCTGACCTTTGATGACCATGAAGAGTTCGTCTTCATCTTCATGAGCATGCCATACAAATTCTCCTTTGAGCTTAGCAAGCTTGACATGCTGACTGTTTAGTTCTCCTATAATTTTAGGAGTCCACTGCTCGGTAAACAGACTAAATTTATCTTGTAGGTTTAACTTTTCCATCAGCTGTTTTTATTATGACACGAGTACCGTATTTATATTCTATATTCTTTGCGACACGTTCAAAAACCCATGGCTCAGGACTCAAAGCAACCGCTCTTTCTTGAATACTGTAAAACATGGGATTCAGCATTGTTTCATATTCTTCTTTGCTTTTATCATATTCCCTAAAGTCCTGTATTTTCTTATCGATTTTAAAGTCCGGAGCATACGAGATTCCTGAATAAAGCTTGTAACCCAAGTTTTCAGGCAGTAGATTGATAAAACTAAGAAACGGTAG
The DNA here is from genome assembly GCA_964631155.1 of uncultured Flavobacteriaceae bacterium. Taxonomy (GTDB): domain Bacteria; phylum Bacteroidota; class Bacteroidia; order Flavobacteriales; family Flavobacteriaceae; genus Nonlabens. Next base: position 145,811 of record CAZVYO010000006.1, read on the forward strand.
TGCAAATAGCAAAGTGGCCAGCAATCTTAACGGGCGGTTCAAATTTTCGTTGAAAAAAGAAGCAGGTGACCTAAAAATAAAAACCAGCACTCCGATCATTGCAAAGTTCCAGGGATAGACTATGGCATTCCAATTCCATTTAAATGGACTCAATTTCCAAAGCAAAACAATGTGCATGACGATCAAAAGCGTACAAGACAGCTTACGAGTTCTTTTAAACAAGATCAGAAGGCCCAGGAAGATCTCGGTAGCAGCTATTAAGTAACCCATATTCCTCGTAGGTTGCAATGGTAAAGAGTGAAACCATACCATTGGTAAAATTCGCTCATGAAACTGATTGTTGAATTTATTGAGTCCACTAAAGAAATACACAGTAACCAAAAGGACAATAAAACCCTTCTCAAGCTGCTTTTGATCATTCCTGAATAATTCAATAATCAAAAACAAACTCAGGTAGCAAATGAAGTAAGGAGTCAATCTACTAACATCCAGCAAACAAAAGATTATAAATATGATAAGAGAAGCAGCAAACCATAAGTTGCCTTTTTTTGCAGAAAGAAACAGTCCTAAAGGCATCAACATCGTTGCTGCACCGATAATTAGATTAACACTAGGATCAAAAGTTCCAATCAAAGAAACCGTCAGAACATCGTCTTGAAAGAAAAAGGCTTTGTAACCGATGGCAAAAGTCGCCAACCAGCAAATCAGAATAGAAAGTTCAAGAAATGTTTTACGGGCAAAAGTCTTCATCTGTTATACAAAAAAAGGGAAGTTTTCACTTCCCCTCTATCAATTTCAAAATTATGCTCCTAATTTTCATAAGAGTGTTTGTACTCTTGACTTGAAACGATCTTTAAAATATCTTTTTCCAAAGACTCTCTAGGACGCTCCACATAACGCCCTATTTCTTCACCATCTTTATAAAAGATGAAAGTTGGTACTCTCATGACATTGTAACCTGATACAAGATCTTCAGGCTTTCTTTTAGAACGATCTACTGTGATCATGGTTAAGTCATCTAAATCGTAATCAGTTTGATCTAGTAACTTGTAGAATTTAGGTGTTTCTCTCTTTGAATCACCACACCAGGTTCCCATATAGGCTCTTATCTCGATGCCCTTGAGATTTTCTTCAATTGCATTTACAATCTCAGCATCTGGATTGTAGCTATCGTAACGTGGCGTAAACCAGGTTGCAAAAGGCTGATCCATAAAAGCCGATTTGTTCTGAATCCCACTTAAGTTTCCTGAAGCGTCTTTTTGAACTGACACATTTATATTCTTAGGAGGTTTGGGAGGTGCAGGAGGGACAGGCTGCTGGGTACGGGTTTGTTCCATACGAGGTGTTGTTGCAGAGGTCGTTTTCTCCTGGGTTCCACATCCTACTACAGCCGCTGCGGCAAGTATGATCAATATTTTCTTCATCATTTTTAATTTAAAGCACTAAAATAAAGGTTTTTGCGTCATCTCCTCGGGTTGTTGTACTCCCATTAACTTTAAAATAGTAGGCGCGATATCTCCTAGAATCCCATCTTTCACGTCCTTCAATTCTTCATCTATAAGAATAATAGGTACTGGATTAGTAGTATGGGCTGTATTCATACTCCCATCAGGATTTTTCATGACCTCACAATTGCCATGATCCGCAATCACGATAACGCTATACGCATTTTTTTGAGCTGCGGTAATCACTTTTTCGGCTGCAGTATCCACCGCTTCACAAGCAGCAACGGCTGCTTCCATAGATCCCGTATGACCTACCATATCAGGATTTGCAAAATTCAAACAGATGAAATCTGCTGCTATATCCTTTATTTTTGGCACGATACTGTCAGCAACGCAGTCGATGCTCATTTCTGGTTGCAGATCATAGGTCGCTACTTTGGGCGAATTGCACATGATGCGCTCCTCGCCCTCAAACGGATTTTCCTGACCTCCATTGAAAAAGAACGTCACGTGCGGATATTTCTCAGTCTCTGCAATGCGGATCTGCTTCTTTCCAGCTTTTGAAAGTACCTCGCCAAGTGTATTTTTAAGATTATCTTTTTCAAAGATCACATTGATGCCCTGAAAACTGTCATCATATTTGGTCATCGTAACATATTGCAAGTCAAGCTTGTGGGTATTCTGCTCGTGGTAATCGTTTTGCGACAGCATCTGTGTCAACTCGCGACCACGATCTGTGCGGTAATTGAAAAAGATCACAACGTCTCCATCTTCAATCGTAGCCACGGGTTCTGAACCATTCAGTACCACGATGGGCTCGATAAATTCATCAGTCTTGCCATCATCATAACTTTTCTGAATGCTCTCCACCGCATCATGAGTAGGCGCTCCCAGCCCGTTCACGATTAGATTGTAGGCCTTTGCCACACGTTCCCAGCGTTGATCGCGATCCATGGCAAAATAGCGCCCCACTACACTCGCGAGCTGGGCTTGAGTTCCCTTCATGTGATTTTCCAGATCTTGAATAAATCCTTTTCCTGATTTAGGATCCACATCACGACCATCAGTAAATGCATGCACAAATACATCTTGTACACCTGCATCTTCGGCAACATCCAGCAATGCTTTTAAGTGGTTGATATGCGCATGAACACCACCGTCTGAGACCAAACCTAAGAAGTGGACTTTTTTTGAGTTCGCTTTCGCGAAAGCGAGAGCCTCAACCAGCACCTTCTCATCCTTGAGCGTATGCTCCTTTACAGCTTTGTTGATCTTAGCCAAATCCTGATAAACAATGCGCCCGGCACCCAGGTTCATGTGGCCTACCTCGCTGTTGCCCATCTGACCCTCTGGAAGGCCTACATGCTCGCCATCAGTACGCAACGTGGCATGTGGGTATTTTTGATAGAGAGAATCGATGAAAGGGGTTTTTGCCTGTGCGATTGCGCTCACTTCAGGATCTTGAGTGATTCCCCAGCCATCGAGGATCATGAGTATGGTTTTCTTGTTCAAGGTGATGATCTTTTGATTTTACAAATTACGAAAAATGAGCGTTTCATGAAGCTTTGAATCAGCAAACACTCAATTCTTTTACGAAAGCGATTGAGAAATCAGGTGTACGTATCGACTTATTTTAATTAAAAGAGAATTTACCAGGTAAGTAAGTTTAAAGATTGACTTCTTAATTAAACATGTTAAGAGCAATACATGGCACGGCAAGCACCTAGGGTACTCCGTAGAATTTTTAATCTGATATACTTTTAGCTATCAACCACCCACCGGTCCAGGCATTCTGAAAGTTGAAACCTCCCGTAATCGCGTCGATATTCAGTACTTCACCTGCTAGATACAGATTGGAATGAGCCTTTGAAGAGAAATTCTTAAAATTGATCTCTTTCAAATCCACACCACCAGCGGTCACAAATTCTTCCTTGAAAGTGCTTTTTCCATCGATTTTAAATACCGAAGCGGTTAGTGTTTTGGCCAGTATCTCTAGTTTTTTATTGCTACAATCAGCCCAAGTGGTATCGTTAAGCTCTGCGGTCATAACAAGGTATTCCCAAAGCCTTTTGGGGAGATCAAACGGTCCATCATTCCCTATTTTACTTCTCGAGGATTTTCGTTTTGCTATAAAAGTTTCAAAACACTCTTCATGATTTAAGTTGTTCAACCAATTGATCACGAGATCAAATTTGTAATCTACTCCATTCAATTTATGGGCTCCCCAAGCGCTCATTTTTAAGATCGCCGGGCCCGAAAATCCCCAATGTGTAATAAGTAGTGGTCCGCTGGATTCCAATTTGAGCAGAGGAACCTCTACTCTTGCTTCAAGGGAGATGCCAGCGAGTTGGGTTATGGCTTTTTCGTGAGCGTTGAAGGTAAACAATGATGGAACCGCCGGCGATATGGAATGACCGAGTCCCTCAAGAAGTTTCCAAATTTTTGGACTACTACCTGCGGTAATGACGAGATTGTTTGCAGTATAGAGTTCGCTTTTTGTGGTAATTCTCCATCTATCTTCTTCCTTATCTATCGAGATGACATTTTGAGAAGTATTGATTTGAATGTTATGCTTTCGCGAAAGCGCTAAAAAACAATTGACAATCGACTGGGACGAGTCTGAAACTGGAAACATGCGACCGTCATCTTCTATTTTGAGCTCCACGCCTCGTTCTTCAAACCACGCTACCGTGTCACCCGTCATGAACGAGTGGAAAGGTCCCAACAGTTCCTTCTCGCCACGCGGATAGTTTGTGGAAAGGCTGCGCGGCTCAAAATCGGCATGGGTGACGTTGCAGCGACCGCCTCCTGAAATACGCACTTTCTGCAAAACCTCCTTGCCACGTTCGAGTATAGCGATAGAGTGATTCTGAGTTTGCTCAGCGAGATTTATGGCTGTAAAGAAACCGGCTGCGCCGCCACCTATGATGAGTGTGTCAAAATGATCAGGCATTATTTCTCGGAAGGATAAAAATGTTTTCCGCAAAGTTGCGATTATTTTCTTGCTGCTAAAAAAAGTACCTAAAACAGTTTAGTTTAAACCTTTCACCAGATGTAATTAAAAGTACCTTTGGCACTAAACATGCTTTAAAACAGTTATTCACTAAGTCACAAGGATCAATAATGAAGATCATAATATTAATCACCACGCTGTTTTTACCATTCATATTATTGGCTCAGAACGTAGAACGAAACTCGCTTTGTGAAGATTTATTGAGCTCCAGAATGGAATTTCTCGTAGACGGTTCATTGACTGGCGAGGCTGCATTGAAAAAAAACCTCTCTAAATTGAAAGAATGCGGTCTTGATGATTATGACGTGCAGTTCTTCAGCAATATGAACTACATGTCGGGCATCTTGAGCAAGCTCATCAAGCAAAAACCATTAGAACAATTGCGATTTGCTGATTTGCTTTATGAACTGGAAAAAGCCATGGATAATGAACGTTATCAAAACTTGAAATCTACCACGGTCAAGAGTGAAGAACTGGGCAAGCGCGTAGGAACTGAACAGACTTGGGAAAAAGACAAATTTCTATTTGAAGAACTGGGCGCTTCTCAACGCATTATTGAAGCCGTAGGCAGCTATTTGCGAGAAAATCCCAACAACCAAAAAACCTATCGGGAAATTCTTGAATTTATCCAGAACAACTGAACCTTTCTTTCATTATCTAACGATCAGAAAGGTACTTTTTAGGAGTGGTTCCGTACTTCTTCTTAAAAGCGCTTATAAAATGACTGCCCGTACTGTAGCCTACCTTCAGGCCTACCTCATTGACATTGTACTTACCGCTATCGAGTAGCTGGCGGGCATAGTCCATTTTATGATCGAGGGCAAAACCATAGACTGTATCGCCATAAACTTCTTTAAAGCCCTCCTTAAGTTTTTTCAAGGACAGCCCTATTTCGGCAGCGAGATCATTAAGCGACGGTGGATCGATCATACGCTCTACAACAATCTCCTTGGCTTTTTTGATTTTGCGCATATTCTCCTCGTCAGCTAAAAATGGGCAGGCATCTAGATTTGCGTCCTCTTCCTTATTAAAATATAGTGATAGCAATTCATAGGATTTCCCCTTGAAATACAATTGCTTTATTGCATCGTTTAAGTTGTAATTCATCAATTGGTGCAGCGCCACAGCCATGGCCGGAGAAATTTTACCGTCCATGTAATACTTCTTCCCTTTATTCTCTTCACTCAAAAAACTCACATGGTCAGCATCTTGAGAAAACAGGCTGTGGAATTTGGTAATGGAAACAAGCACGGTGATCATCCAGGTGTTTTTCTGCAACGCAAGATCCATGGGCAATCCACGTGAAGGATTGTAAAGCAAATAAGAGTTCTGCTCGTCCAGCTGCAGTTTGTAACTACCCTCGTTAAAGGCTAGTTGCACGGATCCCTTCATACAGAAATGGAACTGTAAATAATTGGAATCTACCTCATTATAAAATCTAGAGTCCTTCTCATCAGTCTTGAATCTTATCACTTGAAAACCCTTCTCAATAGTTGTGATCTCACCGGCACTTTTTGCGATACTTTCCATAATTTATTTTATTTAAAACGACTCTAAATAATAATGTTTACGCTTTCGCGAAAGCGAGACAACTACCACCATTACTACAATAGCTGCCTTTGAAAGCAAAAATAGCCTATTGCGACGAAAATGAAACTCATGGCGTTATTTTTATACTGCCATTAACTTTAATTTTGCGCACGGTCGATGTAGAAGTATGGGATCAAATCATTTCAGGAATCAATCTTTTTACTGCATAGGAATTTCTTACCGCAAGGCAGATGCTGAGCTGAGAGGTCATTTTTCCTTAAGTGAAGACGCGATTCATAACCTGATTCTACAAGCAAAAAATGAAGAATTAAATTCGCTTGCAGCCATTTCCACCTGCAATCGTACTGAGATCTATGCCTTTGCAGAAAGTGAGGATCACCTCATGCAGCTTTTATGCGCTCACTCTCATGGAAGCATGGAGGAACTCAAGAACATTGTTTCCGTTTATAAACGAGAACAAGCTATAGATCATCTCTTCAAGGTAGGCACGGGACTGGACAGTCAGATTCTAGGCGATTTTGAGATCATAGGTCAACTTAAAAAAGCATTTAAGCAGGCAAAAGCCCTCAAAATGCTCAATGCCTACATGGAGCGATTGATCAATGCCGTGATCCAAGCCAGCAAGCGTATCAAGACCGAAACGAACTTGAGCAGCGGCGCGACCTCAGTAAGTTTTGCAAGCGTCCAGTACATTCTAGAAAATTATGGAAGGGCCTCTCTGGACATCTTACTTTTTGGTACTGGTAAAATAGGTCGCAATACCTGTGAGAACCTGGTGAAGCACACCAGCAACAAAAATATCACCCTAATCAACCGCACTAAGGATAAAGCAGAGCGCATCGCAGGACGTTTCAACCTTGAAGTTAAAGATTACGCACAGCTTGAAGTTCAGATCGCTCAAAGTGATGTGCTCATAGTTGCAACTGGAGCTCAAAATCCTACGGTGAGCAAAGAACTTATCGCTACCCAAAGACCTCTACTGATTCTAGATCTTTCCATACCCAAAAATGTCAAGGAAAATGTGCGAGAATTGGATAACGTGACACTAGTGCATCTGGATGAGTTATCCCAAATCACCGCACAAACCATGAGTGATCGCGAGGTTTTCGTTCCTCAAGCTAAAGAAATCATCGACGAGATTAAAGCTGACTTTCAATCGTGGGAACGCTCCAGAGAATTTGCACCTACTATGCAAGCTCTTAAGTCCAAACTTGCCATTCTTAAAGACGCTGAGATCAAGAGCAACCGCACCAAATTTGAAAATTTCAATCAAGAACAGGTTGATGCTATTTCTGACCGGATCATTCAAAAAATCGCCGGTCATTTTGCAAACCACTTACGCAAGGAAGATGAAAGTACCGAGGAGACGCTGGACCTGCTCAACAAGATCTTCAAACTTGACAGCGTCGCCAGCTAAAATTATTTCATGACCATAAGAATAGGTACTCGAGATTCAGAATTAGCTCTGTGGCAAGCCACAACAGTTCAATCCCTTTTACAAGACCTAGGTCATGATGTGATCTTACATCCTGTAAAATCCCAAGGTGATCTGAACCTTACCGAGCCGCTCTATGAAATGGGAATTACCGGTATTTTCACCAAAACGCTAGATGTTGCTCTTATAAAAGGAGAAATTGACATCGCCGTCCATAGTTTAAAAGATGTTCCTACACAATTGCCTAAAGGCATGGTGCAGGCTGCAGTTTTACCTAGGCATTCTTACAAAGATATTCTGGTCTATAAAAAATCCTTCAATCCCGATGAGGACATGACCATTGCTACGGGCAGTTTGCGCCGCAAAGCGCAATGGCTAAACAGTTTCAGCACCCATAAGGTAGTCGACCTGCGCGGAAATGTGAATACCAGACTCGCAAAACTGGCTTCTAATACTGATTGGGACGCTGCGATTTTTGCGAAAGCTGGACTGGACCGTATCGGTCTGCTGGGCAAGCTCAAGGCAAATTACGGTTTTGAATACACCGATCTAGACAGTTTTATACCAGCACCCGCCCAGGGCGTGATGATGGTCGCTGCGATGGGAGAAAATGATGAACTCTTAGATGTTCTGAGCCAAATCAATGATTTTGATGCACAACTGTGCACCTCCATGGAGCGCAAATTCTTACGAACGCTTGAAGGTGGTTGCACGGCACCTATCGGCGCAATTGCAATTCGCAAAGATGATCAAGTCGATTTCAAGGCGGGCTTATCCAGTCTGGATGGCACGCAGCATTTGGTCGTGAATAAAAAATGGCAACTACCAGACTCTAGCGATTCCGCTTCTCAAAATGAGGAAATTCTTGAAGAAGCTATTCTTTTTGCTGAGAACTGTGCAAAAGAACTTCTGGAAAATGGCGGTAAGGAGTTGATGGCGGAGATTAAGAGGGAGTTGGATTAGTATTTTTCGGAAATTTTACGCTTTACATTCAGTAAATTTTCTTATTTTGGTAAAAACTTCGTTATGAGTGCTATGGATATACCTCCAAAAATTTCGGATAGTCAAGTCATCAATTATGTGCGATCTGAAAGACTAGGGAGAAAGCAGGTAAGACAGTTTAAAGAAATCACGCGTTCTACAGATAAGGTGATATCAGCATGGTTTAACGTAAGTGAAAAAACGTTCCAAAATTACCGCAGTTCAAAAGGTAAGTTGAGTATTGATTTCAAAGAAAAACTGGTTTTGCTAATTTCGCTTTATAAACAGGGCGAAAAGGTATTTGGTTCAAAACAAGCTTTTATCGATTGGCTCGAGAAGCCCAATTTCCATTTTGATCAGAAAAAACCTGTCGATTTTTTCAACACTATTTCTGGAATTAGATATATTGAAGACAGGCTTACGGGAATGGAATACGGCGATAACGGTTGATTTTGGAGGTTTATAGAATTTCACATACGCATTATTCCAAAAAACTTTCCAGCTCTGGCGCGGCAAACCGCTGGAACTATGATGGCGATTATGTAATCTACACGGGTTCGTCACGATCGCTTTCTACATTAGAACTGATCGTTCATAGAAACTCGATCAACCCGCTTCCCGATTATGAGGTGATGATCATATCGATAGCGGATGAAGAAAAGCTCTTTGAGCAGATCAAGATTCAGGACTTACCAGATAATTGGCGGTCGATCAAATCCTATTATAAGCTGCAGAAAATAGGCTCGGAGTGGTACAAGCAAAAGAGGACGCTGGTGCTTAAAGTTCCCTCAGCCATTATTCCTCAAGAATATAATTATATCATTAATACTGAGCATCCCGATTTTAAAGACAAGGTATCTTTAGTACGTCAGGAGGCTTATTTTTTTGATGAGCGATTATTTTAAATCAATTGCGTTATTTCTTCTTCTCTTTCACCGTATCCTTCTTTTTACCAAATAACCCACGCAACAAACCGCCGGCGGCTTCTTTTACCTTGTTGGTTGTTTCATCAGCGGTTGTAGGATTTTGTGTTTTTGTTGAATCCTGCGGAGTGGTTTGTTGATTGCCCCCTTTCAAGATATCCTTTATGCCCTGTTTAGGGTCGTTCCCTTTCAAGATGTCATTGATCGCGCCGCCTAAAGCCTGCTCGCCTTTGTCCTTCAGTCGTTGCTTTTGGATTTCTACGATCTGATTGGTCAGATTAGTGACCGCACCTTGTAGATCTACATTGACTTTGGGCGCGTTCATGGCACCGCCTAATCTTATGGGAAGTGGTACGGTGATATTATTGACATCTTTTGCTTCTAATTTTGAGAGTAAACTCGCACCTTCTTTTCCAAAGTACTTTGCCGGTAGGTTCAGATCAAGTACGTAATTCATCTCATTAGTCAAGCTGTGGCTACCACTTGCTGTTACCTTGATGTCCTTGATGTTGAAATCAAACGGATTCACCTGAACCGCACCGTTACTGAAGTTCAGTTTTGTGGTAAAGTCAGACAGGTTCAAAGCATCGAGATTCACAAAATCCACACGCTGATCGATCGCGCTCAAAAGCTTGTTTTGGCTCACGTCCACATCTTTAGTCAATAGTTGCGCAAGAGCGTCGCCCGCAAGACTCGATATGATAGGAGACAGATCATTATTCAAATCCCCTGAAAAGTTCATATCCGTATTAATCGTTCCATCTAAAGCACCTATAATAGGTACTAAGTTTTGAAACATATCAAAACCTTGGAAAGATTGAGCAATATCCAGATTTTTCATGTCCAGCGCCATGGTGAATTTGGGCGTCTCGCCTTTGGTGGTGAGAGATCCATTGACTCCTATTGCACCGTTGAAAATGTTAGTGCGCACGTTATTGAGCGTCATGGTTTCATCACGCACGATGGCAGATCCACTCACATTTTTAAGTGTCAACCCATCGTATAAAACTTGATTTGCGGTGAAGTCAAGTGATGCATCCAGAAATGCTGGGATTTTGATGGCTTGCTCTGTAGGTATGCTTTGTTGAGAGGCTGTTAATTGGTTCGCTTTCGCGGAAGCGGAATCACCACCATCTTCACTCACCGTCATAAAGTCTGAGACGTCAAAAGTATTTGATGAAACATTGAACCTTCCTTTAAGACCTTGATCCTGTAGCAAAAACCCGATCAAGTTATCAATATTACCACTAGCCTTGAGGTCTGTGTTGCCCGTTTGAGCCAGCATCTCGTTCAGTTTGATGCGAGATGTGCTCAAATCAAGGTTAGCCTTGCTGATGATAAATGGTTTGGTAAACGCACCACCCAAATATTTAAAATCGCTCAGTCTAGCGGTACCATTTGTGTTGATGCGCTCGTAACGCTCCTTTTCAATGCTTTCCATATCAAATCGAGCTGCCATATCCAGCGCAAGACGACCATCAAGGTTTACACCGTCTGGCAAGGGAAAGGCTCTGGTAAGATTGGCAAAATCTAGGTTACCTTTTGCATTGACATCTACTTTCATATTACCAGTTAGGTCCTTGATCATCGCATTACCGGTAAGACGATCCTGCCCTATGTTGAAAGCGGTATTTTTAATATCGAGATATGTGTCTTCTACTAGTCCCGTATCGTTCACTAAATGCGCATCGATATTGATATTGGTAATTTTTTGCGGCAAATCCGGATATTGAACCGAAGCATTTTGCGAGACTACATTGATATTCAACTTTGGAATATAGGTTTCGTCTACTGTTCCTTTAATCGCTCCATCTACTTTGAAATCACCTGTGGTTGTGATCCCGTCGAGGTTAGTTCTGTAGGTTTCAGGTATCAGGGCAAAGAAATTCTTGAAATCAGAGGTAGGTGCATTGAATGAAAGGTCAACGATGGTTGAATTATCTTCAAGATCAATAAATCCCTCAAAAACCAGTTCCAACTCATTAATCAGAGCATTGTTTTCTTGGAACGTATACTTCTGATTCTCCAGATCCATCAAGATATCAGCATCCAGTTTGACCTGTTGACCCGTTAAGTAAGCAATATCATTGAGCGAGTAAAAAACCTTGGCCTCAGTCATGGTCTCGAGTGTACTTTGTTCCAAACTGAAATCGCCATTACCGCTGTGATTCATATCTACGATTTCTAGTTTGTTTTTAGTTACCGCATCGTCGTAGATAATTCGGGTATTATTTACTTCGTAATGTTTTAGGTCCAAAGAGAAACCTCCGCCGTTTTCGGCTTGAGCGGTGCTCGTAGTTGCCGTAGAATCCACTACTGCAACATCCCAGCTAGAATCACCCTCTTCATTGACTTGAAGCCGTATAAATGCATCATTGATCACAAGTTCATTTATCCCTATGGGTTCTCCGGCACCATTGAATAAATCGCCAATAGGTAAGTCCAGTTTGACCTCATTCCCAAAGAAAAGCGTATCTCCTGCAAATGGCGCTTTGTTGATTACAGAAAGTTCATTGATCTCAAGACGCGCATCAGGAAAGGCGCTGAATAGGCTTAGGTCCACATCGGCAAAGTCTACTTCTGCATTGAGCGCTTTATTGAGCTCGGTTTTGATGAGTTCCGCAATTTTATCCTTAAAAAGATAAGGTGTCGCAACAAGTAATATTACGAGTACGACAATAACAATTCCCAGTATTTTAAAAAACTTTTTCATATCAACTTTAATCTATTAGAAGCTCTTCACCTTGTTTCAAACCGAAGAGCCTTTTGAAAACTTCTACACCTAAATACAAAAGCGGTGTGTCAATTAATGCTACTAATACTTTGAACAAAAACCCTGCCCCAAGCAAGGGAACAAATTGTTCCCACTTCAAAATCCCGAAATAACAGAGTAACAACAAAACGCTAGCGGTATCTACAAATTGGGAAAACACCGTGCTAAAATTATTCCGCAGCCATAACATCTTACCGTTTGTCAACTTTTTCCAAAAGTGGTAGATGCGTATATCTACAAATTGGGCTAATAAATAAGCAGCCATACTTGCAAAGACTGCAATTTTTGTAGCACCGAAGACCTGAGTAAAGGTCTGGTCATCGATGGGACTCGTCTCTATAGCCGGAGCCACATCTGCAACGTACAGGATAAGCAAACTGAACACGGAAGCAAAAATTCCTGCGAGTACTAAATCGTTTGCCTTGCGCCTGCCATAAATCTCACTCACTAAATCGGTAATCAAAAATGTGAGCGGATAAGGCAGCAATCCTACCGATATCTCAAACCGGTACCACCCGAAGGGGTTCCAGTAAAAAAATTTCTGAAAGATCAGATTTGATGCAACTAAAGAGCAAATGAACAATGCACCGAGCACGAGATAAATACGGTTTGCCAGGCGCAACTTTTTGGCGGTCAGAGTCTTCATTTAAACTACAAATGTACCTAGGTGGGCCGTGATTATTTCTTAATTTGCACTAAAAGTTAGCACTATCCCAACTCCTCATAATCATAAGATTTTCATTGCTTTAGGCTCTAATCTAGGTGATCGCTTGCAGCATTTGCAAACTGCCGCTCGCCTCATAGAGCAACATTTGGGATTGGTTATTAAAAGTGGGGGCATCTACAGATCTGACGCGCTGGACTTTGATGGCGAGCCGTTTCTCAACACCTGTATCTTGGTTCACAGCATCAAAAATCCTTTTGAAGCTCTGGGCATTTTAAAAGCGATCGAGCGTGAAATGGGCAAAATGCCGCGCACATCTTCTGACTATGAGGATCGCATCATCGATCTGGATATTTTGCTGTTTGATGATCAAATCATCGATAAAGCAGAGCTTCAAGTTCCCCACCACAGAATGCACCAGCGCAATTTTGTGATGCAGCCTTTGGTGGATATTGCCTACGACGTAAAGCATCCGGTATTACAAAAAAGCATGGCTGAGATCAGTAGCCAGCTGCAACCATTAAATGAAGTGGTGCCTGAAATGATCTCGCTTTCGCGAAAGCGGTATCCTATCCAAAACCTCAATTTTATCGCCATTGAGGGAAATATAGGCTCTGGAAAAACCAGTCTTACCCACAAAATATCTGAAGATTTCAATGCTAAAATGGTATTGGAACGTTTTGCCGATAATCCATTTTTGCCTCTGTTTTATGAGGATCAAGAGCGGTACAGTTTCCCGCTGGAAATGTCCTTTCTAGCAGATCGTTACCAGCAATTGAGCGACGATGTCGCGCAACACGATCTATTTACAGATTTTACCGTGGCAGATTACTATGTAATTAAATCGCTTATTTTCAGCAAAATAACGCTGGAAGATGAAGAATATCATTTGTACCAGCGCTTGTTTCACATGATGTATAAAGAACTGGTCAAGCCAGATTTATATGTTTATCTGTACCAGACCGAGGAGCGGCTGCTAGAAAACATCAAAAAACGCGGTAGGGATTACGAGCAGAATATTGAAGCCAGTTATCTGAACCAGATCCAGAAGGGCTACGCAGAGTTTATACGCACACAGCAAGACTTAAAAATCAAGGTGATTGATGTTTCAGAATTGGATTTTGTAAATAATCAAGAGGATTATTTAAAGGTGCTGGGGGAGATTTGTAAGCTCGGCACTTAATTTAAAAGTACTTTGTTTACTATAAATAGTAATTAAAGCTTTCCTGATTAAACAATTTGTTGTTTCATTATATTTGATTTCTTAAGCATTTTTATGAAACCACTCTTATTTTTCTTATCGATCTTTATAAGTCTAACATCTCTCAATGCTCAAAGTTTGTTTTCAGAGAGCTTTGATGCCTTGAATACCGGCGAATCCCTAGACGGTCAAAATGGATGGAGTCACGATACTTCTAATGGAGGAACGGGAAGTAATTTTGGTGTCGCTTCCATGGCTTCAGAAGTTGTCGGTTTTCCTTTGTCCTATCCAAATCTTTTCGGCGCTTCTCAAAAAGCCCTGCAATCAGATAACACAATTGATAGCGACGGACCAGGCAAACTTCTCAACAGTCCGATTACCTCAGGAACTTTTTATCTAAGCTTTGTCATCAATGTATCTGACGCACCAAACCCCAATGACGCTGGGGATGTAGTCCGATTGCTCAATGGTGGAGCCTTCACAACTTCAAGTAGAATCTTTATTCAGCGTAGTGGTTCCGGCTTCAATGTGGGAATCAAAATAGGAGATCCTACCACGCCACCTGCTATCGATCCACAAGTTTATAGCTTTAATCAAAACCACTTAATCGTTGCGAAATACGAAATCCTAAGTGGTGCAAGTAATGATACCATGAGCCTTTACGTTGATCCTGATCTCATGGCTAGCGAACCTATGACGGCGAACGCCGTTGCTCCGGTTTCAAATCTTGAAGCATCCAATAATATAGATCGTATTGCGTTCCCTTGGAATGTTTCAAATTCGAGAAGGTTTGCTGGTCATTTGGGTCTTGTCCGGATGGTTAGAAATTGGATTGAATTGGGAACATTATCTCATCCGACTCAGAATCGTTTAGATCAAGATTTCAATTACGTCAAGGAAAATAACAGCATAAAATTCAATCAAGAGTCAACCGGAACTTTGAACATTTATGCTCTCTCTGGTCAACTGCTGAAAATTTCAGAACTACAATCTCAGCGCGAAATACTGCTTAACGAACTCAAAAGCGGACTGTACGTAGCGCAGTTTATAGGTAAGGACAGGCATTCTATCAATAAAAAATTTGTGGTCAACTAAACTGTATCCTCACCAAAAACAAAAGCCACCTCTCACGAGGTGGCTTTTGTAGTTTATATTAATTCTTCTTACAATTCCAGCGCCTTCTTCACATCGCCATCCATCAATAAGTTGATCGGATCTTCCAGAGCCTCCTTGATCGCAACTAAGAATCCTACAGATTCTTTACCATCAATGATTCTGTGATCATAAGATAAAGCCAAGTACATCATAGGTCTTATAATTACTTGTCCATCGATAGCAACGGGTCGCTCAATGATGTTGTGCATTCCCAAAATACCACTCTGCGGTGGGTTGATGATGGGCGTACTCAACATAGAACCAAAAACACCTCCATTAGAAATGGTAAAGGTACCTCCGGTCATTTCATCAACGGTAATCTTACCGTCACGAGCCCGTAAAGCCAATCTTTTTACTTCTTGTTCTACTCCTCTGAAAGATAAGTTCTCAGCGTTTCTGATTACTGGAACCATCAATCCTTTAGGTCCAGAAACCGCAATTGAAATATCCTTGTAATCGTAAGTGATCATTTCTTTACCATCGATCATGCTGTTTACGGCAGGATACTCTTCTAGCGCTCTTACTACCGCTTTGGTAAAGAAAGACATGAACCCAAGCGAAACTCCGTGTTTTGCCTTGAAAGTCTCTTTGTACTCGCTACGCAAATCAAAAATAGGCTTCATATCCGCCTCGTTGAAGGTAGTCAGCATTGCTGTTTCATTCTTAGCACTTACAAGACGCTCTGCAACTTTTCTACGCAGCATGGAAAGCTTTGAACGACTCTCGCCTCGAGAACCAGGTCCTGGAGTTCCCATAGACGGTTTTGCGTTTACTGCATCATTTTTGGTAATACGACCATCGCGACCTGTTCCAGAAACAGACGAGCTGTCCATTCCTTTTTCGTCAAGAATTTTTTTAGCTGCTGGACTTGCCGTACCGCTTGCGTAAGTTTCTTTAGCCTGTTCAGGCTGTGGCGCTTTTTCTGGAGACTTTTTCTTGTCGTCAGGAGTGTCCTCGCGCATCTCCTTAGCTACATCTTTGTTATTGCCTCCCTCATCACCATCTTCATAGCTATCGGGAGCATCTTTCACTTCTTTAGCTCCTTCGTTAGGATTTGCTGCTTCAGTATCGATAAGGCAAACCACCTCACCTACTTGGACGGCATCGCCTTCTTCAGCTTTTAGCGTAATGATTCCGCTGGCTTCTGCAGGGAGTTCAAGAGTTGCCTTGTCGCTATCTACTTCGGCAATGGCTTGATCTTTCTCGACCCAGTCACCGTCAGCAACCAGCCATTCTGCTATTTCAACTTCTGTAATCGACTCGCCGGGTGACGGCACTTTCATTTCTAGAGCCATAATCTATTTGTTGGTGTTAAAAACGTCTTCTATAATTTTTGCTTGTCTGCGCTTGGATCTTGTTGAGCTACCTGATGCAGGAGCTGCATACATATTTCTGGAGCAGACCCTCCAGGTACGCGTCTCTGGCATGTGTAACATCAAGTGGGAATAGGCGCCCATATTGCGAGGCTCTTCCTGTGCCCACACGATATCTTTTGCTGACTTGTATTTCTTAATTACTTCTTTGATCTGATCGGTAGGCAGGGGGAATAATTGTTCTATTCTCACAATGGCTACATCTTTAATATCATTCTCCTCACGATAATTGAAGAGGTCGTAGTAGAATTTACCGCTCGTGAACACTAGGGTTTTCGCTTTCGCGAAAGCGGTATCACTATCAATCACCTCTTGAAAATGACCTTTCTCAAACTCTTCTACCGTACTCACGGCTTGTGGAGATCGCAACAAAGACTTAGGAGTAAAAACAACCAATGGCTTCCTGTAGTTCACCTTCATTTGTCGCCTCAACAAGTGGAACATATTTGCTGGCGTGCTACAGTTAGCCATGAACATGTTATCCTTTGCACAAAGTTGTAAATAGCGCTCGATACGGGCACTAGAATGCTCTGCTCCCTGACCTTCATAACCGTGCGGCAGTAATTTCACGAGACCATTCTGGTTCTTCCACTTGTCCTCACCGGCGCTGATGTACTGATCCATCATGATCTGTGCACCGTTTGAGAAGTCACCAAACTGCGCTTCCCAAATCGTCAATGTATTAGGGCTCGCAAGGGCATAACCATATTCAAAACCTACCACACCATACTCAGAAAGGTGGGAGTTGTACATGTACATTTTACCCTCAGCGCCTTCTAGGTGGTTGTGTAATATGAATTCGTTCTCATGGTTTTCTGATTTTACGACGGCGTGACGGTGCGAGAATGTTCCACGTTCTACGTCCTGTCCACTCATGCGTACATCATAGCCCTCCAGCATCAAACTACCATAAGCAAGGTGCTCTCCCATGGCCCAGTCCAGCTTGTTCTCCTCAAACATCTTGCTGCGGGATTCGATGATCTTCTTAATCTTACGGATGAAGTTCTCTCCTTCTGGTAAAGTGGATATGGTTTTGGTGATTTTTTCTAGCGTCTTTTTATCTACGCCAGTTTCCACCTTCTGCATCATCTCATCCTCAGTCACAGAATCAAAACCATCCCATTCATCTTGCATGAATGGCGTAATGACTGTATTTTCCATTTGACGCGATGTGGCTAGCTCTTCTTCCAGTCGACCTTTATACTGGTCTTCTAAATCCTTGATCTTACCATCATCGATGACGCCTTCTTTTTTCAATTTATCGGCATAGATGTCACGAGGATTCATTTGCTTACCGATTGCCTTATAGAGTTGTGGCTGTGTAAATCGAGGCTCATCCCCTTCATTGTGACCGTATTTTCTATAACCTAGTAAGTCAATAAAAACATCACGACCAAATTCCATCCTGTAATCCAGCGCAAAATTGATAGCGTGTACTACGGCCTCTGCATCATCTGCATTTACGTGCAAAACAGGTGATAGAGTAACTTTTGCGATATCCGTACAGTAGGTACTTGATCTACCATCTAGGTAGTTTGTGGTAAAACCTACCTGATTGTTCACCACCATGTGAATGGTTCCAGCAGTTCTGTAGGCTTCTAGCTGAGCCATTTGCACAACTTCGTAAACAATTCCCTGACCTGCGATCGCAGCGTCACCATGTATGACTATAGGAAGAACATTTGAGAAGTTGTCTGGCGTGTGCATGTCTTGCTTGGCACGCGTTATTCCTTCTACTACCGCTCCTACCGTTTCCAGGTGTGATGGATTGGGAACGATATTGATATTGATATCGTTTCCGTTATCAGTTTTACGTTTACTGGTATAACCTAAATGGTATTTAACGTCTCCGTCAAAAATGTCCTGCTCGTAGTCCTTACCGTCAAATTCTGAAAAAATATCTTTAACAGGCTTCCCAAAGATGTTTGTAAGTACATTCAAACGACCGCGGTGTGCCATTCCCAGTACAAATTGATCCACACCTTTATCGGCTGCGTTCTCGATAAGAGCATCGAGCGCGGGAATAAGCGACTCATTTCCTTCAAGAGAGAAACGCTTCTGGCCTACGTATTTTGTGTGTAGAAATGATTCAAAGGAAACCGCTTCATTGAGCTTTTTAAGGATCTGGACTTTTTGCTCTTTTGAAAATTCTGGGTGGTTGTTGTTTCTGTGCAACCAGCTTTGGATCCACTTGACCTCGTGCGGCTTGCGTATGTACATATACTCAACCCCTATACTGTCGCAGTATACCTGGGTCAAGTGATCAATAATATTTTTAAGAGTGGTTTTTCCTAGACCGATCAACTCACCTGACTCAAATTCCGTATTGAGATCAGCTTCAGTAAGTCCAAAATGCTCCAGGTCGAGGTTAGGTTGATAATTGCGACGCTCTCTTACTGGATTAGTCTTTGTGAACAAGTGACCGCGTGTTCTATAGCCGTCAATTAACTTCACAACGCTAAATTCCTTGAGCATCTTTTCTGACAGCTCAGCAGTATTCACCTGTCCACCCGTATCAACATATTCTACAACCGTCTCGTGACCAGCACTTTCCATTCCAAAGTCGAAACCTTGAAAGAAGGCCCGCCATGAAGGCTCGACTTGATCCGGATTTAATAAATATTCATCGTAAAGTTGTGCAAAGTAAGCAGTATGTGCTGCATTGAGGAAAGAATACTTGTCCATATATCTAAGGATTGCTCCTTTTTGGTAAAATATCCAGCAAAAATAGAAAATAACTACATCACCACGAGGTAGTTTGTATATTTATAACAGCTTTGAAAGAAAAACTCTACACATGAACGGCAATTATTCATTCCCCTTATTTTTATTTTTCTTCTTCATACTCAACTTAGGCGCTGCACAAAGCAATCTACAAAACGAAGAACGCTTTTGGGATCGCGTGCTTTTAGGAGGGAATCTGGGAGCCAGTTTCGGTAATGATTTTACATCGGTAATCCTCGCTCCACAAGCTATTTATAAAGTGAACCAGTTTGTAGGACTGGGTGTGGGGTTAAACTACAGCTATTCAGAACTCGATGCAGACGACCCGAGAATTTTAGATTATTCTTCAAATATTTACGGTGGAGGTTTTATAGGTCTTTTCAATCCCATACCTGAAATACAGGCCAGTTTTGACTTTGAGGTATTGAACGTGAACCGGAATTTTGAAGTTCAAGGCATTGATGAGCAATATTGGGTCCCGGCTTTGTTTTTGGGCGCAGGATATCGTCAAGGTAATTTTGTGATTGGCGCTCGCTATGATGTGCTATATAATGAGGATAAGAGCATCTACAACAATGGGATCCAGCCGTTTGTGAGGGTGCTGTTTTGAGCCTCTCCCCCAGCCCCTCTCCGAGGGAGAGGGGAGCTTATATTTAAAGAAAAATCTATAGTCTAATGTACCGTCGATCAGTTTTGAATTAGAATTTGATTTTACCTACTGGTGCCCCAACCTAAACTTTACCTTAACCCATTCCCTGTAAAAGAAACCTAAAATAATTCCTTTTTCTAGATGTCTTTCTTGGACATCAGCGAGGTAGTAGAGTTGCTGGAGTCTGGGGTCGCTGTCTTCCATGAGTTCGTTTTATAGTTCGGCGACAGCGTTTAAAAAAGCTTTGGGTTCATCTTCCTCGACCTCTTCCAGACTTGATCTTGAGAGGTCTTTATTGATCTGGTTTTTATAGATGATGAAATTGTGACGCTTTCGCGAAAGCGCCTCCTCAATACGCTCTAGTTCTTGAGACATAATATAATCGATCTTGCTATAATTTATATCCGACCGAAAATAAGAGTATTCGAGGTTGTACAAATATTCTGTTTTCTGTTGCCTGAAATTGATTGATGCTGTTTGAAAACTTTATATCATTATCAAATGCGTTTGTCAACTGAACTTTAAATGTCCATGCCGTAGATTCTTTCCAATATTCAAGCGAGGTGTTTGCAATCAAAAAGTCGTTGCTGTTACCAGATGTAATGTTTCTGAAATAAGTAAATTCAGCATCTGACCTCCAGGTAAGGTGTTTTAAAAAAGTAAGTTCTGTTAAACCGCTTGCCGTCCAATTCTCAAATTTGTTTTCAAAATTGCTTCCTGAAAGATCATTGAATCGATGTGTTCCCTCGATCTCAAAATTGAATGCACCCTTGAACCTGCTTTCAAGACCTAGGCTATTATTTAATAGATAGGACTGGTAATCAAGAATTCCTTCATTGATAATGCGGGAATACTCATTCAAAGACGCGTTCCCGCGATATGATATTTTAAGCTTGCCCAAATAGGTTGAATAATTAAGCCTAACGCTGTAGCTGTCTTCTGGTAGGTCAGTAAAAATTGTAAGGGTGGTCTGCTCTATACCATCGATTTGGGTTGCATTTCTTACACCCTCGATAAACCTGCGATAGCTTAAGGACGTAAAAAAAGTAGTCCCTTCCAGCAGTTTAAAAGAACTGTAGCCCAGAGTCAGATTGTGATACAAAGAATTACGGACTTCTTCATTCCCCAAAAGCACTTGATTGAAACTGTTTAGACGTAATCTATTGGCAAAATCAAGCGGATCAGCAAACTGCGACTGGATGGAATAGTTCAATCTAAACTTTCTGGTATTAAGAGGTTCATACTCCACCAGTAGCTCTGGAAGCACTACAAACCTATCTGTATCCACAATTTGCTGATCAAAGTTTCTGGCATTCCAATCGTATAAACGGGAAACCAGTCCCGGTTTCACAATCGTCTTCCCAAACTTCTTTTTCAACTGTACGCCTAGATAATAATCGTTTATAGACATTTCTAAATCGTTATTAAATCCAGCATCAAAAAAATTATTTTGGCTTTGATCATTTAGCAGTTGTAAATCGCTATTCATATAATCGGTCATGGAAATATCGATGCCAGCGAATGGATACAAATGCGTGGTAGAATTGATGACATAATAATGCTTGAGATCAAGATTGAATCTTTCTGTTTGTCGATCACTATTTTGAAGTACGTTGAAAATTCCTGAATCTTGATCGATCAAAGGAACCTGAGAAGGAAATAGTGAGTTGTCAAATAGACTTTGCACATCATTTCGTCTATCCTCATAACGCAAACCAGTTTCGAGAGTACTGATATGCCTGGAGCTGAACCTCTTGTTCAAATTTAAACCTGAACTGATTGTAAAATCCTCTACCGCTTCAAACCGATTATTGAACTGGCTGGACTGCTGGGTCTGGCTATTAATCAACTGCTTATATTCTGAATCGTAAAGTTTTAGATCAAACCGAGCCAGAATATCAAGATCTCTGGATGTAGTGCGTTGCAGTTTTAAGGTGTTTGCGGTAAAAAATTGATCTTGATCCTGTGATGTGGCTCTATTTTCCGTGACATTGTTTTGGGTAAGATATTCTATCCTCTGATCGCTCAGATTTTCCTGATCGCTATCATTGTTCAGAGAGTAAGCGGTCAGATTAAGTCCAGAATCAAAATCATGGTTGATATTGAGCGCACCAAAGACATTTTTCAATTCTCTAAAATCGGTTGTGGATAACGAGTTTACAACTGGATCGCGCAACGCCCGCGATATGGCATCGCCATAGTTGGTCAATGTTGCGTCACCTACTTCAAAACCAAGATAATCCTGTGCAGTAAAAGAACGGTTGCCCGTGTTGTCCAGATCACCGATGAAGTTGACCGCTGTTTTTGGGCTATAGTAAAATAAGGTAGGATTAATCTTGTATCGGTCTGTAAATCCCGCGCCAGCTTCAACATCTCCAAATATAAAATTTTTCTTCCCTTCTTTCAATTTTATATTAAGAGCTAACTGGTCGCTATCTGCCAATCCCTTAAGCCATGGGATGGCCGTATAATTATCAAGTGCCACGACTTCTTCCACAGCATCTGCGGGAATGTTATTAACACCTAGTTTTTCATTACCATTAAAGAAATCCTTGCCGTCCACCATGAGCTTGGTCACATCCTTCCCATTTACGGTAACGTTACCCTCTCGGTCCACATCCAGACCGGGTAGTTTTTTAAGCACGTCGCGCAGCTTCCTTTCCTGACCATTTGTAAATTGATCGGTGCGGTAAGTGATCGTGTCTTTTTTTACGGAGACCGCCAGCTTTTTCGTCAAAATAATCTTGTCTAGAGATTCTGGATTCTCGATGAGAATGTAGTTTTTTACGGTATCTTTTGAAAGCGTTACGGTGTCTTGAATTTCTTTATAGCCAAGATAATTTACGGTAATAAGATAGGTCTTATCTTTTTGCAGCTTTAGCTCATAAAGACCATTTGTATTGCTTATCGAAAATTGTAGGCTTTCATTAAAGCCTAGGGGTTTTGAATAGATAGTTGCATTGAATATAGGTTGAGACAAGCTGTCGGTAAGCCGACCTTTAATCTTTATTTGTTGGGCAAAAGAAAAGAACGATAAAGCGAGAACAGCAAGTAAAATTTTCCCTTGCTGTTTACCTTTTGAAGGTAGAAAAAAAAACATTAATTCTTTCTTAACTAAACGAAGATCGCCTCAATTTCCTTCATATGTGAACTCATCATAAAGTTCATTTTTAAAGAAATGCTTAGAACTATTGATATTAACAATGTTAATTTCTAGGATTTCGAGCCCTGATCGACTCACTGACAGAAGATACGTATTTGTGAAATTGATCTTCTGTAATTATCTTTTTATTACTCTCCACAATCCTTACATTTCGAATATTTGATATGTCAGAAGCTGTAATCAATGCTTCTCTAAGCTTAACTTCTAGAATTAAGCCTGGAAGATTGGTATAAAGTATAGGCCCTCCATTTTTATTAATTTCAGGTGTAAACCAGACTTCTACGTGACTTCTAGCAAACTGGTGTTTCAATGTCGATTTGTACGATATATTAGCTTTAAAACATTTAAAACCTAAAATATATTTTATCTCAGGGGTAATCGTATATGTTACCTCTGAAGAATCAAACGAAACAGCAAATTCACTTTTATCATCAACTCCAATCACTAAACTGTCATTGAGACTATAAACCTTATTAAATAATTGTAGGGATACAGGGATAACATTAATGGTTTCAGTTTCTGAGCCTAGGGGTTCGGGAAGCCTAAGAATAAATCCATTTTCACCAGAAGTACGCAATATTATTTCCTGATTTTCAAGATCTTGTTTAAATCTTTTGAGGTAATTTATATAGCGATCAACAAATTCAGCTTTTATATTTCCGCTTTTTAAAATTGCTCCCCTATCTGTAAAATCCTCTCCTAGATAACGTGCTTTATAATTAACCTGAACCTCTTGAGATAATGCGACTGAAAAAAAGCCAAGAGTAATTAAAAAGAAAAATAAAACAGCTCTATCTACTGAATTCATCTATATTATGGATTAGCAATAAAATCACTAGGACCATCATCTTCAATACAAGCCCAATATTCTTTATGAAATGCAGCGTTAGCTTCTGCATATGTCCCTCCCTTATCTAGGGTTACATAATACATATGAGAAGCAAAATCTTCGCACTTAAGACCTGTGTCAAAATCAGTTTTTTCTAACGAATTGTTATTTGATACAAACCCACTCATCCCTAAAAACAAAACGGCGAGTAAGCTACCGCGTAATACATTTTTCATGACATAAAGTTTTATAATTATGTTATCAAAGAAAAGAGAAAAAAATTTAATTACCAAATTTATCGATTAAATCAACTCACCCTCTGCATCAACTCCAGCGAAAACTTCTTTAAGAATCCTTTACTTTCATCGCTTATTTCAAGCTGCGCAATGGTATTTAACGCCTTCTCTGTATAATCTTTTATCGCATCAAGAGTTGCTTGAGCACCGCCGCTATCATGAAAAAGGGTTTTAACTTTTTCTTTCTTATCGCTCATTTCCATTTCGGAAAGCGTGTTTTGATCCATGGCAAACCATTTTTTCAAGCTCTCGTAACTTTGGGAATGCTCTAGACTTTTAAGGTAGAGGTAAGTCTTTTTATTTTCCCTGATATCTCCGCCCACTTCTTTACCGAAAGTTCCCGGATCGCCAAAAGCATCTAAATAATCGTCCATTAATTGGAAAGCGATTCCTAGGTGGATTCCATATTCATAGATCAACCGTTGCTGCGTTTCACTCGCTCCAGCGACGATCGCCCCCATTTGCAAAGAACATCCTAAAAGCACGGAGGTCTTTAACTTGATCATGAGTAAATACTCCTCGATGGTCACGTCGTCTCGAGTTTCAAAATCAACATCATATTGCTGTCCCTCACATACCTCGAGCGCGGTGCGACTCAATAATTCCGTAAGCTTTTTGAAGGTTCCTCCATCATATTCATTGAGTTGTTGATAGGCCATGATCAACATGGCGTCACCGCTCAAGATACCGGTATTGACGTCCCATTTTTTATGAACGGTCTCCATACCTCTCCTTAGATCTGCTGCATCCATGATATCGTCATGGAGTAAAGTAAAATTGTGAAACACTTCCACCGCTATCGCGCAACCCATGGCATCACTACTTTTTGCGCCATACATTTCTGCGGCCATTAAAGAAAGTAAAGGGCGCAATCGCTTACCGCCTAAATCTAAAATGTAATGAATGGGAACGTAAAGAGTAGCAGGTTCTGAGTGTGAGGTACGCTGCTTGAGAGCTTCTAGAAATTGACTTTTTAAGTCTGAGAGTAAAACCATGCCGTAAAAATAGAATAGAGATTCAAGATCACAGGGATAAGTTCTTATAGCAATGTTAAATAACTGTAAAACTTTGGAAACTGTAAAAGTTTTTAAAGTTTCCTGTTCTTACATTTGCACCTCGTTTTAAGAATGATGACTGAAATTAAGGACGAAATTTTACAAAAATCCAAAGAACTATTTCTCACTCTGGGATTCAAGAGCGTGACCATGGATGACATTGCCCGGGAACTGGGCATGAGCAAAAAAACGCTCTACAGCCATTACAGTAAGAAAGAGGCTCTTGTGGCAGACTCCGTCCTGCACGTCTACAACGAGATCTGCTGCGGTATCGACCACATTTGCGACACTTCTACAAATCCTATTGAGGAGTTGTATGATATCAAGCGCAAAGTCATGGACATGTTAAAGGGCGACAAGTCCTCACCCATTCACCAGTTGCAACGGTATTATCCAAAAGTTCACCACGATCTCAAATCCAAGCAATTTGATTACATGCAGGGTTGCGTGAACAAAAATCTCAGACAGGGTATCGAGCAAGGGCTCTACATTCCCACGATTAATATGGACTTTGTGTCTCGCATCTATTTTATAGGCATCCAAGGGATCAAAGACTTGGATATATTTCCCTCAAAAGATTTCCCGGTCCAGGAGCTTTATGATCAATACCTGGATTATCACCTGCGCGGCATCGTTACGCCGGCTGGCCGTAAAATACTTAACCAAATCACTAATAAAAACCACGATTAGATGAATAAGCTATCCATGACGGTATGGATTTTAATGGTGCTCGCTTTCGCGAAAGCGTACCCTCAACAATCCCCTCCAGAACAGACCAGCTTCTCGTTACAGGAAGCCATAGATTATGGCCTTGCAAACAACTACCAAGCGATCAACGCACAACGAGATATTGCAAAAGCATTGAAACAAAAGTGGGAGACTACTGCCACAGGACTACCTCAGATCAATGGTGAAGCTGGGTACAACTATAATATAGAAGTCCCCTTGTCACCGGTACCCGCGCAGTTTTTCAACGAAAATGCGCAGCCAGGTGAATTTGTAGCAGTCCCTTTTGCTCCAGTACAGAGCGCAAATCTTACCGCAACACTTACTCAGCTGATTTTTGACGGTTCCTACATCGTGGCGCTTGAGGCTTCAAAAACATTCTTGGACTTCTCCAAAAATGCTGACAATAAAACTAAGTTAGAAGTGCGCAAAGGCATCATTAATGCATATGGGGGTGTGTTGCTGACTGAAGAAAATGTCACCATCTTAAGTAGCAACCTCTCTACCGTACAGGAAAACCTACGTGAGACCACTAAAATCTATGAGAACGGTCTCGCAGAGGAAGAAGACGTAGAACAACTCAAGATTACCCGCGCCCAGATTGCCAACCAACTCAATAGCGCTCAACGCCAGGTAGATATATCTCGAGACATGCTTAAGTTGGCATTGGGTATTCCACTAGAAACTTCTATCACGCTTACTGACGATCTTGAAGCCCTCGCCCGCGAGAACATGGACATGGCCATGAGTCAACCCGATCTGGAACTAGAAAAGAATGTTGATTATCAAATTGCCTACAATCTTACTGAGCAACGCAGATTAGAATACAAACTGGAACGCTCTAGATCATTGCCCACTCTGGGAGCTTTTGTTAATTATGGCGTGAATAGCTTCGGTGAGGAGTTTGTCTTTTTTGATAATAACAATCAATGGTTTGACCAGAGTACGGCGGGATTGAGTCTTACCGTTCCTATTTTCAGTTCGTTTGGGCGTAAGGCGGCGCAGGATCGTACCAAAATCGCCTGGGATCAAGCAGAAACTGATCTTGAGGAAACGGTTCAGCAAATCAACCTGGATTTTCAAAAGGCAAACAGCGATTATCAGCTTGCGATCGATAACTACCAGACCAGCAAGGACAACCTTGCACTTGCCGAGCGTATTGAGAACAAAAACTCCATAAAGTTCAAGGAAGGACTCGCCACGAGTTTTGACCTGAGACAGGCACAGCTCCAACTTTACTCCACACAATCAGAATACTTGAACAGCATGTATCAAGTCATTGCGCAAAAAGCAAAACTTGAGACCATTCTGAACACCCCAGATTTTATTAACACCCAAGACTAACACAACCCTGTAGAAATATTCCATGAAAAAAATTGTCACCCTTTCCATAGCTGCGATTCTTCTAGCTTCTTGCGGTAGCGAGCCTACCCTGGATGATTTAATCGCAGAACAGAATACAGAAGCCATACAGCAGCGTAAAACCCAGCTGCTCAATGAGAAAAAGGAACTTGAAAACAAAATAAGTTCCATTGAATCCTACCTCAACGAGAACACCCAGAAAAAGGCAGGCGTCCTGGTCAGCATTGAAACCGTAGAGGACACACTTTATAACCACTACATCGAGCTACAGGGAAGCGTTGATACTAAAAAGAATATTACCCTCATGGCAGAGATGCAGGGTATCCTTACAAAAGTTTACGTCGCAGATGGACAAGAGGTACGCAAAGGGCAGCGCCTTGCAAAAATTGACGATGGCGGTCTTGCCCAGGAAATTGAGCAAATGAAGGTTCAGGAGCAGCTTGCAAAAACCACGTATGAACGCCAGAAGAGGCTATGGGATCAAAATATAGGATCTGAAATTCAATTTTTACAGGCCAAGGCAAATTATGAAGCGCAGCAGAGCTCTATCAGCAGCATGCAGCGACGACTGGCAAAATCAGTAGTCACCGCTCCATTTTCAGGAACAATCGATGAGGTCATCACAGAAGAGGGAAGCACGGTGAGCCCGGGAATGACCCCTCTTTTCCGCATTGTGAACTTGAATGACATGTATATAGAGGTAGAAGTCCCAGAAACATACATCGCAAGCGTGAATGAAGGGACTGATGTAAAGGTGGAGTTCCCAGTCCTGGGAGAAACCGTTGAAAGCAAAGTACGTCAGAGCAGCTCCTACATCAACCCGGCAAACCGCTCTTTCAGAATCGAGATTCCCGTTAAAAATGAAAGTCAAAATATCAAACCTAATCTTACTGCGCGGATCAAGGTAAACGACTACACAAAAGAAAACGCTATTCTAATACCACTTGCCGTGATTAGTGAAAATCAAAATGGTGAACAATATGTCATGGTTGCAGAGAACCTCAAGGAACAAGGAGACGGATATAGTACCGCTGTCGCGAAAAGGAGAATCGTACATACCGGTAAAACCAGCGACAATATGGTGGAAATCAAAGAAGGCCTGAAAAAAGGTGAAACGATCATTGTAGAAGGCGCACGAAGTGTAAAACCTGATCAAGAGATCAGAATCAAAGCATAAGCAAAAGATGGAAAAAAAGAGTCAGAAAGAATTTGGTCTCAGCTCCTGGGCGATCAACAATCCCACGGTAATCTGGATTTTAATTGCTGTGGTATTGATTCTAGGAGTTCAAGGATATTTTGCTATGCCACGGGAAGATTATCCTGAGGTAAAGGAAACAAAAATCTACATCTCTAGTGTATATCCAGGTAATACTGCAGAAGACATAGAGCGCCTGATCACGGAACCCCTGGAAGATAAGCTCAAGAATATCTCAGGCGTCTCTGAGATCACATCGACCTCTCAAGAAGATTACTCGATCATAATTGTTGAGTTTGAAGAAGGTGACATCCTGGGCAAAAGTATAACCGTTCAGGAAGCAGAACAAAGGGTAAAAGATGAGGTTGATACGGAGACCGCAAATGAAGACTGGCCCGTTTTTAATGGTGCAAAGGTAGAGCCTAACGTTTTTGACCTCAAGTTGAGTGAGGAAATGCCCATCATGAACATCAACATAAGAGGTGACTACACGGTTAGGGAACTCAAAGAATTTGCTGAATATCTTGAGGATGAAATTGAGCTTTTAGAACAGATCAAAGAGGCAGATATAAGGGGCGCTCAAGAACTTGAAGTAGAGATAGCCGTAGATATCTATAAAATGACGGCTGCAAAAGTGAGCTTTGATGATGTTATAGGAGCCGTAAAGAATGGGAATGCCACCGTAAGTGCCGGTAATATCAAAACAGAAAGCCAGCGCAGGACCATCAGAATCCTAGGCGAGATTACTGATCCAAAACAGCTGGATCGTTTTGTAGTTAAAAATGAAAATGGCCCTATTTATCTCAAAGATATTGCCGAGGTCAAGTTCAAAGAAGAAGATAAAACCACATTTGCGCGTGAGAGTGGTGATCCCGTCGTGATGATTGATGTGAAGAAACAGTCTGGGAAGAACACTATCATTGCATCCGACAATATCAGAGAGATCATAAAAAAATCTCAAGTAACGGGCAAAATCCCGAGTAATGTAGAGATCACGATCACAAACGATAATTCCAGCCGTACGCTCAATCAGGTGGACGACCTGGTGAACAATATCATCTTTGGGGTAATTCTCGTCGTTGTGGTACTTATGTTCTTCTTAGGGTTTAGAAACGCCCTTTTTGTAGGTTTTGCAATACCCATGTCCATGCTATTGAGTTTTATTATTCTAAACTTCATGGGCTACACTCTAAACACCATGATCCTTTTTGCCATGATCATGGGTCTAGGGATGCTGGTGGATAATGGAATTGTTGTGGTAGAGAACGTTTATCGCCTTATGGATGAGGAGGGCATGACACGATTGCGAGCTGCAAAAGTAGGTATAGGTGAGATTGCTGTACCTATTATCATATCTACTTTGACTACCGTAGCGGCTTTTGTACCGATTGGATTATGGCCTGGCGTGATGGGCGAATTCATGAAGTACTTCCCAATCACCTTATCGGTCGTATTAGGTAGTTCTTTGTTAGTTGCAATATTTTTCAACTCGATGCTGGTTTCACAGTATATGAGCATAGGTGAGAAAAAGATTTCTAGAAAAGGGTTAATACGCATCAGTTTGATTATGGTTCCCATAGGTGTTTTGACCTTATTGTTTGGCGGACCGTTAAGAGGATTGGGAACTCTCATGCTGCTCACAGTTCTACTACTGTGGCTCTATAAATATGCGATCAAAGGTGCCACGCTTTATTTCCAACGCAGGTTTTTGAAAGCTCTTGACAATGCTTATGAACGCTTCTTGAAATTTGCTTTGAGAGGTAAAAAACCCTATTTCTTTATGGGAGGAATGGTTGTGCTGTTTTTAGGAGTGATAGGGATGTACTTCGGTTGGTCGGTAGCTTCTGGTCGCACAAAAGTTGAATTCTTTCCTGAAAACAAGCCTAATCAAATCATCGTCTACATTGAGTACCCTCAAGGGACATCAATTACTAAGACAAACCGTACGACTAAGGAGATAGAACAAGTCGTCTATGATGTGTTGAATGCAGATATGTATCTAGAGGGCAACCGTAATTTTATGGTAGAGAGTGTGGTATCACAAGTGGGTGAAGGTGCCGGTAACCCTCAGACAGATGGTGGTAGCGATGCAGAAATGCCGCATAAAGGAAAAATCACGGCGAGTATGCGTGAGTACAAATACCGCAATGGGAAAGACAGCGAGATCCTACGCAAAAAAGTTCAGGAAGCAGTACAGGGTCGATATCCAGGTATCGCCATAAGTGTAGAAAAAGATCAAGCCGGGCCACCAGCGGGTTACCCTGTAAACATAGAGCTACAAGGTGATGACTATGAAGAACTGATCGTGACCGCAGAGCGCATGACTAAATTCCTGAACGAGAAGAACATCGCACCCGTAGATGAACTTAAAATCGACGTTAACAAGAGCAAACCATCACTACAGGTTAGTGTGGACCGTGAAAAAGCAGGTGAGCTGGGCGTGAGTGCAGGTCAGGTAGGAAACCAGTTGCGACGAGCCATTTTTGGAGAAAAAGCGGGTATCTACAAAAAAGACGGTGAGGATTATGACATCTATGTAAGATTTAATGAAGAGGACCGTTACGATCGTAGCGCTCTTTTTAACCAGCGCATCACTTTCAGGGATATGGCGACGGGTCAGATTAAGGAAATACCTGTGAGTGCAGTAACAACTCAAGAAAATGTTTCAGGATTTAGCGCCATTAAACGTAAAAACAACAAGCGTGTCGTTACCATTTATAGTGCCTTGAAACCTGGATATTCTGATGCTGGCGCTGCCGTAGCACAAATCCAGAATGAAATGCTTGATTTTGAAGGAATGCCTCAAGATATCAAGGTAGATTATACGGGACAGCTAGAAGAGCAAAATAAACAGCAAGCATTCCTGATGTCCGCATTGATGTTTGGTCTATTATTGATCTTCTTTATTTTGATTTTCCAGTTTGGCGGTATCTCAAAGCCTACCATTATCATGATCTCGATATTCCTCAGTTTTATAGGTGTATTTCTCGGATTAATGATTACTGGCTGGCCATTTGTCATCATGATGACCATGATGGGGATCATATCACTAGCTGGAATTGTGGTAAACAACTCAGTCGTCCTGATCGATTATGTGGACATTTTGAAATTGCGTGTGCGTGAAGATGCTGGAATTGATGACGACAAGTTCCTCATAAGTAAAGAAGACTCCTATAAGGCAATCGTTCAAGCGGGTAAAGCGCGTCTAAGACCAGTTATTCTTACCGCGATTACCACAGTTTTGGGACTTATTCCTCTAGCAATAGGATTAAACATTGACTTTTTCAGTCTTTTTAGTGAGTTCGATCCCAAGATCTACATGGGAGGAGATAATGTGATTTTCTGGGGGCCGCTGGCCTGGACAGTAATCTTTGGTTTATTATTTGCCACGTTCTTAACCTTGATCATTGTGCCTATTCTGTTGTATCTGGTTCACAGAGCTAAATTGAGATGGCAGCGTTTCCGGACACCTGAACTGGCAGAGAAAACAGAAAATTATAACGAGGAGTCGCAAGCGGCTTGATGCAGACTATAGATATCCCGCTTTCGCGAAAGCGGGACTTTCACACAAAATAGTTTGCAAGGCAGGACCGTCATATTGAATTTATATATCGAACTCTCACACCTAGCCAGCCTGCCGAAGCTTCTAAAGCACAAGAAGGTTTATATGGCGGCGCGGCAAATTGTTTAAATAGAAAACCATGAAACAAACAGCATTAATTACGGGAGCCAGTAGCGGCATAGGACTGGAATTTGCCAGAATCCATGCCGCTAAAAAAGGAAACCTGGTAATCATAGCCCGGAGTGGTGATGAACTGGAGAAGGTCAAACTGGAGCTCGAGAAGAAGCACGGGATTTCTGTTTATGTAATTGTCAAGGACCTTACTGATGACGACGCTGCAAAAGAAATCTATGACGAGCTAAAAGCTGAAGGAATAACGATCGACATCCTGATCAACAACGCTGGTTTTGGTGGGTTGGGTGCCTTTCATGATCGCGATCTTGAAACCGATCTTTCCATGATTGACCTCAATATCAAGGCCCTGGTATCAATCACACATTTTTTCTTGCAAGATTTCATAGCATTCAACAAGGGAAAAATTCTAAATGTTTCCAGTACAGCTAGTTTAATGCCAGGCCCGCTACAGGCAACCTATTTTGCTACTAAGGCTTTTGTGACCTCTTTCAGCAATGCATTATCCGAAGAACTGTCAGAAACAAATATCACGGTGACCAACCTGATGCCCGGAGCAACTGAAACAGATTTTGGCAAGGTTTCAGGCATGGACAAAACCGATATGTTCAAAAACACCGCTGATGCGGTAACTGTTGCCAAAGAAGGTTATCAAGCCATGATGGAAGGAAGGATGGATGTAAAAAGCGGACTCACCACCGCTCAAAAAATAATGATTTCACTAGTCCCGGTCACGCCTAAAAAAGCCTTGTTGAAACAAATCAAAAAAATGCAGCAGGTAGAAGACTGATCTTTACAATCAAACCTATCTTTGTACTATAAATTTTGATCATCATGAACGCTATGGCTAAGTATTTATTTGCGATTCTATTCATAGGCTTTATCTCTTGTAAAAACGATCCTAAAACCGAAGCGCAATCTGAAGAACTGAAAAATGAGATCGCCCAGTATGACGCCCTTATGGAAGAAGCCATTGAGGTTCACGACGAGGTGATGCCTAAAATGGGACAGCTCATGGAACTGAGGGAAATCATTAAAAAAAAGAGCGTTCAAGATACGACTATAGTTGAGTTCAAGTTTGCGGTAGAACAACTCAACGACGCCCATGATGGCATGATGGAATGGATGCGCGAGTATAATGAGCAATTCTTGTACGGAGAGGAATCACCTTCTACTCAGGAGGCTCTCGATAAAAAATTGCCTCAACTTGAGCAAAAAGTGACGGAGATCAAAGACTTAAAAACCGAAACCAACAACATAATCACCTACTCTCAAAAATTATTGCGTAAGGCGGCAGTTGATGAATTTGAAAAAAATTAGTCAATCGCGAAGTAAACGCTGACGTTAGTCTCAAAGCGTAAATCTTGAAAGTTGATATTTTCAAGTGCTTGATTAATGTTATCACTTTTCATTTCTAGACCACTTACCTGACCTCTGAGCATCTGCACGGCGTCTGCATTTGCAAAAAATCTATTATGACTATCCCTAATAAAAATCGCTTTACCTAAAGATTGACCCAAGGTTTCAGTCATCGTGCGTGCATTTGCTTGAGCTTTCAGGACTGCCTTCTTTTTGAGGTTCAGCAACAATTCATCTTCCTTGGAATATTCTGTTTTGAAGATGGAAACGTTTGAAATGTCTTGTTCTTCTAGACCGGTGAATACTTGGCTAAGAGTCTTAGCGTCTTTAACGATCAAGCGATAGATTTTAGTCTTCAGTATCTTTTTAGAGCTCAAAAAATACTTCCTGAAATCGCTGTCAAAATCGGCTACCGTGAGATCATCTTCTAGATCAATACCTATTCTCTTGAGAACCTTTATCATGTCGCGTTCTAGCTCCTCAGTAGATTTTCTATTGCGGCTGTCTTCCTCACTCAACACGATCGTAAGATGAATGCGATCTGGAGTGATAAGCGTGTCTACGCTCGCTTGAGTTTCCAGATAAGGTCGATCGATGAAGTTCTTCGACTGAGCAGAGGCTACTGCTGTCCCGATTAAAAAGAATAGGGTGAAAATGTAGGTTTTCATAGCTTTATTTTTTCTAAAACTATGAAATTCCTGTGCCACATTTTGCAAAAATCGAGTTTGGGAGCTGGTGATTGAGTGAATATTGCGATTGGTTTAGCAAACTTTACATTTGAATGAGTTTGCAAAATGTTTAACTCAACGCCTTAAAATAGCTGACTGGGCAACCGCATGACCTCACCCCAGCCCTCTCCAAAGGAGAGGGAGCTTAAGCCGCTCTGATGCATTGCGAATGAGTATAAGCCTCTCCCTTCTGATGACGGAAAAAATGTCCGAAAGTTTGCTTTCAAGCGACGGGTTTGAACAGCGTGTGAGGCTTGCAGGGCAACCGCATGACCTCATCCCAGCCCTGTCCAAAAGAGAGGGAGCTTAAACCGCTTTAATGCATCGCGCTCGAGTAAAAACTCTTCCCTTCCGATGAAGGGAAAGATGTCCAAAAGCTTGCTTTTGGGCGAAAAGGGTTTGACCAGCGCTAATTACTCTTTAACCTGGCAAAGGCACGTAAGTTTCATCACTATCCATCATTGGAAAAGTTTTGTTTTTCCAAGACTTTTTTGCCTCTTCTATCTTGTCTTTAGAATGGCTCACAAAATTCCAGTAGATGTATCGCTCTTCCTCAAAGGGCATCCCGCCAAAAAGCAGCACATGGCTTCCCTTTTTAATCGTAACCGAGCAGGTGTCTTCTACCTTACTCACGAGCATGTTGCCCGCAGCTACCTCATTGCCGCACGCTTCAACGCTTCCAGAAACGATCGTGATGCCTATCTCACCCTTTAGTTGGTCTTGAATATTCAGCTTGTAATCCTGCTGCGTTTGCACATCAATCATAAATAGCTCTGAGTGGACGGGAACAGGTGATTCTTTCCCGTAGCCCTTACCAGCAACTAACTTGAAGTCTGCTCCTTGATCCTGCCAGGTAGGTAGATCCTCGGCTGGGATATGATGAAATTCAGGATCAATATTCTCCAGATGCTTGGGAAGCGCTACCCATATTTGGTAACCATGCATGGTGAAGCTCTTATTTTGAAAACGAGCCTTTTGAGGCGTGCGTTCTGTGTGCGTCACGCCTTTTCCAGCAACCATCCAGTTTACAGATCCCGGCAAAATGAGCTGCTTGGTTCCCATACCGTCTTCATGCATCAACTCGCCTTCCATGAGATAGGTAAGCGTGGATAGTCCTATGTGCGGGTGCTGATCTACGTCCATATAATGATCTGGCCCCAGCGCTGTAGGCCCCATGTGATCAATGAAGATGAATGGACCGACCATGCGCTTTTTACGGAACGGAATCAATCTCCCTACCAGAAAATCTCCTATATCCCTGCTGCGTTCTTCAATGATTAAACCCGTATTTGACATAGTTCACAAATTTGCTTATAAAGTTATGTGATTCAAGATTCAAATGTATAGGTAGAGGAAAGATTCTACTTCCAGACCATTAAAGATGTTTCGACGGTGCTCCGACAGTACTTCGACGCGCTCAGCATGACAGCTCAGCATGATAATCAGTATACGGTTTTTGACGATCTCGCTCCTGCCTGCCAAGGCACGACAGGCAGGTTCGCGAAAGCGGAACTATTCAAACACTTTGTAGTCCAGTAAGCCTATTCAGATTGACGGCTGTCGTACTCGCTGTAGTACTGCTCCACAACCTCCATTGCTCCATCCATCAAGTCACGTGTTTCCAGTAACAGACTGAAGTAAAGAGTCGTGTTTTTAGGCGATTCCTCGTCGGTTTTTGTGCGGGTGACCTGCTTGTCGATCTTAGCATTAACAAGGTCCATCAATTCCCGTTTCTCAACGATGATTTCTTCCAGTTCCAGGAAGTCTTTCTCTTCAAAGATTTTTTGGGAATCATTGAAGATCTCGTGAATCCTCAAAATAATCTCTTTCACATCCTTGATCTGAGTGAACTTCAATCGCTTGTGGTTGTTGCTGATGTGGGTGGTACTCGCCTTTGAAATATATTCCAGGGACTGAGCGATGTCTTGAAGATTATCCAGTACATCTATGTAAAATTTACTGGCTCCCAGGTTATCGTCATCCAGATTTTTGATGAAATAGAACAGGTTGTTTTTAAGATCCTCAATCTCAGTATTGAGCTTCTTGCTCTCCTTTCTTGACAGTTTGAGAATATTCAGATCTTGAGCGATCAGACCGTCCAGGGTATTCTTATAAATTTTCTTGGAACGCTTGAATACCGTAGCAACATTTCCTGAGCTCTCCTCGATGATTCCTTGAATGGTTTTACTTTTTGCTCTTTGCAAGTGGTCGGTTTCTTTTTGGATCACTTCAGACCTTTTGTGTACCAAAAAGCTCCTAACCAATAAAATCACGGCAACAATCACGAGAACGATTACCGCATAGATCCCACCTAGGTAAATGATATAGGCAAACAGAGCCGCTGCCACAAACGCACTAAAAGCGGTAAAGAACCACCCACCGATGACATTAAGCACCCCTGCGATACGATACACCGCGCTCTCCGTTCCCCAGGCACGATCTGCAAGTGAGGTACCCATCGCCACCATAAAAGTCACATAAGTGGTAGACAGGGGCAACTTGTAGGAAGTTGCGATTGAAATCAAGATACTTGCCACCATGAGGTTTACCGATGCTCTCACATAGTCAAAAGCAGGTCGCTCTATGTGTTTAGGAACTACCTTAGGCTCAGGTGCTTTTTCAAATCGTTTTGAGATGTACGCCGCTGTTTTAGGTGGGGTAATATTTTGAATGGTTTCTGCCGCTCTGAGGGAATAACGTACGAGAATACGCGACAAGGCATTTGCTTGAAAACGCTCTGTTCCACTATCCTGACGCGCTAGATCAACCGATGTTTTTACTACACTCTGCGCTTTACTCGACAACCACAGCGTTGCTACCATGATCAATCCCGCGGCGACCAGTAACCATTTATTGGCTGGCAACTTACCGCCTAGTTGTTCCATAGAAATCTCACTAGCAAGCAAACCCGTGCCTTCTGCATATTCCCATGCTTGATAAGCTCCTACCGGCACTCCTATAAAATTGACTAGGTCATTTCCTGCAAATGCCATAGCAAGACCGAAGGTTCCCAATATGATAATAAGCTTATACACATCCATTTTAAGAACATAGACATAGATAAAACTGAATATCAACCAGAAAACAAATGCTGTACCGATCAGCGTATAGACATCAGTTGCAGCGAGATAATCAGTTACAAAACCAAGATCTGCTCCCTTCAATCCCTTGACTATGATAAAATAAAACAAACTGGTAAGCGACAATCCTCCAAAGACTCCAGCCAGATAAGCAGGGCGTTTTGTATAGTTGAATGAGAGCATCAATCTAGAGAAAAACTGCACCACGGCACCCACGGTAAAAGCAATCAGTACTGAAAGTAAAATCCCCAATATAATAGTAAGCGCCGTATCACTAGCGATGTATTCTCCCAGGTTCAATACACTCTGTGCATCGTTCTGATTGATCTTAATGATGGACATACACACCGCAGCCCCCAGCAATTCGAAAACGATGGAGACCGTAGTAGAAGTAGGCAATCCCATGGTATTGAAGAAGTCCAGCAGCAGCACATCAGTAATCATGACCGCCATAAAGATGATCATCACCTCATCAAAGTAGAATTGCTCGGGATTGAAAATACCCTTACGTGCCACCTCCATCATTCCCTGCGAACTCAAGGCTCCCAGAGCAATACCTATACTGGCTATAATCATAATGGTCTTAAAGCTTATGGCTTTAGACCCTATCGCACTATTTAAAAAGTTGACCGCATCGTTACTCACACCCACCACTAGATCTGTTATTGCAAGACCTGCAAGTATGATGAGCATGATGATATAGATATCAGACATATTTTATGATTCAATTAATTTGCAAAAATCGGTTTAAAATAAGTGTGATATGTTACGCAAACGTTATGAATGCAGCGTGTTACGGAATTTTATGAACCATAAATCAGCATAGAATGTAACAGATCTGTTGGATTGTTCCGCTTTCGCGAAAGCGGAAAATGATAAAAAACCTCGTCAAGTTCTGAGCTTTAGACATAAAAAAACCAGCTCGATTGAGCTGGTTTTTGAAAATCAATTCAATTCATTTTAAAACTTCACACCGTAACTCAAGCTGAAAGTCTGACCTGGATCTTGAAAGAAAAAGGTTGGATTCTCAGCATTGAAAAATTCAAACTCACTTTCCCTTTCATCACCTAATAAGTTATCTACTTTAAAACTGATTGAATGTTCTGAATTATCAGATTTCCAAGCTTTACTCAATGAAAAATTCAAACTATGGAATGGTAAGGTGTAAACATCAGGAACATCTGCACTAGCAACTACCTCAAGGGTTCTTCCCTGTACATTGTAAAAGATACCTGATTTCCAACCACTATTTTCTGTCTCATAAGTAATCCCAGCATTGACTAGGTATGGTGACTGTCCTTGTAATTCACGAGTATCATCTACGTTCTCACCTTCACGAGCTGTTCTCTGACGGAATCCCAGTTCTTGGGGTACGATCTGTTGCTCAGACTCAATAACGGAGGCATTAGCCTGAAAATTGAAATTTCTTAGGCCTACAAAATCTAAAGTTTTTCTAACTTCAACCTCTGCTCCTAAAACTGTTGCATCACCTAAGTTTTGAGGTGTGAACTGATCTGTAGCAGCTTCAAAGAATGTAATCTCGATTGGATCTTTAAATGTTTTGTAGAAAGCACTAAATGCAAAGAAATCGGTTCCTTCTGTATACTTCTCTAATCTCAAATCAAAGTTATTGATATAAGAAGGCTGGATATCTGGATTACCAATAAATGTTGTTCCCAATATTGGATCTACGATCTGCGCTGCGGAAGCTTCCTTAAATGATGGACGAGCCGTAGTACGCGCATAACTACCTCTAAGTTTAAAGTCTTGTCTTTCATTAAGATCATAGATCAAATTCACACTAGGAAAAAAGTCAGCAACATCAATAAACTTTTCGTTGTTGAAATCGTCCCCTTCTTGAGTTCTTCCTGTGTAGAAAAGATCAAACTTTTCAAAACGAACACCCACGATTGATTTTAAGCGCTCTGAAACTTGAAATTCTTCGCTCACATAAGCACTTCCAATAGTTATGGTACTCTCAAAGTTGTTTGAAATATTGAAGTCTGATCTTAGTACAACTCCACTATCGGTAGATGGATCATAGATGTTCTCCGGTGCCAAAAGCTCATTAGGGTCTCCATCAAAAGCATCCCTTGGAAAGTTTTGAAGGATTAATGCATATTCATCCAC
Source organism: uncultured Flavobacteriaceae bacterium (assembly GCA_964631155.1). GTDB lineage: Bacteria > Bacteroidota > Bacteroidia > Flavobacteriales > Flavobacteriaceae > Nonlabens. The sequence goes on from CAZVYO010000006.1 coordinate 185,315, forward strand.
AAGGAATTCACGATTCTTATAAGTGAATCCGCCACCAAATTTCAACTTTGCATCCTTACTAAATATTTTGTGCTTTCTATCAAAGTCCAATTTAGCAGGCAGGTTGATTTCACTCAACTCACGAAATAGCCTTCTAGGATCTCCAGTTTCTGATGGCTCAATCGTGGGTACAGAGCCATCCACTCTAAAAGGTGTTTCTCTAAAGTCTTTATCATCCACAGTTGAAAATGTTGGGGCAACTTTCCAGGAAGTGTTCCAGGATCCATCTTCATTAGCATGATCACCTCCCAAGAATAAGTTTGTTAGACTGCTTTGAGTATAAACCAAAACATCGTTAACCACATTGTTGACAGACTCATCGCGGTTTTGTTGACGTAACAGAGCAGCGCGTTGATTACCATTTTGAATTCTGATTGCATTGAACCTGTACTTAGAACGACCAGACTTATACGTCAATCCTACCAACCCATTTAAAATAACATCGTTAGAACCTAAATCACCTCGCTGGGTTCTATCAGTTTGTGGATCGAAAACAGAATTGTCGGCGGACTTTCTAATAATCTGACCACTTACAAAATCTTCGTAATAGCTTGTATTGTTTTTGTACGATAGAGAAGCGGTAAAACCAAGATCGCTTTCTTCAAATTTATATTTATTACCGTAACTCAACCCAAAACTTGCATTCATAAAGCTTTGATCGCGCATGGTAGCCATGGTGCGATTAAATCGTGAAGTAAGATCTGCCGCAGTAACGGGATCAGCTTGAACTAGTGGGATATTTTGACCTCTATCTAACGGCGAAGCTCTTGTACCGTCATCGAATCCCAAGAAATCCGTACCTCCTCCCTCATAAGTAATGTAATCATCGTTGAAGTGCATATCTGGATTATAACCCAAGCCAGCACTAATGGCCACCTCTCTTGAACTTGGAATATCTTTAGTTATAATGTTGACGATACCACCTGTAAAATCTGCACTATATTCAGCCGTTGCACTTTTCACGACTTGAAGGTTTTCTAAAGTATTGGTTGGAAAAATATCAAGTTGAATGGTGTTTTTATCTGGATCTAAACCAGGGACGTCCATCCCATTTAATATCGTTTTTGTGTAGCGGTCTCCCAGACCTCTTACATAAACATATTTACCCTCTTGAACTGAAACACCAGGGACAGATTTGACAGCAGCCGCAACATCAGAAGCTCCTTGCTCTTTAATGGTCTCGCTAGAAAGACCATCTAGTACGACTGTTGCATTTTTCTGTACATCAAGGACAGCTTTCTCTGAGTTCTGCCTTCTGGTGACACTGATCACTACATCATCCAGCGCATCTGCAGCACTCGTAAGAGTAACGCTCAAATCTGTAACCTGACCAGCTTTTATGACTACATCTGTTACCTCTTTGGTACTGTATCCCACAAAAGTGAACACTACAGTATAGGTGCCTGGTGCCATGTCGATGGAGTATTTTCCTTCAAAGTCTGTTGCCGTACCATAGTTGGTTCCTTTTACAGCAACATTTGCAAATGCAAGTCCATCATTAAAATCACCATCGATCAATTTACCAGATAATGTACCAGTTTGAGCTACCAGTCCCAAGGTGAACAACAAAAAAATTGGAGCTAGTAAATAATTTCTTACAACAATCATGTTTGTATTTTAAATATTGAAAATGCCTACCATAATTTATATGGTAGGCATTAGTAAAAAATAAGTTGGTTCTTAGAATCCTAAGTTGGCAGTATTGTTTGAGTATGTCCAAGCAAAGGCACTAGTGTCAGCCCCACCGGAAGTTCCTGCAGATGCAAAGCTTGAGGCATCAACTGTAAATGTTGTGATAAATGGCTCAAGTATATCATCACCATTGATGTCCTCACCATCTATATTGTCATCACAATTGTCTGCACAAACTACCTTTTCAACAAATTTAGAAGCTGCTGTTGCATCATCTGCTACGTTTAGCACCCAGTTAGAGAAAGTTAGATCACCATCAAGATAGTTTTGAGAAACCCCATTGTTATCCAATTCAATGTCAGCCTGGTCTTTGAATCCAGTTGCATACACATTTGAAGTAGAACCTTGAGCATTGCTTCTGTAGTCAGCGTACTCACCATTTCGAGTATCAAGGTTACCAAACATCGTTACATTTCTCAATGTAAAAGCACCATCTAGTGAACCTTCTGGACCATCGATTTCTAGAGCGTGGTCAGAAATATTACCTAGCACGATACCAGCGTTGTCGATAGTACCTGAATAAGCCTGGTCGATGTCGATTGAATCATCACCTACAGCCCATACAAAAAGGTTAGTAGCGTTCACAGTACCACCAAAGAACTCGATACCATCATCTACATTAGCAACAACCTCTATGTTAGAAACAGTAGTACCATTACCTACACCACCTAGTGTAAGACCGTTGATCTCATTACCTTCACCGATGTTAGTACCACCGTGACGTATAGACACATAGTTAAGGGTACCTGAGTTGTCTCCAGCATTGTTACCACCATAACGACCGTTAGTATCATTTGCAGGGATACCTTCAATCTGCTCTTCAGCAGCATCACCACGGAAAGAAGATGGAGCGCTACCTAACACGATAAGACCACCCCACAGACCTCTATCGTTTTGGTCAAGGTTAGTTCCAGCAGTTTGTCCAGCTTGAATGTTATCAGTTATACTAGTGAACACGATCGGCTGTGAAGCCGTACCGTTTGCGTTGATCTGAGCTCCACGAGCGATGATCAATACAGAAGCATTAGCACCTTGTCCAGGAAGGCCTTTTATAATTGTACCGGGCTCAATAGTAAGGGTTGCACCGCTTGTTACAGTAGTTCTTCCATTCAGAGTCCAAACTTGATCGTTAGTCAAAGTACGATCAGATGAGATTGTTCCAGAGATTTCGAACTCTTCAGAGCCACCTCCGCCATTGTTGTTGTCATCATCGTCACAGCTCGTAAAAGTTAAAGCCGCAATTGCCAACATGCTTAAAAAGAATTTTTTCATTGTAAATGATTTTTGAGTTTGTCGCTGCAAAGAAACCGCAACATTCCAATCAAGAGGTTAAGCAAATTTTATATCCACGTAGCCCAACTTTAAATTAATGTTACCTACGTGAATAAAAGGTTACCCTGGTCTATCCTTTGGGTTTTGATTTATCTTGCGCAAAAAACGACATGGACTGGGAACAGTTGCTATCCTTAAAGAGATATGGCGATACAGAACAGCGACCTCGTGCGCATCAAGATGAGTTGAGGCTGGGCTTTGAGGTGGATTATGATCGGGTGATTTTTTCTTCCTATTTCCGCAGTTTGCAGGACAAGACGCAAGTGATTCCTTTGAGCCAGACTGGTTTTGTGCATACCCGGCTCACCCACAGTCTTGAAGTGAGTGTAGCGGCTCGATCATTGGGCCGCATGGCGGGACAGCAGTTGCTCAAAAAGTATCCACGACTGGTTGATCTGGGCTATAAGTTTCAGGATTTTGGTGCCATAACCGCTGCGGCTGCTCTCGCCCACGACATCGGCAATCCGCCCTTCGGTCATAGTGGCGAGAAGGCGATAGGTAGTTATTTCTCCTCGGTTAGAGGGAGCTCTTTAATGAGTACGCTTTCGCGAAAGCAACAACAAGACCTGCTTACTTTTGAGGGAAATGCAAACGGGTATCGATTGTTAAATCTCGATAGGCCCGGCACTCCAGGAGGATTAAGACTATCCTACGCAACTCTGGGAGCTTTCATGAAATACCCAAAGGAGTCGCTGCCGGTAAAGCCTGTTAACCACATTTCACAGAAAAAATTTGGCTACTTTCAAACAGAGAAAGATCATTTTGAAGATGTAGCATTTGAGTTGGGCTTATCCAACACTACTAACAAGGATTACCCATATCACCGCCACCCTCTGGCTTTTCTGGTAGAGGCCGCAGACGATATTTGCTATACCATTATCGATTTTGAGGACGGCATCAATCTGGGCTGGATCAGCGAGGACTATGCCCTTGAACAGCTCATCAATCTGGTGCGTGACAATATGAGGCGAGAAACCTACACTCAACTGTCCACTACTGCGGAGCGTCTTTCATACCTGCGGTCACTCGCCATTAACACCCTCATAAATGATTGTGTGGAACTGTTCATGAAAAATGAGGACGCTATCTTACAGGGAACTTTTGAGAAAGCATTGATGGATGTTTCCCGCTTTAAGCCTCAAGTGGATGATATTCTGGGAATCACTATCGATAAGGTTTACCGTTCCAATGAAGTAATGAATAAGGAAATAGGTGGCTATAAGGTCATACAGGATATCCTGCACGTAATCGTCGCGGCCTGTCTTAACGATCTAGAAGGTGAAGCTACGCCTTACGATAAATTAATTTTGAGATCTTGCCCAGAACTTCATCTGGACAGTAATTCCATTTATGGACGACTACTGGATTGCTGTTGCTATGTGGCTTCACTTACTGACAGTAAATCACTTAAGTTGTTTGAAATAATCAATGGGCATGTACCGCACTATTAAATCCCCTATCTTTAACGCTCGTAAAACCAAATCATGAAATCCAAACTTTCTAAAGCTGCACTTACCACCATCGGTCTGGTTACTGCTGGAATCGTAGTATATTTTCTATCAGGTAAGAATTCAGAAACAGATCAACTTTCTGAAATGGACGCAAAAAGGGCAAAACATGCCTCGTTTTTTGAATCTTCCCCTTTTGCGGCTACTGTAGGGCTGAGCAGAGAAGAGCGCAAAGCTCAGGGAATACCTCCCAATGCCTACAACGAACGTATGTGGGAACTTACCATGAATCCAGAACTGGGCTACCCGACTCCTTACAAAGTCGAAACTATCGATATTCTAGCTCCCGCCACTAATAGCGTACCGGGCAATTCTTTAAGACCTTGGGAAGAAAGGGGGCCAGATAACGTAGGAGGCCGTACAAGGGTTGTTTTTTATGATCCCAATGATGTAGGTGCAAATAATGGAGATGGAGTCGATTATAACAGAGTTTTTGCCGGTGGCGTAGGTGGTGGTCTATGGGTGAATGACGATATTACTGATGCTGATTCGCGCTGGTCCCTTGTACCGGGAGTTGCGGCAAACCTCAATGTACAATGTTATGCCATAGACCCTAATGACCCGCAAGTGATGTATCTGGGAACGGGTGAGCAATACACGTCTGGTGCTGCCGTAGGTAACGGACTTTATAAATCCATAGATGGCGGCTCTACTTGGAACGCAGTAAACCTACCCATTGCTGGAGGTGGTACCGTAGATGGTGGAGCGACGCTTTTTACATCTGGGCTTTTCTACGTGAATGATATAGAAATCTGGGACAACAATGGAACCAGCGAGCTCTATGTGGGCGTAGGTGCAGCAATCTATTTTTCACCTAATTTCAACATCTCTAATCCAACCAACCTACTGGGGCTGCAAAACGCAGGACTTTATAAAAGTACTGATGCGGGTAACAATTGGAACAGGGTAGAGACAACCTCATTGAGGTATACATTTTCTGGACAGGATTTTTATGTCATTCCAAACGATTTTGAAATTGGCGCTGACAACACGCTCTATTTTGGATCAGTTTCAGCTCCTGGAACCGGACAAGGTGGAGGCAGGATATACAGTACTACTGACGGAACTACCTGGTCGCTGGAACGCATTGTAGGCGCTGCCAGTAGAGTTGAAATAGGTGCATCGACTACTAACGCAGATCTCTTTTATGTACTGACTCAAGCTCCAGGTTCACAAGGTGATGTATATCGTACAACGGATAAATTTGGCTCCCTACCTAGAATCACAGAACCTAATGATGCTGACTTGGGGATACCCGCAAATGATTTTACCAGAGGACAAGCCTTTTATGACCTCGTTGTGGAAGTAGATCCTACTGACGATCAAATAGTGTATGCTGGAGGAATAGACTTGTTCCGTTCTACAAATGGAGGGAATTCTTGGACGCAGATTTCTAAATGGTCTGAAAATGCAAATTTGAATACGCTCAACGTGCCATTTATACATGCAGATATTCATGCGCTTACGTTCCACCCTACAAATACCAATCAAGCAGTAATAGGTAGTGACGGTGGAGTATCATGGGCTCAAAATCTAGCTAATGCCCAAAATAATCCAACCGTAATCAACAACAGGAATAACGGCTATAATGTCACTCAATTCTATTACGGATCGATTGCTCAGAGTACTAATGCTTCAGGACTTGTAGGCGGCTCTCAAGATAACGGAACTCAGGCTGTAATTATACCTACTCCAGGCGAGAATAGTTTTGCAGCCGTTCAAGGAGGAGATGGTGGACACACAGCTATAGATAGCGATGACGGCTATGTCATACTTACCTTTCAATTCAACAATCACCAGAGATACACCTACCCAGGCTACAATTTCAGATATTGTATCAACGGAGCGGGTAATTGTGGTGACAATTCAGACGGTGATTTTATCAACGTTGCAGAATTGGACATGAATAATGATTATTTTTTCTCTAATTCACGGTTGAATGGTTCACAAAATGCGATTGAAGCTTGTGAGTTGCTTCCTAATAGCTCTAACTGTAATTTGCTTACTAACAGCTTGATCAATGGATCACGACCTACTGCCATGAAAGCCTCTCCTTTTTCCACGGGCGCAAATACAACCCTATATGTGGGAACGGAGACCTCAAGACTCATAAGGATTAATAACGCAAATACAGCAACTCCTAACTGGACGAGCATATCAGGGATCGATTTCCTAGGTTCGGTTTCAGACATTGAGTTCGGCGATACGGAACAAGAAATTTTCGTTACCATGCACAATTATGGCGTTCAAAATATCTGGTACACGCAAGATGGAGGAACTACTTGGGTAGGCAAAGAAGGAAACCTTCCAGACCTTCCCGTGAAGAGTATCTTGAAAAACCCTCTTTTGCCTAATGAAGTGATGATCGGAACTGAAATGGGTATCTACGCAACAGGGAATTTTGACGCTGCTAATCCTAACTGGGTTCCGCAAATCAACGGTATGACAAATGTCAAGGTTCTAGATTTAGATTTAAAAGCCTCAGATAATACGATTCTTGCAACTACCCACGGTAGAGGTATGTTTACGGGAACCTTTGACACTTTGAGCCTTGACGAAGAAAATTTAAACGATCGGATCAATGTTTACCCTACTCTAGTAGAAAATGGAAGAATAACTGTAGAACAAGATTTGAATCAGCCGCTTGAAGCTCGCATATTTAATTTATCTGGTGCGAAGCTCTTTGAATCTTCCATAGACGATTCCAGCACAGAACTACAGGTTCAAAACCTTAAAAGCGGTTATTATATCTTGCATTTACTGGGTAACGGAGTGGATCGCTCCGTAAAATTTACCGTGCGCTAATTAGCTTAAAGATTTAATCTTTTCAAATAGGGATTCTTGATCAATACCTGCGATCTTATGCAGGTCTGCAGTAGGGCCATGCTCGATGAACTGATCAGGAATTCCCATTTTATGTATAGATCCTCTATAGCAAAGTTGGGTAGCTAAGCTCAGGATTGCATCGCCCAGTCCTCCTATTTCACTTCCATCCTCAATGGTAATCACATGAAGGTGATTTGATAAGATTTTTTCAATAGCTTTCACATCAAGCGGCTTGAGAAATCGGGCGTCCAGATGAGTTACATTCAGCTTTTCAGATTCAATGAGTTCCTGAACCATTAAACCAATGGTTCCTAATGAAATTATAGCGATCTCTGTGCCTCCTAATAATGATCTTGATTTCCCGATAGGAATAGATTGAAAAGGCTTTTTCCAATCCAATGTATTACATCGACCTCGTGGGTATCGCATGGCGATAGGTAGATCAAGACCCTGCGAAGCCGTAAACATCAAATTGCGCAACTCAACGGCATCCATAGGTGCGGCAATGATCAAATCAGGAATTAGATTAAGATAAGCCAAATCAAAAACCCCATGATGCGTGGCTCCATCTTGCCCTACTAAACCAGCTCGATCTAAACAAAAAATGACCGGCAATTTTTGTAGAGCCACATCATGAATGACTTGATCATAGGCTCGCTGCAAAAAAGTGGAGTAAATGGTACAAAATGGCACAAGACCTTGTGTTGCCAGGCCAGCGGCTAGCGTGACCGCATGTTGCTCAGCGATACCCACATCAAAAGCGCGATCAGGCATGGCATCCATCATGATTTTCAAGGAACTACCCGTAGGCATCGCAGGGGTAATACCCACGATTTTTTCATTGACCTCAGCTAACTCTAAAATTGTTTCTCCAAAAACTTCTTGATATTTTTGTGGACCCTGTTCGCCATCCTTGGGAGGCAGCTCACCTGTAATTTTATCAAAACGACCAGGCGCGTGGTACTTTACTTGATCGCGCTCAGCCTGTCTTAAACCTTTACCCTTGGTCGTTCTCACGTGAAGCAATCGTGGTCCGCTCAAGTTTTTCTGGCGATTTAATTCTTTGAGCAATGCATCAAGATCATGGCCATCAATCGGGCCGTAATAGTCAAAGTTGAGTGCTTCAAAAAGATTTTCCTGACCGGTTTCCTTGCCTGATTTGGTTCGGGTCAGATATTGTTTCAACGCTCCCACGCTTGGGTCGATTCCTATGGCATTGTCGTTAAGGATCACCAGCAGGTCTGCGTTGCTCACACCAGCATGATTCAAAGCTTCAAAAGCCATACCGCTGGCAATGCTTGCATCTCCTATCACGGCGATGTGTTTGCGATCTTCATTTTTGAGACCGGTTGCCATCGCCATTCCCAGCGCCGCACTTATGGAAGTGGAGCTGTGTCCCACACCAAAGGTATCAAATGCACTCTCGCTGCGTTTCGGGAAACCGCTGATTCCGCCCAAGTCACGATTGGTATGAAAAACGTTCTTTCTTCCCGTTAAAATTTTGTGACCGTAAGCTTGATGACCCACATCCCAAACCAGTAAATCTTCCGGAGTCTGGAAAACATAATGTAACGCAATCGTGAGTTCCACTACGCCCAGACTGGCGCCCAGATGTCCTTCTTTCTCTGAAACAATATCGATGATAAACCTGCGCAGTTCAGGTGCGAGTTGTTTGAGTTCGCTTTCGCGAAAGCGTCTCAAGTCTTCGGGAGTATTGATACGATCCAGTAATGGGTAAGCCATATTCAAAGGTACGATAGCCGCATTCATTAGCTTTCTCAAGCTTTTTCTAAAATGTCCTGATTGCTTAGAGAGTTCTATTTTTGTAGCTCTATGCAACTGGATCACGAGTATTTTATGAAACGCGCTCTTGTAGAAGCTGAACGGGCGCTGGACAGGGATGAAATTCCCGTGGGTGCTATCGTTGTGATGAATAATAGAATCATTGCAAAAGGTCATAACCTCACGGAAACTTTAACCGATGTTACCGCTCATGCCGAGATGCAATCCATCACCGCCGCTGCCAGCGCATTGGGAGGTAAATATCTAAAAGACTGCACGCTCTACGTGACCCTGGAACCTTGCCAAATGTGCGCAGGAGCTTTGTACTGGTCACAGGTTTCCCAGCTGGTTTTTGGAGCAGCTGATGAGCATCGTGGCTATCGCAAAATGGGTACGCAACTGCACCCTAAGACCAGGGTCGTCTCAGGAATATTACCAGATGAATGTGCAGAGCTTATGCATGCCTTTTTTTCGCGAAAGCGTAAATAGCGTTAACACCTAAAACGATCATTTACAAATGTTTGTATATTTAGGGGTTGATATATGCTAAATATGGCTAGTGCAAAAAACTGTCCAGAATGTGGTGATCCTGTAATGGGGAGATCTGATAAACGTTTTTGTAGCGACTACTGCCGCAACGTGGCTAACAACCGTTTGAACAGGGATAGCAGCGCATTAATGCGCAACATAAATAATCGATTGCGCAAAAATTACCGCATACTTTGCGAGATCAACCCTACTGATAAAACCAAAACAACCCGTAACTCATTACTTTCCAAGGGTTTTGACTTCAACTTTTTTACCAGCATCTACACGACCAAAAAAGGTACGCATTACCATTTTGTGTATGATCAGGGCTATCTCAACACCGATGAGGATTTCTTCTTGATCGTGAAAAGGAACTAAATGGTGAATCGATGCGTTTACCGTAAAAGAATCAGCTAGAGACTTCATGAAATTTGCAGACAACAAGAATTTGTGGCGCTGGGCGATCATACTGGGTGGGCTGGCCATCACCACGCTCATACTTTGGAACACTTACATTTTCTTCAATAAACTCAAAGAGACGGAACGGAAGAATGTGGAGGAGTTTGTCGTTGCGCAAAAAGACATTATCAATAGTAGCATCGATGAGGACCAAAATTTAGGAGACCTTCCTTTGAAAGTTCTTGAAAACACAACCAATGTTCCCATTATTCTTGTCAACAATGAAGGGGAAATAGAAACTCGCAACATCCCAAAGCACATAGAATCTGACTCTTTGAGAATGGAAGCATTGATCAAAGAATTCGCATCAGAAAATGAACCCATTGAATTCTCACTCGACGGAGAGGTTTTTACGACCACGTACCACGGCAATAGTTCTTTGATCACTAAGTTGAAGTACTATCCGCTGGCGCTGGTGCTGATTTTGTTTCTTTTTGGTGCGGTAATTTACTTCTTTTACCGTTCCACAAAATCATCTGAGCAGAATAAACTCTGGGCTGGAATGGCTAAGGAAAGTGCGCATCAAATAGGCACACCTTTGTCTTCTCTCGTGGGCTGGACGGTGATCTTAAGGGATAGCGATGTAGATCCCACCTATGTGGATGAAATGGAAAAAGACATCAAACGTCTCCAAACCATAACCGATCGGTTCAGTAAAATAGGGTCGACTCCTGATTTGATTAAAACTGATATTGTTGCTCAAACCCTTGAGTCGACGGATTATATCTCCAGTCGTAGTTCTAAAATGGTCGAGTTCAATATAGATGTTCCCGATCAGCCCATCGAGGTGCATCTCAACCCGCAATTATATGCTTGGGTGATTGAGAACCTTATCAAAAATGGTATCGACGCCATGAAGGGAAAAGGACAGATAAACGTTTTCTTGAAAGCCGATGTTCACAATGTCTATCTGCGTATTTCAGATACAGGCAAGGGAATTCCCAAAAAATTGTGGAAAGAAATTTTCAGACCAGGATTCACCACAAAAAAACGTGGTTGGGGACTGGGATTATCTTTGGCAAAACGCATCATCGATGACTACCACAATGGTAAAATACGGGTGATGGAAAGCAAGAAAAACTTGGGAACCACCTTTGAACTCATAATCAAGAAAGCTTAAAGTGCTTTCTCTCCATCTTCGAAAGTGAGTAATTGGAATCCGTTTGTGTCAAAAACACCATAGGTATAATGCACGATCCAGTCGCCTAAGTTGTAATAGGTGCTCTTCTCTCCTAAAGGGATTTGCATGGGCAGATGCCTGTGTCCAAAAATGAAATAATCATAATGCGTGCTTTCTAGTTTTTTCTTGGCATACTGCGCTAACCACTCGTTTTCCTCACCCAAAAACTTGGCATCTTCCTCACCGCTGATCAATTTGTTTTTAACTGACATATAGCGGGCGATGCGCGTCCCTATATCGGGATGTAGCCACCTGAAACACCATTGAAAAAATGGATTGGTAAAAACCTTTTTCATGCGTTTGTAGCCCTTGTCGCCAGGGCCTAATCCATCGCCATGACCTATGAGAAACTTTTTGCCGTTGAACTCAAAAACCTGTGGCTTGTGATACACGGGTATCCCGAGCTCTTCCTCGAAGTAACCGAACATCCACAGGTCGTGATTCCCTACAAAAAAGTAAATCGGGATGCCGCTATCGGCAATCTCGGCAAGTTTTCCCATCACGCGTACCTGGTGTTTAGGCACTACCGTTTTATACTCAAACCAAAAGTCAAAAAGATCTCCCAGCAAAAAAATTGCCGCGGCATCTTCTTTGACTTTGTCCAGCCAGCGTAAAAATTTCTGTTCGCGAGGCTTGCTCAATTCTTGGGTAGGTGCGCCCAGGTGGTTGTCGCTAGAGAAATATACTTTCTTTCCTTTGGGAATTTGCATGGCGGTAAAGATACGTATTGAGCAGATTGTAGATGGTTGTCTTTTGTACCACCGTTAAATTGATTGCGACTTTCAGGTGGCAACCTTTTCTGATTTCAATACTCTTCTCCTTCTCGCTCTATTCACAAATTGCGAGCGTTAGGTTTAAAAAGATTATGAAAAGAGGCCGTCTTTACTTTACAGACCGCCTCTTCTAAATTTTAATTCAAATTTATCCTTTAATCATTTTCAAAGTGGCACTAGAGCCAGACTGGGCAACCCTCACAAAATAAGTACTTAATGGAAGTTGATCAACAGATACATCTATAGTGCCGTTCACACTTTGCTGAATGGTCGAAAACACTTTCTGTCCGACTAGATTAAATATATCAATGGAAGTGGACTCTTGTACGGATAGGCCTGAGATGGTAACATGATTTCCGTTTGCTGGATTTAGGTAAAGAGTTACCGCTTTCGCGAAAGCGGAATCTATCTGACTACCGCGGACAACTTGCCCTGTAGAGTACCGTTTGCTCTTGTGCTTTGACTTCAACACTTCTACTTGCAGTAATCGCAAAAGCTTCTCCCTCTGCAACTGTAAAGTAGGCATCAGAACCGTCACCGATTTGAACCAGACCATTCAAAACAATTAAAATATCCAGCGTGTGTGAAGACAAGTTAAGTTCTTGACCTGCTTTCAGCTCAATCTTGCTCAATTGAAAATCAGGTGCTGGGCTTTTGTAGACCACCTCCTCGCCAGTTCCTGCTGCATCACCAGATAGAATGTTGGGTTCGGTTTCTTCAAATTTGACCTGCTGGAGCAACTCTGGTACATCCACATATTTAGGTGTGAGTCCAGCACGTAGCACGTTATCCGAATTTGCCATGAGCTCCATATTTTGACCCTCCAGATAGGCGTGTGGGATACCGGCGTCCTGAAAAATGGCTTCTCCTTTTTTGACCTGAACGATGTTGAATAGGAAAATAGAGTAGATTCCCTTATCTAATTTTAATTGGTCATTGAGCGGTGGTCCCTGAGCGGAGTCGAAGGGAGCCGAAGTGCCTACACAAAAAGTTTCATAAGCCTTTACTGCCCAGTATTCTGGTTGGGATTTCTGGAAATTGCCCTCGTCATAATCGGGTTTCAATCGATCAATAAGCGGCTGAAGTATTTTTGAAGTTTGCTCATCGTTCTCTTGCATGATCTGACTATAAAGTGCTTTGAGACCTTCTTTTTCAAAGACCTCTACCAGATGGTTGAGCTCCTTTGTGTTCTTAAGCGTGTTGAGAATTTTATCGCTGGATTTAAAACCGTGTAATAGCCAGAAATCACTCAGGGCGACCATGATTTCAGGCTTGTGGTTGTCGTCCTTGTAATTGCGATGAGCTGCGTCTCTGGGGATTCCTAGTTCGTCTTCTCGCGCAAAACCTTTTTCAGCCTCAGACTTTGAAGGATGCACTTGAATCGACAGCATGTCCTTAACATCCAGCACCTTGAACAAATAAGGAAGACGACCAAATTGTTCGTATACCTTTTCACCCAAAACCTGTTCTGGCCGGTCGTTAATTAATTCCACTAGCGATTTTCCAGTTTCCTCAATGATGGAAGTTGCATTAGGGTGAGCACCCAGCCAATATTCTGCGACGGGTTGCTCGCTTGGATTATCACCTAAAAGTTCTGGGATAAAGCTGTGACCACCCCATTTGTAGTTTTGAAGCTTTCCCTTTATCTTAAAAACACTCTGAAGTTTAGAATCTTGCATGGACATTAATCAGCTTTAATATGAAACAGTAAAAATAATCAAGCTGTACGAGGCATTAACAGTATGAAACTGCCAATGTTAAAACTGCTGATTTTTAAGATCCGCAGTCCAATAAAGCGTTACAGCTGCGATTGGGAAAACTGATGCACGATATCTTTCGCAATCAGATATCTATTCAAAGAGAGAACAGGATATATTCATGACACCTTTACCTCGCATCTGTTGCAAATGAATGCCTGAATCGCTGCGCTCAGCTAGTTCATTTTTTTTGACTTGCTTATGTTCAAGCTGCGCTTGACAACGCAACTCAAAAAAAATGCCCGAGAACTTACGTTCTCAGGCATTCACTTGTCGGGAAGACAGGATTCGAACCTGCGACCTCACGACCCCCAGCCGTGCGCGCTAACCGAACTGCGCCACATCCCGATATTTATTTAAAGAACTAAAACTAGCTCTATCATGGTTTTTCTTAAACTCTATAAACTACATGTGGTGCAGTTTACCCTGAGCTTGCTCGCGCTGAGCTCAGTCGAAGTGTCGAAGGGCCACATCCCGATATTTATTTATAGAACTAAAAACTAGTTCAATCGTGGTTTCTCTTGAACTCTATAAACTACATGAGGTGCAGTTTACCTTGAGCTTGCTGGCGCTGAGCTCAGTCGAAATGTCGAAGAGCCACATCCCGATTTATTCGGACGGCAAATGTAAGCATTGCTAGATTATCTATAAAACTCTTTTGAAGTTTCACTTATGAAAAATAGTGTCAATTACTAATTGAGACCGCCCTAAGAGTGCCTTTCGACTCCGCTCAAGGGAATCCCTTAGGGCACGCACATTTCTCCTTAACTGCTTACTGCAATTACTCAATGCTACTGAATCTACTACATTAAATCGCCCTTCGAGTGCCTCAGGGCTCGCACCACGACTGCAAACTGCTACTGCTTACTGCGATCGCAACTGCCTACTAACACTAAAACACTTTCTCCCCAGTTTTCAAATACTGACTCCACTTTTTAGAGAAGGTGTGTACTTTTTCGGTTGCTTTTCCATCCATATCAACTACCTCGTACCCAGCGTCTTTCCAGTAAAAAATACTGCCGTACAGATTGAATACGTTTTTATAGCCCTCGTTCAACAACTGCTCACCAAAATCTTCTGAGCGCACGCCTACCGTACAATACACAACCACTTTTTGATCAGGTTTCATTTGAGGCAGACGGTTTTTT
Organism: uncultured Flavobacteriaceae bacterium; assembly: GCA_964631155.1. Classification (GTDB taxonomy): domain Bacteria; phylum Bacteroidota; class Bacteroidia; order Flavobacteriales; family Flavobacteriaceae; genus Nonlabens. The sequence continues at coordinate 200,339 of CAZVYO010000006.1, forward strand.
CTCAATCGCTGCCCTACCCAGATCGCGCTCGGCAAATGGCTGACTTCATATTCTTTTTTGGTACGCGTATCGAGAACTATAAATTGATCATATTGTTCTTGAAGTGAGTCAGCAGTTATATATTCTACGGTCTTATCATTATACTTTTCTAGAAGTTCTGGAATGGTATCTTCTTGTGCTTTCAGGCCGCTCCATATAGAAAATGTCATCATTAGAAGTACGTATTTTGACGAAAAGCCATTTATCATTTCACGATGCGTTTTTCATTGTGTTTCACAAAAGCAGACCAGCCCGAATAGCTTTTACCCACTTCGATTCTACCGCTGTTGTAAAAATGGCAAACTGCGGCGGCGAGACCGTCGGTCATGTCAAGGTTTTTAGGCAATTCTTTAATTTGTAAAAGACTCTGCAACATTTTTGCCACTTGCTCCTTGCTTGCGGTTCCCTTACCCGTGATGGATTGTTTGATCTTTCTGGGTGCATATTCCGTTACGGGAATATCTCTGGAAAGTCCTGCTGCCATGGCAACGCCCTGCGCACGACCAAGTTTAAGCATGGACTGCACGTTTTTACCGAAAAATGGGGCCTCCAGCGCAATCTCATCAGGATGGTGCGTGTCGATGAGTTCCAGGGTACGTTCAAAAATGCGACGCAGCTTCACGTAAGTGTCTTTAACCTTTCTCAGGTCCAGCTCGTTCATTTGCACAAACGACATCTGGTTTCCCATGACTTTAATAATTCCAAAACCCATGATCGCCGTACCGGGATCAATCCCCAAAATAATTTTTTCTGTTTTCAAATGCGTAATTTTCCGCCCGTGCTGAACAAATCTAAACAATATCTGCCGCTGCTGCTCAAAATACTGGTTTTTGCTGGCTGTACCGCAGTTTTGGTCTTCAAGTTTCAGGACTCAGAATACAATTGGCATCGCATTTTTGAAGAGCTGGCGTCTCTTCCATGGTTTATCCTTCCGCTACTGATGTGCATGAGTTTAGCGAGTTGGTTAGTAGAAAGCATGAAGTGGCAATTTCTGGTAGGTGATTTTTATAGGTTGCGCTTTCGCGAAAGCGTACTACAGAACCTCACCTCTCAAGCAGCAAGCTTTATCACACCTTTGCGCAGCGGTGAATTTGTGGCTAAGGCCCTTTACTTTCCAAAAAGTCTGCGAAAGCAAGTGACACAGCGTGTATTTATGGGCAACTTCTGCCAAATGATGGTTACCGTAATTATAGGAATCATAGGTCTTTTTGTATACGAGCGAGAGCTTATAGACGACACTTGGAAATATGTGGGTCTAATGATATCGATAGGTTTATTGATTTATGTTGCCTACTCCTGGATCAGAAAAAAAGTGGGATTGAACGCTGTAAGTAGTGATTTATGGCTCAAGACGCTTGTCTTTTCTGTATTGAGATATCTTATTTTTTCCAGCAATTGGTTCATTGTGTTGAGCGTATTGAATTATGATCAGAGTATTCTAATGGTCTTGAGTTGTATCTCCGTCTGGTACTTGTCGATTTCTTTGATCCCGTTGATCCAGCTTCTAGACTTGCCGGTGCGTATCCTTGCAGTCATGACTATTTTTCCCGGTGAGATGGAAATCGTGCTGCTCGCGACCACGCTGATCTGGGTTACCAACACAGTTTTCCCGACCATCCTGGGCTGCACACTACTGCCTTTCAAAAGCATGGTGAACTTAAAAACAGCTTAATGGAATGGATCATCGTCATACCGATCATTTATTTGTTTCTTTTGCTGGGACTGGCGCTGGAGGCTCACACAATGCCAAAAATCATTGTTGATGAGCATGATGCTGACCTAACCGCCTTTTCCATAATTATCAACTTTAGAAACGAAGCTCAGCATTTGCCTATGCTTCTTGATTCCATTTCTAAATTGAATTACGATTTTGAAAAACTTGAATTTTTATTCGTAAACGATGATTCTACTGATACCAGTCTCGAAATCCTACAAAAATTCCGATATCAAAATCCTAGAATCAATATTCAAATCTTTGACCGCAAACCGCTCTCAGCAAGTGCCAAAAAAGATGGAATAACCCAAGCTATTGCCGTTACAAAACATGATTATATCATCACAACAGACGCTGATTGTATCGTACCAGAAAAATGGCTTCTAGGGTACCACCACCATTACCTGCAATTCTCAAAAACCCTTTTTATAAGCGGTCCCATAACGATGGAGCATGATTCAAGTTTTTTAACCACGTTGCAATCGCACGAGACGGTCGCCCTACAGGTCATGACCATGGGAGCGTTTCAAATCAAGCGGCCATTTATGGCAAATGGCGCAAACATGTCCTTTAAAAAAGATGCTTTCTACGAGGTCAAGGGCTTTGAGGGCAATACCCATATCTCTAGTGGAGATGATGTGTTTTTACTCGAAAAACTCTGGCAACTCAATTCTGAGCATTGTCATTATTTAAAAACTGCCGCTGCCGCCGTTTCAACGTTCCCAAAGCGCTCATGGAGAAAAACGATTGCACAAAGGGCGCGGTGGGCTCAAAAAGGCTCAGAAACCTCTAGTTTGCTCAATAAGGCGGTAGGATTTCAGGTATTGGTAATGAGTTTATTGTTTTTGATTGCCCCATTACTCTTTCTGTTTGACCTCATCACCTTTCCACTATTAGTTGGACTTTTTATCATAAAAATATCGACTGATGTATTGGTTCTTTTCATAGGTCATCAGTTTTTTCAACAATTTGGGTGGACGAGATTTTTACTGTTGCAGATTTTTGTCTATCCTGTGATGGTGATTTGTGTGGCTATCGCAAGTTTATCTAAACCTGAATGGAGCAACCGTAGAATCAATCAGCTTGAGGTGCCGGACTGATTGTAATAGGAAGTAAGTAAGAGGTCGATACAGGAACATCTTGAAGAATGGCCGGTTCAATCTTACACAGCGGATAAAGTTTTTCCCTTAACATGCTATCCAGCTCCTTATAATCTCGATTCTTAGATGTATTAACTAAACTGTCGTATTTCAACTGGCCAGTAGCGGTTACGGTAATGGAAGCAACAATGCTATCCCTGCTCGCAAATTTGAAATCATAGATTTCATCTTTCAATCGAAGGGCTACAAGCTTATGTAATTCACGATAAAAGCAATCAGGTGTGGATTCCATCTCGTCACAATTCTCAAAAAGCGGGTATCTGTTGATGCGATTGAGATCGATCTGGCTGAAATCTTGATCAGCTTGTTGCTGGGCAGCCTGCTCGATTTCTTTATCAGACTTGCAGCCCACCACTAAACTTAGAAAAGCTATGTAAACAAGATACTTAACCACGCTGCTAATTTATGGTAATAGAATCAGTAAACAGTACTGCAGGCAATCAGATAGACAACACTAGTTGTCGTCGCTTACTATGTCGCCGCCATCCATAAAGATATCTTTCTTCAGGTCAACTGCACGCTCTTTTGCGATCTCTTTATAGTCGCTATCTGGAAAATTCTTTATGAAATTCTCGTAGTAGCTCAATTTCGTTTTCTTGTCGGCATAATAGCGATCTGCACCTATAACGAGCTGGTAAGCAATATCATCATTGCTGGGAGCCTCCTCTGAAGCTTTGCGCAGGGCAGCCAGCGCATTTTTTAAATCTTTCTTGTTTGCATAAACCGAACTCAATTGCAGGTACTCCTGAGCCAGATTAGGAGTTTTGAAAACAATGGATCTCTCGATATAATCTTGCGCCGACTCTAACTCGTTCAGCGCCAGATAATTTTTTGACATCATGAAATATACCTGAGGATCCTTATCATCGTAATCTTGCAGAAATCTCTCGTAATTTTCATTGGACTTCTCATGTTCATTGGCGGCAAAGTAAGCGTAAGACAGACTCTTACGGTTGTACTCTGTGTCACTTCCTAGCTCAAATAGTTTTTCAAAAACCTCGATAGCTGTTGTGTAATACTTTGAATTTATTAAAGCCTGGGCGTAGAGGCTGTTTACTTTTATATCATTAGGGTGATCCTGAAGGTATTTTTGAGCCAAAACACTAGCAGCGATTTGATTCCTTACTTTTATGTTCTCTACGAGGTACTCGATCAAAGCAGCACGGTAATCTTCATTTAATTTAAGCGCTTTCCCAAAAGAATCGATCGCTAGACCGCTTTGTTTCAAATCTTGATAGGTCTTCCCAATGTAGTAGTGATAGGTTGCATTTGCTGGAAACTCTTCTCCCAAAGCATTAAAAATACCTAGTGCACTGGTCCAGTCGTTTGTTCCCAGCAACAATTTACCTACTTCAAAACGTGCTCTTACATCTGTGCTGTCCAGCGCCATACCGTCCATGTAGCTATTGATGGCATCATCTGTATTTCCCATGGCTGCAGAAGCTCTTGCTATTTTAAAAAAAGTAGAAGCCTCTTCTGGTGCTTGTTTATACGACCACATCGCTGCCTGAAAATTTCCTACCGTCATGAGGCTGTCGCCCTCGGCAATTTGGGCTTGGGTTATAAAATGTAACAAAACTATAAGGATGGTGAACTTTCTCATGTTTTAAATTTAGGCATGCTTATTGAAACCATCAAAGCATAAATCAATTTACTATGAAAAAGTTACTTCTATTATTGCTCAGCGCAACCGTTTTAATTTCTTGTGAAGGTGATCAGGGTCCTCCAGGTCTAAATGGTTTAGATGGTCGGGATGGGCTTAATCTACTACCACTTTCATTTGAGCAGACTCTCAACTTTAGTGCACCAGACTATGAAAATTTTATTTTCTATGATGATTTTGTAGATATTAATGAAGTAGGCGTTAATGATATGACTCTAGTTTATATCTTATTTGACCAGACTACTGATAATCAAGGAAATCCACTCGATGTTTGGAGATTACTCCCACAAACGTTGTATAGTGATTTTGGTGAGTACCAATATAATTATGATGCTACTAATCTAGATGTTAGGGTTTTTCTAGACGGCCCGGCCTCTACTGATTTCAATTTGTTAGGTCCAGCAGATCTTGATAACCAAACTTTCAGAGTGGTCATTCTACCTGTTGACTTCCTCAATAATCCAAATCTTGATGTCTCTGACTACAATAGTGTGATGCAGGTTACCGGACTGAACGATTCTGATTTTATCAAGGTTGAGTAACCTTAATGAAAAAAATTAAAGCGGCCTTAGAGCCGCTTTTTTTTATAGGTTCTTTTGAAGCCAGAGGGCAACTCCATCTTTTTTATGATGATCAGTAATGTACCGCGCGGCTTGTTTAACTTCATCTCGCCCATTTTCTACAGCCACTCCATAACCTACTGCCTGTAACATTTCTGTGTCGTTATAATTATCGCCAAAGGCGGCTACATGCTCCATTCCCACTTCTTGAAACCGTTCTTTTAACAGCAATTCCAGCGCTTTTTTCTTTGAGGTGCCAGCAGGAGTGATCTCGGTATAGGTGTCTTTTGAGCGGTATAAATGTACTTGATTGCCTAATTGTTGTTCCGCTTTCGCGAAAGCGGAATCCATAGCCACCTTATCGCCCATAAACATCACTTTGTGAGCACCGCCTTGATCCATCGAGTTTTCAAAGTAGTCCAAAGTCTGCTGTAGATCTTGCACCGTGGGCTGCACCCGGGTGTTATTCACCTCTCGCTGCGCCCATTGATCCATGGCAGTCACAAACCACTCGTCCTTACGATACAGACTGATGTGTAGATCGTGCTCCAGAGCAGTAGTTGCAAGAATCTCAATCTGCTCAAAAGGAATGTGTAGATTGTATAACACGTCATCCCTATCCAGAACCAGTGCACCGTTATAACAAATGATGGGTGTACCCGTGATCTCAAGCATTTCTTGAAGGTAGTACATGGCTTGCGGCATGCGCGCCGATATCAAGATTTTAGGCTGGTCTATTTTTTTGAAGGTAGCCGCGGTCTGATCTGAAATAGAGCGATGCTGATCCAGCAGCGTACCGTCTATGTCTGTAGCGATGAGTTTTATCATACAGCAAATCTAAGCTACTCCCGAGACTCCTGTATTAATTAGGTATTAAGGTCTTGAAGCTCTAAGAAATTGTTGTAATGAATCGCGATCAAATGTTAATTTCAAAAAAAATGGATTATGCGCTTGTTAGTTTGAAGAACAAAGGTATATTTGCATCCGCTAAGACAGAAATGTAGTAGCGCGCTTTGTTTAACAAAGCAGGACATGCTAGTAAAGTCCTTAAAATAGTAGCACGGTCTGGTAGTTCAGCTGGTTAGAATACCTGCCTGTCACGCAGGGGGTCGCGGGTTCGAGTCCCGTCCAGACCGCAATTCCTTTTTAAAGGAATATAATTCAAGTTGTGTGTCCTCTAAAACAATTGAGGATTTGAAGGTGTCGACGAGACACTTTGTGAGAAGCTTTTCCTGATAAGGAGAGGCTTTTTTGTTTGTGGTGGGTTTCGATTATAATTTGTTAAGTACAATTTTGAATAATTAAACTACCTTTAAAAAGTGGAAGGTTCAATCACTAGGTATTTAAAGCTTTTCAAAAGTTTAAAAAGGGGTCACAATAAGGGTTTAGGGAAAGCACCTCATAAACCTATACTTCTGCTTTCTATTATCGAATTAATCAACCAAAGAAAAATAAATAGTAATAGAATTGAGATAAGTAGCGATCTTGTTCTAATGTTTAAATCATTATTCAAACAACTCGTACATTCTGGGCATATCGATAATTTCTCATTACCATTTTTTCATTTAAGAAGTGAGCCTTTTTACAGGCTCGCACCGAAAACTGGTATGACTTCAAAATTGAATCAATACAAAAGCATTAAAAGCATTAACAAATTGATAGAGTTAATTTCTTTTGCAGAAATTGATAGGGAATTGTATGAACTTTTGCAGGTCGAAGATGCAAGGAAAATCATTGAGCATTTCATCATAAATGAATATTTCTCAGGAACTGATTTTGATATAAACTACGAAATTGACGGTGAGGATGAAATTGAAAATGATATTCTCAATGAAACCGCACCAAACTACCAAACAAAGTTGAAAAAATTAAGCGAACAGCTTGAAAAAGAAAATTTTGAAGAGGAAATATTTGTTAGAGGTGATATATTCAAAAAAACAGTACCTAAAATTTATAATTATACATGTTGTGTGACTGGATTTTTCGTTAGTTCAAACCACAATGTACAAATGGTTGACGCTTGCCATATCATTCCATTTAGTATAAGCCAGGATGATACGATTCAAAATGGAATTTCATTAAGCCCTAACATACATAGAGCTTTTGATAGAGGGCTACTTACTATTAATCAGGATTATGTTGTCAGAATTTCACCTTCGGTAAGCAAAAGATCATCTTCAGAATCACTACTTTCTTTAGAAGGTAAGAGAATAGAACTTCCCGCCAACGACAACTATCTTCCTTCTTTAGAAGCTTTAGAATGGCATAGAAAAGAAGTGTTTTTATTTTAGATTTAAAATGATGAGATCAATATCTCAATAAAACGTCAAAACAAAAAAAAGACCTCGTTTGCACGAAGTCTTTTTTCTTATTTGCTCCCCCTCTTGGGCTCGAACCAAGGACCCTCTGATTAACAGTCAGATGCTCTAACCAACTGAGCTAAG
>CAZVYO010000007.1:0-159658 GCA_964631155.1 uncultured Flavobacteriaceae bacterium
GCAGGGTCATTGACAATACTATTGATTATCAATTAGGATGGCGAAATAGAAAATCAATTGAAGGTCTATTACTACTAGAACTTTTATCTATCGATATAACCTGTCCTAACTGCCCTCAACGAATCTCGTGGAAGATTGAGAAACCTAGAGGACTTTATATAGGAACAGCAGATGACTATAACATCCCCACGGATATTGTACTTACTAAAGTAGATTAAATACAGGTAGTTTCTCGGTAAACATGGATTTTATCGTTTCATGGTGTTTATGAGTTAAAGGTTTTTAGAGTTGACGGATGAGGCAGATGCTGGTGTAAAACTCTTTGATGCCAGTCCTATTAATCCTGGCGACCCACCTTTTCAGGATTTTAGAGAGATTGAACTAGTAAATGGGCAACCCAAAAGACAAAAACCATGTTGAAAATAAAAATTAACAGCTGTAATGTACACCGAGCATTTATTATTGTCATCTTATTTTTTTGTACAAATAAACTTGTTGGTCAAAACAATAATTTGATAGGAACTTGGGAATACTCATTTTCGTTGAACGAAGTATTTAGAGTCGTAATTTATCAAGATATTGAAAATCCAAGATTTTTGAATGGTGACTATTACAGAGTTGACATAAGCGGCTCAAGCGAGCAGATTGTTTATGAATCCGATTTTGATTTTGTCATTTACAATGACAGTTACGGTAATGCATTTTCCGTTGCCACTAATGATGGGATTACGTATTCAGGTCTTATTAAAGACAATACTTATAATTATCAACTGGGACCCTTAGAAAGGGATACAAAACCAGGACGAGTCGTTATAAAAATTCTACCACTTGACATATTATGTAATCCGTGTAATATTCAAGCAGAATGGAAAGTTTACCACATGAGAGGCTTAAAAAATCCCGAAGAACCTCGAGAATTTAATATTCCTACGGACATTATTTTAACAAAGGTGAATTGAATTCAGTTATTTTATATACAGTTTTTTAGATTACAATGTTTTTGAGAATTATTTGAGTCGGCAATAGAGCAAATTTTGAATTAAACTTAAGCCAGTACTGAATTGTTTGATGCATGGACGTAAAATGGCGATACGCCTTTTGCTCATTTCAGACCTATTGAACTGAAAAACGGACAACCCAAAAGACAAAAACCATGTTAGTTACAAAATTTCTTTTTGACATAAAATCAAACTCATTTCTACTAGTATTGATTTATTTATTTTTTGCCAGCACAATGGTCGGTCAAACGTCAAATCTTCAAGGCACATGGGAATACTCCATAAATAGTAATGAAATTTTTCGTGTTGTCATAAATTTGAGCCCTGATAATCCTGGATTCTACGACGGAGATTATTATAAAATAGATACCTCAGGAACAATTGAATCTATAATTTATGAATCCAATTATTCAGCCAACGGTATAGGTTTTGGAAATGCTTTCTCGGTTTCAACTGATAATGGAACACTTTATTCAGGTCTCATTACTGATAATACTTATAATTATCAATTAGGGATAGATGAAAGGAATTACAAACCAGGAAGAGTAGTAATTAAGATCTTACCACAGGATTTACTTTGCAATCCTTGTAATATGCGAGCAGAATGGAAAGTTTACCATATGCGTGGGTTGAAAAATCCTGAAGAGCCACGAGATTTTAATATTCCAACCGATATTATTCTTACCAAGGTAGATTAAATACAGGAAATTACTCGGTAAAGATTGGTTTTATCATTACATGGTGTTTATAAGTTAGAGGTTTGAGACGTTTTGAATCAAATGAATGCTGAAATTCAGTTATTTGATGCAGGACCATATAACGGTGATCCCCCCTTCCCCCATTTAAGACCAATGGAATTGAAAAATGGGCAACCTAAAAGACAAAAACCATGTTGAAAATAAAAATTAACAACTGTAATGTACACCGAGCAATTATTATTATCATCTTATTTTTTTGTACAAATGTACTTGTTGGTCAAAACAATAATTTGATAGGAACTTGGGAATACTCATTTTCGTTGAACGAAGTATTTAGAGTCGTAATTTATCAAGATATTGAAAATCCTAGATTTATGAATGGTGACTATTACAGAATTGATATAAGTGGCTCAAGCGAGCAGATCATATATGAATCGGATTTTGATTTTATCATTTACAATGATAGTTGCGGTTATGCATTTTCCGTAGCAACTAACGATGGAATTACGTATGCAGGCCTTATAGAGGACAATACTTACAATTATCAACTGGGACCCTTAGAAAGAGATACAAAACCAGGAGAAGTCGTCATTAAATTATTATCCCAAGATGTTTTGTGCAACCCCTGCAATATAACTGCGGAATGGAAAGTTTACCATATGCGTGGGTTAAAAAATCCAGAAGAGCCAAGAGAATTCAATATTCCTACAGATATTATTCTGACCAAGGTAGATTGAACTCGGTATTCTCTCGAGATTTTGAGCATAAAGAAGTTTTTTAGGATGATTTGAGCTAGAGGTTTTATAGGTTTTAAAAGAGAGAGATGCTGGCGTTATGCTATTTGACGCCAGTTCTAATAATCCTAATAACCCTCCTTTTAAAGATTTTAGAGAAATCGAACTTATAAACGGACAACCCTCGCGAAAAAATCCATGCTAATATGAGAAAATATATATTTTGGCTCGTCACCACTCCTATATTCACCCTTTTAACTTCTGGCATAGCTCAAAACCCTTTTGAAGGAATATGGGAATTTGTTGATGGAATTAACGCTTTTCAGGTTATCTTATACGATGATCCTGATTATAACGATGATATTCACCTACTTGGAGATTATCGTTTAATTGAACGATCTAACGGTGTGGAAACCTTGATTTATAAATCTAACTACGAACTTACACCTCCACATAATCAATTTTTGGCTGATGTTGGTTGGCAAATCTTTGGAAGATCTTATAGTAATCAATCAAAGTTTTCCGGTCAGGTCACCGACAATACGATAGACTATCAATTAGGTATTGATAATAGAAAAGCGATTATTGGCAATCTATTTTTAGAACTTTTATCTATCGATATAACCTGTCCTAACTGCCCTCAACGAATCTCGTGGAAGATTGAGAAACCTAGAGGACTTTATATAGGAACAGCAGATGACTATAACATCCCCACGGATATTGTACTTACTAAAGTAGATTAAATACAGGTAGTTTCTCGGTAAACATGGATTTTATCGTTTCATGGTGTTTATGAGTTAAAGGTTTTTAGAGTTGACGGATGAGGCAGATGCTGGTGTAAAACTCTTTGACGCCAGTCCAACTAATCCTGGTGACCCTCCTTTTCAAAAATTTAGAGAAATTGAATTAGTAAATGGGCAACCTTCACGTAAAAACCCTTGTTGAAAATGAGAAAAAGATTAAGCTATATTCTATTTGTTACTATTATTCTAACATCTCAAAGCATTAAAGCGCAAAATCCTTTTGCAGGAACTTGGGAATATTTAGAGGGAAATTCAGTATTTCAAGTGTCGCTTTATGATAATCCTAATTCAGAGGATGTAGGTCGTTTGTATGGTGATTATAAGATGATTACAAGAATCAACGGTATTGACTCATTGATTTATAAATCGAACTTTGAATGGGATAATCCTTTTAACAATGAAATTATGATCGAGAGTTCTAAAATAATGGGAGGTAAAGTTGGGAATAAGTTTTCCGGCAGGGTCATTGACAATACTATTGATTATCAATTAGGATGGCGAAATAGAAAATCGATTGAAGGTTTATTATTACTAGAAATATTGCCTATGAATATTTCTTGTCGTCCTAACTGCCCTCAACAAATCTCGTGGAAGATTGAAAAACCTCGTGGGCTTCACATAGGAACGGCAGATGACTATAACATCCCCACGGATATTATTCTTACCAAGGTGGATTAATATTGATTTTCTATTAAGACAATTATGCCAGAGCAACAGTTCTGGCATTTTTATTTGAACTAGCCTTAATCTTTGAAAAAGAACGATCATCTTATATTTGACCACAAAATAAAATTCATGTCAAAGAAATTTTTCACGCTACTTATTGCAGGTATTTTTTCAATCTTAAGCTTTGCTCAAGTCCAAACCGGTAAAGCTTCATTCTACGCTGATAAATTTGAAGGTCGCAGAACCGCAAGCGGTGTAAAATACAAACATGACAAGGCTACTGCAGCTCATAGAACTTTACCCTTCGGCACCAAACTCAGAGTGACAAATCTTGCCAATAACCGCAGCCAAATCGTAACGGTAAACGACCGCGGACCTTTTGTAAGAGGGCGCATCATCGATGTTTCTAAATCCATTGCGCAAAAGTTAGACTTTTTAGGTCAAGGCGTGACTGATGTCGTCATTGAAGTAGTAGGAGACTCACAGACTCCAGTTGCTGACAATGAAGCTGATACAGGTGACTATCAAGAAGAGGATGATATCGACACCTATGAACAAACCCCAGCCGAATTCTACGATATAGATATCAACCGCGCAGATCCCGCTGGATTTGGTGTTCAAATAGGGAGCTTTCAAGAACTAGCAAACCTTATGCGACTCGCTGACAATCTTGAAAAAAGCTACGGCAGCAAAATGACTGCTCAGGTGAAAACGGTACAAGGCATAAAAGTGTACACTTTAATCATCGGGAATTTTGATCAACGCCAGCAAGCCGAGCGTTTTAAAGAACGCATCGAGAGACAGTATCCAGGTTCATTTATCGTGGAGTACGCTAAGTTTGAGAATGTAACAGGGCAATAATTTTGAATCCGGTATACTCAGATTCATAGGAAACCGATATATGAACATTTATCTACTATCTCATCGATAAGATTGCTCAGGCACATAACCTAAAACACTTTCAACAAAACTTTTTGATTTAAATCTCGACAGATGCTGTAACTTACTTTGAAAGGTATGGTTATGAGCAGAGGTTTTGTAAAAGAAGAGGATCAGGAAGAAGTTCCTATGGTACCACCCAGAGCAGATCTGCCGGAAGGTGTTACTAATTATGTTACCCAAACCGGGATGAACGAATTGCTCCGAGAACAAGGTGAACTCATCAAGGAACGCGATACTTCAGAAATTAAAGATGAGAAAGAGAAAAGAATACAAACCAATTTTATCAATGCAAAACTCGCTCTTCTCAAAACGAGAATCACATCTGCTCAAGTCATTGATTTAAGTAAACAACCCAAAGACGAAGTACGATTTGGTGCGACCATGAAAATGAGAATTGGTGATCAAAAAACGGTGCAACAATTTCAAATTGTAGGCGTAGACGAGGCTGATATCGCCAAGGGAAAAATATCCTTCATCTCTCCTATTGCAAAATTACTGACGAATAAAAAAGTAGGCGACAAAGTAACCTTAGAACTGATGCCTAATAATCGGGTTTTTGAGATTTTAGAGATTGAATACATTTCATAAACTCCAACCGATTCAAATAAAAAAGGATCTCTTCTCGAGATCCTTTTTTGTTTTATAAATACAATTACTATCAATCCCACAAACTCACCTCAAGAGCTTTCATATCGGCGACATAGGGTTTCCAGACCTCTTCTATCCACTTTCTGGTTTCCATCATAGTTTTGTTTGCCATAGCTTGTGCCTGGTCTAGGAGTTGACCTTCTGTAGGTGTTTGCGCTCCCTGACGGCTGCCTATGTAGGAACTGGCAAGACCTATACGTTGCATAACGGTTACTTCTGGATTGCGCGTGATTCCCTGGCGATCATCTGGCGTGCCGAAGTATTTGTTCTGCTCCAGTTTCAGTTCTTTGAGAACACTATCAGTACGTTTGATTTGCGCGTTGAATTTCTCTTCATCAGCATCTTTTATCATTTTCTTGAAAAGTTCAGCAGTTTTTTTGCCTTCTGCAAGAGCTTGAGTCAGTTCGTAGACCTCCTCATTGAGCGCTTCCAGTTTTTTCTGTTCTGCTCGCATGGCGCGTCTATTGGCAATGGAAAACTCATCGATGCGTGAATCTTCCTCTACCTTGATCATGGTTTCACTAGTCAGGTCTCCATATTCTAGAACGGCTTTGTATGTTCCTGGCAAAACGCTTACTCCAGTCGGTTCTCTCTTGCTCTCATCTACGCCTCTTCTCGGGCGTTTTGCTCCTTTTTCTCTCAAGTACCATCCCCACGAGTGCACCCCTTTTTCTTTTGGCACTTTACTGCTCATAGTTCTGATGAGCTTATCGCCATCATAGATTTTAAGGAAAAGTGAATCGGGCTTCGCTTCGGCTCCGCTCAGCGACCCGTCTTCCTTGTCTTCTTCGCTATTATTGTCAGATCCTATCATCTTGCCATCTTTTGCTTTGAACGCATCTGGATCAAAGAAGTATCTAAACCTACCTCTACTCCCTCTATTCTCGCCTTGATACATCGCATCAGCGCCAAAACGGCTTCCCGTAGGCTGCTGGTATCGGGCAAAATAAGCTGTGGGGGGCTCAAAAAGGTAAATGGGTTGCTCTGCTACGGTTTCCATTTTTTCAGCAGAGTCTGAGTCCTTTTTAGATCTGCGGTTCTTTTTCTTTTTTCTTGAGTCATTTTCTTTTTTCGCTTTCGCGAAAGCGGAATAATCTCCAGCCATTTGTTTCAAAGGTTCCAAATCGTCCAGCACCCACGCCGCCCGGCCAAAAGTTCCAATCACCAAATCGTCTTCCCTAGGGTGTATAACAAGATCCTTGACGCTCACGGTAGGGAAACCGTTTGTGTACTTTGTCCAGTTATCACCAGCGTCAATGCTCACGTAAAGCCCGTCGTCAGTTCCCAAGAACATCAAATTGTTCTGCTCTGGATGCTCGATAATGCTCAAGGTGTAGCTCTCTGCATCGGCAGCGTCCACGATTCTGGTCCAACTCTGTCCATAATCAGTAGTTCGGTAAGCGTAAGGCTCATAGTTGAAACGGCGGTAATCGTTCGCAATAAGTAATGCATGGCCTTTTTTTGTTTTGCTGGCCTTGATTTGTGCAATCCAGCTGCCTTGTGGCAATCCTTTCAGCCCAGATGCGATATCAGTCCAGTCCTCGCCACCATTTTTTGTTACGTGAACGCGACCGTCATCCGTTCCCACATATAATACGTCACGTTCTACCGCGCTGGGTTCAATAACGAGTATGGTGGTGTGGTTTTCTGCTCCTGTTGCGTCCATGGTAAGTCCACCACTTTCGCTTTGTTTTTGCTTTTCGGGATCGTTTGTAGTCAGGTCAGGAGAGATCACTTCCCATGTCAAGCCTTTATCTGTGGATTTATGCACAAACTGACTACCAAAATATAACGTGGAATTATCAAATGGATCAATATTAATCGCAGCGTTCCAGTTGAACCTTAAGTCCACTTCGGGATCTGGATGTGTAGGTCTCACGCTGTAATTATTACCTGTTTGCCAGTCATAGCGACTTACATATCCCTGCTGACTCATACTGTAACCATAACGGCTGTTGTCAGGATCTGGAACCACATCAAAACCGTCCCCAAAACTAATTTCTTGCCAATAAGAGTTCCTGATTCCTTGCGACCTCCACACGTAAGCCGGTCCTCTCCAGCTACCGTTATCCTGCATTCCACCGTAAACGTTATACGGCGTTTCCATATCAACATTAATGTGATAAAACTGAGCAACGGGAAGATTCCCGATGAATCTCCACGACTTCCCTCGATCGTAAGTAATATTCATACCTCCATCGTTACCATCGATCATGAATGAACCGTCTTTGGGATGGATGTACCATGCGTGGTGGTCTGGGTGTACCCCATTGTCTACACCATAAGCCGGCATAAGCTGGTCAAAATTCTTCCCTCCGTCTTCAGAAACATTCACGTAGGTAAACACGCTATATACTCGGTTTTCATTCTGCGGATCTACGTAGATCTCAGAGTAGTAAAAGGGTCTGTTTCCTATATCACTCTTGTCATTGACTTTTTTCCAATTCTCGCCGCCATCGGTTGATTTGTATAGAGCGTTTTTCTTGGCCTCTACAAGCGCGTAAACAATATTAGGATCGCTTGGCGCAATGGCTACTCCTATCCTACCCAATTCACCCTTGGGCATTCCTTCTTTATCCGTCAGTTTTTTCCAGTTGTCACCACCGTCGTAAGTGATATAGAGTCCAGAACCTTCTCCACCCGATTTGAAGAACCAGGGATCGCGCTTATGCTCCCACATGGCAGCAATCAGTTTGTTGGGATTTGAGGGATCCATAATCAGATCAGCAGCACCTGATTTATCATTGGTATACAGAACTTTTTCCCAAGACTTTCCACCATCTGTGGTTTTGAAAACACCACGCTCTGGATGTTCACCCCAAGGTGATCCTATAGCGGCAGCGTAGACCACATCTGGATTTGTGGGATCGATCACAACGCGGTGGATATGTCTGGTTTTTTCAAGTCTCATAGACTTCCAGGTCTTCCCACCATCGAGTGATTTGTAGATGCCGTAACCACCGTTTAGCGAGTTACGTGGGTTTCCTTCACCCGTTCCTACCCAGATCACACTAGGATTGGACTGCTGTACCGCTACCGCACCTATAGAAGCGGTCACCTCGTTGTCAAAAATGGGATCCCAGGTGGTCCCTGCATTAGTAGATTTCCACAAACCACCGCTGGCCGTTCCAGCGTACATAATGTCTGTGTCGTTTTCCACCACATCGATGGAAGTGACGCGTCCAGACATACCTGCTGGACCTATATTTCTGGGTTTAAGTTCTTTGATGAGGTCTAAATCTAATTTTTGCGCCTGGATCGCTCCAATACAGATTAAGAAACCGATTAGTGTAAGTTTGATTTTCATAGAATAGTAATATTGCACTAAAGATAGTGGTGATTCCGCTTTCGCGAAAGCGGAACAATTAAAATGCACCTCGCATCACGTAACCTTTTTGATGATCAAGCATCTATATAGAAACCAAAATACTCTTGTTATGAAATATATCTTACGAATCATCCTGCCAATAATTCTGATTTGTATCAGTTGCGATGAAGATGATGCTCAAAACAATCAAGATCAAAATTCGATTGTAGGTAGATGGCAGCTGGTCGAACAATATGCCGATGATGGTGGTGGAAATGGGACGTGGCAACCAATAACAGATGGTAAAATTGTAATTATTAATGATGACGGAACCTGGAGCTGTAACTACCCCATCTGCAACAGCGAGGCAACTGTCACATCTAATAGTAATTATACAGCAACTGAATTTATAAGCACTGACTGCACAGTTTCCTACGATTTTAGTAATGACACTTTGGATTTACTTTATACGTGTATAGAGCCGTGCACGGGAAGGTTCCGCCGTATTTAAAGAAAGCCTACTCCTTCCTATACTTTTTAGTTTCCTCAAATACGTGATCTAGAATCTCTTGGTCTAACTCTGTAAAAGGAAGACTACGTCTTTTCATGACCACTTCTGCCACCTCATAGGCTTTGGCAGGTTTATAAGTCATCATACCCTGTGGACCTCCCCAACTGAATGATGGAATAAAGTTACGTGGATAACCAGAGCCATAGATATTGGCACTAACACCTACGACGGTACCTGTATTGAACATGGTATTGATCCCGCATTTAGAATGGTCTCCCATCATCAAGCCGCAGAATTGTAGTCCGGTTTTTGCAAAGCGACCGGTCTTATAATCCCAAAGCCTTACCTCGGCGTAGTTATTCTTAAGGTTACTGGTATTGGTATCGGCTCCAAGATTGCACCATTCTCCCAATACAGAATTTCCTAAATAGCCCTCGTGACCTTTATTAGAGTACCCTAATATCACAGAATTGCCTACCTCTCCTCCTATTTTACTATGTGGTCCTACAGTCGTCGGTCCATAGACCTTGGTACCCAGTTTTGTTGAGCTATGGTCGCACAAAGCAAAGCCACCTCTGATCAACGATCCTTCCATCACTTCGGCGTTTCTGCCGATATATATGGAACCGCTTGTAGCATTCAAAATAGAAAAATTGACTATTGCTCCTTCTTCTATGAAGATACGCTCGGTATTCATAGCTTGAACATGTTCTGGAATGGGCTGGCTGTCTCGATCTTTTGTGATCAAGTCAAAATCCTTTTCCAGCACCTCGCCGTTTTTAGAAAAGATGTCCCAAGTATTATCTATAAAAATGATGGCATCGCCTTCACAAATAACTTGCTCTAACTCGATGGTGGGAGTATGTACTTTTTCGGCGCGGTATGCCACTACTCGATCTCCAGCCATTAGTTTTTGCTCAGACTTTAAAGATTTGATTTGGTGGACCAGCTCCTGTGTGGCAACTGCATTTCCTGAGACTACAATATTATCACTAGATTCCTGAAGGGGGTATTTCTTGGATAAATACTCTTCGGTTTGAAAACTTACTTCTTCTCCCATAAGCCTTTTCCAGCGATCTGTCATGGTAAGAATACCACACCTTATCTCTGAAGCTGGACGAGTGTAAGTGAAAGGTAAAAGAGATTTATGTGCATCAAAATCTGAAAGTATGTAGTTCATAGCAATTGGGTTTTAATCAAAGGTCGGAAAAAGGAATAAGAATAGATTTGACCTTAAGAGTAAGTTGAAGTTGTAGCCAATAAGAACGATACGACATTAATCACATCGGAAATGTATTAAACATTATCGCAATACAATTTTCGTAATCAATTCTTGGCCCATATGATGATTTAGATTCTCCATGATTTTAGTCCTGCCATACATCAATTCTTGGCGCAAAACTGATGAAGACAAGTTCACGATCAGCGTTCCTGCCGTGAATTTCATTCCCGTTGTGTACTTCACGATACCAGGACCCATTGTCTCTTTCCAAGCTGTTTCAACATTGACGCGCTCAAAACCACGTGACAATTTATCTTGAGATTTAAAATCTTGCAAAGCCTCACTTAATTTGAGGAAGTCGTCTTTTTTATTGTTTCGCATCAGGATTGTATGAGGTGTAGGTATATAAGGTTCCGTTTTCATGGAGCAAGATTAGTTCTTTTTTGCTCACACTTTTCAAGATTTGCTGATAAGCGCTGGAGCTATCAGCAAATTTCAACAGCAGTTCCCCATCTTTTTCCTTCCATTTAAACGGGACTGGACTGCCGTAATTGACAAAAGTTCCATCGTATCGTGGGCTCACGCGGTATTTCATCCCGGTATTTTCTTTGATCTCAAAATAGTCCATGTGATTTGAAAACGGAAAGGCTTTCTCAGATCCATCAGGCATCTCCACGGTTTCAATGTTCCAGTAGCCTTCCAGCAATTTGATTTTTTCTAACGGATCATTCTCGCATGAAATGAAAAAACAAGCTAATAAAACAGGTATGGCAATCTTATACTTCATAAATTAAAAATTTTATAGGACTGCTCGGTACGCTTTATAACCGCCTCAGTTCTCTCTGGGTGTGTATCGCTAATCATAATCTGGCCAAACTGTTCCTCATTTACCATATTAATGATTTGTGCCACCCGAGACTCGTCCAGTTTGTCAAAAATGTCGTCCAGTAACAAGATAGGCACCGTACCACTCTGCTGTTTGATGAATTCAAATTGAGCCAACTTCAAGCTGGTCAAAAAACTTTTTTGCTGTCCCTGACTTCCAAATTTCTTCACAGGATACCCATTGAGCAACAATATAAGATCATCCTTATGCGTGCCCACGCTGGTATATTGTAATTGCAGATCCTTTTGCTGAGCGTTTGTTAAAGCCTCGCGCAAACTATTCTCCTTTAGATCACTTTTATACTTTATGTCTACATTTTCACTAGTCTGTGAAATCTTTTGATAGTATTTCCTGAAAATCGGTATAAAAACTTCCAGAAACTGTGCGCGTTGCTCGTAAATGTAAGTAGCTAAATCACTCATTTGCAGATCATAGACTTCAAGTGCTGCGCTGTCAAATTTTCTATTGCTGGCAAAATACTTAAGTAGAGCATTGCGTTGCTGTACCAGTTTGTTATAATCAATCAGCTTGTTGAGATAGGGTTTATTTTCTAGGGATATTACTCCGTCCAGAAACCGCCTGCGCGTGTCGCTGCCCTCAGTAATCAGATCTCGATCTGCTGGAGAGATGATTACCAGAGGAATCAAGCCTATGTGTTCACTAATGCGATCGTATTCCTTGCCGTTGCGCTTCACCAGTCGCTTCGCTCCACGTTTAGAACTGATTATTACATTTTCCTCACGATCATTTTTATCAAACTTTCCATTGAGCATGAAAAAATCGGTGCCGTGCTTGATATTTTGAACCGTAATCGGGTTAAAGTAGCTCTTGGCATAAGCAAGATGGTAAACGGCATCCAGCACATTAGTCTTCCCCACCCCATTGTTCCCTACAAAACAATTGATGCGCTCATCCATCTCAAAATCAGCACTCTCAAAGCTTTTGTAATTGATCAGGCTAAGTGATTTCAGATACATAAGAGGATACGTTAACTTTTTGTGGGTGAAGTAATTATGAGTGTTCACGCTTTCGCGAAAGCGTACTCATTAAACAACTTTTTACAGCTGCACAAACCTACAAAACAGGGAAGAAAATGACTGCCAGAATGCTACAAAAAATGATCTAACGATGTCAATTGCTTCTAATGATGAGTAAAGTCTGTCAACTTAGTAATAATAAAGTTTTCACACATTTTTATAATTCGATAAATGTTCTATTTTTGCGCGCACAATTTCAAGAAGTAATGGCAACGTACAATAAGCGAGGATATAAACCGAAAACTAAGCCTGAAAAGGAAGAAGAAGAACTAATCGACGACTCTGAGTCTACCACGGCAGAGGTGTTTGACTCGCTGGATGAGGGTGCTAGTAAAACTGAGGAATGGGTAAGCAATAACCAAAACGCCATTATAGGTGTGATTGCTGCCATCGCTCTTGCTGCTCTAGGATACTGGGCTTATAATGAATTCATTCAAGCTCCTAAGCAAAATGAAGCGCTTGTGGAAAGCATCAAAGCAAATGAGCTTTATGCTGCTGCGCTTAACGCTAGTGGACAAGAACAAGACAGTCTTTACAATCTTGCCCTTGAAGGTGCAGATGGTAAATATGGCTTGATCAAAATTGCCGATGAATATGCTGGAACTGATGCAGGAAACCTTGCTAACTATCAGGCAGGTATGGCCTACCTCAACATAGGTGGTGATAAATACCAGAAGGCCATCGATTACCTGAGTGCCTATAATGGTGGTGACCGTGTCATGGAAGCTCTGGCACAGGCAGGTATAGGTGATGCACTTGTTCAAGTAAAACAATATAATGATGCAGTAGGTTACTATCTCAACGCAGCCGATACGGAACCTAATGAATTCTCCTCACCTAAGTATTTACTGAAGGCTGCCAAAGCCGCTCTTCAAGCTGGTGATAATGCAAAAGCCATAAGTGCTCTTGAACGCATTGAAAGTGAGTACGGTGAATCTACCGAAGCTCAAAATGCTAAAGTCCTTCTAGGACAGGCTAAAGCCAAAAGCTAAATCATGGCTACGGCAGGTAAGGATCTATCAGCTTACGATAAGAATCAGCTTCCTGATGCGAGTAATATGCGCATAGGAATTGTTGTGGCCGAATGGAATGATGATATTACCGAAAATCTCTTTAAGGGTGCTCACAAAACTTTACTTGACTGCGGAGTAGATGAAGATCGCATCTTTAGATTAAATGTGCCTGGTAGTTTTGAATTGGTTTACGGCGCCAAACACATGCAAGATGCCACCTATCCTATCAAGGATAAAGGCCAGAAGAAACGTCTAGATGCCATTATCGTAATAGGCAGTGTCATACGTGGAGAGACCGCTCATTTTGATTTTGTTTGTCAAGGTGTAACTCAAGGGATCAAAGACTTAAACATTAATGAATCCCGCATTCCTGTTATCTTTTGTGTCTTAACTGATGATACCCACGCACAAAGTGTGGATCGCAGCGGTGGCCGCCACGGTAACAAAGGTAGTGAGGCCGCTGTTGCGGCTATAAAGATGGCTTCCATCAAACTTGAAAGGGTATAATCCTTCAGCAATTTTATATTTAAATGACATTGCAGCGGTTTATCTGTCGATATAACTGTAAGTATTGTAACTTGTCATTCTAATAAGTGAACCCTTGTCTGATTTCAAAAAAGCGGTAAATACTAGATGTCTCGAAATAGTCGGTGAGCGCTTGGACATCATAGATGACAATCTGAAGAATCTACAGCACTCTAAGCAATCTGAAACTAAAAGCAGTGCCGGTGATAAATATGAAACCGGGCGTGCCATGATCCAGAATCAAGAAGAGCTTTACCGAAGACAGCGTCACCAGACTCAGATCATTCTGGACCAACTATTAAAAATAGATCCCGATAAGGAATGTGAACGTGTAGAAGATGGGGCTCTCGTTACCTTGCCTTCAGGACATTACTACATAAGTGCCGGTATGGGTAAGCTTACTGTTGATGAAAAGGATGTGTTTGCGCTATCCCTAGCCTCTCCTTTAGGAATGGCTTTAAAATATCTCAAAGCAGGTGATGTTTTCACCTTCAATGAGAAAGAACAGAATATTCTTCAAATCATTTAAATTGTATCCATGATTGATAATCTCAAACGTCAACTTTCAGAAATAGAGCAATTTATCAATCAAGGTGATCAGCTGGATGAGCAGGTTTCCAAAGTGGGGACCTACTGGCATCTCGATCACACATTAAATGTATTCAAAGGTATCCTCAGCGTCTTGGAAACATCTGATCCCAAAGATTATAATCCGAGGTTCAGTTTTCTAAAATGGGGCATCATGACCTTTGGCAAAATGCCACGTGGTAAGGGCAAGGCACCTGAAAGAACGTTAAGCAACACACCGGCAACTAAGGAGATATTAAACGATAAACTGTCAGCGACCAGAGAACTGCTACCTAAGATGGAGAAACTCCCTAAGGAGGCCACGTTCAAACATCCATTATTTGGCTGGTTGAACAAAAAGGATACGCTTAAATTTATCCGTATTCACACGCACCACCATCTTAAGATCATACGTGATATTGCAGCTTAAAATTTTTCATTGACTGATCAGGCATTTAAAGTTCTTTTTCAATCTCAAAATTTTAGAAAGCATTTAAACTATTTCCTATTCGTATGAGCATATCATTAAGCCGAACCATTTGAATCAGTAATAAACCTACCTTTGCACCATGTCAGATCAACTAGGTACACGCATCAACAAATATCTTAGTGAGCAGGGATTCTGCTCCAGAAGAGCAGCAGATAAACTCATAGAACAAGAACGAGTTACCATAAATGGTCGAGTTCCAGAAATGGGTACTAAAGTAATGCCCGGAGATGATGTAGCTGTGGATGGTGAAGCAATAAGCACCAAAAAAGAGGAACCTGTGTATCTCGCATTCAATAAACCAGTAGGTATTGTTTGTACGACTGACACTCGGGTGGAAAAGGACAATATTATTGATTACATCAACTACCCTACTCGCATTTTTCCTATCGGTCGGCTAGATAAAATGTCAGAAGGATTGATCTTTCTGACTAATGATGGCGATATCGTGAACAAGATTCTCAGAGCAAGGAATAATCATGAAAAGGAATACATTGTACATGTAGACCGCACGGTAACCGATCGATTTGTGCAGCGCATGTCTTCAGGGATCCCCATTTTGGATACTGTTACAAGAGAATGCGAGGTTGAAAAATTAGGCAAACGCAGTTTTAGAATAGTTCTCACTCAGGGCTTGAACCGACAGATCAGACGCATGTGCGAGTATCTCGATTATAAAGTAACCAAACTAAAACGCGTGCGCATTATGAATGTGGAGCTGGATCTACCTGTAGGACAGCATCGTGATCTCACTCGAGAAGAGTTAAGTACTTTACGCAAACTGACTCAAAACAGCACTAAGGTTTATAAATCCTTAGATTAGAACGATACCGTTTACAAATTCTCCGGCACAATCGCGAGGCTATTAAATAAACTCGCCTTTGCGTTCAGTAATTTGACGATGATCTGCAGCTGTTTCTCGCTGCTCTCGATCAATTTGTTTTCACGAGCGTTGATCAAGAAGATGGAACTGTTACCTAGCTGAAATTTTCGCTCCTCAGCATATAACAGTCGAGCTGAAGAAGTCACGATTTCATCTGATATCTGGTTCTGGCGACTATAAGAATCAATCTCGTTAAAGTTTGCCTTGATCTTGTTCTCGATTTGAATACTTGTTGCCAAAAGATCAAAAGAAGCATCCTGCAATTTGATTTCAGCAAGGGCAAGGTCTCCTCTTTCTTTCCTTAGAAAAATAGGGAAAGAAAAGGTGGCCTGTGCTTTATAATTATTCAATTGATAACTATCGCCATTGTCCCATTCAGGTGTCAGTAAGTCCACGCCTACATCGAGTTTGGGTAAGAGTTTGTTGGCTTTCAGGTCGCGATCCACGTCCAGCTGTTCCAGCTTCAGTTGCATAGCTAGGATTTTTGGATGGTTCTCAATCGTGAAAAGATCGAGCGACTGTCCCATGATTTCAAGGGAAGCATCGATGTTGTCCAGCAATTCATTTTCAGGAAATGTATTTTCCCTCAATTCTAAAGGGACACCGTCGATCCATAAAAAGTTGGATAATTCCAAACGCTTTTTAACAAAATCCAAGCGTGCCTGCTCCAGACTCAATTTACGATTGTTTACAGCAATCCCAGCCTCAACACTATCAATGGCAGCCTTATAACCTGTCTCCACCTGTCGCACGACACCCTCATACCTTATAATGGTATTTTCTAAAATACTTTCAAAGAGCAAACGTTCCTGCGCCGCTCTCCACCATTCAAAATACACCTCTGTAGCGTCAGATAGGATCTGGTTGATCAAGAGGTTACGTTCTGACTGGGTTTGCTCACGGAATAATTTAGCTTTTCTAAGCGTCGCCATACGATCATTGATCACTAAACCCTGCAAGACGGACACCTTTACTCCAGCACTATATAAACCGTCCTCTGGGACCGTAAGTGATGGATCGAGAAAGGCACCCTCATTGCGCTCTGCCCCTGCCTTAAATTCTACTCCATACCAGGTAGGGATTTTGAATGCACCTCGCAATTCGTCAAAATACTCCGTTCCCTTGAAGTCCTTTCGCTCGTAATCCACCTCAATTTTAGGGTCAAAACCTCCTCTGGCTTTCAATAGCTGAGCCTCACCCTGCTCAATCACGAGACCGGCTTGTTTGACCACCGGATGGTGCTTTTTCACATAGCCTAGATACTCGCTTAAGGAGATGATCGTCGTATCGATATCAACCTGTAATGCTGGAATGGGATCTTGCTGGACACGCTTTCGCGAAAGCGAACTCCCCATAGCACTACATGCAATCATAAGGACACAGGCAGCTGTAAGGAATAGAGTTCTATTTCTTTTTGGCATCATTCTCCTTTTTACCCTCCTCAGGTTGATAAAAATTTGCTGGGAATCCATTGAGGCGGCGCCACAACTCGTACCAAACCGGCACATCTTCTAGCAATGCAATCGTGTAGGCACCTGCCCCAGGCACCAGTTGATCGGGCCATTCCGTCTCGCGCTCATCTGGAGCGAGCAGTACGCGGTATTTACCTTTAACTGGATCTATGAACTGACTTACTGCCACAACCCGGGCTCCATAAGTCCCGTAGGTCGCTGCAGGCCAACCTGAAAAAACGATGGCAGGCCAGCCGTCAAATTGAACACGCACCTCCTCGCCCTCGTGAATCAAAGGCAAATCAATGGGAGCCACAAAAGTTTCTACCGCGAGTTCATATTCCTGTGGCATGATATCTACCAGCTTCTCACCTTCCTTAAACGTTTCACCTATACCACCTATGATCGCAAGGTTGACAAAGCCACTTTGTGGTGCAGTAACGTAATAAAGATCCCGACGGCGCTGGTAATTTGCTCTATCCACTTCTAGCTTGCTGACCTGTGCCTCAGTATCAAATTGTGTGCTCTGAGCAGTAAAACGATCACTCTCTGCTTTGCTGATTTTGTCAATAAAAGATTGTTTTATGCGGTTGATTTCTACTAGGGCATCAAGCACTTTTGCCTTGCTCTGGGCTAATTTTGCTTCCTGTGAAATACGTTTGGACTGAGTCTCCTGGTATTTCATCTCCTTCATTTCTACCTCCTGATCTGATTCAATACCCTCTTCATTTAATTCTACAAATCGATCCAGCTGTTGTTTTGCAATGCGTTCATTAGTTTTTGCCGCGACCAGATCTATACTGTCACTTTCCACACCTAATCTAGCTTGCTGGAGTTTCAGGTCAGCTTGATTGAGTTTCAGCTCTCTCTCTTGATTAATCGCCTCAATTTGATTGGCAAGCGCATTCACTTTATTCTGGTAAGAGATTACAGCGTCGCTCTTAGCACCTATCTGATCTGTCGTACGCTCTACGAGGCGGTCATCAAAATATTCACTTTTCACCTCGCTTATTCTCAAAATAGTATCACCTGCCTGCACTCGTTGACCTTCCCGCACATACCATTTCTCGATACGCCCGGCGATAGGGGACTGTATGGTTTGCGGTCGTGATTCTGGGGTTAATGTCGTAACAGAGCCTCTGCCCGTTACATTTTGAGTCCACGGCAAGAAAAGCACGACAAATGCAAAGATGGCTGCTCCACCTAAAAACCTGTTGAAATATTTGTAGTGGCGTCGCTTTGACACCTTAGTTCCTGATTCATAGTCATCAAGCTGTAGATCTCCTTTGATGCTCGATGTATTTGAGATATTCAACATGACTAGTTAGATTTGTCTGAAATGATTCTACCATCACTCATAGTTACTATTCGACCACATTTATTCAACCATCGCTCATTTTGACTTACTACGATGAGTGCCCAACCATTTGAACGGTCTACCAAGAAATCCATAATACGTCTAGCTTCACTTTCATCAAATTGATCCAACGGATCTTTAAGAATCAACAATTTAGGGTTTCTCACGATACTGCGAGCAAGAACGATTTTCTTACCTACCGTATAACTTAAGTGTTTCCCTTCAGGATAGATCATGGTTTTAAGTCCCTGCGGCAACTTTTTCAAGAAGCTATTAAGTCCTACCTTCTCTAAAGCCCAATAGACTCGATCATCATCAATTTCTGGATCACCAAATGTGATATTTTGTCTCAAAGTACCCTCAAAAGGGCTTTCCTCAGTAAGTGATTGTCCCAAATGAGCACGGTAATAATTAAGGTCTATCCCTCTGAGATCTGTGTTATTAATGTAGATATTTCCTTTAGTAGGTTCTATAATACCAGCAATAAGTCTTAACAATGTGGTTTTACCACTACCATTTTTACCGTTAAGTAAGATGATACATGATTTGCTAATACTGAGGTCCACATTTTCAATAATCGGAGTACTGCGATTAGGCACTTCGTAAGTAACCTGTTCCAGTTCAACCGTATAATTTTCATCATCGTGAAAAGGATGCTCACCATCTTGATTCTCAAGCTCTTTATCCACTACTTCACCTAGTTTTTCCATGGATGTCAGCATATCATAGAAAGACTCCAGACCAGAGATGATCTTTTCAACTGCCCCAATGATAATAAGGATAATCAATTCAGCTGCTACAAACTGACCGATATTCATCTGCTGATTAAGAACCAGGATCCCTCCTATTAATAGCAATCCAGCCGTAATAAGAACTTTGAAAACTATCATTAAAATAGCTTGCATTACAAGAATTCTGAAGTGCTCCTCACGATACTTCAAGTAGCCGGTAGTCAACTCATCATTTCTTCTCAAGGCCAAACGTGTGTAACCGGATAGCTTGAAACTGATGATAGATCTCGCTACCTCCTGTAACCAGTGGGCAACACGATATTTGTTTTTTGATTCTAAAATGCTGGTTTCCAAACCTTTTTCAGCGGTGTAACGGAATAGCACAAATGCTAAGAGCAGCAATAAAAAACCGTAAATGATGAAGAACGGATGATAAAAGGAAAGCAGCACCAGTCCAAAAACAATTTGTAGAATTGCCGTAGGATAATCCACCAGCAGCTTTGCCAGAGATTTCTGTACCGTAAGCGTATCAAAGAATCGGTTAGCAAGCTCAGGTGGGTAAATGCCGCGCAGGGCACTCATTTTGATCTTTGGGAAACGGTAGGCAAATTCAAATGAAGATCGGGTAAAGATTTTCTGCTGGATATTTTCTGTGATTCTGATCTGCATTACCTGTAACACACCTGCAAAGGCCACTCCCAGAGTTACCAAGATGACCAATAAAATCCATGAAGTTGAAACCTGTGCCCCCTGAATGAGGTTGATAATCGCCTGTATCCCCAGAGGTAAAGTCAGACCCACCAATCCTGCAAAAATGGCGTAGTAAAAGATTTGTTTGACGTCTTTACTATCTAATTTTAGCAATCGAGTAAGCCGCTGCCATGCGGTTAAGATGTTTCCGTTTTTCTTCATCTTTATAATACTCTATTGATAAGATCCTTGAAATATTCTGATGGTGAAACCTTTTCACCACAATCGGTAATGACTTTAAAATGCTCTTTCAGATAATGTTGATGTAATGCTCCGTCTATTATCATACTGCTTAATGAAGAGGGATAAGGATAGTCTGGACTTAATGCAGCAATCATATCCTTGATGCGACCGGCAAGTCGCTTGTAAACTTGAAAATAACCGTCCTTATTCTCACGGTCGACTTCTTTTGTCAAATATGACTTAGAGTGCTCAGAAATGAGAATTTTATTAAGCAGTACTTCATCCACATGTTCATAGGTGGAATCTTGTACCGTATCTGCTGTGATAATATCTATGGCTTTCAGTAATTTTTCACGTGGGTCTTGAACCGCCATGGTTTGAAACACCATTTGATGCTCTAACCAACTCCAATACCAAGAAGCGAGGTACAACAGTAGCTTATGCTTGTTTTCAAAATACCTGTAAATGGAACTTTCGTTTGAACCGATTTTTGCACCTAGCTTTCTAAACGTAAATTGTTCAAAGCCCAATTCATGAATGGAAACGATACTTTCTTGAATGATTTTTTTACCTAAGGCCGAAGTTTCTGGATCTTTGATGAAAAGCTTTTCATTGATCTCCATCTTGAGGTTGTAAAGAATCTTATCCATCTTCAAAATTTGATTCGCAAATCTAAAAGTGTTACTATCACTAATGGGTTGTTTTGTTTTTATTTAACACTTTTATTCCCGAGAATGTAGGACTTAACTGATGTATTTCCAGATGCCTTTTTTGTTTTGCAGAAAACGCATTACTCGTGCGACATTTGCGTTAACAGGTAACGCGATTGTAGGATCTTGAGATAGTAGTTCTTGTGCACGCTTTCGCGAAAGCGCCAATATTTCATTATCCCTCACAATATCTGCAACTCGTAATTCCATAACACCACTTTGTCTGGTTCCCATGAGGTCACCGGGACCTCTCAATTTGAGATCTACCTCGGCGATTTTGAACCCATCGCTGGTCTCGCACATAGTTTGCAGCCTAGTTTTACTGTCGCTGCTCAATTTGTGGCCAGTCATGAGAATGCAGTAACTCTGTTCTGCACCGCGCCCCACCCTACCGCGCAACTGATGCAATTGTGAGAGTCCAAAACGCTCTGCGCTCTCGATAATCATCACGCTGGCATTGGGTACGTTCACGCCCACCTCAATGACTGTAGTGGCCACCATGATCTGAGTTTTCCCCTCTACAAATCGCTGCATCTCAAAATCCTTGTCCTCCGGCTTCATACGACCGTGAACGATACTGACCTGATACTGGGGAGCTGGAAATTCCCTTACAATGCTTTCATAACCGTCCTGCAGATCTTTATAATCCAGCTTTTCGGACTCTTCGATCAGGGGATACACGATATAGATCTGACGTCCCAGCGCGATCTCATCCCTAATGAACTTAAAAACAGACAACCTATTCTTATCATAGCGGTGAACGGTCTTGATCTCCTTACGTCCCGGCGGCAACTCATCAATCACAGAAATGTCCAGATCTCCGTACAGACTCATTGCCAGCGTGCGAGGTATGGGCGTGGCCGTCATCACCAATACGTGAGGTGGCAGGCTGTTCTTTTTCCAGAGCCTGGCACGTTGCGCCACGCCAAAACGGTGCTGCTCATCCACTACGGCGACGCCCAGATTCTTGAACTGGACTTTTGGTTCTATCAATGCATGCGTACCGATTAAAATATTTAGTGAACCATCTTCCAGTTGCTCATGAATAATCGTGCGATCTTTTTTCCTGACTGATCCCGTCAATAAGGCGACCTTCAGGTTCGTTTTTTCAAGCAGTTCTTGAACACCTGCATAATGCTGCTGAGCGAGAATCTCAGTAGGCGCCATGATGCAGGCTTGGAAACCATTATCAATGGCCAGCAAGCAGGTAAGCACGGCAACGATCGTCTTTCCCGATCCCACATCTCCCTGCAATAGCCGGTTCATGTGCGCGCCCGTTCCCATGTCCTTCCTTATCTCGCGCACCACCCGTTTTTGTGCGCCCGTGAGTTTAAATGGCAAGTGATTTACGTAAAAATCATTGAAATGCTCCCCTACCTCGTCAAAAACAAATCCTTTGATTTTTGTCTTCCTGATCCGGTTTTGCATCAAGAGCTCCATTTGGATGTAGAACAATTCTTCAAATTTTAAACGGTACAGCGCCGCTTGCAAATAAGCCGCACTCTCGGGAAAATGTGCGTTGCGCATCGCGGTATTCTTGTCCAGCAGCTGCAAATCCTGTAAAATGTTACTGGGTAGCGTTTCTACAAAGGCGTTCTGGATCTCATCAAAAAGCCGTCGCATCAGCTTTACGATGTACGTATTGGTGATCTTGCGTTTGGCCAGCATTTCGGTACTTGGGTATACTGGTGTCATCGCGCTTTGTTTACGGGCTCGGTGATCTTTCAATAGCTCCAGATCGGGATGTGCCATGCTGTAGGTCGTTCCATAACGTGCTACTTTCCCAAAAGCAACGTAGGGCTCGTTGATCCTTACGCTTTCGCGAAAGTGTTTTTGCGCTCTAAACCACACCAGTTCCATCACTCCGGTTCCATCAGTAAATGTAGCCACCAGTCGCTCCGCCTTAGCTGAATCAACCGTTTTTAGATTCACGATCTTCCCAACAACCTGAACCTGAGCGGCATCCTCAACAAGTTGGCTCACTTTGTAATATTTGGTACGGTCGATGTATCGGTTGGGAAAGAGGTTTGCCAAATCACCATAAGTGTGGATGTGCAGCTCAGATTTGAGCAGTTTTGCCCGCTGCGGTCCCACTCCGTTCAGATAGTCAATAGGTGTTGAGAGAAAATTGAGTGGCAATGGGTGGGAGTTTTTTCAAAAATACATCAAACAATGAAACGTTGTTTGAGGAGATTGATACACCTATTAGTTACATAAATTGTCCAATCTAAATTGAACCTATTACGTCTCCATGCGTTTTCCTAATAATCAAGGGCAGCAAACTCGGCACATTTTTGACCACACCTAATCCCAACCTAGTCGCAGTAGGATTTAAAAATAATCTTTGCAACCAATGTCCTACGCGCAAACGTGAGTGAAATGCCTCTTTACATTGTTGCTGGTAGTCTTGCAAACATTGCTCCCTGGACACATTATCTATCAAGAAAGGCATGATACACCTCGCTGCTATTGCTGCACTATGGATTGCCATAGCCATACCGTTTCCACATAAGGGATGGATAAGTCCAGCGGTATCGCCTATCATCATAATGTCGTTTTCTACCGCTTTCTTGTGGTCAAAGCTGATTTGTGAGATCGCAATAGGTTTTTCCCAGCAAGGCTCAGCATTGTTGAAAAAATGAACCAATCGCGGATTCTGTGATAAAACTTCTCGATTGAAGGAGTCGATGTCCTTGTATTTTTTAAACGATTCAAAAGTGGCGAGATAACACAAATTGACGTTGCCGTTTTCCACTTTTGATAGACCAGCGTACCCACCTTCAAAATTGTGAAGTTCCACCTGATCAAGAGGCATGTCAAATTCATAGTGGCACTTCACCCCCAACCATGGCGACTTACGCTGTACAAAGTCGCGAGACAGGCTCTTATCCAAAACCGATCGTTTTCCCGTTGCCATAATCACTTGTTTGCAAGTGAACTTTTGATCCTTGGTAACAACTTCAAAATAGTTCAACTTATTATTTACTTCAATAACCTTATCCTTTTTAACATCAACAGATTGATCAATATTTTTGAAGAGTAAATGATCTAAATGAAATCGGGATATTCCGTAACCACCCAACGGTAATTTTTGATGAATGGCATTACCGTTTTGAGTTGAAAACAATAATTTATCGATCCGAACATTAGTAGCTTTATTCAAATCAATGTCAATATCTTTCAAGAGCTTTTCCACCTCGGCACTCAAGTATTCCCCACAGAGTTTGTGCCGCGGATAATCATCTGGATCGATCAATAACACCTTAAAGTCCCTACCCAAAATATTAGCCGCAGTAAGTCCGGCCAAACCGCCACCGGCGATGATGATGTCGTAGTCGGTATGGTCCTTATTGCTCAATTGGGATAACAGTTTAGGGATTAGGGATTAGGAATTAGGAATTAGGAATTAGGGATTAGGGATTAGGGATTAGGAAAAACTACCAAATATCAGAATCATAAAAAATAAATATCATGTACAAATAGCAAACAGCGAAGAGCAAACAGACTCACAAACGACCAAAAGCCAAGAGCCAACAGCCAACAGCCAACAAAACTAATAATCTCTCAACTCCATCAAAGCCTCCCTCAATCTATTCTTCGGCAGGTAATTATCCTCCAGTCCTTTTTCAAATGGAATAGGCGTATCGATACTCCCCATACGTTTTACAGGTGCGTCGAGATGTTCAAACCATTGCTCACCGATCATGGCGGCGATCTCGCTGGCAACGCTGCCCGTTAGGTTGTCTTCGGTCAGAACGAGCGCTTTTCCCGTTTTTTGCACCGTTGTTTTAATTGCCTCCTCGTCCAAGGGAACAATAGTTCTTAAATCAAGAACATCTGCATTGAGACCCAGCTCTTCTACGGCTTCAAGTGCCCAATGAACTGCTGCACCATAAGTGATGATGCTGAGTTCGTTTCCTTGTTTTAGTAGCGACGCTTTGCCTAATTCGATATTGTAGTAGCCGTCTGGCACGTCACCATAAACCGATCGGTATAAAGCTTTATGTTCAAAGAACAAGACCGGATTGGGATCTTCTATCGCAGAGATAAGCAATCCCTTAGCATCTGCTGGAGTGGACGGATATATAATTTTGAGACCAGGAACAGTATGGAACCACGCCTCGTTTGACTGGCTGTGGAAAGGTCCCGCTCCAACTCCCGCACCGCAGGGCATGCGTATAACCACATCGGCTTTTTGAGCCCAGCGGTAATGTGATTTTGCGAGGTAATTGACGATAGGATTGAATCCGCTGCTAACGAAATCGGCAAACTGCATCTCCACAACGGCTTTCATTCCCGCGATGCTCAAGCCCATTCCTGCTTCCACGATGGCGCTCTCACAAATGGGCGTGTTGCGCACACGGTCTTTACCGTATTTTTCGGTAAAACCTTCGGTGATTTTAAAGACTCCGCCGTAATCGGCGATGTCTTGCCCCATGATGACGAGATCGTCAAACTTTTCCATGGCCGCGTCCAGACCATCCTTCACCGCATCTACCAGCCTGATGTTCTTTGTGGTTGGTGAAGCAGGCACACTAGCATGGTGGTGTTGCGAGAAGACATCGGCCAGTTCTTGTGTTGTGGATGGTGACGGTTTTGCTTTCGCGAAAGCGAGATCCAGACCTTCTTCAATGGCTGACTTATAATCATCCTGCAACGCATGGATCATATCTTGATTTAAAATCCCCTGATCCAGCAAAAACTGCTCATACCGCAGGATGGGATCTTTTTCTGCCCAAAAATCCATGAGCTCATCTGGGACGTACTTTGTACCGCTCGCCTCTTCATGCCCACGACGGCGAAAGGTCTTGAACTCCAGCAACACCGGCTCTGGATGCTCGCGCATGTCATTCAAAATGCCAGAGACCGTATTGTAGACCTCGATAATATTGTTGCCGTCCACGACATAGGATTTCATGCCATAACCTGCTCCACGATCTGCCAAGTCCTTACAATTGTATTGCTCGCTCGTGGGCGTACTCAAACCATAGCCGTTATTTTCAATACAAAACAGCACGGGCAGTTGCCATACACTCGCTACATTGAGCGCCTCATGAAAATCGCCCTCGCTGGTGCCGCCCTCACCGGTAAATACCGCGGTCGCAAGTCCATTATTTTTGAGCTTGTTTGCCAAGGCAATTCCGTCGGCAACGCCCAATTGCGGCCCTAGATGCGAGATCATCCCGACAATGTTATATTCCTGTGTACCGAAATGAAAACTGCGATCGCGACCTTTAGTAAATCCCTCTTCCTTGCCCTGCCATTGTGCAAAAAGCTTCCAAAGCGGGATATCCCTAGTCGTGAAAACACCCAGGTTGCGATGCATGGGCAAGATGTATTCTTCGTCCCGCATCGCCATGGCGACACCTGCTGATATCGCTTCCTGACCTATTCCAGAAAACCATTTACTGATGCGGCCCTGACGCAGCAAAATCAGCATTTTCTCCTCTATCATGCGCGGTAATAACATGCGCTTGTAGAGATTCAGCTGGGTCGCAGTATCCAGATCATTTTTATAGTAAGAAATCAAGTCTAAGGACTGTTTGGCTATCATATTATCAATTATCTACTCAAATGTATGCTATTTTAACAAGCATCGCAGGTAAAATATAAATAGGTAATGACCAGTTATTCTTCATTGATATTTCAGAAGTAATTCATTTATCATTTCTGATTCCTTGATCTTGCATTTTAGATATTCAAGTTCGTACTTCTTCCTTAAAATTTCTGAGCGTCTTTGTAGATCAATCTGGCTCTCCCTAGGTTGAAGAATTTCGATGGAGTTACCTGCTCTTTGACCGTTGTTGCAATTAGGCCTATCAATCGCAACGTATGATTCATCAAAAAAATTTAGATTCCGATCCATAAATTTGATCTCATAAATATTGAAGTACCTAATCTTGTGACGATAATCAAAATAAATCGTCTCCTCTATATAATCAATTTTATCTCGAATTTTCACTATACCACTAGAATATTCTAACAAATCCATCTTCACGGCAGGGAAAAGGTGATTTCCATCAGAATCTACTATAGAAATAATATCCCCTTCACGATAAACCCTGTGCGAGATACTATCTATTTTAATATTCTTATCCTTTAAGAATTTGATCATAGGATAATCAGCATCATTATTTAGGGAATCCAAAGCTTTTTCCCTTTGCTTGATGGCTAAATTGAAAGAATCGATTCTTCTAGAATGTTCAGCTGCTTTCTTTGGATTCTTATGTTCTTCTACAATCCATTTTTCTAGCCGCGGCCTGGCCCAAATTAAATTTTTATTGGCTTTACCATAAGCACTAGATACTTTTGCGTAATCATCATAAATTTTTTGCGCGACTTTTGGGTAAGACCTTATGGCTTTAAGCAAACTGTCCAATTTCTTCCGATCTGCTCGATTATAGACATTCAAATTCTTCTGAGAATATTCTCTCAAATTCTTAACACTTATATCTAGATAAAGAGAGGGAGGTGTTTTCAAAAAATCCATTAAATCATCATCAATATGACTTGCTAAACTATCGAGCTCATTTTCTAATGCTTTCAAATCTGATAATGAATCAGCCTCAACTTTATTATCGCTGGTTTCTTTATTCTGTAATGTATATTGCCCCAGTGCTATCAGAGGTAGAATGCTAAATATCAAAAAGATGAAAAAATTCCTGACCATAAGGCTTATGTGAATATCAAAAATAACATTTAGCTTACCACTATAATTGTCGATGATATCAAAGTTGCGATTTAATTCAAAAATGTAAATTCCAATTATTTTCTCCATTTCAATCCCCTTTGCCCCAATACCATGATCACTTATCTAGAACCTCGCTCCTTTTTACGCAAAACTTTTGCCTTTATCGTATTCACCTTTTCATTTTACGTGGGAGCTTATGAAAGTCTACTTGTGGGAGGATACATGCTGTCATTTTCGGTATATCTAGCTTCCAGTACGGGCTCACAAATTGATTTGGGTGCGAAAAGATATCGCAAGATCTGGTCGATTTATGCGCTGCATTTTGGTCGATGGAAACCACTACCCGATTTTGAATATATTTCCGTATTCAAAGGTCGAACAAGTCAGCGTATGCGGTCTATTAGTGCTTCCTTGAATACTGAAGGTGAAATCTATCTCGTAAATTTATTTTATGACAGAAATCAGCGCATCACATTTTACCGAACCGAGGATAAGAAAGATGCTTTTGAGGCAGCAAAGCATTTCAATCAAGTACTGGATTTGGACATTCTCGATGCCACAAAACGTGAACAGAAGTGGTTGTGAAGCTGAAATTGACAGGATACCGACAATTTATTTATTTCCTTTGAGCCAGTAATTGTATTTCTTAACGATGTTGCGCAACCTGAAACGGATCAATGAATTATCCAGATCATTGATCATTTCAGTAACCTCGGGATTTCCCGTTAGAGCTTTTCGCAATGTTTTTTTCTTGTTTCCCTTACCCAGATAAAATAGTTCACCATCCTTTTGCAAATAATATTTGGGCTTGCTCAAGTTTGCCGAAGATCGGGTATTAAAGGCACCAGATTGTTCCATGTTCATCGTAGAATGGTTTGATAACTGGGCGTCTTTATGATACTCGTATAAATTGACTCTACCCTTTACAATGCTTTTCATAAGCATGGGACGGCCTTTGTAAACGATCTTATGAAATTTACGCGCTCCTTGATCAATCTTTAAAACATGATCTGCATTGATGCGATAGACAGTACTATTCTTTTCTTTATCTAATTTGTATTTGACCTCGTCCTTAAACCCTTCATCACTTGTCATGAAACAATGAATCGTATCGTTCGCTGTGATGATTTTAGACCTGAGCTTATATTCATTTCTATTTTGTGAGTGACCAAGGAAACTTGCAGAGGCTATAATGAATAGCGAGATTAGTCTATTGAGCATAAAGGAAAGGAATGATTAGAAATTTGAGTAAAACAAAACCAGTTGTGGTCGCAAATTTACTGGTAATAATGAAATGGCTCAAAAAATTATCACGTTCCTGTATACGAGCAGAGCGCATGCCTTATAACTTTCATAACATCCCTTTTAAATTGCTAAAACTTATTAAGCAAGATGAAGAAATTATAATGGAGACTATGTCCCGATAGTCATCGGGACGCTCCTCTAGTCGCGTTCAGAGTGACTAATAAGTTTTTCGGTTAGAGGCACAATTATGCCAAGAAAAATAATTGGCATGTTGGCATAAAAAAAACCGCAACTTTCGTTGCGGTTCTATATGTAAAAAGGCCTTAGCTTATTTCTTTTTAGGAGCGATAAACATGTTCATGCGCTTACCTTCCATTTTGGGCATTTGTTCCACTTTACCTAATTCTTCCAGATCCTGAGCGAGTCTCAACAGTAGAATCTCTCCTTGATCTTTATAGATGATGGAACGACCTTTAAAGAATACGTACGCTTTCAATTTAGCTCCTTCCTTAAGAAACTTTTCGGCGTGGTTTTTCTTGAATTCGTAATCGTGGTCGTCCGTATTAGGACCGAAGCGTATCTCCTTGATCACCACTTTGCTGGCGTTTGCCTTCATGGCTTTTTCACGCTTCTTCTGTTCATAGACGTACTTTTTATAGTCCATGATCTTTACCACCGGCGGTTCTGCATTTGGTGAAATCTCCACAAGATCCATTTCTTTCTCCTGTGCTTCTTTCATGGCATCACGGGTATCCAAGATGCGAGGTTCACCCTCACCTACCAGTCGTACTTTGCGCGCGCGTATTTTCTCATTGATCGCGTGCTTGTCTTCTTTAATAATTCGAGCCGGGCCGCGGCTTCTGCGTCTTCTTATTGCTATGGCTATATACTTTTAGTTAAACTTCAAATTTTTTGATACTCTGGGATACTTCTTCATGTATCGCTTTCGCGAAAGCGGAAACACTCATAGCTCCCAAGTCTTCTCCACCATGTTTACGAACAGAAACCGTACCATCTTGCTCTTCCTGCTCGCCTACGATCAACATATAGGGCAATTTATTCATCTCAGCCTCACGGATTTTCTTACCCATGGTCTCAGCCCTATTGTCAATAGTGACGCGAATTTCGTTATTTTCCAAAGAATCTGCTACTTTTTTTGCATAATCTTCGTATTTCTCACTCAAGGACAGAACGATACATTGCTCAGGCATCAACCAAAGCGGGAAATTACCCGCCGTATGCTCCAGTAAAATGGCGATAAAACGCTCCATGGAACCAAATGGTGCACGGTGAATCATGACAGGCCTGTGTGACTCATTGTCACTTCCCTTATAACTGAGATCAAAACGCTCTGGCAGATTGTAGTCCACCTGAATGGTTCCCAGCTGCCAGCTGCGACCTAGGGCATCCTTTACCATGAAGTCCAGCTTGGGACCGTAGAATGCCGCCTCGCCCTCTTCAATCACATAATCGAGACCTTTGTCTTTTGCGGCGCTGATGATGGCCTGCTCTGCAATTTCCCAATTAGCCACATCACCGATGTACTTCTCTGGCTTTTTGGGATCTCGTATGCTTACCTGTGCAGTGAAGTTTTCAAAACCTAACGAACCGAAAACATACATCACCAAATCAATCACGGCTTTGAATTCAGCATCCAGCTGTTCTGGCATGCAGAATATGTGCGCGTCATCTTGAGTAAAACCGCGCACGCGACTCAGGCCGTGCAGCTCACCACTCTGCTCATAACGATATACGGTACCGAACTCAGCAAAACGTTTGGGTAGATCCTTATAAGACCATTGTGCACTCTTGTAAATCTCGCAATGGTGCGGACAATTCATGGGTTTTAGCAAAAACTCCTCATCTTCAGCCGGTGTTTTAATGGGCTGGAAACTATCTTCTCCATATTTTGCGTAGTGACCGGAAGTCACGTACAATTCTTTTGAACCGATGTGCGGACTCACCACCATCTCATACCCTGCTTTTTTCTGCGCAGCTTTGAGGAAGTTTTCTAATCTTTCGCGCAAAGCGGCACCCTTAGGCAACCATAGTGGCAATCCCTGCCCTACTCGCTGGGAAAAATGGAATAATTGAAGTTCCTTACCCAGTTTACGGTGATCGCGTTTTTTTGCTTCTTCCAGCAGCTCGAGGTATTCTTTAAGATCTTTTTGCTTTGGAAAACTAATCCCGTAGACCCTCGTCAACTGCGGATTGTTCTCATCGCCGCGCCAGTAGGCACCAGCGATACTCATGACTTTTACCGCCTTAACAATACCAGTATTAGGGATGTGACCTCCACGACAAAGATCGGTGAAGGAGTCGTGATCGCAAAAGGTGATATCACCGTCGGTGAGGTTTTCAATGAGCTCGACCTTGTAGGGGTTGTCATTCTTTTTATAGAACTTCAGAGCATCTGCTTTTGAGACTTCGCGCATGGTAAATTCATGTTTACCGCGGGCAATCTCCAGCATGCGCTGCTCTATTTTGGGAATGTCAGACTCACTAATGCTGTGTTCCTTAAAATCCACATCATAATAGAATCCGTTATCGATAGCAGGACCGATGGTCAGGCTCACTCCCGGAAATAATTCCTCGATCGCCTGCGCCATGATATGCGAGGTAGAATGCCAGAAGGCTTCTTTACCCTCTTTATCATTGAAGGTATATAGTATCAGGCTACCATCTTCTGTGAGTGGCGTCTTGGTCTCGACTTTTTTATCGTTATAACTAGCGCTGATGACATTGCGCGCTAATCCATGAGAAATTCCCATGGCTACATCCATAGGCGTAGATCCTTGCTCTACCTGTTTGATACTGCCGTCTGGCAATGTTACGTTGATCATAACTACAACTTACGATTAGGCGGGTAAAGGTAAAATATTGTCGGGTTTGACCATATTAAAATTGGGATTGTTTTTCTCTCTCGAGCCCCATCTTAAATAATGAAGGGAATTTTTAAATCAATTCACGGATGAGATTTTCTTCATTCAATAAACTGTATTGAATAAATGACCACAAAAAAATCATTTAAAGTTTTCCTTTGGGTGTTTCAGGACTCGATGATGTTTCCGATCCGAGGGCTGAGGTACTCGAAGTCTGTATTTGAAATGGTGATCAAAAAGCTAGTTTCTCATCTCTAAATGGTTCGGCTTTTCAAACGCTGTTTTCCAAGCCGCCCTTCGAGAGCCTCAGTGCTCGATTATGTTTCTGACTTGCGGCTAAGGTCCTCGAAGCCCGTTTTGAAATTGGTGCATTAAAACTATTTCTTCTTAAGAAACGTTGAATCTGTTTTTTAGTGAAAAAAAAAGCCACTCTTGCGAGTGGCTGTGATTGTTAGACAATGCGACATAAGTCCTAGACTTATGTTTAGGCTGGTTCTAAGATTACTTCTTAGGAGCCTTCTTTGCAGCTGGAGCTGCAGCTTTTGAAGCTGCTGGCTTGCCAAAATTTTTGGCCTGCTTTTGAGGTTTGTTTGCCATCTTATTATGACTTTTAAAACAAGGTAAAAATGCATCCACTCCAAGCATTAAACATTATTTTTTTGGTTAAAATTTGAGCCTGTTTTAGTTAAAAAAATAGGCTTCTCACATTGTTGGTTTCAAACTGCTTGCGCTTGGGCTCCGCTCAGCGACCGCAGGGAAACGCTTCCAATAATTATCGGAACGAGAACGTTTTAAAAGCCGAGAAGTCAAATCTGTCTCGACAGAATCTATCTCGAGCGTAGTCGAGAGGCTCGACATGACATCTCATAAGACGTCAATATATGTAGTTATTCAAATAATAATAGTTCCTTTTAACTGTGAAGCAGTATTACTTATACATTCTGGAATGCTCTGACGGTAAATTACATACCGGAATCACCAATAAGTTAGAGCGAAGGCTTTCAGAACATCAGAAGGGTACTAATCCAAGATCTTTCACTTTCAAAAGAAGGCCAGTCAAATTGATATTTAATGAAATCTTCAATGATATTGAACAACTAATCTATTTCGAGAAGAAAATCAAGAAATGGAGTGCATCAAAGAAGAAAGCTTTAGCTATGGGAGATTCTGAACGTTTACAGCTTCTGTCTGAATGTAGAAATGCGACTCACAGTAAATATGAATTGACTAAGGAAGAGTTGAAAATCTACTACGAAAAGTTAGACTGACTAGGGGTTCTTATAGTTTCGGTGTCAGTTCGAGCGCAGTCGAGAACGAATTAGAAATCGAGAATTATTATAGATAACGCCCCCAACCCCCTCAAGGGGGCAAGATTATTCAATTTCGATTTCGAGTGCGAGATCAGGTTCAATTCATTTCCAGCGCCCGCTCATAATTAGCCTGCAACTGTTCCAAGGTTACAAAACCCCTAGCAATGGCGATAAGTTGTTCTTCTTTTTGAAGGATAACGGTAGGGAATCCTGTGACACCCAATTGTGCAACTTTCTCAAATTCATCTTGAGCCTGATCGAAATATTCAGTTTTACTCATCAATTCCTTAAAGCTGTTGGGCTCGATGCCGTATTTGGTCACGATATTGGCATAAGTGGCATGATCTGCAGGTGGTTTACCCTGATGGTAAATAGCTCTTTGTATCTCGCTGGCATAATCCAGCTGGTGTTTGGGCATCACGTTTTTAAATACGGCCATCGCAATAGCAGCGGGAATCGACGTAAATACGGCACTCCCCTCTTCCAGTGTTCCGTTGAGAAATGCCTCCCCAAACCGGACCGTGCTGCGTGCTTCCACATCTTTGTAAACGGTCTTGATGTATCCAGCGACCTCACCGATGGGTCCAACCCTATTTCCCGTGATCATCCCACCAGACAGCACCTCGCAATCCAATTTGTTTGTAGCTACAAATTCATGGATTACTGGCGAGAAGCCATAGCACCAGCCGCATAGGGCATCGTGGATGTAAATAAGTTTCATGTTATCGTATTACAGTAATTGTTTCCAATTTTACTTGAGTCGCTTGGATCTGTTTGTTCTTTCTGAATACATTTCTTCAAAATAAATTCTAAATTCGTTTTAGAGATGGTAATGCAAAAATTTTTCTATGTCAGGATTTTTATATTCTCAAAAGCTATTTATTTCTCGCTTTCCGTCGTTCGCCAAAGGCTTGCCGACGGCGCAGCGCGAAAGCGTGTAACAATAAACTCACCAGAGCGTGAACTATATCATCTTGAAATAGGCAGCATCCCAGGGCATAAAAAACGCCCGATCTCGTTAAAGAACAGGCGTCATATATAATCGGATTCTGATTATTTTTTCAAAGAATCATATAGCATTTCAGCCACTTTTTTAGAAGAAGCTGGGTTTTGTCCCGTGATTAGATTACCATCTTGCAATGCGTACTCATTCCAGTCGGCGGCTTTTGAGTAATTACCACCATTTTCTTTGAGCATGTCTTCCACGAGGAAGGGCACCACGTCTACCAGATCCACGGCTTGCTCCTCGCTGTTTGTAAATCCGGTCACCTTTTTACCTTTTACCAGCGGTGCGCCGTCGGTTCCCTTCACATTTTTAAGAGCTGCCGGTGCGTGACATACAAAACCTATAGGCTTTTGAGCTTGGTTGAATGACTCAATAAGCGTGATGGAAGTTTTATCTTGGGATAGATCCCACAAAGGACCATGACCACCCGGGTAGAAAACCGCATCATAAGCCGCTGGGTTCACTTCAGAAAGTTTGGTCGTGTTGGCGATGCGCTCTTGAGCTTCTGGATCGTTGTTGTAACGCTCGGTGGACTCGGTTGAGGCATCTTCTGTGGTACTTGAAGGATCTATGGGCGCCTTTCCACCTTCTGGTGTTGCGAGGGTGATGTTTACGCCTTTATCTTTTAATGTATAATAGGGACCTGCAAACTCCTCTACCCAAAAACCCGTTTTCTTACCGGTATCTCCCAATTTATCGTGTGAGGTCAGTACAAATAATACGTTCATAATTCTGTCTTTTTCAATTTAGCGGGTCGTTACTTACGACCCTTCATTTTATTTCACATCAAAATTAGAACCTGAGCATGCTGGTGGCTGTTAATGGAGCTATAAAGTGTGTTTAGTGAATGGAAGGTGGTGGTATGGTGGGTGTGATTGCGTTTTCGTGAAAGAGGAGAAGATGAATGAGTTGTCGAATGAATTTATACTTCTTTAGTGAAAACCTGTATTGAATTATAACTTAACTAAATAAATGTAAAATTTGATGACGATTAACATCGGAAAACTACAACACGAGCCTTTGAGGGCGTTGTAGATTTGAATTGTTTTGAGAATCGTTAACTCGTTTTTGAATTAATTAAAATGAATGCTAGTGATATGCCAAGCTTAAAAATTTTTTTATAGTCTTCGATTTCAGTTTTATTCAAGTCTTTAATAGTCAAAAAATAATCTTTTAAAAAATTTTCTGTTG
Organism: uncultured Flavobacteriaceae bacterium; assembly: GCA_964631155.1. GTDB lineage: Bacteria > Bacteroidota > Bacteroidia > Flavobacteriales > Flavobacteriaceae > Nonlabens. The sequence continues at coordinate 35,435 of CAZVYO010000007.1, forward strand.
CTGGATAAATTATACAACAGTCCAATATCGTATCGTCTTCTTTTCTTCCCAACTGTTTACGAAGAGAACTCAATCTAGAATACCCTGCAACCTGACGCAAATCTTCGTGATGTAGTTTTCCTTTAGTGTATCGCAATTTATACTTGGCATCAATAACCATTTGATATCTTTTACCTTGGTCATCCTCATAATCCAAGGCGTAATCAATCTCATTTCCTGATCCGACCTTCTTTTGATACGTTACTGCACTACCAAAACTTTTACGCAGGATTCCCAGCACATATAATTCCCACAGCTTACTCATATCAATCCAATGCGGCGGAACCAATACCTCTTTCTGCTCTTCAGTATTCTTGATGTTATAGGCAAATCGAGCTAAGATTTGCTTTGCTAATCGGGTTGCTCTCGCATAATCCTTAAAAAATGGATTGCTAGTGGTTCTAGCCAATTTTCTAAGATCTGCTGTTTCTGACACTTTTGTGAAAGCTGGTTTGATGTAGCCTAATAGAGTTTGTAGGTCTGATTCCTCTGTGAGATAGCCATAGCTTTCTAGAAAGCTGGACCCGAAAATCAATCCTAATTCAGCAGGAATTTAATCGCGAGGCAGGTGAGCCGTTAACAATTCTAGGAATGTAGTAGATGATATTTATGCGTCATCCGATTACAAATATTTTGTCGAATGCACTCATCAATCACTGAGCATAACGGAAAAAAGCTTATAGCCTAAAATTAATAATATAATTAACCCTATAACACAACCGATGACTCTTCCTTTTTCCTCATATTCTTCCTTGCGCTTAATTTTCTCATTGCTGAAGCTTTTTCCACTTTTGAAATGTGAGAACAGCACAAGTAAGAAAACTAAGACACCCACAATCCGTCCCCATACCTTACCTTGGGAAATGGCATGGTAAATGGCATCGAATACTTTTGACATTCTATATTTCCACTACAAGCGTATTGATCAAAATCGCCATATTTTGACTGCGTGTTCAGCCAGCTGTCTACCACGATTGTCTAAATTCCTGAATTTGAAGTACCCATACTCACCCAGATCCTTTGTCAATTGAATATTTGACTTTCGATATTCTTTACGTTTGCTGTGAAAAGGGTTGTTACTGACCTTGATATTCATCGTGCCAGAAAACAAAGTCATATTGCCTATGCGATTGACCCTTTTCTTGTGCTCTAACTTGACATTACCGGATAAATATTCCATCCAGTCGCCAAACTCTTTGACTGATTTTCTTGTGGTAATTTTCTTTGGTATAATATGTTCCACATGAACATCCTCAGTAGAACCAATGTGTAATTCAGAAGTGTTGCCAGTAATGTGATACTCGATTTTAGAAAGCATATATCTCGCTCGATCAATCAATCGTTCTTTTAACTCGTGGGTATCGAATTTATCAAGGAATTCGTCGTCCTCTGGATAATCTTCAATTAGTGATTGCTTGATTTGTTTTAAGTAATCTTCTGAATAAGGATCAATACGAAGAAGACGTGCAAAGATGTTATCATTATAAGCGGTGCTTCTACCACAAACGTGACGTCGTAATATAGTTGCTGTTATTATTTCAAGTATTTTCAACTTTGTTTTACGAGGCAAGTTCTCATTTTGCAGAAAATGCATTAAGAAAATATATGTGGGCAGAGATCTTATAGCCTTTAAATCTCTCAATTGTTGGTCTAACTTAGCGTCCCCAAAATTTGCAAAAACAATTCGTTTGTAACAATTTGTCGCATTCACGATGTTCTGTAGATAATCAAGAATATCAATTCGTTCAGTTGCAATATCCTCATCTTGATCATCCAATTCTTCCTCAATATGTTCTTCTAAAAGATCTTCATCCTCTTCATCAAAATTATCAGATCCATAATCGTATTGAAATTCACCTAGCCTATCAACATCAGCCACATGTTTAAAGTAATGCTTCTTAAATTCTTCGACTAGCTTAGTATTGGAAATTTTACGTTGATAAAGACTACTTACATATTGTCTGAAAAAAACGTCCGAATTGATACCGTCCAGATTAGTAATGAGTTCTGCCCAAGATTCTCGAGCATCCTTTAATTTTTCTTCTCCAAGTTTACTCGCGTGACCTAAAATGAAGTTTTTTAAGATATCGGTAGCACTCAAGCGCAGACCTCTATTATTGATCGTTTCAAACAATTTGTATGCATCTTTAGCCTGAGGAACATCCAACCTGATAATTGTGGCTGTGTGCAATAACTTCTGATAGAACTCTGTCAACCAAGCTGCACCCTTTTCCTTAATTCTATCAGTAATAGTCTCCCGAAAAAATTCATACGCATGAACTAATCTTAGATTTTTCACCTTCTCAAACTTATCATCAAAAAGATGCTGTAAATCGACATCATCCAACTGACCTAACATCAATTTTCGTTTCTTTTTTCCAGATGGATCATGACAAAACAATAGTCGATCTATATCAGTTACTAGGTGCTCTATCTTTTGATTTTCTAGCTCATCCCTAAGTGCTAACAATAGAATTGTAGTTGTTGTTAACCTTTGTTGACCATCCACCACATCAACTGTATTCAATCCGCCATGATGATTACCTGCATGCAAAATGAGCATTCCAAAAAGATGCCCATCATTAGGCAATAGCATATCTATATCTTTAAAGAGCGCTTCTTGCTGAGGACGACCCCACGCATAGCGCCTCTGATAGCTAGGTACGATAAATTGTTCTGTTGGATTACTTAATAAATTAAATAATTTGAAATCGTGTGGTTTTACATTCATGTTGTGATTTGTTTCTATTTATGCAAGATCATTGATTGCTTTTTCGATCCATACGCCTGCTGATCAAATTCTATCGATAAATAATATAAATTCTGCCTTTATTACATCTCTAAATGCAGGTTCCAATTGATTTAAGATTAGATCGTTAAAATTATTGACCATATAATGGCCAACCATGGTGTATTGTTTCTTTTTATTCTTACGGCCTATCAATTTCTTGAAAATTGGCTCTAATTGATTCCTGAACTGGTTCTCAGTCAAACGGTCATTTTCGCGATAGCGCTGTGCTAATTGAAATCTGAGTTTGGAAAGTATTTTATCAATTACTTTCTTTCTTTTTACTTTAAGATCGTCCTCATTTAATCCAACGACTTCAATGGTTGTTTCTGCCCTGATAAATTGATCAAAAACCTCAAGCTCTCCTTTGCGATTGACTGAAAAAAAATCTAAAGGCTCGTCGTACTCTGGATTTATTAAGAGTGATTCTTCTGTGGCTAAGTGACCTGAATCGTAGGTAAATTGACTGAAATCAATAGCTCCTGAAGCATCAACTGGATGATCCACAACATTAGCATTCGTGGTAGGAAATTGTGTCCTCTTTGAAGAATTACATGAAGGACATATTAATAATAAATTAGTCCATTCATTACCTAACCAATAATACCCACGATCATTTACACCCGTTATTGATGATTTAGGCCTAAAGTGCTCAATGTGAGGCGATGATACTGGTTTTATTTTACTTTCGCAAAAGCAGCACTTACCATGATAAATTTTATCTAATGCATCTCGAACGTCGTTATGACCGTATTTAGAACTTGAGTAACTGCCTTTCCTATTATTTATAGATTTGATTACTTCTTTATCATAAGAATCATATCTCAGTCTTGTTGTAATGCCATGATTAGGCTCTTTATTAACCTTCCTCATTTGACAAGTTTCTTGCTAGTTCTTTTAGCTGGGATCTAATTTGATCATTCTTCATCAATTCATCAAATTCATCTTCAGTCCTAATCTCATTTTCGTCGTCATGTGAATCAGGGAATAAATCTCTGAAACCAAAAATTGGTGAACTCAGTAATGTGTTTGGAAGTAAATTTGTAAAATCAATCTGATCGTCTAGACGCTCTAAATAAACACCTTTCTCTTTATTTCGTTTTACGTTTACAATGACTGATTCTTTAGGCGCACCGAGTAAAGGAATTGGACTATGCGTTGAGACTAAAAATTGAATGTTAGGGAATGTATGAGCTAATTGCATCACTAAATGCTTTTGAAACTTAGGATGAAGGTGAATGTCTATTTCATCGATTATAACAATACCTGTTAGCTCTCCAATATCATTAATTTCAGGTTGCTGATCAAAAAGGCGAATCATCATATCACTCATCATAGTCAAAATACTAGCGTATCCTGATGACAGCTTATCAATATTGACAGGATCAAGTTCATTTCCGCCATCACCAAGCTCAAAAATTTCAGCGCGCAAAACATCTTGCTTATAATTTTGGAATTCGACCCTAGATACATTAAGTAGTACGTGTTCTAAAAATTCTTTAATCGCATAAGATATTGAGCCAAATTCCTGTTTGTTCTTTGAAAAAAACCATTCTGAAAATTTGGATTCTAAATCATAATATACTGCGTCATCAAGAAATAATGAATTGTTTAAATCTCTTTGTGAAGACTCTGTCATTTTTATTCTTGACTTACCCCTATAAGGACCATATGCCGCGTAGCCTTTTGTAAAAACACCGTCAAAATTCACGACATTCCCTTGTCTGTGAAGCAATTTATCCGTTAAGCTCTCAGAGTGAAAAAACAGAGACGCTTGAAAATATTCAGTTGAGTTGTTTGAATAACTTTCATCATGAGATATTTTTCTAGCTGTAATTGCAGAAGCAATTGCTTTTAAAATAGATGTTTTTCCAGTACCATTCTCACCAGTAAAGAAAATAAATTGTGTTTCCTTCGGTATATTTTGAATGCTGCAAATGCTTATAGGACCGTAATTTGCCACAACGAATTGACTTAATTTACTCGCCGTACTAATCAAGTTTTCACGTCGATATGCTAGAATCTTTTTAATATCATTTTCAAACTCTTCTTTATCGAAAATACCAATCTCAGGATGTTCATGACTCCTAATCCTAAGGTCAATTTTAGGCCATAAAATGTTGAGAAATTCGTTTAAAGCCTCATGTAGATTTTTCGTATTAAAAATGTAATGATACTCATGTCCTTTGCTCACATATTCATCGTAGCTTAGGTTAATCTTCAAATCAGGGAAGATTTTATTACAAATGAATTTGGAAACTTCTTTTGAACTTTTCGAGGTAAAGAATAACCAGAAAGAACCATCTTTTTCAACCATAAATGATATGTACGGTAGCTTACGTTGCCAGTCGTTACCTGTCCAAAAGCCAATCGATAAATAATCATCATTACCGATGAACCAGTATTTCTTTTGTAACCTCCCATATCGGTTCGTTTTTCTAGTGCGAAACCTAAAGTCATCTTTGATCCTAGACCAAGCATATAATAACTCAAATAAAGTTTCGTGAATTTCTTGCATAAATCTTATTAAATTAGCTCACTCACAAACCCACACATCCCCATAATCCTATCCCTACCGAACTTCTCCGCCTTGTTCTTAAATCGAGTTCCCTCAGTCTTCCAGTTTTTCATCTTTTCGTTCACAGGTTCAAAATCTGTGGTATTCAATACCTGACAACAGCGCAATACCGTATTGAACAACTCAATGTTATCCAACTCGTTATTGATCTCTGGCTGGTGGTAGATGTTGATGATTTTGGAAAGCGAGTTGATAAACGCCTCGTTTTCTTCCTGCTCCATCCAGCTATCGAGTTCTTTTCTTTTGCTTGAGCGAACTTCGAAATGCTTTGATTTACTAGTTCCTACTGATTTGAGGTAAGGATTATCATCCAGCGCGGCGGCAACTTGTTTTGAAAACATTCCAAATGTATATTCTTCAAAAGCGACGTTTTCTAGCTGCTCGACCCGACGCAATTGCTTGATATTGCTTAAGGTTTTTTGGATATAAGTACTTCCATGAGTAATCGTTGCAGTTTTTTCCTCCTTGCGTGTGACGGCTGCTACCAGTTTGTGCATATCCACCGACTCAAATAAGCTCTCCAGCGTGTGCTCGCTTAAATCGGGCTGCTTTTCTCTCAACACCACCCCACTCAAATCCAACGCACCCTTAAAAGCATCCTGGCTTAATCGAGCGTAAAGGTTTTCTAGTTCATGCAGGCTTTCCCGATAAAGCTTCTTGACTTTAGAAATACTATCGAACTTTTTCTCAAATTGATCCTGAAGTTTTTTGCTGGGCACGTTAATTTCCATGTCCTCAATTTTTGTCGGCGATGTATGCCTCACTTTTAACCCTGTTGCTTGATTGTGAATTATTTGCCTTATTCTGTCAGAGTTGAATAGGTTAAAAAGAAATTTACGATTATAGACTTTTTCATCAAACTCTACAAGTCCTAGTCTTTGGTTATGCAAAAATTTATCGGGATGTGGTACCAAGATAGCTGAACCAAGAAGACCTTTTGTTTGTTCGGTCATTGCGACCAGCAAATCATCTTGTCTCAGTAAGTAATCTTTAGGCACTACGCCTGTGTAGAACTTTTGCTTTGAACCGCGGTCTTTATAGCCTCCAGATTCCTTGAAGTTACCCGGTGTCAGTAGAACGTATTGACCCTTTTCACGGAAAAATTCTGATTTGAAAGCAAAACCATGTTTTATTTTGAGATTTGCTCCCAATTTCTGGTACGTAATAGAGCCCGTATTTTCATAAAGATCCCCAAACATCTCCAAAAACGTACTCTTGACCAACTCATCCAGCAGAGCGATGCTTTGCTTGCGCAACTGGATCAATTCCTCACAGTCGCTTAAGACTTGAGCGATACGTTTCTGATCCTTAATATCTGGAACTTTAAGTTCTAAATTTTTCAGAGAAGAAACTGAAACATTATTTACCAATGCATGTTTACCGCTAGTTTCAATTTCTCTGATATAGTTTATAAGAGTGAAATACAGCCACTTCTTATCGATAGAAGATTTTGGTTTGAGTTTTACAATCCTTTGATTTAGTAAACCAACAGGACCATCCCAATAATCAAGTTTAATTGATCCTGATAGACTGAGTAGTAAATCCCCTTGATTAACTAAAAAACGGTTGTCATATATATCATCCCAAAACTTAAAATTGACAGATTTCTGTGGACCTATGTTTTGTATTCGAATGATTGGAACGTCTCCTTTGTCTTTAAACATTTTTGCTTTCCAAGCATAACCTGAAAGCAGATCAACTATTTCCCCTAGTTTAGCCTTCTTCAAAACAACTCCTTTAATTCCTTCAACTTAGCATTGATCTGCGCTTCCAGTCCATTCTCACCCATAAGTTTTTCTAGGATTACTTCGGGCTTTTCGTACTCGATTTCTTCATAGACTTCTTCCTTGTAGCGGGCAAAGCTTAGGTCATATTTCTCGGCTTTGAGTTCGCTTTTGGGTACGGCGAAATATTGCTGTTTGCGGTCTTCAAAACCCTTGATTCCCGACCCGTCTTCGACAGGCTCAGACTGACAAAAGTTTTTATACTTCTCAAGAATATCCTGCAGATCGCCCGTGCCGTCCAGCTTGTTGCGCTTGTCGTCCAGCGAGTAGCCGTCGCTGTGCATGTCGTAGAAAAAGACATCGGTAGTCTCACCGCCTTTGGTAAAAATAAGCAGCGCGGTGCTCACACCGGCATAGGGTTTAAAGGCGCCGCTGGGAATGCTCACCACGGCCTTGAGCTGGCTCTTTTCTATCATGAGCTTGCGGGCATCTACAAACGCCTTGCCGCTGCCAAAAAGCACGCCCTGTGGCACCACGATCCCAGCCGTGCCACCCATGCGCAGCATGTTAAAGATGCGCTCGATAAAGAGCAGCTCACTTTTAGTGGTCTTAAGTTTCAGTTCCTCGTTTACATCGCCCTTATCGATGCTGCCCGTAAACGGTGGATTGGCCAGCACCACATCATACTCGGCCGTCTCGATATACTTCTTGCTCAGCGTGTCCTGATAATCGATCTGCGGGCTTTCCATACCGTGCATCATCAGGTTCATGAGTCCCAGCCGCACCATGGTCTGGTCTATGTCGTAGCCCTGAAAACTCTGCGACAGGATTTTCTTGCGGTTCTCATCGATCATATAGCTCTTGCCTGAACGCAGGAAACCGTCCTCGTCTGGGGCAATGGCTTCTTTTTTCTTGACCGTTTGTGTGACCAGATATTGATAGGCATCCAGCAGGAAACCGCCCGTACCACAGGCAGGATCGGCTATTCTATGTCCCAATTGCGGCTGTACCATCTCTACCAATAGCTTGATTAAATGCCGCGGTGTTCTGAACTGGCCATTTTTCCCAGCGCTGGCGATCTCGCTGAGCAAAAACTCGTACACATCGCCCTGTATGTCCTGAAAGTCCTGCCCCTTATCCCGCGCATCGCGTTCCATTTCTTCATAGATCGCATCGATAATCTTGACGGCCTCGACCAGCAGCGACGGCTTTGGGATGATAAACACCGCATTGCGCATGTGCTTGACAAAGGGCGACTCTTCCCTGTCCAGTTCCTTGATAAACGGGAAGGCATACTGCTGCACCAGCACCAGCATATCATCTGCCGGCAGGATCTTGAACTCAGACCAGCGCAGGTCTTGTTTGTTCACGCCTTTTTCCTCGGTCAGTCGTGCGATTTCTTCCTCGGTGGCGTTTTCTTTGGGTCGGTCTTGCGGCAATAGAAATTTACCGGCAAAGATGGATGTGTAGGAATGGTCTTCTAGGAATTCCGCTTTCGCGAAAGCGTGCTTATCATTCTCATCCAGTTTTTTCATGAACAGCAGGTAGGTAATCTGCTCTATGGCGGTAAGCGGGTTTGAGATCCCGCCACTCCAGAACTTGTTCCATAGTTCCTTGATCTTTGACTTGATCTCTGGGTTGTGTTGAAGTAGGCTCATTAAAGTTTTTAGGTTGGGGCTATTAGTTTTTTAAAAAAGATCTGAATGCGATCCTATGCGCACCAGCCTGATGGTTTTGGGATCTTCTATCTGAAACCAAATGATCAACAGGTCTGGCTTGATGTGGCATTCCCAATTGTCCTTGTAATCACCTTTGAGCTTATGCGGTCGCATTTGCTGTGGGATGGCTTGATGACCATTTTCCTGCAATAGTTTCAAAACCTCTGTCGTCAGCGCAAAATCAGACGCGCGTTTCTTGACTTTTTTAAGGTCTTTCTTGAATTGGCTGGTTGATTTTAATTCATACATAAACTATATGCTTTCCAGCCAAGTGTCCAGATTCTCGATGGTCTCGGTTCTATCTTCACGCGCTTCTTTAATAGCGGCTATTGTTGTTTCGTTAGGAATGCGCCCCACTTGCTTGTATAGAATTGTCTCTATGTAATTATTGAGACTGCGATTAGATGCCGCGGCTTTTTCTTTGAGAATGGCCAAAAGTTCTTGATCTAACCGTAACGGTGTCTGGATTTTAACAGATTTGCTCATCTTATCAATTTTATATCAAATGTAATACTTTTGATATAATATTCAATCTATCACTAGTAATCATTCTTAAAGCGTGTAAAATTGTCTTTATGCAGCCAGAACTCAAAACATCTTGCAATCTCTTTATTTTCCCATTTTTTATTTCCTTTCAAATCTTCCCACGGAATATTATAAATCTCTTCGCAAAGCTTATAAAACCCATCACCCTGTTCTCGTTTCCCGTTTTTATGAGTTATCAAAGCGCTGAGTAGAGGTCTGCCTTGTTCATGTTCGTGGGTAGAAACTTCAACGAGCCAATCGCCAATTAAACCGCGATCGTGACCATTGTCAAAGTTCAATGACATTCCTAGCTCATTATTTAGCCAAGTGTAAGTTTCTGTTCTTCTAAGTCTCGCAAGCTCGATTAATGCATTTCTTATATCAACTACCATTACGCAACAAGTTTTTCAGTTAATTCCAATATTTCTTTGATTTCATGCGGCGCAAACACCCCTTGTATCCCGCGCGGGTCTATTACTGTAAACGGTGCCTCCAGCAAGTTGCGCTTCTCGATCTTGCCACGCTCAATGATAAAGTTGCCAAGCAGCTTGAGGAACTTGATTTGATTAGCGGTAAGCGTGTTATGCGCCGCAATAAAGTCATCAATCTTTTTCATCACGGTCACATCAAAGCTTTCCAGCAGCTCAATCCCCAGAATATGTTTGATGAACTGGATCAACGACGCTCGCTGGTTCTTATAAATACGTTGCAGGTGCGATAGCGTGATGTGCGGATCTTCCTGTAGCAGTTCATCGGCGAGTTGCTCTGCCTCAGCGGGCGTTACGTTCTGCCCTAGCTGAATTTTTTGCAAGATGGGATTGCGAGCGATCATTTCGGCAATCTTCTGCTCGACCATTTCCTTGTATCGAGAAATACTCACCGACTCATTCTCTGGCCCGAACTGGATAAACTCTTTTTTGGTCACCTCGTCCTTTAAGTTGACATGATCCATCTCGCCGCCGCGAGTTACATGATCTATAAATCGCATGAGTGGGGCTAGCTTTCGCGAAAGCGTGTCAAAATCAGCATCCAGCACCCCACGGAAATAGCGACCAGAAATGACATCATTGATCGTGGCTTTCTCTCGTGCGACAATGTTGACCGATAGTGGCAGTAGACTTACCTGCTCGATCACGGCGTCTTTTTCTACTTGGTATTTGTCTTGATCTTCAGTCATCAGACTAGTAGAACATTCCAGCACCATTTTTTCAAACCGCATCGCATGGAAATCGACTTGGCTCATGGTTTTAAAAAGCGGCAGGATAGCGCTGCGCATATACTCAAAATCTTCTGGCGCTATTCCTTCCCAAAATTCGCCTTTCATCACTTTGATGATCTGGCTTTGCGCATCGCGTATCGTGATCGAGTCCTGTGGCAATCGTTGCAGCATCTCGCGGAACAGCAGAATCTCTTTATGAGCAATATCTATCTTATCTAGCTCAAGTGCCAACTCAATTTTGGTTAAACGTGATTCGGCAAAACGCTGTGGTAACGGTGTGCCGCTGCTATCTGTTTTTCCCTTAGGATTCTCACCGAAGTATCGAAAATTCTTCCAACAATCCATAATGAGAAAACGGTCTTTTTCGGCACACCAAGGTTTCATGGCGGTGGGTTCCAGCAGTCGGGTGCCGCGACCTATCATTTGCCAGAATTTGGTATATGAAAAAACAGGCTTTGCAAAAACCAAATTGACAATCTCGCGCACATCCACACCAGTATCCAGCATATCTACGCTTATCGCCACACGCGGCATATCGTTCTTTTTGAATTGATCCAGCAAGCCGCCTTTTCCATAGACCCGTGGATCTTCCGAAACCAAAACCTTGGACAGTTCGCCGTTGTATTCTGGATAGAGCGTGTCAAAAATTTCATCCATTTGCCTTGCCTGAGCGATATTCTGGCAAAAGAAAATGGTCTTGCCCGGCTTCACCCCAAAAGGATCTTTAATGCTCTCGTCCATGAACTCTTTGACGATAAGCGCATTGGTTCCCTTATTACGAACAATCTTCTCTATGTGCTTGCCCTCGTAATCGAGACTGTCTGGGTCGCGGCCTTCAGCGATCAATTTTTTAATATCGTCCTCAGTCAGCGTCTCACGATTGATCCCGCTATCCAGAAATTTGGTATTGATATCTAGTACTTGAAAGTTGCACAGGTAAGGCGGTACATTGTTTACCGCTTCTTCGTAGGAATAAGCAAATGTGGGCAGACCATCCTCACATTCAAAAAGTTCGAATGTATTGTGATCAATAACGCTAGTGGGCGTAGCCGTCAGTCCCAGCGTAATCGTATTAAAATAGTTGAGGATTTCCTGATAAGTGTTGTAAATAGATCGGTGGCTTTCATCGATCACGATCATATCAAAGAAATGAGGCGATAATCTTGAACTAGGATCTTTGATGATGTTGAGCATACTGGGATAGGTCGAGACATAAATACGTCTGGACGCATTAAACGCTTTCTCATCTTTATGTGGCCAGTAAGGTTCGTTAGGTAAATGCTCTTTGAATGCCTCAATCGCCTGGTCGCGTAGCGCAATGCGATCCACCAAAAACAGAACACGTTCCACCCAATGTGCTCTCATAAGCGCATCTACCATGGCGATACAGGTTCTTGTTTTCCCTGTTCCTGTTGCCATTACAAGTAGTAGTTTGGTATGCTTTTTCTCCAGAGCCTCGAAAACAGATCGGATGGCTGAGATTTGATAGTCACGACCCGCAATGTCGGTATTGATCAATTCTGTCGCGAGAGACTTTTTCCTACGCCGAATTTTCTCTAGATTTTCAAGATCATTACGAGTGGGAAAACCAAGAATCTTCTTTGGCGGATACTCACCGATGTTCCAGAAGTAGATGTCCGCACCGTTAGTAAAAAAACAAAAAGGCAAGAAATCTGTTTCCTTTTCTACATCAAGACAATATTGCTTTGCTTGTTCTTGACCAACTCGGGCATCCTTAGATGTTGATTTAGCTTCAACAATCGCCAAGACCTTTCCTTGTTTATCAAAAAGTGCGTAGTCTGAGAAAGTTTTACCGTAATCTGCATTTGGCTCAGCGACTATTCCTTTCTTAACCAGAAATTCAGATGAAACCTGACTGGGATTATCGACAATCCAGCCTGCAACCAGCAAGTGCTGATCAATTAATAGTTTTCTAGTTTGTTTCTCGTCTTTCAAGGTTGATCTGGTTGAACTCTTCTATTTATTATAAAGTTCTTTTGAAGTGTGAATATATAGATTTTTAGACTTTCCCGCTTACGGTAGTAATTGCCTCAGTATCTTTAGAAAAAAGAAATAATGAAAAACCTTTTTCTGATACTATTTGTTTTCCTCCTCCTCTCCTGCAACCAGAAAAAAGAAGAATCATCCTTTGAGATCGACCGCCCAGAGAAAAAAGAGCAAACAGTAGTCCCAAAGCCATCCATAGACCTCACCGGTATCTTCAAACTCAAAAATGTAAACGACACCGTATTTAACATGAACGATTATTACGGTTTTGAGGCAACACAACCTTATTTGACATTTGACACGACCAGCAACATCGCCAGCGGTCACAGCGGTTGTAATGGATTTACAGCTCCGTTTACGATTGATGGATCAAAAATCCAATTTAATGAGTCGCCAACAGCTACAGAAATAGGTTGCGAGGACGGCAACCGCTGGGAAAACCAATTTTTTGATTTATTGAATAATCAACCTATCATTTTTAAAGAGAATAGTTTGACCTTGAAAAATGATCATCTCAAACTGGTGTTTACAAGGGCCTAAGTCACTTTGCCTTAAATTAGCCCCATGCGAGCATTAGTCATTTCTGGTGGTGGTAGTAAGGGCGCCTATGCGGGTGGCGTTGCTCATTACCTCATGAACAAACAGGGCGAGAAATACGACCTGTTTCTGGGCACTTCTACCGGTAGTTTATTACTGCCGCACTTGGCGTTAGGTAATTTGAATAAACTCTACAAAATATACACCTCGGTAAAGCAGCGCACGGTTTTTAGTGTGGATCCTTTTGTGATCAAGAAAAAGGATAATCGGGAGTATGTTACCATCAACTACCTGACCTGCTTGTGGCAGTTCATGAAGAACAAGCGCACCTTTGGCGAAAGTAAAAACCTTAGAAAAACAATAAGCAAGAGCATTTCTTACAGCGAGTTCCTCGAGATCAAAAACACCGTAGCCGATCTGGTGGTCACGGTTTCCAATCTTTCCCTGAACAAAGTGGAATATAAATCCATCAAGGATTTTGATTACGATGAATTTCTTGACTGGATTTGGATCTCGTGCAATTTTGTACCCTTTATGAGTCTCGCAGAGAAAAACGGTTATGAATATGCAGACGGTGGTTTTGGTTGTTTGATTCCCATACGTGAAGCCATACGACGCGGTGCCAAACACGTGGATGCCATCGTGCTGGACGATGAGAAAATGGACCGCCGGCAAGTGCTGGGTAAGAATCCGTTTTCATTGCTGTTGAGTTTGCTGAGCTTCTCAAAAGACCAAACCGAGAAGAACGATATCGCCTTAGGCAAACTGGCTGCCGTGAGCCGTGGTGATGTCACGCTCAACCTGTATTACACGCCCTCAAAACTTACGGAGAACTCGCTGATCTTTGATAAAAAACTCATGAAAAGCTGGTGGAAACAGGGCTACAGATATGCCCAAAACAAAGCGGGTCAATTCAAAAAATCATGACGCTCGGTCTAATTTAAAAATGAGATCATAAAGTAAACCTTAAACGTGCTCTCAGTACAGCAGTCTTGTTTTACTTTGTGCTATGGGTAGCATTTTTGATCTAGCAATTGTCGGTTTTGGACCTCGTGGTCTTTACGTACTGGAACAGTATTTTTTAAAGTATTCTGAAAAGGAGGTGGAAGAGCTCCCCAAGGTTCTCATTTTTGAAGAAGACGAGGAATTGGCCGTGGGTAAGGCCTGGAGCGTTCATCAACCCGATGCCAACTGGATCAATATTGCTGACAGGGCATTGAAGCCTTTTCCTGCTCGACCTGCGATACATCTCAAAAGCCTCACCATTCCAGATTTTCCAGGTTACACGACGTGGCTTCAAGAAGTCATGGATCATGAAATGAGCGATGTAAAAGACACCTTCCACCGTCGCAAGGTTATGGGCGCGTACCTGACGCAGCGCAGCATTCGCTTAGTAAAGTCCTTAAAAGATTTGGGCGTGATCAAAATCATTAAGGATCGCGTGGTAGGATTGGATAAAAACCCTAACGGTTTTACGCTGCATGGTTCTGGTAAAACGTACGCTTCAAAAAGGATCATGTTGATTCAGGGCCACTTGCCTACAGAGATGAGTGATGAGAACATAAAGTTCAAACAGCACGCTGATCGAGACGGGATCTACTTTAGTGCTGACTGTTATTCTCAGGAGGCTATGGATATTTACGCTTTCGCGATCCCGATAGCTATCGGGACGGAACAATCAACCAACAATTCCACATCATCAGCTCAGCAGGATCAACAAAGTGACGGAACAACCAGCAATTCAAAAGACCCATCCAAAGCCATAGGAATTAAAGGCTTGGGACTCTCCATGATCGACGTCGTGCGCATCATATTAGAGCACGCAGGAGGTCATTTTGAAAAGAAAGATGGGAGCTACCATTTAATATATGTGGGTGCTGAGCACGAATTCAGCATCATTCCCTACTCGCTCGATGGTTTGCCGTTAGTTCCCAAACCCCTGGGCAAACATATCGATGATCAATTCAGCCTACCTGAGGCGGATCAGTCGGCGCTTTTTGAACAACTGAAACACCTTCGTGATCAGAAAAACACTTCAATAAGAGATCTTTTGAACCCTATCGCTGGGATGATGACTCAGGTGTATCTGAGCTTGAACGCTACTTTTTGTGATCACCCGCTAGACAAAGAAAAATGCTCAAAGATTATTGCAGACTGGCTGGAAAATCCTAGCACTTCACACCATCATATCCTATCTAAAGACCTGCCCATTACTGAATACATTCAGGCCACTTGCGGTATGGCGATGGGAAATACGCCACCCAGTCTGGATTATGCGGTCGGGCAAATGTGGCGACAACGACAATCTGATTTCTATAACATTTTCAGCTACAAAACGCGACCCGATCTTCTAAATGATTTCATCCAAGTAGATGAACAATCTAAGCGTTACAGCTACGGGCCTCCGGTTGAGAGTATGTTGCAGCTGCTCGCGCTAGAAGAGGCAGGTATCCTTAATCTAGATCATGTTACTGATCCGGATATCAAGCTCGTCGCTGATGGTTTTAAAATGGTTTCTGGTGAAAAATCGATAACCGCACACGCTCTGATTGATGCCATCCAAGCTTCACCAGATGTTAAAGAAACCAGCGATCCCCTGACCATTGATTTAATGTATAAGAATCTTGCTGGACAAGTATCAGAAAAGCTAGGATTTCAAGTGGACCGGGATTGTACCCACATCGTTAATAAAGAGCGCATGGAAGGACTTCACAGCTTCAGCCGATTAACCAAAGGATCTATTTATGGCGTTGATGCGATCTTGGAATGCTTTAATCAAGAGAAAATTAAAGGATGGCTAGAGTCTCTGTAGTGGTTGAGAATAAAATTGTCAGTTCGAGTTCGTGATAACCGACGAGAGGAGGTTTTCACGAATATCGAGAACCCATTGTAAAAGCTCACTCAAGTTCTCGATACAATCCCGATTACCATCGGGATTACTCGAACTGACAGAGAAGTCTTTGCAATCTATAGAGTCAAACTAAGCCTGTCGAAGTTGGCTTCACATCTCGATGCCAAAACGTCTTCGACGAGCTCAAACTGACACCTCAACAGTTTGATTCTGTTGTTCTGAATGGAGCCGTGCGACGTCACGTGCAGTTGTCGGGACAGAATCTCATGGTCAGTAACCCAGAGGCTCTTTTTAATCCAGAAATACTTAGGGAGACTCTGAATCCCTCCTTGGGTCGGTTTCAGAGTGACAGAATTATTTTCTGTGATCCGAAACAGTTGACTTTGATAAATGTCCGAAGACAGTATTTGCTGTCTGTTCGAGTTCGTGATCACCGACGAGAGGAGGTTTTCACGAGTATCGAGAACCCATTGTAAAAGCTCACTCAAGTTCTCGATACACTCCCGATTCCCATCGGGATTACTCGAACTGACTGAGAAGGCTTTTGCAATCTATAGTGTCAAACAGAGCCTGTCGAAGTTGGCTTCACATCTCGATGTCAAAACGTCTTCGACAGGCTCAGACTGACACCACACCAGTTTGGTTCTGTTGCTCTGAATGGAGCCGTGCGACGTCACGTGCAGTTGTCGGGACAGAATCTCATGGTCAGTAACCCAGAGGCTCTTTTTAATCCAGAAATACTTAGGGAGACTCTGAATCCCTCCTTGGGTCGGTTTCAGAGTGACAGAATTATTTTCTGTGATCCGAAACAGTTGACTTTGATAAATCTCCGAAGACAGTATTTGCTGTCTGTTCGAGTTCGTGATTACCGACGGTAGGAGGTTGTCACGAGTATCGAGAACCTATAAGGCTAAAATGTTTTGATTATCAACTTTAGGTTCTCGATACAATCCCGATTCCCATCGGGATTACTCGAACTGACAGAGAAAGGTTTTGTAATTCTCAATGTCAAACTGAGCCTGTCGAAGTTGGCTCCATGTCTCAATGTCAAAACGTCTTCGACAAGCTCAGACTGACAATGCGGAATCAAAAGCCCCCTCGAGGGGTTGGGGGGTGTTTACTAAAGTTATTTAAAATTGAAACATGCTCATTGAGAACTCTTTGTAAGTGCTCTCTAAAGTTCTCGATACAATCCCGATTCCCATCGGGATTACTCGAACTGACAGCTGGTTGAATCATTACATCCTACCTCCTACCACGCCTGCGTTTCTTTTTACGCCAAGGCGCATTTTTCTGCCAGTCGCCAGCCATAATGCATCCATAAGGCATGACCTCATCCAGAACTTCACCTAGAGTGAAATCTTTCATTTGCTGGCGTACGGTTGCGGCATTTTTGTAGGCACTAGGTAACTCAGAAATGTCGATCTCGTTGCTATAGAAACGCACATCCAACCCAGCAGTCTCTTCGGCAAATATCGCATCGTTACTGCGCTCTGCCAGATTGCGTTTGTGCTGTGAGCGGCTCATATTTCTTCCCGCACCGTGAGGGGCAAAACCTAGATTGCTATCTGTCGTAGCACCAGAAACAATCAGCACCGGCTCTGCCATATTCAAAGGGATCAATCGTGGTCCCGTGATGTCTGGCATAAACTTGGGATCTAAAGGTGTTGCTCCTTTTGCATGGTAAAAAATGTCCTCATCTTTGAATACAAAATTATGCTCGTTCCAAAACCGGTTCTCTACTGTTGCTATAGCTTTTTCAGCTACTGATTCATGGATTTTCTCATGGTTGAGTTTTGTCCAAGCTCTTATGGTTTGCAAGGCGTCCCAGTATTCTGTTCCTTCTTCCGTATCATAGGGAATCCAAGCATTTTGTTTTAACGTTTGTGGTGACAACAACTGCCTGAAACGCTCTGCGAAATCCATTCCTTTTTTGAATAACCTGGCGCCAGGACCTCGCGAACCGTGGTGCGTAATCATCATGGTATTCCCTGTGGCAGCAGATTTCCCGACAAATAAGAAATGATTCCCATCACCTTGCGTACCCAGATGTTCTTGCGCTATGGATAATGATTTATCGTCGTTCAAAAACCAATTGGTTTTAAAACGTTCCGCTAAGTCTTCTGGAAGCTTGAATTGCTTTCCTCTAGGTCGACCTCCAGGACCAAAATGCGTACTCGCTTGAGCAGCATCCAAGATTGTTTTAGGATCTGCATTGCCAAAATCGCTCAACATCACCGAGCAACAAATATCTGCGCTGTGCATACCAGGATGGATGGCATTTTTTGCAGCGACCACACCGCCTACGGGTATGGTCCCCAGCGGTCCGGCCGGGCAGGCATCGGGCATGACGGCTCCACCTATTACCGTGGGGGTACGCATGACCTCGCTCATCGTTCTTTTCACGGTACCTACATTTTGCTCCTCCAGTTCATTTTCGGCCTGGATGTTCATGCTAAAGGCGACTGGAGTTTCATGCAGTCCCAGAACGGGTGGTAATTTAAATTGTTCCAGATAGTCCATCATCGCCGTTTCGTCCAGTCGGTTCGTATTGATATGATCTATGGCCTCTCTGTACCATTTTCCGGGTGGGAATCCCAGTTCCCTGATGTCTTTTCCTGTAATTTTACGATTCATAATAACAAATTTAAAAACTGCGCCGTCTCTCGACTCTATTTTGGCAAACCACGGCGCAGTTACCTCATCAGGAGCCTAACCACATTGCTCCATCGTTTTGTTTGCCAGCAACGGTCGTTTTGTTTGCCAGCAACGGTACAAATATGTCGCCACTTGTGCGCAATGTTTTTGCGTAGTTGTATTTTTATGAATTAGACTTTATTGTTACTCGCTTTCGCAATCCCGATAGCTATCGGGACGAAATACCCAAAACAATCACAGAAAATATAAGGCAATGGCCCTGAATAAAAACGCTCTCATACGCTACAAAACCATTGACAAATGCCTACAGAATCAGGCGCGCCAATGGTCGCTGGAAGACCTAATAGCAGCTTGTAGTGATGCGCTTTATGAGTATGAAGGTAAGGACGTAAACATCAGTAAGCGCACGGTACAGCTGGATCTACAGATGATGCGTGGGGATAAACTAGGATATAATGCGCCCATCGAAGTCTATGACCGCAAATTTTACCGCTATGCTGATCCTGATTATTCCATCACACAAATCCCACTTACGGAAAAAGACATGAACGTGCTGTCTGAAACGATGGACATGCTGCGTCAGTTTCAGGATTTCAGTTTGTTTTCTGAGTTTAAGGGAATCTTTAATAAGCTCGAAGACCAGATTTATACAGAGCGGCATCACAAACCTTCTGTCATACATCTCGATCGCAATGCAGACTTAAAAGGAATTGAATTGCTGGATGAACTGTATCAGGCAATATTAAAGGAAGTCGTGCTGGAAGTGATGTATCAATCTTTTAATGCAATGGTGCCTAGTGAGACGACTTTTCATCCCTATTTCTTAAAAGAGTATAATAATAGGTGGTTCCTGGTGGGAAGGCGATCTGATCATGAGCGCATTCTCACATTTGCCCTAGATCGCATTATGAGTATAGATTACAATTTTAAGGAGGCTTACATCCCCTGCCCCATCCACGCTGATGATTATTATAAAAACACCATAGGTGTAACCGTACTCGATGATCGATATCTGAAAAACATCACGTTTAAAGTAGATCGCAGGAACGCGCCTTACGTGCTCACTAAACCTTTTCATGCTTCTCAAAAACTCATTGAAAAACATGAGAATGACTCCATGACTTTTACCATGAAGGTGCATACTAATTATGAGCTGGAACGTTTGCTTTTAGGGTTTGGCGAATCTCTGGAAGTCTTGTCACCCAGGCAATTGCGAAGGAAGCTCGCTAGGAAATTCAAGAATGCTTCAAGCATCTATGAAGAAGATTAATTTTGAATCGGCCTAATTCATTTTGTTAAGCTTGGCTTATAAAAATTAATGGATGCTTTCAAGGCAAACCGAGCATTCAAACTTATTTTTGGCTTCAAAAAAATGAAGCTATCCCTTCAAGCGCTGATCGTCTTTACCTTCAGTTTTACGAGCGTTGCAGAAGATTGGGGAAAAACAGGTCACAGGACTACAGCAGCTATCGCAACCCAGCACCTGACTAAAAAGGCAAAACGCAACATTTCAAGACTTTTAGATGGAGCTAGCCTGGCCACCGTATCCACCTTTGCAGATGAAATTAAGAGCGATTCAAAATACAAGAGTTTGGGCCCCACACATTATGTAAATATACCCTTTGACAAAACTTACGACTCGCATCCCAAAAGTGAGAAAGGAGACATCATCACAGCGATTGATAAGGCTATTTCTATACTCAAATCAAAGACCGCCGGTAAAGAGGAGAAAGCGTTCCAGCTGAAATTACTAGTTCACTACATAGGTGATTTGCACCAACCGCTTCACGTGGGGCTGAAAGAAGATAAGGGCGGTAATGATTTTCAGGTGCGGTGGTTCAACAAGGGAACTAATCTGCATTCTGTTTGGGACACAAAAATGATCGAGAGTTACGGAATGAGTTATTCTGAACTAGCTGGAAACATGGTTCCGCTTTCGCGAAAGCGTCACAAACAAATAGCTGCAGGAACACATCGCGACTGGCTTACCGAGAGTCGAGAACAGGTAAAAGCGATTTACGAAAATGTAGAAAAAGGCGATAAATTAGGATATCGCTACATGTACGACTATACCGATCTTATGAAAGAACAGCTGCAAAAAGGTGGAGTGCGACTCGCTGCGTTGCTTAATGATGTTTTTAGGTAATTACTTCTTTTCAAAATCCAGACTCAGGCTGTTCACGCAATGTCTAATTCCCGTGTGCGTAGGTCCATCATTGAAAACGTGACCCAAATGGCTGCCACAATTAGCACACAAAATCTCTGTGCGGATCATGCCGTGGGTCGTGTCCCTTTTACGCTCGACGGCACCCTCGATCTCATCATCAAAGGAAGGCCAGCCGCAACCCGAATCAAATTTAGCTTCTGATTTGTACAATGGGTTACCGCAGGCAGCACAGCTGTATACGCCGTCCTCATAGTGGGTGTTATATTCACCGGTAAAAGGACGTTCCGTTCCCTTTTCTCGTAAAATATGGTATTGCTCTGGAGTAAGTTTCTTTTTATATTCTTCTTCTGTCATGAGTGTGATACTTGTGAAATTTATGTTGCTTGAAAATAGTCGTTACGACCGCATCGTCCTTAGTAACTAACAAAACATTATCACGCCTTCACGATGTACTTAATTCAAAAGAAAACGGCTCAAAAATCCTCATGATCAGATTTTGAGCCGTTAAATACTGTAATTAATGGATGTTTTTATTTCACATTCATCAATTCTACGTCAAAAACGAGGGTTGCATTAGGAGGAATAACTCCGCCAGCGCCAGCTGATCCATATGCCAAGTGAGGTGGAATCACAAGACGTGCCTTATCCCCTACCTTCAACAAAGCGATACCTTCATCCCAACCAGAAATTACCTGACCCATTCCTAGTGGGAAATCGATAGGTTGGTTGCGGCTGTATGAAGAGTCAAATACTTTCCCATCTGCCAGCATTCCTTTATAGTGTACGGAAACCGTTTTGCCCTTTTCGGCTTGAGTTCCGTCGCCTTTATTGATGATTTTGTATCTCAAACCGCTATCGGTTTTATCAAAGCCTTTTGCGATCTCGTCAAGTTGTTGTTCTTGTTGCTTGCGGGCTTGTTCTTCTCTCTGTTTAGCCGCTCCTTCAAAAGCTCTAAAAGATTCGACAGCGTTAAATAATTCAGCTTCTGAACCTTTGCGGATTATTTCAACATGTTTGATCTCGTCTCCTTGAGCAATGCTATCCACCACGTCCTGACCTTCTTGAACCTTTCCAAAAACGGTATGTTTTCCATCCAACCAATCTGTAGCGATGTGCGTGATGAAAAATTGGGATCCATTAGTACCGGGACCAGCATTTGCCATGCTTAAGATTCCAGGTCCGTCGTGTTTGAGATCTTCATGAAACTCATCGTCAAATTTATAACCTGGTCCACCAGAACCTGTGCCTTGTGGATCACCTCCCTGAATCATAAAGTCTGGGATGACTCGGTGAAATTTCAAGCCGTCATAATATGGCGTTCCTTGAGGTTTTGCGTCATTTTCAAGGTTTCCCTCTGCGAGAGCCACAAAGTTCCCTACCGTTCCCGGTGTTTTGTCGTAGTGAAGTTGTAAAAGAATATCCCCTTTTGAGGTTTCTAGCTTAGCGTATAATCCGTCTTGCATGGTTACATTTTTAAGGTTGCAAAGATAAGATATTGCTTCAGGCTAAGCGTCTCAAATAAATTATAAGAGCTTGTGATGCTATGCCCGTTAAATCATTTTCACTAAAATCAATGCGTAAAAAAAGGGCAGAATCTCTTCTGCCCTTTCAAGCGTAATTTATAAATTTTAAACATGTAACGCGCGATCCTCAGTCGCGGCAAGGGCTGCTTCTTTTACCGCTTCAGCATAAGTAGGGTGTGCATGGGACATGCGAGCGATATCTTCAGCACTTGCACGGTATTCCATTGCGGTTACCGCCTCGGCAATCAAGTCGGCCACGCGGGCTCCTATCATGTGGACACCCAAAACCTCATCGGTTTCTTTATCGGCTAGAATTTTTACCAAACCGTCGATATCTCCTGATGCTCTGGATCGACCCAATGCACGCATAGGGAACTGACCCGTTTTATAATTGACTCCAGCTTCTTTTAATTCTTCCTCAGTTTTACCTACACTAGCAACTTCTGGCCAAGTATAGATCACATTTGGAATCAAATTATAATTGATGTGGGGCTTTTGACCCGCAATAGTCTCAGCGACAAATACGCCTTCTTCCTCAGCTTTGTGAGCCAGCATGATTCCTCTTACCACATCTCCTATCGCGTAGATATTTGAGATGTTGGTTTGCTGGTGTTCATTTACGTCAATCTGACCTTTCTCGTTGACTTTTACTCCAGCGGCAGCTGCATTTAATTTATCAGTATAAGGTCTACGGCCCACACTTACGAGAACATAGTCTCCTTCAAAAGTGACTTCCTCGTCTTTTTTGTTTTTGGCAGTAACCGTAACCGTATCGCCATCACGTTCTACTTTATTGACCGCATGCGATAAGTGGAACTTCACACCTTGCTTTTTAAGGACTTTCATTAATTCTTTGGAAAGGACTTTGTCCATTCCTGGAGTAATGCGATCCATATACTCGATCACAGTAACTTCAGCTCCCAGTCTGCGGTACACCTGACCCAATTCAAGACCTATCACACCTCCACCTATCACGATCATGTGCTTGGGAATCTCTTTGAGTTTGAGCGCTTCTGTGCTGGTGATGATGCGTTCTTTGTCCAGCTTTATGAACGGGAGCGTTGCCGGTTTAGAACCTGTGGCAATAATGATATTTTTAGCCTCAATTGTTTCCTCTTTTTCTCCCTCAATTTTAATATGCGTCGCATCCACAAAAGACCCCATACCTGTATAGACATCAATGTTGTTCTTTTTCATCAAGAAAGCAACACCGTCGCAAGTTTGATCAACCACCTTTTTCTTGCGAGCAATCATTTGCTCAAAATTAATCATGATATCACCTGGGATTTCTATACCGTGCTCTTCAAAATGCTGGATCGCATCGTGGTAATGATGCGATGAATCCAGTAAAGCTTTTGAAGGTATACACCCTACGTTGAGACAAGTACCGCCCAGCGTATCGTACTTTTCGATTATTGCAGTTTTCATACCTAGTTGTGCACAGCGTATTGCTGCCACGTAGCCTCCTGGACCAGAACCTATAACGGCCACATCATATGTACTCATAAGAGTGTTTTTATCGTTTGTTTATTGATTTTCAAAGGTAATAAATAGCTCTAAGCTTTCTGCCGATTTATTGGGTGTTGTTCGCTTCACTTCGACTTCGCTCAGTAACCGTCGGGAAAGCGTAACCAACCACAATTCTTAAGATTTCAGGACTAAAGACCACTCTATTTACAAAAGCTTAGCAAGATTGATTTTTACTGACCTCACGTAGCGTTAGTACTATTCTTGAGCTTTTTAGACATATCATTTTTTTGAAACGGCCTAATGATCAGTCGGGCGGCGCGGTCAAAATTGAAGTAGTTGTAGATCCAATTCAGAAAAACCACCAGCCTGTTGCGCACTCCCACTAAAAAATACAAGTGAACGGCTAGCCAAGTAAACCAAGCGAGAAAACCGCCGAGTGTCATTCCCTTCACATCGGCTACGGCTTTGTTACGGCCTATGGTGGCCATACTACCCTTATCAAAATAGGAAAAGGGCTTCATATCCTTGCCATTTTCTAAGCGCTCAAGATTCTTGACCAGTAATTTACCTTGCTGGATCGCCGGTTGAGCAACCATGGGATGACCTTTGGGATAATCATCTGTTTTCATGAGGGCGATGTCCCCTACGGCAAAAATATTCTCGTAATCTTTGACTCTATTGAAGTGATCAACATTAAAACGCTGGGAACGCTCGTCTATACTTCCCTCTTTCAAGCCTGAAAGCGGGTTACCCGTCACTCCTGCACTCCAGATAAAGGTGTGAGCGATGAGCTCTAAATCTTTATTTGTGGAAATGGTGAGATCTTCATAGTTCTTTACCATGGTGTCCAAATGCAGCGTAACACCTAGTTTTTTCAAATATTTCTCAGCTTTTTGAGATGCTTTCTCACTCATACTGGAAAGCACACGATCCTCACCGTCTAATAGATGAATCTCCATAAAATCTGGATTCAGATCTGGATAATCGCTGGGTAGAACTCCTTTTTTGAATTCGGCAAAAGCTCCAGAGAGCTCAACACCTGTAGGGCCAGCTCCAGAGATCACAATGCGCATCAATTCTTTTTGCTCTTTAGGATCGTTTGTGAGCGTTGCCTTTTCTAGGTTTTGCAGCATAAAACTGCGTATGTTGAGCGCCTGGGGAACCGTTTTCATCTGGAGCGATGCCTCTTTGATCTGCTCGTTTCCAAAATAATTTGTACGACTTCCTGTAGCAATCACTAAATAATCAAACTTGACCTCTCCTTTATCTGTTTTTAGAGTTTTCATCACAGGTTCAACGGACTCTACCTCTGCCATGCGGAAAAAGAAATTGTTGTTCTTCTCATTTAATCCCCTCAGCGGAAAAGCAATACTATCAGGTTCCAGCCCACTAGTGGCTACCTGATACATTAAAGGCTGAAAATTGTGATAATTGTGACGGTCTATAAGTACGACCTGAAACTTTTTTTTGGTCAGCTTTCGCGAAAGCGTAACTCCTCCAAAACCACCTCCTACTATTACGACTCTAGGCAATGGTGAGTCAGGGATGTTCATAATTGCGGTATTTATACAAAGATAAATCCTGCTTAATAGTGGGCGTGGGTGCTTAACATAGTCTTAGGCTTGAAACTCAAAGCCAAATTTTGATTTTCAAATGCACATGTAACATAATCACGTTATGATCTACTAACCTTTCATAACCAAGAAACGTGAGCAAGAACCAAGAGCAGGAATTTGTGAGATTACTGGAAGAAAACCAGAACATCGTGCACAAAATCTGCCGATTGTACACTAACGATCAAGATGCGCACAACGATCTCTTTCAAGAGGTTACGGTGCAGCTGTGGAAAGCCTACCCTAAGTTCAGAGGAGATTCTAAGTTCTCCACCTGGATGTACAGGGTTGCGCTCAACACGGCGATTACGCTTTATAGGAAGGGAAAAAGAAGAGTACAAACCCAAGCTTATGACAGCGTAGAATTCAAAATTGAGCAACAAGAAGAAGATGATGAGATGATGGAGCAGCTTACCCTGCTGTATGGTGCCATTAAACAGCTCAACGATATTGAAAAGGCTCTGGTATTTCTTTATCTGGAGGATAAAAATTATAAAGAAATAAGTGCCACGCTGGGAATCAGCGAGGTGAATGCAAGGGTAAAGATGAATCGCATCAAAACCAAATTAACGAATATTATAAATCCATAAAAGATGGATCAATTAGATATATTAAAATCAAAATGGCAGGCGCAAGAGGCAAGCTTGCCGCGATTTAGTAGTGAGAAGATCAAGAGTCTACTGCACCATAAGTCGAGTAGCATTGTAAAATGGTTGCTGTTTATTGCCATAGGTGAATTTGTTTTTTTCTCATTAATTGGAGTTGTCGCTCATGCATTCAATAAGGATTACAATTTTATTGAAATATTTGGTGAAGGTTTCTACTACGGGACTTCAGCGTTTCATTACGTAGTCATATTTGTTTTCATCTACTTTTTCTATAAAAACTATAAAAACATAAGTGCAGATCAACCTAGCAGAAGCTTGATGAAAAATATCTTGAAGACGCGCAAAACCATGAAGTATTATATCTGGTATAACCTTATTTATGTCATGGTTATTGGTATGTGGGGTGCATCAATCGCGCTGGATAATGATCCACAAACCATTGCGCTTAAGAACATACTATCGGAAAATAGAGGCGAATTGATCGTAGACCTGATGTTGATGGGGATATTTTTTATAACCTACGCGATAACATGCGTGATCCTCTATCTTTTCTATCTTTTAATTTACGGAATTCTTTTGAAGAAATTGAAACATAATTATTACGAGTTGAAGAAAATGGAGATTTGATTGAGTTGAAGTTAAGAGTTAAGAGTTAAGAGTTAAGAGTTAAGAGTTAAGAAAAATCGGATTTTTGAAATTGGAATTTGAAACATTGAAAATCGCTCTTGAAAGTCCTTTAGGCTCGATTCCAAACATAATCCGAGGACTGAGGCTCTCGATAAGAGCCAAGAATTAAGTGCTAAGAAAAATTACGTTTTCAAATCATCTTTACCACTTACAATTTGCTTCAATCTCGCAAAAGTGGCTTCCCAATTCACGTCGCTGCGCTTCTCTCCTAGTCTGACGATGATTAGATTTTCTTCTGGGCTTACAAAAATGTACTGACCTAGAATTCCCTCTGCAATAAAATCTCCTTCTTTGTTAGGTATCCACCATTGATACTGGTAACCGGCATAGCTACCATTTTTAGTGCTCAGTTCTGTAGATTTATTCACCCAGTTTTCTGATACTAACTGTTTACCATTCCAGTTGCCTTTATTCAAATACAACCGACCAAATTTGGCAAAATCGATCGCTCGCGCATTGAGACAACAAAATGTTTTTTCTAAACCATCCTTCTTTTTATCAATACTCCAGGTGGCGTCAAATTCCATTCCCACCTGTTTCCAGAGTTTTTCTTCCAGATAATCTGAAACTGTTGTATCACCCAGCACACGGTCAAGTATAAGGCCTAAAATCTGAGTATTGCCGCTCACATAATCCATCTCCTGACCCGGTTCACTTTCAAGATCCAACTTTAAGGTCGAGTTTCTCAAACGTCGCCCGTAGTAAAAGGTAGCAGCATGCCCAAACGGATTGTAGTAGCTCTCATTAAAATCAAGTCCAGAAGTCATTTGCAGTAAATGTTCTATCGTTACTTTTTCAAATCCGTTTTCAGCCAGTTCCGGAATGTAATCTGTCACAGGGTCATCCACCGATTTGATCAAACCTTCATCAATCGCGCAACCTATCAGAAAAGAGGTAAACGATTTTGCCATGGAGAATGATGCCACTATAGACTCACGATTATATTTATTGAAATAGTTCTCGTATTTGATAGTATCATTATGAATGATGAGAAATGCTACGGTTTTGTTTTTGGCGAGATAATCTTCAAAAGTGCTGCTATCCTTCATATTGATGACCAGTTTCTTATCTGTTCTGGTCTTGAAGTAAAAAATATCCGTACTGTCATTTTTAATAGTACGACTGGGAAAAATTTTATGATCTGTGATATCAGCAAAGTTGTACCACACAAAGCGTCCTACTTTACATGAGGCAAGGCAGACGCATAAAAAAATTAGCAAGAACGCTCTTCTCATCAACATCAAAATACGATTAAAAGTTTGAGAAAGTTACGGATTTCCCAATTGTCCACTCAATTACAGCTTCATTTAACTTTACCGTAATAACCTACATTGAAGATATTTATGGAGTATAATCAATAAAAAAACCAGCTCTCTCGAGCTGGATTCAATTCATCAATTTTATCTTTCTATCTAAAGGAAGTCACACCATACTTAGCGGCTTCTGCCTTTGCATCAGCAGCGAGGGCTTGTAGATTTTGGATGCGTGTATCAGGGTGCGGGTGCGTACTCATAAATTCTGGTGGCGCTTGACCACCGCTGTTTGCTTTCATTCTTTGCCATAATTGCGCAGCCTCATCTGGATTATAACCTGCAATTGCCATAAGATAGATGCCTATCGTATCTGCTTCATTTTCATGACTTCTTGAGAATGGAAGCATTCCACCGTACTGAGTTGTCAATCCGTATGCTTGATTAATGATTTGTTGGGTATCCTGACCCGCACCTGCAAGTTGACCTCCCACAGCAGTAGCAGCAGCTCCTACTGCTTGCAGCTGACCAGCGCTCATACGTTGTGCACCATGATCTGCGAGAGCGTGTGCCACCTCATGCCCCATCACGACGGCAACACCTGTTTCATCTTGACAAATGGGCATAATTCCCGTATAGAAAACAATTTTACCTCCAGGCATACACCAAGCATTAACCGCGTCGTCTTGAACGAGGTTATACTCCCACCTGTATCCATCGAGATAGCCTTCCTCGCCCAGCGCATTTAGCCAGCGCTCTGCGGCGGTTTTTATTTTTTGACCTACTCTTTTGATCATTTCAGATTCTGCAGTTCCTGTTATGACTCTATTCTCATTAAGAAATTGATCATATTGAGCATAGGCAGTCGGGAAAATCTGGCTGTTTGACACAAAGTTCAAAGTTCTTTTACCCGTAAAGACGTTGGTTTTACAAGAGGCGGCAAATACGATTAATGCCAGTATCAGTACGCGGTTTACGTTTTTCATTGAATTACTTTTTGATAAGTTCTTGGATTTTTTTGATATCAATCCCATGGTGTGATTCTGTGTGAATCACGTGCTCATTATCGATCACGATTACCTGGGGTGACTGGTGCTGGACACTAAGCTTTTCGGCTACCGCATTGCTCACGTCTCGATTTGCTATAAGGTCTAAGAGATAATAAACCGCTTGATCCTTATCAGTTGTGTAATTATTCTCAAATTGATTGAGCGCCATGCGACTTATCCCGCAACGTGTACTGTGCTTAAATATCACCTTGGGCTTGAGCTTGCTGTTTTTGATAAGATTATCCAGTTGATCGATAGAATCTAAATGTTCCCACTCGATCCCTTTAATTTCCTCTTTAGCGATATCTCGCTGGGATTTGAAAATTTTATTGATAATACCCATAATCTTCATTTTAGAGACCAAAACATTTTGGTCCTTCGTTAAATTGATCGGTCATTTTGACTAGTTCTTGTTGTTTTTTGTTCCGCTTTTGCGAAAGCGAGACCTCATCAATCTTAACGCAATATCAAAAATATATTTATTGCAGCAATAACTGTGATAACAAAATGATAAACCGTCAAGGTGTCATAATAATTTCTTAATTTAACTGACTAATTGTCAATTACCTATGCGGCACGTCATTTGACTTAACCGAAGAAAAAGAAACATGAATCCTAATAAACTCACTATAAAATCACAGGAAGCCCTGCAGTTTGCGCAGCAGCTTACCCAAGAGAAAGGTCAGCAACAAATTGAAAATGCGCACCTTTTCAAAGGTATCGCTCAGGCAGACCAGAATGTACTTCCCTTTGTGTTTAAAAAATTGAATGTAAACCTGGACTTAGTAAATCAGCTGATCGATAGCCAGATCAACTCATTTCCTAAAGTCGATGGGGGTGATCTCACCCTTTCTAGAGAAACCGGTCGCGTACTCAATGCCGCAACCTCACTCGCTAATAAGATGGGGGATGAATATGTAAGTATTGAGCATTTGCTCATCTCTATTTTTGATGGAAAGTCCAAAACTGCCCAGATTTTAAAAGATCAAGGTATCACAAAGAAAAATCTGGAAGCAGCAATTGAAGAACTGCGCCAAGGCAATAACGTGACCTCTCAAAGTGCTGAGGATACGTATAATGCTTTGGGTAAATACGCAAAAAACCTCAACCAGCTAGCGGATCAGGGAAAACTCGATCCCGTCATAGGGCGCGATGAGGAAATCCGTAGAATATTGCAGATCCTCTCGCGTAGGACTAAAAACAACCCCATGCTCGTGGGAGAACCCGGTGTAGGTAAAACCGCCATTGCAGAAGGTCTTGCCCACCGTATCGTGGGCGGCGACGTGCCAGAAAACCTTAAAAACAAGCAGATTTTCTCACTCGACATGGGAGCGCTTATTGCGGGTGCGAAGTATAAAGGAGAATTTGAAGAGCGATTAAAATCTGTGGTCAAAGAAGTGACTACCAGCGCAGGTGATATCGTACTTTTTATAGATGAAATTCACACACTCGTAGGTGCAGGAGGTGGCGAGGGCGCCATGGATGCGGCAAATATTTTAAAACCTGCTTTGGCTCGTGGTGAATTGCGTGCTATAGGTGCCACCACTCTAGATGAATATCAAAAATACTTTGAGAAAGATAAAGCACTTGAGCGTCGATTCCAGAAGGTCATCGTGGATGAACCAGATACGGAAAGTGCCATCTCCATCTTACGAGGTATTAAAGATAAGTACGAGACCCACCACAAAGTACAAATCAAGGACGATGCGATCATAGGAGCTGTTGAATTATCACAGCGCTACATCACAAACCGATTTCTACCTGATAAAGCGATCGACCTGATGGACGAGGCTGCGTCTAAATTGCGCATGGAGATCAACTCAAAGCCGGAAGAACTCGATGTCCTAGATCGGAAAATTATGCAACTTGAAATCGAGATCGAGGCGATCAAAAGAGAAAACGATGAGGTAAAACTCAAAAATTTGAGATCAGAATTGGCTAACCTCAAAGAATCTCGCAATGAGCTCAATGCACAATGGGAGAATGAAAAGTCTGTTGTGGACAGCATCCAATCGCTGAAATCAGATATTGAGAACTATCGCCTAGAAGCAGAGCGCGCTGAGCGAGAAGGTGACTACGGTAAAGTAGCAGAATTGCGTTACGGTAAAATCAAGGAGGCTCAAGATGAACTGGCAAAACTTCAAGCTCAAAATGAAGCTGCCGATGATACCAAAGCATTGATCCAAGAAGAAGTTACTTATGACGATATAGCAGAGGTTGTCGCAAAATGGACGGGCATACCGGTTACTAAAATGCTTCAAAGTGAACGAGAAAAACTCCTGCGCCTAGAGGATGAATTGGGTAATCGAGTTGTGGGTCAGAAAGAAGCAATTGAAGCGGTAAGTGATGCCGTACGACGCAGTCGCGCAGGTCTTCAAGATCAGAACAAACCGGTAGGTTCCTTTTTATTCTTAGGTACAACTGGAGTAGGTAAAACAGAACTCGCAAAAGCTCTGGCAGAGTTTCTCTTTAATGATGAGGCATCAATGACTCGCATTGATATGAGTGAATATCAAGAGCGACACAGCGTGAGCCGTCTGGTAGGTGCTCCTCCAGGATATGTAGGATATGATGAAGGTGGACAGCTTACAGAAGCGGTGCGCAGAAAACCCTACAGCGTCGTCTTGCTGGACGAGATTGAAAAGGCTCATCCAGATACTTTCAACATTTTGTTGCAGGTACTTGATGAGGGAAGGCTTACCGACAACAAGGGGCGTGTGGCTGATTTCAAGAATGCGATTATCATAATGACATCTAACATGGGTGCTGAAATCATACAGCAGAAATTTGAGAATTTCAACGGTGGTTCTGATAGTCTCGATAGTTTGATTGACACAACTAAAATGGAAGTCGTGGGCGCGTTAAAGCAGCGCGTGCGACCTGAATTCATCAACCGTATCGATGATATTGTGATGTTCACACCGCTATCTGACGATGAGATCAAAGAAATTGTGGAATTGCAATTGCGCAACGTAACTAAAATGTTGTCTAAACAGGGTATCACCATAGATGCGACAGAAGATGCGATAGATCTCCTTGCTAAATTGGGTTACGAACCTCAGTACGGTGCCCGACCTGTGAAGCGAGTGATCCGGCGTGAGATCTTGAACAAGCTCTCAAAAGAGATTTTGGCTAATACTATTTCAACAGAGAGTATTGTTTTGATCGATGCGTTTGAGGACAAACTGGTCTTCAGAAACGAGACGATTGATGTAGATGTGGAGTAGATTTAATTAGGTCTCGCTTTCGCGAAAGCGTAACCATAAAAAAAGCCCGTTGAACTTTTGCTCAACGGGCTTTTTACTATCAACTTAACTTAACTATTCAACAATTAATTTCAATGCATGAGACTGACCTTCTGATTGAAGGTTCACGACGTAAATACCACTAGTGATGTTGTTGAGGCTCATTCTATTGAGACCAGAACTAAGCTCACCGTTTGATATCATTTTACCAGACATATCAGAAAGTATATAAGTAACATTGCTGCTTATGATTTCTGGAATCTCTATAGTAAAGTTGACACCTCTAGCTGGATTAGGGAACAATCTAACTTTATCCAATCCATTTGCTATGTCATCAAGACTCAAGGTCATTTGAGCTTCATAAGCACCGGCATCACGAGCTGCACCAAACACAGGTTGACCGCGCTGATCTGTAAAAGTATCATTAGGATCACCTATATCTTGAGCCTCAGAACCTTGAGTCAAGGCATGAGTTTCAAGACCACCTCCGTTATCTTGTAAAGGACCAAAGGCCGCATCTCTAGGATTTGCAGTTGTACCTACTAGATCAGAACCTACTTCAGCAAATGCATCAGAATCATCTACTTGAATTAAGTTAAATCCGCTTGAACTGATCGATCCAGCAACATCACCGTTTGTAGCTCCCGTATTTAAACCAACAGCAGTATTCTTAAGAGTGAAAGTTCCAGCAGCATTTGCCAGACCTCCACCATCACCAGTTGCAGCGTTTGCACCTACAGTAATGGCGTTAGTACTTACACTTGTGCCATTGTTGTAAATACCACCACCCATCATGGCCGCAGTATTTGAGGAAATTGTACTTACTTCGATAATTAGAGTACCTGTCTCATTTGAAATTCCACCTCCATTAGAACCAGAAGCGTCATTTCTTGAGATAGTTGAGTCATAGATTTCAATGTCTCCACCGTTATTGAAGACACCTCCACCACCATTGTCCATTCCAGTACCATTAGCAATGTTGCTATCAATCTGCGCGTCAGAAACAATCATAATTCCTGATCCATTCCAAAGTCCACCACCTTCACTAGCCGCAACATTATTATTAATTGTACCACCAGAAATGTCTACTGAACTATCGCCTGAAACGTGGATACCACCACCGTTTCCTGGAGCTGCCATACCTGTTACTACACCGGTTTCATTTCCATTAAGAACAACATTGGTAAGTGTAAGTGGAGCACTATTATTCACTTCTATACCTCCACCAGCACGATTGGAAGAGTTATTATTAACTGTAGAATCAGAAACGTCTACAGATCCACCTTCAGAAAGAATTCCTCCTCCAGTACTTGTGCTTCCAGTAGCTGTATTGTTCGTAACTACCGAGTTGTTGTTTACAACAAGTGATCCTCCATTATTGAAGATACCACCACCACCTACGTCACCAGGATTAGTAGACCCGGGAGTAGATTCTCCGATTGCAGTATTACCATCAAGAGTAACGCCTGAAACCGTCATTACTCCAGAACCATTCCATAGACCACCACCTTCTCTACCAGCGGCGTTTCCATTTACAGTTCCACCAGAAATTGAAAGATCTTGAGGTCCCGTGATGTGAATAGCTCCACCATTACCTGGGCTTGCAGCAGCGTCTAGATCTCCGTTTGAATCAACACCCGTGCGGTTGTTATTGAGATTTGAATCATCTATCGTAACTACGCCTGCATTTGAACCAGAAGCAATTTCTATAGCACCACCGGCTCGGTTTGAGACATTTCCGGTAAGAGTTGCTCCGTCCATGTCCAGACTTCCATCAGCACCTATCAATATTCCTCCACCAGAACCTGAGGTTCCGTTAGCAACATTATTTGTAATTTGAGTTCCGGCACCTATAACTAGAGATCCTGAAGGCAATTGGAAAATTCCTCCTCCACCGTTGTCAGCAGCATCACCACTAGCGACGTTAGCATCTATAATAGTACCAGTAACGGTCATAACTCCCGTATTGTTCCATAAACCACCTCCAGTAAATGCAGCTGTGTTGCCATTTACTGATCCATTAGTGATACTCACATCTTGCACTCCAGTAATATGAAGTCCTCCTCCACTACCTGGAGCTGCTGCCATGGTTACACCGTTTGCATCAGTTCCAGCAAAGTTGTTATTTAAAGCAACGTCATCAAGAGTAACTGTGGTACCTGTACCAGCTGTAACTTCAATACCACCTCCAGCTCTATTTGCAGAGTTTCCTGAAATAGTTGCTCCATCGATATCCAAATTACCTTCAAGGACTAAAATTCCACCACCAGAACCTGAGGTACCAGCAGCTATGTTATTTGAGATCGTAGTACCCGTTGCAACAACTAGTGAGCCTCCAGGAAGTTGGAAAATTCCTCCACCACCATTTGTGGCTGCATCACCGCTCGCTATATTACCATCAATCACAGTACCTGTTACGGTCATGGTTCCTGTATGGTTCCACAATCCACCACCTGTGAAGGCTGCTGAATTACCATTAACTGTACCACCTGTAATTGTTAGATCTTGAGTTCCTGAGACGTGAAGTCCTCCTCCACTACCAGGATTTGCAGAAGCAATGACACCATTGGCATCTGTTCCAGCAAAGTTTCCATTCAGAGTCGTTGCTGAAATACTTACCGTGGAATTACCGTCTCCTGTCACTTCGATACCACCACCAGCTCTATTTGCTGCATTACCGGTAATTGTAGCTCCATCCACAGAAAGGTTTGCGCCATTAGCCAGGATTCCACCACCTGAACCGGAAGTTCCATTAGCAACATTGTTATTAATCTGAGTTCCCGTCTCAACATTTATAGTACCTCCAGGGATTCCATAAATCGCTCCTCCACCATTATCCGCATCATCACCGCTCGCAATATTATTATTCAAAATCGTGCCTGTTACAGTCATCGTTCCTGCTCCATTCCAAAGAGCTCCACCTTCACTTGCTGCCGTATTAGAGTTTGCGACACCTCGTAAAACAGTTACATCACCGTTTCCTGAAATGTGTAAACCTCCACCATTTCCTGGTGCGTTCATTCCAGTAACGGCTCCAGCTGTATTACTGTTTAAGGTAACATCAGTCAAGCTTACTGCTCCCCCACTATTACTTTCAATACCTCCACCTGCTCTATTAGTAGAGTTGCTGTTGATCGTGGTTCCAGTTGCAGTAAGCGTACCGCCACCGTTCATAAGAATACCACCACCTGTTGCGGTAGCTCCGGTAGCTTGATTTGCATTAATTTGTACCGTTCCAGTAATGGTTACATCCCCACCTTCACTGAAAACACCTCCACCACCTGCTTCACCAGGGTTCATGGCTGACATAGGCGCAGTACCCAAAGCAGTATTTGCATTGACCTGAAGAGTACCTGCTAGTGTCATTAAACCACTACCGTTCCAAAGTCCACCACCTTCATTTGCGGCGCTATTAGAATTTGCTTGACCATTTGTAATCGTAACATCTTGGGGACCTGTAATATGTAGACCTCCACCATTTCCTGGATTTGCCGTCATTTCAATATTACCAGCACCGTCCACACCAGTTCTATTACTGTTTAGTATCGTATCATCAATGGTTACTGTTCCAGCGTTAGTACCTAAAGAGATTTCAATACCTCCACCAGCTCTATTTGCCGTGTTACCTATAATGTTAGCACCGTCAATATCAAGGCTACCGTCTGCTCCAATCAAAATTCCACCTCCAGAACCTGAGGTTCCTACAGCTGAATTGTTCAAGATTTGAGTTCCTGCAGCCACTATTAGTGACCCATCTGCGAGTTGGAAAATTCCTCCCCCACCAGCTGTTGGATCAACACCAAAAGAGGTATTACCATCAATAGTTGTACCTGTTACTGTCATAACACCAGTATGATTCCATAATCCACCTCCAGTAAAAGCCGCGGAGTTTCCATTTACGGTTCCACCGGTAAAAGTGATATCTTGCGTACCAGAAACGTGAAATCCACCACCACTTCCTGGTGCAGCGGTCATTGTAACACCATTGATATCAGTACCGGCAAAGTTTCCGTTGAGAGTAACATTTGTTATAATGACCGTAGTACTACCGTCACCAGTCACCTCAATACCTCCACCTGCTCTATTTGCAGAGTTACCAGTAATCGTGACGGTGTCTATGGTTAGATTTGCACCATCTGCTAAAACACCTCCACCAGAACCAGCGGCTCCGTCAGCAGTATTGTTCGTTATAACAGTTGAATTGTTGAGAATAATGGTTCCTGTGGGAATTCCAAATACTCCACCACCGCCATTGTCTGCATCTGCTCCACTTGCTGTATTCCCATCGATAGTAGTTCCACTTACAGTCATGATTCCAGAACCATTCCAGAGTCCACCACCTTCAGTAGCGGCAATGTTGCCGTTAACCGTACCACCTGTGATATCCACCGTACTGTTACCGGAAACATGCAATCCACCTCCATTTCCTGGGGCTCCCATACCGGTAACTACACCAGTTTCATTGGTATCAAGTGAAACGCCACTCATGGTAAGCATAGATCCACCATTGATTTCTATTCCTCCTCCAGCTCGATTTGATTCATTGCCCGTTATTGCAACATCTGTCAAGGTCAATGATCCTGCAGCGGATAATATTCCTCCACCGGTAGATTGAGCACCTGTAGCTTGATTATTACTTATTGTAACATTTGCAGTAATCGTAACATCACCACCCTCATTGTATATTCCACCACCTCCGGCAGCACCGGGTGTGGTTGCATCATTTCCAGCAGCAATGTTGCCATCAATTAATGCTACTGCCGCGGTTGTTCCATCTATAGTCATCGTTCCTGATCCATTCCAGTAAGCACCACCTTCATTTGCTGCCGTATTGTTGATTGCCGTGCTGCTTGAGATTACGACTATGGAATTGTCGGTAATATGTATTGCGCCTCCATTACCAGGTGCAGCCGCAACACCGTTAGTCAATCCAGCGTTATTTGAATCAAACGTTGTATTATCAATATTTAGAGTACTAGCCAGAACGCCTCCAGTATTTATCACTTCAATGGCACCACCTGCTCTAGGTGCGCTATTGTTTATAAAAGTACTGTCGTCTATGTCTATATCACTTTCTACGACAAGTATGGCTCCGCCACTAGCCTGACCATCACCATCAGCGGTATTATTTGAGAACGTACAGTTATTAAAATCTGCTTCAGCTCTGAAAATGTTTACTGCGCCACCACCGTCAAGACCGGTTCCCGCAGAATTATTACTATCGAATGTAACATTCGTAGCATCGATATCTGCTAAAAATGAATCTATTGCTCCTCCAAACGAAGATGAATTAGCATTTTGAAGTGTAAGATCCTCTATCGTTAGGTCTTCATCGATGACAAAAATCTGACTGTCATCATTACCATCAATAATGGTAACATTTTGTCCATTACCTTGAATTGAAATCTCAACAGTAGGACTGATTGATCCCGAGGTCAAAATAATAGGAGTATTATCGGTCGATGCGGCAAAGGTGATCACGTCGCCCGCCGTTGCATTTGCAACAGCATCCCGTAAACTGCCGGGACCGCTGTCATTTGTGTTTGTTACCTGTTGTGACCAGCAAAAACTGGAAACGGATAAAAACATATAAACAAGTAATTGAGTAATGTTTTTCATTTACAAAAAAGTTTAGGTTTAAAATATTGAACGATTCAATATTCCTATAAATTTATAAGCTTTGTATATAGTTAATTTGATTTTAGTTTTACCTTATTAAAAATTTCACATAGATTTTTGTTTTGTCGGAACTATAAACAACCTACCATAATCTTATTAGCGCTCAAATACTTACTATTATTGGATTCGATTTCAGTTGTTACAAAGAAGTTAAATTAGATTAAGATCGATTAAGCGCAGTAAAAATTAAATTTTATATAAAGCTCAAAATTTCTATTGTTCTTTTGGAGAATTTGGGGTGTTACGCTTTCGCGAAAGCGGAATAAAAAACCTCTCATTTAATAAAAGAGATTTGAATAATTCAGATATATCCTTATTTTGCTCTAATATTTTATGACATGCAAATAAAACGACTGTTTGATTTCCCATATTATCAATTGGAGAAATTCCCACGACCCGATGCCCTAGTGACCAAAAAGAATGGACAGTGGCAGAAAACATCAACGCAATCCTTCATAGACCAAGCAGGTGAGATCTCTCGTGGATTAATGAAGCTGGGGATAAAAAAAGATGATAAAATCGCGGTTATTTCTTCCAATAATCGAACAGAGTGGAATATCATGGATATAGGTATCATGCAAACGGGTGCACAAAATGTGCCTATCTACCCCACAATTTCAGAGGAGGACTATGCCTATGTCATGAACCATAGTGAATCCAAATATGTTTTTGTGAGCGATCAAGAGGTTTATAATAAGGTCATGAATATTAAATCTCAAGTCGCTTCGCTGATTGAAGTCTACTCTTTTGATGATATAGAAGGTTGCGCAAGCTGGGAGGAAGTTAAAAAAATGGGTCAGGGCGATGAGTTCCAAGAGCAATTAGAAACTTCCATGAAATCTATAGGGGAGGATGATCTCGCTACCTTAATATATACATCTGGGACTACAGGCAAACCTAAAGGCGTCATGCTTTCCCATAAAAATATAGCCAGTAACGCCATCCACTCAGAAACACGACTACCTGTTGAGCAAGGAGGCGGTAAAGCTTTGAGCTTTTTACCCGTATGTCACATTTATGAGCGCATGTTGCAATACCTATATATATATACAGGTACAGGAATATATTTTGCCGAGTCGTTAGAAACGATTTCTGAAAATCTCAAGGAGGTGAAGCCTGAGGTAATGAGTGCGGTGCCTCGACTCCTTGAAAAAGTATACGACAAAATCATCGCAAAGGGCGCAGATCTTACTGGAATTAAAAAGAAATTATTTTTCTGGGCAGTTGAACTAGGTCTAGAATGGGAGCCCTATAATCAGAACGGCTGGTGGTACGAGAAAAAATTAGGTATTGCTCGCAAGATTATCTTCTCAAAATGGCAGGAAGCCCTGGGCGGTAACCTCAGAGCGATCGCTAGTGGTAGTGCCGCTTTACAACCTAGACTCGCTCGTGTATTCAACGCAGCTGGCGTTCCCGTTATGGAAGGTTATGGCCTTACTGAAACAAGTCCTGTAATCTCAGTAAATGATATGAGGAATAAAGGGTTTAAAATTGGATCCGTTGGGAAACCCTTGCCAGAAACAGACGTGCGCATTGCCGATGATGGTGAAATCATAATTAATGGACCGCAGCGAATGATCGGGTACTACAAAGACCCTGTAAAAACAGCTGAGGCCATTGATGAAAAAGGTTATTTCCATACGGGAGATATAGGTGAGATCGATAGTGATGGCTTCTTACGTATAACCGACCGTAAAAAAGAGATGTTTAAAACCTCTGGAGGTAAATATGTCGCTCCTCAAATTATAGAAAACACCATGAAACAATCTCGCTTCATTGAGCAGATCATGGTGATTGGTGAAGGTGAAAAAATGCCAGCAGCGCTGATCCAGCCCAATTTTGAATTCTTAAAAGAATGGGCAGACCGTAAAGGGATCAAATACGATGATCTTAAAGATTTGTGTTCTAAAGACCAAGTTGTAGAACGTTACGAGCAAGAGGTTAATGAGCACAATGAGAAATTTGGTAAGTGGGAACGAGTAAAAACCTTTAGATTGACACCAGAAGAGTGGACAATAGACGCAGAACTTCTCACACCTACCATGAAGCTAAAACGCCGCAACATCAAGGCTCATTATAAGCATCTATATGATGAAATTTACGGCGCAAAGATTTAATTCTTTATCGACTCAAAACAGAGATAATTGTACGCGATTTTAGATATTGAAGGTACTGGAGGAAAGTACAATGAAGAGGGAATTACAGAGATTGCCATCTATCAATTTGATGGTCAAAAGGTTACTGATAAGTTTTCAAGCCTTATAAATCCAGAACGTAAGATTGATCCCTACGTTACAAAACTTACTGGCATCAACAACAAGATGCTATCCAGAGCTCCTAAATTCTACGAGCTGGCAAAACGCATTATTGAAATCACAGAAGACTGTGTCATAGTTGCTCACAATACAGATTTTGATTTGCGCATCTTGCAGTTGGAATTTGACCGATTAGGTTATGAATACAATCGCACCACCCTTTGCACAGTTGAATTGTCGCAAAAATTGCTGCCAGATCAAGAAAGCTATAGCTTAGGAAAACTGGTGCGCAGTCTCGGCATACCTATTACCGATCGGCATCGAGCTACGGGTGATGCTACTGCTACTTTGAAATTGTTTCAACTTTTGCTTAATAAGGATACAGACCAGAGCATCATTCAAGAAACTCTAAAGAAAAAGGTACGCAAGAAATTACCTAAAAATTTGAAAGACTTGCTTGACACGGTTCCCTCGGTCACAGGGACCTATTCTTTCTACGATAAAAATCAGGAATTAATTTTTCTAGGAAAAGGAAAGAATGTCAAGAGTCAGGTGAATCGACATTTTACAAAACCCACTCGGCTCAACAAGTTACTGGTAAAAAATGTGGTAGATATCACCACAGAAAATACGGGCAACAATTTGATTGCAGCAATTAAGGAAAACGAAACCATAAAAAAGCTTCAACCCAAATACAATAAAAAAAGAAGGAAGATCTTCAGTTATGAGTTAGTGGTTGACGAGGGTGACGACGGCTATCTATATTGTAAAATTCAAAAGCACACGGGCCGCGGGAACTATTTTCTCACATTTAACAGTCGCCAGTCTGGCATGAATTTTCTTGAGAAAACATACACTAAGGAGAATCTAGCTTTACATTTTTCAAATCACGATGATTTTAAGAATTCGCAAGCCCCTAAAAAATATATGCCTCAAGAACGGCACAACGATTTGCTCATCGCAAAACTGGGTGCGGTCAGCTTGAGAAATAAATCAGGGATTATTAAAACCCACGGTAGAGAACCTGCTGAGCGCGCCATTCTATGGGTAAGGCAAGGCGCAATCAAAGGTTATGGCTACAGCACGCTACAAATTCAGACGGCAGACCCAGGGATTCTTGAGAAAATCGTTACCGAACTCAATCATCCTCAAGACGCGAGGCACATAAGTGAGCAGTTCTTGAGAACGCACAAGGGCTATAAAATAGAAGAGTATCATTAAGGGCACGCTTTCGCGAAAGCGGAAACTTTTAATGTAAAAACAAACTCATATTCCATAACGTTTCTAAAAAGATTCAATGCAACAAAGCGGAACTCTATACCTGATACCCGTAACCCTGGGGGAAGTCAACCCTCTAGAGGTGCTTCCCATATCTGTTAGAAAAGCTATTGAGCAAATTTCTACCTACGTTGTAGAAAACGAAAAAACCGCGAGAAGGTTCATTAAAAAGGTGGTACCGGGCAAGTCGCAGCCGTCTTTGAACTTTCACATCTTAAACAAGTTTACTGATCCTGCTGAAATCCCCTCTTTTCTGGAAAAATGCAAGGAAGGGGAAAATGTAGGCCTTATGAGCGAGGCTGGTGTTCCTGGTGTTGCTGATCCCGGAGCAGACGTTGTTGCACTAGCACATAAAATGGGGATCAAGATTAAGCCACTCGTGGGTCCTAGTAGTATTTTACTTGCCGTGATGGCAAGTGGCTTAAACGGACAAAGTTTTGCATTCAATGGGTACCTGCCTATAGATAAAAGTGAAAGAAAAAGAAAACTCAAAGATTTTGAGCAGCTCTCTTTAAAGATGAATCAGACTCAAGTATTTATAGAAACTCCTTACCGCAACAACAAGCTTTTTGAAGAGATCGTCACCTCATTGAGAAAGGATACGCAACTGGGAATAGCGTGCGACCTGACTTTACCGACTGAATACATTAGGACTTTATCGATAAATGATTGGACTCATGAAAAAATTGATCTGCACAAACGTCCAGCGATATTCATGATTCACGCATCTTACTAACAAAAACTGTAAAGTTTTATTGCTTAACTTTTTCTTAGAAAATTCATCCGTAAGTTAAAAAATCGTTATTTTACGCGCTTAATTGCTAAGTAATGAAACGTTTTTATCCCCTATTATTTTTCATACTGTTACCCGCTTTAAACTGGGCGCAAGGAGAGGCTGCAAACTGGTTCTTTGGAACAAATGCGGTAATAGATTTCAATACTGCGCCGCCGCGATCCAATCGTAGTGGTGCCCTGGATACCGCCGAAGGTTGCTCTTCCATCTCTGACTCTTGCGGGAATTTGCTCTTTTATAGTGATGGTACTACTGTGTGGAATCGTTTTGATAATGTAATGGTAAATGGTACTGGGTTATTTGGAAATTCCAGTGCTGCACAATCTGCAGTAATTGTTCCAGACCTCGATCCTACCAATAGTTTCTACTACATATTTACCGTAGGGGAATTTAGTGCACCAGGCGTTTATTACAGCGTTGTAGACATGGATGGTGACAATGGCCGTGGGGAAGTCATCGTTAAAAACCTGACCATTACGGGTCAACCGGTTAATCCTAATTCACAAGAAAAAATTACCGCGGTCATCCATGCAGATGGTGACAAATTCTGGCTCATGACTTACGACCAGAATAACGGCATAGGTAATTATAGAACGTACATCATTCAAGGTGGTGGTGTTGACCCCACCTCAGAGGTGATCTCTTCTTTTCCTTCAGGTTTAAACGATGCCAGAGGGAGCATAAAATTCAGTCCCGATGGTCGTTATGTTGCCACTACTTCAATGGGAAATGGTGGAGCTTTGCTTGCAGATTTTGATAATGCAACGGGTCAGGTAACTAATCAACGAGTAGTTACTTTACCTAATCCTTATGTCAATGCTTATGGAGTTGAGTTTTCTGCTCAATCCAATGTTCTTTATATTGATGTACTTACAGGAGACGGAGGTAATGGATGCGATGCTAGTGGCGTAAGAGCTATTGCAAGTTATGACATGACGGCCACTAATGGTCACTTGAGTCCATATGTTTTACCCGGTTCTACTATGGCTGGAGAAAATCGTGGAGCTTTACAGTTAGGTATCGATCAGAGGATTTACGTAGCAAGGCCTTGTGAGCAATTTCTTGCTATTATCGATGACGCAGACATCTACAGAGGAGAGGATTTTAGATTAAACGGTCTACGACTTGCAGCGGGAACTCAATCAAGAGAAGGTTTACCCCCATTTATCACCTCCTTTTTCACGCCAGGTTACGTGATTGTAGATGAGGGAGACCCAACAGATGATGATGATGATCAAGTTTTTGATCCTAATAATGCAATATTCATAGATCTTTGTGACAATGAACCGGTAAACTTCAGGCCTAACAATCCAGATTATTGTCCAAATCCGGCACCGACATTTGAGTGGGATTTTGATGATGGCAGTCCCACCGTAAATACGGAAACGGCTGAGCATACTTTTACAGGACCTGGAACTTTTAACGTTACTTTTAGTGTTACCAATTTTAATTTTACAAGATCCGTTACTTATGAGGTTGTAGTTTATGAGTCTGCTGTTGTGGCTAACCCAATTGACGATCCTCTTTACTATTTTGATTTTGATGATGATGGATCTGAAGATGTAGATCTTATTGCTGACGCAGCACCTACCATTTTGGGTCCTGACCAAGATCCAGCAGATTTTGACGTAACATTTCACAATACTTTAAACGAGGCCAACAATGGGCAACTCGCCAATCCTCAGCCACAGACTTTTCTTACAGGTAGCACTCCTGTTTTTGCTCGAGTTCAGGCTCGAGGACTACCTGATGAGTCCACTTGTTATAAGGTGGAAGATTTTGAAGTGATCGTAGTACCAGCCGTTGAAGCTCAAGATGTAACCTTGATTGAATGCGA
This sequence comes from uncultured Flavobacteriaceae bacterium, assembly GCA_964631155.1. Classification (GTDB taxonomy): domain Bacteria; phylum Bacteroidota; class Bacteroidia; order Flavobacteriales; family Flavobacteriaceae; genus Nonlabens. The sequence continues at coordinate 79,533 of CAZVYO010000007.1, forward strand.
TGATGACGATGATGGATTAGCAACATTTAACCTTGAAGATCCAGATGTGCTAAATGAGATTGCAAGCGGTGCTGCTGGAGCGTTTACCATTACCTTTCATGAAACCCTCGCCCTGGCGCAAAGTAATGGTGCACAGGTTACAAACCCAAGTGCCTACCTCAATGAGGTGGCTAACAATGACGTGATATTTATACGTATGCAGGACAATTCTCCAGTCCCGCAGCCTACCACCTTTGCCGAGGCTACTCTTATCGTTGCAGAAGCACCAGTAGCAAATCCAGTAACTAACAACCGTTTTTGTGATGTAGATAATGATGGTACTGAAAGTGTCGATCTTGATCAGGAGTTTACCAGTCAAATTCTCGATACACAAAGCGATACAGATTTCCTAGTTACCTACCACAACTCACAATTCGATGCTGATGAGGATCAAAATGAAATCACGGCGCCTATTGACTTGACGGGCAGTAGGCTTGTTTACGTTAGAATTGACAATGTAAATCAAAATGAGTGTGCCGACACTTCATATGTGATCAATCTTGAGCTGGATGCGGTTCCCATCGTACAGCAGATAGACCCCTATAGGTTGTGTGACGACGAGACGAACAATGATGCCGAGAGTTTTAACCTTCCCTCACGCGACTCGCGGATTCTTGAATTAAATCCGAATCCAGCTGATTTTATCGTTAGATATTATGACACACTAGCAGAAGCAGAAGCGGGAGATCCTAATCAAACCATAGTTAACCCGGGTGACTACCCCAGCGGTGGACAGATTATCTACGTACGTGTTGAAAATATAAACAACCCTGGCTGTTTTAACGCCAGCATGAATTTTGAACTCATTGTAGACGATAGACCCATAGCACAAATTCCTACTTCAAATCTAGAATTCTGTGATGATGTCAGTAGTATTAGCTTAAGTGATTATGAAGGCGAAGTTTTAGGGAATCAAACTAATTCAGATTTTGAAGTTACCTTTTATGATGATCAGAATGAAGCGACCGCAGGAACACCGCAACTGGGATCTTCTTTCGATCTTCAAATAGGAGTCAATACTTTGTTTGCTAGAATTGACAATACGGTAAGTGATTGCCTTCCTTCAATTGTATCATTTGACATCGTGCGAAGTGAAATACCTGAGGCAATTTCAGAAGTCAATTACAGATTGTGTGATACTGATGATGACGGTCAGGAAGTTTTCATTCTCGACAGCAGAAATACTTTTATTCTAGATGGTCAGAATGAAAATCAATTCACCATTACATATTATGAAACAGAAGCCGATGCTCGATCTGGTACGGGTACCTTAGCTCCGAACAATTACCCACTTGATCTTACTACTGGCACGGCAACTGTTTTTGCACGTATTGAAAATGTGGATAATTCAGAATGTGCATCAGCGGATCCAGTTCCCGTAAATCTTTTTATCGATGAGCTTCCAGAAGCTTTTGTTCCGACTTCTGATCTTGAATTTTGTGATGATGTCAGTAGCGTGGATCTGACCAATTATGTGAGCGAAGTTTTAGCTGGTCAGACCAATCCTGACTTTGAGGTACGTTTTTACGATGATGTCAATGAGGCAAATGCTGGGGGTACAGACCTAGGCGATGACTACCCGTTAGAAATTGGAGTAAATACTCTATTCGCAAGAGTGGCCAATACGCAAAGCACTTGTCCAGCAGACATCTCTACCTTTGACATTGTATTGAGCAGAATACCAGCAAGAATAGATGATGTTGATCCTTATCGCCTAGCTGATTGCGATGGAGATGAAACAGAGGTTTTTATTTTGAGCACCAGAAATGATGAGGTTTTGGATGGTCAAGATTCTAACGAGTTTAGGATAGAATATTTTGAAACGGAAGCGGAAGCTCAGTCTGGAACGGCAAACGGTGCTACCGCTTTAAGTAATAATTATCCTGTGACTGGCTATGGATCGACAACAGTCTGGGCAAGGATTGAAAATGTCATTAATACGGAATGTGCGGCAGACCCAATACCTGTAAATCTATTGGTGGATGAGATTCCAGAAACTGATACTATCGATACCTTAAGAGTGTGTGATGATGATGGACAAGTGGAGCAGCCGCTATCTGATTATGATGATCAAATTCTAGCGAGTAGTAATCCAGACTTTAGAGTAACCTATCACAGAACACAAGCCGAAGCTAATAGTGGTGACGACCCGCTTACTGGAACGTTTACGATTACACCCTCAACTCCAGGGATATTTGCTAGGGCGTTTAACACAAATCATCCCAACGCATGTCCTAGAGTGGTACCTATTGAATTTGAATTGAGTCAAAGACCAGAAGCAGGTAAACCAGATGATTTAGTGGTATGTGATGATCCAGGGGATACCGATTTGATCAAGGTTGTTGACCTTTCTCAATTCAATGATGATGTTTATGGAGATCAAGATCAAAATGAGTACGATATATCGTACTATGCATCTTCTGATGATGCTGATAATAGAAGAGATCCTCTAGATATGATGCACCCAGTAGGGCAGAACGGAAACGCTGAACGTATTTTCGCGAGAATTGAATCTGTTTCTTTCAGAACCTGCGGAGATATTGAGGATTTTTTAATCACGGTTACAGAACAACCGAGTGCCGATTTAGATCTTAATTTTGATCAAACTTCCTGCGACAACGAGCCATTTGATAACTCAGAGTCATTTGTTTTGGGACTCTTAGACGAGGACGTATTAGATGGTCAGGATGAATTGATATTTGATGTTTCCTACTATGCCTCAGAAGATGATGCGCTGAATCGTCGTGATCCTTTACCTAAAGACGGTTATTCAAACATAAGTAATCCCCAAACCATTTTTGTACGTATAGAAAATTCTCAGTACCCAGAACTATGTGCAAATACTGATATCAGCTTTACGTTGACGGTATTTGACCGTCCAGAAATAAGAAATCAAGGACCTATTACCATTTGCGCCGGTGTCCCTGAGACACTTGACGCTGGGCCTGGTTTTGCATCATATGAATGGTCTACTGGTGAAATGACCAGAACGATAGATGTCGTTGAGGGTGGTCAGTACACGGTTACAGTATTTAATGATGATGGTTGTGACAGTACCGCAACCATCAGGGTACGTGAATCTGATATTGCAACAATCACAGAAGTTATCGTGGAACAGTTTGAGGTGAAAAGAAACAAGATCAAAGTTAGGGCTGAGGGTCCAGGAAGCTACATCTACTCTCTTGACGACTTTGTCTACCAAGAACAGCCCTTATTTGATGATCTACGACCTGGGTTTTACGAGGTTTTTGTCAAAGATGAAAACGGTTGTGGAACCGTATCTGAAGAAGTGGTCATCATAGGTGGTCCTGCTTTCTTTACGCCTAACCAAGATGGCTATAACGACACTTGGCAAATTATTGCTGGTGAAACAGTTCCAGATGCTCGAGTAAGTATTTTTGATAGATACGGTAAACTCATCACGAGCATAACAGCTGGAAGTCAGGGATGGGACGGTACGTTTAATGGCACTCCCCTACCTTCTACTGATTACTGGTACACGGTTGAACTTGAAGACGGTAGAAGCTTTAAAGGACACTTTGCTCTGAAGCGATAACGTCCTAACCACACAAAAACAAAAAAGCTGTTCTGAAATTCAGAACAGCCTTTTTTATTGGATCTATATTGTAGACTTACTTAGCGTTTACCATCCATTGCACTCCGTACTGATCAGTACAGCGGCCGTATTTTGCCCCCCAAGACATTTCTTGCCACGGTGTATGAACACTTCCACTAGCTGATAGTTTTTCAAAAGTCTCTTTACCTTCATCGTCGCTGTTGCAGTCTATACTCATGCAGACTTTATTTCCTTCGTTGAGTGGCGTATCAGGTGAGGCATCATAAGCCATGAACTCAAAACCCTTTCCAGCCAGCTCGGCATGTTGCCATTTGTTTCTGTAGTCTGCTGGAATATCGATTTTTTGATCTTCATAGGTTTGCACGTTTTTGATCTCCCCACCGAAGATTCCTTTGTAAAAATTGAGTGCCTGCTCACAGTCACCTCTAAATGATAGATAAGATTGAATTTTCATAGTATTTGATTTTAACTCTAAAATACAAGCTATGCCTCATTCTTTTCTTAAAATAGTGTGTATTGAAGGGATGTTAACAGCTATCAAGAGGAAGAAGTTAGTGTGTTACGCTTTCGCGAAAGCGGAATTACCAAAATCCTCATTCATGATTTTATTTAAGAGAAACTATTCTTGATTCCCCAGCTGTTATCTACATCTCAAAATCTAAAAGTCACAGATCTAGATGACCTGTGACTTTAGAAGATTTTGCTGTTTACGAAATCAAACTATTTTACAGTCTTGAAGGTTTTACTGGGATACTAGGTTACCGGGCTGACCCATAGAATTGATATATTCTCGAGTTTGGGCAATCCAGTCTCTTTCTAAATCCAGTTCTATATCTACTGATATTCCCTTTTCTTCATGTTCTAACAAGTAAGAATAATCCATGTCAGTTATCATGAAGTGAAACAGACCAGACTCTGACACCGCTGCATTACCGTAGTTACTGCCGTATGCACAAGCTCCCCAAGAGTTACGTCCTAAAAGGGTTACGTTTTCAAATTTGGTCAAATACTCTGCCGTGATCTCTGCATTGCTTGCTGAATTTTTATTGAGAAGTACGTACACCTGTTTCTTTTTAGCAAACTTGCGTATCAGTTTTCTCCATGGCTTAGAAACCTTATCTGCTCCTCCACCATTATTACGCAGATCTACGATCAAATTTTTACTGCTGATTTTGTCTTTTACCTCATTATATACCGCTCGAGATTCTGAAACGTTATCTGACATTCTAGAAAAACTCCCAAGCCTCAAGTAACTGGTCTCGTTATCAAGCTTTTCAAAGCTGAATGTAGCAGCGTCAGAAGCAATCTGGTCAAAATGATCAGGAGTTCCTAATTTTTTGAAGTTTGAGATAAAGAATCGTCCATTTTCAAAAACCTCATTTCTCAGAGCATACCATACCCTATGATCTGGATGAGCTAGGATAAGTTGGTAGCGGTTGGCCTCAATAAGGTCTAGGTAAGCATAAACCATCCCTTTTTCCCAAGTCGGTGTTTTAGAGTCTAGAACTACAGCTTGATATGAACCAGCATTTTTTTGCGTGATCGCAATCGTTACTATTTTATTGGAATAAACACCTTGTACATTTGATTGATTAAAAGACAGAGCGTGGGCTTTTAAGGAGTCAATATCGACATCTATTCTAGCAAGAGACTTGAAATAGTCAGATGTTTTGAGTAACTCCACATTTTCAGGATCTGTAAGTTCCTTGCCCTTATTCAATTCAAAGCCCTTCATTCTCAAGGTGGCATGCTCATCTTTAATTTGAGCGGCAAGCTGGGAAAGTATTTGGAGACATTCCAGCGGGCTTTCAAAACCGGTTGTTTGACTCTTTAATCTGTGATACAAATTTTGGTAAGCCTGCTTATCTGTTTTGTTAAACTGATCCTTGAATGAAATTAGGTTTTGAGATTCTTTGTAATAGAAATCAAGCTCAGCCTTACAATCACACGGAACGATTTGAGCGTTTGCAAAGGAAATGTTGAAAATGAAAAGTAATGAGGTGTAAATTAATGTAGTTCTCATGGGTTATGTTTTTAATGACCCCCCAAAAATGGAACTACAACCTCAGTCTAAAAGATCGAAATCTATGAAACGGGAAATTGTATCGATGAAATCGATAAGAGGTTTGAGCGGTGAGTAATGAGTCTTGAGTAATATTATTTTTGTTTCAAACTTTTTCTGAGTGCCGAGATCATTTTACCCAATTCTGTCAATAATGCCCAGTTTTCTTCAAAAACCTCATGAGTAACATATTTTCTCAAATAGGCTTTAGTATTCCAAGTGAAACATTCATGACTACTGTCCCAAGCCATCTTCAAGTACCTATTAAAGTTTACATTCGTACTAGCTGAACCTTCTGATATATTTGCTGCAATAGAATCAGCTGCTCGACAAAACTGTGCTGAAAGGCGATAAGTTTCTTTCGGAGGAAAACTTTCAGTTAGTTTATTTATACGTTCACCAAATTCGATTGATTTTTGATACACAATCAAGCTCTCAAAATTAATATGATATTTACTATTCAAATTCATAAGTTTAAAAGTATATAACTTGATCACGTGGATTTCTGGACGTCACCTTTAAAATCTGCCATATTAAACTAGAATGTGGCAACTTTTCCAAACTCAGAACTCACTACTCAAAAACTCAGAACTTCTAACGGAATCGCTTCAAAGTCTCTTTGGTAAACTCACTCAGCACTAATCTACCAGAAATCTTAGCTCGTTCTGCCAATAGTTCGTCCCAATTCTCACAGCCAGTCCAGAACATTTTCTTCATTTCTTTCATGGCCTCCGGATTGTATTGCGTTAATGCTTTCGCGAAAGCGGAAACATGCTCATCCATCGCCTCAGTACTCTCAAAAACCTCAGCAAATAATCCCTTTTGATGCGCCCACTCTGCTGGGTAGAATTCGTTTGCATTAATGGCGATCTGGCTCATGCCACTCAATCCCAATTTGCGTTCAACTGCCGGCCCGACCACAAATGGTCCAATCCCTATATTGAGCTCACTCAGCTTGATGGCTGCGTATTTTGTGGCAAAGCAATAGTCTGTTGCACTTGCGACTCCTACTCCTCCGCCTACGGTTTTTCCTTGCACACGGCCTATGATGAACTTAGGGCACTTGCGCATCGCGTTGATCACGTTTGCAAAACCAGAGAAGAATACCTCACCGGTTTTCTCATCATCTATGGCAATTAGTTCCTTGAAACTTGCACCTGCGCAAAATGTGCGATCGCCACCAGATTTCAGGATAATTATTTTACAATCGTCATCGTTGCCTGCTTTTGTGATCGCATCAGCTAGATCTGAAAGCACATTTCCCGGCAAGGAATTGTGTGCAGGGTGAAAAAATTCTATAGTAGTTACCGCTTCTTGAGTTGTAGATTTTACGTAGGGTGCCGTCATTTATTGTATGTTTTATAATGCTCTGCAAGAAACAAAAAAGCCCGATCATTTAAAAATGATCGGGCTATTTAAAAGGTTTACCTACTAGACTACATCTTTGACTTAGGCATCGCCTCGCTGTTATCTAGCATAGCGAAAAACTTATCTAGATTAGGCATAATGATAATTTGGGTTCTTCTGTTCTTTGCGCGATTATCATTAGTGTCGTTTGCAACTACAGGATCATAACTACCACGACCAGCGATAATCAATTGCTCTGATGGTATACCAAACTTTTCCTCCAATCTACGCACAATCGCTGCACTTCTCTCCGTACTCAGATCCCAGTTATCTTTAACATAACTTCCCTCTTTTACGGTGCGATCATCTGTATGACCTACAATCATCACTTCCATGGAAGGTTCTGTCTTGACAACTTTTGCGATACGTTCAAGAATGGCATCAGCATCTTTTCCAACTCGGTAGCTGCTGTCTTTGAACAACATATCATCATCCAGCGTCATCATGACTACGGTACGGTCTACATTTACATTCATACCTTCAGCGTCATCCATACCTCCCACTCTTTGCGAAATATTATAGGAGATCGCCACGTCAAGAGAATCTTTAAGAGTTTCCGCTCCCGCAAGTCGGGATGCTGGAACATTCTTAAGCGTCTCACGCATGGTTCTCTTGTTTTTTTCAGACATTACTAGGTCACCATCTTCTGTGCTCACCATCATACCGTCCTTATCAGACTGGAGAGACGCGATTTTAGAATTATACCGTTCCACGCGCATATTGATCTCATCCATTTGAGATTCTAGTTGCTCCTTTTCCATGCGGGTTTTTTGAAGTGTAGAAACAGTATTATCATACTTTGTTTCTAGTTCAGTATACTTCTTTTTTGATACGCAGCTACCGGCTAATAGACCTGCTGCAATCACTATTGACAAAACTTTTGTTTTCATAATGTTTATCATTTGAGATATGACAAATCAACGCATATGTTTGGTTCAGGTATGCTACAAAAAATGTATCATTTTGTTAAACGATGTTAAGCTCAATATGATTGCATTGAAATTCAATAGAATAAGAGATCAAAATTTTCAACTTGCTTTGATCGCCGATTAAGAAAAATATAAGAGTAATTTCATGGTAAAGATTCAAGAAGAGCAGCAATCCTCCTTATCACATCTACAATATCTCCTATTGATCAAATGAAACATTATTAACGCTACTGAGGGCAGATAGATCAATTCCTCTATCAAATGAAGTAAATGGATTTTTTCATTGATCAGAATAAAGGTCATGCTAGCCCAGCTCAGCCATAATGCATATTTTATCCACGTCTTGGAGGAGTTTTTGACTGACCAAGAAACCGCAATCGCAGAAATAATTAAAAACAAGAGATCAAGCGTGCCCCACCACCAGGGGTGATGGTGACCGTGATGCTCATGAGAAACATGGACTGATGCCATAAACAAAAAAGGTGTGGCGATGCAGTGAATTAAACACACGACACTCGCCACACTACCTATAATGTTAGGATGATCTTTTAAAGTTTTATAAAAACCCATTCAACCGCTTACTTACTCAGACAAAGTAATTGTACGTGTCACTTGATTAAATGGTCCTTCTATAGTATTACCGTTTGCATCTATGAGCTCTAGCATAATTTTCACCTCACCCATTTCAAGCCCATTGATTACGTGAGGAGCCCACTCCGTGATCATGAATTCCTCGCCATTAATATTAGCTCTAACTTTATTTCCGTCTTCTGAAAGTTCAGTATTCAGTACAAAAAAATCAAGAAGTATATTCTCAGTATCTTTTCCTTTGTACTCGCCTTTAGGACGGCTGTAAATCAAGGTAGGTTTGTTCACATCAAAAGCCGGGTCGTCTTGCGCATCATCTTTTCCAACCGTAATTTTTTTGACTACCATGGAATTCTCATTCTTAACAGACTCGTGATAGGAACGACTCAAAAATGCGACAAGGTGATGAGTCCCATCTGGTATCGCTTTCGCGAAAGCAGACTCATAATGAGCGCTATAAGGCTGATTATTCAGAATAAAGTGAATATGCTGACCTTTTCCTGAATTTGCCAATCGCTTAGTGTTAGGACTATCAGTTTGTGCGCCCAATTCATAATTTTTGACTTCAAAATTGAAATCGATCTCTCCTGAGGGCAACTCACCCGAAGTATCTGGCGAAGTGAGTTCTAAACTTGCCGTTTCATAAGCGGGAGAATCAGTCAGTTTTGTCAAAGTGATAGAGCCTGAAGTCTTTTCTTCCATCTCTACCTCTTCTTCTGTCATATTTTTCTCATCTACCTCATTTGCTTTGTCATTCTCCTTACAAGAGAAAAGCAATGATGAACAGATCGCTAGGGTCAATAAACTTTTAGTTATAGTTTTCATTTATTTGTTTTTAAGTTGAATCTCAAAGCTAATAGTAATACTGTAGTTGAGAAAACGTTTAATATTTTCTTACGATCCTGATGGCCTATATTGAAGTGATTAGTCCTAAATAGGGAATAAAATAAATAAAGGTCATAGCTGCCACACCTTACCGACCAACTGGTTTTGGTGGACCTAGCCTAAATAACATACATGAGGTAAAGGCCAAGCCTGTCCAGCTGACTGGACTCGATCTCTAAGACCACGTGTACATTGTGAGAAAGCAAGTAGTCTATTTCGGTTTTCTTTGCATAACCCAGTTTTATTATGCTCCACATTACACTATAAACTTAGTGTATCGCTAGTTCAGGACAGGAATTGTCGTAGAAATAAAAACCCACAACATTCTAAAATGTCGTGGGCTTTCTCTTGAAATTGAAAACACAGGCTCTATTACCTATCAAATCGATCGGCGTTCATCACTTTGGTCCAAGCAGCGATGAAGTCTTTTACAAACAATTTTTCATTACCTGCCGCTGCGTATACTTCTGATACGGCACGCAATTCAGTATTGGAGCCAAAAATGAGATCCACTCGTGATCCCGTATATTTTTTCTCTCCAGTTTTACGATCTGAACCAGAGAATAAAAGCTCGCTGCTGCTGAGCGGTTCCCATTTGATATTCAGATCTGTTACGACATCAAAGAAGTCTGTTGTAAGCTGACCAGGTCGGTCGGTGAAAACTCCATGATCACTACTATCCCAGTTGGCATTGAGCGCTCTCATACCTCCTATCAGGGCAGTTAATTCTGGAATAGTGAGGTTTAAGAGCTGCGCTTGATCTACAAGAAGATCCTCACCGGCGGCTTTTTGATCATCTGGTCTGTAGTTACGGAATCCATCTGCTTTAAACTTTAGGTGTTGGAAGGCTTCATTATCAGTTTCTTCTTCCAGAGCATCTACTCTACCCTGATCAAAAGGTACATCTACGTTATGTCCTGCTCGAGAAGCAGCTTGTTCAACAGCGGCGTTTCCTGCAAGAACGATCATGTCTGCCATGCTCAAGCCAGCATCACCACTTTGATTGTCATTAAATTTTGTCCTCAACGATTCTAAAACGTTGAGAACCTCAGTTAGTTCATCTGGATTGTTCACCTCCCAGTTGCGCTGTGGTTCAAAACGGATTCTTGCACCATTTGCTCCTCCTCGCTTATCACTATTCCTAAAGGTCGCGGCACTTCCCCAAGCAACTCTAATTAATGCTTCTGGTGCGATACCATTATCAAGTATCTGCTTTTTCAATTCTTCAATACTGCTTTTTGAAACTGCGGTGAAAGTAGGTTCAGGCAGCGGGTCTTGCCATAATTCATTACCCTCTGGTATGTCTGGTCCTAGATATCTAGATTTGGGCCCCATGTCGCGGTGGGTCAGTTTATACCACGCTTTCGCGAAAGCGAGCTCAAACTCCTCAGGATTATCTCTAAAATGTTCACAGATTTTACGGTATTCTGGATCTTCCTTAAGTGCGATGTCACCAGTAGTCATCAATAGATCCTGTTTTTTACTGGGATCGTGAGCCATGGGAGCTTTATCAGGATTTGAAGAATCCTTAGGTCTCCACTGTGGTGCCCCAGCTGGACTCGTGGTTACTTCCCAGTCGTAGTCAAGCAAGACTCTGAAATAATCGTGATCCCATTGAACAGGATTAGGTGTCCACGCTCCTTCTAGTCCACTCGTAGTGGAATGATCGCCTATACCAGTTTTATAATTGCTTTTCCATCCCTTGCTCATTTCATGAATGGGTGAAGCCTCTGGCTCTGCTTCTACATATTTATCAGCGCTCGCGGCTCCGTGACACTTTCCTACCGTGTGACCACCTGCAACAAGAGCAACCGTTTCATAGTCATTCATTGCCATGCGGCCGAATGTGGTTCTCACATTATGTGCGCTACCTATAGGGTCTGGCACTCCATTAGGACCTTCTGGATTTACATAGATCCATCCCATCATTACTGCCGCGAGGGGTTGTTCTAATTCCGCATCAGCATAGCGCTTATCGTTTGCACCCCACTCTGTCTCGCTTCCCCAGTAAATATCTTGCTCAGGCTCCCAGATATCTTCTCTCCCGCCTGCAAAACCATAGGTTTTGAAACCCATGCTTTCATAGGCCATATTACCTGCGAGTATATATAAATCAGCCCATGAGATCGCATTACCGTATTTCTTTTTAATTGGCCAAAGTAGTAGTCGTGCCTTATCAAGGTTAGCATTATCTGGCCAGCTATTGAGCGGCGCAAAGCGTTGTGAACCTGTTCCACTACCTCCACGACCGTCAGCGATGCGATAGGTACCGGCACTGTGCCACGCAAGTCTGATCATAAGTCCGCCATAGTTGCCGTAGTCTGCCGGCCACCAGTCCTGGGAATCTGTCATGAGATCAAGTAGGTCTTTTTTTACTTCTTCCAGATTGAGGCTATTAAAAGCTTCCTTATAATCAAAGCCATCGGGCATGGGGTTATGGGCGGGATCGTGCTGTCTCAGCACATTAAGTTTAAGCCCGTTAGGCCACCAGTCTGCATTTGTTGTTCCATGACCTGCTGTATTTTTTACCGTGCCGTTCATAAACGGACATCTAGTCCCCTCGCCTACGATGTGTTTTGTGAAGGTTTCTGCCTTCTTATTCATATCTGGATTCATAATCGATAATTTATTTGCAATAAAATTATCAATTACCCAATCTGATATCCTAGCGGTTTGTATTAATTTATGAAATAACCATAGAGGCTAAAACTATTCTAGAACTTCCATGGAGATGAAAACGGACTCATTAGGCCAGTCTGTGCTGTCCCGCTCCAGCCTGGATATCTTATCTGCCACTTCCATACCGGCAGTAACCTCTCCAAAGATGGTATGCGCACCGTCGAGGTGTGGCGATGGAGATAATGTAATAAAGAAATCAAAAGGGTTGTGCCAGTCTTCATCGTTACCCTCATATTCTTTGGCGAGACTCAAGGTTCCTCTCAAATGTTTTCTATTGTCGTCATACTTGGGCGGCAATTTATAGTTACCGGTACTGGACCGCTTCATGGCGGCTAATGGCTCGTCACTATTACCCGCTTGTATCACAAATTCAGGTACTACGCGATAGATTTCAGTCAAGTCAAAGTAATCGTTTTTGACTAGAAAAATAAAACTGGCTCTGTATAAAGGGGTGTCTTCGTACAGTCTGAAATCTATATTTCCATATTTGGTTTTGAGTCTGACTTTAGTCTCTGGATTGTTCTTTCCATAACGTGCAAAGAATAACGGAACGCTGTCCTGCGGTATGTAAGGAAGTAACGTATCACCAAATTGGGAGAATTGAACCCGATAGGTTTTTTCCAAAAGCAATTCTTCCTTAGTTTTAGGCTCGACTTTTTCCTCTAGCGTGTCGTGACTCTCAACAGTGGACTGATCGCCGGGCTCTTTACAGGAGATAAGAAATAGAACTGATAAAAAAAAGATCGCCCTTGACAACATTTGACAGATTTTTACAACTTGTGCCAAAATTAAGGGATTCTGCACTTCCCGGCTTACCCGCCCAGCTGGAAATGGCCGCGGTCGAGCGACTGGATGAGATGCAGCGTGCAGCTTTGAAAAAAAAAGAGCCAAAGCAGGCCTCAGTCATGTTTTTGATCTATGAAAAAACGCAGCAACCTTATTTCGTTCTGATCGAGAGGGTTAAATCAGCTGGCAAACATAGTGGGCAAATTGCCTTTCCAGGCGGCCGTAGTGAAAGGACAGATCCAGATCACGCATACACAGCGCTTAGAGAAACCTACGAGGAAGTGGGTGTGCCTATCGATCTTCAAGAAATTGTCATGGCTGGAACACCTCTCTATATTCCTCCCAGTAATTATATGGTGTATTCCTATCTCGCTTTCGCGAAAGCGAGACCACAATTCATACCTCAAAAAACTGAAGTCAATCGGATTATAGAAGTTCCACTCGCTAGTCTTTTTGATCAGAATAATATTACTAGAATAACCCTATCCACAAGCTACATGACGGATGTGAAGGTGCCTTGTTTCAAATTTAATGATGTGATCGTGTGGGGCGCCACAGCAATGATGTTGAACGAGTACAAACACATGCTCAAAAACCTGTACCCCTAGCCGCACTATCAGAAAATATGGCACGGTATGCCTATATTCGCAAATAGAAACGCTTAGAGATTTATGGGATTGTTTAAGACAAATCCTTTTGGACATATTTTATTTTTAAAACGCTGGCTCATAAGAATTGCCGGCGTTCTTTCACATAGACGGTATCGAGGATTTAATGAGATGGAGATTGAAGGCAGCGATGTCATAAGAGATCTCCCAGAAACAGGTGTTCTCTTTGTGAGCAATCACCAGACCTACTTTGCTGATGTGGTTTCAATGTTTCATGTTTTTAATGCCTCTCTCAGCGGTCGAGATGATAGCATAAAGAACGTAGGGTATCTGTGGAAACCGAAGCTAAACGTTTACTATGTCGCCGCAAAGGAAACCATGCAAAGCGGTTTGTTACCTAAAATCATGGCTTATGCAGGTGCCATTACCGTAGAACGCACTTGGAGGGCAAAAGGTCAAGAAGTGAACCGTGCCGTAAACCCTGACGACACTAAAAATATAGGGATCGCTCTAGAAGACGGCTGGGTGATCACTTTCCCTCAAGGAACCACAAAACCTTTTAAGCCTATACGTAAAGGAACGGCGCATATTATTAAACAGTATAAACCTATAGTTGTGCCTATCGTCATCGATGGATTCAGGAGAAGTTTTGACAAAAAAGGATTACGTATCAAAAAGCGTAACATTCTTCAATCCATGGTCATCAAGGATCCTTTAGAAATCGACTATGTCAACGAGTCTGTTGAGGATATCGTGAAAAAAATCGAGTATGCGATTGAGCAACATCCCTCCTTTTTAAAAGTGATTCCGGTTGAAGAAATTGAAGCTCATGAGAAGCTTAATGAGCGCAGGACATGGGAGTACTGAATATTGAATATCGAATATCGAATATCGAATATCGAATATCGAATATCGAATATCAAATATCAAATATCAAATATCAAATATCAAATATCAAATATCGAATTTGGAAATCTGTCAAGAAACTAGGTAACAGCGAATGTTGCAGAGCGCCGCGTTACATTTAAACCGGTAAAACTAACTACAACAGCAAACCTGGTAAATTTTCATTAAACCATCGGAAACGATTGAGGATCATTACATGGGTTCCTCCTGGGATAGTGATACATCCATTGATGTATTTTATAGGGAATACGGGATCATCATCGCCTTGTATATGAATCAAGTTTTCAATAGGCTCTACTTGTTCCCAAGTGATGAGTTTGTCGAGCGCCCAGTCTAGATAATATTGATTTTTCACACTCAAGTAGTTATGGTATAACTTGAGTTTCTTCTCAGAGATTCCTAAATTATACTTCAACAAAAGCTCTGACTTCTCTACTAAGCTGGTGGGCAGCAATTTGTGCAATCCTGTGCTGCGTGCCAGTCTCATGCGTCTAGGGAATTCTTTGTTGCTTTTTATACTGCTTATGATGACCACCTTACGCACGTTCATCAGTTTAGCCATTTCCTGTACTACAACCCCTCCAAAGGATGTTCCAATCAAGATGGGGTTTTCATCGTGGATCAACTCACAGAATCGCTGGCAATAGTGCTCCAGACTTTCATCTACATCAGGAATAAACCATTCAAGAAAATGACATTCAAATTGATTTTTTGGCAACTTAATGTGCTCATAAATCAAAGGTGATGCTGCCAAACCTGGGATGAAATATACAGGTATTTTAGTCAAACCAATTGCTGATCAGTTAATTAAGAAAACATGATGTCATATTATCTGACAAAATGGTATCTTTGTTGTACTAGATTCTCTAGTAATTCTGTGTAAAGGTCTTTAAAGTTTTATCAACTTAAAAAGAATTCCTGCAAATTCACAGATCTAAGAACAAGATATGGAAGATAATACGCAAATGGAGATCACTGATAATGATTTCTTGCGTCAGTATGAGGGACGCAAGGGTGATTTGTTAGCACGAATTGAATATGCAGAACAGGATAGAAAGATTTTCCTGACCAAACTAATTTTACCAGAAGAGGTAGAAGATGATGCAGAATTCAGAAATGAGTTCATCAAAGCCGTCTTTGACAGCATAAGAGAAAACAAAGATGTAAAAGTGGTTCCTACACACCCTAAGATTGCAGGTTTTGTAAGACGCTACCGTAACATCTATAAAGACATGCTACCGGTAGGTATCGCTATCTAAAGCGAAGACTTCTCCCACAGTTCCCGCGCCAGGTCAAGGTCACTGGGAGTATCTATACCTATACTCTTGTGGTCAGTTACGACCATTCTAATTTTTTTGCCTCTCTCAAGGTATCTTATGCACTCGATCTTTTCAGTAAGTTCTAGAGGTGTGGGCTCAGATTTATAGAAGTCGATAAGTGCATCTTTCCTGTAGGCATAGATGCCTATGTGCTTAAAGACCGGGTTATTGATTTCTAAATCCCTCCTGTAGGGAATGGCGCTGCGTGAAAAATATATCGCGTCGCTGTTCAGGTCTGTGATGACCTTTACATTATTGGGATCTGCAATTTCAATCTCTTGTTCCAGCTCGTGCATAAGGGATGCAAGGGAGATTTGCTGGTCGCCATCAGTTTTAAAAACTTGAATCAGTGCCTTTAAATCGGTGAGGTTTGTAAATGGCTCATCACCTTGTACATTAACGACAATATCAGCTTCCATATTCATTGCGGCTTCTGCGATACGATTACTGCCACAATCGTGTGGTGTTTTACTGAAAAAAACTTCTCCACCCGCTGCTTTTACCTCAGCCTCAATTTCTTTGCTATCGGTAGCCACTAGAACCTCGCTGAACAATCTTGTTGCCACCGTAGCTTCATAAGTTCTCACGATAACAGATTTACCGCAGAGATCCTTGAGCAGTTTGTTAGGAAAACGACTGGCTTCAAGTCTTGCTGGAATAATGGCTATGATTTTCATGTATAGAGGTTTTAAAGGTGTTACGCTTTCGCGAAAGCGAGACTACAAAAATGCAGACTAGAGGTCTTATATTTTTTATGTTCAGAATATATTTTATCAAAACTATGAAAGAATAAACGTACTGATGATTTCACAAAAAGTTATCAAACCTAAAGCGTACTGCGTGTATTTTTAGAGAAAACAAAATTAAAGATGCCCTATTTAGAAAAAACAACCGCACAGGAAAATGAAAATGTCTCAATTTATTACGAGGATCATGGACATGGCCAGCCAATCATATTGATCCACGGATGGCCCTTAAGTAGCGAAATGTGGGAATACCAAGTCCCGGCACTGGTAGATGCAGGATTTAGAGTAATTAAATATGACCGTAGAGGTTTCGGTAGGTCATCCAGACCTTATGCGGGTTATAATTACCACCGCATGGCAGAGGACTTGAACGATCTGATCAAGAAACTCGATCTAGAAGATGTAATTCTCGCCGGATTCTCCATGGGAGGCGGAGAGCTAGGACAATATGTAGGAACTTATGGCTGTAATAAAATCAGTAAATTGATTTTTATAAGTTCAATAGCGCCATATATGCTTAAAACAGAAGATAATCCCGATGGTGCGCCGGAAGAAGTTTTTGAAGACATGAAAAAGAATGTCAAAAATGATCGCGCAGGGTTTTTGAAAGGTTTTGGAGAAGGATTTGTAAACTACGAGGATCTTAAGGATCGCGTGTCTGAAGGACAACTGGATTATAATTTTAATATTGCCGTGGGTGCAAGTCCCAAGGGAACACTGGACTGTATAGACGCTTTTGGAAAAACAGATCTAAGGGACGCGCTTAAAAAAATAAACGTTCCTACTCTATTCATACACGGTGATGCGGATAATATCGTGCCTATGAAACCAACTTCTCAACAAGGACATGAATTAGTTAAAGATTCAAAACTTGAAATCATTGAAGGTGCACCGCATGGTTTGTATGTGACGCATACAGAGGAATTAAATAAAATTTTACTTGATTTTATCCAGTAAAGAAAAGCTTAGCAGTTTAAGGAAAGAAGCCGTTTCATGAATTCATGAAACGGCTTCTTTAATCATCTTTACTTTGACACCTGTCTATAAGTTGTTTTTAAAAGTCTGATCTTCGGAAATATTTACTATATCCTGATACCCTTTAATGTCATTTTAAAGAAAAACTACTCCTGAACGACATCAAGCTCTACCTTCAAATTTTCAATGATAAACTCCTGACGATCAGGAGTGTTTTTTCCCATGTAGAACTTTAAAAGATCGTCTATACTCATACCCTCTTCAAGCATAATGGGATCCAGACGCATATCTTCTCCTATGAAATGCTTGAACTCGTCTGGGCTGATTTCTCCAAGTCCCTTAAAGCGTGTGATTTCAGGATTCTTGCCCAGCTCTGCAAGTGCTCGCTCTCGTTCTTCTGGAGTATAACAGTAACGCGTTTCCTTTTTGTTTCGAACCCTAAACAACGGTGTTTGAAGTATATATAAATGACCTTTTTTGATCAACTCTGGGAAAAACTGCAAAAAGAAAGTTATCAGCAAAAGACGTATGTGCATACCATCAACATCAGCATCTGTGGCTATGACGATCTTGTTGTATCGAAGATCTTCCATGCTATCTTCAATATTCAGAGCCGCCTGTAAGAGATTGAATTCCTCATTTTCATAAACAATTTTCTTGCTCATGTTATAACTGTTCAAGGGCTTCCCCCTGAGTGAGAAAACCGCTTGAGTATTTACATTTCTGGACTTTGTGATCGATCCACTTGCAGAATCACCCTCAGTTATAAAAAGTGTACTATCAAGATTGTTATCTTTTTTTGTATCCCCCAGGTGAACCCGGCAATCACGTAATTTTTTATTGTGAAGGCTGGCTTTTTTTGCTCGATCACGAGCCAATTTTCTTATACCACTCAATTCCTTACGTTCCCGCTCTGCTTGAATGATCTTTTTTTGCAGGGATTCGGCAACTGGTGCATTTTTATGCAGGTAATTGTCAAGCTTGGTTTTTATAAAATCGTTTATGAATGTACGCACTGTAGGAAGCTTTCCTCCCATTTCAGTAGACCCTAGCTTGGTTTTGGTCTGAGATTCAAAAACTGGCTCCATGACCTTGATTGCAATAGCGCCTACGATTGATTTTCTTATATCGCTCGCCTCATAATTTTTACCGTAAAATTCTCTGATGGTTTTTACCACGGCTTCTCTGAAGGCAGCTTGATGAGTTCCTCCTTGAGTCGTGTTCTGTCCATTTGCAAAGGAGTGATACTCTTCTGAATACTGGGTGCGACTGTGCGTGAGCGCAACCTCTATGTCATCTGCCTTTAAATGAATGATGGGATAAAGGCGATCAGATTCGGCTATGTTTTCACTCAAGAGATCCTTCAAGCCATCCTCTGAATGGTATTTTTCCCCATTGAAAATAATCGTGAGTCCTGGATTGAGGTAACAGTAGTACTTTAGCATCCGTATCACGTACTCGTTGCGGAATTTGAAGTTTTTGAAAATATCGGAATCGGGAATAAAAGTGATCTTGGTTCCCTTGCGTCTGGATGTTTCTTCAAGAAACTCTTTTCCCGTCAGATCACCTCGCTCAAATTCTGCACTAGCGCTCTGGCCGTCACGAGAAGATTCCACTCTAAAATAATTTGACAGGGCATTTACGGCTTTGGTACCTACACCATTTAATCCTACCGATTTCTTAAATGCTTTAGTATCATACTTACCACCCGTATTCATTTTTGACACCACGTCTACCACCTTACCCAGCGGTATCCCGCGACCATAGTCACGTACGATCACCCGCTCGCCTTGAATAGATACTTCAATGGTTTTACCTGCACCCATTACAAATTCATCGATGGAGTTATCGATTACCTCTTTAAGAAGAATGTAGATACCATCATCAGCACTAGACCCATCTCCTAGCTTACCGATGTACATCCCAGGACGCATCCTTATGTGCTCTTTCCAGTCTAGTGAGCGTATATTATCTTCTGTATATTGAGTGGTTCCGTCCATGGAAAACTAGAGTTTGAGTATTGTGTAATTTACTAGAAAGCTAAACACCAAGCATCGCTCAGCGCGTTTTTTAATCAACAGATCACGAGGTTCTTTTGTGAATAAAGTGATTGCAATACAAGCAGCAAAAATAGCCCTAGACTACGGATAGAGTTCAAAAATTTTTGACGCCTTTCACTCATCAAACTCTGAGAATACGCTCTATCGCAGCACTTTCATCAGCGTCCATTTTGAGCAAAATCTGATTGATCACAGATCTGCTCTCTGGCTTTTTATAAAGTGACCTCAATAAGTCCCGCGAATTCTCATAAAATCGCCACACATGATGTGTGCTTGCCTCCATAAGATCATTATAGTTTTGCTCAGACATCGCATTCATGTTAATCAAATAATCAAACGCCGCAGTACGAGTTTGCGTGTCGTATTCTGGGCTAGTGTATTTTTGTAATTCTGTTAAAAATTCAAGGGCCTCAGATTTTTTAAAATTATTGGTATTCAAGGCCATCGCACACCACGCCATGCGTAAACTGGGACTATAGTTTTCCCAAAGCTCATCAGCTTGAACTAAAACCTTTTTACGATCACTTGTGTATTGCCACAAAAGATAGAGTGCATTTTCCCGAGTGATGTAGGAATCAGCATTCAAGAATCCTTCAATCATATTGCGATTGTGTGTATTTACCTCTTGCTGACTCATTGAAATCAACTGATTGATTTTAGGGTCATCAAGCTCAGATGCCTTGATTAAAAGCGGGTGTTTACGATCATCGTCATGAACGGCTAGTTGAGCTATCATTTCCTTCACCAGCTCCACTTGAGCAGGCGCTTCCAGCACTTCTTTGTAGGTCGCCTGAGCATCCTCAAAAGTATCCAGACGTCTCGCCGCTAGCTGAAAATAAGCTTCCATAAACAGATCCTTCCTGAGTAATCTCAAGCTTTCTTCTACTGGAAAATGAGGGGTCTCCAGCCATAATTTTCTGAAAGATGTCAAATCTTTCTGACTGACCTCCTCGACAATTTTCACAAAATCATCAGTTGTCGCATTTGAATAAGCATAGGTCTGGAGGTAGCGTTGTACGCTTTCGCGAAAGCGAGACTCTCCAACCATATCCTTTAATGCGTGCAATGCCCATGCTCCATGTTGATAAAATGTCAAGGAGCTCGCGCCGGGATCAGTCAAAGACTTTTTAGTAGGCTTATTACTCAGTTCTATGAGCGCCTCAGCATATTGATAAAGCTGCATGGCAAAATAGGAATCACCATATATCTCACGTTCTGCGAGTAAGGCATAATAGGTTGCAAAACCTTCTTGAAGCCAGTGATCACTACCTGATTGTGCCGTTACCAGATTACCAAACCACTGATGAGCCAGTTCGTGGGCATTGACATTCAGATAATCACGATCGTTCACACCTATTTCATCCACGAGAAACTGGTCATTAAATACCGTAGTTGAAGTATTTTCCATTCCTGAATAGAGAAAATCCTTTACTGGAACCTGCCGGTACACCTGCCAGGGGTACTCCATCCCTATCTCCTTAACCAGATAATCAAAAACCTCGCGTGTATCGTGGTAGGTGGCAAAAGCCTTGTCGCGCTCGCTAGGGTAATAGTAGAATTGCAACGTAACACCGCTTTCTGTCTGTTCAGAATACATCTCGTAATCACCTATGATGAGCGCGACTAGATAGCTAGACATGGGTCTGAGCATACCATAACTATAGGTATCCTTATCCTCTGAAGTTTCAAAACGCCTTTTAGCTCCATTTGATATGGCCTGCATGTCTTTAGGAACTGTCACTTGCATGTTCCAGATCATTTTATCGCTGGTATCATCTATACTGGGTAACCAGTTGCTGGTATATTTTCCCTGTCCTTGAGTCCAAGCCTGTTCCCATGCACCATCTTGATCAACGTCTATAAAATACAGCGCTTTATCAGGTCTGCTGGTAAAATCTATGGACAGTTTATTTGTGCTGGTTTTATCAAGTTGGGCATACAGAATTAACCGCTCACCATCGTACCGTAGGGAATCTGCTTTTGAACCGTTGAATCGCACCTCATAATCGATTAGGTTCTTGGCATCCACAAAAACGGAATCGACATTTGAATTTATTGTTATCTCAAAATTAATGGTGCCGGAGACTTCTTCAACATCTTGTTTAAAAACCACTTGAGCGCTTGCCGTTTGAAAATCAACATGACTTAATTGGGATGGAGAATTTTGTGCCAAAAGAATTGCAGTCATGGACAAGCACGCAAAAACAATAAGTTTCTTCATATCGGTCAATTTACAAATAGCAGACCAATTTTCATGAATTGCTCCCTTTAAATAAGAAACGCTAAGAAAGGTTATTTTCGTACCTTAAAACTGTTTCATTGTACGAGAATAATTTCCCAAAAAAGCGTTTCAAGATTACATTGGATTTTGTCAAGAAATATCTGGATAAAAATGAGACTATTCTAGACCTGGGCGTTCCCAATCCTTTCTCTGAAATCTTAGTTAAAAACGGTTACGATGTAGAAAATACCAGCGGTGAAGACCTAGACGATGATTTCAGTAAGGTTGAAGGATTTAGCGGCGATGCTGTGACCGCTTTCGAAATTTTTGAGCATATGGTTGCACCATACAATGTGCTCAAGGCTATTCCGTGCGAGAAGCTTTTTGTGAGCGTGCCGCTTAAGCTTTGGTTTGCAAGTGCCTACCGTAATAAAAATGACATCAGAGACCAGCATTATCATGAGTTTGAGCCTTGGCAGCTTGATTATGTCTTGGACAAAGCGGGTTGGGAAATCAGAGATTCCGTCAGGTTCACAAATCCAGTAAATAAGTTTGGGCTACGACCCTTATTGAGAAAATTTACAGATAGGTACTATCTGGTTTACTGTACGAGGAAAAAGTGAAATTTGCCATCATCATACCGGCCTACAACGAGGAGCATTTCATCGGTAAGACCTTAGACAGTTTGCTTGCACAGACCTTGCTCCCCAATAGAATCGTGGTTGTAGATGATAATTCTACAGACCGTACTGCCGAAATCGTGAGATCCTACGACTCTGAAATAATTACCCTCGTAAACAATCGATCGGAAAATAAAAGCATGCCTGGCGCTAAAATCGTACGAGCATTCAACAAAGGTTTAGAGCACATTGATTTAGAGTGTTTTGACATCATTTGTAAATATGATGCAGATTTGATCTTTCCAGAAAATTATCTGGAGGTTATAGGGTCTCGCTTTCGCGAAAGCGAGAAAATTGGAATGGTAGCTGGACACTGTATAATTTTGAAAAACGACTCATGGGTAAGAGAGAGTCTAACGAATAAAGATCATATTAGAGGTCCTTTAAAAGCTTACAAAAAAGCTTGCTTTATAGAAATGGATGGGCTCAAAGAATCGATAGGCTGGGATACTGCAGACGAGATGATTGCAAGATTCCAAGGATGGAAAACAGTCACTATCAATAATCTCTTTGTAAAACATCTCAAACCAACTGGTAGTGTCTACAACTCCTATGCTTTACAATTACAAGGCAAGGCCTTTCACAGACTCAGGTATGGAGTCTTCTTAACACTTATCACCAGCATTAAGCTAGCCCTGAAGAAAAAAAGTCTGAAAACCTTTTTTTCAATCTGGGAAGGATTTTTTAGCGCTGTATATTTCAAAGAGGATTATATTCTTAATGAAGAACAGGGAAGATTTATGAAATCCTACAGGTATAATATGATTAAGAATAAAATTCGTAGTTTCAATCATCAATGATTTTACAATGAAGACATTATTTCAACTAACTTTTGTTTTATTCAATCTCGTGCTATACGCTCAAAATATTGATGATAATCTATTATTGAATTACAATTTTGACAATGACGTAACGGATAGTAGTCCTAATCAATTTGATGCAGTATCAAATAATATAATATTTGTAGACGATAGAAATGGAAATCCTAATTCCGCAGCTTATTTCAATGGAATAAATGCATTCTTAGAAATGCCAAATTCTAGTCAATTAAAACCTGATTTCCCTATATCCTTTTCGTTCTGGGTCAATTACCTATCAAGTTCAGTTAGTGACAGATCAGTATTCAATACCTCGTTTGAACAAGATCGAAGTACAGGAGTCTGGTTTAACGCAACTAATACTGGAGGAAATTTTGCCATTAATTATGGTGACGGTTCACCTAGCTATACGCCTGGCACAAGAAAATCTATGGTGAGTAACTCTAGTATTTCAACTAACACATGGACCCATGTGGCTATCGTGATGACCTCCTTGACAGATATGAGAATATATGTAGATTGTCAAGATCTAGGAGGTACGTATAGCGGTAATGGATCAAGTTTAGTGTATTCTGATAATGCAGGAAACATAGGAAGACATGACAGAGATTTGGGAAGCAGCAATGAGTTTTTCAATGGTTTTTTAGATGATTTCAGATATTGGGACAGAGCTATCAGCCAGTCTGAAATTATGTTCTTATGTGATCAAACCCTAAGCTCTTCTGATGCGGGAGATATAAAAAATAGCTTGAAACATATAATATCACCTAATCCTGCTAATAACCATTTTCAAATTGGTGGTGTCTCAAATTCCACAGCTATTGACGTAAGCATCTACAACTTCTTTGGTCAACTGATGAAAAAAGTAAAAGGATCAAAAAATATTGATATTTCAATGCTCGATCTAGGACTCTATTTTGTGAAGATTACAGACAAAAGTAGCCAAACCTCAATTTCAAAACTCATTAAACGGTAGGTTTCCATTTGTCATCTTGACAATGCATTGGGAATGGGGTTCCCTGTGGTAGCATTTGGAAAAGCTATGCCCAGCAGGCTTGAAATGGTGGGCGCGATATCAATGATTTCGGTACGCTCAAAAGTCGATCCTTGATTGATCCCTTTCCCAAAAAAAAGTAAAGGAACATGGGTATCGTAACTCTGCGGACTACCGTGGGTAGAACCAGTGCGGCTGTACCTTATTACAGCAGGTTCTAAATGATAAATTACATCTCCACTACGCTTGTGATGAAATCCATTTTGCGTCAACTTCCCAACACCATCTTGAAAATTCCCACTCATAAGATCATGTCTGGTATAGACTTTATCAATTTTATCCAAATCGATAATATAATTAGCGATAGCATCTTGAACTGCCGAAGGGTCTAGTTTTAAACGCGCTAATTCGTTTTTGGCAAGGAAAATCTGATTGTTTGAGATATTTTCAACCAACTCATTTTGGCCATACATCGTTTCAAGAAAAGACCCTAGTTTTGCCTCAAACTCATCCTGTTCAAAATAGCCGGCATTAATACCTTGATCCTGTAAATAAGCTGGATTATTTACAGCGCCATGATCTGCTGTGAGAAAGACGGTGTAGTTACCGGCTCCTACTTTTTTATCCAGGTTATTCAAAAGTCTCTGAATGTCAAGATCCAGACGTAGATAGGTGTCCTCTATCTCCACAGAATTTACTCCATACTGGTGCCCGATATAATCCGTACTTGAAAAGCTTATCGCTAGAAAATCTGTTTCAGAATCTTGTCCCATATTTTCTGCATCAATTGCTGAAATGGCCAAATCTGTCAGAATACTGTTGCCAAAAGGAGTGGATTTTAATAAATCAAAGTTTCTGTTGGATCCCGCCAATTTTTTCAAATCGTAAGGGAATACTGCTTGATCCTTTCCGCGAGGTGGTCGCTCGTAGTCATTTTGATCTGGACCGCTGGCGGTATAAGAATCTATAGGATATAACGTATTCCATTCTTTAAGATAATCCTCGACAGCATTTGATTCATTGAATTCTTGTACCCATTGTGGCAACGTATTCTGATAAAAATCGCTGGTAATAAAATGACCTTCATCTGCGCCTGTGAACCAGTAAGCACCATCTGCGGCATGTCCCGCTGGAAGAATTGCACCTCGATCTTTCAAGGATATACCTATCACTTTTGCTTTGCCTTGAGTGTGAAGTTCAAGTTCATCTGTGACGGTTGTTGACAACAATCTGCGAGGTGACATCTTTCCATCGTCTGAGGTTGTCCCTATGGGTTGCACCATGTCATCTTCTGCATTGTAGATGTACTTCTGGATATACTTATCATACCAGTTATTCCCTATGATTCCATGATTCATGGGTGATGTGCCGGTGTAGATAGAAGCATGACCCGGAGCAGTATACGTAGGAATGTAATTGAAATGATTGTTCTTAGCATTGAATCCTTCTCGCAGTAATCGGTTAAAACCATTCCTTTGAAACCTTGATTCAAAACGGGTTAAGTAATCGTATCTCATTTGATCAACCACGATACCTACCACAAGTTTAGGCACCGAAGAATCCAGAATAAGATTTCCATGCTCTGACTTTGTCAATTCATTCTTAAAATCTGTTGAACTAGCACTTTGTGAAAAGCTGAGATTTAATGCTGACATACTGAAAATGAACGCAAAAACTAAAGGCAAAGTAACAGAACTTCTCATGCAAAAAATTTTCACGAAAATAACGATATAGCTTAATTTTAAGTTTAAGATACCATTAAATACCACCTTACAATTTTTATCTACTTTTACGCCACATGCGATTCATAAGACATATAGGCCTCTACATGATCATGCTTTTTGGCGTGTTTAGGCGACCTACCAAACCAATAGTCCTCAAAGAACTCATTCTCAAGGAGATTGACGATTTGATTATCGGCTCGTTGTGGATCACAGGTTTTATTTCCCTTTTTATGGGAGCCGTAGTTGCATTACAGACTTCTCTCAATCTCGATAATCCACTTATTCCAAAGTCTTTGATAGGATTTGCAACAAGACAATCGATCATTTTGGAATTTGCACCAACTTTCATATCTGTAATTATGGCTGGTAAAGTTGGGTCTTATATTACTTCAAGTATAGGTACCATGAGGGTAACCGAGCAGATAGACGCACTCGAGGTCATGGGTATCAATCCTTTAAATTATTTAATTTTCCCAAAAATCATCGCGCTTCTCTTCTATCCATTTCTAATTGCGATTATCATGTTCGTAGGTATTCTGGGTGGCTATCTAGCAGCTGTTTATGGAAACTTAGTCAGCTCTGAGGATTTTATTATGGGAGTCCAAGATACATTTATACCCTACCATGTGGCTTATGCCTTCATAAAAACCATGGTTTTCGGGATTATTCTGGCTACCATACCCAGCTATCACGGTTATTACATGAAAGGTGGAGCGCTAGAAGTCGGTAAAGCAAGTACGACTAGTTTTGTCTGGACTTGCGTTGCCATTATCGTTGCAAATTACCTACTCACCCAAATTCTCCTAAGCTAATGATTGAAGTTAAGGATTTACGCAAAAGTTTTGGAGATACTGAAGTTTTAAAAGGCATCAATGCCAGCTTTGACAAGGGTAAAACAAATATGATCATTGGAGCTAGTGGTTCTGGTAAATCTGTCTTCCTAAAGAATATGCTTGGATTATTCGTTCCGGACTCAGGAAACATTTTTTACGACGGTGTTCCCATCAATGAAATGGAAGACGAGGAGAAAAGTGATTTGAGGAAAAACATGGGAATGCTTTTCCAGCACAGTGCCTTATTTGACTCTATGACCGTTGAGGAAAATGTCATGTTTCCCCTACGTATGTTCAATAAAATGCGCAAAAAAGAGCGCATGAAGCGTGCTCATGAAATGCTGGAACGAGTCAATCTAGAGGGCCTTAATAAAAGCATGCCTAGTGAAATATCAGGTGGTCAACAAAAAAGAGTCGCTCTGGCACGTGCTGTTGTCAATTATCCTCAATATTTATTTTGTGACGAGCCCAATTCTGGGCTAGACCCTAGAACAGCAACCGTTATTGATAATCTGATTCAGGAAATTACTCGTGAGAGAGACATCACCACAGTTATTATATCACACGATATGAATTCTGTAATGGAAATAGGTGAAACTATTGTATTCCTCAAAGACGGATTAATCGCATGGGAAGGAACCAATAAAGAAATTTTCAAAACCGACAATCAAGCTGTTACCGAGTTTGTATATAGTTCAGAATTATTCAAAAAGGTAAGAATAGCACAGAACGAAGGTCTTACATGAAATGAACCCTATTTCATAGGCCCTACTCTTTTGACTTCTTCTTTGATAGGTTCAATCGTATCAGTTTTTGCCTCGCGCATTTTGCGTTCACCTTCTACGATGTCAATTTGATCAGTTTTCATCCTGAAGGTGAGCCATTTTTTCATTTTACTCCTCAGTTCCGTACGCCTTTCTTGACTCACCGTTGAGTCCTTAAATGCAACCGTAAATTTCTGAATGGTATCGTACTTTGAGGAGTTAAGGTCCCGATAAACCTCTGGAGCGTAGGAAATACCTGCTAATTCCGGAAAAATGAAAGAAACTTCTTCACTTATGACCTCAAGTTTTTGAGACTGTTTGCTCATTCTGCGCAATTCGTCTTCCAAAGCTTGAATACGTGTATCTTTATCCTGAATCAACTTAATGTCGTTAATACGCTCTTCTTGCAGTTTTTCTAGATCATCATTATTGTCAGCAAGAATGGTTTTACTGCCTTGATAGAACTCAATCGTACATTGTTCAAAACGTTCCTTATCGATAAACTTATTTGTCCAGTCATCTAGTATAGTCTGAGGGACCTCAGCTCCCATGAGAATTACATCCAGTTGTTTCTTTTCGTTATTCCATTCTGGGGTGGAGCGCATGCCAGGGTACTTCACGATTTCTTCAACAAATGCGTAAGCTTCAATCTGATACTTTTGTTTTTTATAGAGTCCATAAAAAAGAATGCACGATGGTATTAACATCGCGGCACCTATCCCAAATGCTATACGCGATATACGCTTGCGTTTTGCAGCATTGGCGTATTTAACCATGGGAAAGCGTAAAAATTTTACGACTACAAATGTGGAAAGTGCGATGAAAACGGCGTTGATACTAAATAAATAGATTGCTCCGAGAAATGCGGCTGGCTGCCAGGTAGCTATCCCGTATCCTGCGGTACATAGCGGTGGCATCAAGGCCGTTGCGATGGCAACTCCAGCGATAGCATTTGAGATCGTTCCTTTTTTAGCTTTGGCGACGATAAGGGCGAGTCCACCAAAGATAGCGACCAATACATCCAGAATATTGGGCTCTGTCCTAGCTGCAAGTTCTGTATTTAGTTCTTTCAACGGCGTGATCCAAAAATAAAAAGATGCTGTCGCAAGAGATAATCCCACCATAATCAGCAAGTTCATACCTGATCTTCTCAACATACGAACATCATTTATCGCCGTACCTAGTCCCATCCCTACGATAGGTCCCATGAGTGGCGATATAAGCATCGCACCTATCACTACTGCTGTACTGTTTGCATTCAAACCTATTGACGCCACCATGATGGAGAAAATCAGAATCCAAGCATTGTGGCCTTGGAATGAAATATCCTTACGCACGGACTCAACCGTCTCGCTGCGATCAGAATCTTTACGTATATCCAGTAACTCAGAGAGAAAGGATTTTATATTTTCCCAAATCCCCTCTATTTTTTCCTTATTGGACTCCAGCTGATCTCCAGGCTGCGTATTTTGTGTGGGTTGTGTTGACATCAGCCTAAATCTTTACCGAATTTTTCCATTGCCCTATCGCGTAATTGCTTAATATTCTGCTCTTTTTCTTGAGAAGCGATCATGAGTAAGTCACCGTCTTCCACCACGATGACATCTTTCATCCCCAAGAGAAATACTTTATCTATGGTTTTAGTACGTACCATGTTGCCACGAGAGTCCATTTCCACCAGCTCATTGTTGAGAGCGACACTTTTCTTTTCATTAGAAAGTTCACTATGCAAAGATCCCCAGGTTCCCAGGTCGCTCCACGGGAATTCTGCCGCGATCACGTATACATCATCGCTCTGCTCCATTATGGCGTAGTCTACAGAAATGTTTTCGGCCTGTTCATAGTTCTCTTCGAGCCAGTCCTGTTCCTCCTCTGTGTTGTAAACGGTCTGCCCGCTGCTGAATAGCGTATGTAATTGAGGTCTCGCTTTCGCGAAAGCGGAAACTACACCATCCACACTCCAGATAAATATACCAGCGTTCCACAAAAAGTTGCCCGCAGCCAGAAATTTCATCGCAGTTTCCAAATCTGGTTTTTCCCTAAATTGAGATACCTTGTGAACGTTTTGCTCGTCACTCACATATTCAATATACCCATAACCTGTATTAGGACTTGTGGGCGTGATCCCAAGGGTCATCAAGGCTTCTTGATTCTCAATACAAAAATCAAAAGCATCCAGTACATTCTTTTGAAATAACTTTTCTTTCTGAATGTAGTGATCACTAGGAGCTACGATCATCACCGCATCTGGATTGCGTTTCTGGATCTTAAGAGCTGCCAGCAATATACAGGGCGCTGTATTTCTCATTGCAGGTTCTGCAACGATGTTTTTTTGTTTCGTTTTAGGAAGCTGTTTCTGTACGAGATCGGTATAGTCATCGTTAGTCAGGATCAAGATATTATCAGCCGGAATGATCTTCTCCAAACGGTCATAAGTCATTTGTAAAAGAGAGCGCCCGATCCCAAGCATATCATGAAACTGTTTTGGGAAGCTTTTTTTGCTTACCGGCCAAAATCGTGATCCTACTCCACCCGCCATGATGACGGCATACCTATTTTCTTTCATATCGTCTTTATGAGTTCAACTTGAGCATTAGGCTGGAAGACAAAGAGCCTTCCTGTTTCCAGCTCAAGACATTCGTATCGTTTTCTCAGTTTTTTGCCTTTTTGATATTTTCTACCATTAGGTGCTTGAAAAATCGCTCCATGCTCAATTTCAAATATATAGTATTTATCGCTCTGTGGGTCGTAGGATTTGAGCCTTACCGACAGCAATGCATCTGTATCACTACTTGCCTTGGGATTTTTAAAGTGACGGGCGAGTATGGGTAAAAGGTCTTTGGGAAAAATTTCTGGACGCAGCAAAGGCAACATCAACTGCTGGAATGTGTATTTCCATTCCTGACCGTGCGGTTTAATATGTCTACCGTATTTCTTGAAGGCTAGTAAATGAGCAATTTCATGCACCAGAGTGATCAAAAACCGATAAGGATTCAGGTTTGAATTGACCGTAATCTGGTGGCTGCCGTCTGGATTGCGGCGGTAATCTCCGTGCCGGGTTTTGCGCTCTTGAACTATTTTAAGTTGCACGTGGTACAACTTCAATAACTCGGTGATGGGCTCAACCGCTACTTTAGGCAAGTATTTTTCTAAGGCGTTAATGACCTACTATTTTTTATAAGCGTCAAGACCACTTTGAAGCCAGGCTGCATATTCATCAGCATCTGGTGTGTAGCCTACGGGCTTCACCAGATCATCACCCTGGCCGTTTAGTATGGCATAATACGGCTGTGCATTGACATTGTATTTTGTAATCTGAAGGTCACTCCATTTGTTCCCTACGGTCCTGATCTTCTTATCCGTTTTTGGTGAAACGTATTGCTCATCTTTAGGTAGCGTTTTCCGCTCATCCACGTACAGCGAGATCAATACAAAATCGTTTTTCAATAAATTGATCACCTGGGGTTCTCCCCACACGCGTTCTTCCATCTTACGACAGTTGACGCAAGCCCAGCCGGTGAAGTCAAGTAAAACAGGTTTGTTTTCCGCTTTCGCGAAAGCGAGACCTTCTTCATAATCATGAAAGGCGACGATGTCGTGAACCGCTAAATGAGCGCCCTCTGGCAACTCTTCCCTCAGCTCTGTCTTAGAATAGCCTACACCGTAAATCGACTCAGCATAAGTCATGGGTGGCGGAAAGCCTGAAATAATCTTAAGTGGTGCTCCCCACATACCAGGTATGAGATAAACCGTACAAAAAAGAGCACAAAGCGCAACCAGCAAACGACCAACTGAAATGTTCTGCTCCGGGCCATCATGAGGCAGTTTGATCTTACCAAATAGGTACAGAGCCATTGCAGCAAATACCGCGATCCAGATTCCAATAAACACCTCTCTGGTCAGGTAACCCAGCTGCAATACGAGATCAGCATTTGACAAGAACTTAAAGGCAAATGCCAGTTCCAAGAAACCTAAAAAGACTTTTACCGTGTTCAACCAGCCGCCCGACTTAGGCAATTTATCCATCCAGCTCGGGAAAATGGCAAAGAGCGCAAACGGAATGCCCAATCCAATACCAAATCCCAACATTCCAAAAGTCAACGCTGTTGCTCCACCGTCAGTAGAAAGAACGCTACCCAAAACACCGCCTATAACCGGCCCTGTGCAGGAAAATGAAACCAAAACCAGCGTAAGCGCCATGAAAAAGATCCCGATGAGACCGCCAACGTTAGACGCTTTATCCACCTTATTGATCAAGGAGTTAGGCATCGTGATCTCAAAAGCTCCAAAGAAACTGATCGCAAACACCACAAAAATGATAAAGAAGATAAGATTGAGAACAGGGTTGGTACTGAACTCATTAAAAATATCTGGTGAGACGCTCTGGAACAAGTGGAACGGCAAACTACAAGCTACGTAGATCAGAACGATGAAAAGACCATACATCACACCATTGAACTTCCCTTTAGCAGCGTTCTCATTCTGCTTGGTAAAGAAGGATACCGTCATGGGTATCATCGGGAAGACGCAGGGAGTTGCAAGGGTTAAAATACCGGCTAACAAACAAGCTAGAAAAATTCCCCAGTTGCTTTTTTCTTCTTCAGTTTCAGAAGTCGCATTTTCAAATTCTGACTTATCAGAGTCTTTGGCTAATTCTTTCTCTTCAGGGCTTTTTTTTTTGCCCTCTCCTTTTGCAGGAATGGTTGATGCGTCTGGACCTTTGGCTACGACCGGTGATTTATCCTCATCATAATATTGATCAATGATGTCAAAAGCGTTATCCGGAACACTCGCATCAGCATCTATTTTGAAGAGTAAGTTTTCAGGTCTAGGTGCTAAACATTTCTCGTCGTCACAAACTTGAAAATAAGCTTCAACAACGATATATTTCAGATCAGGATCTAGGATTTTTACTTCCTGCTCAAACCGTGCAAAATCTGCAAACTGATAGACATCAAAGCCCCAAACATCTGTAAATTCAGAATAAGATCCTGTTTCTTTATTAACACCTACTAACTCGTAGTTGGCCTCAGATTGAAAAAAGGAAAACTCGGTTGCAGAAGGTCCCATGTCTTCAGCACTAGTCTGTGAATACACATGCCAGCCTGGCTCAATGGTAACATTTGTTATCAGGTTATACTCATTCTCCCCTACCTTTTCCACTTCTGTGGACCACTTTGTAGGTTCATTGATTTGAGAAAATGATAAAATGGTAAATAGCGAAAAGAGTATTACTGATAATTGCTTCATTACTGTAGCCTAAACTTTAAGATTTGTGTAGTTGTTGGTGTAATCTTGAACTTGTTGCTAGTCTTTAATCCAGCCAGCCACAACACCTCATCACCACTCTTCAATACTAAGAAATTTTCCTTAGCTATTAAGGGAATTTTATGATTTATTAGAATGTCGCTGACTTTTTGATAACCACTCATCCCCAGCGGATTGATCTTGTCGCCATTTTGCCATGTGCGCAACTGGAAGGGAAAACTTACCTCTTCAGCATCCAGTAACAATACACTTGGAGCACTTTCCTCAGCAATGGTCTTCTCCCAATTTTCAATTTTGAACGAGTTGACTTCTAAAAATTGACCATTAGTAAGTTCATAAGTTCTTACTTCATCAATGTTTACATCTACTGGATCTTTTTCAGGTTTTTCAGAAAGAATCAAAAATTCTCTATCCTTGAGTAGCACGTGCGAGCCGCTCGTTAGACTTTTACCCGATTCAGAATTGAGCAGGTTGATCGCCTCTTTTGCAGACAACCCAGTTTCTCCTAACAGATAATGCAAAAAAGTTTGAGTCTCAGGATATTTCTTGAGTTCTGAAACATTGATGTACTGATGTCCGTTTTTTTGGGTGGTTACGCTTTCGCGAAAGCGAGACAGTTCCAGCTCCACCAGATTATTTGCAGAATTGAGATGTAATAGCGACTCCTGAAAATTGTCCAAAAGATGCGGTGAATGTTTTTTCAAAATTGGAATCACCTCATGTCTCAAGGCATTACGCTGGTAGTCTTTGCTGGCATTGCTGCTGTCCTCTCGCCAATCAATGTTTTGAGACCTGGCAAAGTCTTGGATCTGCTCTCTGCTAAATGGAAGCAGCGGTCTAAAAATGTGTTCATTTGTTCTGGGAATCCCAGTCAGACCTTGAAGTCCTGATCCCCTGTCTAAATTGATCAGAAAGGTCTCAAGCTGATCATCTAGATGGTGGGCCGTCGCTACAAAATCAACAACATTGCGATGAACCAAATCTTTGAAAAAATCATATCTCACTTCGCGAGCTGCCATTTGCGTAGAAAGCTTGTGGCATCGAGCATACTGCTTTGTCTTCACCGTTTTTGAATGGAATTCAACATTCCAACTCTTTGCCAGATCCTTGACAAAGCTTTCATCGCCATCAGATTCTGTACCTCTCAAGTTGAAATTTACATGGATGAAAGCTAAATCTACACCAGTTGCTTTCAGCAAATGAGCGAGAACTACGCTATCCAGACCACCACTTATGGCCAGACCGATTTTTGCATTCATCTGCTTTGAGAAATGATCCTTGATATTTCTTTTAAAAATCTCAATCATCGCTCAAAGTGATTCCTTGTTTTTTGAGTGTTTCTAAAAGTGCATGAGCCTTTAGGAAACATTCTTCATATTCTTTTTCAGGAACAGCTTCAATGGTGATCGCACTTCCTACGGCAAAGGAGAGTTTGCGCAGCTGGGCGTTATATAAAATTGTCCTGATCACCACATTGAAATCAAAATTACCATAGGGATCAAAATAACCTATGGCACCGCTGTAGAGTCCACGCTTAAAATTTTCATTCTCATCTATGATTTTCATGGCGCTCACTTTGGGAGCTCCGGTCATACTCCCCATGGGAAATGTCGCCTTGATCGCGTCGATACCACTTTTGTTTTCTTGAAGTTGTGCGGTGATGCTGCTGATCATGTGATGCACCTGTTTGAAGGTGTAAATACCGTAAAGCTCATCAACTTGAACACTTCCTTTTTGAGCTACTCGAGAGAGGTCATTCCGTACAAGATCTACGATCATTACATTTTCTGAACGCTCTTTCTTATTTTCAAATAGTTCCTTTTTGAAAACTTCATCCTGCTGGGCATTTTCATGGCGTCTAGCAGTACCTTTGATAGGTTGGGAAAGTAACTTCTTCCCTTGTTTTTTCAAGTAACGCTCTGGACTGGCAGATATTACCTTGAAATCTCCGCATCTCACTAAAGCTGAAAAAGGCGGTTTGCTGATGTCGTTAAGATGATGGTAAGCCTGAACCTCTTCAAAATGCACTTCCTCAGCTAGAAAATTCATGCAGTAATTAGCCTCATAAATATCTCCTCTCTTGATGTGATCCAGAAACTTTTGAGTACTTTTTAAGTACTGCCCTTTAGAGTTCTCGGCGATTAATCTTGCGTTTTGATTCAGGCTTTTTGAAACTGATTTGCTTTCATAGATTTTCAGGTCATTTACCAGTTGATCAATGACGGCTTGATCTTCATGAGTATGAATAGTAAGTTTGCCTTCACTCCATTGAAAAACACGCTCTGGAACAACAAACATCAAATCGGGTAATTCAAGTGGATCGGTATTTTTACTCTCGAGATTTTCTAATTCATTTTTAAGATCATAACCCAGCCAGCCGAAGATCCAGTCGCTCTCGCTTTCGCGAAAGCGAGATAATTGATCAAGAGCATCGCCAGCAGAACTAATCAATAGTTCTCTGATACCAGTAGCAATCAGAACGTTTGTAGTAGCGTTCTTGTCCTTGTGATTGTTGCTATTCAGAAAGAAAAGATAAGTTTCTGTATCAAGATACTGCAAAAGGTGTGTATGAGACATCGAATTCTCTAGGCGATACGTGTAGACTGATCTTTTGCTCATACTGGGACAAAGATAAAATCCAGTAGAGCAACTCGTATCGATCTATTGAAAAACTATTTGATGAAGTACGCTATAGAAAGATTAATTTTAGATCGCTGTCCTATATTCTATTAAATCATGAAACGCATATTATTCACCTGCATGTTCCTGCTGGCAATACAATCCTCTTTTTCCCAGACCAAAGATTATGTAGATCAATATATCGAGCGGCTGGAGCGATCTAAAGATTACCTTCTCTTAGTTGCAGACATGATGCCCGAAGATGCGTACCATTACCGCGCAACGGAAGATTCCAACAGTTTTGCAGAACACTTCATGCACATAGGCTGGGCTATGGACTGGCACAGTCAAACACTTATGGGTGAACGACCCGCTAGGGATTGGGAAACTGATAATTTGTTAAAAGTTGATGATAAAACTAAAGGAGAGATGATCAGCACGATGTCCAAAGCCTTTGATGATACGATCAAATTTCTCAGAGAATTTGACGCGTCCAGATTGAATGTGCGATTGGATTATTTCGGCGCAAATCGTACTAAACTACAGATCATGATGCTCCTTGCAGATCATATTACCCACCACCGCGGACAAATGCTGGTACTGTTGAGATTGAACGGAATCAAACCTCCCAGATATGTGCTTTATCAGTAATTCTATTTAATAATCCAAAATTGATTAAATTGCAAAAAAGTGATGGGGGGACTGACATTATCAAATAAATTAATCGAAAAGTACTTCTCGTATCTAAGATTGCTAGACAATCAATCTAAAATGAAATTGATCAAAAAATTAACCGGTTCCATGAAATCCTCAGCTAGTTCCGAAAAGGATATATCAGAGTTTTTTGGAGCATGGGAGGACGATAAAACTTCTCATGAAATCATTGAAGAAATTAGAGTTTCCAGAAATGACAAGCAAGGGGACTTTACATTCTGATGGATTATTTACTTGATACAAATATCTGCATTCACCTATTCCGTGGTCAATTTAATCTTGATCAAAAATTTAAAGAAGTTGGCTTGCAGAACTGTGCGATATCTGAAATTACATTAGCTGAATTAATGTTTGGGGCAGAAAACAGTAAAAGCTCTTCAAAAAATAAGAAGATTATTCAGAGATTTACTGATGAAGTAAAAATAATTCCAATTTATAACGCTATTCCTTTTTATGCATCTGAAAAAGTACGTTTGCGTTGAATTGGTAAAATGATCAGCGATTTTGATCTACTAATTGGCGCGACTGCTATTGCAAACGATTTTATAATGGTTACGGAGAACCTAAAGGAATTCAATCGTATTAAAGGAATCACTCTTGAGAATTGGGTGAATAGAAACTAAAGTGCCATT
Source organism: uncultured Flavobacteriaceae bacterium (assembly GCA_964631155.1). Lineage (GTDB taxonomy): Bacteria > Bacteroidota > Bacteroidia > Flavobacteriales > Flavobacteriaceae > Nonlabens. The sequence goes on from CAZVYO010000007.1 coordinate 116,366, forward strand.
TCTTTTATGCTCCTCCTCCACTCTTTCTCAACGGATGTTACTCAAATACCGCTGCCTGAAAAATTTACGTTTCCTTTTTATTATGAACCGCATGACCTCGCACGCGTAGCGGCAAACGAACTCCAACAGTATCTGGATTCGTTAGAGAACTGGTTTTTTGATTTGAAATTAGGTCCAGAAAACTATGCTCATCCGCTTGGGAAAATGTTTGGTGTATTAGTGGTTAGAACATCTAAAGACCAGCTCGGGTATTTAAGCGCTTTCTCTGGTGTGCGCACGGGAAAACAAGAAGATGATTTTTTTGTACCTCTCGTTTTTGATCCATTTCATGGAAGCGGCCTTTACGCACAAAAGCTTGAGGACCTAGAGCATTTTACTTCTATTATCAAAAGTTTGGAAGGAAACTTAGAATTGGTAGAACTGAAAAAACAAACTGAAAGAGCAGAAACTCTCAACCTCAGGAAACTCAAAACTGAGAAATCACGACAAGCAGATAAAAAAAAACAGCGCAAAACCTTAAGAGACCAACAAAAAGCAATTTTATCGGAGTTGGATTTCAAGATGCTTAAAGATGAACATCATCAAGCAAGCCTTGCCTCCAAGTTTCTGCTGAAAGAATATGAAGTATATCTAAGGGAGAAAACCCAAAACGACCGACAGAAGATTGAAAACTGGGAATATCAGATCTCTAGATTAAAGAATGAGAGAAAAGAACTTTCTCAACATCTTCAAGAATGGATTTTTTCCAATTATAAGTTCCTCAATGCTCGAGGCGAGACAACAAACGCGCTCGAACTCTTCAAAAATCGTCTTCCCGACATACCACCATCGGGAACGGGTGACTGTGCAGCCCCAAAACTTCTACAGTACGCTTACCTAAATCAGCTAGAACCAGTTGCGATGGCTGAGTTCTGGTACGGAGAGCCATTACCTTCTCAAGTGCGCAAACATGGTCAGTTCTACCCGGCGTGTCGTTCAAAGTGTGAACCGGTGCTGGGTTTTATGCTTCAAGGTTTAGATGTTGATGAAAATCCGTTGTTGCAAAGCCAGAGCAGGGATTTGAATCTAGAAATTATCTATGAAGATGATCATGTTTTTGCTGTGAACAAACCCGCTGAGTTATTATCGGTCAGAGGCAAGGAAATCAGCGACTCCGTCCAAGAGCGGCTTGAAAAGCGATTTCCAGAAGCAACAGGTCCGTTACTTGTGCATCGTCTGGACATGAGCACCAGCGGGATCTTACTGTGTGCAAAAGATCTGGAAACTTATAAGATACTACAGAAACAGTTCACAAATCGCAGCATCAGCAAGCGGTATGTAGCTTTACTCGATGGAATTGTGAATGACAAAATAGGTTTCATTGATTTACCCTTGCGATTGGATTTAGACAACCGTCCCTTCCAGTTAGTTGATCATCAAAAAGGTAAAAGCGCTAGAACACGCTATGAGGTAATCCAAGTGAAAGATGGTAAAACTCGCGTTGCCTTTTATCCCATTACTGGTCGCACGCATCAATTGAGGGTTCATGCTGCGCATAAAGATGGACTCAACAGCCCTATCGTAGGTGACGACCTCTACGGCAAGCGAGCAGATCGATTGCACCTTCATGCAGAACAGCTCATTTTTGAACATCCCGTGAGTAGAGAAATTCTTGAGCTGAAGATTGAGGTGCCTTTTTGAGGTTATATACGAACATCCCCACCCATCCCCTCAAGGGGCTTTATCTACACCTTTATTGAAAGTACATGTCAGTTCGAGTGATTTTGAGGAACGAGAAATCGTATCGAGAACCCTTGAAATCATAAACTGTAGTACTTCTCGATACTAATTTAGTTTCGCTACTTCGCTCAGCCAAATTCACTCGAAGTGACAAATGGTTGATAACAGTACTTGAGAATTCTTGTAAATTTGAAGGAAGAACTCCAATTTTGGAAATTCTAATCGATCTACATGCAAGAACTCAACGTCTTAATTTACCTGGTTATCGGCGGTATCATCGCAACCGTTGTCACCTGGTTTTTTGCAAAAAATAAATTTTCAAGTAAATACAGTATTCTCCATAGAGAAAATGAGCAGTTACAGGAACAGGTGAGCGAACTCAGAAACGCCCAGCATGAACGCGACCAGTTGAGGATCGAGCGGGAACAGCTTCAGGCTCAGGTTTCTTCAAGATCTGAAAACATTGAGGACTTTAAAAAACGTCTCGAGAACCGCGAACTGGAATTGAGAGAGCTGGCTGTAGAGAAAGAGCGTTTGAATGTGTTACTGGCTGAGCAACGTACCGCTTTCGCGAAAGCGGAAGAAAAACATACAGAAGCTCAAGCCGAGATCGAGAAACTCAACGAAAAATTCACCAAGGAATTTGAGAATCTGGCAAATAAGATTCTAGACGAGAAAAGCACCAAGTTCACCGACCAAAATCGTAAAAACATCGAGCAGATCTTGAACCCGCTGCAGGAGAAGATCAAAAGTTTTGAGAAGCGGGTTGAGGATACCCACAAGGATACGATCGACCGGCAGAGTGCGCTGCGCCAGCAAATTATAGGACTCAAAGAGCTTAACGAGCAAATGAGCAAGGAGACCAGTAACCTGACCAAAGCGCTGAAAGGTGACGCAAAAATGCGTGGTAATTGGGGCGAGCTGGTGCTGGAACGAGTTTTGGAAAAATCAGGTTTAAGCAAGGATCAAGAATACTCCGTTCAGCAAAGTTTTAAGACTGAAGACGGCAAAACCGTGTTTCCTGATGTAATCGTGAACCTTCCCGGTGGGAAGAAAATGATCATTGACTCCAAAGTCTCGCTTAACGCCTACGAGCGATATGTTAACGAGGAGGATGAAGAACTGCAAAGCCGTTATTTACGCGAGCATGTCAATGCTTTGAAACTGCACGTCAAACAGCTTTCTGATAAAAATTACCACGATCTGTACGACATTGATACGCCAGATTTTGTGTTGCTTTTTGTTCCGATTGAGCCCGCATTTGCCATCGCTTTGAATCAAGATAGCGGGCTCTACAGCGAGGCTTTTGACAGAAATATCGTGATCGTGACACCTACAACCCTTCTCGCTACGCTGAGAACCATCGACAGCATGTGGCAAACCGAAAAACAGCAACGTAATGCCATTGATATTGCAAATGCTGCTGGAGCGCTCTATGATAAGTTTGTGGGACTTTCTGATGATCTGATCAAAGTGGGGTCTCAATTGGACACCGTGAAAAAAACCTACTCAGCCAGTATGAATAAGCTTACTGATGGTTCTGGTAATTTGATAGGTCGTGTGGAGCGCCTTAAGAAGTTAGGTGCCAAAGCAAATAAGTCTATAAATGAAAAACTAGTAAAACGCGCGATTGAAAACGATCCTGATAGTATGGAGTTAGATGGGGACCAGGTTAAGTTGTTGTAAAAACTGATTTAGTGAAATTATCGCAATTGCTTATCTGAATCCTTATATGTGTGTTTCAATTTTTGAATTGCTTTTTAATGTGGTTTGTCACTTAAACCACCCTTTCTTATTTGCAAAACGACTATAGAAAAACAAGAACACAGCAACAGCGATTACTACAGATGGTATAATCACCGACACCATTACTGAGGTTTTGCGTATGCTAAAAAAGAACAACCAATAAAACTCTATGAACATCAAGGCAACCATTGCGACAAAAAAGAAGCTGATACAGACCTTGCGACGCATGAAGAGTAAAAATGCACCCAGCATTTCAGAAAATAGAGCGATCATAAAAATGATGAGATACCAAACAGGAAGGTTCTGGATCTTCTCAAATTCTGCTGCTGTCGAATTTTGTTCCAGATAGTCCAGCTGGAAAGAGCTGAAATATATTTCAAATAAATTCCAGGCAATGGCAAGACCGGCAATAATCCAGAAACTGCTAGGCGGCTTTTGAGCTGTTAAATTCATGATCAATAATTAATCGGCTCTTTAAAAATACAAAAAACGCCTTATTTAGGTATGGCTGACTACCATAAATATGATCTTAAGTGTTTCCTAGTTTTTCTTAAACCGCTTAACTTTGAGATATGATGAAAAAAGTAGCCATAATCATGGGATCCACGAGTGATCTACCCGTGATGCAGGACGCGATAGATATTCTGAAGGAATTTAAGATCCCATGTGAAGTAGATGTGGTGAGCGCCCACCGTACGCCAGAAAAAATGGTGGAATTTGGGAGAAAAGCGCATAAAAATGGTATAGGCGTAATAATCGCGGGTGCCGGAGGTGCTGCTCACTTGCCAGGAATGGTAGCCAGTCTATCACCTCTTCCCGTGATAGGAGTACCTGTAAAATCAAGTAACTCAATCGATGGGTGGGACAGCGTACTATCTATATTACAAATGCCTGGCGGCGTACCAGTCGCTACCGTGGCTCTCAACGGAGCTAAAAACGCTGGCATACTGGCCGCACAAATACTAGGTGCACAAAATGATGAAATCCTCAATAGAATTATTGCTTACAAAGAGGGTCTCAAAAAGAAAGTGAACCAAGCTGCAGAGGAGATGAAAAAAAATGTCTAGAACCGTCAAGGTCTTTTCTCTAATTATTTTGATCGCTACTGGTGCATGGTTTGTTTATGAAACAACTCTCAGGCACGGTGTCAAGTGGCATTTTCTGACCGCTGGTGCCCTCAACTTTCTTGCGGCCGTCATCGTCAATCGACAATTTACTAATCGAAGTTACAACTACTTAGGAATTTTTCACGTGGTACTGGCCATCACGTTATTTGGATATGGCTACTTCTTTCTTTAGTTTGTTTAATCTATTAGAAAAAAAGTTTAACAATATACTATAAGGGGTGTATGCTTCTCGATTTTAATTTTACAGTCTATGAATTTGAAGGATAATCCGTTGTTGCAAGAGTTTGATACTGAACTTGACACAGCACCATTTTCAAAAATAAAAGAAACTCATTTTGAACCTGCGATTTTGAAAGGCATAGAGATCGCACGGAGAGAAATTGACCAAATAACGTCCAATCCTGAACCTCCCTCATTTGAAAATACCATTGTGTCTCTAGACAGTAGCGGCGAGACTCTAGGTAGAATTACCAGTATATTTTTTAATCTCAACAGCGCAGAGACAAATGACCACATACAGGAAATAGCGAGAAAAGTAAGTCCTCAACTTTCTGCTTTCGGGAATGATATTGTGTTGAATGAGCAGTTGTTCAAACGAGTGAAGTCAGTTTATGATCAGAAAGACAGGCTGGACCTGACTCCTGAGCAAAACACACTACTTGATAAGCAATACAAGCGTTTTTCCCGTAACGGAGCTAACCTGAGTGAAGAAAAAAAGGAAAAGCTGAGAAAAATTGATGAGGAATTAAGCCAGCTGACCTTGCAATTTGGTGAAAACGTACTCGCGGCCACTAATAATTTTGAGATGCATGTTACTGACAAGGATCTGCTCTCAGGCTTGCCGGAGAGTGCTCTGGAAGCTGCTGAGGATGCTGCCAAATCTAAAGACAAAGACGGTTTTCTATTCACGCTTGACTACCCCAGCTACATTCCTTTCATGACTTATGCAGACAACAGGGAACTGCGTGAAAAAATGTCCATTGCATTTAGTTCAAAGGCCTATAAAGACGATTTTGACAATCAGGAGAATGTGTTACGTATAGCCAACTTGAGACATAAACGGGCTGAATTGCTGGGTTATGATAGTCACGCTCATTTTGTGTTGGAAGAGCGCATGGCAAAATCACCTCAAATGGTGACGGATTTCTTGAAAGACATTTTGGAAAAAGCTAAACCCGCAGCAGAGAAAGAGTTTACTGAGCTTACCGCTTTCGCGAAAAACCATGCTGATAAAAACAACGTATCTCTTGATAGGTTGGAGAAATGGGATGCGGCATATTACGCTGAAAAGCTGAAACAAGAGAAGTTTGATCTTGATGATGAAAAGCTCAAACCTTATTTTAAGCTGGAAAACGTGATTAATGGCGTATTTGAAATTGCAAAACGGCTTTACGGTTTAACTTTTGAAAAGACCGATGAAATCGAGAAATACCATCCTGACGTAATCACTTACATCGTCAAGAATGAAGACGGATCGCTCAATTCCGTATTTTACGGAGACTTTTTCCCGCGTAAGGGAAAACGCAATGGCGCATGGATGACCAGCTTTAAAGGGCAATGGCATGAGGATGGAAAAAATGTGAGACCACACATCTCTAATGTTTGTAACTTTACAAAGCCCACCTCTACCCGACCATCGCTTCTGACCTTCAATGAAGTGACGACTCTTTTTCATGAATTTGGTCATGCTTTGCACGGCATGCTGGCCGATACAAAGTATCGAGGACTTTCAGGAACTTCGGTTTCATGGGATTTTGTAGAGTTGCCCAGTCAGGTACTGGAAAACTGGTGTTATGAAAAAGAGGCTTTAGAGCTTTTTGCACACCATTACGAGACGGGTGAGTTGATACCGCAAGAATACATTGAGAAGATCAAAGCTGCGGCTAACTTTAATGAAGGTTTGCAAACCTTGCGACAGCTGTCCTTTGGAATGCTGGATATGAGTTGGCACGGTCAAGACCCCAGCGGGATTCAGGATGTCAAAGCTCATGAAAGAAAAACTTTTGACGAAACAGATTTGTATCCAGATGTGGAAGGGATCTGTATGAGCACGTCCTTTGGTCATATCTTTCAAGGCGGTTACAGCGCTGGTTACTACAGTTACAAGTGGGCAGAGGTTCTTGATGCCGATGCGTTTGAATTATTTAAAGAGAGAGGGATCTTTGACCGTGAAACCGCAGACAAGTTCAGGGAAAATGTTCTGAGTAAAGGTGGAACCGAGGATCCTATGTTGTTATATACTCGCTTTCGCGGAAGCGAACCAAAAATAGACGCCCTGCTAAAAAGAGCAGGACTCGTCGCTTAAAAATATAAGAAGGTGCCAGATGTAAAATTAGTTCCAGAAAAATGGGTAGATCGCTACAGCGACTATTTATTCAATTATACTATATCTCGAGTAAATGATGCCATCAAGGCTCAGGATCTCGTTTCTGAAACTTTTTTGGCTGGACTGAAAAGTGCCCATAGATTCAAAGGAAACTCTACGGAACGCACCTGGCTCATCTCCATTCTCAAGCGCAAAATCATAGATCATTATCGTAAAATCAATTCCAACAAAGGGAAAGCTGAGATACGCATGAGTTACGTGAATGCGTCCAAAGACGAAAGCGGCGACTGGATGGAAGAACGTGTACAGGATCTGCGTAACCCTAATGTGGAAGACGATATTGAACAACGTGAGCTGGGAGAAGCCATCAATGAATGTATAGCAAACTTACCTGAACGTTACGCAACCATATTTGTACAGAAAACGATTGATAACATGGAAACGGAAACGATCTGTAAGGAGCATGATATCACTGCGTCAAATTTATGGGTAATTATCCATAGAGCGCGTGTGCAGCTTATGGAGTGTTTGAATACTAAATGGTATAAAGACAATTGATATCTCGAATATCATAAGCATTTGCGATCAACCGGTTTACGTATGCCCTTTATTTTCTTACATTTAGAGAAATATTCATCAATTACATGCCATTCAGATTCAAAAACCGCCTAAGAGCCTTAAAGATTTTTTAGTAGTCTTTTCAATTATTGAGATCTACTATTTAGTAAGGTTTCTATTCTTTGATGCCACAACAGATACCACTTTTTTATTAGGAATTATTGGGAATACTTTGTTTCTATTAGCCATGATCTATGAACTAATTACCGAAGTGCGATTGAAAAGAAACGCTTAATTACTACTTCTTTTTTTCCCAAAAGTTCCCCTCTCAGATTTCATCATCAATGATGTGTTTGCAGAATGCTGTAAGGTGCAATATTTCATAGCGTCAAATTCAGGGAGTTAATTCTCTTATTTGGGTTAAAATGATTTAGAATAAATTTTGAAATGGATTCATGGTTACGCTAGGTACTGAATTAATCTATAGATGTTTCTTTATAGCCAAGCCTACTGCTTTTGCCAATAGCGGAGGAACAGCATTTCCAGTCTGTACTCGTGCTTGAACTATACCTCCTTTTATCACAAAATCATCTGGAAAACTCTGAATTCTGCAACGTTCTCGAATCGTGAGCCCTCTTGCATCTTCGGGATGACCTAATTGGAATTGAGGTCTAATTCCTCCAGAAACTTGAGTAGGACTCAGCTTGCTCCAATCCAAACGAATTCGTTGCTTAAAACGCTCATACATTGGTTCGCCAGGTTTAGTGTTTTTGATTTTCTCAACAGTTGCCTTTGGGTGATTTGGTGCTGTATGATTTGTTACTGGACCGTCAGTATTCAGTCTCATGAGTGTTTGATAGTCTGAAAATGGAGCTGTCTTGTATTTATTCTTTGATTCTTTTGGTTTCAAAGAAGCCAAATCTCCAATAGCTTCTTTAATAGTTACATAGGGCTTGTCTGTTTCCGGGCCGTGCGTTTTAATTATATCCTCAAAATTGAATTCGCTGCCTTTGATGCCAACAAACACTAAACGTGACCGTTTTTGAGGTACTCCATAATCCGGTGCGTAAAGTAATTTGCTTTTAACTTTCATTCCACCAATTTCACTTAAATGTTTCTCAATGTCAGTAACGAAAGAACCTATACTCCTCATACCAGAAACATTTTCAAGAACGACAACTTTAGGCTGAAGAACTTCTACAAATCTTGCGAATTCCTTATACATGAAATTTCTGTCGTCATTTTCGTGTCTTTTTCGGTTATTGAGTGAAAATCCTTGACAAGGAATACCTCCAATTAAGACATCCAATTGTCTGCCATCAAGAAGCTCTTTGACAACTACTGGGTTGACTTTTTTCACGTCACCAGTTATAGTGGAACAGTTAGGATGATTAGCTTGAAAAGTTTGAATTGAAGGGGTATGTATATCACAGCCAAGGACCGTTTCAAAACCTGCCATTTCAAATCCCAATGAAGTTCCTCCACATCCACAGAATAGCTCAGCTACTATTGGTTTTTTGGAATCAAGATTTGTTCCTTTTTTGAAAATAGGTTCATCATTCCAGTAATAACCATTTTCTTCAGCCCTAACAGATTTATCCCAAGCACTTTTTCCCTTTACATTTGAGTTTTCTTCTTCGTAAAAAAACATTTGACCATCTTCCGCTAGGTCAGTTTCTTCAGTTGTGCTTTGATCTTCCTTTATATTTGACATCTTGATTGATTTTCAATTGTTAGACTCAAGCTTCCCCAGTCTTAAATTTGTCATGCCGCTCAATGATCATGCCTGTGATCTTCGCTATTCATTTCCTTTACTTTCTCCGTTTGTTCTTTGAGAGTTTCAACACCGTATTTTCTTCTTTCAGCATCAGTTATTTGAGTTGTATCGATTTCACCTAACTTCCATGGCTCGTCTCCCATTTTCTAATATTGTGTCCCATAAATTTGCGGTTCACCCTTGCTCAACGAGTATCTATCAGTTGCAGCAGCAAAAAGCCATTTGTTGATGGTCGTGTCTTGTGCTATAGCCTTTTCTATCAAATCAACAGCTAGTTTATAATCAGTAGAATCATTTCCGTGTTGGAACACCATTGCCGCGTGTTTATAATCTTTTCCTGTTCTGACATTTCCAGAATCAAGTAGTTGGTGAACCCTAATCCTTCGCAAACTATCCCTCTTATTGACCTCCATCCAATTAATAGTATCAGTCATTCTATCACTCTGATCATTTTCATAAATCTCTTTCAATTCAGGGTTGTCGGTTACTTCGATGAGCTCTTCAACCTCTCGCCTAGCATCTGTTTTACAACTAAGCAAAGTCATGAAAGTAAGTGATAATAAGAAGTATTTCATTTGGTTTAGTTTTTTGTGATGCTTCCTACGCTAAAATAGAGTTTAATCAGATAATAGATGTATTTGCATGAATAAGGTTATAGACTCATAATGTTTATTCTACCAAATAAGATAAATGAGTTTCTCATCAAGTAATCCCGTTGTTAAAATAATTGGAGATAATTTATAGAGTTGATCAAAAATTTAAACTTTGAAAATGATGCTATTGCTACCTATTGCATCTTTTAGTAGGACAGTCACGTTGTAAAAACTGTTCAAAAACCACTCACAACTCGTTGCATCAACCTATCACCCCACCACTTAAAAAAGTATCTTTGCAGGCATCAACAATAAAGCCTATTTGATGATCACCTTCTACGGAAATCCCAGCCAAAAAATCTATGCCGTCCAGACTCTCAAACAACTGACAGATGAGGACAATAAAAAGTTAGAATGGCTCTTCGGCGGGAGCTCTCGATTAGATCAAGATAACATTCAGGGATTTTTTACAGGTCCTAGAGCGACCACCATCACACCCTGGTCCACAAATGCCGTAGAAATCACCCAAAACATGCAGATCGCAGGCATTTCCCGCATCGAGGAATTTCACGCCTGTGAGGAAGACGCAGACTATGATAAAATGCTGCTTCAAAAATTTGATGGGATCGATCAGCAACAATTTGACATCAATGTAGAGGCAGAGGGCGTTCTTGAAATCGACGACATCGCAGCTTATAACATGCAGGAAGGTCTTGCCCTGAGCGACGACGAGATCGATTACCTCATCGCCCTTTCTGAAAAACTGGGCAGGAAACTGACCGACTCTGAAGTATTTGGTTTCTCGCAGGTCAACTCAGAACATTGCCGCCACAAGATTTTCAATGGGACTTTTGTGATCGATGGCGAGGAAAAACCCACCTCGCTCTTCAAACTGATCAAGGAAACCAGCAAGCAACATCCTAACGAGATCGTCAGCGCCTACTCTGATAATGTGGCGTTCATCAGCGGTCCAGAAGCCGAGCAATTTGCGCCCGCAACTCCAGAAAAGCCCGATTATTACCAGACCAGCCTTTTTGATTCTGTGATTTCGCTTAAAGCGGAAACACACAATTTTCCCACAACCGTGGAACCATTCAACGGTGCGGCGACTGGATCTGGTGGAGAGATCAGGGACCGCCTCGCTGGTGGCCAGGGTTCGCTCCCACTAGCCGGTACGGCCGTGTACATGACCAGCTACTCACGATTAGCAGATGATCGCCCCTGGGAAAACGAATTCAAGGAACGCGACTGGCTCTACCAGACGCCCATGGATATTTTGATCAAAGCCTCAAACGGCGCCAGCGATTTTGGAAATAAGTTCGGACAACCGTTGATCACAGGTTCCGTATTGACCTTTGAGCACGATGAAAATCACGATTGTCAGGCTGAGCCTGTCGAAGCCCCAGATCTAAAACCTCGCAAACTAGGTTATGACAAGGTCATCATGCAGGCCGGTGGTGTGGGATACGGTAAAAAATCACAAGCACTTAAGAAAACACCCGCGCCAGGCGATGACATCATCGTCATGGGTGGCGACAACTACCGCATCGGGATGGGTGGCGCTGCCGTAAGTAGCGCAGATACGGGTTCTATGGACAGCGGTATTGAGCTCAATGCCGTGCAGCGCTCTAATCCCGAGATGCAAAAGCGCGCTGCAAATGCCATACGTGGTCTCTTGGAAAGCGATGAAAACCCCATCAAATCCATCCATGATCACGGTGCAGGTGGTCACCTCAACTGCCTTTCAGAACTTGTTGAAGAGACGGGCGGTATCATCGATGTGGAAAAACTGCCCGTGGGCGATCCCACGCTTTCGCGAAAGGAGCTCATAGGAAACGAGTCTCAAGAGCGCATGGGCCTTGTAATGGAAGAAAAGGACACGCCCATACTGGAAAAAATCGCTTCTAGAGAACGCGCACCACTCTATAAAGTAGGAAAGGTAACGGGCGACAACAAGTTTATTTTTAGCGAAAAAGACGGTCGCAGCCCCATGGATCTCGCGCTGGAAGATATGTTCGGCTCCAGTCCCAAAACGGTGATGAAAGACACGACTATCAACCGCACTTACAAGGATGTCAGCTATCAGGACGATCAACTGGATCAGTATCTTGAAAACGTCTTGAAACTGGAAGCCGTCGCTTGTAAAGATTGGTTGACAAACAAGGTAGATCGTTGTGTCACAGGTCGCGTTGCAAAACAACAGACATGCGGTGAGCTTCAATTGCCCCTCAACAACGTGGCCGTGATGGCGATGGATTACAATGGCAAGAACGGCGTGGCGACCACTTTGGGACACGCACCCGTTGCCGCCCTTATCGATCCAGCGGCTGGATCTCGCAATGCTATTGCAGAGGCGCTGACTAATCTTATTTTTGCACCTTTGGAAAAAGGACTCAAGGGCGTGAGCCTGAGTGCCAACTGGATGTGGCCATGCAACAATCCTGGTGAGGATGCCCGACTCTACGCAGCAGTCCAGGCCGTGAGCAAATTTGCCATTGATCTAGGTATCAATGTACCCACGGGCAAGGACAGCCTGAGCATGAAGCAAAAGTATCCTGACATGGACGTGCTCGCTCCGGGAACGGTGATCATCAGCACGGTTTCGGCTTGCGACGACATCACAAAGGTGGTTGAGCCCGTACTTCAACCGGATTCTCAGGCGCCTATATATTACCTCAATTTGAGTGGGACGGCCCCTGAATTGGGTGGTTCCAGCTTTGCCCAAACCATGAACGTAATCGGTACTAAATGTCCCGATGTTGTTGATGTTCCCGCTTTCGCGAAAGCGTACTCCACCATCCAGCACCTCATCAAGACCGACAAGGTTCTCGCTGGACATGATATCTCGAGTGGTGGTCTGATCACCACCTTACTGGAAATGTGCTTCCCGAGTCAAAACAGCGGAATGAAAATCTCGCTGAAAGGAATGGAAGGTGATCGCATTAAAACACTTTTTGCTGAAAATGCAGGCCTGGTACTACAACTTACTGATGATGCAGCAGCCGAAGCCTTGGAACAAATAGGGTTGCCCGTTTACAAATTGGGTTACGCGCAAAGTGGGGCGGTTCTTGACATTGATGGCCATCAAATAGATGTTGCCCAGGCGAGGGACACGTGGTACGAGACCTCGCACCTGCTCGATCGCCAGCAATCCAAAAAAGGCATGGCAGACGAGCGAGCGAGAAATTACAAGCAGCAACCATTGCGATTTGAATTTCCAAGCCACTTTGATGGGAAATTACCCGAGCAGCCTACGAAGAAACCGATCGCTGCGGTGATCCGTGAAAAGGGAAGTAACAGCGAGCGTGAAATGGCCAGGGCGATGTACCTCGCTGGTTTTCAAGTGCGTGACGTTCACATGACCGATCTGATCTCGGGTCGCGAGACGCTGGAAGATGTGCAATTTATCGCAGCCGTAGGTGGATTTTCTAACAGCGATGTCCTGGGAAGTGCCAAAGGCTGGGCAGGAGCCTTTCTCTATAACGATAAGGCAAATAAAGCTTTGAAAAATTTCTTTGATCGGGAGGATACGCTCAGTTTGGGCGTATGTAATGGTTGTCAGCTATTTGTAGAATTGGGCTTGATCCATCCTGACCACGACCAGAAGCCAAAAATGCTTCATAACGAATCCGGTAAGTTTGAGTGCCAATTTACCAGCGTCAGCATTGAAGAAAACAACAGCGTAATGTTAAAATCGCTTGCAGGAACGACCTTGGGAATCTGGGCGGCGCACGGAGAGGGCAAGTTTGAACTCCCTCTAGGACATTCTGAATACCAGATTCCAGCAACCTATGCCTACGACGGTTATCCCGCAAACCCCAATAGATCAGATTACAATGCCGCCATGTTGTGCAGCGATGATGGCCGCCATCTGGTTATGATGCCGCACCTGGAGCGCAGTACCTTCCCGTGGAACTGGGCGCACTATCCTAAAGACAGAAAAGGTGATCAGGTAACGCCCTGGTTAGAGGCCTTTGTAAATGCGAGGAAATGGGTTGAAAAGCAAACTCATGATAGATAACGAGATCATCTTTCAAATTGTGAATACCGCGGTGCTACCCATGTGGCTCATGCTCTTTTTTGTTCCAGAGAATAAGGTTACAAAATGGCTCATCAAAATACCGCTGGTGCCTCTGGTGCTGGCGGTTTGTTATGTAATTCTAGTGATTCCCGGACTTTCACAAGCAAATCCAGAGGATTTTCAAACCTTAAAAGGCCTCACCCAGCTATTTGCTACCCCAGATGCCGTACTTGCTGGATGGATTCATTATTTGGTTTTTGATCTGGCCGTGGGCATGTGGCTGGTGGTACAAAACAGAACCCTGAAACTGAGCAAATGGCTTATGTTACCTATTCTTTTATTCACATTCATGATGGGGCCTGCGGGATTTTTATTATTTCATTTGGTCAAATGGATCTGTTATCGAGTGAATAAAAAAAGAAACTGAGCGTGAAGATTTAAGAGATTGGAGAATAGAGAATAGAAAATAGACGCTAGAAGAAAAGTAAAAAACCGAGGGCTGAGATGTCACGCTGAGCTTAGCCTGTACTGAGTTTATCGAAGTATCAAAGTGCACTGAGTCCTCGCTAACCAACAGCAGAAAAATTCTGTATTCTGAATTCATCATTCTGAATTCTTCACCTGCTCTGCAATCTCAGGATCAAACTTGATGAACATATGCGCCCAGATGGATTTAGACACAGCACCTATATAGGGAAAAGTCAAAATTAAGGTACCCAGAATGGCGAGAAAAATGGTTAAAGGATCATCGATCATATCAAAGATGGCTAAGATTACAAAAACCGCAACAGCAACAGCCACTCCTACTCCGTAAGACACATACATAGAACCGGTATAAAAACTAGGCTCAATATGATATTTCAAACCACATTTTGGACAATGCTCCCGCACCTTATTCATTTTTGACAGCTTGTAAGGATTGGATTCCAGAAAAGCCCCTCGCCTACACCTAGGACATTTCAAAGTGAGTATACTTACCAGCATTGACTTGTGCTTCATCGCTTGATCTTTATATCAAAATTAAGACCTGGTGATTTGCCAAAGGGTAACAAAAGTCACAATTATTTATTTATTCCGTAAAACTTACAACTTCAAAAGCAGTTCCCTAATTTTCGTAATCGTAGGTTATATTAGACCAAGAAATCTTTCTATCAATTCAACCATGAACCGAGACAAACCAACATTTAGCATCCGTGAGATAGGTAAAGTGAGATTTTATGGAGGGATTTTGTTTAGCTTATTTCTAAGCGTTATCCTGTACTTATTTTTCATTAATATGATCAAATCACAATTCGTTGGAATTGCAATGTTGGATGGAAATTGGTCGCGTTTAAGAGAGTTTCGTTTTGGTGATAAGGCTCTCTATTTTTTCGCCCTGTTCTCTTCCAGCTTAGGATTTATCTATGCTTCTCAATTTTGGCTGTTTAATGAGTTTCCTAAAAAGCGTAGTAACAGAATGAAAGTAAGAAAGGCCAAAACTCAAGGTCTTCATATTTTTTATATCGTGCTTTTAGTTCTACTAAGATGTTTTTTGATGGTTACGGGTATTAGTTTAGATGGATATGGAGATGCGTTAAAAGAAGAATACACTTTCATTGCTTACCTCCTACCCACATTCATATTTCTCTATAACTGGAATATGATTTCCACAGTATATCAATCCTTAAAAGCTCAACTTATATCCATTCCTATCTGGTTAGGGGTTTCCTATCTCCTAAGTTTTACTTATTATCTGGTCCAGCCCTGAAATCAGCTGGTGTAATCAACAATTATAGCTTGGTATAGCTTGCTATTGCTATAAATTGTATTTTTGTAAGTATAGTGATATAAGTTGCTTGACAGATGGATTGCCTCGCGACATCAATAATTTTAAATTATGACAAATATACCTAGCGTAGATCTCGCAGATTTCTTAAGCGATGATCCTAAAAGAAAACAGAAATTCATCAATGAAATAGGACAGGCCTATGAAGAAATAGGGTTTGTTTCACTAAAAAATCACTTTCTAGATGATGAACTTACTGAAAAACTATACAGCCAGGTAGAACAATTCTTCAAGCTGCCCGTAGATGTAAAACGTGGTTATGAACGTGAAGAAATAGGTGGACAGCGTGGTTACGTATCTTTTGGGAAAGAACATGCTAAAGGAAAGAAAGAAGGGGACCTAAAGGAATTTTGGCATTTTGGTCAGGAGGTAGATCCTGAGGTAAAACTTGAAGAGGAATATCCAGATAACGTGATCGTAAAGGAGCTTCCACAATTTGATAAAGTAGGTATGGAAGCCTATCGCATGCTCGAGAAAACAGGTATTTATGTACTGCGTGCACTTGCCCTTTATATAGGGCTTGATGAAAAGTATTTTGATCCATGGGCGAGTAATGGTAACAGCATCTTGCGCCCTATCCACTACCCGCCTATCACAGAAGAGCCAGACAATGCCGTGCGTGCAGGAGCTCATGGAGATATCAACCTCATCACGCTACTCATGGGAGCGAGTGCACCGGGTCTACAGGTAAAAAATCGGGACGGCGAGTGGATCGACGCCATCGCCGGCGAGGACGAGCTCGTGATCAACGTGGGCGACATGCTCGAGCGCCATACTAACAACAAGCTACGATCCACGATACACCGCGTGGTAAATCCGCCGAGAGAGTTGTGGAACACTAGCCGCTACTCCATCCCATTTTTTATGCACCCGCGTAGTGATATGAGACTTGACTGTCTCGAAGAATGTATCACAGAGGAAAATCCTAAGCAGTACGATGATATCAGCGCCGGTGAATTTTTACACCAGCGACTTGTTGAAATAGGGCTGATTAAAAAATAATCTTAGTCCCATAATTATTAAGAACCGGCTTCGGCCGGTTTTTTATTAATTTTACTTATGATGTATTAAGGTCATGTTTCTCAAAATCAAATTCAAGATTAACAATATAATTATTCTGACCTGCATACTGTGTTGTTCCGCTTTCGCGAAAGCGTACCAGAAAACAGCTTTAAATACGTTGCAAAACTTAGAAACAACCATTTCAGACAATACCTTCATTAAGTCTTATACGGAAAAAATCATCCTGAAAGCCAATGTGGACACAGAAATCGATAGCTATAATTACAATACAGACGATGGAACCGAGCTGATCTTGAGAAACAACAACCGATATAGGACTTACCTTTCTATAGATTATGAGTTTGTAGGATTCACGGTGGGATTTGCACCTCAGTTCTTACCCGATAACAATGATGATGATCTCAAAGGTTCATCAGACCTAACTGATTTTAGATTCCGTTTTTTCCTTGGAAACTGGACACAAGAGGTTCAGTACAGAAGTCTGGAGGGGTTTTATGTTAACAATACGGCAGATTTTATTCCTGACTGGATGGAAGGTCGCGACCCTTTTATTCAATTTCCAGAATTCAAATCTAAAATTTATAGTGGTTCCACCGCCTATGTATTTAATAATGACTTTTCCTATCGCAATGTTGAATATGACACGGAGTGGCAATTGAAAAGTGCTGGCAGCTTTGTACCAAGTATTTCATATGCCTATAGGAGGCTATCGATTCCTATAAATGGCGTAGAGGAATTTGAGAATAGCTTTGATCTGATTCTTACTCCCAGTTATTTCCGGACTTTTGTTTTAAATACAAATTGGTTTGCAGCGCTAGATGCTTCACCTGGCCTGGGATTGAGGTTTTCCTCGTTTGGAAAAGAGGGCATGGAGGCGCGGGAAAGAAATATATATATCCCTGTTGTGCTCAATGGAGGTTTAAAGCTAGGGTACACTTCATCTAAATTTATTTTTGGCACTTCGGCGCATCTAGATTACACCCATCTTGAAGAAGGGGGCAATTCTGCACTAGATCGTACAGATTTGTATCTGAAAATCTATTTTGGCTATCGATTTGATACGCCAAAATTTATATCAAGCACCTTCAAAAAAATAAATGAAACACTAGGAATATGATTCCTGAATTAAAGAATGTTATGCATTGAATTGTATAGTTCTCAAGGAATTAGGTCAAAAACTGAACATTTGTGACAGAAAGATCATTTTAACAGTTTTCAGCAGTCATTTATTAGGCTAGCATAATAAAATGTATTTTTTTTACCGAGATTGAATTATTTTAAGGCAAATGAAGTCGAAGATTACTGGCGTAGGAAGCTATATACCCGATGTGGTTAGAAAGAACGAGGAATTCATGAATCATGAATTTCTAAATAATGATGGTTCATCCTTTGGAAGTGATAATGCTACAATTATTGAAAAATTTGTAGCCATTACCGGTATTGAAGAACGCAGATATATACAAAAAGATCAGAATACCAGCGATATCGCCAGCTTTGCGGGTGCTAAGGCTATAGACGATGCTGGAATCGAAAAAGAAGATCTGGACTTTATCATCGTTGCGCATAATTACGGCGACGTTAAACCAGACGGTGGTACGAGCGACCTTGTTCCCAGCCTCGCCAGTCGCGTGAAGAATAAGCTGAATATTAAAAATCCTGCCTGTGTTGCTTATGATGTACTTTTCGGCTGTCCTGGATGGATCCTTGGAGTCACTCAAGCAGACAGCTTTATCAAAAGTGGTTTAGCAAAAAAAGTCCTGGTTATAGGTGCTGAGGCTTTATCGCGAGTGGTCGATCCCCACGACCGCGATAGCATGATCTATAGCGACGGTGCGGGTGCCGCGGTCCTAGAGCCCAGCAATTCAGACCAAGGAATATTAGGCCAGGCTACAGCAACCTATACAGAGGAGGAGACCTACTTCATTTTTAATGAAAAATCCTACAACCAGCAACTAGAAGACAAGACCCAATACATTAAAATGTACGGGCGTCGCATTTATAATTTTGCGTTGTCTAAAGTTCCCGAAGGCATGAAAGCGGCCATGGAAAATGCGGGTGTGGATATCAAAGATCTCAAAAAGATTTTTATTCATCAAGCCAACGAAAAAATGGATGAAGCCATCGTCCAGCGATTCTACGGTTTATACAATATGGAGGTGCCTACTGATGTGATGCCTATGATCATTCACAAATTAGGGAATAGCTCTGTAGCTACGGTTCCTACGGTTATGGATCTGGTCGCAAAAGGTCAGATGCCTCAGCATCAGATTAAAGAAGGTGATGTAGTCATGTTTGCCAGCGTAGGTGCTGGTATGAATATCAACGCTATCGTATATCGTATATAAATGATTTTAATTGTTCCGCTTTCGCGAAAGCGGAATATAAATCCTTACAAAATTTTATTCAGGTAATTCCTTCCACATCTGGTCTCCTAGCAAAGTCATTTTCTCGCTTCCCGATAATTCCTCAAGCTCGGCAGTAGGTCTTGGGAAAGATGATGAAATTCTGCCATTTAAGGCAATATCGTTTAAACAACGTGCCAGCAAGGGCTCGCTAGGATCTCCCAGAACGCCTAGATTTTCAAAATCTTCTCTTTGCGGTATGTCAGGAACAAGTCCATCTATATAATCAGTAAATCCTACTGAATTGACTGATTTTAGAACCAGCGGCTGTAGAGCATAACGGTGCGATGGATCAGCCTCTGCTCGTCTGAAATTAGGGCTATCATACAACGTAATGCTCGCTTGAAACTTACCGGCTGTATCGTCACCCACTTGTATCACATCTATATATGGATTCAAGGCGTTGATGACCAGCTCGCTGGCACTAGCGCTACTGCCTGTGGTGATGATGTGAACCTTAGAAAGATTGAGAGCGGCAAAGAAGCTGCTACCCTCGATACTGTTTACAAAATTATTGATCAATTGATCAGGATTAGCATCACGCAATGCCGCCTGTACGTCTGGATTCCATTGTTCGGTAGAAAACACATCTGTCGTAGGGTTTCCTGAAATAAGACTTCCTAATGCAATGGCACTTGACACCGCTCCCCCACCATTATATCTCAGATCAAGTACCAAATGTGTGATTCCCTGGGCTTGGAAATCGGCAAACGCATCATTCAATTCATCATCGTAATCTGACAAGAAACTGTTATACATCAAATAGCCCACCTTTTGTGAACCTTGATCGATGACTCTAGAAACGTGGATGGGATCTTCTTGCATAACCATTTTAGTCAAGCTTATTTCCTGACCGGTAGAAGTTGTGACTCCGCCATTTAAAGTGGCCAAACCAATCGTATATGAATCTGGAGCGAGAAGTTCATTAAAGTTAGTCCGGGATAGCCTGGTCCCATCAACTGAATTAAAGATCATGCCTCTCTGAACGCCCTGACCATCTGCATCTGAACCATCAAGAACGTATCTCACATAACCAAAAACATCCGTAGAACTTCCATTTTCAGCAACGAGACCGAATTTCATCCCGTTAGTTTTTGTATTCCCAGATAAGGCATTTTCTAGAGCTACATAATCGCTCACGATGATGCTAAAGGGATCGGTGCGCTCTGGGTCAAATATTAAAGTTTCAAAAAACTCTTCGGGCGTTGCAAACTGGTCGTGGTATGCTTCTAACTCTGACGTATTAGCAAAACGATCATCAGCCAGTACATCTATTTGAGGTTTGTATAGATAGAAGGCATTCATACCTCTCCACACAAAGTTTTTGATCGATCCTCCTGCCGCTAGATTATCATCCAGGTCATCAGAACAACTGATGAGAAATGTCAGAGATATTGTAACTAGAAAAGCTACTTTAAACTTTTGAAACATAGATTCCTTATTTAGGCACAAGTTATGAAAAACATACCATCACATTATTGGGTTTAACGTGATTGTAAGCTTCCTCTTACCAAGTGCTGATTTATCTAAACACTTGCAAAACTCGCGCCTAAATAAGGTCTTGTGTGAATTAATCCCACTTGGTTCCAAAAAACTTAGAACGGCCTTTGCCTCCTTTTTTCTTGTTGGAATTACTTTTTCCTTCTCTTTTTCCTGAAGAATCACCTTCTGGTTTAGTCTTGCGATCTTTGAAACGTGGTGGAGCGTCACCAGAACTAGAGTCTGGTCTAGATGGTCTTCCCTTAAAACTTTTAGGCATTCTATCACCTCTCCTGTCCCTGCTTCTACCACCGCGCTCCCTAGAACTGGAAACTTTTCCTTTATGTTCATTAGCGCGCAGTTCGCGACCATCTCTTTCTGCGCCGTTGATTTTGGACATTTTGTTAGCCACCTCATCCTTCACATCAATGAAGGAATGAGCACCGTCCAAAACAATTCGTCCGATATCGTTACCCGTCAGCCCAGTTACATCACAAACAAATCCCAGCAGGGCACCTTTGTTCATATTATCCTTGCGGCCTAGATTCACAAAGAAGGTTTTCATACCATCTTCTTTACCATGGCTTCGCCTTCCACCTCGATCTCTGGAATCACCAGAATCTTTGTATTCCCGTCTATCGTTAAGATCTGTGATGGAGTTTCTCTTATAGATACTATTGTATTCTCTGGTTAGAAGTTTGGCAACCAGCTCTTCTTTTGTAATATCTTCAAAATGATTGAGAACTTCCTTGAGCAAATCACCTTCTACTTTATCATTAACTTTTTGCTTGATCAAGTTATCTGACCACCGATTGATGCGCTTAGAAGTAATTGCGTCAAGTGCTGGTATTTCTGCTTTTTCAAAGGTGATTCCCAGTTTGCTGGCGATGAATTTGAGTTTACGGTTATCACCTTTAGTAATCAAAGCTAGTGACACACCTTTCTTACCTGCTCTAGCTGTTCTACCCGATCTATGTGTGTAAAACTCGGGATCGTCTGGTAGGGCAAAGTGAATTACGTGGGTGATGTCATCTACATCAATTCCTCTTGCAGCAACGTCTGTCGCGATGAGTAGCTTCAGATTTTTATCACGGAAGCGTTTCATCGCAGCATCACGCTGCGCTTGAGACATATCTCCGTGCAGAGCTTCAGTAGAATAACCGTTGTTGTTTAGCTCATCAGCAACTTTTTGAGTATCGCGTTTGGTACGGCAAAAAACCACACCAAACATCTCTTCGTCATAATCAAGATACCTACGCAAAGCCTCAATCTTATCAGAGGCTTTGAGTTGAACCGCTTTGTGTTCAATATTAGTATTTACAATGTGTTCTCGGTTGATCTTCACCTCCTCTGGTTGAACCATATAGGTATCGACAATCTTCTTGATGTCTCTCGCCATCGTGGCAGAGAACAGCCAGATATTACGACCTACATCAGTTTTAGAAAGTATATAATCTATATCTTCTCTAAATCCCATGTTAAGCATCTCATCTGCCTCATCAAGGATCAAAAATTTCAGGGCATTTAAAGTAATCTCCTTACGCTTCATAAGATCCATAAGTCGACCAGGAGTTGCCACCACAACTTGTGCTCCCCTGCGCAAATCTTTGATTTGCCCCATAATGTTTGCCCCACCAAAAACCGGAACCACATTCAACTTACCCATTTTTTGAGACATCAGCTCGAGCTGACCGCAAATTTGCTGGGCTAATTCTCTAGTAGGTGCTAAGATCAACGCCTGAAGATCTTTAGAAGAGGTATCCATAAGTTCCAATAATGGGATACCAAATGCAGCAGTTTTACCTGTACCGGTCTGCGCCAGACCTATAAAATCACCATCATGCTGCATGAGGATGGGGATTGCTTGCTGTTGAATTTCAGTAGGATTTTCAAATCCCATTTCGGCAAGTCCTTGAAGTAAAGGTTGTGAGAGCCCTAAGGCTTCAAAATTTTTCAAATAGCTGTTTTTAAATATTTTGCAAAAGTACGACTTTAAAATGCTACGTTTAATCGCACGTCGCATTCATAGATTTATTTAACTCAAAAAGCGAGCAATTTCATTCACCGGCAGTCGTTCTGGCTGCTCCATCCCGCTATCATCTATGGTTCCTAGGAAAAAGAATCCTAGAAAACGCTCAGAATCCTGAACTTGAAGCTCATCCAAGTTGCTCATGTCAGCAAAGGATTTAGGCGAACTCCAGTAAGCACCATACCCCAAGGCGCTGGTTGCGAGCCACATATTCTGTACGCTCATACTGGTTGCTGCGATTTCCTCCCATTCCGGAACGCTTTCTTTTTCATCGCGATTCATAAAAATTAGAATGATTGTTGATGCCTGCTGCATCTTTTCTGCCAGTTTGCGGATCTTCAGGGTGGGCTTTTTCTGTTCGGAGCGCTCAAATTCTGACATCATGAAATTTCCTAGTCGAGTGAGAGCTGAGCCTTGCAAAACCCGGTACCGCCACGGCTCGGTTTTCTTGTGGTTTGGCGCCCAGCGCGCTGCGTCGAGAATTTCTGCAAGATCTTCTGGTTTGATTTCGCCACCGGTATAGGAGGCTGGAAACACACTACGTCTCAATTTTATTATTTCTAGGACATTTTTCATTTCTGTGGTTTAAGGTTATTTACAAGTTACGCTTTCGCGAAAGCGTACTAAAAACGATTTCTTGTGCTGGTATCAGAGTAATTGCGTCTTACAAACTCAAGCGCAGAGCTGACCAGGCCGCCCATATTCCTACAACTCCTAAATTTTAAATCGCCCGTGAAATCGTAAAGCTCACCTCGCAACTGTTTGAATTTTGCCGGAGATGAGAGGTAGTCTACCTTCATGCATTTCATGAGGTGGCGGTAACGCGTCTGGGTGTTGATCAATCTTTTTGCAATGAGCGAGCGCTCTTCCTTTTTATACTGCTCGATGCTCTCATTTTTGAGGTGCTCTGCCACGTTCATCACCATGGGTAGATTTTCCTTGAAAAATTGTGGTCGATACACCTTGAGCCTTCCTTCATAGGACTGCTGATCAAAATCAATCGCTCGTATCGCATAACTGACCCTATCAAAGTCGTGGGTGGGGATGACCACATAATTGTAGGCGCGCATGTCTCCCAGCAAACGGATCAGGCACCGCTCATTAAACTTTACAAATTCCTTTGCGATTTGTGTGAGCTCTTGGTGGTCACAACCCTCCATATAATCTTCAATAAATTCATCCCCTGGAATACCGGCTATATGCTCCTCGATGAGGGTGTCTTTATATACTAAAAAATTGATCCTGTGAGGAGACAACAGGTGTTCCAGTTCCAAACCGTAGACACGTGAAGCATCTGCACGCTTCACGTAGAAATAAGTAAATCCATCATTCAAGGTGTTTCTGATCTTTATACGGAAGGGTTTTGTATTTCCAAAGGTGCAGTAATCCACGGCGTCCACACTCAAATAATCCAAGGTCTCGTCCCTACCATCTGAATGGAGGATGTCGTAGATTTTTTTAAGATTCTTATCAATGTGGATGCGCTCGTGATCAGGATAATAACAACGGACCCATAAGGTATCTTCATCATTTTTATCATAGACGGTTATACTACCAGAAAATCGTAGCAAATCTTCATAGGATACTGGTATAGACGTTCCCCTGCGGTATTTTTTGACATAGTCTGCCAATGACTTTGCGATGGGAAAATTGGGTTTTTTATTAGACAATAATTTGTCTTCTATAACCTTTTGTGACATATTCGGTAACAAATTTATTTTTGACCAGTCGTATAATACAACAAATAACTGTTATTCATGGAATACATCCTTGAAATTGATCAACTTCACAAAAAATATGGGGGTCTCACAGCCGTAGACCATATTTCATTCAGGATAGAAAAAGGACACGTTTATGGAATCTTAGGTCCCAATGGCAGTGGAAAATCCACCACGCTGGGCATGGTTCTCAACGTAGTGAATCCAACCAGCGGAACGTATAAATGGTTTGGCGGGACAGTTTCTACTCATGATGCCCTGAAAAGAATAGGCGCAATTATCGAGCGACCTAATTTTTATCCGAGCATGAGTGCCGTACAGAATTTAAAGTTGGTCTGTAAAATAAAAGGGGCTTCCACATTTAGAATAGACGAGACTTTAAATCTGGTAGGATTATTAGAGCGTAAGCACAGTCCGTTTAAAACCTATTCCCTAGGAATGAAACAGCGACTTGCTATTGCTAGTGCTCTGCTCAATGAACCAGAGATTTTAATTCTGGATGAACCTACCAACGGTTTGGATCCTCAAGGGATAAGAGCTATAAGGGACATTATCAAAAAAATAGCTGAGCAAGGCACTACCATATTACTAGCTTCTCACCTGCTCGATGAAGTAGAAAAAGTCTGTACACACGTGGTTGTTCTGAGACAAGGAAAGATGCTTTATACGGGTCGTGTAGACGAAATGAATAAGAATTTTGGATCTGTACTTCTGGATGCTGAAGACCGTGATCACCTTATTCACTTCATCAACCAACAGAATGACTTAGGTAGTTATGAAGTGGGAATGGACGGCATAGAAGTCACCTTAACTCGAGAACCTAATCTTGCTTCGCTCAACAAAAGTGCCTTCGAAGCTGGAACGGTGCTGACAAAAATCGTCCATAAGAAGCAGAGCCTAGAAGATCAGTTTATAGAACTTACCAAACAAAATCAATAAGATGCTACGATTACTTGATATAGAATTCCACAAATTCAAACATAGCAAAAGCAGTAAGGTGCTTACCATAATTTACCTTGTTGTCATCATTCTTTTATTATCAGCTGGAGCATGGAGAGTTAATATTAATGGTCAGTCGGTAAGCCTAGCCGATATAGGAGTATTCAATTTTCCTTTTTTATGGCATTTGAGTACTTACATGGTAAGTTTTTTAAAGTTCCTTATCGCTATTGTAATTGTTTCCATTACAGCTAATGAATATAGCAATAGAACATTAAAGCAAAATTTGATAGATGGGCTTAGTAAAAAGGAGTTGATTTTATCTAAGTTTTACCTCGTCGTTACACTTGCCGTTGCCGTAACTATCGTACTGGTTCTCGCCGTGTTAGTTTTAGGGTTACTGTATTCAGACTATACCGAGCCATCATTGATTTTTAGAGACTTGCAGTATGTGGGTGGCTTTTTTGTAAGTCACCTCACCTTTTTCAGCATGTGTTTATTTGCTGGTATATTGGTCAAGCGTAGTGCTTTCGCTTTGGGTCTTATAGGCATATGGGGGATTTTCGAATTGGTTTTACTAGGTATGAGTCAATATATAAACTATAGATTCAATATTGATATTTGGGAATATTTGGGAGACATTCTACCTCTTCACTCTATCTCAAATTTGATTGTAGAACCATTTACAAAAGTTACAGTAGTAAAAGCAACCATGGATCAAATATCTCAGGGTGAATTTATTAAGGATTACAGCGTGCCATTTCTCAATACTTTTGTTTGCCTAGGCTGGACTGCCCTTTTTACCTATTGGTCTTATGCGTTGTTAAAGCGTCGCGATTTGTAGAATTTGTGACTTAAATTCGCGGCATGATGATGAAAAGGATTTGTGCCGCGCTAGCGATAACGATATCGCTCTGTCTACCTCAACAGTTATTTTCTCAACTTGAAGCGTCCAATTGGTATTTTGGCTACAACGCTGGCTTGAATTTCGACCAAAATACGGGAAACGTAACTGCCCTTACAGATGGGCGCCTCAACACTAACGAAGGATGTACGAGTATAAGCGATGATCAAGGTAACCTTCTTTTTTATACTGATGGATTAGTAGTTTACGATTCATCAAACAACATTATGCAAAATGGCGTAGGGCTCCAGGGGAACCCTTCTAGTGCGCAGAGCGCCATTATAGTCCCCAAGCCTGGAGACGCAAATATTTATTATATTTTTACCGTAGGTATACCCGGTTTTGGAGGTAGTGATTCTGGATTGAATTACTACGAGGTGGATATGACCCTTAATGGTGGTCTTGGCGCTATTACTACTAACATCGCAAATCCGCCTAATCTAGTTCCGAGATCTACGGAGAAAATAGCCGCTATTAATCACGGTACAAATGATGAAATTTGGGTAACAACTTTAGCTAGTAGTACAGGCGTAACGACAAATTTCGATACGTTTTATTCATTTAATGTTTCATCAGCTGGTGTTGATGCGACTCCAGTAGTCTCAGGCCCGTTTTCAACCGTCACAGATAGGCGAGGGTATTTGAAATTTTCTCCTAGTGCAGAGTTTATAGCCAGTTGTTCCATGGGATTGACAAGCCCCAATGGTAATCTAATCGGTGGTTCGTACTTATATGATTTTAATAATGAAACAGGAGAAGTCTCAAATGAAAGAGAATTTCAATTTACTGTTCAAGGAAATGATCATGGCTATGGAATAGAATTTTCCCCAGATGGTCGATTGGTATATATTACAGCCTCTAATGACGGGCCAGGCGGTGGTTCTAGAACTCAACAGAGCAGTACTTTATATCAGTATAACTTATCAGACCAGACAGTACTAAATAGTCCTAGAATAGACAACGCCATAGAAATTAGTACTGACAATATATATCGCGGAGCTCTTCAATTAGGAATAGATGGAAAAATTTATAGAGCTTTACCAATCAATTTTGAAAACGGTCTTCCATTTTTGGGAATTATCAATAATCCCAATGCTCTGGGAACTGCCTGTAATTATCTAGAAAATGGTGTGTCTCTTAATGGAAGAAATTCTGGTCAAGGTCTACCCCCTTTCATTCAAAGTTTCTTTGCCGCAATCGATGTAGAAAATCTATGCTTAGGAGATGCAACGACATTCTCTTTTGAGTCGGAAACACCACCAGATTCGATCTTATGGGAATTTGGAGACGGAACCGGAACTTCCACCTTAGCAAATCCTTCCTACACCTATGCTAGCCCTGGTCAGTATGAGGTAAAGCTTACCTTGACGACTGACGGTACTACTAGAATTTATCGAACTTCCATAGAAATTTATAGGATCCCAAACGCGATAACAGTACAAGATATCGAGGAGTGTGATCTTGACAACAATGGCATCGAAATCCTAGATCTAGATACAATTATAGGATCACAAGTTTTGGGCAATCAAAATGACCAAGAATTCGATGTGCGATACTATAGAAATCTCACAGATGCTCAGAACAATGTAGATGAGCTTGCTAGCCAATTTGAGGCGCAATTGGGAACAACACAGATTACAGCAAAAATTTTCAATATTAACAATCAGGACTGTGCTGATTTTGAGACAGTAAATCTCACTCTGTTTGTCGAACCAGTAGCTGGGGACCTTGATAATATTGAGGAGTGTGATGACGATTTTGATGGGTTTGTGAATTTTGACCTTACCCAGCAAAATGATGACCTTCTAGGCGACTCTCAAAACGCCGGAGATTTTGTCATAACCTACCATAGAAATCAAGCCGATGCGCAATCAGGGGATGATCCAATAACTAACCCTACCAATTTCAGAAATGAAGATCCGTTCAGTCAATCCATTTACGCTCGTATTGAAAACAGGTTGACTGATCAATGTGCAGATGTATCTGAACCCTTTGAATTGATCGTCAATCCCAAGCCGGTCGCTAATGATTTTGCTGCTTTCCAATGTGATGAAGATGGAGTCGCAGACCGTAGAACTATCTTCTCCCTACAGAGTTTTGATGAATCGATTTCAGACAATGCGTCTGGTGTGGAAGTAAGTTATTATTTGAATCGACCTGATGCCTTTAATGCTAGAAATCCTCGTAATAAGATCAGTTTTCAAAACTCAACTCCTCAACAAGTTCTATTTGCTCGGGTAGAAGACGAGACCACACGTTGTTTCAGTATCTCTGAGGTAACACTTGACGTAAGTGCCAGCGATGCTCAAGACTTTACCTTGGAACTATGTGATGACGATGGTAATGAAGACGGCTTTAGGGAATTTGATCTTTTTACTGCAAATGACGCAGTATTGCTCAATGCTCCTAGTGATGTGACCGTAAATTATTATGCCACACTTGAAGGTGCGCAAACTGAGCAAAATCCATTGTCTCGATTTTACACAAACACAACAGCAAATAGACAGGTGATTTTTGCTAGAGCAGAGTCTGAAGATGGAAACTGCTTCGGTTTTGGTGAAGTCACTTTGATTGTAAATGAGCTGCCACAAATAGAAACCTATGAATTTATACGCAACTGCGGCACTCCAGAACCTCCCATAACGATTGATGCTGGGTTGCCTGCCGGTGCTGTGGAGGCAAACTTCACCTTTTTGTGGAGTACGGGTGAGACCACACAGACCATAGAGGTTGATGCAAGCGGCACTTATGAGGTGATCGTAAGTAATGAAAACAACTGTACCAAAATTCGGGAAGTGGAGGTCATTTTAAGTGAGGTTGCCACGATTGAAGGAATAAGCGTGAGCAATGCTGTTTCTGGCGGGAGGTCAGGTAATGTTGCTATCTCGGTAAGTGGGCGCGGTGACTATGTCTTCAGTATTGAGGAAGGATTTGGCTTTCAAGAAGATCCTATTTTTGAAGATGTAAGGGCAGGATTCTACGATGTGGTGGTGCTGGACCGATTGGGTTGTGGAGAAGCTACATCACGATTTGCGGTTCTGGGCTATCCAAGATTCTTCACGCCCAATGATGACGGATTCAACGATTTTTGGAATTTGAAAGGTACTGACGGGATGCTGGAACCAGAAGCTGAGGTCTTCATTTTTGACAGGTATGGTAAATTGTTGACTAGAGTCACACCTTCAGGTCCCGGCTGGGATGGAACATTTAATGGGCAACCCCTTCCATCCAGCGATTATTGGTTCAGAGCTACTCTTACTGATGGTAGTGAATTCTCGGGACACTTTTCCTTGAAGAGATAATCTTTTTATTTCGCTTTCGCGAAAGCGTAACTATCCCATCACTTTCTAGAATTCAACCTTTAGTAAAGAGTAATTTTAAATAAATACCTTTACCATATCATGAAACATAGGGTGGTTTTGATGCTATTTTTGATGTGCGCTTTCGCGAAAGCGCAACTCGAATCATCTTACTGGTATTTTGGGATCAATGCTGGAATCGATTTCAGTTCAGGTACTCCACAAGCGCTGACCGATGGACAGATTGTTACACTTGAAGGTTGCGCGACCCTATCTGATCGTACAGGAAATCTCCTTTTTTACACAGATGGAACGAGTGTTTATAATCGCGATCACGCCTTGATGCCTAATGGTGATGACCTCAAGGGGAATAGCTCCAGTACAAGTAGTGCGATCATCGTTCCGGACCCTGGTGATAGCTCACGATATTACATCTTTACCGTTGATACTGATGATGGTTTCTACCGGGACTCAGAAGGTTTTTTCTATTCCGTTGTGGATATGGATCTTGCTAATGGACTGGGTGATGTGGATGTTTTTGAAAAAAATATTCAGTTGCGCTCCATTACTTCTGAGAAATTGACTTCAGTTGCAAATAATTCTGGTGATGGTTACTGGATACTTACCCATTTTGAATATTCCTTTTACGCATATGAACTTACTGTGAGCGGCCTTAATCTCTCTCCCGTAGTAAGTGCAGTCGACCCGTTTATTGAGCTCGTGGATTCTCCGTTTGCAGGTGTTGCGGTGTCTGCCATGAGGGGCTACATAAAACTTAATTCAGATGGTTCACTTCTGGCTGCAGCCCATTTCAGCAATAATACCACGCAAGAATTTAATGGTATAACCGTACCGAGAGAAGCCTTAAGCATAAGTTATGCAAATGGTGGCGAACTGTACCTTTACGACTTTGACAATGCCACGGGAATGGTTTCCAATCCCAGAGCCATCGCTACACGTGAGGACGGAGCATCATTTTATGGAGTTGAATTTTCTTCAAACAGCCAGTATCTCTATGCCGAGGCAGATTATCAAGGACCTGACACCTTCAGCATTATAGACCTTGACCGTGCCGAGGTGCAACAGTACGATATATCTTCAAACGACATACCTGGTTCTAAAAGAGTTTTATTTACTGAAACAGATGAACCACTAAGAGGAGCCCTGCAAATAGGACTTGATCAAAAGATCTACCATAGTTCTAGGCTATTTTTCAATAACGCAGGAAAGACGACCCTCAGTTATATCGAGAATATAAATAGCTCTAATGCCATTTATCGTGCTGACGTTTTTGCACTCGCTCCAGGTACTTTTTCACAATATGGCCTTCCCATCTTTGTGCAATCCTTTATAGTGAATGCAGATATTGCCGGAGAAGACAGTTGTCTAGGCGATCCAGCTCAATTTAGTGTCAACTCAATAGATTCTATTTTATCGATAGAATGGGATTTTGGGGATCCTGCATCTGGGATTGACAATACCTCCACTCTACTCAGCCCAGAACATACCTTTACAACCACAGGAGATTTTATCGTAAGCGCTGAGGTCACTACGGCTTTCGGTACAACCACTCAAAGCGTAGGGGTCTCTGTTTTTTCAGATGTGATCGTAAATCCTTATCAAAACAATTCTACCGTTTGTAACGAAGGTTTTGAAATAGGCACTTTTGATTTATCATCAGTCATGACCGAGCTTGATCAAGATGTGAATAATCAAACTGTAGAATTATATCGCTCAGAAGAGGACGCGCAGAACCTGACCTCTCCTATTTCAAATATATCAACCTTTAACAATACATCTAATCCACAAAGGATTGCCGTACGCATCGCCAATGATAATTGTGAGGAAATATTACCTATTATACTAGCGGTAGAAAACTGTGATGTTGAAATTTTCAATATTCTAACGCCTAATGAAGATGGTAAAAACGATGAATTTGTCATTACGGGATTGAGAAACATCTATTTCAATCATGAGCTTTCCATTTATAATAGATATGGAGCAAAAGTTTGGGAGGGAGGTAATGATGATTCGCCTTGGGATGGTACGGCAAATACAGGTCTGCTCAGTACTGGAGAAAAACTCCCGAGCGGCACTTATTTTTATGTTTTGGAATTTAATGAAGAAGGTAAAGAGCCGAAATCAGGCTATGTCTATTTACACTAAGACTGATTTTATCATTTCGTAACATTTAATTCACTTATTTTCAGCTATTAAAATCTAATTTTAAAAATATACTAAATTTACTATGCACGCATAGTAAAAATTCTTATCTTGCCTACGCAATCGTAATAGATGAGAGACAAAACACTAGATTATATATTAAGGACAACCTGGATGTCCATTTCTAAAATGTACAACGAGCAGGCAGCTACTAAAGGAAGCACCATGGCAACTGGATTTGCACTTATTAGCATAGATCCAGAAAACGGGACACCTTCCACAGCTTTAGGTCCCAAAATGGGTATGGAGGCCACATCGCTCTCCAGAACCCTGAAAATGATGGAAGATAAAGGGTTGATCGAGCGTAAACGCAATCCAGAAGACGGACGCAGCGTGCTGATCCATCTGACCGATTTTGGTCAGGAGATGCGTGATTTTTCTAAAGACGTGGTCAAGACCTTTGATAAAAAAGTCAGGGATGAAATAGGCGCAGAAAAGATAGAGACCTTTTTAGAGGTAGCATATAAGATCAATGAGATCGTCTGTTCAAAAAAGATTTTTAAAAAACAAACAATACTAGCGACTAAATAATATGGGAAAAAGAAGAATAAAACATGTAACCGTTATAGGTTCTGGTATCATGGGAAGCGGTATCGCTTGTCATTTTGCTAATATAGGTTGCGAGGTCCTACTGCTGGATATAGTACCCAGGGAGCTGACCGATAAGGAAAAAGCAAAAGGACTGACCCTAGAGGACAAGGTCGTGCGCAATCGCATGGTAAATGAGAACCTACAGTCTGCCATCAAGAGCAAACCCGCACCACTCTATAATAAGTCATTTGCAGACCGCATCTCAACGGGAAATCTTGAAGACGACCTCAAGAAAATTGCAGAAACAGATTGGATCATTGAAGTCGTTGTAGAACGCCTTGATATCAAAAAATCAGTCTTTGAGCAGATTGAAGAGCACCGCAAGCCTGGAACACTTATTACTTCAAACACTTCTGGAATTCCTATTGCCTTTATGAATGAAGGCCGCAGCGAGGATTTTAGAAAACATTTTGCAGTCACCCACTTCTTCAACCCACCACGTTATTTAAAACTTTTTGAAGTAGTTCCCGGTCCAGATTGTAAACAAGAGGTGACCGACTTCTTGATGGACTACGGTGACCGATTCCTAGGCAAGACATCTGTTCTTGCGAAGGATACACCAGCTTTTATTGGTAATCGTATTGGGATTTTCAGTATTCAGAGCCTCTTCCATCAAGTTAAAGAGATGGGGCTTACCGTAACCCAAGTGGATAAACTTACTGGACCGGTCATAGGCCGTCAAAAATCTGCAACATTCAGAACGGTAGACGTAGTAGGACTTGATACGCTCGTCCACGTGGCAAATGGAGTTTACGAGAACTGCCCTGATGACGAGCACCGCGATACTTTCAAGCTGCCTGACTTCATTGACACTATGATGGAAAACAAGTGGCTGGGCTCTAAAACTGGTCAGGGTTTCTATAAAAAAGAAGTCGATAAGGAAGGAAACAAACAGATCCTGGCGTTGAATCTTGATACGATGGAATATGAAAATCAGGGCAAGGCAAAATTTGCTACCCTTGAAATGACCAAATCTATTGATAACGTTGCCGATCGTTTCCCAGTTCTAATCAGCGGAAAGGACAAAGCAGGTGAATTTTACAGAAAAAGCTTTGCCTCTCTTTTTGCATACGTACAACACCGCATCCCAGAGATTTCAGATGAGCTTTACAGAATAGACGATGCCATGAGTGCCGGTTTTGGTTGGGAGCATGGGCCTTTTCAAGTTTGGGACGCTGTAGGCATCAAGAAAGGAGTTGAACTCATGAAAGCCATAGGCAAGGAACCCGCAGATTGGGTTACTGATATGCTGGAAAAAGGTTTTGAAAGCTTCTACACCATTAATAACGGTAACACGTACTACTACTCTATCCCAGATAAAGACTACGTGAAGAAGCCTGGTCAAGATAATATGATTATTCTTGATAATTTGAGAGAACAGTCTCCAGTATTCAAAAATTCTGGGGTCACGGTACATGATATAGGTGATGGAATCCTTAATGTAGAATTCACCTCAAAAATGAATTCCATAGGTGGTGATGTACTCGCCGGATTGAACAAGGCCATCGATATTGCTGAGGATCGTTTTGATGGACTTGTAGTCGCAAACAATGGAGCCAATTTCTCCGTAGGCGCAAACATTGGGATGATTTTTATGATGGCGGTCGAGCAGGAATATGATGAGCTCAACATGGCGATCAAGCAGTTTCAGAATACTGTGATGCGCCTGCGCTACAGCAGCATTCCAGTAATTGTTGCGCCGCATCAGATGGCGCTGGGTGGCGGTTGTGAGTTAACCATGCACAGCGACATGGCAGTAGCAAGTGCTGAGACTTACATAGGTCTGGTGGAATTTGGCGTGGGAGTGATACCAGGTGGTGGTGGTTCCAAGGAGATGGCGTTGAGAGCCAGCGACACATTCAAGGAAAATGATGTAGAATTGAACCGTTTGAGAGAATATTTCTTGACCATCGGTATGGCAAAAGTGGCAACGAGTGCTTATGAAGCCTACGATCTGGGAATTCTGAGAAAAGGATTGGATCAAGTTGTCGTAAATGATGATCGACGTATCGCTTTCGCGAAAGCGCAGGCACGCCTCATGGCAGACAAAGGATATACACAACCCGCACCACGCAAGGATATCAAGGTACTTGGGAAGCAAGCGCTGGGGATGTTCCTGGTAGGGACCGACCAGATGGAGGCTGGAAAGTACATCTCAGAACACGATAAGAAAATCGCCAATAAACTTGCCTACGTTATGGCGGGAGGAGACTTAAGTGCCCCAACGATGGTAACTGAACAGTATTTATTGGATCTTGAAAGAGAAGCTTTTTTAAGTCTTACTGGTGAGCGCAAAACGCTGGAAAGATTGCAGCATATGATTCAGAAAGGGAAACCTTTGAGAAATTAATCGTTGAGAATATAGATATAAGAATATAGAGTATAGATATGCCGAGGCACAATTTTAGAAATATGAAGATTTGGCAAGAAAGAATTGAATTTGTCATTGAGAATTATTTAATCACGAAAACTTTCCCTGAATCAGAGAAATTCATTCTTACAAGTCAGATGAATCGTTGTGCACTTTCAATACCATCAAATATTGCAGAAGGCTCTGCTAAGTCTACAAATAAGCATTTCAAGACATATTTAGAGACAAGTCTAGGATCAGCATATGAATGGGAAACTCAGTTTACTATTGCTTTGAAACTAAATTATGTAAATAAAGAATTGTACGAGACAACACTAGAAAAAATTCAAAAATCACAAAGAATGATTGGAGCATTTATAGATCGACTTTCATAAGAGTCCATATTCTATAATCCATATTCTATAATCAAAAATAAAATGAACAAAACAGCATATATAGTAGCAGCAAAAAGAACTGCCGTAGGAAAAGCTCCCAAAGGGGTATTTAGATTTAAAAGACCAGATGAGCTGGCAGCCGAAACTATTGAGGCACTCTTGAAAGATGTCCCCAACCTCGATAAAAAACGCATTGACGATGTAATTGTAGGGAATGCTATGCCGGAAGCCGAACAAGGCTTGAACATGGCTCGCTTGATCTCACTTATGGGATTGAAAATTGAAGATGTCCCAGGAGTAACGGTAAATCGTTATTGCGCGAGCGGTGTAGAAACCATCGCTATGGCGACTGCCAAGATTCAGTCTGGAATGGCAGATTGCATCATCGCGGGTGGTGCAGAATCCATGTCCTATATACCTATGGGAGGTTATAAACCCACTCCAGATTACAAAGTTGCTCAAGCGGGTAATGAGGATTATTACTGGGGAATGGGACTTACTGCTGAAGCTGTGGCCAATGAATTTAAAGTGTCTCGTGAAGATCAAGATGAGTTTGCCTTTAACTCGCATCAAAAAGCATTGAAAGCACAGGCCGAAGACCGATTTAAAGATCAAATCGTACCTATCGAGGTAGAAGAAACGTTCCTGAACGATGCTGGTAAAAAGGAAACCCGTACCTATACAGTTACAAAGGATGAAGGACCTAGAGCCGATAC
This sequence comes from uncultured Flavobacteriaceae bacterium, assembly GCA_964631155.1. Classification (GTDB taxonomy): domain Bacteria; phylum Bacteroidota; class Bacteroidia; order Flavobacteriales; family Flavobacteriaceae; genus Nonlabens. The sequence goes on from CAZVYO010000007.1 coordinate 152,126, forward strand.
AAAGCTGGAAGTTTTGGCAAAATTGCGACCCGTATTTGCAGAGGGAGGATCGGTGACTGCAGGAAACTCTTCACAGATGAGTGATGGGGCCGCTATGGTGCTTGTCATGAGCGAAGAAATGGTGAAAGAGTTGAATCTTGAGCCCATTGCTCGCATGGTGAACTTTGCCGCAGCAGGAGTTCCTCCCAGAATTATGGGAATAGGACCAATTAAAGCTATTCCTAAAGCTTTGAAACAAGCTGGTTTAGAGCAGAATGATATCGACCTGATTGAGCTGAATGAAGCTTTTGCCAGTCAATCCCTAGCAGTTATTCGCGAGCTTGATTTGAATAAGGATATCATAAATGTGAATGGTGGGGCTATTTCGCTTGGTCATCCATTAGGTTGTACCGGAGCTAAATTAAGCGTTCAACTCTTTGACGAGATGCGCAAGCGCGAGATGAGAAACAAATATGGAATCGTAACCATGTGCGTAGGAACCGGTCAGGGAGCCTGCGGAATTTATGAGTTTTTGAATTAATAATCGTCCACAATAGATATTATCATGTCACAAGAAACAATAAAAAAAGACACAATTCGCGGTGGTCAGTTCATCGTGAAAGAAGCAAATCCACAAGATATTTTTACTCCAGAGGACTTTACGGAGGAGCAGATTATGATGAAAGAATCTGTGATAGAGTTTGTGGATAAAGAAATCGTACCTCACAAGGAGCGTTTTGAGAAAAAAGATTACGCACTTACCGAAGAAGTAATGCGTAAAGCAGGTGAAATGGGATTTCTAGGTGTAGCCGTACCAGAAGAGTATGATGGTCTGGGAATGGGATTTGTTTCTACGATGCTTGTATGTGATTACATCTCAGGAGCTACGGGATCGATCGCAACAGCATTCGGAGCACATACCGGTATAGGTACCATGCCTATTACCCTTTATGGAACAGAAGAACAAAAGAAAAAATACGTTCCTAAATTAGCTACTGGTGAGTGGTTTGGTGCTTACTGCTTGACCGAACCAGGTGCAGGTTCAGATGCTAACTCTGGTAAAACAAAAGCTGAGCTTACGGAAGACGGAAAGCACTACAAGATTAATGGTCAGAAAATGTGGATTTCAAATGCCGGTTTCTGTGATGTATTTGTTGTATTTGCCCGTATTGGAGATGATAAAAACATCACCGGTTTCATTGTTGAGAATGACTCTGAAAATGGAATCTCCATGAACCCAGAAGAACACAAACTGGGAATCCACTCCTCCTCTACTCGTCAGGTGTTTTTTAACGACACTTTGGTGCCTGTAGAGAATATGCTAGCTGGTCAAGGGGAAGGCTTTAAAATTGCCATGAACGCATTAAACGTAGGTCGTATCAAACTGGCTGCTGCCTGTCTGGACGCACAAAGAAGGGTGATTTCTCTAGCTACACAATATGCAAATGAGCGGGAACAGTTCAAGACGCCTATTGCAAAATTTGGCGCGATCCGTAAGAAATTGGCAGACATGGCTACCAGCGCATACGTTGGAGAAAGTGCAAGTTACCGTGCAGCAAAAGATATAGAAGATCGTATCCATGATAGGCTTGAAAATGGTGACGCTTTCGCGAAAGCGGAATTGAAAGGAGTTGAGGAATATGCCATCGAATGTTCAATCTTGAAAGTAGCTGTCTCTGAAGATATCCAGAACTGTAGCGATGAGGGAATCCAGGTTTATGGAGGAATGGGATTCAGCGCAGATGCACCTATGGAAGCAGCATGGAGAGATGCTCGTATCTCACGCATCTATGAAGGTACAAACGAGATCAACCGCATGCTCGCGGTGGGTATGCTTGTGAAAAAAGCGATGAAAGGTCACGTAAACTTACTGGAACCAGCCATGGCTGTAGCTAGTGAGTTGACTTCTATACCGTCTTTTGATATACCAGATTTTTCTGAACCACTATCTGAGGAAATGGACATGATCAAAAAACTGAAGAAAGTCTTCTTAATGGTTGCTGGAAGTGCGGTACAAAAATTTGGTACCGAGCTGGAGGAGCACCAGCAGTTGCTACTCGCGGCATCTGACATTCTGATCGAGATCTATATGGCAGAAAGTGCGATACTCAGGACCCAAAAGAACATCGGCCGTACCAGCCTTGAGGCTCAAAGAGAACAGGTTGCCATGAGCAAATTATACTTATACAGCGCGGTAAAGACCATTCAAAACAGAGCCGAAGAAGGTATCTCAAGCTTTGCTGAAGGAGATGAGCAGCGCATGATGCTCATGGGACTGAAGCGCTTCACTAAATATACAAACCTGCCTAACATCGTGGAGTTGCGCAATACCATTGCCGATAAGGTTACCACAGAAAATAAATACCCTTTTTAATTAAGTTGAGTTAAGTTGATTAAGCCCGGTTCAGAATTGAATCGGGCTTTTTTATTTATTGATTTTGGCAAACCGGTCGTACATTCAACAAAACTGCAGAATCGATCCCTTTCTTCAAAGTACTATCGCCTAACAAAAAAAGTATTTTAGGTAATTATACCATAATCAGAAACAGGAAATTTTGATATTCGTGAAAGGAGTTAAGTAACTTTTACAAACAGTAAAGGCCTATTCTTATTAATTTAACATGAATCAAAGTGGACAAGCTTATAAATAAAAAACACTATGAAATACCAAATTGAACTGCTGAGTTTCAAAACTATAGATGAAATCAAAGATAAATGGTCGCACGATGATTATGTCAGCTTATTGGAGGCAATCGAATTTGGTGATACTGGAGATGCCAACGATCAGGATTTGCAAGAGCTGCTATTTCTTGGACTTTCTGAATATGAACCACAGGAAGCTGCTGAAATCGTTCTTAAATACAGGTTTCAAGATGAACTCAATGACGGACAGTACCAGCAAATTTCCAACGATATGCTCAAGGAAAATGTTGCAGAACATTATTCTGACATATCATTTCACAGCAGGCTATTTGATGTCAATGTGTTTCTGTATAAGGCATTCAATGGCAAATTCCCTCGTGCAAGGGCAAGTGTAATTAAATTCAAGGCTACCAGCAAGCATCCCGAGGCCTCGACACTTGATAAAGCAGATGCTCTTAGGCTTTTAAGTACTGGCATGGATGGACATACTGTATTCAAACGTCTTTATAAAAAACAGATAAGTGGAGAGGAAGAGTTTGAAGAAGCCGAGCATATCGCTTGGTATTTTGAGCATCTTGGTGAAAATACTTATCAACTTATTACCTCAGACTATTGGATTAGCGAGGATGAGATGATTGCAAACGAGTTTGAGTCCATCTTGCCCGAAGACGATTAGACCTTCTTTCCATAAAACACGTTAGTAGCTTCTTGAGTTTTCCGCTTTCGTGAAAGCGTAACTAATAATAAACTCAACTGGGTGCCAGGCTGAGTGTCACCCTGAGCTTGTCCATGGGAGGCCAAAGCCTCTAACCAAATATGTGGCTTTTCCCTATTTTACAAATTTGTCAGAGTCAATGACAGGATGTCACAGCGATTGCCGTGGCATAAACCTTGACTTATGCAGAACGTAAAAAATTGAGAAACTAAACATAAAACCATTTATAATGAGTAAGATTATAGGAATTGACTTGGGTACTACAAACAGCTGTGTTTCCGTAATGGAAGGTAGCGAGCCTGTGGTAATCCCAAATGCCGAGGGTAAGAGAACAACTCCCTCAGTCATTGCCTTTGTAGAAGGTGGTGAGATAAAAGTAGGTGACCCTGCAAAAAGACAGGCAGTTACCAATCCTACAAAAACGGTAGCATCCATAAAACGTTTTATGGGTAATAAACACAGCGAGGTGTCTAACGAGATCTCACGTGTTCCTTATAAAGTAGTAAAAGGTGATAATGACACGGCTCGTGTAGATATAGACGGTCGTCTGTACACTCCACAAGAACTGAGCGCCATGATTCTTCAGAAAATGAAGAAAACAGCTGAAGATTATCTAGGAACTGAAGTTTCTGGTGCAGTTATTACCGTGCCGGCTTATTTTAACGATTCTCAGCGTCAAGCAACTAAAGAGGCCGGTGAGATCGCAGGTCTTAAGGTAGAGCGCATCATTAATGAGCCTACTGCTGCGGCATTGGCTTATGGACTTGACAAGAAGGATACTGACCAGAAGATCGTCGTATTTGACTTCGGTGGTGGTACGCATGACGTGTCGATCCTAGAATTAGGTGACGGTGTATTTGAAGTATTAGCAACTGATGGTGATACTCACCTGGGTGGTGATGATGTGGATGAGAAACTCATCGATTTCCTTGCTGACGAATTCAATAGTGCAGAAGGCATAGATCTCAGAAAAGACCCCATGGCGCTGCAACGCTTAAAAGAAGCTGCTGAGAAAGCTAAAATAGAGCTTTCTTCCAGTTCACAGACTGAGGTAAACTTACCTTATGTTACTGCAACAGCTTCAGGACCTAAGCACTTGGTCAAAACGATCACCCGCTCAAAATTTGAGCAACTGATTTCTGATCTTGTGAAAAGAACCATCGAGCCTTGTCAAACTGCTCTGAAAAGTGCAGGATTGAGTACAGGTGATATCGATGAAATCATCCTAGTAGGTGGTTCAACTCGTATACCTGCCGTGCAGGAAGCTGTTGAAAAATTCTTCGGTAAAAAACCATCTAAAGGAGTGAATCCTGATGAAGTTGTAGCCGTAGGTGCAGCCATTCAGGGTGGTGTATTGACTGGAGATGTTAAGGATGTATTGCTTTTAGATGTGACTCCGCTTTCTTTAGGTATTGAGACTATGGGTGGTGTAATGACTAAGTTGATTGAAGCAAACACTACGATTCCTACTAAAAAGTCACAGGTGTTTTCTACCGCTCAGGACAATCAGCCTAGCGTGGAGATTCACGTACTTCAAGGAGAGCGTAGTATGGCTGCTGACAATAAAACAATCGGTCGTTTCCACTTAAGTGATATACCACCGGCACGTAGGGGTACACCACAAATTGAGGTTACCTTTGACATCGATGCAAATGGTATCATTAAAGTAAGCGCAGAGGATAAAGCTACTGGTAAGAAACAAGATATCAGGATCGAAGCGTCTTCAGGATTGAGCGAGGAAGAAATAGAGAAAATGAAGCGCGATGCAGAAGCAAATGCTGAAGCTGATAAGCAAGCTAAGGAAAAAGCTGACAAGCTGAATCAAGCTGATCAATTGATATTCCAGACGGAGCAACAATTAGAAGAGTTTGGTGACAAGCTACCAGCTGACAAAAAAGCTCCGATTGACGAAGCTTTAGCTGAATTGAAAACAGCTTATGAGTCTAAGGAGATTGAAAAGATCGATCCAGCACTTGAAAAAATGAATCAAGTATGGACCGCAGCTAGCGAGGAGATGTACAAGGCTCAAGCCGATGCTCAAGGCGGTCAACCAGGTCCAGACGCAGGTGCTGGTCAAGGTCAAGCGACAAGCGGTGATGATACGAGTGATGTAGAAGACGTAGACTTCGAAGAAGTTAAATAACCTTCATCAAAATAGATAGACAAAAGGCTCTGAGTTTTCAGAGCCTTTTTTTATTGAATTGTTTTGTTTGATATTTAATCTTCTACCCGATACGCATTCAATTCGTTCATGAAAAAGTCATCGTTTGGTACGTCAAAGGAGATTCCGGTCACCTTATTGTAAGCATCTTTTTCAAATTCAACCGTCCCAAAATCAAACCATACTTGTGGATGATCCCATTCCATCTCGTAAGAATCATAATTAAAATGTTTCAACGTACTTGACAAAAGTGGACTATGCTCCCAATATAGTTTGAGTTCGTCACCTTCCTTTATTACAGAGAAATGTCCATAAGCTGGCGTGTAATATCTACCTATAATGTCTTCTTCATCTAGAATAGGCACCGTGCCTTCTACCCTAGCCGCTTTACGATCTGCAACGCGCGTGTCGCTTGCTTTCCACTTGTTATAACCTTCTAGCATTTCTGTACTCCAATCTTTTTCTGGTCTGTCGAGGTATTGATCAAAGATGTAGTGAACGATGGCGTTGGTAGGGACTTTTACACCGTTTGTAAGAACAACCACTCCTAGATTTTCATCTGGAAGCATTTGCACGCTAGAGATCATCCCGTCATAACCACCACCATGGCCCACTTGATAGGCGTCATGATAATTTGTGATGAACCAGCCCAAGCCGTAGCCATTGAATCGCTGACCTCTTGTATTTGGCTCTGCTTGGTTGACTTCAAAAGAGTTTTGAAGGCTCCACATCTTATTGCGATTAGATCTACTTATCAAAGTATCTCCATCTATTATCCCGTTGTTCATATTAAAAATAATCCATTTTGCCATATCATGTACACTTGAAACCAGCCCTCCTGTAGATTGAACATTATCCCACGCCACATGATCTATTTTATAATTTTCACCATCTCTTCTTCCATGAGGTGTAGCCACATTAGAATTGCTTCCATAATCATTGACACTCACCACCGTATTATCCATATTCAAAGGTTCTAAAAATCGCTCCGTCACGTTTTGTTTGAATGATTTTCCTGTTAGTTTCTCGATGAGATCACCAGCTGTAATGAACATAAGATTTGAATAGCCATATCCATTTCGGAATTCATAAACTGGTTTGATAAATTTTATTCGTTTTACGATTTCTTCGGTGCTCAGCTCACTCTTATACCAGATCGCATCTCCAGAAAAAGTTCCCAATCCCACATTATGACTCAATAAATCTTGGACGGTCACCATCTTAGAGATCGTCGCATCATAAACCTCAAAGTAGGGCAAATACTTTTGAACTTTATCATTCCAGTCTAGCTTACCCTCATCCACTAACTGAGAAATTATAGCAGCGGTAAATGCCTTTGTGTTGCTAGCGATTGCGTACAGCGTATGCTCATCTGGTTTCTGGTTGGTTTCAATCTCCATAGTTCCATAGCCTTTCTCAAAAACGATTTCCCCATCCTTTACTATAGCAACACTCAATCCAGGCGCATCCCACTCCGTTTGAGCTTTTTGTATAAAGCGATCTATCTGCTTGAGGTTGAGTTTTTGAGCGGCAGTACTGCATATAACAGCGATAAAAAGGATAATTGAAAGTGTCTTTCTCATAATTTTTGAATATTGAAGATATGTTTTTAACTCCCTACTGTCGCCATGCAGCCTTCGTAGCCACTTCGGCGCAGTTGGCTAGGCTTGTCGACGTTAGAGGCAAAAGTGTGAATTTATCAAATTATGAATACTTATTATGTCTATAAACAAAAAACCGTGACCTTAATGAGATCACGGTTCCCAAACAATCAAGTTTTTAATTTTATTTAATCACAATCTTTCTGGATGTCGATTGCTCACCCTGCGAGATGGTTACTAGGTAGATCCCAGTCTTAAAGCTGTTTACCCCAGCAATGGCAACCAGGCCATTTCTAGAAGTTTCCTTGGTCTCGACCACGCGTTGTCCCAGCATGTTTGTGATTGTGATTTCCACGTCTCCGGTTTGCAGACCCGAGACATTCAATACATCACCTGTTACGGGATTTGGGTAGATGCTTACCGCTTTCGCGAAA
>CAZVYO010000008.1:0-152530 GCA_964631155.1 uncultured Flavobacteriaceae bacterium
CCACCTTACGGTGGGGGCTTTTTTTATTGGATACCAATTCTAGCATCTCTTTCTCCAATTAATAAATATCAATCTCCCAAAATTCTTTTCTTTCAATTCGGCTCTTTTGACTATTTTTTCATTTCTGTAGCCTCAACTTGCCTTTAAATGGACTATTTCTTGTTTCAATAGTTCAGTATCTTTGTTTTTCTTTCAAATAACTATGGCATTAAATAAAAACGGAGTTTTAGGCTGGGCAACTTTGATTATGATCATTGTAGGATTAGGCTTGATTGCACTCGGCGCGTTTAAGTACCAGGAAGTTGCTGGTTACGGATTTGCAGCGGTAGGTGTAGGATTTTTTGCAGTAGCATGGGTTTTTAACGCTTTGAAAGGAAGAGTGTGATGCCTGAGTCAATCAGAATTCAAGATCTCAGTTCTAATAGATATAAGACTTTAGTAGGCTTGGGTATCTTTTTCATAGTTCTGGCTCTGATTTTCTGGTCATTAACCTTACATCCCCTTTATTATTATTTGTCTGCTATATTAGGTATAGGGTGTTTTTTTGGTTTAAGTTCTAGTACTTTTACTACTGGTAATTTGATCTCACACGATAAGTATGGTGTAACTTTTAAATTAGTCGGAAGTAAAACGTTTGGTTTTAGGTTTTCAGAGCTCAAAGACGTTTCTCTAACAAATAAAGGTTTACTTATATTAATCGAGGGGATAGACGCTGTCAAGCTTTCGCGAAAGCGATATCAAGAAGAGTCTCTAAACAATTTGTATAATTTATTAAAAGCGAAAATTTGATCGCATGAGTGACGACAAACAAGTTATATTTTCCATGTCAGGTCTATCGAAGACCTATCAGAGCACAGGAAAACAAGTTTTAAAGAATATCCACCTTAGTTTTTTCTATGGTGCAAAAATTGGAATCCTTGGTCTTAACGGATCTGGTAAATCTACCTTGCTCAAGATCATTGCGGGCATCGAGAAAAATTATCAAGGAGACATTCATTTCTTACCCGGTTACAAAGTTGGATATCTTGCTCAAGAACCTGAGTTAGATGATTCTAAGACTGTGATGGAGATAGTTAGAGAAGGAGTGGCTGAAACCGTCGCAGTACTGGATGAATATAACAAAATCAATGATGATTTTGGACTTCCGGAGGTTTATGAAGATGCTGACAAGATGGAAAAGCTCATGAACAGGCAGGCTGAGTTGCAGGATAAAATTGATGCTTTAAATGCTTGGGAAATAGATACCAAACTTGAAATTGCGATGGATGCCCTACGCACTCCGCCAGCTGATGCCAAAATCGAAAATCTTTCTGGAGGTGAACGTCGCAGGGTGGCCTTATGTCGATTGTTATTACAACAACCGGAAATTCTCCTACTAGATGAGCCTACTAACCACCTGGATGCGGAATCGGTACTGTGGTTAGAGCAACATCTTGCACAATATAAAGGAACTGTAATCGCAGTTACTCACGACCGTTACTTTCTTGACAATGTTGCCGGATGGATCCTTGAACTTGATCGAGGAGAAGGTATTCCATGGAAAGGAAATTATAGCAGCTGGTTAGAACAAAAAAGCGATCGACTGGAAAAAGAAGAGAAGACAGAATCAAAACGTCGTAAAACTTTACAGCGAGAACTGGACTGGGTAAGACAAGGAGCCAAAGGTCGTCAAACGAAACAAAAAGCGCGTCTTAACAACTACGACAAACTTTTGAATGAAGATCAAAAGGCAAAAGAAGAAAAGCTGGAGATCTACATCCCGAACGGTCCTCGTTTAGGAACAAATGTTATCGAGGCCAAGGGAGTAAGTAAAGCTTTTGGAGACAAGCTACTTTATGAAGATCTGAATTTTATCTTGCCTCAAAACGGCATAGTGGGAATCATAGGTCCCAATGGTGCTGGTAAGACCACAATTTTTAAAATGATTATGGGCGAAGTTGAACCGGACTCTGGCTCGTTTACCGTAGGTGAAACTGCTAAGTTGGCTTACGTAGATCAATCGCATTCAGATATAGATCCAGAAAAATCTATTTGGGAGAATTTTGCAGATGGACAGGATATGGTTATGATGGGTGGCAAAATGGTTAATTCTCGTGCTTACTTGAGTAGATTTAATTTTTCTGGTTCTGAACAAAATAAAAAGGTAGCTGCACTATCAGGTGGTGAGCGCAATAGACTGCACCTCGCCATGACCTTGAAGGAGGAAGGGAACGTGTTGCTACTCGATGAACCTACTAACGATCTAGATGTTAATACGCTCAGAGCCCTAGAAGAAGGACTGGAGAATTTTGCAGGTTGCGCCGTGATTATCTCGCACGACCGCTGGTTCTTGGATCGTGTCTGTACGCACATAATAGCATTTGAAGGGGATAGTCAGGTATACTCTTTTCAAGGTAGTTTTACTGAATATGAAGAGAACAAGAAAAAGAGGCTAGGTGATGTTACTCCTAAACGCATCAGATATAAAAAGCTCACAAGAGACTAGAATATTTTGAAATCATTAAAAAGCAGGCCCGAGCCTGCTTTTTTTATTTTAGTGTAGAACAATTAGTTATCCATGAGGTTTTTACTATAGGCTATTATAGCATGATTTTTTGACTAACGACCGTTAGTTTTTGTAATTTTAAGCCATGGCAGATTTGACAGATTTTGTACTCCCTAAGATGGGAGAAAGCATAACAGAAGGAACCATTATCAATTGGTTAGTTTCAGAAGGTGAAGATTTTGAAGAGGGCGATATATTGCTTGAAGTCGCAACAGATAAGGTGGATAACGAGGTGCCTGCTCCCGCCGCTGGAAACATGGTTAAACACTTGGCAGAAAGTGGGGGTGTCGTAAAAATAGGCGCACCCGTGGCTAAATTGAAACTAGGTAAATCTGGTGGTCTTAAAACAGTAGACGAAAAGCAGGTCGATACCAAAATCAAAGAAGTAGGTGGCCTGGAAAATGTCAAATCTCAAAAAAAGTCAGCCACTAAAAAAACTTACTCAGCCTCAGAGACTAACACTCCGCCTACGGCCTTTGTAAGTCATAATTTGTTTGTAAGTCCGCTTGTAGATGCGATGGCGCGCAAAAACCATATTTCCTACGAGGAGCTTGCTCGCATACCCGCAACCGGTAAAGATGGGCGACTGCGCAAAAGTGATGTAGCTCAATATTTGGAAGAGGGTCGACCGCACCAATTTGCTCAGGCTGTGCAAAGCGATGATAAAAATCATTACAGTATTCCTCAATTAAATTTAGATAAAGGAAAAGGGCGCATTGTTGAAATGGATCGCATGCGCAGCATGATTGCTGATCATATGGTTTACAGTAAGCATACCAGCCCTCATGTTACCGCTTATGTTGAGTGCGATGTAACGGAATTGGTACGCTTTCGCGAAAGCGTAAAAACCAACTTCTTGGAGAAAAATGGCACAAAATTGACCTTTACACCATTATTTATAAAAGCCGTCGGAGATGCGATTAAGGATTTCCCTATGATCAATAGCAGTCTGGATGGCAAGAATATTATAGTCAAGGATGATATCAATGTGGGAATGGCTACTGCGCTGCCCAGCGGTAATTTGATCGTTCCAGTCGTTAAAAATGCTGATAAACTATCACTTCCAGAACTTGCTAAAGAAGTAAACCGACTAGCCGCTCTCGCACGGGAGAATAAATTAGGCGGCGATGACATCAAGGGGAGCACATTTACCATTTCAAACGTGGGAACATTTGGATCACTTATGGGTACTCCCATTATCAACCAGCCAGAAGTAGCAATTCTCGCTACTGGAATCATAAAAAAACGCGCTGAAGTAATCACCGAAGAAGGTGAGGATCGCATTGAGATACGCAGCATGATGATGCTCTCATTAAGTTTTGACCATCGAGTCGTAGATGGTTATCTAGGTGGGAGTTTCCTTAAAAGAGTTGCAGATAATCTAGAATCTGTAGAGCATTTTCATTAAAATTTGATAGAAAATCATGGAAAAGAAAGTTTTAGAAAAAGCATATAAAAATCTAATAACTGCCATGTCCATGGCAGAACTCTACGAGGAAAACTTCAAGCTTGTTTCAAAATATGTACATGCCACGAGTCGTGGTCATGAGGTGATACAAACCGCTGCGGCTATGCATCTAAAACCGCAAGATTATGCCTACCCTTATTATCGGGATGATGCCATGCTTCTGGGAATAGGTATGTCGCCTTATGATTTGATGTTGCAACTTCTGGCAAAGAAAGATGATCCGTTCTCAGCAGGGCGCACTTATTACTCGCATCCGTCTCTGAGGGACAATGACAAACCTAAAATCCCACACCAGTCCAGCGCTACAGGAATGCAGGCGATACCAGCTACAGGAGCTGCGATGGGGTTTTGGTATAAAGAGAATGCTAACTCAGAATTCAGTCCAGATAGCTATCGGGATCAGGCTTCAGAATTGCCAGTCGTTCTCTGTTCTCTCGGCGACGCCAGCGTTACCGAAGGTGAAATTGCTGAGGCTATGCAAATGGCTGCTTTGAAGCAATTGCCTATTTTGTATTTAGTTCAGGATAACGGTTGGGACATCAGCGCAAATGCTGCTGAAACTCGCGCTCAAAATGCTTATGAGTATGCAGCGGGATTTCATGGACTTGAAGCGGTTACCATTGACGGGACTGATTTTGAGGAGAGTTATGAGGCACTTTGTCGAGTGATTAAGACCATCAGGGAGGAGCGACGTCCCTTTTTGGTTCACGCTACGGTGCCACTATTGAACCACCACACTAGTGGAGTGCGCATGGAATTTTACCGAGATGATCTGGACGAGGCACGCACCCGTGATCCGTACCCAATAATGCGAAAATTGATGGTGGATAACGGTTTTACTGACGAAGAGCTTGATAAGATGCTCGCTCAGGCGAAAGCGGAAGTCAAAATGGACCTAGACCGAGCTATCGAGCAACCCGACCCATCACCAGAAGATCTATTTACCCACGATTTTGCACCCACAGAAATTACAGAAGAAAAAGGCGAGCGATCACCAGAAGGAGCCGAAAAAGTCGTGATGGTAGATTGTGCCCTATTTGCCATAGAAGAGTTAATGCGAGCACACCCTGAATGTTTGCTTTACGGTCAGGATGTGGGGGGTAGACTGGGAGGTGTTTTCCGTGAGGCAGCGACACTTGCGCAGAAATTTGGTGATCATCGAGTATTCAACACGCCTATTCAAGAAGCATTTATCGTGGGTTCTACCGCGGGAATGAGTGCCGTGGGATTGAAACCTATAGTTGAAGTACAGTTTGCGGATTATATCTGGCCGGGACTCAATCAATTATTTACAGAGGTCTCTAGATCTTGTTATCTAAGCAATGGGAAATGGCCGGTTTCCATGATATTGCGAGTTCCCATAGGAGCGTACGGGAGTGGTGGGCCTTACCATTCCAGCTCTGTGGAAAGTGTAGTTACTAACATACGCGGTCTTAAAATCGCGTATCCTTCAAATGGTGCCGATCTCAAGGGACTCATGAAAGCAGCATACCATGATCCAAATCCAGTGGTGATATTTGAACACAAAGGATTGTATTGGAGTAAAGTGCCAGGAACTAAAGGAGCTACGAGCATGGAACCTGCAGCAGACTACGTTCTACCGTTTGGTAAGGCATGGGTGCTCCAAGAAATTTGGAAACAAGAAGATGTCGAAACTCTGTCGATAATCACTTATGGAATGGGCGTACACTGGGCTATGAATGCAAGTGCAGAATTGGGATTGCAAGATCAGATTGAGATCGTGGATTTGCGTACCTTACATCCGTTAGATTATGAGACGGTCTTCAAAAGTGTCAAGAAATGTGGGAAATGTCTCGTGGTTACAGAAGAGCCCAGTGATAACGGATTCTCTAGAGGTCTACAGGGCCGCATTCAAGAAGAATGTTTTAGAGAACTGGATGCGCCGGTCATGCTCATAGGCTCAGAAAATATGCCTGCCATACCGTTAAACAGCATACTGGAACAAACGATGATTCCAAGTACCGAGAAAGTGAAGAGAAAAATTGAAGAAGTTTTAAAGTACTAAATCTGAAAAACACCTTATCTTATTTGAAATCCTTCTAGATAATTCAGACTTTTGTTAGCTTAAGTTTGAAAATGGATTTAATAATCAGAGAAGCAGTAGCTGCAGACATGAAACGCGTGCTGGAGCTCATCCAAGAACTTGCCACATTTGAAAATGAACCTGATGCCGTAGAAGTCATAGAACAAGATCTGATTGACGGTTTGACAGCAGAGCAACCGCTATTCACTTGTTTTGTGGGCGAAATCGACGGAGTGGTGCAAGGCACAGCACTTTGTTACCCGAGATACTCCACGTGGAAAGGGCCTACGATCCATCTAGAAGATCTTATAGTTACTCAAAGCTTAAGGGGCAAGGGTGTGGGTAAAGCCTTGTATAGTGCCGTTATGAAACATGCTTACAGCAAAAAGGTACGGCGTGTGGAATGGGTTGTTCTGGACTGGAATAAAAATGCGATTGATTTTTATGAGAGCACAGGAGCTGTGGTCGATACGCAATGGAACATCGCCCAGATGAATGAAGTCGCACTCAAAAATTATGTATCTCAATTATGAATATTTATAAATTTGGTGGAGCATCAGTTAAAGATGCCGCCAGCGTGGCAAACGTTTGCCAAATCATTAAAGCTCAAAACACTCTTGATCTAGGCATAGTCGTTAGCGCCATGGGCAAGACTACAAACGCTTTGGAGGAGGTGATTGCATTGTATCGCAATGATGACTCTCAATACCTCAATAAAATCGATGATTTGTTAGAATATCACTTGAATGTGGTACGTGGTCTGGAGAAGTTTGCAAATGATCAAGGAGAGGATTGTGGGTTACGTTTTCGCGAAAGCGGAATCATCAACACCATAAATGGACTTCTGGAATCCCTAAAGGGCACCCTGCTCCGTAACCAAAGCAAAAATTATAGCTTTATCTATGATCAGACTGTTTGTTATGGAGAATTGCTGAGTACGAAGATTGTAGCGGCTTATCTAAACGCATGTGGACTGGACGTAGAGTGGATGGACGCAAGAGGCTTGATCCGTACAGATCATAAGTATAGAGATGCTGGCGTCGACTGGAAAAAGAGCGAGAAGGCAATAACCGAAAATTGCAAAAACAAGTTTTTTCTCACTCAGGGGTTTATAGGTAGCGATGAAAATGGATTGACCACCACGCTGGGTCGAGAAGGGAGTGACTATACTGCTGGGATATTGGCAAACTGCCTTGATGCAGAGGCTGTGACTATCTGGAAAGACGTACCCGGTGTTTTGAACGCAGACCCGCGAGAATTTGAGGAGACTACATTGATTGAGAGTATGCCTTACAGCGAGGCGATAGAGCTTGCTTTTTACGGTGCATCTGTTATCCACCCAAAAACTTTGCAACCGCTCCAAGGAAAGAAAATTGCCTTAAAGGTGAGATCATTTGTGGATCACGAAGCGCACGGCACCGTGATTCAAAATCAAGATAGTCTCGTGCCACACATGCCTTGCTTCATCGTGCGTAAAAACATGATTTACCTGCGTATAGCAGCTCGTGATTTTAGCTTTATTGGGGAGCGTAATATATCAGATATTTTTGATGAGCTTAATACCTATAAAGTTCAAGTGGGATTGTTGCAAAATAGTGCGATCAGCTTTTCATTATGTGTAGAAGACAAATATGAGAAGATCGATGAATTAGTTGAAGCATTAGCAGCTCGCTATAAAGTGAGTACTATTCCCAATGTCTCTTTATATACAGTACGACATTATGATGATGAGAGCGTTCAAAAACTAGCTAGTACAAACGAAGTCATATTAAAGCAATTCACGCAGGAGACGCTGCAGCTTATTCTTAAAAACGATACGGTATAAATTGGTTTATATTTGAGAATACTTAATAAGAAATGGGGTTAGTCAACGCAAAGGAAATCGCAAGTGCCATTAAGATCGATCGCTATGGTTTTTTAGGAACTATGGGAGGCTGGTCTTTGATGAAGCTTCTGCGTATTTCTACGCTCAACCGCATTTACAATAGACATAAGGATAAAACAGATCTGGAATTTCTAAATGCACTTCTGGACGATCTGCAAATTGAATTTGAGATTCCTGAAGAGGATTTGAAACGTATTCCCAAGACAGGCGGATTCATTACCATTTCAAATCATCCTCTAGGTGGTGTAGATGGAATTTTATTGTTGAAATTACTTCTAGACCGTAGGCCTGACTTCAAGATTATAGCTAATTTTTTATTGCACAGGATCGAACCGTTGAAGCCGTATATCATGCCTGTCAACCCTTTTGAGGAGCATAAGGATGCTAAATCATCTACTACTGGCTTTATACAGGCGATCAGGCATTTGAAAAATGATTTACCGCTGGGTGTTTTTCCAGCAGGAGAGGTCAGTACTTATCGCGATGGGAAGTTGATCATTGATAAGGATTGGGAAGAAAGCGCGATGAAATTGATACAACGTGCAAATGTGCCCGTGATCCCTATTTATTTTCACGCTAAGAACAGTAAGATGTTCTACCGCCTTGCCAAATTATCGGATACCCTGCGCACAGCAAAATTGCCCAGCGAGCTGCTCTCTCAAAAACGTAGGGTGATCAAAGTACGTATAGGAAACCCTATAACCGTCAAAGCACAGGACGAACACGAAGATCTTCAATCATTTACGGACTTTTTAAGGCGAAAAACCTATTTACTGGCCAAGCCCTATGATAAGGAAGTCAAAAGACTGACCGATATTCCTAAAAACATCAAAATTCCAAAGCCTCCTAAAAAAATTGTGGCGAGTGGAGATGCCTCATCGATGGTGGAAGAGGTGAAAAAGTTGAGAGAAAATGACAAGAGGTTGCTCATCTCTAAGAATTATGAGGTTTTTTTATCGCAAAGCAGGGCCATTCCTCATATTTTAAAGGAAATAGGTCGGTTGAGGGAGATCACATTCCGAGCCATAGGGGAAGGTACTAATAATGCCATTGACCTTGATAAGTATGATGAGTATTATCATCACATGTTTTTGTGGGATAAGGATACAGAGAAGATTGCTGGTGCGTATCGCATGGGAATGGGAGAGCAGATCTATAAAGATCACGGCATTGATGGTTTTTACCTCAATGAACTTTTTCGGTTTGATGGGGAGCTGCATAAAATGATGAGTGAATCCATTGAGATGGGGCGTGCCTTTATCATTGCAGAATATCAACAAAAGCCCATGCCGTTGTTCTTGCTTTGGAAAGGGATCGTGCATTGTACGCTTAGATTTCCTAAACATAAATACTTAATAGGTGGTGTGAGCATCAGTAACAAGTTCTCCAACTTTTCAAAATCGCTCATGATCGAGTTTATGAAAAGTAATTATTATGATCCTTACATAGCTCAATACGTCAAGCCAAAAAAAGATTTTAGGGTTAAACTTGAAGATGCTGACAAGGATTTCATTTTTGATGAGAGCGAGGCAGACCTGAATAAATTCGACCGGTTGATTGACGAACTAGAGCCTAATGAATTGAGATTGCCCGTGTTGATCAAAAAGTACGTAAAGCAGAATGCAAAGGTTGTGGCGTTCAATGTTGATCCTTTATTCAATAATTCTGTTGACGGCCTCATGTATATAAGAATCGCAGATCTTCCTGAAAGTACCGTCAAACCGGTTATGGAAGAGTTTCAGGCTGAGATGGAATCCAAGTATTTTAAATCTAAAAATGGTAGCCAGAACGAGTAATCTGGTTTTTGAGAAACCAATTCAGTTTTTAGAATGTTACGCTTTCGCGAAAGCGGGATTAGCAACAACCATTTTTCTACTTTTCTCTTTAATCGTTTCTGGACAAACCACTCTTACAGGTAAAGTCGTGAATGCAAAAGATGGCGAGCCCATACCAAGTGTGGCGGTTTACCTTTCGGGAACTTCAATAGGAGTAGTGACTGGTTTTGAGGGGGGATTTGAGATCGATTATCCAGAGTCTGTGGTTGCACCGCTTGTTTTTAGAATAATGGGATATGAGAAGCTTGTTATTGATGACCCGCTGACCGCTGACTTGAACTTGATCAAATTACTAGAAAAACCAGATGAACTAGATACGGTCTACATCGCAAATGATGACTGGTCGCGACAGAAAAAAGAACATTATTTCAAACAATTTTTTCTGGGTCGAGTTCCTGCAGCTCAGGAGTGTCATATTCAAAACTTAGAAGATGTCAAATTGCGGTTCAATCCTCAAACGAATGTACTGAGCGCTTGGTCTGACCGTACCATTTATGTTCAAAACAAGATTTTGGGCTATAATATCGCTTGCGACATAAGTGAGTTTGAAGTACAATTTGAAGCTTTAGACCTTAACCTAATTAGGGTAATGGTTGTGGATGGCGCTTTTGATTTGCCTACGCACAAACCAGAATCTGCATATATGGAGATCTCTACCTTTTTCTCAGAGATGGAAGAAAAAAAACCTTCTGAACGTAAGAGAAAACGCAATCGAAAGCGTCTCTACGAGGTTTCTGAAATGAAGTTTTATAGAGACCTTGTGAATGAAAGGTTAGAAAAAGAACGCTATCACTTAGCGTTTGATCGTCAGGCAGTAGAAATCTCAGAACATGTGCGAGTACGCAAGGTAGGGGATGTGTATGAAGTGTCTTTTAGGGAGTCAGAGTATATTCTCATAGGTAGAGAAAACAGTCAATCATTTTTCCAGCTATCTGAAAATCAGAAAATTATTTTAGATGAGTATGGCAACTGCTTGACGCCTAAAGGAATCAGATTTGGCGGTTTTATAGGTAAGCTTAATCTCTCTGGAATGCTGCCGCTGGATTACAAGTGGGAGTAATCAGCAGATTGATTCTTCCAGTAACTGCTCACCAAACTTCTGTAATTGCTTGCGAGCTTTTTTCAAGTGTTTTTTGAAAGCTTTGCCAGTTAAGCCCTCGTCAAGCTGATAATCTAAATTACGTACATTGATGCTATCAGAGAGGTTTAAAGTTTTTAAATAGTGCTTTGCCGCTACCGTGGTGGTAATTATAAGATCAAAATCTATAATACTTTTTTCGCCAGCTGGTCTAGAAAGTCGCTCGCTTATGTCAATCCCCACATCTTCCATTAGTTCAATAGTAAGATCTGTAGGTACGTGATCCTTCTTTCCCGAGAAGAGATTACATTCTTTCGGTAAATAATAGTTTAAGAAGCCACGTAACATGGGAGCAAAGTAGGCATCATCTAAACCTAAGACCAAGATTTTCATATTGGATTGGGGGACTGGGTTTAATGTTAACGCAAAGTTAAGTTAACATGTCCCTGTGTTACAAGAATACGGATAAATGATAACATTAAAGCAATTATTTATCTGAAAATAAGATGATTATATGAGTGTAACTTAGATGAATAAGTGCTCATTCTTAGGTTGCCATAATTCCACCTTCCGTCCATCACAATCGAGGATCCAACCAAAGTCCCCATAGTCAAACCGTTGCATTTCTCCGACAACTGTCACACCTTCCTTTTTCAAGGTATCTAAAAGTGACTTTAGATCTTCAACCTTATAATTTACCATGAACTCTTGACCAGAATCTCCAAAATAATCTGTGCTGTTCTTGAAGGGACTCCATTGTTGACTAGAAACTTCTTCTTCATCGAGATGAGGTAGCCAGAATGTACAACCGTAATCATCTGTATTGAGACCGAGGTGCTTAGCATACCATTCTTTAGTTTTCTGGACATCCTTACATCTAAAGAATATTCCGCCTATTCCCTTGACTCTCTTCATGATTTCGGTTTGTGGTGCTTGATAATTTTTGAAGCGATAGTTTCTGCTAACTTATATTTTGATTCTACGGTCCAGCCTGCCACATGGGGTGATAGAGTCACATTATGCATAGTGATCAGCTTTTTGAAAGTTTCAGGCATCGAGCTCTCTCCTGATGCTGTTTGAAAAAAAGATTCAAAGGAAGCTTTTTCAAATTCCAATACATCGAGCGCAGCTCCAAGAACTTTCTCTGACTCTAGTGCCTCCACTAAATCTTGAGTTACCACACTTTTACCTCTTGCCGTATTTATCAGATAAAATGGTTTTGCGCATTGCTCTATGAATTCGGCATCAATCATCCCAATCGTTTGAGGAGTTTGTGGTGTGTGTAGACTGATCACGTCACTTTTTTCTTGAAGCTCTTCTAGGTTTACCTGTGTGGCATATTCATTTTGCAAACCGTCTCTGATGTCGTGAAAGATCACCTTGCAGTCGAAGCCAGAAAGCTTACGAGCAAAAGATTTCCCCATATTCCCATAACCTATGAGGCCTATAATTTTACCTTCCAGCTCGATTCCACGATTTTCTTCCCTGCGCCAGATACCGTTTTTAACTTCTCGATCAGCGCTATTTAATTTATTGAATAAAGAAAGTAGCATGCCTAGGGCGTGTTCTCCTACTGCATTTCTATTTCCCTCAGGAGCGTTGTAACATTCTATGCCTAATTCTTCTGCAGCCTTGAGGTCTATATTTTCCAGCCCGGCTCCTACACGACCTATAAATCTTAAGTTTTTAGCCTTTTCAAGAAACCCTTGATCAAGAGGAAACCTACTCCTGATAATAAGTCCATTATAAGAATTGATTTTCTCCTCGATCTGATTTTTAGAACTTTTAAAGTCAAATTCATTTTCAAAACCGGCTTCTTCCAGCTTTGCAGCTAGTATCTCATGATTGCTGTCCAGATGTAATACGCGCATTATTGTTTTTTACTGAGTTCAAGAAGTCTTTCAATCATCGCATCTTCTTTATTCAGAATTTTAATTTTAAGTTCTGTGTCAAACAATTGCTCTGCCATTGAGGATTTCAATATGGTCACAATTTCATCGCGATAACCCGGTAATTTGATACTAGTATTGTACAATTGAGAAAAAGAGATGAACTCACCCATAACATTTTCAGGTATCTCAAACTCATTGATGAATTCGTCTTGAGAAATATCTCTCAAATACAGAAACTCATCTCTTTGCAATAATTCATTGACAAAACGATCAGCAAATCCCGTACGGCCGAAATAATCTAGAGTCTGAGCAATGTATCCACTAGGGCTAGGTACAAAAACATCTGGTATGATGCCTCCACCTCCATAAACAACTTTGCCGCCAGGGGTCACCTTTTTAAGCGAATCGTCGACCTCAATATTATCGGCACTTTCCAGCTCACCATTGTTGTAACGATCGATGTACTCGTTAAAATAACTTTCATTACCGTCATCATAAGGGCGTTGTATGGATCTGCCAGTAGGCGTATAATAGCGCGCAATGGTAAGTCGTACTGCACTTCCATCACCCAGCTTCATTTCTTGCTGAACAAGACCCTTGCCAAAACTCCTTCTCCCTATGATTGTACCGGTATCATTATCTTGTAAAGCCCCAGCAACCACCTCGCTGGCACTGGCACTATTTTCATTAATTAGAACATAGACTTGTTTGTTCTCATAGCGTCCCGTATCCGTAGCATAGCTGTTTTTACGATTTCCATCTCGGTCTTTCTGGAAAAGAATAAGTTTTCCATCTTCGAGAAACTCATCGGCCATGGCGATAGCGGCATCTAGCACGCCTCCTGGATTATCCCTCAGATCTATGGCGAGTTCCACAGCGCCTTTACTTTTGAGATTTTTGACAGCTGCGTTAAATTCATCTTCTGTGGTTTCTGCAAATCGATTGACTTTTATGTAACCTAACTTGTCGGAAATCATGTAGCTGGCATCGATACTAACGATAGCCACGTTATCTCTAGTGACGGGAATATTTAAAACCTTTTCATCTCCCGGTCGCAAAACTCCTAGAACAACTTTGCTACCCATGTCTCCTTTCAAAGCATCAGTAGAAACTTTATCAGCGCCGAATAGTGGCTGCCCGTCCACGTATAAGATTTTATCTCCCACCATGATGCCAGCCTTGTCGCTGGGGCCACCTTCTATGGCATTGATGACAGATATCGTATCGTTGGTCATAAAAAAGCGAATTCCGATCCCTACAAAATCTCCACGCATATTGTTATCCACATCTTCCAGTATATCGCTGGGTATGTATACTGAATGTGGATCGAGATTGCTCATGATTTCATTTACCGTCACATCTACAATGCTGTCCGTATTGATTTCATCGACATAGCGTTGATCGATCAGGTCTATGAGCCTGTTGAGTTTTTGCTTTTTTACATTGTTGCTGGCTATGATCCCATTCCCATAGGTCACCTCCTGCAAGAGACTGCCTAAATAGATGCCTAGTGCAAAAAAGATGCTCAGAAATAAGGGAAAGTAGATATAGCTTTTTTTCATCTAGAGATCAGTAAGTTGTTGAATCTTGAGGCCAGCGCGTTCCAGAAATTGCAAACCGCTGTCATCCTTGTACGCCTCAAGATACACAACACGTTTTATACCACTCTGGTAGATAAGTTTACTGCAATCCTTACAGGGCGACATGGTTATGTAAAGAGTAGCTCCCTCGCAGCTTTGGGTAGAGGCAGCCGTCTTGAGAATGGCATTGGCCTCGGCGTGCAATACGTACCATTTCGTCTGGCCTTCCTGATCCTCGCAAGGATTTTCAAAACCGCTGGGTGTGCCATTGTAACCATCACTTATAATCATGCGATCCTTAACGATTAGCGCCCCTACCTGTCTACGGTGGCAGTGGGAAAGCTTAGCCCACTCGAGTGCCATCCGCATGTAAGCCGTGTCGTATTTATGTTGTTTTATCTCTTGTGGAGTCATTTTGTGTAGGTAGCTTGTGGTGATCTCGCTTTCGCGAAAGCGGTATTACAACAAACCAGATTGTGATTTATAAAATTAACCTCTAATCAAGCTTCTAAAAAGGGAATCGTTCAAAAAGTAACGGAAGTACCAATCCTAATATTATGGATGACACCACTAGGTTCCAATCACGTCTAGCCAACCTAATCAATCGTGTCGCTAGAAATCCCAATAGCAATACTATAAATATCACCAACAACTGACCGAGTTCAATACCGATAGCGAATTCAAGAGCTAATAAAAATTTACTCTCCACACCAGAGGCCAACATGTTAAAAGTACTTGCAAATCCCAATCCGTGAATCAATCCAAAAAATAAGGTCAGAATTAAAATCACCCAGTTCGTGCCAGAAGGTGGGTTTTTTCCAGCTCTAAAAATATTGTAGACTGCGGTCACCAATATAGTCGCCAGAATTGAAAACTCCACATAAGCAGCGTTTACAGATGCCAAATTATAGGTGGCCAGAAGTATGGACAGCGTGTGTCCCAGTGTGAATGCAAAGCTGGCGTAAACTACTTTTTTCCAATGATCAAATGAGTAAGGAATGGCCATGAGAATAAAGAACAGTACATGGTCGTATGAATTGTAGCGTAGATCAACTACGTGCTTAAAACCTTCTGTAAGATAAAAAAGCAGCTCATTCATGCCTAGGGGATTTTAAGCCCATAAAAGTAAAAATTTAATTGGTGGACCCAACAATTGTGTAGCATTATTCTCAACTAGGAAATGTCTACAAAAGAATTCAAACTAAGATTATTAAACTATTCTAAACAAGTTTTACGAGATTGTGATCAATTATTTAGATTTGTCTAAATTTTTAATTAGAGGGATGTTTTTATCATCGAGGATGAAGTATTTAGTGCTGACTTGTATCTTAATCATTCAGTGTGCCGAGGTGAATGCGCAAAGTCAAAATGTGTTCGGAACAATAAGTTCTGCTGAAGGACCGGTACCATTTGCAAGTATTTTCATAGCAAACGGTCATCAGGGCACTTCTTCAAATGCAGATGGTGGTTTTCAATTGCAACTGGACCCGGGAGAATATATCTTAATTGCCAAATCCCAAGGTTATCGCACGGAAAGAAAAAAAATCGTAGTTGTCTCTGATCAAAATCTGGAAATCAATTTCAATCTTGTAGAAGATGCGCTTGGGCTAGAAGATATTGTGGTAAGTGCTACGAGAAATAGAGTTGAGCGCAAGCAAACTCCCGTGATCGTTTCCTCCATAAAACCTAGGCTACTCACGGCAACTCAATCCCTATCGCTGGCAGATGGTCTTAGTTATGCGCCTGGTGTGCGAGTAGAAACTAATTGTCAGAATTGCGGTTTTACGCAGGTACGCCTGAATGGTCTTGATGGTGGCTATACACAAGTCTTGCTCAACAGTAGACCTGTTTTCACCTCGCTTTTAGGAGTTTATGGATTGGAGCAGATACCTACAAATATTATTGAAAGGGTAGAGGTGGTACGTAGTGGTGGATCCGCTCTTTTTGGGTCTAATGCTATTGCGGGTACGATAAACGTCATCACAAAAGATCCCGTTCTCAATACATGGAAGGTAGGGAGCAATCTTGCAATTATCGATGGTGAGTCGCTGGACAGAAACGTTACCTTCAACACCTCTACCGTTGCTGATGATCTGAGCAGTGGTATAACGCTGTACGGAACTTATAGGAACCGTGAACAGCACGATGCTAATGATGATGGCTTTACAGAATTGGTAGAGTTACGCAATACCACGGTAGGAGCTCGAGCATTTATTAAGCCTACTGAGCGTAGTAAAGTTTCCATGAATCTAAACGCGATACGGGAATATAGACGTGGAGGTGATCGACTCAATCTAGCGCCGCAATTTACCGACATAACGGAGGAACTGGATCATGATACCTTTATAGGAGGAGTGGACTATGAAATTTTCAGTAAAGATCAGACTGAAAAATATCAACTATATACCTCAGCGTCTTACACAAATCGTGATAGTTACTATGGTGGATTAGGAGGTGGTCGCACGCGGCAGGATAGCTTGACGGCAAATAATGCCTTCGGGACTACAAAGGATCTAGCGTGGGTCAACGGTGGTCAGTACACCAAATTTTTTAAAAATGATGATGTTCTCACTACCGGAGCAGAATACAACATTACAAAAACAGAGGATCTGATACCGGGCTATAATCGATCTATTGATCAAAATGTAAATTCTTTAGGAATTTACGCTCAGTACGAGTGGAAACCCAGCAAAAAGTTCACGGCACTTATGGGAACTAGGCTTGACCATATAAATGTGGATGGAACCTATACGGTAGATGAGCTTTCAAGAGATGTGGACTTGACTCAAACTGCTTTATCTCCACGCGTGACGCTAGCCTATTTACTGACTGAGGAAATCAGGCTGAGAGGTGGTTACGCACGCGGTTTTAGAGCTCCCCAAGCTTTTAATGAAGATCTGCATATTTCTAGCGTGGGCGGTGAGCCGCAATTTGTAATACTTTCAGATAATCTAGATACGGAATATTCAAATGCATTCACAACCTCCATCAATTATTCAAAAACTAAGGATTTGTTGCAAATGGATTTTTTGCTTGAAGGATTCTACACCACTTTGAACGACCCCTTTACATTAGTTAGCACCGGAGCTACACTCGCAAATGGAAGTATTCTAGAAGAAGTGCGTAATGGAGAGCGAGCCCGTGTGTACGGTTCTAATTTTGAAGTGGGAATCTCACCAGACCCTCAATGGAGATTTCAGTTAGGCGGGACACTCCAGCGTAGTGAGTATAATGAGGGACAGGTGCTTTTTGAGAGTAACGGTGTTGCTGGTGAGCAAGATATTATTATTAATGAATTCGTGCGTGTACCTAATTTTTATGGCTATCTCAATGCCACTTGGTTGCCCAGCAAAAAGTTTAACATTGACCTTACTGGGACCTATACTGGAGAAATGGTCGTGCCGCTTGTAGTAAGTGAGACAGGCTTTCTATCTTTAAATGAGGTAGATCCCTTCTTTGATTTAAATGTGAAGCTTGAAAGTCACATCGATTTTAGTGAAGATTTCATGATCACGCTCACGGGAGGAGTGAAGAACATTTTTGACAGCTATCAAGATGACTTTGACTCAGGTCCCACAAGAGATTCAGATTATGTATATGGGCCAGCCTTACCACGTACATTTTTTATAGGTATTAAATTTGGTAGATTTCATTGATCATTAGAACTGTTAACATGACTAATTCCTTTTTGAGATAGTGAGACTTTTGATTAAAGTCCTATTTTTCTTATCACTTTGGGCACTCCCAGCCCAAGTTGCTCTCGGACAAACGGAACAGGTGAGGTGGATTTCTTTTGAGGAGTTGGAGGACTCGCTTTCGCTAAAGCGTAAACCTGTCTTCATCAATTTCTATACAGACTGGTGTGTATACTGTAAAAAAATGGATCGGGTAGTTTTTAACAAACCTGATGTGATCAAGTTACTCAATGATCATTACTATGCAGTAAGATTTGATGCTGAGTCGCGGCAAGAAATACGTTTTAGTGGACAGGTTCTAGTAAATGATCAAGTGGGTAAATCTCGCAAGCCATTACATCAAATTACCCAATTACTGGCCTTGCGGGATGGTGAGTTTGTTGCGCCTACGATGATTTTTCTCAATGCAGATTTTAAGGTTCTAGCGCGGTATTTTGAATTTTTGGATGAGGATGAGTTGATGGAGGTTTTGGAAAACCACGATTAGATCTGATAATTTTTGAGAATGATTTCGCTTTCGCGAAAGCGAAATATTCACGCGGTTCGTTTTGCTATACTCAATTTCACCAGGCAAAATCAAAAATAAAAAAGCCCGACTTTAAGAGTCGAGCTTCTTGTACCTCAGGCCGGAACCTGCCTGCCGGTGGTCGCTGAGCGAAGCCGAAGTGCAGGCAGGTCGAACCGCCACACTGTCGCGCCAATACTACATTTCTCTCAATTTTTCTTTACCAATTCCTGATTTCCAATACTTCTCTCTGATCCGGGCCTGCAATCTTGTTTCAAAGGTTTCAGTATAGATCAATTCAAAAGGAGCATAAGGTTTGGTGGTTTTGTTTTTGCCTTCATTATGTCTGTTTAGCCTCTTCTCTAATTGAGAAAACATGCCAACATAAATGTAGTTTCTAATGAGAGATTTTATGGCATAGACAGTATACATGATTTCAAAAATAAAAAAGCTCGACTTGATGAGTCGAGCTTCTTGTACCTCAGGCCGGAATCGAACCGGCACGCCGTGAAGCATTGGATTTTGAATCCAACGTGTCTACCAATTCCACCACTGAGGCTTGAATTGCAAACGGGCGGCAAAGATAATAGTTTTTTTGAATTTTAATACCTTTTTTATTTCGAGACGATAAATTTCAATAAGCTACCCGTATAGTTTTCTGCCAGTCATTAAAAACGGAAATTACTTACGGTATTCTCATTTCATAATTGTACTTTTGCAGCCTTAAAATCAAGACTCTAAGATTTTGACCATGAAATACGCACTATCAGACGCAAAGCTATTTGGATGCCGACAATCCATGGATCTCGCGAGAGCTATAGCAGAACAATATGGTGCAGAACTGGGTCAAGTAAATTTTACGACTTTTAGCGACGGTGAGTTTCAACCCTCTTTTGAAGAGTCGATCAGAGGAAGACGTGTTTTTCTTATTGGATCCACGCATCCATCTAGCGATCACTTGATGGAGTTGATGCTTATGATTGATGCGGCAAAAAGAGCAAGCGCAAGGCACATCACCGCAGTAATACCATATTTTGGGTGGGCGCGACAAGACCGTAAGGATAAACCTCGTGTTCCGATAGGTGCTAAGATGATTGCGAAAATCCTGGAAAGTGCTGGGGCCACCCGCATCATCACCATGGATTTACATGCAGATCAGATTCAAGGATTTTTTGAGAAACCCGTGGACCATCTTTTCGGTAGCAGCCTGTTTATTCCTTATTTGAAAAGTCTCAATTTGGAAAATCTTACTATTGCCTCACCTGACATGGGTGGTTCTAAGCGTGCTTATGCATATTCTAAGACCTTAGAAAGTGATGTGGTAGTTTGTTACAAGCAACGTCAAAAAGCCAATATCATTTCCCATATGGAACTGATAGGAAATGTGGAGGGGCAAAATGTTGTACTCGTTGACGATATGGTAGATACAGCAGGAACCCTTACAAAGGCCGCTGATGTAATGATGGAGCGCGGTGCAAAAAGTGTGAGAGCGATCTGTACGCATGCTATTCTTTCCGGAAATGCTTACGAGCGTATCGAGAATTCTAAACTTGATGAATTGATCGTTACTGATTCTATCCCACTCAAGCAAAAAAGCGATAAAATAAGAGTTTTATCATGTGCTGGTTTGTTTGCTGGTGTAATGCAAAGCGTGCAGAACAACCAGTCGATCTCCAGTAATTTTATAATGTAATTTCAATTAATATCTAAATAAAGTCTAATGAAATCAATCACGATCTCCGGATCTAAAAGAGAAAGCGTGGGCAAGAAGGCAACTAAAGCCCTACGTAATGCTGGATTGGTACCTTGTGTCATCTATGGTGGTGAGGAGCCTATACATTTTTCAGCAGAAGAAAAAGCGTTTAAAAACCTTATCTACACTCCAGATGCACATCTAGTAGTAATAGACTTAGGTAAAGACGGTAAGTTCAACGCGATTGCACAAGACATGCAATGGCACCCAGTAAAGGAGCAATTGCTTCACGCAGACTTCTATCAAATCTTTGATGACAAGCCTGTAACTATGGAAATTCCTGTAATAACTGAGGGAACTTCACGTGGTGTTCTTAATGGAGGTGTTTTGAGAAGAAACAATCGTAAGTTGAGAGTTAAAGCAGTACCAGGTAACCTTCCTGACTTCATTAAGATTGATATTTCAAACATGAAAATCGGTCATAAGAAGTATGTTAAAGATCTGCGTGTTGAGGAATATGAAATCATGCACCCTGACACAGTCGTAGTGGTAATGATCAAAACATCTCGTACAGCAATCGCAGAAGACGATGATGACGATGAAGAAGCAGGTGATGTGCCAGCTACTGAAACTGATTCAGAAGCAGCAGTTAAAGAGTAATCTCAATAACGACAGTATTCAAAAATCCCCAGTCTACGCTGGGGATTTTTTATGATCTTAATTTAAGGAGAGGCTTATCTCTTAGGTTGCGGCGGGAATTGCATCAATATTTCCTGAACCATTTCATTAGTTCGTTCCACTTTAGCTTCGGGAGTAGATTTTAAAGCTGCTCGACCTATACCTTGCCAGATCAGCTCTTTGGACTCGGCATCAATAAAGTCGATGTAGAGAACGCCCTCGGTAGTGGTGGTGACGTTATTGCCCCAGCCCCAGCCGAAGCCTCCCCAGCCCCAGCCTCCCCAGCCCCAACCTACGTTGTTGTATACATCAACACGTTCTTGAGCATCGGTAAAGAAGCTTACGACTATATCTGGATTTTCTGATTTTACAAAGCCTTTCCGCTGCATTTCAGCATCAAGAGCACGTAATATTCTTTTTTTGTCAAGTTCAGAGACATCGGCTTGATCGATCCCTTGCTTGAAATACGCAAACGTCTTGTATTTGCTGAAATCAGTCCCTATTGCATAATCTTGGTTGACTCGCACGGCCTGACAACCTACTAGGCTGGTAAGGACTACGCTTAAAATGAGAATTTTCTTTATCATCGCTATAATTTTTATTTAAAAAGATCTTCATCTACGAGATGGGGAAGTGTAACCTTGAGATCAGAATTCATTTCCATAGCTCGCTTAATGGCAAAAGTCGCGTTATCATTTCGCGCCCAGTTGCGCCTTGCGATCCCGTTGTTTACATCCCAATGAAGCATGGATGTAAGTCTTTTCTCTGCCTCCTTACTACCATCAATTACCATACCGAAGCCACCATTGACCACTTCACCCCAGCCCACGCCACCACCATTGTGTATGCTGACCCAGGTAGCTCCTCTAAAACTATCGCCTATTACGTTCTGGATCGCCATGTCTGCCGTAAAGCGGGAACCGTCATAGATGTTTGAAGTTTCCCGGTAAGGAGAATCGGTTCCAGAGACATCGTGGTGATCGCGACCTAGTATCACGTGTCCTATTTCGCCTCGAGCGATAGCATCGTTAAACGCCTTTGCAATTTCCATACGACCGAGTGCATCTGCATAGAGAATGCGAGCTTGTGAACCTACCACCAATTTGTTTTCTTGAGCTCCTTTGATCCATGTGATATTGTCTTGCATTTGTTGCTGAATGCGCTCTGGAGCGTCTTGAGAAAGCCTCTGTAGCACTTCAGTTGCGATGGTATCTGATTTTTGCAAATCCTCTGCTTTTCCAGAAGCGCAAACCCATCTAAAAGGACCAAAACCGTAATCAAAACACATAGGTCCCATGATGTCCTGCACGTAAGAAGGGTATTTGAATTCGCGATCTTCACCTTCTATATCAGCACCGGCTCGACTGGATTCTAGTAAAAACGCATTTCCGTAATCAAAGAAATAAGTGCCTTTATCTGTATGTCTATTGATCGCAGCAACATGGCGCTTGAGACTGCGCTGTACCTCTTTTTTGAATTGGATGGGGTCTTCAGACATCATCTCGTTGCTTTGCTCAAAAGTGAGATCAACAGGATAATAACCTCCAGCCCACGGATTGTGCAGGCTGGTTTGATCGCTTCCTATGGCGATGTCAATGCCGTTATCATAAAGGCTTTCCCAAACATGAACTACATTCCCCAAAAATGCTATGGATACGACTTCTTTATTTTCTTGAGTCGCTTTGATACGACTCACTAGATCTTCACGGGTTTCTATAACCTCATCTATCCAGCCTTGGTCATGTCTTGTTTTAACGGCTTTAGGATTCATCTCGGCGCAAACGGTAATGCAACCGGCAATATTTCCTGCTTTGGGCTGTGCACCGCTCATGCCGCCCAGTCCAGAGGTTACAAAAACGTTTCCGCTGGGGGATTTCTTGATTTTTCTGAAAGCGTTGAGCACCGTAATGGTCGTACCATGAACAATTCCCTGAGGGCCTATATACATGTAGCTTCCAGCCGTCATTTGCCCGTATTGGGTCACGCCCAATGCATTGAAGCGTTCCCAGTCGTCTGGTTTAGAGTAGTTGGGAATCATCATTCCATTAGTGACTACACAGCGTGGAGCATTTTTGTGGGAAGGAAATAAACCCATGGGATGACCGCTGTACATGACCAGCGTTTGATCATCTGTCATCTCGCTCAGATATTTCATGGTGATTAGGTACTGCGCCCAGTTTTGGAAAACAGCACCGTTCCCGCCATAAGTAATGAGTTCATGTGGGTGTTGTGCCACAGCGTGATCCAGGTTGTTCTGAATCATGAGCATGATTCCCGCAGCCTGCTTAGATTTAGCAGGATAATGATCAATGTCTCTGGCTTTAATTTCTTCTTTAGGCATAAAACGGTACATGTATATACGACCGTATTTCTCTAATTCTTCCTTGAATTCTGGAAGAAGGACGTTATGGTGCCTGGGCTCAAAATAACGCAAGGCATTCTGTATAGCGAGTTTGACTTCGGCTTGATTTAAGATTGCCTTACGCTTGGGAGCGTGATTTACGGACTCGTCATATTTATAAGGAGGTGGAAGTTCAGAGGGGATTCCTGTCGTGATGCTTTCGCGAAAGCGTACCAAATCAAAATCTTCCATTACTGCATTCATGCCTTTTTGTTTTTAAATGTATCCGTGCTCTTGTCATAACCGTACGGACAATGCCTGCAGCCGCTTTTACAGCAATAGCCGCGCTTGAGGTGGTATTGTTCCGTAAAGCATCGATAGCCCTGAGGGGTGAGGTAATAGTCGCCCTCTTCAACGGGAATGATCTTTTTCATAGGTTAAAAATACGAGATGTGATTATGCATTGCCTAATAATTGCTGGAATTTTGGGAAAGCAAGTCAAGCGATCAATCATTAGGTATTTTTGTAGCATGTGGATCGTTAAAACTACATTTTTGAAAAAGTACCGAGGCATGATGTTGTTTCCTCTTTTGCTGGTTTCCCAGGAGACTGATGTTCATGATGAGGTTTTTATCAATCACGAGAAAATTCATGCGGCTCAACAGAAGGAACTGTTGATCGTGTTTTTTTATCTCTGGTATGGGATTGATTATATGCTACTGAGAATTAAATATGATCATCATCAGGCTTATAGAAATATTGTTTTTGAGCGTGAAGCTTATGCGATGGAGAGAGATCTTAATTATATGACGGACAGAAAGTGGTGGTCATTTCTAAAATTCTATCATGGAGCCTCGTAGTTTGTTTGATCCCAAGATCGCCGTTAATCAGCGATTTATAGAGTTTCCAGATCGGGAAATCATTATCGACATCAAACGTGAAGACCTTCTGCATGCTGAGGTAAGCGGCAATAAGCTTAGAAAACTCAAATACAATTTGCATAAAGCCAAAGAGCAAGGTCACCATACTTTGCTTACCTACGGCGGTGCCTTTTCCAACCACATTTCTGCCACGGCCGCCGCTGCTCAGATTATGGGTTTTGAAAGTATAGGTGTGATTAGGGGCGAGGAACTGGGGAAAGATTTATCTCAAACAATTGCAAAGAATCAAACGCTGAGAACTGCTCATGAAAAAGGAATGCAGTTTCATTTTCTGAATCGCGAAGACTACCGCAATAAAAACGTTGCTAGCGAAATCAATAAACTAAGTGGGCAGTACGGTTTGTTTTACCGCATTCCAGAGGGAGGAACTAATGAACTTGCTGTCCTTGGAACTCAAGAAATCCTTACCGATCACGATCTCGAGACCTATGATGTTATCGCAGTTGCCGCGGGAACGGGTGGAACAGCGGCCGGAATCATCAAAAGCGCCGGTTCCCATCAAAAAGTCATGGTTTTTAGCGCGCTAAAAGGTGATTTTCTCAAAAGGGATATTGCAAGTATGGTAGGTGATCGTGCGTTTGATTTTTTCGACGATACAAGATTTGGCGGTTATGCACGTTCTGATAATCGACTGATTGATTATATGAACGCACGGTTTGAAAAGAGTTCCCGCTTTCGCGAAAGCGGAACCAATAAAAACTTTAACGCCACGGCAATCCCACTCGATCCCATCTACACCGCAAAGATGATGTATGCGCTGGAAGAGCTAGTGAAAAGCGGTGCTGTTGGTGCCAAAACTCGTATTTTAGCGGTTCATACCGGAGGGCTGCAATCGGCGCATGGCTATAATCAGTTACTCGCTAGAAAAGGTAGGAACTTGATCAATTATGTGGATGAACTTTAGGTCGATATTAGTGTTGTTGTTTGTAACCTTATTGCTTGCCTCGTGTGGCGGTAAAAAGCGTGTGGTTACCACTAAGAAACGAGCTCAAAAAGAAAAAGTCGTTACCCAAACCCAACCTGAAACTGAAACCGAGGTGGTCAAGGAATCCATTCCAGTCGAGACTCCAAAACCATCAAAACCTACAACTGGCGATATCAATCAAGACTATATTCTTGACTTTAAGGACGCTGCCATGCGCGAGATGCAACTATATAAGATACCGGCGAGTATTACTTTAGCTCAAGGTATTCTAGAAAGTGGCGCAGGAAGGGCAAGACTGGCTCAGGAGGCAAATAATCATTTTGGGATCAAGTGCCACAAGGGATGGACTGGTGGTAAAATCTATCACGATGATGATGCCAAAGGGGAGTGCTTCAGAACCTATAATGATGCTACCTATTCTTATCGCGATCATTCATTGTTTCTCACGGAAAGAAAAAGGTATCGGGATCTCTTTCAACTCAACTTGCTTGATTACAAGGCTTGGGCGCGAGGTCTTAGACAAGCAGGCTATGCAACCGATCGTCGCTATCCTGAAAAGTTGATTAATCTTATCGAAAGATATGAGTTAGATAAATATGACACGCAAGCCTTAGAAGCAATGTCTGTCGAGGACCAAATGATACAGCCACCACTCCGAGCAGATACGGTGCACACCGTCAAACCTGGAGAAACCCTTTACCGTATTTCAAAAATCTATAACGTAAGTGTTGAAGATTTGAAACGTCTCAACGATTTGTCCAGTAATACACTATCAGTGGGGCAAGTACTTACCGTAAAATAATTTCATGTCATTTACTTACCAGCGCAGCAGCGCACTTTTTGACGAAGCCAAAAAATATATACCCGGAGGAGTAAATTCACCCGTCAGAGCTTTTAATGCCGTTGGGGGAACTCCTGTTTTTGTAGAAAGGGCAAAAGGTGCCTATCTATATACTGAAGACGGGAATAAAATTATTGATTATATCGCTTCATGGGGGCCTATGATTTTAGGTCATGCTTTTGAGCCAGTAGTAGAAGCCGTTAAAATTGCCGCCGAAAAAGGAACTTCTTACGGCATGCCAACGGAACTGGAAACGCAGATTGCGAAACTTGCGGTGAGTATGTGTCCTAACGTCGACCAAATAAGAATGGTCAATTCAGGAACGGAAGCCTGCATGAGTGCGGTAAGACTAGCGCGCGGTTTTACGGGAAGAGATAAAATCATCAAGTTTGCCGGTTGTTATCACGGTCATAGCGATTCGTTTTTGATTCAGGCGGGTAGTGGGGCTGTGACTTTTGGGAGTCCCAATAGTCCTGGGGTGACCAAAGGAACCGCTCAAGACACCATCCTCGCCGATTATAACAACCTAGATCAAGTGGCGGAAATCTTTAAAAACAATCCAGAACAAATCGCTTGTATCATCATTGAACCGATCGCAGGAAATATGGGTTGTATTGTTCCTAAAGAAGGTTTCTTAGAAGGATTGAGAAAGTTATGTGATGAGAATGGAGCGTTGCTCGTTTTTGATGAGGTAATGACTGGTTTCAGACTAGCGCGCGGTGGTGCTCAAGAAGTGACTGGTGTGAATGCTGACATCGTAACCTATGGTAAGGTTATAGGTGGAGGACTTCCAGTAGGTGCTTTTGCAGCTCGTCAAGAAATCATGGATTATCTCGCGCCAACTGGACCGGTGTACCAGGCAGGGACATTGAGTGGGAATCCGCTAGCGATGAGTGCTGGAATAGCCATGTTATCACACTTGAATAACCATCCAGAGATTTTTGATAGCCTTGCTGAGAAAACAAAGCGACTGCACGAAGGAATCGATAGTATTCTATCCAAAAAAGGAATGGGTTACACCATCAATCGATACGGCTCTATGATTTCCGTTCATTTTACTGATGAGCCTGTGGTGGACTTTGCTACTGCTGCAAAAGGTAACAACGAATGGTTTAAAAAATACTTCCACGGCTTGCTTGAGCAGGGAATTTATCTCCCACCTAGTGCTTTTGAAAGTTACTTTTTAAATGATGCGCTGAGTAATGAAGATATTGGTATAACAATTGATGCGGTTGAAAAAGTAGTGAAATCTTGGTAATA
Source organism: uncultured Flavobacteriaceae bacterium (assembly GCA_964631155.1). Taxonomy (GTDB): domain Bacteria; phylum Bacteroidota; class Bacteroidia; order Flavobacteriales; family Flavobacteriaceae; genus Nonlabens. The sequence goes on from CAZVYO010000008.1 coordinate 27,207, forward strand.
CCACTTTCAGCTTTTATTTCAAACTATCACATCAATCATGACCAAATTTTATTCGACTTTACTAATCGCTATATTATTTAATCTTAAAACTTACGCTCAAAATACATCCAACAACATTGCTTCTGTAGAACAATCTGTATATGGTGTCCAAACTGGTTTTCTAGGAGCTTGGGTACACAATGAATCCAGACTGTCCAATTCAATAGCGCTTAGGTCTGAAGTTGGCTTGGACGCCACTTTTGGCTACAACTCGTTTCTGGGAGATTATTTTAAAATGGTTCCGGTGCTTACTCTTGAACCTAGGTGGTATTATAATCTAGAAAGAAGGCTGAGAAAGTCAAAACGGATCGATGGTAACGCCGGAAATTTCATTGCTTTAAAAACATCTCTGAGACCTGATTTATTTGAGATCGGTTCTAATGATAATATTAGAGTCATTCCAGATTTTCAATTGATACCTACTTATGGACTACGGCGTAACATAGGACAACATTTCAATTATGAAGTAGGATTCGGGATAGGTTATATCAGGTATTTTGAAGAACGATTAAGAGATCAAAATGATGCGGTTGTAAATCTGCATTTGCGTATAGGGTACAGATTTTAATCTCAAATTAATACGGACTTAAAAAGTTTGAAAGCCTTGAGATCGTATCTCAAGGCTTTTGACTTTTAGAAACTATCTGTCTCTACGATCACGCATTTTTTCATGCGTTTCATTTTGTTTTTTCCCTTTCGAGCCATCATTTTTTCCCAGCGGGTGTACTGATCTTCGTTCAAGATGGATTTCATTTCTCGTTTCAAGGCAATACGCTGATCCAGCATAGTTGCGTGAAGCTCTTCTTTCTTTTCTTGACTCAGCTCACGTCTTTGTTCACGAGTAAGTTTATTTTCTTCTCGCGCTTTTCTTTGATTTTCAAGAACCGAGACTATTTGCTTTTCTTGTTTGTCAGTAAGGTCTAGAGCAAGCGTCATTTTTTTAGCCTGAACTTCTGGACTGGGCATTTTGCGCATTTTCTCACCAGGCTGGGCAATGATCCCGAGCGGCAAAAGAAATAAACCGATGATTGCTAGTTTTTTCATAATGATAGATTTAGGAATTATAGTTTTATGACTAACAATTGCTGAAAAGGTTTAATTAGAGAACTCATATACTGGTTCAGTCCTTATGTTATGAGATGTTTTTGCCAGCCAAAAGTTTCAAATAATAAGGTTGTTAAAGAAGGCTATTTATTCATAGCATTGATCATAATCTGTCGGTTAGATTGATAATAACGCTCCAAGGAACTTTTGAAAAGCGAGAGGTCAAACCACAAATAATGGTTCAAATAAACTCTAATCTATATTGCAATCCATTATATCCCATATCTAATAGATTTTTGATTGGAGCTGCTAGATTACCCGTAGAAGAGTTAAAACTGGTTTGATACGTATTATTAGTAAAAAAACAAAGGCCTGATCTGAAATCAGGCCCATTATTTATATAGAGAATTATTTTTATTCGCTTTCGCGAAAGCGGAATATTTACCAAGAAGCTACTTTTTTAGATCATTAAGTTCCTTCTTAAGCTTCTCAATCTCCTTTTGCTGGGCAATCGTGTGAAGATAAAGTTCCTCGATCTTTTCCAAGCTCTTCACAACCAGCTCAGAGATGTTCACGTTCATTCCGTTTTCAGAAACTTCTTTGTGCGACTTGATATTGGGCAGGTGGTTGTTCTTTTTTACAAATTCCTCGACAGTTTTTAAGTCTTGGAACTCGTAGTCGCTGCTCAAGTCTGACTTGCCCGTAAAGTAGGTCTCAAAAACATAATCGGGATAAGTAGTGGTTGTAGAGATAAAGTTGTCTGCCTTGATATTCCCTCCAGTCGCATCGATACGCTCCGTGGGCGTCATAACGCCAAAACCAAACTGATTAGTACTCAAGTCACCGTAGATGCTGTTGCCTATGTTGAGTTGGTCGCTCACATCCTGTAGGACAGTCTCATCAGTACCGACTATGCTACCAGCTCCAATAAAGATGTTGTTGTCTCCATTTTGGACATTGATTCCCGCCGAGGAACCGATGAAGGTATTGTCTTCACCTGTAAGAAGGTTTATGCCATGAAAATTCCCGATTCCTGTATTTCTGTTTCCCGTAGTCATGCTGCCATAACCAGCACTTCCAACACTCGCGTTACGCACTCCTTCAGTTAAGGCATCCATTCCAAAAGAGCCTATGGAAATATTGCGGCCAGAATTAGCAGGTCCCGCGCTGCCGTTTAATGATAGCATGGTACTAAAACCTATGGCGATGTTCTGTTGGCTCTGCACACCTGATAGGGTTGATGGACCAACTGCTATATTTCCCAGTCCGTTTGAATTTATCATTGAACCGCTGCCAAGAGCAACATTTAGGAAGCCAGTCGTTGTGTTTTCCATTGCCCCAGAACCCAATGCAGTATTAAATGAAGCACTAGTGCTCAGTCTCAAGGCTGATAGACCTACTGCCGTATTGTTGTTACCATCTATATTTGTTGAAAGAGTTCCCACTCCAAGACCTACATTTCCATCGCCTGTGTTACTTTCCAGAGAGGCGTTTCCTACCGCAACGTTGTTAGTGCCGGTAATGTTTGTAAAAAGCGACCTTAGTCCTATGGCAAGGTTACTACCACCATCAGTATTGTTCAACAAGGCCTCATTACCGATTGCAATATTATCAAAGCTCGCAGCCGTTGCATTTCTCAGCGCATTGACTCCTATTCCTATTTGTCTGGTCGTCTGCGCGCTGCTCATAGCTTCAAGACCTATGGCGATATTCTCATTTCCCGAGGTGTTGTTTTCTAACGCCCTTACACCGAGGGCCACGTTCACAAATCCGTCGTTCATCAATCTTAGTGCAGACAGACCTACCGCAATATTTTCTCCTCCAACGGTGTTGCTATTAAGTGCATTGAGTCCTATGGCAATGGCGCGACTTGCGGTCGTGTTGTTTTCAAGCGTACCGAAGCCTAATGCTACGTTATGCTCTCCCGTGGTATTCAAACGTAAAGCAGATTGCCCCATCGCCACGTTATCAAAACCAGTTGTGTTTGAATTCAACGCGTCTCCACCTATCGCAACGTTTCGCTCTCCCGTAGTGTTTGCAAAAAGAGCAACGGCACCTAAAGCGATATTACGGCTTCCAGTTGTGTTGTTGGGTAATGCATTATTTCCTAAAGCTATATTCTCATTACCCGATGTATTTTGATTTAAGGCAACAAACCCCATACCTATATTATGATCTCCAGAGGTGTTCTGGACAAGCGCATTGTCTCCTATCGCAACATTGAACTGACCGCTGGTATTGGCTAAATTGTTGTTTCCTAGTGCCACATTTTGTGCCCCTGTTGCGTTGACCATGGCGTTTTCTCCCAGTCTTACATTCTGACCATCAAAACGAGCGACCTCAACACCATTGCGCTGTATGGAGACGTCAGCATCGTTTGTGGAGCCAAGAAAGTCAGTAGTGTCATCTATATTGTTTCCATCTAATGCCCAGCCAGAGCTACCTTGTGTGCTGCCTGAAACTGCTGCAAACTTTGCGTATGGAACGCTTAACAATCTTGTCGAACCAGCAATTGGCGAGCCTCCATTTACAATTGTATTGGTAGTCACAAAATGCGGACCGCTGGACCAGTCGATGGTCGAGAAATCGCCCGAAAGCACACTTCCCTCCCCAATAACCACCGACACGAGTCCAATGTCCGAGGTGGTGACCGTGAAATCTTCTTGATAGACCTCGTTGCCATTTGCTGACTGTTCTCTGATGCTGACGTTGAGTGAAACTGTTTGGTTCTGAATGGGGTCGCCATTGTTGTCCCTAAGAACGGCCTGATAGCTGAAGCCTTCATCAGTCTGGGCTATAGAAAAACTTCCACAGTTCAAAAAAAAAGCGATTGACAGAATTGAAGTAAAGTAGTTGCGTTTCATAATGCGGATTTATTTTTTAATGAATTTGATAGTTCGAGAATTAGAATTCTGATCGAGAAGCAAGAGCAAATAGACTCCGTTTGAGAGATCAGATATATGTACTGATGCATCATTTGTCAAGAGTTTACCTGTTTTCACTTCTTTTCCCGTGACAGATATAATTTTATAGTCCATTGTATTGTTCCACTCTTTGAAGTTGAGAGTAAAGTGCGTTGTAGCCGGATTGGGATGGAGAACAACTTTCTGCGCTGCAGAAGTGAGGTCATCTACTGATAACACTTGAAACCGCAAGGGTTGCTGTACACCCTCTACGATTTTGTTGTTTGCATCCTCATTAATGGAGAAAAAGGTCTGACCTATACTGGAACTGATTACGATATTTTGTCCTGCGTCTGATTTTGCGATAGCTCCCGCATTCGTTGTAGATTGTCCTGTTGCGTGCTTGCCTGCTGCAAAAAATATAAACAGGATTAATAGCGACGGTATAGTTTTATAGTTCATTGATTTTATTTTTTGATTTAGAATGCTTAAAACTAGTTAGTTATAATCATCAGTCTTAAGGAAAAATCCTATTTGTCAATAGGAAAAACCCTAATCACATATGAATAGGCATGCTGTTAGTGTTGAAGAAGACTCAAAACAACATTTTCAATCAGCGATATACTTTTAGAAGAACTTAAAGTGCCACCCTATTTCATGTAGCTGTTTTTTTAGTTGAGCGCGCGGCCTAAGGAATTAATTTGCCTAAGATGAAAATGCTTTTAAACCAGTACGCTACAGGATGCCTACATCCTTTGGTTAACTTATTTTTAAGAATTCTATCAACCGAAATAGAAACTGAAAAGTAATATGATGAAGAAAAAAGCATTGAGAATATTGGCTGTCCTGTTTGTAGCAGGTTTGACATCCTGTTCCTCAGACGATCCAGCAGGCGACAATGGAGATAACAGCGGTAACAATGACGGAATACAAAAAATCACCGTAAATGCAGAGGACTACCAGCATGAATTCAAGGGAGGCGGAGTGTCTATAGGATTGTTCTTGGGCCACCATTACAGCATGAACGCTGCATCACAAGACCTCGCCATCCAATACATGGCAAAGGATTTAAACATGAGATACTTTCAGGACTATATTGAAATCTATCCAGAAGATGATCCTGCATATTACGACCGCCGTGCTGATTATGTGAAAGCTGCAAAAGTTTACCAACCTGAACTTGAGTTTTCCCTAGTGGGTCAAAAGTTTCCAGCAGACTTGATGGTGGATAGAACAATTAATGGGGAAGTGTTCCAAGTGCTGGATACTGATGATCCTAATATCTATGATCGTGTTGCTATGTGGTACTTTAGACTGCTTCAAGGCTTTCATGTGAGAGGCGTTACTACTGAAGTTTTGAATGTGGTCAACGAGCCAGATCTCGATCGACCTTTCAGAGTCCAGCATTATGGACTAAATGGTGACACTAAGGAAGGCGTAGCACGTATTTTTGATCAAGCGGTTCCAAAATTCAAGGCGCTCATAAATGATCCAGCGGTCAATACCACGGGAATGCCCATGCCACTCATTATGGGGCCTAGTACCATTTCTACGATAGGTTGTGTGGAATACATTCAGTACTTGAAGAACAATTACCCAAATGCCTGGGACCAGATTGACATTGTGGCCACTCATCAATATGAGCATGGAGCAGTCGCAGAGCGTTTTGCTGATATCGTAGCAGTATCTGATGGCAAACCTATCTATCAATCTGAAACACATGCGCTGAGAGGTGATTTCATCGAGAGCGGTACAAAGTCCAGACCTCATGAAGCCGCCCTTTCCATGGCAAATCTTATTTCCACGGCCGTAAATGGAGGCGTGAGCAGCTGGTGGTACTTTGAGAATAATTATCCTAACGATTTTCACCCGGGCGGCCTGATGCAAGTTGCGTGGAACGCTGCAGAGCCGGTTAGGTACAAGCACTATTTTGTGTTCCAGCAGCTTACCAGCATGCAACCCGCTTTTTCAAGCGTCCTCACTACTAATGCGGTCTATGACTTCCAGTCGCAAACCATAGCATTCAGAAAAGAAAACGAGAACCAGGTATTTATCACGTACTCAAATTACACAGGAGAAGATCGCACGATTGATTTGGTTCTTGAAGATGCGAGCGGTAACCCCTTGAACATTTCTGGTTATGAAATGACGGTAACTGACGAGAATAACGACGGCCTTATAATGGGAAGCGAGAGCTTTTCATCTGCCGTCCAGAATGTTGAGATCACGACTGGAGAGTACAGCGTCAACACGATTAAAGTGACGCTGGCCAATTAGTAAATCTGGGGTGTTTGGAAATTAAAAAAGCTTGGGGCGCACGCGATGCGCCCCCAAGCTTTTTCATACTATTTCATTTTTTTCTAGTTCAATACCTCAATAAACAGCCCATCATCTGTCTTGCTGACTTTTGCAAGTTTCTTACCGGTCAATCCTTTTACCGATTTGTCCCATTTTTTATTGCTCAGTCCAGCTTGATCCTTCAGCTTGTCGAGTTCGATCTTTCCAGCTTTTGTAAGTAGATCAAAAACGATTTTTTCCTCTTCATTCAATTCGGCTTTTGCTTTGTTTTCCGGTTTCATTTGTGGGAAGAAAAGCACTTCCTGAATCGATGGATTGTTAGTCAGGAACATGATCAATCGGTCCATTCCTATTCCCAGTCCTGAGGTAGGTGGCATACCGTATTCCAGAGCTCTCAAGAAATCCTGATCTATAAACATGGCCTCATCGTCACCACGGTCGGCTAGAGCGGCCTGTACTTCAAAGCGCTCTCGCTGGTCTATAGGATCATTGAGCTCGCTGTAGGCATTAGCAATTTCCTTACCGCAGACCATCAGTTCAAATCGTTCCGTAAGTTCTGGATTGTCACGGTGCTGCTTACAGAGCGGAGACATTTCTTTTGGGTAATCTGTGATGAACGTAGGCTGGATGTAGTTTCCTTCACATTTCTCACCGAAGATTTCGTCAATGAGCTTGCCCTTGCCCATGGTTTCATCTACTTCTATGTTTTCCGCTTTCGCGAAAGCGTACAATTCCTTCTCACTTTTACCCGCAATATCAAAACCGGTAAAATCCAAAATACTTTGCCTCATGGTCACCCGTGGGTATGGGGCTTTCCACTCGATCTCGTGTGCGCCAAACGTACTCTTAGTACTACCGTTTACCGCAATTGCACAATGTTCAAGTAACTGCTCTGTAAAGTCCATCATCCAATTGTAATCCTTGTACGCCACATAGATTTCCATGGCGGTAAATTCTGGATTGTGGGTGCGGTCCATTCCCTCGTTGCGGAAGTTCTTGCTGAATTCATAGACCCCATCAAATCCACCTACGATCAAGCGCTTGAGGTACAGTTCGTTTGCGATACGCATATAAAGTGGTATGTCCAGCGAGTTATGGTGCGTTACAAATGGTCGTGCAGCCGCTCCTCCCGGAATGGGTTGCAAAATGGGGGTCTCCACTTCAAAATACTCACGATCGTTGAAGAACGAACGCATCGCGTTAAAGAGCTTTGTTCTTTTCACAAAAACTTCCTTCACCTGCGGATTCACCGCAAGATCCGCATAACGCTGGCGGTAGCGCTGTTCTGGGTCATTAAATTTGTCGTAGACATTACCATCTGCATCTACCTTGGGAAGCGGTAGTGGTTTTAAAGCTTTGGTAAGCAGCGTGAAGTTCTTTACCATCACGGTTTTTTCACCCACTTGAGTTTTGAAAAGTTCGCCTTCAATCCCGATGATGTCTCCCATGTCAAGAAGTTTTTTATAGACATCGTTATAAAGCGTCTTATCTTCTCCCGTACAGATCTCATCACGATTGAAATATACCTGTATGCGTCCCTGACTGTCTTGAAGCTCTGCAAAGCTTGCCTTACCTTGAATGCGTCGTGACATCAACCGGCCAGCGATGACCACTTTCTTGCCTTCTTCAAACTCACTCTTTATATCCTTTGAAGTGTGGTCTACGGGATATAAAGCAGCGGGAAAAGGCTCGATGCCCATCTCGCGTATTTTTTGAAGTTTCTGACGGCGTACTTGTTCTTGTTCAGACAGCGGCATGATTTTCATTTTTTGAATTTGCAAAGATAGTTGTAGCGCTTAAGCTTTGAAAGCAAGCTTGAGAGCTATTTAGCCCTTAGCAACTTTTGAGGAATTAAGCTTGTATGTGTACGCAACTAAATAGTGATTCCAGCATCTAGGAAGAAATAACTATCCATGAAAAAACTAATTACTCTCAGTATCATTCTCGCCTGCACCACGGGATGTATCTATGGCCCAGGTGGCGATGATGACTTAGATCAGCCCCTGTATTCTCAATACGAACCCATCACGTTATCTAGACAAATGTTAGGTGAATCTCTACAAACTCTACCCGCTAGAGAAGTTACAAATGCAGGTAAAATCTATGTCTTCAATCAATTATTGATCGTCAACGAATTCCAAGAGGGGTTTCATATCTATGATAATCAGAATCCTGAAAGCCCTCAGCCCATCGGGTTTATTCAAGTTTTGGGAGCCACAGACCTTGCAATAAGAAACAATGTTATCATGTCACACCACGCTGTAGATTTAATAAGCTTCAGTTACGATGATCAAACTCATGAAATAACTCTGTTAAAAAGACTGGAGAATGTTTTTCCTGAATTGATTTCTCCCGATGGTTTCCCAGCAGGATTTTACGAGATTCCACAAAACCATGTAGTGGTAGGCTATCAACTTAAAGACAACTAAAATGAAAAAATTCATCAGTTTTATATTTACAGCAATAGTTCTAATTTCTTGTAGTGACGATAGTAGTGTAAGCGCTAATGGAGATGTAGGTGGAGACGGTACTGGAGGCTCATTGGCTCGATTTGTTCTTGTCAATGATTATTTATATACCGTAGACAATAGTGCTCTCAAAGTGTTTGATATAAGTAATATTGTCAACCCTCTATTAGTAAATGATGTGTATGTAGGTTTTGACATAGAAACCATTTTTAGTTTTGAAGATCACTTATATATAGGTAGCCAGCTTGGAATGTATATCTATGATATATCTGATCCTGTTTTTCCATTACGACTTTCAGAAGTGAATCATTTGCGTAGTTGTGACCCTGTGGTGTCTAATGGAGATTATTCTTACGTGACACTTCACTCAAATGATACCTGTTTTGGAAATTTGAATAGATTAGAAGTTTATGATACTTCAAATCCATTGTCCCCCTCGCTTATCGCAACGGTAGACATGCAGCGACCTATAGGTTTAGCACTAAAAGGAGACACGCTTTATGTCACAGATCAGGACGTATTAAGGATCTTTGATGTAAGCGATCCATTCCAACCAGATCTTATAGGAGGTGTGGCAAAAGATGCCTTTGATCTTATTATAATTGATCAAATGATGTATCTGATAGGCCCTAACGAGCTTACCCAGTATCTTATTGATATTGATGATCCTACTGGACTGGAAGAGTTGAGTAATTTAGAGTTTTAATTATCGACTTATTTTTGCTCAATAGCAATTGAAAACTGTATGTCTATATGGAGAGTCCTACTAGCTATCATTTTCCCACCTCTGTCCGTCATAGGAAAAGGCTGCGGGTCTGTTTTGATTGTTTTTATCCTCACTTTACTGGGCTGGATTCCCGGAGTAATTGCGGCTTTGATTATTTTGAATAATCCAGATAGGTAATACTTCACTTGACCAGAGTCCAAGTTATTCTTAAAATTAATTTTATCCTTTAGGCAAAGCCTACCTTTGTCACTATGAATAAGGCGGTGTATTTTAAGGACCTGGGGCGCAGGGATTATAAGGAAACCTGGGATTATCAAGAACAACTTTTTAAAGAAATCCTGGATGTTAAGATTAAAAACCGACGAGAGGATGCAGGACTCGAGACCCCTAACCATCTACTTTTTGTAGAGCATGATCATGTTTACACATTGGGAAAAAGTGGCGATGAAAAAAATCTGTTGGCAAATCAGGTCAAACTGGAGCGGATAAAAGCATCCTTTTATAAGATCAACCGTGGCGGTGATATAACGTACCACGGGCCTGGTCAAATTACGGGTTATCCCATTCTTGATTTGGAGAATTTCTTTACCGATATTCACAAATACCTGCGTTATCTAGAGGAAATATTTATTAAAATTCTTGCTGATTATGGGCTCAGAGGAGAGCGTAGTGAAGGAGAAACAGGCGTTTGGTTAGATGTAGGAACGCCTTTTGCACGCAAGATCTGTGCGCTGGGAGTGCGTGCCAGCCGGTGGGTTACCATGCATGGTTTTGCATTCAATGTCAATACAGATTTGGGGTATTTTGACCACATCGTTCCTTGCGGTATTGAAGATAAGGCGGTGACTTCTCTGGGCTCAGAACTAGGAAGAGTGGTTGATGAAAACGAAATAAAGGAAAAAATCAAACGCTATTTTGTCGAGCTGTTTGATGCAAATATTGTGATACCATAAGTCATGGCGTGCTATTCCTTTAAAGGTCATATCCCTGTCGTAGATGACAGTAGTTTTATTCACCCACAGGCGACTGTGATCGGCAATGTGATCATTGGTAAAAACTGTTATGTGGGACCTGGCGCTGTGATAAGAGGTGACTGGGGTGAGATTATCTTAGAAGATGGCGTGAATGTTCAGGAGAATTGTGTGGTGCACATGTTTCCTGGAAAAAGTATCCGCTTTCGCGAAAGCGCACATATAGGACACGGCGCTATCATACATGGAGCTAATTTGGGAACCAACTGCCTGATAGGTATGAATAGCGTGATCATGGATGGAGCCGAAATAGGCGAGGGTTGTATTGTGGGAGCGTTGTCCTTTGTAAGGGCGGAAAGCGTTTTTGAGCCACGATCACTAATTGTAGGCAATCCTGCCAAAAAAATCAAGGAAGTCAGCGATGCCATGATGGAATGGAAAACGGCTGGGACTAAGCTTTACCAGCAACTGCCTAGCGACTGTCACGAGACCATGCAGGAAGTGAACCCTTTGAAAGAAATTCCAGAGCATCGACCGGTGCAGGAAGATTTCTATAAAACGCTTTCAGAGCTCAAGAAAGAGCGCTAGATTTTAAAAAGCCATTCTTTTTTATAAAGTAAGGCTTTTTTGATAGCGTTGAATAAATCAGGGAAGGTTTCTTCAAATTCCTCTGTAGATTCAAAAAAGTACTCGGTAAGTACCGCCATGAACTCATATTGATTAGTAAAGGCATAATCCCTGAAAAATCGGGTTTCATCCAGTTTTTCACGCGTGCCTGGTTGCATGAGGAATCTCAAGATCGCTTGATGGTATTTGTGATAGCGCATGGAATCGATGTCATCCATCTGCTCACTTTCAAAATGCATGACGTGAGTAAATTCATGAATCCCTAGGTGTAGATTATCATTTGTAATATCCATTCCCTGCTTGAAATCTGCCCAGGATAATGCGACTACCTTAGCTGCCGGATTGAATTCTCCTTTGTGGAGATTTGAATTGATAGGTGAAGAGAAGGCCTCATCAAAGATCAATATGGTATCTAGCGTGGGAAATAAATAAGATCGCCTTCCAAAACTCAACCGACACGCCACGGCAGAAATAAGCACCTTTTGCTCATCGGTAATGGGAGTGCCGTATCTGTGTTTAAAATCCTTATCGGCGATAAAATTTGCTACGCGGTGCTCAAATTCTTTTTGATTTTTTTCATTGAGACCAGCGTAAAAAGCGTACGATTCAAGAATCGACTTTTGATGAGGTTTCAATTTTTTGTAGGACCAGAATTGTCTATACCACAGGTAATCCTTCCTATGTTGAGAAAATTTAAGGGCTATATGAGTCAGGTAGGTTGTCGCAAAAATCCCAAATGCTCCTAACGCATATGGTGCAAGCCAGTCATACTGGGAACTGGAAACCTGTATAAAATGAACCGTTTTAATCTCTAGAGAAAATGCTTAAAATGTACCAGAATAGAAGCATAAGAGAAGCAAATAGTCCTAGTGAAGCTCCTACATACTGATCTGTACTGTACTTATGAATAAGATTAGAAGTTTGGTAAAGAATCGACGCAGAGGCCAATAAAACCATTCCCCCAGAGAATACCAAACCAAGGTTGAAACCAAATATGACACCTGCAATGATGATTCCTAAGGCAACAAATGATCCTACCATGATAATGCTTCGCAAGAATGAAAAGTCTTTTTTAGTTACTAGAACCACAGCGCTCAATCCTGTAAAAAGGGCTAGAGTCGTAATTGCTGCCTGATTCAAAGTATCTGATCCATTCATTTCTCCCATAACTATGGCGATATAGATCAAAGGGATGAAAATAAGTGCCTCAGCAACCACAAAAAGTAGGAGGCCAAAGTATTGGGTGCCCTTATCGTGACTGGTGTGCGCTATTTTTTCGGCATAGTTTGTTGCAAAAATGAATAAGCCCAAAACAATAAACCATTTCCAACCTTGAAGCATGCCCAGCATGAACTCGACAAGTACGGGAATATTCAAGAAAATAGTTTCGATAACTATAAATAGTAAAGTTGCAAGAGCTACATGTGCATAGGTTTTGCGGTAGAATGCAGCGCGCTCAACGTCACTAACACTAATGAGTGATTCAAATTCAGGGTCATATTGTGAATTGTTGTCCATGGGATCGGTTTTTGATTCTATAAAGTAAAGATAGGTAAGATGTTATAATAAAAATAGGATCAGTCGCTATTGCATTAGACGCATCATACAGAATCAAATTTGATTCCAAAACGCTTCAACATCTTCTTTTCAAACCACCAGAAGAAATCGAACTGACCAAACAACCAGCCTATAGCAACAAGTAAAATTTGATAGACAGGAAAAATGACCAGCAATCTGATAGGCCAGAAAACCCATGGAGAGAGATGGTCCAGATCTATTTCGAACCACTCTAAGAAGGGCCCTGAAAGTCTTGCTGATGCGGAACCCGTAATTGCAAATACCAAGAAGATGGCGATCATGCGATAACGTTGCTCCACGTTCCACTTCTTGTAAAGTTTTTGAAAAATCCAGATACAGAGCTTGTAGATTAAATATGCTAGGATCAAGGTGACTGCTGCAACAAATAAATATTCGTAAGTAGCGTCTTCAAAAACCGTTGGAATAAGTTTTATGGCAATAAAATATCCCGATCCCAATAGAGCCACAATCCCGAGAAATACATAAATAAGTTGCCAGTTTCTGGTGATGTCCCAGTTCTCCTTAAGTCTTTGCATGCTGCAAAAATAGGCTACAGCAATTTCTGATTATAACGCTGCTCAAAGAAAAGAAACCAGTTGTAAAGCAAATAGTTTACCTCGTAGCCATAATCAATACCGTTTTCATAGTCAATCTTAAAGACATAAAGCTCTGGATCGTAAGAAAGAGGATTCTGAACCCTCAGGTTATATTCCCTGACTCTAAATTGATTGCGGATTTCTAAAGTTGCTTGAGCGTAATATCCACGAGGTGGCTGGGTTGCGAGCCAAGAATTAAATCCAGGTTCAAATATTATGATTTCGTATTCTAAGCTGTCGTTAGCGATACGTATGGTATCGTTTTGTACTTGTCCAGCGGTTCTCTTTTTTTGATTGCTAGAATCTCGCTGACTGGAGCATGCGAGCACGATAAACAATAGGCCGAGGGTGTAGATTAAATTTTTCATAGGATAAAAATAGGCTTACAGCATACCGTTCTATAGTACGATCTATTGAAACAGTAACATGGTTGAGTGAATCCAGCTTTTCATTAAGAGTGACTGTTTGACGCACAAAGAAACCGTTGCTCAATTTAGGTACAATACCTTAAATTAAACAACGGTTTGAGATTGTGGTAAGAATTTTATCCTAAAAGTCCGCCCAAGAGGCCGCCACCACCTTTTTTATCATTATCGCCACCTAGAAATTTACCGGCTAGATCATTTAGTGCACTTCCATCACCATCACTATCAAGAACAGAATTGAGCATGCCCATGGCGCTGTTGCCAGGTGTGTCGTTGCTCAGACCGCCCAAAACAGAACCTAACAATCCCTGTACGTCATTAGTCTGTGGATTGTCATTATGTTTTTTCTTGCTTAGGTAACCCATAACGATAGGTGCCGCAAAAGCTATTATTTTACTGATCGTAGAACTATCCAGACCATTTTTGTCGGCTAGCGCGTTTTCTACATTGGACTTGTTCGAGCCAAAAACATGACCTAAAATCCCGCTTCCTTCATTTAAAAGAGTATCTGGACTTCCTGCTCCTGAGCCAAATATTTGCCCGACCATATCCATCATTCCGCCACCGCGATGTTTCGGATTATCTAATGCATTGCTCAAAGACGCTGCTCCTTCTGGGGTTTGCGCATTCTTTTGCATCCCACCCATTATAAGTGGCAGGGCTTGTGCAAGCACGCTTTGGGTCTGGCTCTCGCTGGCGCCGGTTTGCGATGCTGCACCGCTTATCAATTGCTTTCCTGTAGGTGAATTTAGTAATTCCAGTATGTCATTCATGGTTTTAATCTTTAGCCTAAAGATAAAGCATCACTATGTATACCCAAATTGGAGGTGAGAGACTGGTAAAGGTGTATATGGTTCGACCGCTTTCGCGAAAGCGTAATTATATTTTTCTTACCACAACGATCCCACTACATCAGTTAGATTTAGAGCTATGAGATACACACCTTGTTTTCTACTTATTATAATTTTTAATATGACCGCACTCAATTTACAGGCTCAAACATTTTCTTTGGATACTTATCAATGGGAAAACAGACTGATATTAATAGTCGCAGAAAAATCTGAGGATAATAGGGTGGAGGAGCAATTGAAGCTTTTTGAGAATCAACATGATGCACTATCAGACCGCAAGCTTTTGATATTTAAATTAGATTCTAAGGGCAGTACGCTCTACGGTTCAAGTATGAATCTAGTTCAGAAGACAGATAACAAGGAACTGTTTGAAGAATTTGGTTCAAATTCAGCGCCATTCCAAATCTTATTGATTGGTTTAGATGGAGGGGTGAAAATGAAAACAAATCAAATTACAGATCCATCCGTTTTCTTTGCTGAAATTGATACCATGCCCATGAGGCGTAACGAGATGAGACAGAAATAGAAAGAGTGTACTGATAATACTTAACGGCTGCTTAAGAGCGGAGTTTGTGGCGTAGAAGTATTTTTACATCATGGCAAATGACGTTAAACATTATGATCTGATCATTATAGGTGGTGGTCCTATAGGCATTGCGTGCGCTCTGGAGGCTGAAAAAAAGGCGCTCTCTTATTTGATTTTAGAAAAGGGTACAGTAGTAAACTCGCTCTATCATTATCCCACAAATATGCAGTTTTTCTCTACAAGCGAGAAATTAGAGCTGGACGAGATACCGTTCATCTCAAAAGAAGCTAAGCCCAGCAAGCAAGAAGCGCTGGAATACTATCGCCGTATTGCTACTTCTCGCCGGCTCAACATGCATCTTTTTGAAAAAGTAGAAGCAGTTGAAAAGGCGGGTGACACTTTTCAGGTTTCAACTACAAAATCATTATATACAGCTGAGAACATCGTTCTAGCGACAGGGTTTTATGACCTGCCCAATCTAATGAATGTGCCAGGTGAACAGCTTCATAAAGTTTCTCATTATTATAATGATCCACATCTATATGCTTTTCAAAAAGTGGCAGTAGTAGGAGCAAGCAATAGTGCCGTGGATGCCGCACTAGAAATTTATCGCAAAGGAGGAGACGTAACCATGATCGTGCGAGGCGATGATATAGGTGACCGGGTGAAGTACTGGGTCAAGCCAGATGTTGAAAACCGCATCAAAGAAGGGAGTATCAAAGCTTTATTTAACGCGCAAATCACTAAAATCGAGCAAGATATAATTAAAGTAGATCAAAATGGGCGGGAAATCACATTAGAGAATGATTTTGTGCTAGCATTGACGGGCTACAGACCCAATTTTAAAATGCTCATATCAATTGGCGTTGAATTGGAGGGTAAAATGAAAAAACCCGTTTACGATTCTCAGAATATGGAAACTAATGTTCCAGGCATTTATCTTGCTGGAGTCGTTTGTGGTGGTCTGGAAACCCACAAATGGTTTATAGAAAACAGTCGTGTACATGCCGGACAGATCGCTAATCATATTGCAGGAAAACGTGATTCACTTTAAGAGTATATCGCTTTTCTTCTTGTGGAGACTCAAACTTATCATAGGCAGTCGGGTACGAAAGCGCTGGTGATAAACCCTAATTAATAATATAATGTAAACCTGAGCTGGAGGGCAGTTGAAGCCACCCGAGATTTAAAAACAAAAAGCCATCTAAAAAAAGATGGCTTAAACATTTTCCAACCTATTATTAGGCTTATAATCTCACCCAGCCTGGAATATAAGTTGAGCCTTCTGGTAGATCAGTTGAATTTTCAACATAGACTTCAGCACGACCTGTTTGTGTGTTGTATCTCATGGTTCCAAAAGCTGGGGCACTCCCACCTGTAGGTCTGCTTGCTGTATCACCGCTTTCCAATCGACCTATGAAATTTTCCTCATTATATTCTTTAGTGGTTAAGGCTTTATCGCTGCCACTCAGTATTTCAGAAGTCTCAAGGTTTGGAGCGGTGATAAGACCGTTTTTTTGTACAATGAATGCATCAGCCCTAGAAGTATCACTTGTACCACTACCGACCACAAAAACTCGGTCTGTATTAGTATCTGTCGGAGAATAATCTGTATTGAATCGTCCCAAAGCAATTTCACCGTCTGAAGGGGCATGAACATCCTCTCCTAGTGCAATACTGGCATCACCTTCTGCAGTACTAGAGTCACCTCCAGCAATAGAGAATCTACCAGAAGCTACTGTACGCCTACCAAATGATGTTGACAATCTACCTGATGCTGTGGTACCGCCACCTAATGCAAAAGAAAGATTACCCGTTGCACCCCTTGTGGTGCTTGGAGAGAAACTGACACTTAGATCCAGTGCGTCATTACCAATATTTCCATAATTTGCTGGATTTGCATCTGACCTTCTCAAACCCGTATTGCCATCCTCTGTCACCTGTTCAATACCTTGAAATTCTGAAGATTGAATAAAATTATACCATTCTTTCGTGATAAGCACCTCATCTCCAGCGTTATCTATTTCTGTAGTGGACATTGAAGGCGCGGTGATAATCCCGTTTTTCTGAACGATTAAAGCATCAGAACGTGCTCCACTTTCTCCGTTACCGACGATGAAAAGTCTATCTGTACCATCGTTCAAAAGCGTGTAGGTTGTGTTGAATTCTCCGACAGCGGTTGAGGAGTTTGCCTGCGCCCGTGTCTCATCCCCAAATGAGGTAGAGGTCTCACCGCTGGCAATACTGCCAAAACCGAAAGCTGCCGAATTCAGCCCACTTGCGGTATTGTTTGTATTTGCAGTAAATGAGCTAGACCCGGTGGCACCGGTAGTTGATGAAACATCTGTTTGGACACCTAGATCTACCGCTTGAAGGCCTATGTTACCGTAGTTTGCAGGATTTCTTTCTGCTCCCACCTCATCGATTCTAAAACCTATACCATTGCCTTCGTCAAGTTGTCTCAATTGCCCTAAGCCTTCTGCATCGCCAAATGTTTCCCAGGTACTATCATAAGAAACATAAAAACCAGGCTCATAAGTGACAGATGGTGCAACTGAAGTGTCCTCAAAAGTTGCGATCAGATAAACAACTAGCCCTTCTATGGGGAAGTCAGTATCAACCAGAAGCGTGGAAACTCTTGGCACTAAAAGTCCATCTCCCACCACCATAACTCCGGGAGTATTGGTAGATACCACTTCATTGGCCGCTTTTATATCAAGTAAAGCTCTAGGATCATCAGTATTTATACCTACCTGAGCTTGAGAAAAAACGGCTGCAAGTAAGAATATTGTTAGTAATAATCTTTTCATTGGTTAAAAGTTTAATATGCAAATTTAAACCTTTATACCAGCCTATGAGTTTGTAATTGCTTAATATTCTGAAAGTTGCATGCATTTCATCCACTTAAAGATGTATTATAACGAATTTATGATTTGAGAAATTCCTATGTAGGAAGATTGTCTAGAAACTATTCTTCGTTGAGTACGATTCCTCCATGATTTAATGAAACCCTAGTTTTTGCCATTTAATAATTTAATCAAATCTGGATCCTGACCTAAAAGTACAGTCTTGCTATTGATCCTTCCTTCAAGAGGTCCGTTTTCTAACTTGAGAACTCCGCGCGGACATACCGCACTACAAATACCACATCCCACGCAACTTGCACGAACTATATTCTCTCCTTTTTGAGCGTAGGCGCGTACATCGATACCCATCTCGCAGTAAGTCGAACAGTTACCACACGAGATGCACTGACCGCCATTGGTCGTGATCCTAAATTTTGAGAACAATCGTTGTTGCAAGCCTAGGATCGCCGCCATGGGACAACCGAATCTACACCAAACACGACTCCCCATTATAGGATAAAAACCAGTACCTATTACACCAGAAAAAATGGAACCTATTAAAAAACCATAGGCAGATCGTACAGCTGCATGTTTGAAGAAAAATAAGTTTTGGGATTGACCCATGAAGTGTATCGCGATAAAGGCTATAATCACCACAAAGAATCCAATGGCTCCGTATCGCGCATCTTCCTTAAGTTGATCTTTTCTGAAAACCCAGGTTAATACAAAAATTGTTGTCAATAAACCAGCTACTCCCAGTAAAAATGTATCCCGATTGATCCAATACTCAGAGCCGTCACCTAGATAGGAATGGATCACACCAGTAGTCATGATGACGGCAAACACTAGTACGCTATGTACCAGCCAGCGTTCTATTTTCCAAGCTTTTTGAGATTTGTCAGAAAGATGACGGAAAGAATCTCCAGCTGTCTCGGCGAGTCCTCCACAGCCGCACACCCAGCTGCAATACCAACGTTTCCCATATTTGAATGTCAAAATCGGTGTTATCACTAATATGGAAGCGATTCCCCAAAGCAACATGGTGAGTCCCAGGTTACCATTAGCTAACAACCCGTCCACATTATATTGATCAAAAAAGTAATAATTTAAAGGCCAGATATTTTTTAAATCATAGTATGGAAGGTCGCCATTGAGACCTGCCATGATTTCAGGAATTAAAAAAGCAAATGCGGTTTGAAAAAACATCACGCTAATCGTGCGAATCACCTCGTACCTATTGTGCCTGTATTTCCAAATAAACTTAGCGCCAAATGCAAGAATTGCAATGGTATAGAGCACTCCATACACAAACCATTGACTCGCTGCTTTACCTTTTAATGTGTAAGAGAGTGGATCAAATAAAGCAACTAGACCGGTGTTTGATGCTCCATCACTTCCTTGCCCTAGTAAATCTGCAAAGAAGTAAAGCACCACGTAAAATCCCATAAGAAGAATAGCTAGTGACCATCCCCACAAACCGCGGCTTGAAATGCTCTTGAACCAAACCCCATCGTTTTTTATACCAGCGGTTTTATTTCCGTATTGCGCTTTCGCGAAAGCGAGGACACCTGCAAAAATCATCACAATCGAAAGCGTGAGCCAAAACTCCCGCCAGCCTAGGTCAACATTAAATAGAGCTAAAACCATGACAAGAAGTCCGGAAAGACCGATTGCGCTAGCGATTTTTTCAGTTTTTGAAAGAGCTTTGGGCGGCTCACCGGTAAGGGACATGTTTCTTTGATAAGTGCTCATGATCTAGATGCTTAAGGATTGTTGATTTCTTTCAAAATCGTTTTTGATCTCCTGAAAAGGACGTTTATAAAACTCAGGATTAAAACAGGCTTGGTTCAAGTTTTCAATGACATGATCCACAGTTTTCTCTTCATCCAGCCACCGGTTGAATACCTCATGTTGCATCCTAATGCCAAAAGTATTGATGCCTATAAATGCACGATCATTGAGGCGGTACTCTAGTGTGATACCGCGCTTTTGATCTGTGTCTTGCCAGTAGTAGTGGGTATGACCTTCTTTAGGCTTGTTCCAGACCCAGCCATAAGTTTGATATTCAATATCCATAAATTTAGCACTATTGAACCAATGGCCTGGATTCCATTTGGTGAAGTTGTCGCAGATTGTTTGTGCTAGTGTCTCGCCCATCATGCGACCGGTGTACCATACCGCTTCGATGGTTTTACGCTCACCCACAGGTTCACGTTGCTCGGCACAATCGCCTATGGCGTAAATATTATCAATGTTAGTTTTAAAATACCGATCTACTAATATACCCTTGTTAAGATCAATGCCTGAATTTTGAAGAAATTCTATCCTCGGGCGCACTCCGGCACATAAACCGACCATGTTGCATTCAATCACCTGACCTTTTTTAGTCCTTACAGCTTTGACCTTTCCGTATCCATCATCTATGATTTCCTCGAGCTCTTCTTCATGTCTCAGATCAATTCCATGTTCTATGATATGATCAGAAATCATTTGTGCATCCTGTTGTGGTAACACGCCGCTCCAGAACCCTTTCTCGCGTACGAGAAAAGTCACGGGTATGTGGCGTGAATGCAGCATTTCGGCAAGTTCTACGCCTATGAGGCCACCACCTATAATGACCGCTCTTTTACAAGTTTTGTTATTAGGCGCTGTGATTTCAAGTTGTTCCAGATCTTGTTTGCTTACGAGTCCTTGGACACCTTCAAGATCTTGACCTTTCCAATCAAATTTATTAGGAACGCTCCCGGTAGCAAGTACAAGGTCATCATATTTTATTTCCCGACCGGAACTGAGTTGTATTTTATTTCCTTCTGGTAATACGGTGTGCACATAATCTTGAACAAGCTCAATCTTATTTTTTGCCCAGAACCAATTTTCATAAGGCTGCGTGTGCTCAAATTTCATATGTCCCATGTAAACATACATAAGAGCGGTGCGAGAGAAGAAGAACTCTGTTTCACTAGAAATAATGGTGATCTTACGATCTGACATCTTGCGCACGTGTCTGGCGAGCGTAACGCCTGCAATACCATTACCTATAATCACGAGATGCTTCATGGAGAAAAATTATTCGGTCAAATTAAGTAAAAATTAGCTGGCAATTCATGCGCTGCTATTCCTTTAACCTTGTATAAACATCCTTTATATATATTAGAGAATAATCAGATCTATTTGCTGGTGTAAATATTAAAGCATAGTAATTCTTATTTTTGGAAACAAGCAAAACTTAAAAGTCATAAACACCAGACTTAATTTTATAA
Organism: uncultured Flavobacteriaceae bacterium; assembly: GCA_964631155.1. Taxonomy (GTDB): domain Bacteria; phylum Bacteroidota; class Bacteroidia; order Flavobacteriales; family Flavobacteriaceae; genus Nonlabens. The sequence goes on from CAZVYO010000008.1 coordinate 48,366, forward strand.
TTTTTCTTAATCGTTTCAAGTTCCGTTTCTTGAAATTGACGGTCGGGCTTCAACTCAAAAATTTTTTGACATTTGTGTTGTTGTCCATTTTTCTTCATTCATGTGCCCAGAAAACTGAAAAAATCAACGGGATTTCTCTCGTGGCATCAAGAAACCCGATTGACACGACTGACGTTCAGGATTTGAAACTTTTTTATCCTAATTACGTTGCCGTGATACCCTATGGATTTATTCGCAACCTCAATGACCCTCAAATTCGGTTTAATGTCGAGGGGCAATGGTGGGGCGAGCGGGAAGAAGGAGTTGAGGAAACCATCGATTTAATGCATAATGGCGCCCTTCAAGTGATGCTCAAGCCACATGTCTGGATCTGGAGAGGAGAATATACCGGCCATTTGAAAATGCAAAGCGAAGAAGACTGGCAAAAACTAGAAAAAAGCCATCGGGAATATGTGATGTTTTATGCACGAATTGCGCAAGAAAAAAAAATAGCAATCTTTTGTATAGGGACAGAACTTGACTCCTTTGTAAAAGAGCGACCACAGTACTGGCAATCATTGATCAAGGAGGTAAGGTCAGTTTACGATGGTAAATTAACCTATGCTGGCAACTGGGACACTTACGATCAGGTCCCCTTTCTGGATGCTTTGGATTATATAGGCGTAGACGCTTATTTTCCAGTTTCTAATGAAAAAACACCTGCCGTAGGATCAATCGACGCGGGTTGGAAAAAGTGGAAGCTTGAAATGAGCACGCTTTCGCGAAAGCGTAACAAACCCATACTCCTCACAGAATATGGTTACACCAGCGCAGATTATGCCGGTCGTGAGCCTTGGAAAAGCGCTACCGATTCTTTGCAGGTCAATGAAAGGGCACAAAAAATGTTGTTAGAGGGATTGTATCGTAACTTGTGGGGGGAAGACTGGCTGGCCGGTGGTTTTTTGTGGAAACATTTTCCGGCAGAGTTTCTGGAAGGCGATCGAGGTTTTGAAAAATTATTCAATGTACAGAATAAGGAGGCGGCACAAACAGTTAAAAATCAACACCAAAAGAAATGAGGAATATTAAAGTCATAGCAGCATTACTACTGTTGATGGGGGTTCAACAGTTAAGCGCTCAGCTATTACAGGATCAAAAACAGTTTACGAGACAAGACACGTTGCGCGGCTCCATTACTCAAGAGCGAGCCTGGTGGGATCTCAAATATTACGAGCTAGAAGTAGAAGTTTTTCCAGACCGCAAATTCATTAAAGGTCAAAACACGATAACTTATACTGTAAATGAGCCTTACCAACTCATGCAGATTGATCTCCAAGCACCTATGAAAATCACTAAGGTGACGCAAAACGGTGAAAACCTGCTCGTGACTGATGAGGGTAACGCTCATTTTATCAAATTGATCAAAGATCAAAAAGCAGGGAAGGAGTACGAGGTAATCGTACATTTTGAAGGTGAGCCGCGTGAGGCGCGCAACGCACCTTGGGATGGTGGTTTCTCATGGAAAAAAGATGAAAACGGTAAACATTTTATCGCAACCTCAAATCAAGGGTTGGGAGCCAGCGTGTGGTGGCCCTGTAAAGACCACATGTATCAGGAGCCTGAGGGGATGACTATAACGGCGACCGTTCCTGAAAATTTGATTTGCGTCTCAAATGGCCGACTGATCAATAAGAAAAATTTGAGCGGTAAAACGGCCTATACCTGGCAGGTGAAAAACCCCATCAACAATTATGGTGTCAACTTGAATATAGGTGATTACGTCAATTTCAATGAAGTTTATGAAGGTGAAAAAGGAGCTCTTGACATGGACTACTGGGTGTTGAGAGACAATTTTGAAAAAGCAAAAAAACATTTTACTGACGCTCCTAAAATGATGGAAGCTTTTGAGTACTGGTTCGGTCCTTATCCTTTTTATGAAGACAGTTTCAAGCTGGTTGAGGTACCTTATTTAGGTATGGAGCACCAGAGCAGCGTGACTTACGGGAATAAGTATGTTATGGGATATTTAGGTCAAGACTTATCGGGTACCGGTTGGGGTTTAAAATTTGATTTTATCATCATACACGAGGCCGGTCACGAGTGGTTTGCAAATAATATTACCAATAAGGACATTGCAGATATGTGGATCCACGAGGGATTTACCGCTTACTCAGAAAGTTTATTTCTTGATTATCATCATGGGACTGATGCCGCAAACGCCTATGTTATAGGAACACGTAGATCCATTCAAAACGACCGCCCATTGATAGGTGCATACGGAGTCAACAATGAGGGAAGTGGTGATATGTATTATAAGGGAGCAAACCTTTTGCACACGCTGCGTCAGATTGTAGGTGATGATGAGAAATGGCGTTCTATTTTGCGAGGCATGAATAAAACCTTTTACCACAAAACGGTCACAACTCACGAAATTGAAAACTATCTAGATGCTAATATCGCAGCTGATCTTAAACCTGTTTTTGACCAATATTTACGCACTACTAACATTCCGCTTTTCCGGCATCAGATTAAGGACGGTAAGCTTTATTATCACTATGATAATGTAGTGACGGGATTCTCCATGCCTTTGCAGGTTGCCATAAATGGGAATTTGCATATGCTTACCCCCAGTTCAGAGCAACAGGTTCTCGCCCTAGAGGAGCCTATAAAAAGAGTAGAGGTGAATCCTAATTATTACGTAGGCGTTCAGTAGATAGTAGTGTGGTAAAGGTTAGGGAAGCGATTTATCATTAAAACCTTGCCGATTGTGGTTACGCTTTCGCGAAAGCAATACCTCCTCAAAGTTTCATCAATGTTTTAATCATGTTGCGCAAAAAAGCTGTTTCAAATAAGCAGGCGCTATTCTAATCAAAGGAATATCCTACTGCTTTGAAACAGCTTGAAAATGTAATTAAAAAGACTAGGCGACTTCTATTTTTCTATTTAAAATCAGATCAAGATAAAGATTGACTTTTTCTTTCAACTCTGTACGAGGACAAATAAAGTCTAGGAAGCCTTTTTCTAATAAGAACTCAGCGGTCTGGAAGCCTTCAGGTAGTTCCTTACCGGTAGTATCGCGTACAACTCGCGGTCCTGCAAAAGCAATGAGCGCACCTGGCTCTCCTATATTGACATCGCCTAGCATCGCAAAAGACGCTGTAGTTCCACCCGTAGTAGGGTCTGTACAAAGTGAAATGTAGGGAATGCCGGCTTCGCTTAGTTGAGCCAGTTTAGAACTGGTTTTTGCTAATTGCATCAATGATAATGCTGCCTCCATCATACGAGCCCCACCGGACTTTGAAATGATCATAAATGGTATTTTGTTCTTCAAACTATGATCTGCAGCACGTGCAATTTTCTCTCCTACAACACTTCCCATGGAGCCACCTATGAAACCAAAATCCATGCAAGCTACGACAAGATCGTTTCCATTTGATTTCCCCACCGCGGTGCGTACAGCATCTTTCAGTCCAGTTTTTTTCTGCGCCGCATCGATGCGATCAGAATATTTCTTAGTGTCAGAAAAATTGAGTGGATCTTTAGAAGTCATGTTTGGGTTCAATTCCTTGAACTCATTATTGTCAAATAAGATCTCAAAATACTCCTTGCTTCCTACACGCACGTGGTATCCATCCTCTGGACTTACGTAGAAATTATTCTTGAGTTGATCTGTGTCAACTATTTTTCCTGTAGGGGATTTATACCATAAACCTTTAGGAGTGTCCTTTTTTGCCTCCGTAGGTGTGGTGATTCCCTTTTTTTCTCTTTTAAACCAAGCCATTGTCGTTAATCTAGAATGAAAGAATTCTGAATTCAGAATTCTTAACTCATAATTTATAGAGTATTTACGTTGTTCAAATCTTCAAAGGCCTTTTTCAATCGCTCCTTGAAGCTTTCTTCACCTACACGCAACCATTTTCTTGGATCGTAGTATTTTTTATTTGGTGAGTCAGCTCCGGTGGGATTACCTATTTGTGTAAGTAAGAAGTCGTGGTTTTCATCCATGTACGACTTAATACCATGAGCAAAAGCCCATTGTAAATCCGTATCAATGTTCATTTTGATAACACCGTAACCTATAGCCTCTCTGATTTCTTCAAGGGTAGAGCCTGATCCACCGTGAAAAACAAAATCAATATGGTTGTGCTCAACATTAAATTTCTCAGAAACATATTCTTGAGAATTCTTCAAGATTTTAGGAGTAAGTTTTACGTTTCCGGGTTTATAAACACCGTGAACGTTACCAAAGGCCGCAGCAACCGTAAAGCGATCACTTACTTTTTTAAGCTCTTCATAAGCGTAAGCTACTTCCTCGGGTTGTGTATAGAGTTTGGATTCATCTACATCGCTATTGTCCACACCGTCTTCCTCACCGCCGGTAATTCCCAGCTCGATTTCAAGCGTCATGTTCATCTTTGACATGCGCTCAAGATATTTTTTACAAATCTCTATGTTCTCCTCTAGCGGCTCCTCACTTAGATCGATCATGTGTGAGGAGAATAAACTTTTTCCGCTTTCGCGAAAGCGTGCCTCACTCGCGTCAAGTAAACCATCAATCCAGGGTAAAAGCTTTTTTGCACAATGGTCTGTATGCAAAATTACCGTTGCTCCATAAGCCTCAGCCATTCTATGAACATGCTCTGCTCCGGCAATTGCGCCTAGGATCGCTGCTCGCTGTCCTTCATTATCAAGACCTTTACCTGCGTTGAAGACTGCGCCACCATTTGAATACTGAATTATTACTGGCGAATTGAGCTCTGCCGCAGTCTCTAAAACAGCATTTACAGAGTTGGATCCCACTACATTTACAGCAGGAAGTGCGTAGCCATTTGCCTTTGCATGATTGAATATTTCTTGAACTTCGTCACCGGTAGCAACGCCCGGTTTGATATTATGAGCCATAATCGCATTATTGGTTATCATACAAAAATAGGGAATTCTACCTTGCTTCGTGCAACTTAGAACGGGTAGTTGATACCTACATTTAGCACGGCGTCAGATAGATTTACCTGATTGAGCCAGCGGTCGCCTTCTTCTTTTCCTGGATCATAGGTTTTGAACCCGGTGTCAAACCTGAGTACAAAGAATCCAAAATCATATCGGATCCCAAAGCCAGTTCCCAGAGCGATTTCTGTCAGATCTTTAAATGATTTGAATACCGCTTCTGGATTTTCCTCACTATCCAATACATTCCAGATGTTCCCAGCATCAGCAAACACAGCACCCTGAAAAGCGCCTGCAATAGGGAAGCGATACTCTGCATTGAGGGCAATTTTCATATTAGCCTCGTTGAAATCGTTGATGCCACCCGTACTTCCCGGCCCCAGTTCATAAGCTTGCCACGCTCTGTTATCATTGGGTCCACCGGCAAAAAAAGATCTGATGAAAGGAATGTTGTCTGAATTGCCGTAAGGTATGGCGACTCCACCGAAGGTCCTAATGGCAAGGACATGACCGTTCACGTATTGCCAGTGTTTGATGTAATCGATCTCAGGCTTAACATACTGACTATATTCTACTCCAAAAACACTTCTCTTATCATTATCAGATTTCTCCACGCCTACAAGATCAGAAACGGCACTCAAAACATTACCTGCAAGCTCAATCCTTAAGCTCAACCGAGAAAAATCGTTGTCATATATACCTTGACGGTTGTTTCTTACCCAATTGTAGCTGGACGATATAATAAGATTGTCTTGAGAGAGGCGGTCGCGTCGTTCTTCAATATTTCTTACGCTGCTCAGTTGATCGTTGTTGGCAGGAATAGTTCCGTTCAGGACGTCTCGTGTGAAAGCTCTTGTTCCCTCTGGTATGGAAAGGTCTTGATTGTCATTTACGTATGTGGGATCAACAATGTTTAACTGCTCTGCGATATCGTTAAGCGATCCGTAGCTACTCTGGTATACAGAAAAGAAATCGTCAGGATCAAGGTTGCGTACGTATTGAGCATTTACCAGATCCACTCGGGTGCTTTTGATAGGTGTTTGTTCCCAGTTGTAGGAGAGTCCTCCATTGACGCTTTGTTTATCCAGTCCTATGTTAGTCTGACTGAAGAAACCTAACGAGAAATCAGTCGAGGGTGACATGTATTTAGGGATCAAACTATCTGTACGGATAGGAATAAACATTCTTGGAAAGGTCAACTTTGCATCGGCACCTAGTTCCTGCAAATCAAAAAATCGAGTGTCGCCGTTTGAAGCATTAGCACTAGCACCTACATTACCTCTGAAACTAATATCAAGAGTTTCACTACCCCTGAAAATATTGCGCATTAACAAAGAGGTATTTAAACCTATACCAAAGGCCTGTATATTACTGTGCGTGGCTTCTGGAACAAAGTTGAGCTCAAATTTCTTTTTGGATTGTAAATCAATCCGGGCAATGAGCTCATTACTGGTGGAATCATTGGGGTCGGGATAGTAACTGATGGATGGGGCAAAAAAACTGCGCAGCTCAGTAATCCGTTTATAGGTCCGGCTGCGGTCAAGATCTCTGTAGGTGTATCCCTGATGGGTAAATACGGCATCAGTCAGGGACTTAGGTCGGTATTTTGATTCTTTGCCTATGAGGATTTTATAGCCGTCATAAATTAAGGTGTCCTGAACCTCATTAGGTAAAACATCTGGAGCGATTATCACATCCTTGATACGATAAAGTTGATGATTGACGTATCGTGAAGAATCTTCTTCCCTGATCTCTCCCTGGCTAATTTTCAAAATTGAATTGACCTTTTTACCCGTATTAACAGTATCTGCTTCAAACCTGATGTTCTCCTTTTCCAGGTAATATGCTCCGTGATTACGCATATAGCTGAACAAACGATCACGTTCTTGACTATAAAGCGGTGAAAAATATTGTTCTCCAGGGATGATCAAACTTTTACCCTTGGTAAGCTGGTACAGGGAATCTAAAGCAGGACTTTCTATATCTGTTTTGAGACTGTCTATAAAGTAAGGCTCATGACGCTTGATGTAGTATGCGATTTTACTACGTTTTTTTGCTTTGAGGTCAAGGACTTTGTGATCAACTTCTGCATTGAAATAGCCCTGGTTCCAGTACCATTTTCTCAATCGCTCCTTAGATTTTTCAATCAGATCTTTTTCAATTAGAACTGGAGCTTCACCGGTGCGTTTGAGCCAGTCGTTGAACCCTACAAGGCTCTCGCCTAGTCTCATGGTTTGCTTTTCAGAAAGTATGGCGTTGCGTCTTTTGAGTGCTTCTGGATTTTCTTGCATCCATTTGAGATATATAGAATCTCGATTAGGACGAGCAAGATTGTAAATATGCAACCGGAGCGGATAATTGATTAATGGGATTTTCTGATTAGGTTGCTGTACAGGCAGAGTTTGTACTCGTGGGTCTTCTGGTTTAAGACTATCCACCCTGATAATATTTTCTACTAACAGTTTTTGACCGTCAGGTACGCGTTTAATAGCGTTGCAGGCGCTCAGTATAAGAGTGGCAAAAATTATAAAAACTATTTTTACGCCGCAGGAGTCTTTCATCATAGTACAACGCTCAAAAATACAATTATATAATGGTTACAAAAGCAAGACTGAAGCTTATCAAATCCCTCGCCAGAAAAAAGAACAGAGCAGAATTCGGACTCTTTGTGGTAGAGGGTTATAAATCGATCTTGGAGCTTGTGGGAGCAGGTCTTGAACATGAAGAAATTCTAGTTTCTGATGGCGCTGATAAATTGAACGCTTTGAACCCGTCAATTATTCTAGGGAAAGACATGAAGAGCTTGTCAAATGTGACAACTCCACCAGGATATCTTGCTGTCTTTAAGATTCCAGAAAAACAAGCTTTACCTCAAACTGGGCCCATCATCGCCTTGGATGATATCCAAGATCCTGGAAACTTGGGAACCATCATCAGACTGGCAGACTGGTACGATATCAAACACATAGTTTGTTCTTATGAAACTGTTGATGCCTATAATCCCAAAACCGTTCAAGCAAGCATGGCATCCATTGCTCGTGTCCAAATTCATTATACCGATTTAGAAAAGTTTCTAAGTAAATCAGATTTGCCTCTGTATCCGTCCGCAATGGAGGGAACCAGTATTTATCAAACCAAACTAGACCCAAACGGAATTCTAATCATGGGAAGCGAGTCGCACGGAGTAAAAAAAGAATTGCTTGACTTGGCACCAGCTATTGCGATTCCTCCCTACTCCCGTACATCAAAAACCGAAAGCCTTAATGTCGCCATAGCAACATCCATCATTGTAGCTGAATGGATGAGGCCCAATTTTATTGGAACGTAAAGTTCAAGAAAACACCCCTTGATTGCATCGAGCTTATGTTGCCCGTATAAGGACTGTCGGGATCTGCATCGCGTACCAGTTCATCAGTCATGGCAAAAACCCCTCGTATGGAAGGCGTGAATTTGAAGAAAAATAAATAAAGGTCGATTCCTATCCCTAACTCATAATTAAAGACATCACTCTTCTGTCTGAACTGACCCGCAAGGTTGTCATCTGGACTGTCTTCATTACTGGACAGATTACGTGACCAGGAAACTCCACCCACCACAAAAGGTTTGACGTTGTTCAGTCGTTTAGTGCTAAACTTGACCAGTAACGGCACATTGATGTAGGTAGAAGTAACCTCTCGAAGTCGATCTGATTCCTCGATGAGGGTAGGATCTGGGAACGTAAGGTTGCGCGTAACAAAACTTATGCCCGGCTCTAATCGTAAGTTGATGTAATCATTGATTCGCAAATCACCCACTAGGCCAACGTTAAACCCTAGAGTGGTTTCCGTTTGAATATCTACTTCTTGAACCTCTTCATAGTCAAATTTGTAATCGTAACTATTCATCCCCAGGTAATATCCCCAAGACCATCTTTTCTTGTCAAAATTTTCAAGGTTTTTGATCCGCTCCTTGATTGGACCCTGGCTATAAGAAAAACATCCTGTCAAAAGAAGAATGACCATCAATCTTAAATTCATTAGCTTATTTTACTGCTTTGTAAATGGTAGAGGCACCGTGAAACTGCAAATGATTCTCTATATCCTTAAACCCTACTTTCTTCAAAATATTGTTGAACCGTTCACCATAAGGGAAATTTGCCGCACTTTTTGAGAGGTATCCGTAAGCGGTTTTGTCTTTAGAAAACACCTTTCCTAGCGTAGGTACAATGAGGTTGGAGTAGAGGTAGTAACCCTGCTTGAACGGGAACTTAGTGGGAACACTTGTTTCTAGGATCACGAGTATGCCACCGGGTTTTAAGACGCGTAAAATTTCAGAGAGTCCTTTCTCAAGGTCTTCAAAGTTGCGCACGCCATAAGATACGGTCACCGCATCGATGCTTTCGTTTTCATAGTTGAGATTTTCAGAATCTCCTACCACCATCTCTACACGACTGGCAAGATCTTCCTTCTCTACCTTTATTTTTCCTACCTCGAGCATGCCGCTGGAAATATCCAGTCCTATCAGTTTTTTGGCGCTGGTCTGTTGAGCCATTTTAATAACTAGATCACCCGTTCCGGTCGCGATATCCATGACTACTTCAGGTTCATGATCTGCGACCATCTTCACCACGTTATCTCGCCATTTTTGATCCAGGCCTAAAGAAATCATGCGGTTCAGGCCGTCATACTCGCCACTTATAGTGTCAAACATGTGCGTCACCTGTTCCTTTTTCCCGCTATCTTGGTTGTCGTATGGTTTTACCTCTTTCGCCATTTGTCGTTCTAAGCAGCAAAGATACACTCTAGACCTGAGCTCTTGCTCACGGCACGATACTTTAATAAAGGTCTAACGCTTTGACAAGTAGCGGTGTGTGGTGGTGTTGCGTTGGTAATTCGACCGGGCGCGCATAAGTTTCCATTATCGTTTCCCTATTCGAAACGATTTTTTAGAAGTTATGATATAAAGATTGCTCTTGTGGTTAAGTTTCATTCAGGATGCTCTGGAGGTTCTATATCTTGCACGTTCATTTTTTGAACTATTGATTATGAAAAAATGGCTTTTATTCATTGGTTTTTTTGTTTTGACCACAACAATCATGGCACAGCGAAACAGTTCATTTCTTTTGGGAGCTAAAGGAGGTCTGGTCACGGGTAATACGCAAGAGCTTTTTTCATACTCTGCAAGCATTGAAATGATATATTTATATACCGTTTCAAATGAATTTAAACTAGGTGGCAAATCTGCTGTATATAATTATTTTGGCTCAGGCAGAATCTTTGAGTTACCAGGTGGAGAAATCAGAGAGACTGCTGATGAGAGGGTAGGATTACTTGCCGTAAATGCTTTGTACACATTTCCTGATGAGCATATTGGTGTAGGCTTAGACTTAGGTTATGCGTTCGTTATCAGTACTGACGGTGGTGATGGGATGCTCTATGAGCCTAAGGTAATTTATGACACCGATCGTTTCTTATTTTCTGTTGGATATCAAAGCATTTTATCAGATGATATTGGGATTGACTCATTTCAGCTAGGTGTTGCCTACAAGTTTTGATTTTATAGATACGATTACAGTTATAATAGAACGAAGAGGCGGTCATTTTTTTGTTCCAATCCTCCGGCTGTTATTGAGATGATCTGGTTTTATAATTTTTACGCTTTCGCGAAAGCGTAATGTCAATAGTATCTCTATCCGTCAATAAGCTCTTGCTAAATAAGAAAATTTACATTCTATAGGATAGATTTTTTACTTCCAGTATCTTTGAATTACATAAGTATTTTATGAAAATCATTATCGCTGGTGCTGGAGAAGTCGGTTTTCATCTGGCAAAGCTGCTTTCCTTTGAATCGCAAGATATTACGCTGATCGATCCCGTTAAGGAAAATTTATTTTATGCCGACACACACCTAGATATCATCACGCTGAAAGGTGACAGTACTTCCATCAAGGTTTTACAGGATGCCAAGATAGATCAGGCAGACCTGGTGATTTCTGTAACCAGCTCTGAAACAACCAATATTACGATTTGTGTCTTGGCAAAACAGATGGGCGCTAAACGCACTATTGCTCGGATTTCCAATACTGAATTTTTAGAGCATCAAGAGGATGTAGGTTTTAGAGGATTTGGGATCGATGAGTTGATCTCACCAGAATCCCTCGCGAGTAAGGAAATAGAACTGTTACTTAATCAAAGCGCTTTTAATGACAGTTATGAATTTGAGGAAGGAGCGCTGACTATGGTAGGTGTCAACCTGCAACGCACGGCTCAGTTTGTAGGCAAAACGGTACAACAGGCTGGAGAGATTTTTCCAGAGGTGCACTTTATGCCTATTGCGATACAGCGTTTTGGAACACAGTACACGTTGATTCCGCGTGGGGATACGCAATTCAAAGAAGGTGATCAAGTGTATTTTATTACCAACGCCGGTGGAGTGGAGGAGCTTTACAAACTCACAGGTAAGACTAAAAAAGTCATGCGTAATGTGATGATTCTGGGAGGTAGTAAAATAGGAATCCAGAGTGCCAAAAAGCTTACCGAAAGAGGGGTCAACGTTAAACTTATCGAGAAAAATGGCGAACAAGCTTTTGAAATAGCAGACAGTTTGCCCGACACGCTAGTTATACACGGTGATGGCCGTAATGTGGAATTGCTCCAAGAGGAAAGTATTCACGAGATGGATGCCTTCATTGCTGTAACAGGTAATAGTGAGACTAACATCATTTCAAGTCTCATGGCCAAAAGTAAAAGCGTGGGGAAAACGATCGCGCTCGTGGAAAATATGGATTATTTCCAGCTGTCGCACAGTATAGGAATAGACACGCTGATTAATAAAAAACTACTTGCCGCAAACAACATATTCAGATACGTACGCAAAGGTGAGGTGGTCGCCATGACTAAGCTCAATAACATGAACGCCGAGCTGCTGGAATTTATCGTAAAGCCTGATAGTGAGGTGGCTGGAAAGAATATCGTGAGTTGTGGTATTCCTAGAAGTGCGATCATAGGTGGTGTGATACGTGACGGAGTAGGTCAAATTGCTTTGGGAAGTTTTAAAATCCAACCTGGAGATCGCGTGGTAGTCTGTTGTTTGCCACGATCTATTTCAAAAGTAGAAAAGCTCTTCTTGTAATGACGCGTCTTAATTATAAGATCATATCGTACATTATGGGGCTTTTACTAGTCTTCAACGGTGGCTTTATGATGATCAGCGCCTTGGTCAGCGCCATCTATAATGAAGTTGAAGGCTGGGATATTTTGATGGCTAGCGGTGTGGCTGTCTTCCTAGGGGCTGCGGTGATGTATTTGACAAGAGATCACATTAAGCAACTCCAGAAAAAAGAAGGATATCTTATAGTAACCCTAGGCTGGCTGATCATGGCTTTTGCTGGTACGATGCCTTACATGTTTAGTGGCGCGATTGATAACTATACGGACGCCTTCTTTGAGACCATGAGTGGCTTTACCACGACTGGGGCAAGCATCATGAACGATATCGAGATCATGCCCAAGGGAATTCTCTTCTGGCGGAGTCTTACCCACTGGATAGGTGGTATGGGGATTATTGTTCTGGCCGTTGCAATTTTACCGTTGCTCGGGATAGGAGGTATGCAGCTTTTTGCAGCAGAGTCTCCAGGCCCTAGTGCTGATAAATTACACCCTAGAATTACCGATACTGCAAAACGATTGTGGTTAATTTATGTAGGTTACACAGGGATAGAAACGGTTCTGCTTAAACTTGCCGGGATGGGCTGGTTTGATGCGGTGAATCATGCTTTGAGTACGCTTTCTACAGGAGGATTTTCAACCAAAAATGCCAGTATCGCCTACTGGAACGATAATCCCGCGATACAGTGGATCATCACAGTTTTCATGTTTATCGCTGGGATGAACTTTGTATTGAGCTATTTTGGTTTTAAAGGGAAGTTTTCAAAGATCGGTAAGGATACCGAGTTCAAGTGGTACACCTGTTTTGTGCTAAGTTTTTCCTTAATAGGCACATTGCTCATTTATTTTCAAGCAGACCCTTCGGTATCTACCATTGATCACCCCATGGTTCTGGGCGAGTTTGAGAGTGCCGCGCGACACAGCTTTTTTCAGGTTCTGGCAGTCATTACAACTACTGGATTTGTAACAGCAGATTTTACCATGTGGACACCGTTTTTAACCATCATGTTTTTCGGTTTGTTTTTTCTAGGAGGTAGTGCCGGATCCACATCAGGAGGTGTCAAGGTTATGCGCCATATCATACTTATTAGAAATGGTGTGCTTGAATTTAAAAGAACTCTACATCCTAATGCGATACTGCCGGTGCGATATAATAGGAGAGCGCTGACCAGTAATGTAGTATTTAATGTTTTAGGCTTCTTTATTCTCTATATGCTCGCATTTATCGTAGGTTCCATAGGGCTGGCTGCTCTAGGGCTGGATTTTGAAACGGCAATAGGTGGAGCTTTGAGCAGTTTAGGTAATGTAGGGCCGGCATTTGGCGATCTGTCTCCCGTTAATAATTTTGCGGGTTTACCTGAATTGGGTAAATGGTGGTGTGCTTTTTTGATGCTCATAGGGAGGTTAGAGCTTTTTACCGTACTGATTCTCTTGACTCCTTTTTTCTGGAGAAATAGGTGATGGACATCTTCCCTATAGCTATCGGATGAACTTGAACTTGAACTAGAAAACTTTAAACTAGTCGTTCCTGTTACGTACTTCTTTTTGTTTATTTCTTTGAAGGTAAAATCCCCCTTACAGGGGGTAGGGGGTGTTCGGGAAATTTAAATCAGAATCTGTATTTTAGATGTTACTAACTCTAATTAATTAAGACTTTCCTAGAACCTCTTTCATCCTTTTCATCGCCTCAAGGATTTGCTCCTCGCTTGCTGCATAAGAAATGCGTATACAATTAGGCGCGCCGAAAGCATCTCCGGATACCGTGGCTACATGACATTCTTCGAGAATCATCAAAGAGAAATCAGTCGCGTTGTAGATCTTATGCCCGTTAACTTCCTTGCCAAACCAATCTGAGGTATCTGGAAACACGTAAAAGGCACCTTCTGGACTGTCGGTTTTGAACCCGTTGATTTCTTTGAGTTCTTTGAGTATAAGGTCTCTCCTTTTGGCGAAAGCATCTACCATATACTGAATCTTAGAAACGGGAGCTTCCAGGGCCGTGATCACCGCACGTTGCGCGATGCAGTTGGTCCCGCTGGTGATTTGTCCTTGCATCTTGTTACAAGCGCGAGCGATCCAGCTGGGAGCGCCTATGTAACCCACGCGCCAGCCCGTCATGGCAAAGGCCTTACTCACACCATTTATCGTAACCGTGCGATCGTACATTTCTGGTATGCTGGCCATGCTCGCGTGCTGACCGGTATAATTGATGTGCTCGTAGATCTCGTCACTTACCACAATGATGTCTGGGTGATCGGCCAGCACATCGGCAAAGGATTGTAGTTCTTCCTGACTGAAAACACTCCCACTGGGATTGTTAGGCGAGGAGAAGAGAATCATTTTTGTTTTCGGTGTAATGGCATCCTTCAACTGCTGTGCCGTCATCTTAAAATTTTGCTCAACCCCAGCTCGTACTTCTACGGGAACGCCTTCGGCAAGCTCCACGATAGCAGAATAACTTACCCAGTACGGCGCTGGCAAGATGCACTCGTCACCTTTATTGAGCAGCACCATCGCAACATTTGCGATACTTTGTTTGGCACCGGTCGAGACTACTATTTGGTCACGATTGTAAGTGAGATTGTTGTCGCGTTTGAATTTATGAATGATCGCATCCTTGAGTTCAGCATAACCGTCTACCGGAGTGTAGCTGTTGTAATTATCGTTGATCGCTTGAATCGCAGCTTCCTTAACAAAATCAGGGGTGTTGAAATCAGGCTCTCCCAGACTCAGACCTATGATGTCCTTTCCTTGCTCTTTAAGCTCACGAGCTTTGGCAGCCATAGCGAGCGTTGCACTTGTAGGTAAGTTGTTGATGCGGTCAGAAAGTCTTGGGTTCATAGTTTAGCTTTTAAACAAAGGTAGCGGTTCACAAACATATTCAAACATCGATTTCTAAACTCGTATTTTTGCCAAAAATTTACTGCGTGTCCCAAATTGTCAAACATTATTTTCCACACATTACTGAGGAGCAAGAACGCCAATTCGCCCAGCTCGAAGATTTGTATAAGGAGTGGAATGCTCAGATTAACGTGATTTCCCGTAAAGACATCGATCAACTTTATGAGCGCCACGTGCTGCACTCTCTAGGGATTGTTTCAGTAGTACGCTTTCGCGAAAGCTTACCCAATACAAAGGGTGGAACTAGGGTTCTTGATGTGGGAACAGGAGGAGGCTTCCCTGGAATTCCCCTAGCGATCCTATTTCCGAAAACGCAATTTCATCTCGTTGATGCTATTGCCAAAAAGATTAAAGTCGTTGATGCCGTGGTGGAAGCTCTGAATCTCAAAAATGTAACCACCGCACACGGTCGCGCAGAGAAGGTCAAGGGTCGTTTTGATTTTATCGTGAGTCGAGCAGTCACTAATATGGACGACTTCGTCAAATGGACCCGCAACAAAGTCAGAAAAGACAGCTACCACACCGTCGAGAACGGGATCCTCTACCTCAAAGGTGGTGATTTAAGGGAAGAGCTCAAACCATTCCCTAATGCCTACATCTACGAACTCTCTGATGTGTTTGAAGAAGAATTTTTTGAAACCAAAAAAGTGGTTCACTTACCGTTGTAGTGGTTTTTCAGTTATTGAATTCTTTTAAAAGTTTGTAGAGATATTCAATGTAACTCCCGTATTTTCAGGAACAAAACGGCATACACCTCCCACGCAAATTAATCCACCACGTTGTCTTCCATAATTAAGAGCAACTCGAGTACGCCCTTTTGTATAACTACCACCTACACTATAATAATGGATGTCTGTTTCGTCATAATTATAAAGGTCAGTCGCGTAAACCGATAGATAGGGACTGAACGCATATTCCAGCGTGGCAGCGGCCCAGTTGCCACGATCTGCTTCGGTGGCAAGGTGCTGTATATCTGCTCGTATGCTGCGACCACCGTCTAGTTTATAGAGCACATCTATGACCTGCATATTTCCTCTCAAAAAGAAATCGTTACCCTCTATGACTCTACCGTTGTATTCCGTGTGAATTCCTGTAAAAATAGCTGATAGTTTCCTGGAAAATCGTTTTTTGATCCCTATACTGTATTCCTCATAATATTTCTGACCTCTTGAAAAAAGTGAGGCTTCATAAGTATTATTATCTCGATCAAAAGTAGCGTCAAGTCCATGCCAGTTGGCATAGTTCAACTCGATTTTGGTTCCGTATTTCCCGCCGAGGAAAGTGCCTTTTGGGATGGTGTAATATACATCGATCTGACCGCCTATTTCACCAGCCTTGTCTTCATCAATAATTACCGCTGGTTGCGGTGCATAAACATAGATATTTGAGACGGCGTAGTCTTGCTGCTTCGTGTATCCTGGAATAAAATTGATGGTATTCAGCAAAAAAGTATTACCAGCAGCTTCACGATCTGAATAAAAAGCCATGTTTTCAATGGCCCTCAAGGTTGCGTTGATTCCAAGACCTTTCGTAGCATAGCCCGTGTTGATCAACAAAGCTTTCCCGTCTTGATAATTATTGTTTTCTACTACGCCATTGCTTACGTAGGCATCTGGCTCTTTGTAGACGTATTCTGCACCTAGAAAAAAGGTGTCAAAAGTAAAATCTGCACGGGCGCTGTAGGCTCCTACATCTGCCGGGAAATTAGGATCTGCTCCCGTATATTCCTGATACCGGTTTACATAACTACCGCCTATTTGTAGCCCGTTGTCCATATTTAAAGCCATGCCTAAATCAAGCTCTGTATTCACTCCAGTAACGGTTCCTTCTGAAATTTCAAAGGCCTCACGCTGATTTCCTGTAAAACCCGTGGCTGAGAGAAAATCTGTGAATTCGTAATGAACGCGCACCCCTCGTATCGAGTTGTCGATCCCTAGCTGACGGTCTTCCCATGAGCGGTACACAAGCCCACTCCCGAACTGATCGTAAAAGTGACCACCCGTGATCTCTAGGTCTTCGTGTTTGAATTTCAAGAAATAGGTTCCTATCCCATTTCCTTCATACTGCCGGGCATACCCTAAAAGTGGCGATGGAGCAAATGCTTCGTACTGAACACCGGTAGAAAACTTGCCGTACTCAAAACGCATGAGAAAATAATTATTAGATCGCAATCTATCTTGTGGCAGGGTGAAGACGATGCCGTCATCAGGCTGGTACCATTGAGCGTTGGACTCAAAACCACCGCTGAATGACACTTTATCTTCTTCCTGTGCAAAAGAAATGCAGGCGCAAAGAAGCGCTATGAGGGTTGGGTAGTAGTTTTTCATGTGGAGTATTAGTCAGCTTGAGCGATCTGTTTGAACTCTTCAAAGAGAGCATCTTCAGCACCCGGTGAGAAGCTGCTATGCCTGAATTTGATCTCGTTATTTTTTACGATGAGTGTAAATGGAATCGTACTTACACCTAGGTATCTCTTTAAGTCGTTGTTTGGATCAAGTAGCACTTGATATTCCCATCCTTTACCATTTACGGCTGGTTTCACACGACGGGTAGACCGTGCATCATCCAGGGAAATCGCGATAAGTTCAAAATCCATTTCATCCTGCAGGTCTCCATAGATCTCAGAAATCGTGTCCAGTTCTCTTATACAGGGTACGCACCACGTGGCCCATAAAGAAACAACTACGGTTTTATCCTTGCTGATTTCAGATAGTTTCACTTCTTTACCTTCTAAGTTTTTTAAAGTGAGGTCGGGTAGTTCAGTTTGCGCTTTCGCGAAAGCGGAAACAACTAATAGCAGAAATACTAATTTTTTCATAAAACAAGCTTTGATGCAATGATAAGCAAATTAGAAATAATGCCATTCATTTCTGATTTCTCTTGATTTTGAGCGGCTCAAGTAAAATAGGTGTGCGATAAAGGCCAAGATAATCGAAAACAAAAAGTTAATGTTTTCAAAAATTGACTATGCCACTTCACTTGTTATATATTTGAAATTCAAATAAATCGTGATGAAAAATTTTTCCAATATTATTTTTATGATTCTCGCACTCAGTTTTGTGGCCTGCGAGATATCTGAGCCCGATGATTTTTTTAAAGACGATGATCCTTTGCAGGGGTTGACAACACTTACAGTAAATGCCAGCAAATCTGTTGTGATGCAAACCACGGTAGTTGAGTTTACCGTCCTGGATCAAAACGGTTCTGATGTGACAGCTCAAGCAAATCTTTATCTAGATGATGTGCGAGTGAACAGCACGGCAGTTGAAATGCTGGAACCTGGAGTAGTTGAGGTTTATGCAGAGATTCTTGATCCCGCAACGCAGGATATCTCGGCAATTTCAAGTGAGATCGAGGTTGAGGTTATTGAACCCAGCTACACCACAAAAATGCTGATTGAAGACTATACCGGTGCCTGGTGTGGATGGTGCCCGAGAATGGCACAGGGAATCGATGATCTTGCAGATAATCCCAGAATCGTACCTATCGCCATTCATAATGGAGATAGCATGGAGTTTAGACTTGAGCAGGTTATGGCGACTGAGTTCAATGTTCAGGGTTACCCTACTGGTCTTTTGAATAGAGATACCTTTTGGAACAGAATCTCTGCTGATGCGATGGACCTGGATGAGCCAGTAGCATACCTGGACAAAGTTGTGGGAGCGGGACTTGCGTTAAAATCTACGATTACAGGTAACCGCATAGATGTTGAAGTAAGCGTGGGCTATGATATCGATATGAGCGGAACCAGATTAGCAGTATACGCGCTCGAAAATGGCGTACTTGAAGATCAGGTAAACTATACTAATAACTATGGCGGTGATTATGATATAATTGATTATGAGCACAACCATATTCTTAAAGCAAACTTATCTGAGCTTTTTGGCGACGCCATACCAAGAAACGATCAAGAACGTAACGATGTCTTTGTGAAAAATTATTCTTACATCGCTACTGATGTAGCAAATGTAGCTGGTATGGAAATAGTTGCCATGCTGGTAGATGAAGATGGAAAAGTGATCAATGTGCAGAAAGCACTTGCAGGAACTGATAAAGATTTTGATTAATTGAAAGTCAATTACTTTACCAAATAAATAATCCCGCTGGCGATGCCAGCGGGATTTCTTTTTTAACCCAGTTGAGTACTACTCTCCCAAAAACGGATACCTATAATCTGTTGGGGTGACAAAGGTTTCCTTGATCATGCGAGGGCTTACCCATCTCAATAGATTGAGTTTAGATCCTGCTTTATCATTTGTTCCTGAAGCTCTTGCTCCACCAAAGGGCTGCTGTCCTACTACAGCTCCAGTACATTTATCATTGATATAGAAGTTACCAGCGCAATTTTGAAGCGCATGCGTCGCCGTACTAATGGCATAACGATCCTGAGCCATGATAGAACCTGTAAGAGCATACTCACTGGTTTCATCCACAAGCTTCAGCGTTTCTTCAAACTGGTCGTCTTCATAAATATAAATGGTGATTACAGGACCGAAGAGTTCTGTTTCCATGGTTTCGTACTTGGGATTATCTGTTACGATAACGGTAGGATCTACAAACCAGCCTTTGGACTTGTCGTAGTTTCCGCCTATGATAACTTCTGCCTCGTCGCTTTCCTTAGCAGCATCGATGTATTTTGCAAGCTTATCAAAACTGCCTTCGTGGATCACGGCGGTGATGAAATTACTCATGTCCTCTGGGGAGCCCATCTTGAAAGACTCCACATCGCGACGGATTAGTTTTTCTACCTCTCCCCAAATACTTTTAGGTATGTAGGCACGAGAAGCTGCACTACATTTTTGACCTTGGAATTCAAAAGCACCACGCACGATAGCCGTTGCTACCTGAGCTGGCACCGCTGATTTGTGAGCCATGATAAAATCCTTACCACCGGTTTCTCCCACGATTCTCGGGTAGGTTTTATAAGTGTTGATGTTCTCGCCTATTTTAGTCCAGAGACCTTTAAAAACTGTCGTAGAACCTGTGAAGTGGACTCCTGCAAAATCGGCATGGGACATCACGATGTCTGTCATCATTACCGGTTCAGCATTTACCATGTTGATGACTCCGGCAGGAACTCCTGCTTCTTCAAAAACTTCTGCAATGACCTGAGCGCTGAGCATCTGGTGATCGCTGGGCTTCCATACACAAACATTACCCATAAGGGCTGCACTCGCCGGTAAGTTACCGGCAATGGCTGTAAAGTTGAACGGTGATACACAATACACAAACCCTTCAAGAGGACGGTATTCTAATCTATTCCATGCACCAGATGTAGATTCAGGCTGCTCAGCATAGATCTCAGTCATGAACTCCACGTTGAACCTAAGGAAATCGATCAATTCACAGGCGCTGTCAATTTCCGCTTGAAAAATAGTTTTGGACTGATTGATCATCGTCGCGGCATTGATTCTTGCGCGGTAAGGTCCAGCGATTAGTTCAGCAGCTTTTAAAAATATTCCAGCACGTTGTTCCCAGGGCATATCAGCCCATGCACTTCGTGCCTCTAGAGCTGCGTCGATAGCGTCGTTTACTTCCTTCTCGCCAGCACGGTGGTAGATTCCTGCATTATGGTTATGATCGTGCGGTGGTCTGATTCTGGCTGTGTCTCCAGTCTTTACCGCTTTACCGTTGATATAGAGCGGGACTTCAGTTTCTGCATTCCATAATTTTTTGTAAGCTTCCAGGACTTCCTCGCGCTCGTCCGTTCCTGGTGCATATGACTTGATAGGCTCATTTACCGCTACCGGTACATTAAAAAAACCTTTTCCCATTTGTATAGATGTATTTTAAAAATTCGCGTGAATTTACGAAGAATCTCACGGAGCAGCCAGCCGATTAGTAAAACGTTGTAGTGAATGGAGGTGTTTGAGGATTTGTACGCTTTCGCGAAAGCGAGATCACAATAATTATTTCTACAAGAGAAAGAAATCTATGACTAATTCTAATTCAACGCAAAAGGAGCATTGAGTCTAAAAACAGGTATGGTCACCCTAAACTGACGGGTATTGGTAAAGTTGATCATGTTGTAATAACCACTCATGCTGCCTATAGGAGAAGTAAGTAGGCAA
Source organism: uncultured Flavobacteriaceae bacterium (assembly GCA_964631155.1). GTDB lineage: Bacteria > Bacteroidota > Bacteroidia > Flavobacteriales > Flavobacteriaceae > Nonlabens. The sequence continues at coordinate 69,406 of CAZVYO010000008.1, forward strand.
CCGCTGCGATACGTGTGCGACTGACCTGGTTTGAGCACCGGCTTCTTCCCAATGACGCCCTCGCCATCCACATGCTCTGTACGGCTCAATGCGTTCTTGATTTTCCAATGTCTGGAAGTAAGCTGCACACTATCCTTACTGCGGTTCTCGATAGTAATGGTGTAACCAAAGGCAAAGTGCATTTTATAGTCTTTATAAAACGTACCCTCAAAACTCGTAGCAACCGAAATTTTAATTCCCCTGGTAACTTGTTGTATCATAATCAACTTATTGCGATTCCAATAAATAGCAATAGGACAAAACCTATTGAGAACGCAAATGAGTAAACAAAATTAATCAATAAAAATTTGATGATGGTTTTTATTCTGCTCTGGCCGTAAAAATTTCTCATGGATTTGTAGAGGTAGAAGGGACCTATTAAGAAGAAGAAGATAAATGACAGGTCTAGCCAGCCAAAGGTGGCTAAGTTGAGTAGGATCAGGATAAATCCACTCAAAAAAACGAAGGTCAGGACATTAAATGAAAAAATCAAATGCTCCATAAAAGTGAAGCTTCTCCTTATGTAAAGTAACCAGAGAAATAACGTTACAAAAGGGGTGAACAGAAATAGGAATATGGGTAATTTGGGTAGAATCACACTTATCAAAATGCCAGGGTCGCCTTCAATACGTTCTAAAAGCTGGGCGCGCTCGTAAACTGCAATGTTGTAAGTGTCTACGCGGTGACCTAGGTTTTTAAGCGCAATTTTTGAGTCTATTATCTGCTCGCGGTCGTAGTAATTTGTGTAATCACTTATTTGCTCAGATATCTGTTTGAACCAGCCCATCTCGTCCAGTTCCTTTTGAGTGACATAGGTGTATTTCTTTTTTTCTAGTCGAGTCGTGTCCTTAACCTGTCTCGCGAGCTCTGCATCACGCTCTTCCCTGATTTTTTTTGCAATGAATTTCCCTCCCGGCTTACTCTCGATCTGCGCGAGTTCCTCATCTGTAATTGCCTCAAGCTGATTGTTTTTATCAGTTACTTTTATGCCCTCATCGCTAAGTCCAAGTGTGATTTCACGATCTGGGTCGACTAAGCTGTCATTAATTATAGATGAATCTACTGGATCGTCATAGCCTGTATTGATCAAACCATCTTGAAGGGAGCGATTGCCATAGTATTTTTGGTAAGCATTTTCAAGCTGCAAAAAAAGAAAAAATACGATACACACACTCAAGAAAAACCTGAACGGATTTGCGTAACTCATCCTTTTGCCTCTGATGAATTCTTTGCTTACAAATCCCGGCTTAAATAAAATATGCTTGATGGTGCGCCAGCCGCGACTATCGTAAGAGAAGATATTGGATACAAACTCGCTGAAAAAATCCTTCAGCGCAAGTTGTTTAGTAGAGTTGAGCTGCCCGCATTGATGACAGTACTTATCTACTTTATCGAGCGGTGTGCCGCAGTTGAGGCATTGATGACCTCTATATCGAGCTAGCGAGCGGGTTTTAGGCGGCATGAAACGCGATCTTGTTTCACACAAATTTAAGAGAAATCGACTTACTAAATTCTAATCCACGAACTTTCTTAAGAATGCCTATTCAATTTGCACATAAGCTATAGAGATTTTGTCAAGTTCTAGATGATGAATGAAATGACGCATCTTTTTCTTTAGATTTGAAGATTAATTCTATTAATTTATTTCATTGAAAAATCAACCATTCTGTATTGTTCTCATAGCATTACTTCTTTCAAATACAGTCAACTCTCAAAATCAACTAACAGTTTTAGGTAAAAGCAACAATCAGCCTGTGGCCTTTGCATATATATACTGTTCAGAAAAAATTTTGTACGCTAATGAAAATGGTTACGTAGAATTACCTATAAAATTGGATTGCGATGAGATTGTGATTACTGCTTTAGGGTTTGAGACATTGAGTCTCTCTCATACAGAGCTGGAAAGCAGGATTTTTTTGACACCTAAAGCTCTCGTACTTGATGAAGTTGCAATATCTAATACTAAAGGACTTAAAATTAAAAGAACCAAAAAAGTCGGTAAATCTGTCCCTCTAGCAGGAACAATTCTCCCCTGTTTCACGACATCATTATCTAAGGTCGTACCTAAACCAAAACTGATATCAAAAAGAATCTCTGCGGTGAAGCTCAAAACTAATAGACACGTAGGCTATCGTCGAGATAAAAAGGAGGTATACCAAAATACAAAATTAAAATGCCGTCTTGAGATCTACACCAACAACGATGGAGCCTTGGGCGAACTCATTTATTATTCACAACCGCAAATAGCAGGAACAGGTAAGAAAGACGAGCTAATATTTAAAATGGATAAAAATATCCAGTTCTATGAGGAGGGTCTGTTTATTCAACTCACAAATCTGGGGACATTAGATGAGAACGGAGAATATGTAGATTGTGAAGGTGGGCTATTTTGGTTGAGAATGAAAATAGCAGATAAAGATAGTAAGGAATACAGCTTGACGAGTTATCAGTACACTCCAAATGGTATTCCTTCGGATCGCAAAGTGTTGAATTATAGTAATCACGGTATGTCAGAAAATAAGGATTTCTTTCTGAACTATAGATTTGAATATCATGACTAATTCGTAATATTCTCACTATTGCCCTGGCCTATTCCGATCAATCGATCATAGCGACCGCCCAGTTCCCTATAGTAGGCAAGTACAGAATATACATTTTCTGTTTGCCATTTGTTGCCGCTGATCATTCCATGATCCATAGTACCATCTGGCAGCATCACGCTGTAGCGGTAGTTGTAGAACCCCTGTTTGAGCAAGATGATGGTCTCGTAGCGGCCGGTTTTCTCGTTGATCAGCATTTCGCTTTCATCCTGGAGCTGGTAGGCGTTATAATTCCCGGTCACAAAAATCCTAGCACCAGCGGGTAGTTTAACATCTTGCAAATCAAGTGTGAAATGCACGTCCACATATTCTGCTTGCACCGTGATATCTTCATTCTCAAGCGTGGTAACGAGAAAGTTACCATTGATATCTGGGAAGAAAGTATATTCTAGATTTTGGCGAGGTCCGTCTACATATAAGTGCGCCTCGTAGAGATCGTTAAGGGATACGTAGTCTATATTGACATTGGGCGAACGGAAATCTTTGTTTTCAAAAAAAAGATATTCATTTCCAGCCCAGAAAGAGGTCAGCGCGTCATATTTATATTCCTGGCGGTTCCCCACGTTAAATTGAGGTTTTACATTCATTAAAGGGCTATTGATCTCTGCATTTTTAATAATAGCGACTTTAAGCTGCTGCTCGGGATTGACAAAAGTAATTTCTTTACTATCCACAAAAAACTGCACCCGCTGCTGGGTTTGAATATAATTGAGGTCGCGCGCTCTTCTCGTGTCAACTCCTATAATTGCACCTGATTCCCTAATCATGAATTTGCGAGAGAAAACCAGTTCGCGATCGCTATTGTAAATGTGAACCATATAGTTTCCGCTGACGCGAAAGCCTTTGGTAAACTGGTTGGGAACACGCATCATGTAATGCGAGTAGGGTTGGAGTGTGGTAAAAGAGTTGCGGTAGTTAAATATACGTGCATCGTCTATTCCTATAAGCCACTCGTTTTTGAACAGCTGGCTAGGCGACCAGTCATAATCATAATGTTCAAATTGATAATAATAATCAGCTTCGTCACCGATTACATCGTCAAAACTCAAGGTAATGGGGTCACCTAATTCAAATACCGGCAGTAAATCTTCAGGAGCTAGATTGAAAGTGACCGTCTTGATATAGTCAGGATCGTTTACCAGCTCATCCATTGTTTGGGACAGAGAAAAAGCGTTTGTGAAGAGAAGTAAACTGGCGATCAATATTGCCTTCATAGTGTTCAAGTAAGATGCTAAATATACTGCTAGTATTAATTAGAGACTAAATAATTGTTATTCTGAGTTAGCGTGAGAGTGATCTCGCTTCCGCGAAAGCGAAAACCCAAAACCCACCATATTCACAATTAGCAAATGACGTACCGTTTTCAAAATGCGTTTGTGGGTTTTGTTGAATAAAATTTATCGTGTTGAATCATTACTTTAAACTATTGATAATCATCAGAAAAACTTATAAGAGGCGCGTCTATTTTTACTTATTCTAAATAATAAAGCTCCTTATAATTGATTGCTTTTATGGCTAAATTTGCAAGCCTTAAAAAGGCCTAAATTTATATCCTATGTCAAAGGACATCAGAGTAAGAAAAGGACTTGATCTCAAATTGAAGGGTGAGGCTGAGAAACAGCTTGTTGAAGCTCCAGCGCCTAAGGTTTTTGCGATTAAGCCGCCTGATTTTCACGCAATGGTTCCCAAAATGATCCTCAAAGAAGGAGCGGTAGTTAAAGCTGGGGAGCCTATCTTCTATTCAAAGTACGACGAGAAAGTAAAGTTTGTGTCTCCTGTTTCAGGAACTCTGACTGAAATCGTGCGAGGAGCAAAAAGACGCATCATGGAAGTGCGTATCACACCTGATGGAACATCAGATGTGTTGAAGCACAACGTAGGTTCGCTTAGCTCTTTGAAAGCAGATGAGGTGAGAGCTTTGTTGCTTGAGAGTGGTTGCTGGCCATTCCTCGTGCAACGTCCTTACAGTATAATGGCAAGCTCTGAGGATACGCCTAAATCTATTTTTGTATCGGTTTACACAACTGCGCCGCTATCTGGTGATGCAGATTTTATCGTTTCACAAAAAATGGAAGCTTTTCAAGCTGGTATTACAGCATTGAGCAAATTGACGCCAGGTAAAGTGCATGTGGGTGTAGGTAAAAATTCATCTATCACATCATTGCAAGATGCAGAAATTCACAAGGTAAAAGGACCGCATCCAGCTGGTAACGTAGGGGTTCAGATTCATAAGATCGATCCTATTAATATGGGCGAGCGTGTATGGACCGTTAACGCAGAGGACGTTGCGACAATTGGAAATCTGTTCCTGACGGGTACATTCCAGGCAGAGAGAACCGTGGCGCTTACAGGAACTGAAGCCGAAGAAAATAAACGTAAGTATTATAAGACGATTATAGGTGCTCAAGTAAACAGTATCATAGGTACGGTGGATCTTGACGAGACCAGAATAATTTCTGGAGATGTTTTGACAGGAGATAAGCTGTCCAACGACCAATTCATCAACTATTTCCACAATACATTGACATTAATTCCAGAAGGTAACGATTATGCTTTATTAGGTTGGTTGCCATTTACGCGCAACAATGTGCCCTCTAATGCTGGTACTTCTTTTGCAAAGTTGTTTGGTGGAAAGAAAAAGGTGGATACAAATCTCAATGGAGAAGAGCGAGCGCTGGTGGTGACCGGTGAGATGGAGGATGTAATGCCTCTAGACGTTTACCCTATGCAGCTGATTAAGGCTTGTATGGCTGGTGATATAGAAAAGATGGAAAATCTTGGAATTTATGAAGTAGCTCCAGAGGATTTTGCTCTTATAGATTTTACAAATACATCTAAGCTCGAAGCGCAAGAAATTATACGCAACGGTTTAGATCTAATGATAACTGAAGTAGGTTAAAGTATGAAATGGTTAAGAAGTAAACTAGATCAGGCAAGAAAGCCTTTTGAGCCAGGTGCGAAGTTTGAAAAGTATGCGCCTGCAATCAATGCATTTGATACCTTTTTGTTTACCCCAAATCACGTAACTAAGAAAGGTGCGCACATCAGAGACGTAGTGGATCTCAAGCGTACCATGATTACCGTGGTTCTTGCACTGGTTCCAGCATTGTTGTTTGGTATGTGGAATACGGGTGCCCAGTACCTGTATCAAGAAATGGGATTGGCTAGTGTTTTAGATGTTCCTTTCATGGATGCTTTTGTTGAAGGTGCAATACTTACCATGCCGCTAATCATAGTTAGTTATGTGGTAGGACTTACCATAGAATTCATTTTTGCGATCTACCGTGGTCACGAGGTAAATGAAGGATACTTGGTAACAGGTCTCTTGATTCCGATGATTTTTCCTGTAGACATCCCTTTATGGATGTTGGCTCTGTCGGTTGCCTTTGCCGTATTGATCGGTAAAGAAGCCTTTGGTGGGACTGGAATGAATATCTTAAATCCGGCGCTTACCGCGAGAGCATTTGCATTTTTTGCTTATCCTCTTTACATGTCGGGTAATGCAATATGGGTTCATGAAGGATCTACAGATTCCATATCTGGGGAGACTATTTTGGGGGCTCTGGCAAGTGGAACTTATCAAGGAGAAGTTCAAGGTGGTGCGGCAAATGCTGTAGCATTTACTGAAACGGCAGCGGCGGGACAGCCCTCTGCGCTGGCAAATGCTTCCTTTTATGATGCATTTATGGGGTATATCCCAGGGTCGGTTGCTGAGACCTCTGCACTCATGATTATTGTAGGTGCAATTATTTTGATAGCTACAAAAGTTGGTAGCTGGAGAATTATTTTAGGTGGTGTGCTAGGTGGTCTAGCGATGGGTGCGATCTTCAATTTCTTTGGAAACATGGGAAGCGAGTTCATATCTGGACTTGTGGATAGTGGCAGAATAACTATGGATCAAGTATATAATGATGCAGCCGCAGTTGCTGAACTTAACTTGTCTGGATGGGATGCCACGCTTTTAGAGCTTGGGACTAATCAATTGATCAACTTCCCATTCTGGCAGCACATGGTCGTTGGTAGTATTTTATTCGGTGTGGTTTTTATGGCTACAGACCCGGTAAGTGCTGCGCAGACATTCAAAGGAAAATGGATCTATGGAATCTTGATCGGATTCTTTGGGATCATGATACGTATTTTTAACCCAGCGTATCCAGAAGGGATTATGCTAGCCATTCTTTTAATGAATGTGTTTGCTCCTACCATCGATCACTATGTAATTCAAGCTAACGTTAATAAACGTAAGAAACGAGCAAAAAAAGCTCAAGTTAATTTTCAAACTGCATAGAAATGGATAGAAATTCAAATGCATACACGTTTTTATTTGCCGTAATCATGGTGGCGGTAGTTGCAAGTGCACTAGCATTTGCGGCCACAGGCTTGCAACCTGCACAAGCGGTCAATGTGAAGCAGGAAAAAATGCAAAACATTTTAGGTACCGTAGGTATAGAGACCTCGCGCGATAGTGCTGAGGTACTTTTCAACAAATACATTGTTGATCAGGTAGCCTTAGATAGTAATGGAGAAGTAAAGTCAGATGTAGATGCCTTTACTGTTGATCTTAAAAAAGAGTTGAAGCGACCAGTAGAAGAGCAATCCTTCCCACTTTATGTAGCAGACGTAGAGGGTACTAAATATTATGTCGTTCCACTACGTGGTAAAGGATTATGGGATGCCATCTGGGGTTATGTAGCGCTCAAGGATGATGTCAATACTATTAAGGGTGTTGTTTTTGATCATAAAGGTGAAACCCCAGGTCTAGGAGCTGAAATCACTCAAGGATGGTTCAAGAAACGTTTTGAGGACGAGAAGATTTACGATGAAGCTGGTAACTTCATAGGTGTCTCCGTAGTAAAAGGGTATCAAGGTGGTGATAACAAAGACGATAACGCTGTTGATGCGATCTCTGGTTCAACGATTACTGGTAATGGTGTAACCGATATGATTTCAGAGCGTCTCAAAAACTACTTGCCCTATTTCAAGTCTCAGACTAACGTTAAAGTGGCATCTAATTAAAAGTCTCGCTTTCGCGAAAGCGAAATAAATCAAGCATTATGGCTGACAACAAGGAATTGACCAAAAAAGAAGATTTAATCCTTTTTCTTTCTGATACGGATGAAAGAGAGGGATTGTTAGGTAAGAAGAATAGAAAATTACTTTCTGATCCTTTAACAGATAATAACCCGATCACAGTACAAGTACTAGGAATATGTAGTGCGCTCGCGATTACCGTGCAACTCAAGCCGGCGATCGTGATGAGTATCGCGGTAATGGCGGTAATGGCATTTGCAAACATGATCGTTTCCATGTTGAGAAACTTGATCCCCAGTAGAATACGTATTATCGTACAATTAGTTGTGGTTGCTGCTCTCGTGATCCTTGTTGATCAAGTACTGAGAGCTTATGCCTATGATGTTTCTAAAGAGCTGTCTGTATTTGTAGGTCTCATTATTACCAACTGTATCGTAATGGGACGTCTAGAGGCGTTTGCATTAGGAAACGGTGTTTACAAATCATTTTTAGACGGTATTGGAAACGCTGCAGGTTATGCTTTCATATTAATTTTGGTGGCATTTTTTAGAGAATTGTTGGGTGCAGGAAAACTTCTGGGTTATGAAGTTTTAGGTCACAAAGGAACTACTCTTGCAGATTCTACAGGGTTGTATGCACTAGGATATTCTGATAATGGATTGATGTTATTATCACCTATGGCATTGATTACCGTGGGTATCATCATCTGGGTACAGCGCAGTAGAAACAGAACCCTAATTGAACAAAACTAACAAGCTAGAAAACAATCATGGATTTAGTTAATCTTTTCGTTCGTAGCGTATTTATTGAGAATATGGTATTTGCCTATTTCCTGGGCATGTGTTCTTATCTCGCTGTATCAAAGTCAGTTAAAACTGCTGTAGGTCTGGGTGCCGCTGTAGTATTTGTACTAGGTATTACTGTTCCTATCAACTGGTTGCTCGATTCTTACCTTCTGAAGCCAGGGGCTTTAGTGTGGTTGGATCCTACTTATTCTAGTGTGGACCTTAGTTTCTTGAGCTTCATTATGTTTATTGCGGTTATCGCAAGTATGGTACAGCTAGTTGAGATGATCGTGGAGCGTTTTGCTCCTGCACTTTACGGAGCCTTAGGTATATTCCTTCCACTAATTGCGGTAAACTGTGCGATCCTAGGTGGATCCCTGTTTATGCAGCAAAAAGATTTTGGTAGCATTGCAGATAGTGCCGTTTATGGAATCGGTTCTGGATTCGGTTTCTTTTTGGCTATCCTTGCGATCGCAGCGATTCGTGAAAAAATTGCTTATTCAAATGTTCCTGCTCCATTGAGAGGTTTGGGGATTACTTTTATAATAACTGGACTTATGGCGCTGGGCTTCATGAGTTTTATGGGAATTGAAATTTAAGAAAACACTATTCTATGGATTCTAATATGATAACGATATTGGCAAGTGTGGTCATATTCTTGACCCTTGTATTGCTGCTTGTTTCCCTGCTTCTTGGTGCCAAGTCAAAATTGCTGCCCTCTGGGCCAGTTACTATTAATGTTAATGGTGAGAAAGACATCACCACAGGCTCAGGAGGAACACTTTTAGGTACATTGGGAGATAATAAACTTTTCTTGCCATCAGCTTGTGGTGGAGGTGGTACTTGCGTGCAATGTAAATGTATCGTTCAAGAAGGTGGAGGAACGATTTTACCTACTGAGGTTCCCCACTTTACCAGAAAGGAAATTGCAGAAGGCTGGAGACTGGGCTGTCAGGTTAAGGTGAAGCAAGACATGAAGATCGAGATCCCTGAGGAAGTCTTTGGTATCAAAAAATGGGAGGCTACTGTTGTGAGAAATTACAACGTGGCATCTTTCATCAAGGAATTTGTGGTACGTCTACCTGAAGATATGCATTACGAAGCTGGTGGTTACATTCAGATTGAAGTGCCCAAGTGTGAGGTAAAATATGAAGATATAGACATTACCGCACACCCAGAAGAGCACGATACACCAGATAAGTTTAAAGAAGAGTGGGATAAGTTCAACTTGTGGCCGCTTGTCATGAAAAATCCTGAGACGGTAGAAAGAGCATACTCTATGGCTTCTTTCCCAGCGGAAGGTCGCGATATCATGCTGAACGTACGTATTGCTACTCCGCCGTGGGATAGAGCCAAAAATGGCTGGATGGACGTAAATCCTGGTGTGGCAAGTTCTTACATCTTTGGATTGAAAGAAGGTGATAAGGCAGTAATCTCTGGACCTTATGGGGAATTCTTTATCAATCACTCTGATGCTGAAATGCTTTACGTGGGTGGTGGTGCTGGAATGGCTCCTATGAGATCACACTTGTATGAATTATTCAAAACCCTCAAGACTGATCGTAAGGTTACTTACTGGTATGGTGGTCGTTCAAAGAGAGAATTATTCTACATAGAACACTTCCGTGAATTGGAGCGTGAGTTCCCTAATTTCAAGTTCTTCATGGCACTCTCTGAGCCGCTAGAGGAAGATAACTGGAAAGTGAAAGAAGATATTCATGACGAAGCGGGTGACGGCTTTGTCGGATTTATTCACCAAGTGGTAATTGATCAATATTTGACCAAACACGAGGCTCCAGAAGATATCGAGGTATATTTTTGTGGACCACCGCTTATGAATAATGCTGTTGGGAAAATGGCTGAGGATTTCGGTGTACCGCCAGAGAATATCAGATTTGATGATTTCGGAGGATAATTTTCAATAGTTTCGCTTTTGCGAAAACATATTTTTCTAAAACCTGTTCGTCAAAGAGCAGGTTTTTTTGTTCTTAATTATCAGATTAATTTCAATAATACACTCAATACTTGAATGGAGTATGAACTAGTAATTTAAGTTTCAAAAACCTGAGGGAGTTTGATTTCAATTATTAATGAACCAAGTTTAAATCTTTGTTATTCAGTTTACCATAGTTAAAGTTTAGCCATTTTGTAGGAATTTGTAACAGTGCAGAGGAATTAAATCTAAATTTGATTAAAACAATAATTATGAATAATAAATTACATAAAAGATTGAAGCTAGGTTTTTTTCTTAGTTTTTGTTTTCTGGCGTTCGGTTTAAGCGCTCAGACTACATTTCAAGGGAATGGGAATACAGGTTTTGCCGCTGGTATAGGTGACGGGAACTTGCAAATCACCACAACTGGTGCTGATCTAAGTTTGACCTTTACCAGAAATAGCGGTTCATTCAGTAATAACGTTGTAATCTATATCGATAATAATATCGAATCAGGGCGCAATGTGATTGACGGAGATGTAAACGACACGGCAGATATTGGGAGGCTAACCGTTTCTTCGGCTGGATCTAATGGTTCAAACATCACTTTCCCTCCAGGTTTTCAAGCACGATATGCCGTAACGGTAGATGATTCTTTTGGAGGGCTTTTTGAAATTCCACCTACAGGTATTCTTAATAACAATGAATTAATTTTTGTAAGAGCTAGTGAACCACCAGCCCAACAAAGTGTTGGTAATTTTACGTCTGCCAATTCATTCACATTGAATTTATCTTACAGCGAAATTGGTTTGACCGGTAGCTCAGTTGAAAATCTAGACTTTGTGGTTGTGCTAATGAGCGATGATGGCTTTTTATCTAATGAAGGCTATGGTGGCGGTTTTCCAGCAACTAATCCAGGAAGTAGTGACATGACACTTACCCAGTATTTTAGGTATACTCCTGGAGGTACAATAGGTTTGATAGGTGGTGAGGCTGCCTCTACACAAGATGGAAATTATAGTGATGCCACTACCTGGGCAAATGGGAATGTGCCTTTTCTAGATGATGAAGTCATTATCAACGACGCCGTAATTGTAGATGGCAATGTGAGTACTGAGAATTTATCTATAGTTCAAGATGGATCAAACACACCTAGTCTTACAGTAGAAGAAAACTCTAATCTTATTGCTGCGGGTGCTATAAACACAAACAATTTTGAACTTCAGGTTAATGGTACCTTTACCACGGGCACAAGCACCATCAATGGAGATATCAAGGTAGGTCCAACAGGTATGATTGATGTTCAATCTGGGGTGGCTACTTTTAATGATGATCTTATATTCATGTCTGATCTTTCTCCAACTGGAACGCCGCGAGTAGGACAAGTAAATGAAATTTTAGGAACTTTAGATATTAATGGTGAAGCTGTCGTTGAGATTTTTGTACCAGTAGCTACCGAGGATACCAGAGCCTTTAGGTTCATTACATCTACGGTAACAACCACAACACCTTTATCTGCAAACTGGCAGGATGATCAGGATAATGATCCCGCGACTACTACTGCGGGTATAGGTACACATATTACGGGTAGTGGTGGCGCTGCAAATGGTTTTGATACCACGGTATCCAACAATCCATCAGTATTCTCATTTGATAATTCTTATGTGAATCCTTCTCCCATGACCGGAGTGAACCCGCAAATCGATGCATGGAATCCTATTTCAGATACTAATGGTATCCTAGAAGCTGGAGTACCCTATCGAGTATTTGTAAGAGGTGATAGAAATTATGACCTAAGCAGCAACCCTGCTGACCCACCTAATAATGACACTAGACTGGTTTCTCGAGGGGAGCTTGCAAAAGGTCCTATCGTGATGGATAACCTTTCAGAGGTAGCAGGATACTTCAGTTTGATCGCTAATCCATACCAGGCGATAGTTGATTCTGATCTATTGACTTATACAAATGTTAACGATGCTAGAATCTTTGTTTGGGATCCTAATGAAGGTACTAGTGGACTTTACGTTGCCATAGATACAAATCTTGGTACATCTAATCCTACTTCTTCTGATGCAGCTCAATATCTTATGCCGGGCCAAGCCTTCTTTGTGGAGACCTTGACGTCCACTACGGCAAGTGTTGCGTTTGAAGAATCAGACAAAGCTGTAGAAGAACCATTTGCATTAGTGAACAGAACGCCACAAAATGAAAGTAAAATTGATGTACGCTTGTTCTCTGCTGATCGTTATGCTCAGGGGCTTACGCAGAACAATGCTTTTGGTATACGCTTTGACCCATCATTTAACAATGATGTCGATAAGTACGATGCCAGCTTGTTTATGAACGACGCAGAGAATATCTATACCACTAGAAATGGTAAAAACCTTATGGTGGAATTGAGAAAAGCACCTGTAACTGAAGAAAGCATCCCATTATCGATAAGTGATTATCGCAGTACTGAATACGTTCTAAGTATAAATAGAGAAAACTTGGACCTTCTATCTAGTCTTGACTTGGTTTTGTTTGATTCATATCTCAATACCACAATCGACCTTCCTTCAGGTGTTACCGATTATAGTTTTTCCGTAGATCCAAATGATCCTGCTTCAATAGATCTCGATCGATTTGAAATCCAGTTTGTAGATGGAACTTTGAGCAATAATCAATTTGATTTAGATCAAGTGTCAATTTACCCTAATCCTGCGCAAGGTTCATTCACGATTGAAGCACCTTTTACTTCTGAAACAACAATAAGGATATACAATGCTTTAGGTCAGGAAATGATCAAAAGAACTTCAAGTGATAGACAAATCAATATTGACGGGAACTCACTCAAGAATGGTCTTTATATCGTTAAGATCATCAATGGAAATCAAGAAATTTCCAAGAAGTTGATCATGAAATAAGAAGTATTTTCTTTACTAATTTTGGTCGGGTAGAAATACCCGACTTTTTTTTGCATTTATGTCACCACTTACAGAACAAGAATTACATCAGCTAGCCATGAACATTGTAGGTGATGAAATGGAGGAAATGGGTTTTGAATTCCTTTCCATTAATTCTAAGCCTAAAAAAGACCCGCAGTTTGTTGCGCTTAAAAATGGGTATCTACATTTTGTCGTAGTGAGAGCAGTAAAATACCCTGCAAATCCTGTTCATTACGACGAGCAATTACTTCAAAAAGTCAAAGACCATGGTGTTAAATACAAGGCGAGAACTTATTATGCCGGCGTTGGGTTAGCTAATTCAAGAGATTATAGCATTCCGGTAAATCATAATGAGGATTATGTAGTCAATTTTGTCGGACTTATTGAAATCAAATAATTATGAAAATCAAGTATATATTTTTCTTGTTAATAATGGTTGCTCTTGCGATCTCATGCAAAGATGATCAGCAAGCCACCACCGAGATTGAAGCTCAGAAATTTTCGGGTAACGCCATAGGCACTACATATTCCATTATCGCATTTGATCAAGATAAGATCGAGTTGCAACGAGAAGTGGATAGCATTATCGATATGTTTAATCAATCCATGAGTACTTGGGTTCCGGAATCCCTCATCAATCGATTCAATAACGGAAGGGACAGCGTTTTAGTTGGTAAGCCCTTTAAGGAAGTGTTTGATCAAGCCGGAACTGTTTATGAAAATACCAAGGGATATTTTGATCCGACTGTAGGAAACTTGGTGAACTCATATGGGTTTGGCGCAGATGGGAGTAAGGAGAAAATCCCTACAGAGTCACATCTAGATAGCCTGAAGCAATTCGTAGGCTTTAAAAAACTTCGTCTGCTATCAAGTGAAAGAAAAGATAGTTTTTATCTGACCAGCGAAGTCCAGGGTGTATATCTAGAATTTAACGCGATAGGAAAAGGAACCTTGGTGGATTATCTAGGAAGGTTACTTGACCAAAAAGGAATTAAAAACTATTTGATAGAAGTAGGAGGGGAAGTCGTTGTCAAAGGAGAGAATATTGAGAAAAATCAGCCTTGGGCAATAGGAATAGACGATCCCAAGCAGAAGCCTGGCGAAAGAACCTACCTAGCCGTGGTCAATCTAAAAGATCGCGCTATGGCGGGAAGCGGCAATTACAGAAAGAACAAAGTCGATCCAGAAACCGGCATTACCTACGTGCATACCGTAAACCCCATCACAGGTGAAGCTCGTCCCAGCCAAGTGCTGGGCGTTAACGTTATGGCAAAAAATTGTACGTTAGCAGATGGGTATGCCACAGCCTTTATGGCCATGCCTCTAGAAATCTCAAAAGATCTGATTCACACGATCCCTGAAATAGATGTCCTGCTTATGTATATGGATAACAACGGTTTGCTGCGATTTGAGATGACTGAGGGCTTCAAAAAAAGCCTCAAACAACCGGTTTGATGACCACAGGTATTAGCTCACCTTTCTCGAGACGGTATCGGTCTATTTCCTCATTTGAAAAAGTGGCAGTATAATCTACTGCTAGAGTCTTGAAACCTATTGCACGAAGTCTGTCAAAATAATCCATACCGTACACCCGCACATGGTCGTACTGACCGAAAATCTCAGTACGCTTTTTTCGGTCTGTAATGCTATTGTCTTCAAAAGTGTTTGCTAGGTCGTTTTCGAGCGGCACCTGAATTACAGCTCTGCCACCAGGTTTTAAAACGCGATACAGTTCAGACATCGCTTTTGTGTCGTCATCGACGTGTTCCAGGACGTGGTTACAAAGAATGAAATCAAAAGAATTATCCTCAAAAGGCAGCGACCTGATATCAGCATTGACATCGGCTAGTGGGGAATCGAGATCTGTGGTAGTGTAGGTGATGTTCTCGCTTTCGCGAAAGCGAGAATGGAAACACTGCTCAGGGGCAAAATGTAATAAGTGTTGTGGTCTTTCAAACAAGTCTGTTTCCCTATTCAGATATAGCCACAACAGTCTATGGCGTTCCAATGAAAGCGTGGAGGGTGACAGCACGTTTTCTCTAATGTTCACATATCCATAAGGTAAGAAGCTTCTAAAAGTTTTTTCATCTATAGGATCTTCATAACGGTCTCCTTTATAAAAGGCAGCAATGACTGGTCTAACAATATAGCTCGCTTTTATGAGAAACTGCCTCGGGAATAGGTTGAGAAAAAATTTAAAGACTTTCTTCAATCAGATGGGTTTAAGAAGAATGGTGTTGTATTTGCGATTGCTATCAATCGATCCATCTGAATGGATCCTCTTCATCAGATGTGATGCCCAGTACTTCATGGACGTAATCAAATGTGCTTAGAAGTCGAGGCTCGCCGTTTACTAAAGCTACATCGTGCTCAAAATGTGCGCTGGGTTTCTTATCTTTTGTAGTGATCGTCCAGCCGTCGCGGTGGTGCTTCACGCTCTTAGTGCCCATATTTATCATGGGTTCTATGGCAACGGTCATACCCTCCACAAATTTCTTGCCTCTACCACGTCTCCCATAATTGGGCATTTGAGGATCCTCGTGCATTTTTCTACCTATTCCATGACCTACAAGTTCACGTACCACGCCATAACCAAATCCCTCGCAGTAATTTTGGATGGCAAAGCCCACATCACCTACACGATTCCCTAATTTGAATTGCTCGATTCCAAGATACAGAGATTTTTTGGTGCGACCCAGTAGATCTTGTGTCTCCTGAGGAATATCACCAACTGCAAAAGTGTACGCATGGTCGCCATAAAAGCCTTCAACAATCGCTCCACAGTCTACAGATAATATGTCACCCTCCTCGATCGGGACGTTCTTTGGAATTCCGTGGACCACCTCTTCATTGGGCGAGATCAATAGCGTGCTAGGGCAATCATATAGACCTTTGAAGCCGGGTACCGCACCGTGATCTCTAATAAAAGTCTCGGCGAGTTCATCTAATTTTAGAGTGGTGACTCCAGGTTTTATCTCACTAGCAACCATACCTAGTGTCTTGCTTACCATAAGGGCGGCACGACGCATGATTTCCAATTCTTCGGCAGTTTTAGTAACGATCATAGCAAATAAATGGCAAAAATAAGCAATCTAAAAAGTGCAAGTATAGATGGTTTCCTAATTCTGCTCAAAAGTAGAATTAAGGCTACCTTTATGCGCATGAAAATAGATTTTACAGATAAAACAGCATTAGTGTGTGGTAGTAGCACCGGTATAGGTATGGCAGCTGCGCAACAACTTGCGGTAGCAGGAGCTCGAGTCATTCTTCTTGCCCGCAATCCTAATAAATTGGAGCAGGTACTCCAGACATTGGATACTTCGCACAGAGACGACCATACTTACCTGGTTGCCGATTTTTCAAATTACAAAGAAGTGGAACGTGTGGTTTCCGCTTTCGTTTATGCTGAGCGGAGTCGAAGTACGATTGCGAATCCCATACACATTCTCGTCAACAACACAGGTGGTCCTCCTCCAGGACATCTTATTGACGCCGATGTGGAAGCATTAGAAAATGGCTTCACGCAACACGTGAAATGTAATCATGTCCTGGTGAAAAGCTGCGTGGAAGGCATGAAAGCTGCTGGCTACGGTCGGGTTATCAATATTATTTCCACGAGTGTCAAGGCTCCTATTGAGTTCTTGGGAGTTTCAAATACCATTAGAGGGGCTGTCGCAAACTGGTCGAAAACACTTGCTACTGAACTGGGGCCGCTTGGGATTACCGTAAATAATGTCTTGCCTGGATTCACGGCTACTGAACGACTAGATAAAATTGTTGCAGGAAAAGCAAATCGTGCAGGTCATAGCGAGGAACAAGCTGCCGAAATCATGAAGAGCTACGTGCCCGCAAGAAGGTTTGCAGAGCCGGAGGAAGTTGCAAATGCCATCACCTTTTTGGCTAGCGACAAAGCTGCCTATATCAATGGGATCAATTTACCTGTTGATGGAGGGAGAACTAAGAGTTTGTAGATAATAATTAAGCTCCAAGCTCCAAATTTCAAAAAACCTGTCTGAACTCGCAACTCACAACTCAGCGACTCAAAAACTCAAAAACTTCACACTCATGTCCAAGAAACTCCGCATAAACGGTCACTCACACTTACTTCCATATCCTGAAGATATTCCCGATTTTATGCGGGAGAAAGGGATTTTCTGGGTAGATCCCGAGCGCAAAAATATGCTGCAAAAAGGCTGGTCTAGGCCTGTGACTGATTCTAGTTTTTTCTTGAATGAGAAACTAGAATGGATGGACAAGTACAAGATTGATCATGCGGTGATTTTGAATTTGAGTCAGCTTTACGGTAATGGTTTACGACTGGAAGAAATGAAGCAGGCACTTCGTTTCCAGAATGACTTCAACGCTAAATTGCAGCATGATCATCCATCAAAATTTACCACAGGTTTTGTAGTGCATCCTGGTTTTGTGCGAGGTGCATTGTGGGAAATTGAGCGTTGCGTTAAGGTTTTAGGCATGAAATTACTTTGCCTGCCAACACATTACATGGACACGATAGGTCAATGGCGCTGCATATTTGACGAGGAAAACGAACCGATATTCGAATTGGCTAGCGAACTCAATCTAGCTGTAGAGATTCACCCTTACGATGGTGAAAAATTCATAAAACTTCAAAATACAGCTTGGAGATTCCATTTGATCTGGATGCTGGCCCAGTGTGCTGATGCCTACCATTTCTTGACGCTCAACGGTTATGCCTTTAAGTATCCCAATATGCGTATTTGCTTTGCTCATGGTGGTCAGTTGGCGCAAATCAACTTAGGTCGTAGGATACAAGGTTTTGATGGGAGACCCGATCTATTTGAGGGTAAGGTGCATCCACGAAAGTCTGTAGGACATCCCAATATCTTTTTTGACACGCTTGTACACGATACAGGGTCGCTAAAGCTTTTAGTAAAGAATCAAGGCGTGAAACAGGTTTTGGTTGGATTGGATGATCCTTATCCGCTAGGAGAAATGGACAGCGAGAAGCAAAGCAGCTATCCAGGAAAACTACTGGATCTCGCCATCAAGGAGGATGTCATCAATCAGGAAGAATATGATGCGATGTGGGACGGTCACGTAGCGCAATGGTTATTCGGAGATAGCGATCAGGCTAAAAAAGAATTTTACGACCGTGTAACATCCACTCATTAGAGAATAGTTGAATAATCTGTAGTTGCTTAAACAAATCCCTATTTTTGCACCCCTGTAATTTATGATAATGAAATACGCTGAAAATATTCTAGGAACCATCGGTCAGACGCCACTTGTTAAAATGAACAAGCTTGTAGAAGATCTACCGTGCCTAGTTCTTGCAAAATACGAGACTTTCAATCCCGGCAACTCGGTTAAAGACCGCATGGGGCTTAAAATGATCGAAGATGCCGAGGCTGATGGCCGCCTTAAACCAGGTGGTACCATTATCGAAGGAACTAGTGGCAACACGGGAATGGGACTCGCACTTGCGGCTATCGTAAAAGGTTACAAACTCATCTGTGTTTTGAGTGACAAACAGTCTCAGGAGAAAATGGATATTCTCAAAGCTGTAGGCGCTGAGGTTCATGTTTGCCCGACCGATGTCGCTCCAGACGATCCTCGTTCTTATTATTCTACAAGTAAGCGTTTAAGCACCGAGATTCCTAACAGCTGGTATGTAAATCAGTACGATAATCCGTCTAATTGCAAGGCGCATTATGAAAGTACGGGTCCAGAAATCTGGGAACAGACTGAAGGAAAAATCACGCACTTTGTGGTCGGAGTAGGAACCGGCGGAACCATTTCAGGCGTAGGAACCTACTTAAAACAGCAGAACTCTAATATTAAAGTTTGGGGGATAGATACGTACGGCTCGGTTTTTAAAAAATACCATGAAACCGGAATTTTTGATGAAAACGAGATTTACTCTTATGTGACTGAAGGTATTGGAGAAGATATTTTGCCTCTTAATGTGCGTTTTGAAGTGATTGATGGTTTTACCAAAGTTACTGACCGTGATGCCGCCGTCTACACACGTAGATTAGCCAAAGAAGAGGGAATGTTCCTAGGCAATAGTGCCGGAGCCGCTATAAAAGGTTTACGCCAGATTCATGAAGAGCATGGATTTACCAAAGACGATGTCGTGGTGATTTTATACCACGATCACGGTAGTCGGTATGTAGGTAAATTTTATAACGACAGCTGGATGAAGGAAAAAGGCTACCTAAAAGAAGATGGCAGTTATTATCCAGATGAGAAATAATTTTTAATTAAGTAATTAATTAGACTTAAAATCAATCGATCATTCATCTAACGACCGTTTCCATATCATGCACATCAGAGAAATTCTACCTCAGGACAACGACCAGGTGCGGGACATCATTCAAGGAGTGATCATGGAGTACGGTGCCCCTAAGCAGGGCACGGCTTATAGTGATGCAGCCACCCAAGAGATGTACGAGCACTATCAACAGCCGCGCAGAAAGTATTTTGTTATTGCAGACGGTGAAGAAATTTTGGGTTGTGCTGGTGTTGGCCCGCTGGATGGTATCGCCGGCAACATTTGTGAGTTGCAAAAAATGTATTTCCTGCCTCAAGCCCGCGGCAAAGGCTTCGGTCGCCAGATGATGGAACTTTGTATCGCTACCGCTCAAAAATTTGCTTACCAAAAGATCTACATTGAAACCATGCAAAATATGTTTGAGGCACAAGCTTTATACAGAAAAACTGGTTTCAAGTTGCTCAAGGCTCCACTCGGTTCAACAGGTCATTATTCTTGCCCGGTTCAGATGATCAAAGATCTATGACGCTTGATGAATATAAAATTGCGTTCAAGAATCAGCTGGCTCACATATATGTCGAGCAAGAAGCATTGAGCATTTTACAGATATTGTGCGAGGATCTATTGAATTGGTCTCGTACGGACTTCTCACTCAAAAACCGGGAGACACTTACTCATTTACAACAGCAGATTCTCGATCGCTCCCTAGAGCGACTCTTGCAACATGAACCCGTGCAGCACATCACGGGAACCGCACATTTTTTTGGGGAACAGTTCACGGTTTCTCAAGATACGCTGGTCCCCAGGCAAGAGACTGAGGAGCTGGTGGACTGGATCGTTAGGGACCATCAAAAGTGTCCACCCAAAACAATCATGGACATAGGTACAGGAACGGGTTGTATAGGCTTGAGTTTGGGTCTCGCTTTCGCGAAAGCGCAAATATCACTAGCCGATGTCTCAAAAATGGCGCTGGAGATTACAAAAAAAAATGCCGCAAATTTGCATCTGGAAGAGAGCATCAAGCTTGTGCAAATAGATGTTCTCAGAGCTGAATTCATCCCAGAAGCTGACATCATTGTCAGTAACCCACCTTATGTGAGAAATTTGGAAAAAGTGGAGATTCAGAAGAATGTGCTGGATCACGAGCCACATCTGGCTCTTTTTGTAAGCGACGACGATCCGTTAATTTTCTATCGTAAAATCATGCAACTCGCGCTGCCCAGTCTTCAAAAAGGTGGTTTGCTCTATTTTGAAATTAATCAATACTTGAGTGAAGGGATGAGGTCGCTCGCCAGCGATCTAGGACTTACCTTTGAGTTGAGAAAAGATCTCAACGGCAACTGGCGCATGATGAAGTGCTGGCTGTAGATCTTGTCAGATATTTTAAATGAACCGATATGCTTTCGCTTCGACTCCGCTCAGCGACCGCACTCAGGTATGAAGTATTAATAAAATGACTCCCAAAGAACAGATCACATTCCTCAGGGAAGAGCTAAGGCATTATAACCATGAGTATTATGTCAATGACAACTCTGAGATCTCAGATTTTGAATTTGATAAAAAGCTGGAGCAGCTCAAACAGCTGGAGGCCGCCCATCCTGAATATTATGATCCTAGCAGTCCATCTGTGCGCGTGGGAGGAGAAGTGACTAAAAACTTCGAGACTGTGGTACATAAATACCGCATGTACTCGCTGGATAATTCCTATTCCCTTCAAGACTTAAAGGATTGGGAAAAGCGTATCAAGAAAATCGTAGATGGTCCCGTTGAATACGTTTGCGAACTCAAATATGATGGTGCGAGTATAAGTTTGCGGTATGAGAATGGCGCTTTCGCGAAAGCGGTAACCCGAGGAGACGGTTCACAAGGCGATGAGGTAACGACTAATGTGCGTACCATCAACTCAGTACCGTTGAAACTGAAAGGAGATGATATCCCGAAGGAATTTGAAATAAGAGGTGAGATTGTCCTGCCGTGGGAAGGTTTCAACGCAATGAACGCTGCTCGTGAAAAAGAGGGGCTAGATCTGTACAGGAATCCGCGTAATACGGCTAGTGGTAGTCTCAAACTACAAGATAGCGCTGAAGTGGCAAAGCGGCCGCTCGAGTGTTTGCTCTATCAACTCGCAGGTGATAATTTACCAATAGAGTCTCAATATGAAGGTCTAGAAAAAGCGCGCAGCTGGGGATTTAAAGTGCCTCAAGAATCGGTTTTGGCTAAAGATCTTGATGAGGTGATGCGTTACATTGAGAAATGGGATGTCCAGCGCAAAAATCTACCTTACGAGACTGATGGCGTAGTGATCAAAGTAAATAGTTTACGTCAGCAAGAGGAACTGGGTTTTACCGCAAAAGCACCTAAATGGGCGATGGCCTATAAATTCAGCGCTGAGCAAGTCTCCACCCGATTGGAAAAAATCACCTATCAAGTAGGAAGAACCGGAGCTGTCACGCCAGTTGCAAATCTTTCACCGGTTGAAATATCTGGAACAACAGTAAAGCGTGCAAGTCTGCACAACGCTGACCAAATAGAAAAATTGGACATTAGGGAAGGAGATGAGGTTTATGTGGAAAAAGGAGGCGAAATCATCCCAAAAATCGTTGCAGTCGATCTTTCTAAACGACCTGATGACTCACAACCCACCGTGTATGTCACCCATTGCCCAGAATGCGATACAGAGCTGATCAGAAAAGAGGGCGAAGCGCAACACTTTTGCCCCAATGAAATGGGTTGTCCGCCTCAAATTAAAGGTCGCATCCAACATTTTATATCCCGCAAGGCCATGGATATCGATGGCATAGGAGCAGAGACCGTAGATCAGCTTGTAGAAGCTGGATTGATCGCAACTTACGCCGATTTATATGAGTTGACCGTAGATAAGGTCTTACCGCTTGAGCGCATGGCTCAAAAAAGCGCTGAGAACATGGTAAACGGTATCGAGGTCAGCAAGAAAGTGCCTTTTGAACGGGTGCTCTTCGCTTTGGGAATACGTTACGTGGGTGAAACGGTCGCTAAAAAGTTGGCGTACCACTACAAATCGATGGATGCCCTTATGAAGATGCCAGAGCGAGAACAAAGTTCTACCGACTTGTTCTCTCAAGAAGCTGATCCAGCTATGGAAAAAGTTGAGGAACTGAATGCTATTCCAGAAATAGGTCGTGTTATTGCACAATCGGTTTGTGATTTTATACAGGATCCATTGCATAGGGGTACGGTGCTACGATTAAAGGACTATGGTCTGCAAATGGAAATTGCCGCAGAGCAACTGGAAGGAAAAACCGATGTTCTTGCCGGGAAATCTTTCGTGATTTCGGGCGTTTTTGAACGATCCCGCAACGAACTTAAAAAAATGGTGGAGGATAACGGCGGCAAGCTTTCCAGTTCCATCTCGGGAAAAACCGATTATCTTATAAGAGGAGAAAACATGGGTCCTTCAAAACTGGAAAAAGCTGAGAAACTGGGTATTCCTATGATTTCAGAAGGGGAGTTTGTGGGGATGGTTTGATTTCCAGCATCCCGAGCGTTCAAACCCTTTTCGCTTAGCGACAAGTCGCCAAACATGTTTCCCTTCGTCTGAAGGGAAAGGCTTCTACTCATGCGCAATTCTTTTACTTTAGCCATCGCAGTAAGAAAGCCCCTCAGTAATAAGAGTAAAAAAGCCTCTCCCTTAGTAAAAGGGAGACCGGTCGGCGACGAGGCGGACGCAGTCTGCTGAGCGCCTGTGCTGAGCGGAGCCGAAGCAACCAGAGGGTTTTACGGCTGCTTGGATTTTACCTGAGTCTTTAGGATTCTATGTGCGGGAGCCGATATGTACTTGCTGTGCACGTATGAGAAGATTGGTGATAAGTTTAATTTAGTGCTGCGGTCACGGAGTGCAACTCCGTGCAAGCTAGGGAAAATATGGGCCTTTCAAAACTGGGAAAGGCAGAGAAACTGAATATTACTATGATTAGGAAAGAGAAGTTTGTAGGGATGGTTTAATTTTATAGTCGGATGAGAAAATTTGGTAAAACAATAAAGATATTTCTGGTAGATGGAGAGCCGAATGGTCGTATGACCTGCGAACTCTCGAATTGGACAGGCAAAGCGATTAAAATTCCTAGAAACAGAGTTAAAGAGTCCCGCGATAGAAGAGAGTTAGATGGAACAGGGATTTATATTTTATTTGGTAAATCTGACAAGTCTCAAACTAGATCTGCGGCATACATTGGAGAAGCCGAGGGACTGTATAATAGATTGAATCAACATTTGTCTTCTAAAGACTTTTGGAACGAGGCCTTAGTTGTGGTTAGCAAAGATGAAAATCTAAATAAAGCACACATAAAATACCTGGAAAGTCGATTACATGAAATAGCTACAAATGTTGATCGATACGAAATTCTCAATGGTAACTTACCTACTCGATCTATAATTTCGGAATCTGACAGTGCTGAAATGGAAGAGTTCATAGATAATGTCAAATTACTTGTAAATAGTTTGGGTTATAAGATTTTTGACGATTTGAGAAAAGCTCAAACTTCCGAGGAGTTAAAAAATAATACCTTTTATATACAAGCACCGCGTGGAGCAAATGCTATGGGTCAAATGACTAATGAAGGATTTCTAGTTCTGAAAGATTCACAAATTGCAGGTTCAACAACGAATTCTTTTCCAAAAGCAATGCATAATTTAAGGATGCAATTGATCGAAGACAGCTTAGTCGTTAATCGAAACCAACGTTTCATTTTTAGCCAAGATTATTTGTTCTCAAGCCCTTCTGCGGCGGCTGCCGTAGTAATGGGAGGAAGTGCTAACGGGTTGACTGAATGGAAATTGTCAGATGGAAGGATTCTAAAAGCAGTTGAATCCGAAAGCTGAATAAACGTCGCAATCAAATCTCATAAACCATATTATTCCCCTCAACCTCACCACTAGGAGCAAAAGTAAAGTCGATGCGTCCCAGATTGATGCCGTAGCAACCTACCTGGTTGATCATTACTTTTTCGCCTTGAGCGTTATCCACTAAAACAGGTGCGTCGAGAAAGGTGTGGGTGTGACCGCCTACGATCAAGTCGATGCCGCTGGTGGCTTTTGCCAAGGAGGTATCAGAAACTTGTGACCCCTTGTAGTTGTAACCAAGGTGCGATACACAAATCACTAGATCGCAATTTTTCTCATTGCGCAAAATGTTGACTTGATCTTTTGCGATTTCAATAGGATCCAGATATTTAGTTTCTTTATAGTCTTTTTTATTGACCAGTCCTTCCAGCTCGATTCCTAGGCCAAAAATCCCAATTTTGATCCCGTCCTTTTCAAAAACACGGTTCTTGAGGGTTTTTCCGTCCATAATGGTGTTTGAGAAATCATAGTTAGAGATCACAAAGTCAAAATCGGCGTGTGGTAGTTGTTTGTACAAACCTTCAATGCCGTTGTCAAAATCATGATTGCCTATCGTTGCTACATCATAACCCATCATGCTCATGAGTTTGATCTCAAGCTCGCCACCGTAAAAATTAAAATAAGGCGTTCCCTGAAAAATATCACCGCAGTCCAATAATAGCGTATTAGGATTTTCCTTGCGCACTTTTTTGATGAGTGCCGCGCGCCTCGCAACACCACCACGACCGTCGTTGCGACCGCCAGAGATAGGCTCGATGTGTGAGTGGGTGTCGTTAGTATGCAGGATGGTAATTTTTTTAGAACCATCAGCTATCGTGGGAGCCGTATTTAATAAACTTCCTGCAAGCGAATGATTGGAAAACATGACCGCACCTGTTAGGGCGCCTACACTACTTCTTTTGATAAATGTACTTCTCTTCATGGCTTGGGATTAACTGTTGGTTTTGGTAAATCGGTCGTCACGTTCAAATTTTAAAGTGTCGGTCTTGCGCAAGTAATCGATAATGGCGTTTCTCAGTTTGTAATCAAGATCAATCATAGTGGTATTCTGGAAAAAACGCATGTTGTCGCCTATGTTATAGAGGTAATCGATTGTGGCAACTTGGTAGGTTCTGTTTTCTTGGATCGGTTCACCATTGATGGAAGCTTTTTTTAGGTTACCATTTTTGTCCAGCTCAATTTTAAGACCGTCAAAGGGATGTGCTCGCTGTCCTCTTACAAGATAGGAAACGAGGTCGTTCATTTGATCCGCATTCAATTCTGCGACTACGATTTGATTTTCAAAAGGCATGATCTCATAAGCGTTGCGCATGGTAAGATCCCCTTTGGGAAGCGCGGCTCTAATCCCTCCATTATTCAATAGTACCATGTCAAAGCTCTTTCCGGTTCTGGACTTAAAAACGGGATCTGCCTGGACGCGCACGACTTCTGCCATAAAATTAGTCAGCGGATTGTTGAGCTCAAACTCACTTTTATTCATGAGCCTGGGATTATAACTTAGCACGCTGTCCATCTGTTTTGAGAGGTTCTTTTTATAAGGCGCGATAAATTGCTCGATGCTATCCACACCTCCCAGACTTTCGTCAATCGTGGTTTGGCTGGCGGTAGCCTTTGTCAGGCTGTAGTCTTCAGGTTTTTTTTCGGTTTTGCAGGAGTGTAAGAAGAGTAGTATTGCGAGAAGTGATGACGCTTTCGCGAAAGCGGAAACTCTCATAAACCTACGTTCAAAATATTTGCTCATATCGACGGGAGGTAAATGCGGGATTGATCTATTTTTGTGAAGAGGTAAAAGTACATGATTTTTAAACCAATTCAGCAGCAATGGGTGCGGCGCGAGATTAAGAAATCGATAAATAATCGGCAGCGTGGTACATCTACAAATCCGGCAGGTGTTTTGATTTTATGCCGAGCTGATGAGGTGGATCCAAGAGCGGTGAAAAAACAGGTTGCTCAAGTACTGGGTCGAGACGATGTGGAGGTGATCGTTTTTTATGATACGGCTTTTGAAAATCTAGATGGTTTTCATCAAGTAGATAAAAAATTGATCAAGACTTTTGGACAAATAGCTGATGAAGAGATTGTATCCTTACTGAAAAAGAGCCACGAGATTTTGATCAATTATTTTGATAAGGAATCATTGGTATTGAAGTTGCTCTCTCATGCGGTGACGGCGCATTTAAAGGTAGGTTTTGCCTACTCACAAAAGGAATGCGACGATATTTACATCGACGCGGGAATGGATCAAATCAAACATTTCATAGAAGAACTAAGAAAATTATTGAAGGTCATAAAATGAACGAATTAAAAGGAATGGGCGTTGCGCTGATTACGCCATTTGATGCTCAGGGTAATGTAGATCATGAAGCCTTGAAAAGAGTGGTGCAGCACCAGCTAGACAACGGTACAAGTTATTTGGTAGTACTGGGAACCACGGCAGAGAGCGCTACACTTTCTGCAGCTGAAAAAAAAGAAGTTGTCAGTACCATAGTTGAAACTAATGCTGGCAAGCTCCCGCTCGTAATAGGTATAGGTGGTAATAATACACGCGTGATCATTGAAGAAATAGCTTCTACAGATTTGGATCCGTTTGCAGCAATCTTATCTGTTTCACCGGCTTATAGCAAACCTACCCAAGAAGGGATTTATCAGCATTTTAAAGCTATCGCGACCAGTACGGAAAAGCCTATCGTGTTGTACAACGTGCCTGGGCGTACGGCTTCAAATATGAGCGTGGACACCGTGGTTAGACTGGCAAACGATTTTGATAATATTGTTGGGATAAAGGAAGCTGCTGGCGACTTGCCAGCGGCGATGAAGATGATTCAGCGCACGCCTGATGATTTTTTAGTAATTTCTGGAGATGATATGATTGCAAACGCCATGACCCTAGCAGGCGGTGCTGGTGTGATCTCTGTTATAGGGCAAACACTCGCAAAGGATTTTTCTGAAATGATAAGACTGGCTTTAGCTGGTGAAGTCAAGGCTTCCTATGATTTGCATTATAAGGTTGCTGACAGCATCGACTTAATTTTTGAGCAAGGAAATCCAGCCGGGATCAAGAATATGTTTGAGCATATAGGGATATGTGAGCAACATTTAAGGTTGCCACTAGTTCCCGTAAATGATGATTTGAGTGGTCGCATCAAATCTTTCTGGGATCGCACGTACTTAAATTCGTAGATAAGCGTTATATTTTCTGTTATTGATTATCAAGAAAATAGTACTTTTGCCGCCCATGAAAAGATTGACCAATACATTACTTCTTTTTTCAATTACAGCAGCATTGTTTTTTGCCTGTAGCCCGTATCAAAAGGCTCTAAAGTCTGAAGATACCATGGTTAAGGTAAGAATGATCGATACGCTCATGAAAAAGGAGAAATATGGAAAAGCGATCACGCTTTTTGATCAGGTAAAGAATAAATATCGAGGTACGGATAGTGCGGCAGATATGGCTCTAAAATATGCAGAAGCGCTTTATAAAGATCGCACTTATATATTGAGTGCTAATCAGTATGAGCGTTTTACCACATCGCACCCGAGACACCCTAAACGAGACATGGCATTGTTTATGGCGGCAAAGAGCCACTACCAGATGTCAGAAGTATATTCTAAGGATCAAAGAGATACACAAATTGCCCTAGCTAAATTGCAAGATTATATCAATGTTTATCCCGAGGGAGAATATGTTGAAGAAGCAAATACGCTTGTGGATGAGTTGAGAACAAAACTTGATAAGAAGGCCTACGAGATTGCTAAAAACCATCATTTACGCGCTCCTCACAACAGGGCGGGTTATACTGCTGCAATCACTTCATTTGAGAACTTCATTATAGAGCACCCAGGTTCCATTTATCAAGATGATGCTCACTTCTATCTTCTAGACTCACAATATGAGTTGGCTATAAATAGTTTTCCGGAATTGATTCCAGAAAGACTAGAACTTGCCAAAAAATATTATAATACCTTTGCACGTCGTTTTCCTAATAGTGAATATATGGAAGACGCCAACGAAATTTTAGAAAAAATTGAGGCTTACCGGCCTGAAACAGAATTATAAAAACGCTATGGACACTAAAAATCTAAAAGCACCTAATACTACGGTAACTTATGATCGTGATGCCATCACGGCACCTACCGGTAATATTTATGAGGCGATATCCATTATCGCAAAACGCTCAGAGCAGATCAATACCGAGATCAAGGAAGAGCTTACAGAGAAGCTTGAGGAATTTGCGACCTATAACGAGTCTCTAGAAGAAGTCTTTGAAAACAAAGAGCAGATCGAAGTCTCAAAATATTATGAAAGACTTCCCAAGCCTCACGCCATCGCAGTTGAGGAATGGAAAGAAGACAAGATCTACCACAGGGATACTGGCACCGCTGTGTAATATATCATGAACGTACTGCGCGGCAAGAATATCATACTGGGAGTAACTGGAGGTATAGCCGCATACAAGACAACCTATCTCGTGCGCCTGCTTGTAAAAGCGGGCGCATCTGTTAAGGTGGTAATGACTCCTGCCGCTAGGGAGTTTGTGACTCCCTTGACACTTTCTACCCTTTCAAAAAATCCCGTGCTTTCCCATTTTACAGATCCTGAAGACGAGAACGACACCTGGAACAACCATGTGGAGCTCGGGCTCTGGGCAGATTTGATGATCATCGCGCCTGCCACCGCAAATACCTTGAGCAAGATGGTTTCTGGAACCATCGATAACTTGCTTTTAGGAGTGTATTGTAGTGCAAAATGTCCTGTATATTTTGCTCCTGCCATGGATCTGGACATGTTCAAACATCCCTCTACTCAGACCAATTTTGAAAGACTAAACGCATACGGCAACAAAATGATTCCAGCTGAGAATGGTGAGCTCGCGAGCGGTCTGTCTGGTCAGGGGCGCATGGCAGAGCCAGAAAATATTCTATCATTCATTGAAAATGACTTAGCCGTTAAAATGCCTTTACGAGGTAAAAAATGCTTAGTCACAGCTGGTCCTACTCATGAAGCCATTGATCCAGTTCGCTTCATAGGTAATCATAGCAGCGGTAAGATGGGGATGGCGATTGCACAAGATCTTGCAGACCGCGGCGCTGAGGTTATCTTGATCATGGGGCCAAGTGCTTTGAATCAGCCACATGAACTTATTGAGCGCATCGATGTTGTTAGTGCCATGGATATGAAGCGGGCCGTGGATATCCACATCCACACGGTTGACCTCGCAGTTTTTTCAGCTGCCGTTGCAGATTATAGACCCGCGATGGTAAGCGACCATAAAATAAAAAAGTCCGAAGAATCGTTGTCTATAGAGTTGGTGAAAAATCCCGATATTTTGGCTGGCGTTGGGGCGATGCAAAACCCTCCTTATCTGGTAGGGTTTGCTCTAGAGACTGATAATGAGATGGAGCACGCTTTCGCGAAAGCGGAAAAGAAAAATACAGACTTGCTCGTATTGAACTCCATGAGGGATAAAGAAGCCGGTTTTAAAAAAGACACTAATAAAATTACTTTGATACGCAGGGATAAGTCCTTAAATGAATATCCAGCGAAATCCAAAGTTGAGGTGGCAAAAGATATTGTAGATGAGATACTTAAAGATATTATGTAGTTTGTTTGTGGTTTTGGGCTGCTGTCAGGTAAAGGCTCAAGAACTCAATGCAACGGTGCAGGTGAACACACTCAATCTTGCTCAACGCGATCAGACTGTTTTTGCTACGCTGGAAACCTCCATGCAAGAGTTTCTCAACACTACTAAATGGACAGATCAAGAATTTAGAGAAGAAGAGCGCATCGACTGCTCCCTCGTTTTTGTAGTGACTGAATTTGAGGGCGATCGTTTCAAGGGTAATTTTCAGATCAGCGCGTCGCGACCGGTTTTCAATTCGGCCTATGTTACTCCTCTATTTAATTATAAGGATAATGACATAGACTTCCAGTATGTCCAAAACGCTCCGCTGTTTTATAATGACAACCGCTTTGACAGTAATTTGATTTCTCTGTTGTCCTACTACGCTTACACGATCATTGCTCTAGATGCAGATTCATATGCGCTAAAAGGAGGGCAAAAGTTCCACGCTGAAGCTCAGAATATAGTAAATCTTGCCCAGGGTGGATCAGGAGCAAGTGGCTGGAGGCCTAGTGATGGTTTGATTTCTCGATTTAGATTGAATGACGACATTTTATCTGATACGTATAAGGAGTATAGAGAAGTGATGTATTTGTACCATAGAAAAGGCATGGACACGTTTTCTGGTGATCAAAAACTAGCAAAAACAGTTATAAGAAACCATATCTTAAAACTTAAAAGTCTTCAAGCTCGCCGACCAAATAGTTTAGTACAAAGAGTATTCTTTGACGCAAAAGCTGATGAGATCACGAGTATTTTTTCTGGTGGACCTCCAGTAGACATCAAAGAGCTGGTAGAGGCGTTGCAAAACCTGTCGCCCAACCAATCTTCAAATTGGCGTAAAATCAAAGTTTGATTTGGACCAATCTCGTTAGTATTTATTCACTAATCCTATAGTATAGCTATAGGTATTCTAGTATTTTTGAGTCAACCCAATTAAATGGCTAGCGTTGCTTAAAAGCATTCATATACAAAATTTTGCCCTGATTGATCGACTACAGCTCGATCTGAAGGATGGCCTGACTATTCTTACGGGTGAAACCGGAGCAGGTAAATCTATCATTCTTGGAGCTCTAGGTTTGTTACAGGGAAATCGTGCCGACTTGAGCGTAGTGAGGGATAAAACGGTTAAGTGTATTGTCGAGGCAGAGTTTTCTATAAAATCCCTGGGAATTAAATCGGTTTTTGAAGATTCAGATCTTGATTATGAGGACCATTCACTTTTGAGACGGGAAATTATGCCGTCTGGTAAAAGTCGGGCATTTATAAACGATACCCCTGTTACTCTCGATTTGATGAAGCAAGTAGGAGGGCGTTTGATCGATATTCATTCCCAGCATCAGACTCTTAATATTTCTGACGATCTATTCCAACGAGAGGTGCTCGATGCCTTTGTGAAAAATGCTACTCAAAAAAACAAATTGAGTTTTCAGTCCATTCTCGAGGCTTACCAATTGCTTTTAAAGGAGTTCAGATCAAACAAAAGACAATTGAACGACTTAGAGGAGAAAAGGCTTGAACTGCTCAAAGAACAAGATTATAATGCCTTTTTACTGGAAGAATTAGAACAAGTTCCACTTGACAAGCTCAACGAAGACGATATTGATGAAGAGTTGAATCAGCTTTCCAATGTGGAGTCCATAGAAGTGGCACTTCAATCGCTCAATGACGGTTTGGGAGAAGATGACAATGGAATTTTAGACCGTCTGAGAGTTATAAAAAGTTCCGTTTCTGAGATAGGTGGGTTCTCTGAAAAATATTTGAGTCTTAAAGAACGTTTGGATTCAGTAATCATTGAACTAGAAGATGTTTTAAGTGAAACTGATCACTTGGCGGATCAAGTAACTGCAGATCCTGAACGATTAGATATTTTATCCAATCAGTTGAATCAGCTGAATGCTCTATACAAGAAACATCAGGTAGATGATGTTAAGTCCCTGATTGATATTAGAAACGATTTAGCCGATAAGATTTTGGATTCTCAAAGTATGGACTCCAAAATCAAAAAATTGAATGGAGTACTTTCAACTCAAGAAAAAGAGCTTAATGAAAAAGCTTCCGATCTTATAGGATTAAGGAATGTGGAGAAAACGGCTTTAGAAGAACAAATCCTAGAAATCACAAGACTGCTGGGAATGCCAGATGCAATCTTTTTGATTAAGGTTGTTGAAACTGAGTCGTTCAATGATTATGGAAAAGATGAGGTCAGCTTTTTGTTTTCGGCAAACAAAGGTTCTGTGCCGTTAGAATTGAATAAAGCAGCTTCTGGAGGGGAGTTGTCGCGATTAATGCTGGCTATTAAGTCTATCTTAGGAAGTGTCAAAAACCTACCTACCATTATTTTTGATGAGATAGATACTGGAGTAAGCGGCCGTATTGCTGACAAAATGGCTCTTGTTATGAAAAATATGTCTGAAAAACTTCAGGTTATCACCATAACTCATTTGCCTCAAATCGCTGCGTCTGGTGATGACCATCTTGTTGTTTCAAAAATGAATCACGCTGATCGAACAGTCTCGACCATCAATCGACTCAATGAACAGGAACGAATTGAAGAAATTGCTCAAATGTTAAGTGGTGGAGAGGTGACCGCCGCTGCACGCGAAAACGCAAAAACATTACTGAACTAGAAACTATATATTTGTCGCATAACTAACAGACTATGGCTTTTAATTTATTGAAGGGAAAAAGAGGGATAATTTTTGGAGCTCTAGATGAGAACTCCATTGCTTGGAAAACAGCTCAACTTGCTCATGAAGAAGGTGCAACCTTTGTGTTGACAAACGCTCCAGTTGCCATGCGCATGGGGCAGATCAATGAACTTGCAGAAGAAACAGGTAGTGAGATCATTCCTGCTGATGCCACAAATCTTGATGATTTAGAAAATCTGGTGAGCAAGGCTGTTGAAATCCTGGGGGGTAAACTGGATTTTGTTCTGCATAGTATAGGGATGAGCGTGAATGTAAGAAAAGGTAAGCATTACACAGATCAGAACTATTCTTGGACAGAAAAAGGATGGGACGTAAGTGCGCTTTCATTTCATAAAGTACTTCAAACACTTCACAAGCAAGAAGCAATGAATGAGTGGGGGAGTGTGGTGGCCCTTACTTATATGGCTGCACAAAGATCTTTTCCTGACTACAATGATATGGCAGACAATAAAGCCTATTTAGAATCTATCGCTCGAAGCTTCGGATACTTCTTTGGAAAAGAAAATAAAGTGCGAGTAAACACTATCTCTCAATCGCCTACTCCTACCACGGCAGGTAGCGGTGTTAAAGGTTTTGATGGCTTTTTCAATTATGCTGATAAAATGAGTCCTTTAGGCAACGCTACGGCTCAGGAATGTGCAGAATATACGATTACATTATTTTCTGATTATACCAAAAAAGTGACCATGCAAAACTTATTTCATGATGGAGGGTTTTCCAACACAGGTGTTAGCCAAGAGGTAATGGAAAACTTCTAAATAGATGTTTTAATAAAATGGAAGCAGCCTTTTGGCTGCTTTTTTCATTTGTAAGAAATTACATATTTAACGTTTTTTAGAAAAACCTTACTTTGTTCAAGTTTTTTTATTCTATAAATGCTATATTCGAAACCTTAATAAAATCAAAAATATGAGGAATAAATTACTCTTACTCTTAGCGTTGATTTCAGGCCCCATGATATTTGCGCAATGTGATTATACTCTGGAACTTATTGATGTCCTTGGTGCTGGGTGGGCTAGAAATCCTAATGATGCCGGTGAAGTAGAATTAATTGTCGATGGGAATAGCACAACATACACGATTGACATGCCAACAAATACTGCGGGTACCATTGTTCCATTCACGATTGCGGTGAATGATAACGATTCGCTGGTGATCAATTATACTCCTCCCGCTCTTCCATCAGACGCGCGTTTTAGATTAATTGATTCTGAGGGATTTATCGTCTATGAAAGCCCTTTTGCAGCAAATCCTTCCAACCCGACTGTTTTTGCAGGTAACGCGGTTTGCCCAACTTGCTTCGCGATTGAAAATTTAACAGCAGCAAATGAAACACCAGATCAAATCGAGCTAAGCTGGGATTCTACTGGAAGTGAGACTCAGTGGGAGGTGGAATTTGGAACGAGTCCTCTGACTCCAGGTCAGGGAACGACAAGAATCGCCAATACTAATATGTCCTATGTTCTTGATGGGCTTGATGCTGAAACTACCTACGATGTTTTTGTTAGGGCTAGATGTTCTGCCTCTGACTTAAGCTCACCTCGAGGACCAGTTACTTTTACCACGCAACCCACCTGTCCTAGACCAGGAGGCTATACCCCACTAGGGACTAATCCTAATAGTGCAAACTTTTTAGTTGGATCAGAAGGTGTCAATTTTAGTAGTGATGGCTTTATCGAATTTGGTGTTTCGCCCTACGTACTTGGTACTAATGCTCCTGTTTCTACCGCGAGTTTACCTTTTGTTAATTTGGACAATCTGCGATCTAATACTACTTATGATGTATTTGTAAGATTTGATTGTGGTGGCGGCGATATTAGTCAATACGCCAGAGTTCCCTACACGTTTACTACACCGCAAGTCTGTGATGATATAACCATGCCTGCAGCAGTTAACGTTGAATTTAATGATGCAGAGTTGACCTGGGTTGCAGGAGATCCAAATCAGACTCAATGGGAGGTCGAGTATGGACAAGCCCCTTTAGGAGCTTTTGGCTCAACCACAATTACGGTAAATTCTACCACATTACCCATCACAGGTTTAATGTCGTCTACAGACTATGAGTTCTGTGTAACTGCAGTCTGCTCTCCACTTGACAGTTCCACTCCAGTTTGTGGCTCATTTTCCACACCTATCGACTATTGTGGAGGAGATTTGTTTACAGATTCTGGAGGTGAGTTTGGAAACTATGACGATGATGAAGATATTATCTATACAATTTGCCCAGACAATCCAGGAGACGTCATCCAGCTGAATTTTACCGAGTTTGATACGGAGAGTGGAAATAATACAACCTGTATAGACCGCCTGAGAATTTATGATGGTGATACAGATGATTCAAGTCTGTTAATTGCTCCTCCCAGAGGAACTGATAGCTGGTGCTTCAACCGTACTACAGGAGTAGGAACCGGTGATTTAACCCTTTTCAATATTATAGGAACTTCTCCAAGCGGATGTATTACCTTAAGGTTTACCTCAGACGATGAGGATAACTTTGCTGGTTTTACTGCAAATGTGGTCTGTGGACCAGCACCTACATGTAACGGTCCAGACTCCATTGAATTCAGTCAAGTGTTTGCCAATGGTGGAAATATGAGCTGGAACTCAAACGGAGATAATTTGGAATGGGAAGTGGAAGTTCAGCCTCTAGGCGTCGCTCAGGGAACGGCTAATCCCGTATTTGCTCAAACAGTCAATACAAACAGAGCATTTATTTCTGGATTGATGCCAACCACTTCTTACAGTACTTACGTTAGAGAAATCTGTCAGGGTAATGACGCTTCTCTCTGGTCGGGACCTCGTACTTTAACTACTAATGATTGTGACATTGAGCAAACGCCCTACACGGGCACAGGTGGAACGGGTGCAGGTAATAGTTTTGATACGTTTCCTGGTGAATGTTGGTTTGAAGTAGATAACACTCCTGTTGGTGGGATTCTGACATCTGCTTCTTCTGGCTCTTGGATAATTGGAACTAATTTCGCAAACGATTCAAATTCGTCGTTGGGTACCGCAGCTGTGTTCCCTTTCTTTGCTAATGGTCCGGTAAATAATGACTGGTTAGTAAGTCCAAATTTTGATCTAGGTGCTCCTGGACACGGTTTATTGTTGAATTATAAGGTTGCCTTGACTTTATTCAATACTCAAAATCAATCTAATTTTGATGCAGATGACAGTATATCAGTATTGCTGAGTGATGATAATGGTCTGACTTGGAGTAATCTAAGAACCTATAATGCTGCATCAAATGTTCAGCCATCTGCAAGTAATGAGATAATCGATCTTGCAGCTTATAGTGGCGTCGTTAAGATAGCATTTGTAGGTAGTTTGGGCCCAGGACCTAATCCTAATACGACTGCTGATATTGATTTTTGGTTGGATGACGTAAGAATCGCCAGTACAGCTAGCATTAAAGAGAATCAAGGTTTTGAAGTGAAAGTTTATCCCAACCCTACAAACGATATCTTGAACTTGACTACAGTTGATGAAATTCAAAAAGTGACTGTTTTCAACTTAATGGGACAAAAAGTTCTGCAGGTTAATAAGGAAACGGAACTAGTGGAATCAATCAATATGAACGCACTTAATTCTGGAATCTATCTCGTGAAGATTGAAACCGAAAATGCTGAACAGACTTTGAGAGTTGTTAAAAACTAACTACGCTATCAAATAGTAGAAGCCGCTGGTAACAGCGGCTTTTTTATTGACTATTTTTGGGTGATGAACGTGAATTTATTTTCTTTCATAATTCCAGTTTATAATAGGCCTGACGAGATTGAGGAACTTTTGGAAAGCTTGGTAAAGCTTGAAGGAGCCCATCGTTTTGAGGTGGTGGTCATTGAGGATGGATCTATTGAAAAATGTGAAGAAATATGTTCTCGCTTTCGCGAAAGCGTAACTATTCAATATCATTATAAAAGCAATTCTGGCCCTGGGGATTCCAGGAATTACGGTATGCATAGTGCAAACGGTGATTATTTCATTATACTGGATAGCGATTGTATCGTACCTCCAGATTATCTAGAAATCGTCGCTAGGGAACTTAAAAGCGACTTTGTTCACTGTTATGGTGGGCCTGATGCTGCCGAAAAGGATTTCAGCACAGTACAAAAGGCGATTAACTTTACGATGACCTCTTTTTTGACGACAGGCGGCATAAGAGGTGGTAGCGAGAAACTGGGCAAGTTTCAGCCTCGCAGCTTTAATATGGGACTGAGCAAAGAGGCATTTGAGAGGAGTGGGGGTTTTGGTAAGATTCACCCTGGAGAAGATCCTGATCTCACTATAAGAATTTGGAATCTGGGATATAGAACGCGGCTTTTTCCAAGTGCTTTTGTATATCACAAAAGGCGCATATCATTTTCTTTGTTTTACAAGCAAGTAAAGAAATTTGGCATGGTTAGGGTTATCTTAAACAAGTGGCATCCTGATACCCGTAAAATAACTTATTGGTTTCCAGCAACCTTTACCATAGGGCTGGCTGCAAGTATATTGATGTTATTATTTGGGGTAAACCTGCCCATCATTTGTTATTTGCTATATTTAATGGTTCTGTTTGTTAGTAGTTGTTTGAGTAATGGCATAGCGGTAGGTTTCCTAACGGTGTGGGCTGCTTTGATTCAGTTTTATGGTTATGCCTGGGGCTTTTTAAAGTCTTATTATTCCATAGTTGTTAAAAATGAGGATGAACGCAGCGCATTTCCACATTTGTTTTTCAATTGATTGTATATGAGGCGTAAAAAGGTTTCTGGCTTTTTGGTAATATTAGTGGGGGTTACGATTCTATGGTTCATATCAAAATACAAAAATGTATATGAAGAGGAGGTTGCTGTTGAGGTACAATGGAAACAGATTCCAGAAGACATTCAAGTCAATGAAGATACCGAAACGATAGTCTTTAATCCTCGACTTAGGCAACGAGGCTTCAAACTGATGACCAATAAGCTATTTAAACCTACGCTTGAATTAGATTTCAATCAGTTTACCTTTAGCCGAAACGACAGTATATTCTTCAATCCCTATTTGGAGTTAGAAGATTTAAAGAAAGTACATCGAGAACTTTCTATTCAGGAAGTCAACAATGAAGATTTTCACATTCCCGCCACTCGATTTGAACGTAAAAAAGTACCCTTAGTTTCTAATTTTGAAATTAAGTACACCAATAATTTTAAATCTAAACAACCCTATAGGTTGGGACGGGATAGTGTCAATCTGTATGGAAAAAAAGAGTTGCTGGATAAACTGGATAGTTTGGTCATTTACTCAGAGCCTATTCTCATAAACGATACGCTTTTACAGCGCAAAATTGATTTGAAGCTACCTATAAATGGAATCAAATCTGATGTTGATCAAGTTGAAGTCATATTCAAAGCCATGGAAGTTACTGAAGGTAGCTTTATCATGCCTGTAAATGTTGAATCAAAGCCAACTGATTCATTTGTGAAGGTCATTCCCGAAACAGTAACGGTGATCTATCAGGCGGCAGTCGATAATTTTGAGTCGATCACGACTAAAGATTTTAAGGTGCTTTTAGACTTGAAGAATGTTAAGGAGTCCAGTAAGGTTATGGTACCTGAGATAATTTTTGACTCAGACCTTATCTATCATGCTAGATTAAAGGAAGAGGCGGTTCAAGTATTGATTGTCAAATGAAAGTTTTAGGCATTACAGGTGGCATAGGAAGTGGGAAGTCCACGGTCGCTAAAGAGCTGGTTAAATTTGGGATACCAGTTTTTGTTGCAGATGAGGAGTCAAAAAAACTTTTGAGTGGCAACGAAGAGATTAGAGAAAAAGTCAAATCTCTTTTAGGAGAACAAGCTTATATCGCAACCGAGGGAACAGAAATTCCAAATAGAAAATATATAGCATCAAAAGTTTTTACTGATAAACAATTGCTTTCAGAACTGAATTCTATAATGCACCCAGCTGTAAGGCAGGAATTTCAAACTTGGAAAAATGTACAACAATCTTCTTATGTTGCTTATGAGGCAGCCATATTGTTAGAAACTGGAGGAAGAAAAATTTGCGACCAAATATTGTTAGTGACCGCACCTCAAGAAGTGAGGATCAAACGAGTAATGGAACGCGATCATGCGGATAGACAAGAAATACTGGAACGGATTTCAAAACAAACCTCAGATTTTCAAAAACTTTTACAATCAGATATCGTGATTAGTAATATTAATCTTACAGAAACCTTGCAAAGGATGATTTATATCAATCAATTTATGTTAAATTATTGATTATACGTTAAATTATTTTGTGAAGTTAAGATAAGGTTAAACGGTTTTTAACAGCAGAGTGAAATGTTAAATTTGCTCTGTGCAGAAACAGCTACTTTACGTACTTATTGGCCTTATGAGCATATCGCTCGCCGGGATAATTGCCGTTCAGATCTATTGGATCGTTGATAGTATTGAAGAGAAAGAAGAACAATTCTCCTTTGCAGTAAATCAATCGCTGATAAATGTCGCAGATAAGCTCGAGAATAATGAGATCAATAAGTATCTTAATACGCTCAACAAGCTCAAAGATAGTCTAGGTGTCAAGCCTGATGGCCGAGAAGTAAGAGAGTATCTGCTTATTCAGCGTAATGACAAATTAGAAGAAACCGCGACCTATAAAAACAGTTTGCTTACTGAAACTTATAAGCTTGATCCACAGCTATTGGAGCTTGACCTTGATAGTGTGGTCCTCAAAAAACTGTATAACGAGTCTTCAAAATCGACCAGAAAAGAAACTACAATTGATGGAGAAGAAAGAGGTGAAGATCGGTTTGAACGTTTAAATAGGTTTGAACAAGTCTACAATGCAGATCTTGCAGATGCGATTCTAGAGTTTAATAACGTGCTGCCAGTCACATCTCGTACGAGTAAAGCGGTTATTCAGGATTTGATCAGAGAAGAGCTGGATTATCATAATATCAAAACAGATTTTGAATTTGCCATCTATCAAGGTGGTTTTGCCACTAGATTGATTTCTGATGATTTTGAATTTAAAGAAAATGCAACTTGGGCAGCTCCCGTCTTCGACTACAGGGCATCAGACGGCGAGTCCTATAAACTGCTAGTGAATCTGCCTGGTAGAGAAAAATTCATACTTTCCTCAGTAACGGGAATGGCCCTACTCTCCCTGGTGTTTACAGCGGTGATCGTCATCGCTTATTCAAATGCGATCAATCAAATTTTTAAGCAGCGACAGATCTCACAGATTAAAACGGACTTTATCAATAACATGACCCACGAGTTTAAAACACCTATCGCGACGATTAACCTCGCGCTAGATTCTCTGGGCCATCCACGCATCGCTTCAGATCCTGAAAAGGTAAAGAATTACTTACGCATGATTCGTGAAGAGAATAAGCGCATGCATGGACAAGTTGAGAACGTGTTGCAAATCTCAAAGCTTGAGAAGAGTGAACTCAACATGCAAAAAGAGCGCATTGATGCAAATATGCTGATTGACGAGGCTATTTCTCATATTAGACTGATTCTCGACCAGCGCAATGGAACATTGCAAACACATCTAGGGGCTCTGCGCACAGA
The DNA here is from genome assembly GCA_964631155.1 of uncultured Flavobacteriaceae bacterium. GTDB lineage: Bacteria > Bacteroidota > Bacteroidia > Flavobacteriales > Flavobacteriaceae > Nonlabens. Next base: position 109,731 of record CAZVYO010000008.1, read on the forward strand.
TATTTTGGCGAACGAGAGCCATATGACTAACGTGTTTGTCAATATCTTAGAAAATGCCATAAAATATAGTGACGATGATCCGGTAATTGATATTTATACGGAAAATGTCAAGAATAAGATAGTAATAAAGATCCGCGATCAAGGTATCGGGATGAGTAAAGCCGCGAGCCGTAAAGTGTTTCAGAAATTTTTCAGGGAGCATACCGGTGACATTCACAACGTGAAGGGACACGGTTTGGGTCTTGCTTACGCAAAAAGAGTACTTGAAGAACACCACTCAGATATTTACCTAGAAAGCGAGAAAGGCAAAGGAAGCACCTTTATAGTATCAATACCATTAATAACTTAATTAACTTTAAATACTTTACTTATGGAAACTGAAAACAAAAAAATCCTGTTAGTAGAAGATGATCCTAACTTTGGAACCGTCTTGAAAGACTACCTTCTTATGAATGACTTTGATGTCGTGCATGCTAAGAATGGAATGGAAGGGTTTGAAAAGTTCAAAAAAGATAATTATGATCTCTGTATTCTAGATGTAATGATGCCTTACAAAGATGGTTTCACTCTAGCTAAGGAGATCAGAGAGAAAAATGAAGAAGTGCCTATCATCTTCCTTACTGCAAAAGCCATGAAAGAAGATGTTTTACGTGGTTATAAAGTAGGAGCAGATGATTATTTGAACAAGCCGTTTGATAGCGAGGTTCTTCTTATGAAAATTAAAGCTATTATACAGCGCAAAGGTCAGGACAGTATTGCAGACTCAAAAGAATTTGAATTCCAGATTGGTAACTTCCACTTGAATTCTAAGTTGCGTTTCTTAAGCTACAACGAGCAAGAACCTATAAAATTGAGTCCTAAAGAAAATGAGTTGCTCAGGCTTCTGGCGTTGCACCTAAACGATTTGATGCCTCGTGAATTAGCACTTACAAAAATCTGGAGAGACGATAATTACTTTACTTCTCGTTCCATGGATGTGTATATCGCAAAATTGCGTAAATACCTTAAACAAGATGATAACGTTGAGATCGTTAATATACATGGTGAAGGTTTTAGGCTTTTAGTCAAAGATCAAGTGGACTACTAGTCGTAGGGCGCAAATAACTATTTCCCCATAAGTTGTGAAACCCGTCGTACGATTTCGTTATGACGGGTTTTATAGTTGAACCAGTTTACAGAATCATCTTTACGATACCAGGTCATTTGTCTTTTGGCAAACCTGCGCGAGTTGCGCTTGATGAGTCTTATGGCCTCATCCATCTCATACTTACCGTCTAAAACTGGGAATATCTCTTGATATCCTACCGTACTTTCAGGAATGGAGCTCGATGAGCCTTTTAATTCTTTGACTTCTTGAAGCAGGCCCTGAGCAAACATGAGGTCCACTCTTTTATTAATGCGATCGTAAAGTTCTTCACGATCTGCATCCAGTCCTACTTTTACGACTTCAAAGGATCGCTCATCAGCTTTCTCTTTTTGAAAATCACTCAGTTTCCGGTTTGAAGCTTTAAAGACCTCTATAGCTCTGATCAACCGTCTAGGGTTTTCTTGATCTACATTCTCATAGAATTCTGGGTCTAACTGTTTGACTTCGTTCTGCAACCATTCCAAACCTTTTGTATCAAATTCCTGCGAGATTTCCCTTCTGGTTTTCTCTGGGATATCTGGAAAGTTATTAAGCCCCTCGGTAACAGCTTTTTCAAATAAGGCACTCCCACCTACCATGATTACCACATCATTTTTGGCAAATAGGTTATCCAAAAGTTCCATTACTTCCTTTTCAAAACCACCGGCGGTAAGCGGATTACGTATACTTCTGTCTTGAATAAAATAATGTCGTGCTTCCGCTAGTTCATCTGGGCTAGGTACGGCGGTTCCCACGGTCATTTCTTTATAAAATTGCCTTGAGTCGCAGGAGATGATGGATGTGTTGTAAGCTTTCGCGAAAGCGATACCTAAAGCAGTCTTACCTACAGCAGTAGGCCCTACAACCGCTATGAGCGTTTTTCTAGACATCAAGTGAACAACCACATTTATGGCAGAATTTGGCATCATCTTGATGCTTTCTTGCCAAACAATTCTGGCACACCTGTGTATTTACATGCCGGTAATTTGGATCATTGATGTCATCGGTTTTAGCACCCTGCGAATATTCGGCACTCACGATTCCTGTTGGAACCGCAATGATCCCATATCCCATGATCATGATAACAGTTGCTAGAAATTGACCCAGCGGCGTGACTGGAGCAATATCGCCAAACCCAACAGTAGTCAAGGTCACGATGCACCAGTAAATACTCACCGGAATACTCACAAACCCACTTTCTGGTCCTTCAACCAGATACATAAGCGTACCAAAAATCACGGAGAGAACAAGCACAGCAAAAAGAAAAACAGCAATTTTGGGAGCACTATTTTTAATTGCTTTCTTGAGCTTGTCAGCCTCTCCTATGTATCTCGTGACCTTCAATATCCTGAAGACCCTAAGTAATCGCAATGCCCTTACGGCGATCAGGGCGTTCACCCCACCAAAAAAGAAGGTCAAGTACAAAGGAATGGTTGAAAGTAAATCTACGATACCGAAAAAGCTGAAAATGTACTTTTTCGGCTTGTTGATGGCGTAGATACGTAAGATATATTCGATGGTAAAAAAGATGGTAATGATCCACTCAGCCGTTATAAAGTTTTCAGCATATTTATCCCTTAAATTGGGTACGCTTTCAAGGCAAACCAGAATAATACTTAGCAAAATAAGGATCAGTAACACTACATCAAAAAGTTTCCCCATGGGCGTGTCTGCCTCATAGATGACTTCATGAATCTTTTTTCTGATGTTGCTTATTTCTGGTTTTGACTCCATTAATCCAATGGATAGTTTTTAGGATCTGCCTCATGCATCATTGCATAACACTTGTCAAAAATATCATCTGCGCTGGGTTTAGTGAAATAATCTCCATCTGTACCATATGCTGGTCTGTGCTCTCTAGCTGATAGGCACTGAGGCTTACTGTCTAGATAACGATATGCTTCTTGCTCATCTACGATCTTTTGCATGATAAGTGCGCTGGCACCGCCTGGAACGTCCTCATCTACTACGAGTAAGCGATTTGTATTTTTGATTTGTTCTACAATGCTGTGATTGATATCAAATGGCAACAGGGTCTGAACATCAATAATTTCAATGTTGATGTCAACTTTTTCCAATTCCTCAGCAGCCTTTTGTACCAGTCTTAAGGTAGAACCGTATGAAACTACCGTGATATCTCCTCCACCTTTTAATACCTCTGGTATTCCTAGCGGTACGCGATACTCACCTAAATTAGATGGTAATTTTTCTTTGAGTCTATATCCATTAAGGCATTCTACGATTAGAGCCGGTTCATCACTAGCAAGCATCGTATTGTAGAAACCAGCTGCTTGAGTCATGTTACGAGGGACTAATACATGGATTCCTCTAACTAAATTTACTATACCACCCATTTGAGAGCCACTATGCCAAATCCCTTCCAATCTATGCCCTCTTGTTCTTATAATCACGGGTGCCTTTTGTCTACCAGCTGTTCTGTAAGAAAGCGTGGCTAGATCATCACTCATGATTTGCAGGCAATAAAGCAGGTAGTCTAGGTACTGAATTTCAGCAATGGGTCTCAAGCCTCTCATTGCGAGCCCTATTCCTTGACCCATGATGGTTGCTTCACGTATTCCGGTATCTGAAACGCGCAGCTCGCCATACTTTTCTTGCATGCCTTCAAGACCCTGGTTCACGTCGCCTATTTCACCTGCATCCTCACCAAAAACCATCACTTCAGGATGCCTACCTAGAAGTGCATCAAAGTTGTCACGCATGATGATCCGGGCATCTACTTCTTCGCTATTTTCATCATAGGTAGGAGCTATTGCTTCAACATTTAAAGCCGATTTCTCTGAGTGGCTGTATAAATAGTCTCCGTATGTAGATCTCTGTATCGTTTCGTAATTTTTGATCCACTTTTGTACAGCGATTTTTTGATCGGTTGATTCTTTCAATACAAATCTCAGAACTTTTTTTGCCGTTTGTAATATGCTCTTGCGGTTAGGCTCGCGATCTTGATCCAGTATTTCAATCTCTTTTTGCATGAATACACCCTGTTCAGATTGAGCAGCAAGGTCTTTCAGCAATGGAAGAATTTCTGCTTTTTCATTTTGAATAGGCTTGATGAAGTTGCTCCATGCCGCCTTTTTACCTTCTCTTACTTGCTTTTTGATCTCTTTCTCTAGCTCTGCTAGTTCTTCATCATTAGCAAACTCGTTTGAGATGAGCCATTCTCTGAACTTTAGATTACAATCATGTTGTCTTTCCCATTCTAAGCGGTCCTCATCCTTATAACGCTCATGTGAACCACTGGTACTGTGTCCTTGGGGTTGTGTCAACTCTTTAACGTGGATCATAACAGGCACATGCTCTTCACGAGCAATCTTGCCAGCTTTCTCATAAGTTTCTACCAGCGCAGGATAGTCCCAGCCGTTGACTTTAAAGATTTCAAAACCTTTATCGTTTTCATCCCGTTGAAAACCTGCCTGAATCTTACTGATATCTTGTTTAGTGGTTTGGTGCCTTGCATGAACAGAGATTCCATATTCATCGTCCCATACACTTATTACCATAGGAACCTGTAAAACACCAGCCGCATTAAAGGTCTCCCAGAAATGTCCTTCACTTGTACTGGCATTTCCTATAGTTCCCCAGGCAACCTCATTTCCTTTACGAGAGAAAGGATTGTCTTCATCAATAAGTTCATTGTGACGGTATACCTTGCTGGCCTGAGCTAGTCCTAAAAGTCTGGGCATTTGTCCAGCAGTAGGAGAAATGTCAGCGCTAGAGTTTTTCTGATCTTTGAGATTTTTCCAGGTGCCATCTTCATTGAGTGAGTGTGTTGCAAAGTGACCGCCCATCTGACGGCCTGCACTCATAGGCTCTTCTTTTAAATCAGTATTTGCGTATAATCCTGCAAAAAATTGCTCGATAGTAAGTTCGCCTATCGCCATCATAAAAGTTTGGTCACGATAATAACCACTTCTAAAATCTCCATTTTTAAAAGCTCGTGCCCACGCAAGTTGAGGCACTTCTTTACCGTCGCCAAATATTCCAAACTTAGCCTTACCGGTCAACACTTCACGTCTTCCCAAAAGGCTGCACTCTCTACTGGTAACGGCTACTTTATAATCATTGATCAACTCTTTTTTAAAGTCTTCTCTATCTAATTTAGATTGCGAATTTTCTATAGAAACAGCGGTATCTTTCATAATACCGCAAAGATACTCTTTAAGCCTACCCTTTGCAATACGCTAGATTTTATATAAATGATAAAATCAGTACCAGCGTCTTGTGAATAGGCCTACAAATGTGTCTATATCTAGAGAGACTATGAACCTTATCTTTTGATCGTAGTTTTGCTGACCTATTTCCCAACCGTTTGTGCTGTAAACAGGAAAATAGAGTTCAAAGTAATCCTGAAGAAGGTTCAGCCTTATGCCGCTATCGTAAACAAACTGGGCTCCGTTACCTCGGTTCTTGACAAAACCAGCATCACCATAGGCAAAAATCCATTGCCAGATACTGTAAGAGGTGTTTGCGGTCGTGATCCATTGATTGGCAAAAGCAGGTTGTAGTTGTGACTTGAATCCACCTTCTGCAATGATGAGTTGTTGTGAAAAAAGCCCGCTGTCTTCAGATCTACCGTAATAATTGAAGTCAAATAAATAGTCTGTAGGTCGGTCTAGCGCAAAGGAGAAAAAGTTCCCATCGCGTGAGGTGTTGTTATGCAAAAATGTTCCTGCATAAAACCTAAAGTTGAACTGCCTGCTATCTTTAAAAAGTTTACGCCACTCCAGTTCAAAGGTTGCCTTAGAAAACCGACTGGAAACCTGCGCACCTACATCGTATTTGAAAAACCTCCTAAAATTCGGGTCTGAATGGGTAAAACTCAGGTTGAAGACATTATAATCTGGCTCATCTACTTCAGATAATGGACTGCGATCGCGATCTACAAATACGTTTCTGAACCTGAGTGACTGCCGTTTGTTACTTCGTAAATCCTCTGGTCTGTAATTAAGCACCAGCCAGGTATTCAGTCTGCGGTACATTAAATCATTATCGTATGAGTAGGTGTTACCACTCAAGCCGTAACGTACCTGATACAAGCGTTCTGTTCTATCTTGAAGCGGGTGTGTATACTGGAATCCTATAGATCCAACTAATTTATTGCTTCCCAATCCATACGCAGGTTTCAAACTGTATCTAAAAGGTTTGGAGAGAAGATTCCCATTATAAAAACGGCTTCCTATGGTAATCCCATCATAAAGGTTGTATTGCAGGTCTGGAATCAAAAACACTTGGGACCGCTCTGGATCTTCCGCATCTTTGATCAGCCTGAATTCTAGAGGGCGGTTGAGCGAAGGAAACCCTTTGAGCGTCCTGTAGTTGTCCCTTTGATTGAATTCAGGAATGAGTTTTTCATAATTGATGGCGATTCTGTTGGCACGCTTTCGCGAAAGCGTAACTGTCGTATCCTGCTCTATTCCATTTATAAATTTGCGCTCTATGATACTATCATTTTGTAATGTATAGAGCGAGACTGGAATGACTACATCTGATTTATTTTTTATCGTTACGGTTACAGAATCCTTGGTTTTCTTCATACGCTTGATTTTCCAATCCATGCGCTCATGGGAAGTGATATACTCATCAAAAAACCAATCTATATCCTTAGAACTATAATTTTTCAGTTCATTTCTGAAATAAGACGCGTCGATGAGTTTTGATCGTGAGGGATCATATAGCTTTTTAAGCGTCATACTCAGACTGCGGTCGCTCAGATATTCATTCAAATACTGCAAGCCTAGCGCACCTTTATAAGGGGCAGCGAGTTGTTCATTGTATTTGATCAATTCATCAGACGGTGTGTTGAGCGCCTGATCCAGATTGATCCTTGCCGTATTGAGATAAAGCAGCGGGTATTGATCATTGAACATCATTTGGGAGGCATTGAATCCTCTCAATCCCCAAATGTTCTCTAGTTTTCCAGAGATTTTTAGGTCAGGATAGTACTGCTCCTGGTATTGCATCATAAGATAGACCATGAGCGATTGCTGTATCCAGAAGTCCTCACGAGGGTTGACGTAGATGCCGTTTTCAATCCACTTGCGGGTAAGTGCTTTTAAAATTTTGATTTCATAGGTAAAGCCATCTGGATAGGGATTTATGAAATCTGGAAGCGAACTCAAACCATAAACTGGATTCTCACGATAAAACCGATCAGAAATCAAAACGCCGCGATTGCGTCGCTCACCTAGTTTTTCCTGTAGGAAAGAAGCGACCCGATTTATAAATATCATTTTGATTTCAAAGGCTAGCTTGTCATCGTCAAGATCAGTAATGACATCAGCGCCAGTAACTTTATAGGTTTTATAGCGCTCCGTATTTTTTAAAATATAAAGCGGAGCTTCTTTGAGATGGTTCTCTTCAAATTCAAAGTAATTACCATCTTCCTTTGCCTCACCAGATAGTTTTTTAACCGCACTTATGGCGTCAAAACCAGAAGGGGTCTTCAAACTGATTTGAAAATCAGTAGGACTTCCCAAGAAATCATTCAGCGCCTTATGACTGTAAATATTCCACTTACCGTCAGAATATACCGCTGGATGCAAATACCAATATTTTAAAGAATATTCTCCTGCGCTATTTTTACCGTATCCCGTAAAGTCATTATCTGGAATGGTCACTCGGTAATTGAACTGAAAAGATCTGGTTTCCCCTGATTTGATAGGTTCCTTAAGCGAGACTTTGATGACATCAGGATGATCTGCTGGACGACTCAAGGTGTAAAGGTCATTAAAATAACTGCCTAGAGCAATGTCAGTTCCTCCTTTACGATCGTCGCTGGAGAACTGAAACCTGTTTTTAAAATCCTCTGCAAATCTTACGGCTAGCGGTGTCTCTGTAGAAGAGAAGGCATTTGCCCAATCCATCAAGTAGATTTCACTCAACTCTTCAGTTGAGGTATTTTGATACTTCAATTCTTGCTCGATCTGTAGTTGATCAAGGGAGTCGTTAAGAACCACATTGAGTTTTGTGGTATGCTGAGCGTGGGCACAAAAGGCGACCAAAAGAAAAATAATCGTACTAATTCTATTCATGGGAGAATCGTGATTTTTCTTTGGTACGGTTAGCGTTAGAATCAATCAATCTCTGTACAACGAGTAAATACCTGTTGTATTATTAAAAAGGATATTAGGTTTAGAAGTTAGGGCTCAGGCTATATTTTGCGTAGAAGTCATTAATGATCTCCACCGCCTCGTCACTCGTGTCTACTAAATGAAGTAAATCTATATCTTCTGGGCTGATGGTGAAGAACTTCTTATCAAGTGTTTCCTTAATCCAGTCCATCAAGCCGCTCCAGAATTCAGTACCTACTAGTATGATTGGAAATTTGGCTATTTTTTTAGTTTGGATGAGCGTGATGGCCTCAAACAATTCGTCAAGGGTTCCAAAACCTCCAGGCATCACAATAAAACCCTGTGAATACTTGACAAACATGACTTTACGAGCAAAAAAATAATCAAAATCAAGACTCTTGTCGCTATCGATGTAGGGATTGTCGTGCTGTTCAAAAGGTAAAGCAATGTTGAGCCCTACAGAGGTACCTCCTGCTAGATGCGCCCCTTTGTTACCAGCCTCCATAATACCAGGTCCGCCTCCGGTAATAACCCCATAACCATTTTCAACGATCTTGCTGGCAATTTCACACGCTAGCTCATAATACTCGTTTTCTGGCTTCAATCGTGCACTACCGAAAATAGATACGCAAGGCCCGATACGGCTCATGCGTTCATAGCCCATTACAAATTCAGACAGTATTTTAAAGGTCGCCCAACTGTCGTTAGTCTTCATGTCATTCCAGCCTTTTTCACGCACTTCTTTCCTCATCTATACTTGTGATTTTCGGGTTAAAACTTGAACCTACAAACATAAGGAGGTTACGCTTATCAAAATCCTAAAAAAGTAGGAATCTATTGATTGTGTAATAGGCTGAATAGAATCAATAAATAACGAAAAAAGTCCAGACGGTTGAATTCAATCAATCGTCCAGACTTTTGCTGAGATGTGAACTTGCTTTTTTCTACACTAAGAAAAAGTGGACAAACATGACCACCGTACTTACAAGAATGCTCGTGATAAGTAAATTGAGAACCATTTTAGGTTTTTGTACGGTCAGTATAGAAGCATTGTGGATACTACAAGCCGCCACGACCATAAATACACTTATATATTGAAGTATTCCGTAGCCGTAGGACATGGTTGAGAATATGGCAAAACCGCCTAAACAAGTAGAAACGATTATAGCGATTGCTGAATATCCGGTAAAATTTTCATTCCAGTCTCTGTTGATTTTTGCGTACAAGGTGCTCATAATTTCTGTTTTTAATTATGATCCAAAATTACTGGGTCCACCTAGCTTGAAAAGATGACTTTTGTCAGTCCATCAAGTCATTACAAAAACTTTTTTTTCAACTCTGGAGTGGGAATCATGCAGCTTTCCTTTTTACCAAACCATTTATAGCGATGATTTGCGATGAAATCATAAACGGCGTTGGATATAAATCGCGGGATGATGATTAAGCCGTAGAGCAAAGGCCAGGCACCAGACATTTTTTTTGCGATGCGTAGTGCTGCTCCCGCTTTCGCGAAAGCGGAACCATTTCTAATCAAAACAATGCTATCCGTTTTCTCTGGATCGATCTCATGTTTTGCTAGCAATTCTTCACCTATGTCACTCTGCAAAGCTGCAAACCTGTAATGATCCCTGGGATCGCGCTTAATGATAAAGTTTATCGCTCCATTGCAGAGATTGCAAACACCATCAAAAAGTATAACATCCTTTTCCATCATCCTACTTTTTCCAGTTGATCCAATTTTACAGAAGTGGTAAAAATACCATAGTTGACTGTCGCTCTGTCTTTCTCGATTACATCAATAGTTCCCACAGATTTTGAGTCTTGAATGCGTACACGGTCGTTCACTTTCAGGTTGACTTTGGGTTTCTCAGGCTCAGGAGTTATTAATGGCTTGTTTGCCTTCTTTTTTTCAGACCTGATCTTCTCTACTTTTTGTATGACCTCATTCTCGATTTGCTTTTGCTTACCGCGGGCTTGCTTAATACTTTGGGTGGGCTTTGATTTATTAGGTGGTCTGCGTTTGACGTTTTCTGTAATGACCAGTTTCATAAGCTCTTCTTGGAGAGGCTTTTTCTTTTTATTCTTGTCAAAAGCTGCTGCCAGACCATCAAACTTCTTCCCTAACTGAATATAGCGCTGGTAACTGTCATACATTTCCTGAAAATCTTCCAGTTTTTGCTGTACACGCTCCTGGGTGTCTTCCAGTTTTAGAGCTCTCTTTGTAGCCTTTACTTCCTTATCGCGCAGACTCTCATTATTGCGGCGCAGATCTGATCGCTCTTTTTGAAGGGCTGCGATGGATTTGTCAAAACGTATTTTACCACGTTCCACTTTCTTTTTTGCCTTGTTGATCAAGGAGTAGGGGATACCATTCTTTTGTGCTACTTCAAAGGTGAATGAGCTACCGGCTTCTCCCAGTTGTAATTGATATGTGGGCTCCAGCGAGCGGCTGTCAAAGAGCATGTTTGCATTGACCATCTCTGGAAGCTCATTGGCCAGCATCTTAAGATTGGTGTAATGCGTAGTTATAATCCCATAGCACTTGCGGCGATCGAGTTCTTCCAGCATGCTTTCTGCGAGGGCTCCTCCCAGTTCTGGATCACTACCAGTACCAAATTCATCGATCAAGAACAAAGTTTCCTCATTTGCCACCTTCAAGAATCCCCTCATGTTTTTCAGGCGATAGCTGTAGGTGCTGAGGTGGTTATCGATGCTTTGATTATCACCTATATCAGTAAGAACATTTTGGAAAAAACAGATTCTACTTTTCTCATGTACCGGAAGTAAGAAACCACTCTGAATCATGAGCTGCAGCAAGCCGATGGTCTTGAGTGTTATGGATTTACCGCCAGCATTGGGTCCAGAGATCACAATGATGCGCTGATCTTCTGCTAGTCTTACGGTTTGCGGGTAGGTTTTCTCATTACGCTCCCGATTGCTGATCAAGAGTAAAGGGTGATATGCATCAACCAGTTCCAGTTCCTTGTGCTCCACGATCATGGGAAGCAACGCATCAATTTTTTGTGCGTAGCGCGCCCTCGCGGCAATTATGTCGGTTTCGGTCAGGTATGCTTTGTACTGATAAAAATCAGTCATGAAAGGTCTAAGAAAATTGGTAGTCGCTTTAAGAATGCGACGTATTTCTTCCCTTTCTTCGACTTCTTGTTCTGCAAGCTTTCGCGAAAGCGTCAACACCCTCTCAGGCTCTATATAACTTATGGATCCCGTTTTAGAACTGCCCATGATTTTTCCTTTCACCTTGCGACGGTACATGGATCTGACAGCGAGAACTCGCCTATTCTCGACCACACTCTCACGTATTTCATCCAGATAGCCCAGCTGTGAGTAATGGCTCAAAGCCTGACCAAAACTCCCGTTCAACTGGCCTCGCGTAGCGTTCATTTCCCTGCGTAAATTGAGTAACAACGGAGACGCATCGTCTTTAATCTCTCCAAACCGGTCGATGATGTTATCTACATAATCTGGAACCGAGCGATTCAAGTCTATAGGTGTAGTGCGATGATGGAGTTTTGGGAAATGCTCTTGAAGTTTTTTAAAGAAAATAAGGTGCTCGTTTACTGTTTTAGGTAAAGAAGCCAGCTTTCTGATGCCTTCTAGCTCAAGTGTGCTGTTTTCAATTCCCAATAATTGCAACTCGCGATCAATGACGTCAAACCCATGATTCGGAATGCGGTACTCGCTGGTAAACGACCAGAGGTATTCATTGGTGCAGTCCAGCGCCTCCTTGATCAAGTGGTGCGATGGGTAGGGTCGTTGCTTGCGCATCACTTCCTTACCATCGCTGGTCACACAATAGGCAGCGGCTTGATCCAGCACGCTGTCAAATTCAAGGTCCTGTAGGGTTTTTTTTGATATCTTTCTCATGAATGCTCCTGCAAAAATACACCAGGAGAAAGTCGTAGGTTTTAAGGATAGCTTAAACTTAGGGTTGTTATGAGCTATAGGCTTTACGCAATATGCTATAAGCTATACGAAAGGGGCGAGAATTATCGTGGTATTTACCAATTTATGCTACTATTATTTTAAATTTGAGTTCTGGCGCATTTCGATTCACAAACCAGCATCAAGTTTTTTTCAAATTCGCAAAGCTTTAAAGCGAAAAGTTTATTTATCCTACAGCCTACAGCTATATCTTCCTCATCTGCTGCTTCATGGCTTTGATCTGGTCGGCGAGCATGTTGTGCTTGTCCAGTTTTTTAGCTTCTGTAAGTAGGGTAGTGGCTTCTCTCTTGCGTCTCTTAGTCATGGCGATACCGGCAAGGTTCAATTTTGCAACAGCAAGATCTTGATCCATGTTTAAACCTAGAGAAATTGCTTTTTTGAAATACCGCTCTGCCTTGGTAAGGCTGGTTTGCGAGATCATCAACCCTCTCAGATAGTTATAATAACCTTGTTGTTTTGTGACTAGAGCGGCCTCAGGATTTTTGATTTTATCTAACCATTTTCCAGCTCCTTCAAAATCTTGCTTGCGCAATCTCATAAAGGCCAGCAGAATGATCTCGTTTTTAAAATATAGAAAGATGAAAATTCCTGAAAAAAGAATCAGAAAAATACCGGTCATGATCTCATTACGCGTAAATTGGTAAACAGCAAAAGCGATAACCAGAGCTGCTAGAACAAGTTTGATATTTTTGTTGAACATGTTGCCAAATTTTAAGCGTGCAAAGATAGGATACTCTATTGAGGTAAGCGCATTTAAGATGGTTCTAGATGATCTAAGTGTCAAGTACATTACAGAGCGTGTAGGATTTATCGTTAACAGATTTAGTTTTGATTTTTTTTGTAAAAAGTTGCGCTAACGGTTGTGTGAATAAAAAGACTTGTTATCTTTGCAGCCGATTTTAAAAGACGCGTATGCGTTTTTGATATTATAGATAATAAGCTATGGCACAGAAGAGAACATATCAACCCAGCAAGAGAAAAAGAAGAAACAAGCATGGCTTTAGAGAGCGTATGGCCTCTGCTAATGGTCGTAAGGTTCTAGCCCGTCGTAGAGCTAAAGGCCGTAAGAAATTATCTGTTTCTACTGAAAGAAGACACAAGAGATAATGACCTCATTCTCATAAATTTGAAAGCGTCAATTCATTAATTGACGCTTTTTTTTATACCCTAAACTTAGATTTTCCCGATATTTAACCGTTCAAGAAAAGTACAACCCGATGCCCAAAAGAAAAGAACTCAAATCGATTTTATTAATAGGTAGTGGTCCTATCATTATAGGACAAGCATGTGAATTTGATTATTCAGGTTCACAGGCACTAAGATCTTTGCGTGAGGAGGGGATTGAAACAATTTTGATCAATTCAAATCCAGCAACAATCATGACTGATCCTTCCATGGCGGATCATGTGTATCTGTTACCGCTTAATACTAAGTCGATTAAGAAGATTCTTGATAACCACCCTCAGATTGATGCCGTCCTACCTACCATGGGTGGGCAAACTGCGCTCAATCTATGTATCGAGGCTGATCAGAAAGGGATCTGGGAAGAGCACAATGTCGAGATCATCGGTGTAGATATTGATGCCATTAATATTACGGAAGATCGGGATCAGTTTAAGGCATTGATGGGAGAAATAGGCGTACCAGTTGCTCCTGCGGCCACGGCAAAATCTTTCTTGCAAGGGAAGAAGATCGCGCAAGAATTTGGGTTTCCTCTGGTGATACGTCCATCGTTTACGCTGGGAGGTTACGGAGCAAGCTTTGTACATACTGAAAAGGAATTTGAGGAATTGCTTACCCGCGGTCTGGAAGCATCGCCTATCCATGAGGTGTTGATCGATAAGGCGCTTTTGGGCTGGAAGGAATATGAACTAGAATTGCTTAGGGATGATAATGATAATGTAGTTATCATCTGTACGATAGAAAATATGGATCCCATGGGAATCCACACGGGTGATTCCATTACTGTCGCTCCAGCGATGACCCTTTCTGATAGAACTTATCAGAAAATGCGTGATCTCGCGATTCACATGATGCGCAGCATAGGAGAGTTTGCGGGTGGTTGTAACGTGCAGTTTGCCGTAAGTCCTGATGAGAAGGAAGAAATCATCGCGATTGAGATCAACCCGCGGGTGAGTAGATCCAGTGCGCTAGCCTCAAAGGCTACAGGTTATCCCATCGCAAAAATCGCTTCAAAATTGGCGATAGGCTATACACTTGACGAACTGGACAACCAGATCACGAAAACGACAAGTGCACTTTTTGAACCTACACTGGATTATGTAATTGTAAAAATCCCTCGATGGAATTTTGATAAGTTTGAAGGCTCTGACCGCACGCTAGGCCTTCAAATGAAGTCTGTAGGAGAGGTGATGGGAATAGGTCGTTCTTTCCAGGAAGCGCTTCACAAAGCCACACAGTCCTTAGAAATTAAAAGAAACGGTCTGGGTGCAGATGGTAAAGGATACACAGACTACAATAAAGTCATCGATAAACTCACCCACGCCAGCTGGGATCGCGTTTTTGCGCTTTACGATGCAATCGCAATGGGAATTTCCCTGTCTCGCATCCATGAGATCACAAGGATCGATATGTGGTATTTGAAACAGTTTGAAGAATTGTACCACCTTGAAAAGGAAATAGAGAAGTTTGATATAAGCACGCTTTCGCGAAAGCTACTCCTAGAAGCAAAACAGAAAGGCTTTGCAGACCGTCAGATAGCACACATGCTGGGCTGTCTGGAGTCTGATGTTTACAACAAGCGTGACGAAATGAATATCAACAGGGTCTATAAACTAGTAGATACCTGTGCCGCTGAGTTCAAGGCGGAGACACCTTATTATTATTCCACATTTGAGGCAGACATGCAATTGCCAAACGGTGACCGATTTGCCCAAAATGAAAGTGTAGTTACTGACAAGAAAAAGATCATCGTTTTAGGATCGGGACCCAATAGAATTGGTCAAGGAATTGAATTTGACTACTGTTGTGTGCACGGTGTTTATGCGGCTCAGGAATGTGGGTATGAGACCATCATGATCAATTGTAATCCAGAAACGGTTTCTACAGACTTTGATACGGCAGATAAACTTTATTTTGAACCAGTTTTCTGGGAGCACATCTATGACATCATACGTCATGAAAAACCAGAGGGAGTTATCGTTCAATTAGGAGGACAAACAGCTTTAAAGCTTGCCGAAAAGCTGGATCGATACGGCATTAAGATTATGGGGACCAGCTACAAAGCACTAGATCTTGCAGAAGATCGTGGTGAGTTCTCGAGATTACTCAAGGAAAACAATATTCCCTATCCAAAATTTGATACAGCAACAACTCCAGACGAAGCCTTGAAAGTGGCTGATGAGCTCGATTTCCCGATTTTGGTAAGACCTAGTTATGTTTTAGGAGGTCAGGGGATGAAAATTGTCATCAATAAGGAAGAACTGGAGCAGCATGTGGTAGATATTCTACGGAAAATTCCAAATAATGTCCTGCTCTTAGATCATTATCTCGACGGCGCCATAGAAGCTGAGGCTGATGCTATTTGTGATGGTGAGAATGTTCAAATCATCGGGATAATGGAGCATATAGAGCCTTGCGGAATCCACTCTGGAGATTCAAACGCAACGTTGCCTCCTTTTAACCTGGGAGATCTCGTAATGCAACAGATTAAAGATCACACTAAGAAAATCGCTCTAGCCCTTAAAACGGTTGGGTTGATCAATATTCAGTTTGCAATCAAAGATGACGTGGTTTACATCATCGAGGCAAATCCGCGAGCATCTAGAACCGTTCCATTTATAGCTAAGGCGTATAAACAGCCCTACGTAAACTGGGCTACAAAAGTGATGCTGGGGGAGAACAAGGTGACTGATTTCGATTATGATCCTAAACTAGATGGATATGCGATCAAACAGCCTGTTTTCTCATTCAATAAGTTCCCTAATGTCGATAAGCGTCTCGGTCCAGAGATGAAATCAACGGGAGAGAGTATCTTGTTTGTTGACAGTCTAAAAGATGATGAGTTCTACGAACTTTATTCTAGAAGAAGAATGTATTTGAGTAGGTAGATTTTATTCAGTCGGTGTTTAGATGATAAAGCAGATTTCCAGATCTATATATTCACAGGAATTCTGAAGGATATTCCAATACGCAAACCCGACCATTGGGGTTTGACTTTGTCCCCACTTTCATCTTCTAGGTGAAAATTAGAATCAGAATTAAAACTCAACTTGTCAGTATATGCCAAATCATAACCTATGGATGCACCAAGTCTGAAAAAGGCAATGGGAAGTTCATAGATTATTCTTCCACCTACTCCGATTCCGTAGCCATTGAAATTTAGATTGTCAGAATTCGAAGAATCAAATACCCGAAAATCTAAAGTTACCTCCAGAGTATTATAAAAAATGAAACCTCTCAAACCAAATGAGAGACCAGATAGATCTCCCGAATCAATAAAATTGAATCTTTTCTCTCCTCCCAAGAAATAGCCGTCAACTTCTTGAGTTATACTCACCGCTCCTGAAATATCTGAATAAGAATTTTTTGCTCCTGTAACCATGTAGGAGAAAAAGAATGACGTATTCAGATCCCGTATATCAGCACCGAGAGTAAAACCTAATCCAGAGTCAAAATTTTCACCTGATCTAAGCTCAACTTCATTGAATCCACCTACCAGTTCTTTTTGAAAGTCTTTGAGGTCTGAGTGGGAATAGGTGTTATAATTCAGCTCAGCAAACAATTTTACTGGTGACTGAGCATTTACAAGTGTGCTAGAAAATACCACTAGCGGCCAGATTGCTTTGTATAATTTATTCATTATTGGTAAAGATCAGATTCTAAGAAGTAACCTTCAGAAGAAAAGAGGGCTTCGTTTAGATATTTGAAGTCATCCCAAGGATCTGAGACTCTAATTTTTCTGGTTGAACCAGTTGTAAGATCCATTAATTCACATACGTCCGTAAGATGAACAGGGCTGTAGGATACAAGAAGCGTATGGTCGTTTACAAAGTTGACCTTTGGATTGCGATACCCATTCATGAGGGTAGTCTGGCCAGTCTCTAAGTCAATAATATAAGAATTTCCATAACCGGTATATACCGCCGTCTCCGAAGAAGTATTGAATACCATTTTCTGAAGGCTTGCCGGTCTATTTCCTTGAGTATCCTGCAATTCATAATCAAAATTGAAGGATCCTGATTCTAGTTTGTAGAGATTCCTATCAAGGGTAAAATAAGACAGATCTATTTTACTGAAAAAATGGGAGCGAATGATATCGTCAAACACCATGGCGCCAGTATTCTTATCATAAATTTCCACTTTTCCACCGTAATGGCGTTCTTGCAGTATGATATATTCGCCTCGATACCAGACAAAAGTTTCACTAAGATGAGGATTATAATCATTTTTGTGGTGTGTTTCCACTACACTCGATGAGATGGGATCAAAAACAACCGTTTGATCTCTCATGTTAATATACATATGATTTGATACTGGATCCATTTCAACTTCCTTGATCCAGCTGTATGCTGGGATCACATGGTTGATTATTGTAGATTGTTCCAAGTTTTTGGTACTGCCGTTGAGAGTGTTAACCTTGTAATCTGACCCCTCGAGTAAAAAGGCATAATATTTATCTTCACTATCAATATAAAAGATATTTCCGCCATGATATTGAAAAGTTAATGAGGTGGCAAATTCAAGATTTAAATGTTCATTAAAAATGCTTTCTCCATTTCTGCGATAGGTTACGCTTTGTCGAATGTCATCAGTAAATTCATAAGGCATGTTAACAATAGTTTCTCCTCCCGCTGGGTTTAATGATATATATGAATTAAAATGTATTGAATAATAGTACCGCGTTATAATTTCATCTAAATTTCCGTATAAAGCGTAGGGCTCGTTCACGATTTTAAAACTATCAAAGTCAATAGGCTCCAATCGCATACGGAAAGGAGCAATATCTATAACGGTATAATTTCCAAACTTTTCAAGAAAAGGATTACTGGTCTTGATTGTATACCGTGGACTGCCATGAACAGTCTCGCGGTCAAATGCTTTTAGATCAGCCAGCTCCTGTGTCGTAATAGGTTGTTCTCTTCTATTGCCATCGATATCTTCTATAATTAGAAAGGCCTCTTCAAAATTATCATCAGTAATTGGTCCAAAATTGATGGCAATAGACCCTTCTTCAATTTCTACTGATGTAATGGGAAACGGATCTGCCAAGCTACTGTCTATTGTAAATGGAAATGATGCATTCAAGCTATAGATTTCGGCGTTTACTCGATCTGCTAGAGTTCCCGACCCAGACGCAAAACTAATTTCAACCTCAAGTTGCCGCTCGCCATCGATTAGATCTTCGATGTTCATAAAAAATTCACCAGTTGTCTCGTGATATTGATGAATCTGTACCCCATCAACAGAGAAATTGATGTTGAAAAATCTTTCATTTGCGCCAGTCACTTCATATCCGATGGTTCTTGAGCTCCCCAATTCTTCTGATGGCGTGAAATTGGTGAAATTGATTTGAACAGTAGGCTCTGTTCGATTAATTTCTTTATAAAAGTCTTCCTCAAAATTGTAGGAGCAACTGGCGAGGATGAGAACAGCTGTAAATAGCAGCCACATAGCTCGTTTTCTTAAAGTCATGTAGAATGGTTGTTTCTTAACAATATGCAAAAATAGAGACAAAAACTCCGACTGAAAAGTTTAGCTTTGAGGACTACTTGGGGAACATATAATGTTTCAATTAAGAAAACGCCTTATTAACCAAGAGCTTTTTGATTATACACATCAATCCATTCCTGTGGAGTAATTTTCTGAGCCAGCTCAGCGATTAATTCTAAGGGAATATGATCTGGTTTTTTAAAACGTACGCAGCTTTTTCCCATATCCAATTTGTATTTTGAATGCTTCGGGTACTCCTGTACCCACCAGTCGTGGATTTCTGGAATAGCATAAATGCCAGAATGGTAAAGTGCTATAAAGTTCTTCTGTGATGCTAAATTGATAAACGGTAGTGGAGACCATTCTTTTGAAGCGTGGTATCCAGGAGGGTATAAATCTTTTGGGACATAGAACCCAATCATTCCGTAAAGCATTCCTTCCTCAAAACCCTTGGGAAGATTTTTTCGCAGGATTTCAAGTAAATCCTGTATGGGTTGTTTACGTTCTTCTGGAATTTCATTTAAGTACTGATCTATGGTTTTAGCTTGAGAAGTCATATTGTCTTAGTATCATTCAATATTACAAAATCAAAAAATGGGAACTCGATTTAATCAAGTTCCCATCTTAAAAGCACCTTCTAAATCAATTAGCGTTCACTCAATGCATTTGGATTGCTGACACCATCGCGATACGATTTTACCAACCTAATGAATTCAGCTTTGTAACCGTCTGCATCTTTGCCGCGACCTTTCTGAGCCAAGCTGATCACATCGTCCAGAGTTGCTTGATTGCAGTAATCAGATTTTCTCAGTTTCATTCCAAAAAGCGCTACCGCTGCAGCAAACTGAACATCTTCGTTAAAAGCTGAAACCTTATTTTTCTGCACAAACTCCATCGGGATACTTTTGTTACTGTCTGGTTTTTTGTAGCGTAATTTCACAGTAAAGAGTTCATCGTTTAAAGAATTACGGTATGATGTATTAGTGTATTTGAGCTGAGTCATTTCTTTGAGGTAATCGCTGTCTACGCCTTTTGGGACTACCTCGTACAAGGCAGTTACTGTATGCCCCATGCCTAGTTCTCCGGCATCTTTCTTGTCATCAATAAAATCTTCAGTCGCGAGCATTCTGTTTTCATATCCGATCAGGCGATAGGCACTTACATTATTAGGGTTGAATTCAACTTGAATTTTGACATCTTTTGCAATAGCGTACATGCTACCGCTAAATTCCTTTACAAAAATGCGTCGTGCCTCCTGCATCGTATCAATATAGGCATGGTTTCCATTTCCTTTATCTGCGAGAACTTCCAGTTTTGAATCTTTGTAATTGCCCATCCCGAAACCTAAAACTGAGAGAAAAACACCACTTTCTCTTTTTTTAACGATCAAATCTTCCATCGCCTGATCGCTGCTGGCGCCTATGTTGAAGTCACCGTCTGTAGCCAGTATCACCCGGTTGTTTCCGTTTTTGATAAAGTTTTCCTGAGCGATTTTATATGCCAATTCAATTCCTGCACCTCCAGCGGTTGATCCTCCAGCTTTTAAATTTACAAGAGCCTCATAGATTTTCTCTTTTTCTAACCCGCTGGTGGGTTCCAAAACCATTCCGGCAGCACCGGCGTACACCACGATCGCAACTTTATCCTGAGGACGCATTTGATTCACTAATAATTGAAAAGCTCTTTTCAGTAAGGGCAATTTATTGGTGCTGCTCATAGAACCAGAAACGTCAATCAAAAAAGTCAAATTGCTTGCTGGAAGATCTTTCTGGTCAATTTCTTTTCCCTTCAATCCTATTTTTACAAGTTGGGTGTCTTTGTTCCAAGGCGTTTGAATCACATCTGTTTCCACATTAAAAGGATGTTTTCCTGTAGGTTGTGCATATTCATAGTTGAAGTAGTTGATCATCTCCTCAATCTTCACTGCATGCGGATTCACAAACTCGCCGTTATTGATCATTCTGCGCACATTTGCATAACTCGCTTTATCAACATCTATTGAGAAAGTTGATAGCGGTTTGGAAGTGGTCTGCTCGAAGGGATTTCCTTCAATTGTTTTATAGCTCTCATCGTTTCTGTATTGCTCAAATAAAGTCTGCACTTCTCTAATTACCAGCTGAGGATCTTCAAGCTGTTTTTCACCAGTTGTAGTAATGGCAATCACTCCATTAGCTCCTCGATTGCCGTAGATCGAAGTTCCAGCGGTGTCTTTAAGCGTCTTTATAGATTTAATATCTTCAGGATTTAAGGATCTAAATTTATCTCCCTCAACTGGAACTCCATCTATTACAAATAATGGCTCAGTATTACTATTTAGAGAAGTTTTTCCGCGTAATTGAATTAGTGAGTTCGCTCCAGGTTGGCCTGAGGCGGTTTTCACCTCGTGTCCATTGCTTGTTTGAATCGCTAAACCCGTAACCTGTCCTTTAGTTTTCTGTATAAAACTTTTGTTCGTAACGTCAGAAATTGATTCATTTATAACTGTGACTTGAGAAATTGAAGATTTTTTAGGGGTAGTGTCTCTATATCCCATAACGACAACTTCCTCGAGTGAGCTTTGTAATTTTACATTGATCACCTTTTTGTCCCCTACTTTGACAACCTCAGTATCGTATCCCGTGTAGGAGAAGATGAGCCAGTCAGTTTTCTTGGCTTCGATAGTATAATTCCCATCAAAATCTGATGTGGCAAAGGTGTTACTTCCTTTAATTTTTATGGTAGCTCCTAGAATGGGATCATTATTCATATCGGTAATGGTCCCAGTAATAGTTTGAGCAAAACTCAAAAATGTCGAGAGGCACAACAGCCCCATAAGCAGTATTTTCTTCATGGTATTTGTGTTTAGATACATTGAAATTAATGGACCTTCAAAGAATTATAAACTATGATCAAGGGAACTGAGGTTTTGGTTGAGTGAAGTCCCACTTTCGACGAGTTGAAACTCACTTCACAATTTCTAATTTTCTATTTTAGTCTAACAGCTGTTTTTGAGAAGAAGCTGTTTCGAGAATTTTATGAAGGGTTTTCAGGTGTGCAATCTCAAGTCAGAATCTTATTTCACTATTCTTTTCAGCTAACTACTTTAGAAGAAAATAAATGCTGTGCTGCGTTTGTCCATTATGTCAGGGATTAAAGAGAATATTCCCTATTTTCCCGATATGAAAAGGCTGTTGAGTGTTTTGTTTTATTTCGCTTTCGCGAAAGCGTTACTAGCACAGCAAGATCCTCAATACACACATTACATATACAACCCAACCCTGATCAATCCAGCCTACGCGGGATCAAGGGAAGCTGCAACAATCACCGGAATGTACCGAGCGCAATGGGTAGGGCTGGACGGAGCGCCAGTCACCCAGGTACTCACGGCTCACTCACCGGTGGGGGAAAGCGGAGTAGGACTGGGGCTAAGCTTATTTCAAGATCAGATAGGACCCGCGAGAGAAACCTTTGCGGGAATTGATGGGAGTTATGCCTTGAATTTTGAGAAAGGAAACAAGCTTTACTTTGGGCTCAAGGCAGGATTTCAGTTATTGGACGTAGACTTTAATCGCACTAATATTTTTGACCGTACCGATCCAGAATTGCTGCAAAATGTGGATAACGAATTTGCGCCGATAATAGGAGTAGGGCTATTCTATCAGACCGACCAATGGTATGCAGGATTGAGCACGCCTAATGTGTTCCAAAACGAGCATTTTGACGAGGATTCAGATTTGAACGACCGATTCATCGCTCGAGAATCCATTCATTTCTACGCCACAGGTGGCTATGTTTTTGAGATCAATAATACGATCGAGTTGATGCCGGCAACAATAGTAAAATATGTTGAGGAAGCGCCGCTGCAAATTGACCTCACAGCAAATGTGCGATTCTACGAGCGCTTTACACTTGGCGCTGCCTACCGTTGGGATGCTGCGGTAAGTGGATTAGTTGCGTTTCAAATCAATGATAATTTTTTAATAGGTTTTGCCTATGATCGTGAGGTCACCGATCTTGGTAATACTCGCTTTAATAACGGTAGTTACGAGGTGTTTTTACGCTATGAAATTTTTAATAATCCTAGGGTGATGAACTCGCCTAGGTTTTTTTGAGATGAAACGAAATGTCACAGGGTGTTTGTAAGAGAATTAATTGTTGACCAGTAATTCTTGAATTTAAGAATCAATCAATTTTAGTTCCTACGATGCCCGTTGCACAGCCAAAGAATCGTTTGACATATCTTACTTCAAATTCAGGGCGTTGAAAAATTCGAAATACATTTCTCGAATTAATATATTTCTCCGTGTAGATTCCTAGCATTCGATAGGTGTCTGGGCTTCCTAGAAATAGTTTTCCTAAAATTGGAATTATCTTTTTTAAATAGAACATGTAAAATGCTTTTAAAACCTTGTTAGCTGGAACTGACACATCAATAAGTGAGAACTTTCCGTTAGGTTTCAAAATCCGACTGATTTCACTTGCTAATTCTTCAAGTTGCTCATCATTAAATGTCTTAAGGCCGAAACCAGATATCACATAATCGGCACTTTCAGTTGCGATAGAGTTTGAAAATACATTTTCCTTAAGTACTCTAATTTCCGAATCAGGAAATTTAAGCTTGGTTTTTTCCGCTCTTTTCGTCATCTCGCCCGATATGTCCAATCCTATCAATTTTGAATCGTGATCAGAGTTTTTCAGGATATGTCTCCAGCATTCTCCCATACCTGTCATTAAATCTACGACAGTTCTGCCTTTTTCAATTTGTACTTCTTCCACACATTGCCTTCTCCATCGTTCACTAAAACCAAATGATGTTACATAATTCACCTTTGAGTAAGAGCTTGACATGTTATCAAAGAGTTTTTCTACAAATTTTGGCTCATAGATATCATTCATAGTTTGAAAATTGTATTACAATCAAGAGCAACTAAGGGTTACTTCAGGTCTTAAATTTATTCGATTTTTCAGCAATCAAATCAGTTTCGATCGCTAATCTTATAGCTGTTAAAATTGATGTAGTTAGCATTTAATCAATAAGTCAATTTCGAGTAAACAACTTCGTCACAATCCTCCCGAGCTTCCCACCCAAATCAATCACCAGCAACTCTTTCTCGTCAACTGGTTTTAGATTAAAAGGCGGCTCAGAAAGCACAACGCCGCTATTATTTTTCAATCGCGTGCCTTGCCCTGAAATGATGTCTATGTTGGGAACGAAATCGCCATTAGGTATGTGTTCTGTCAGTATGAGGTATTTGAAGTTTTTGAGTTTTGTTACAATCGCTGATATTTCAGCATTTGATAAATGTTGCAGGACTTGGCGTAAGAATAAGCAATCGGCTGCGGGAAGGGGAGCTGTTGCAATATCGAGGCATTCAAATTTTAAATTTGGGTGGTGAAAGTTGGATTTGTTGTGATTGATCAAATCTTCTACAATATCCACCGCCGTATAACTGGAAACCTGATCCAGAAAATGCTTGCCGACATTAAAATCGCCGCATCCCAGATCACAAACAGATAATTTATTCTCAAACGAATTCAAAAATACCTTAATCACTTGGATGTACGGTTCAATTATTTTAGGGTCATGAGAACCTTCTCCAGAGTAGAATTCGTTCCTATTACTTCCCCACAGACCTAATTCATAGATCTGATCCATCGCGGCTTTTGTAGGCCATGGTTTTTTGGATTGTCTTACCGATTTTGAATTCACGATCTTCAAAATTAATCTGTCATTCTGAACCCGACGTTAGGAGGGTTCCGATAGTTATCGGAACAGAATCTTATGTTTTAGTGATGACAGTCATGGATATCTTGCGTCACGATCAGTGAGATTCCGAATCGCGCTGCGCTTGTTTGGAATGACAGTTTATTTTAATATTCTGTGGTCTAAGCCATCCTCTCAGACAACCGCTCAAACTCACTCACGAAATGAAATTTGATGCTGGGATATTTCTGCTGGGTCATTTGAAGTGAAAAAGCAGAGTCGGCAAAAAATACTAGTTGGCCTCTTTTGTCCTTAGCAAGAAATTTTGCCTTGACACGTTTGAAGTCTTTAAACTCATCGCTCTCCCAGTTTGCCGTATCAATCCAGCAAGCTTTATGCACGTTCAGATTTTCATAGGAGCATTTTGCAGAGTACTCATGTTCGAGTCGGTATTGAATTACCTCAAATTGTAATGCACCTACTGTTCCAATAACCTTGCGTCCGTTGAGTTCCAAAGTAAATAATTGAGCAACACCTTCATCCATTAATTGGTCGATTCCCTTAGCGAGCTGCTTGGATTTCATCGGGTCAGCGTTGTTGATGTATCTAAAGTGCTCTGGAGAAAAGGATGGTATGCCTTTGTAATGCAATGCTTCTCCAGAGGTAAGTGTATCACCTATCTTGAAGTTACCCGTATCGTGTAGCCCTACGATATCACCAGGATAGGAGACGTCAACAATTTCTTTTTTCTCGGCAAAGAAGGCGTTCGGACTTGAGAACTTTAGGTTTTTACCTAAACGAACATGTTTATAGGCGGTATTGCGTTCAAATTTCCCGCTCACGATCTTTACAAAAGCCAATCGGTCACGATGCTTGGGATCCATATTTGCGTGGATCTTAAAAACAAAACCGCTGAAATCGTCTTCAAGGGGTTTTACTTCACGCTCCTCGGCATTTTTGGGACGTGGTGGAGGAGCGATCTCTATGAATCCATCGAGCAATTCTTTAACTCCAAAATTGTGTAATGCACTCCCAAAAAATACGGGTTGAAGATTCCCGGCTAGATATTCTTCTCTGTCAAAATCGGGATAGATACCCTGGACTAATTCCAGTTCTTCTCTCAGCTGTCCTGCCGATGTGTCGCCAAGGAGCTGATTCAATTTGGGATCACTTAGGTCTGTAATTTGTACCGTGTCGTGAATATCCTTTGAAGTCTCTCCGGTAAACAGGTTTACATTTTTTTGATGTAGGTTGTAGATCCCTTTAAGGTCATATCCCATCCCGATGGGGAAGCTCAATGGAGTCACGTGTAAGCCCAGCTTTTGCTCGATTTCATCAAGGAGATCAAAAGCATCTTTACCTTCACGATCCATTTTATTGATAAATACAATCATGGGAATTTGTCGCATACGACAAACTTGAACCAGTTTCTCAGTTTGTTCCTCGACCCCTTTTGCTACATCAATAACTACGATTACACTATCAACTGCCGTAAGGGTTCTGAAAGTGTCCTCAGCAAAATCTTTGTGGCCGGGTGTGTCGAGAATATTAATTTTTGTGCCATCGTATTCAAATGCGAGTACAGAGGTTGCCACAGAAATTCCCCTCTGGCGCTCGATCTCCATAAAGTCACTCGCCGCACCCTTCTTGATTTTATTTGACTTAACCGCACCTGCCTCTTGAATAGCACCTCCATAAAGAAGTAACTTTTCTGTAAGTGTGGTCTTACCAGCATCTGGGTGGGAAACAATCCCAAAGGTTCTACGTCGTGCGACTTCGTCTTTAAACTTCATGTGATCAATGTGTAAAGGGCTGCAAAAATACGAGGTTACATCAAGTGCATCAATGATTTGATAGGTCTTTTACCAGAGGCATCTGGTCTGAAAGTGTTTTTGTTATTTAATGGCCCTATTTATTGAAAAAACTGCAATGATTCTGAGCTATTTGACCATAAACTGATTTGAAAACGTTTTTTTAATACGGTATAAACTACTTTCCTTCTTACAGGTTTTATATTCGTAGCTTGTTTATTTTTAAAATACTGGAATTATGGTGACCCTTAAAGATCTTGCTGCTACTCTGGGAGTATCTGTTTCTACGGTTTCTAAAGCTTTGAAGGATAGTCCTGAGATTAGTGAAGACACCATAAAGCGAGTAAAAAAGATTGCTAGAGAGCTGAATTACCGTCCCAATACGCTGGCGCTCAGTCTTAAGAATCGTAAAACGATGACCATAGGCGTCTTGATTCCAGATATTTTGAACAAGTTCTTTTCCAAAATCTTATATGGTCTGGAGCAAGAAGCTCAAAGGTCAGGTTATCAAATCATCACCTGTTTGACCAATGAGTCGCTGGAACGAGAGAAAAAAGCACTAGAACTATTGTCAAATGGTAGTGTGGATGGCTTCATCCTATCATGTGCTAGAGAAACGCAAACTGAAAATAGCATTGAGCATTTTAAAAGCATCATCGATCATGGAACACCCATCGTAATGTTTGACCGGGTGGCAAATGATGTTGACTGTGACAAGGTCATCATGGATGACTATAAAGCTGCTTATCAGGCAACAGAAAAGTTGATAGGTGAAGGGCGTAAAAACATCGTACTTTTTGATTGTTTGGGAGGTTTGAGTGTAGGTAAGCTGCGTAATCTAGGGTATCGCAAGGCTATCGAGCAGTCTACGGACTATAATGGCAAGCCCAAAATTTATAGCACCACGCATGAACAAGAGTCCGTTACCGGGTATTTAGAAAACATGCTGAAAAATGACCCCACAATTGATGGACTTTTATGTATTGATAATATTTCTGGCGTTAAGGCAGTAGGCGCAGCACAGCGTTTGGGTAAAGATATTCCCAAGGATATTTCAGTCATCGGGTTCTCTTCAGATGATATCTACGACCTGTGTTACCCTAAACTTACCACAGTGGCACAGCGCGCCAGTCAGATCGGTCAGCAGTCTGTGAAAATGTTGATTGATAGGATTGAAAACAGCAACGAGATTAAGCATTCTACTACAGCTACCGTAAACTTCGGTCTGGATTTGAGGGGGACGACTTTGTAGGTTTGCAAACACAGAGTTTTGTGAATTGAATTCAGTCGTGAGCTACATTGTTTTATTTTCCTAGCTCTTAGCTCTTAGCTCTTAGCTCTTGGCTCTTGGCTCTTGACTCTTGGCTTAGTTTCATGACTTCTAAAACTGACAATTTTATCAATTTTATCGACGAGGTGGTGATTATTTTTCCGCTTTCGCGAAAGCGTAATACCCTTCTACTACGCAGATCAAAAAGAAGCCTATACAATACATCAAAAGATCCCAAAATGAGAAGCTGGTTCCAAGAATTACTCGGGCAATTTCATACTGTTCTAAATTGAACCGATAAACAAGTTCAAAATACTGGGCAATTTCTACACAAAAGCTAATGAATAGTGCAAGCGATGCCACCGGTAAAGGTTTTCCATTGCTAATTCCCATAAAAAATGTGTACACGAGAATCGTGGCGAGTATATCCCCTACAAAAGGTCTAACCACCGCATCATTAACAAACAACGCGATCAGTACCTCAATGGCAAAGATCAACAGCGTAGCTAGCAAATAATAATATCTAGGAAATCTCTTTGACATAGAAGAATTTTTTAGAGAGGTAAAGGGTAGCTAGATAAATCCCGCTTAGAATCAGCATCGCAAGCCATATACGTTTGTTAATGTAGTTATACTGAAATAGGTCTAAGATATCGCGCAGAAGGCTAAACGGTTTATTGATGATGTCCCATGAATTCCATCTTAAAACGCGACCTAGATAAACGCCCAAAGCGCACAAAAATGAGCAGCTCACAAAAAATAAAAGCTGATTCAACGGGCTCTCAATCGTGAAAAAAGTCTTGTGAATAAGAATGACGCTGGCGCTTCCCAGCGCTAGTGCATTTACGCTAAAACTTGTAAGTAAAAATATATCAAGATAAAATTGATAGGTAGTCACATATCGCAAATGAACAAAATCTGTGATGACATAAAAGGCATTGGGCAAGAACAACAGCCAAAGACTACTTGCCCCAAAAATTAGAGCAGACTTGCTATTTTTAGACCATCTAGGGTTGCATTGGTACTTGAATTGGTAAACCCAAAGCGCAATTACAAACGGAATGCCCGCCAAAAACAGGTTCCAAACCAAAAATAAATACTGTGATGACCCCATAAATAGCATCCTGAAAATTAAAAGCGTAAGCGATACAACCGTCAAGCTCAACAGGGTTTTGCTTGTTTTTAAAAATTTCATGATGTTGGGAATATTGAAATTAGATAGGCGGCAAGTAGAGGGAAGGACAGTATATAGATACACAACAACCACTCACTTATTTTCTCTGGTTCAACGAAACAGCTGATAAAAACAATTACGGCAAGTAGTAGGTTGATTACAATGCAGATCAAACCAAATAAAAGAGCGATAATGAAAAACGTATCATCAGATACATGCATGCCTAAGATTATGATGACAGAGCCAGAAGTCAACACTAACAAGTTAGCTAGGCAGGCTCTCGTAGTCTTAGATAAATGGGAGGGAAGTCTATCGATCATTTTTATTCCCTTGTAAGTTCAGAGCCGCCGCCACACGATTGTATTCTTGCCAGTTGCGATCTTGATATTCTGACAAATCAAATTCCGGTATGTACCTAGACCTTCTAAATTCATTCACTTCTGGTAAAAGATTGTATTGCTGAAGTTCTACCGCATTTTGAGGCAACAAGTTGGAAAACTGATGATAGTCTATAAAATCGTTTTCAATATTGTATCTGGTAATGATTGACGACCAGTTGATTAATGAAAAAAGCAAAAGGCTGGTAAATCCTATCGTGACGTTGCGTCGTAATAAATAAACGAGATTGAGCTTACGATTGATTTTGAGATAGGTGGTAACTAATCCAATAATGCAGAGACTCAGGTACATTAACACACCTATACGTTTAATGCTCAAACCGTACTGATCAATGTATATGTACGTTTTAAATAGAACGGAGAAAGTGAGTAAGAGATTCAGTAGGATCCAGAAGTAGGTGAGGTTCTTGAGCGTTTGGTTTTTCTCCACAAAGTTCAAATCACCCCTGAAAAATATAAGGATTAACGCAATAGCCAATATGATACTGGTGATACTCGCATAAACACCGGCATGAACCGCATTAGACAAAACCGATGCAGGAAAATCCTGAATGCTTGAAACAAACAAATATTCAGACACCAGAAAAACTATTAAAAGAAGATTTAGGGCAATCATTGATACTGTTCCAGTTTGTATCTCGTTTTTGATGTTTTTGAGTCGCTCTGAGAGTGAAGGGGAAGGTTCTAGGTCATTTTTAGTTCTCAAATCTTTTTGGACCCATTCTTTAATCGTGGCTGATTTTGAAACATTGGCGGTAATCCATGATCCTAGAATCGCCGTAAGAAACCATAAATAATCAATCACACCTAGATCTATGGCATCTACCCATTCACTAAATACAGGATTGATCTGATAGTAGACAAAAATGAAAACAACCGACAACCCCAGAGGGATCAAACTGATGCGAGCAAGTTGAGGGTAATCTCTTTGTTCTTCAGAATGCTCTGCTGTTTTTTCTTCTGGATAAAATACGCCATGAAAGGAACCGAAAACCGTAGTATAAACTCCATTAAAAAAAGCTAGATAACTACTTACTTGTGATTGCGCGACGCAACCAATGAATAAAAAGGTACTAAAAAAGTAAAATGCCACGGCCATATTGGATCCGTGCAACAGGACTGCTAGCGCAGAAAGCAGCATACCTATTCCTGACCATAGAATAGACCATCTATCCTTGAGAATCTTAATGTTTTGCAAGAGTATCAGAACAAAGAAAACGGATAAAAGAAGACAGTTAAGACCCAGTCGTTGATCATAAAACAAGGTGGCAAAACAAATGCCTCCAGCGATTGCAGTAAGTTTAGTTTTCATAATTGAGGTTTAAAAGTTTATGTGTAAATATTTGATTTTTAGCGCGTAGAGACTCGACAGACTGCTGTAGGAGTTCTAGATAATCCAGGTTATGAATAGAGTTGCTCCTCTTTCCCAGATACAAACAGTCCATTAAGTAGTGAAATTTATCTGGATAGAAGAGTAGTCCAGCAGCCATCGCGCTATAAAGTGGAAAACTGCGCTTGCCGTTCCCACAGAGCCAAAACTGCATCCCGATCTCTTCTAGTGAGCTGGTGTCATACCCGGTAAGTACGTGAAATACATCATGGGTTTCCGCTTGATCTTGTAATTCCAGATCATGTTTGAGCAAAAAACACCCAATGTGAAACCCCAGCGAATTTGAAGCGAGCTGCAGTAAGTCACTCGAAGTGAGGCGCCAGATCGTACTCTGATGAAAAGGTCGATAAACCGACTTTACCAAGTGAAAACCGATCTGGATCAAGCAATGCCTTATTTGATTAAAAGTACTTTGTATTTCAAAGTAAAGAGATAAATTTTTTTGGACCACGTCAGTCAGTATTAGAAATTATTTTTTCAAGAGCGGTAATGTGTTCCTGAAACGCCGTTTTACCCTTTTCAGTTGCGATATACTTTGTATTGGGCTTACGATTGATAAAAGTTTTTTCCACCCTTATGAAATCTTCCTTTTCTAGAGCTTTTGAGTGACTG
The DNA here is from genome assembly GCA_964631155.1 of uncultured Flavobacteriaceae bacterium. Classification (GTDB taxonomy): domain Bacteria; phylum Bacteroidota; class Bacteroidia; order Flavobacteriales; family Flavobacteriaceae; genus Nonlabens. Next base: position 140,918 of record CAZVYO010000008.1, read on the forward strand.
GCAAGATTTCCGTCAGTAACATCCAGCAATTCTTTGAGTGTTTTGAAATCGGCATGATCGTTCACCACAAGAATGGACATAATACCCAGACGTATGCGGTGGTCAAATGCTTTATTTAATTTACTGATCAAGCCCATGTGGGGACATTATGGTTTTTTAATTTTAATTACTAGTGGAATCAGACGTCAAATTCTCAATTTCCTTAGCTCTTAACTCTTAACTCCTATCATATTTATAATGCATTACAGCTCCGTAAATAATATGACACAAGCCAAAACCTGCGGTCCAAAAATAAAGACCGTAGCCTATGAATTGTGTATTTATCAAGCCTAATACTGCGCAAGAAATACCCAGATATTTTACCGTTCCCAGAGTGTAAGGAGCCGCCTGAATGCAAGCCAAGCCATAAAAAACCAGCATGGCGGGTGCGACCAGCCCTATTAGTTCATATTGAAATAAGGTAAGGGTAAAGAGCCCGCCTATGGTAAGGTGAACGATAAAGTTTTTAATCAATCGTATGGATTGAGCGTTCCAGATACGCTGTTTGAGTCTTGCGGCCTTGGATCGGGTCAGTATAAAAGCGCTTACAATGGAAAGGCCTAAAACAGCCGCCGCCACAATCAGTATTTGAAGCGAGGTATTTTGGTCAAAAGGCGTTTTGAGCAGGCGTTCAAAAGTACCATAACTCCTATCATTTATCGCGTTTTGTAAAATGAAATGCCCAGCTATGCCGCCTAGCAGCGCATAGGTTCCTGCCAGTACACCACTCATTCCAGAAAGTGATATGAATCGAGTGGATTTACTCATCAGGCTTCTTATTTCCTGGATGTCCTGAAGATACTTTTGATTGTCCATAGTAAAGTACTTTGAATTACAAAGTAAGTTCTTTTCATATGTTTGGGCAAGATATTTTTTGAATATTTCGCTTTCGCGAAAGCGAGGCCTATTTACCACCTCTAAAAATTCCGACCAGATATTCACCCGATGGTATAGTTATAAATACTGGTTTTTGAAAAACAGGTATTTGTTGTAATACCATTTAAATACACTTAAATGATATTTGTACATGACTTGTTATGATTACACCAGTATTTATTTGATGTGCCGGTTGTAAGGCGGGACGGTGTTTTTGGGGGATTATACCTACCGCAAGTGCTACTTTCAACAAGTTTGAAAACCTCAAGTTGACCTAGTTCTTCTTGAGGTTTTTCATTTTGAGATAATCAACATAACTTTAAAAACTAAAAACCATGTCTAACACTAATTCAACCTCTATCGATTTCAACGGCATCTCTGAGTGGAGCAAAATGCTGAGCTCAAAAGGTGATCTCAAAAACATTTTACAGAATGCTGGAAATAGATTCAACTTCTCCTTTGCAGGAAATCAAACTGCAGATGTACATATTTACTTTAGCTACGACTCAGAAAATCAAGAATTGAGTTTTCAAGTAATCAACGCAAGTCAGGATACCAAAGAAAATAAACAAGCGGTAGCCATAAAAAGTACTGGTACAACTAAAAAAGCATTACCCGATCTAAGCAACATCGCAGACAGCAACCCTAATTTTATAGATTATACTACAGCGTCGCAACGGGTAAATGATTACATGAATGATTCAAAACGCAATGCCTGGTTGGATCAGTTATTCTCAAAAAACCTTGATGTAGCGCAAGCTTTTGTTGTAGATGCCATAGATTTTGAACCAGGTAGCTCTTATGATTGTTTTCTTGGATTGAAGACTTTAGAAGATGAATCTCAAGAGATAGACTTATTGGTGTATAACACATCGCAGTCTATACAAGTCGGGATTAGGGACATGTCCATTCCAATTCCACCTTACAAGGGCTCAGGTGCTTTAAGTAGAGATAAATTTGGTGCTCTTGATAATATCTAATTTTTTTTGGCACCTACATTTTTAGCTGAATATCTTGTTCCGTTTGTTCTCCTTGTGGGAGTAATCAGTAGTACATTTAACTTAAAAGGTAAAATTAAATACGCTATTTTCTTTTACTTAAGCTTGGGTTTAGCCATTGATATGGCTTCAAGGTTCCTTCCTGGATTGCAGTCTAATAACCTTATACTCTTCTCCTTTCTGAGTTTTTTTGAAGTATTAATTTTTTCATACATGTACTGGGAAAAACTAAAAAAAGTGTGTTGGTTACAGGTCATGATTGCAGCTGGATTGACTTACATAGCTTTTGAAGCTATAACCTTAGATACGTCTGATCTAGCAAATTACCAGACTTATGCCAGAAACGTAAGTTCGTTACTCATTGTTCTGATGGCGCTTCATTATATCTTTAGTGAGCTCAGGGAGGGATCGACACTTAAAGGCGATACCGTTCATTTTGTGCTGTTGTTTTATTATTCGTTTGAGTTCATGCTCCTGATCCCTTTTAATTTTTTGATAAATGCGAGCACTACATCCATCATGTATATTTGGACAGCAAGAGTAATTCTTATCTTTATTTTTTACTCTTACCTCACTTACTACTTATGGAGCAGTGGCAAGACCCAGAAATAATATTATCATGGATTCTCTTAGGATTGGGATTTTTGGTGATGCTTTTAATTTTTATTATCGTTCTGACACGTATGATTATTAGGAACTCTGTAGCAGCAAAGACTAAGGAAAATCAACTTAAGTTGATCAACCAGCAACAACTTATCCAAGCCTCGATTACAGCTCAGGAGAAAGAACGTGAGCGACTCGCGTCTGACATACATGATGGGCTCATCAGTAAACTCAACGGTCTCAAACTACAGGCAGAGATTCAGTATGCCAGCACTGCCGTCGATATCGTAGACGGTTTGGAGCGTTGCATCATGACTGCTCGTCGCATATCGCACGATCTGAGTCCACCTTTAATCGAGCACTCTACCTTAGAGGACGTCATCGATGAGGTTATAGAACCTTACAGATCGACTTTAAATATTACAGCAAGGTACGGCTCACAAAAAGCGATTGAATATTCTTCAGAAAAGAAAATTCAGGTCATGAGAATCATGGAAGAGATCATGATGAACGTGCATAAACACGCTCAGGCCACGGCATTTTATCTAAGATGGAGAACTACTGCAACACACAGTTTTCTCTATGTAAAAGATGATGGTAGTGGATTTGATCTACTAAACGCACAGAAAGGCTTGGGACTGAAAAATATGGAGTCAAGAGCACAATATCTCAATGGGCAGGTGAAGTTTCAAAGTAAGCACGATAAGGGCAGTTCCATATTATTGTGTTTTCCCAATAACTAACTATGACTGATAAGATAATAAAATTAGGTATTGTTGATGATGAAACCCTCATTGTTTCATTGCTGTCTTCATATTTTGAAAAGTTAGAAGACTTCAAAGTTGTGCTAACTGCTGAAAGTGGTGAGCAACTCTTGTCAAAGCTGGAGTCTGCTGCAAGAACACCAGAAATTTTACTGCTTGATATTAATATGGGTGGTATGAGTGGGATCGACGCATTGAAGCAATTAAGGGATAAGCATCCAGATGTTGAAGTCATCGTGATGTCCTCACACTACAAGAAGAATTTTACTGGTTTTATGCTCAAAAATGGCGTGGCTGCCTTCATTCCGAAGGGTATCTCGCCTCAGTCGCTTTCAGATATCATACGTCATGTAAAAAGGCACGATTATTATTTCCTACCGGAGCAGATGGATGTAGTACGCAAGCAAATATCAAGCAGGTCACCAGAGCCGGTTCTGGAAACCAGCCTATCTCTAAGTGAGCGTGAAGTAGATGTGTTGCGATTGATCTGCGAGCAAAAAACCTCTCAAGAGATTTCAGAATTTTTGCATGTTACAAGAAGTACGGTGGAGGGGCATAAACGCAGCATTTTTGCCAAAACGAATACTAAAAATATTGCCGGGCTCGTCATTTATGCTGTACAAAACGAGATTGTAGACATCAATAACTTGAATGTTGAGTTTTAGATTTTACGTTTAGATGGAAAGTGTTCTGTTGCTTTAAAAACGGGTGGATTTCTCGCTTTCGCGAAAGCGGGATTGTTTAAAACCACATTCTAAACTTTTAACGTTTATTGACAAATAGAGTAGACTTAAAATTTATTGCAAATAACTAACAAATACAATCGAATTCATCCTCGATAAGAACTTTTGATTTTCAAACGGACCGATGACCAAACGAGAACTGATACAGATTACTGAACCTTACATCGATAAGAAAATTGATTACAAGAAATTGTCCAAAACGACAGGAGATTATCGCAGTTTTCTTGAAGGTCTGGTAGAAGTTGACTTAGAATCTGATAAGAATCGCTCAGATCTTTATTTTAAGAATGGCAAAGCACTAGGCACTAAATGGGCTGCAATGTGTCTTGATGATATCATGCGTACAAGGGTCTTCGTAAAAGGAGTTTATGAAGCGGTGATGGATTTATTGTCTCAACATGAAAAAGTGCGAATTTGTTATGCAGGGACAGGGCCTTTTGCGACGCTACTTATTCCTACGCTTATTAGAGTTGACCCTGAGAGAATAGAGTGTCTGTTTATTGAGATTAATGAAACCAGCATGAGCAGTCTCAAGAAAGTTATGGCACATGATCTATTTAAGTTATGCAAAATAAATTTTGAACAAGCTGACCTAACTGAATTTCTATTTTCTCAAAATGAAAAGCCACATCTTATAGTCAGCGAAACCATGCAAAATTTGCTTGAGAAAGAGCAACAAGTTCCAATTTTTATAAACTTGATGAGGCAATGTCCACCGTCTACGGTATTTATTCCAGAAGTTGTTTCTGTTGATTTGGCGATTGAAAGTTCAATTGGTCTAAATTCAAAGCGATATCACACGCTTGACACTTTATTTGAAGTTAGCAAAAACACTTTGAAGTCAAGTTTGAATAAAAGTCTTCTTCAAAAAAAGAATAAAACCATTAGTGATAACATGATTTCACGGTCATCTCACCTGTCTTTATTAACCCAAATACAAGTTTATGGCTTAAACCAGTTACGTGTAAATGAATCAGGGCTTACAGTCGCTCGACCCCTCTCAAGAGCAACTAATAATGATAAAGTATTGAGTTATCAGTCTCATTATGAGATCGGTGAGATTCCAAAATTGCATTTTAATATCGACTAGAATTCTTGCTTTTGTAGCTTTTAATCGTATAGTTATAAATACCTGTTTTTAAAAAACAGGTATTTTTTTTAGTGCTCAATCCAAGTGATCTACATAGCTTTAAATCGTTAAAAAGTCTTAAATTATTTGTATTTCGTTGGCTTTTTATCAGTGATTCAAGACGATAATGGGACTATTGCCTTTCAATAAATACTGTTCAACGTTACAATTGACATTTGTACTGTTAATTGCAATTCCATCTTGGTGTCAAGATTCTAAAGTCGCCTTCAAACCAAATTTTATAAGAGGTATAGACATGTCTCATTTTCAAGGGAATGAGCTTCTGGCGAATATCCTCAATTTTGACCATATAGATTTCATTATTTGTAAGGCTACGGAAGGAACTGGATATATCGATCCGAAGTTTGAGAATAATTGGACTCTGATTGCAAAGAGCAATAAAATCAGGGGTGCTTATCATTTTTATCGATCTCAAGACGATGCAGAAAAACAAGCATTGTTTTTCTATCAATCAATATCTAATTATTCAGAAATTGATTTACCTCTAATATGTGATTTTGAAGAGGCAGGAATTGATAAATCTCAAAGTAAGAATGAGGTTATAAGTCGTTTAAAATTGTTCTTGAACAAAATTCAAAAACTATCTGGCGTCATACCAATTATCTACACGGACAATAATGTCGCTAGTGAATATTTGACTGATTCCTATTTTGCAAACTATCCACTTTGGATTGCAGAATATTCCAATTCTGATCAGCCTAGAATTCCCATAATCTGGAAAGATAAAGGTTGGAGATTTTGGCAAAAATCAGCTGATTACAACCTTGATAGTATTAAAAATGACCTAGATGTCTTCAATGGAGATCTGAGAGATTTGAAAAACTTTATTTCAAAGGCTCATGAAGCCAACACTCAAAAGCGATAATACCTATGACTAATCTTTAAAACTTAATATTATGCCTTCAACTATTCCTTATGATCCGAGTTTGGTACTTGGTAACATCGTAGACCCTAGCAAGATTGCGGCGCTGCAAAAAATTGCAGAAATTCAAAAACCTGTAGACAACGCTCAACTAGAGCTTAATTCATATATTCTATCTAAAAGAAGTCTCGATATGACACTTCAAGAAATGATCAATATGAATGTGGATCAAGATGATCTAGATAATCTTGCTAATGAAATTGATGCGCTTAAAACTAAAATGGCCAAATCGGCCGTGGATTTGGCAAAAAAGACAATTGACGCCCAGACAGAATTAGTTTCTGCACGAAATGAATTAGCGCAAAAGCAGATTAATGAAAGCGTGGAAAGTCCTATGGACTATAATAAATCTGCTATTAAACAAATGCCTTTGTCATCAGATTCTATGGTGATGGATGCTCAATACTTCAGAGTAGAGTCAAATGAGGAAGGAACTTCTGCCCATTCCTCTGCTATCGCCTCCTACGTTTCTTCTCAAGTTTCAGGATTTTTATCACCTACTTATGGTGTGGAAGCTGGAGGAAAAGCCAAAAAGGCGATGGAGAGTCAGCATGGAAACCACAAAATAGAGGGTACTTTGGTAGTAACCGCAAACTGTACACATAAAGTTAGTGAGGTTTTCGCTCCTTTTGTGCTGGATCCAGAAAAAGCCATAAGAGCTTGGAATGTTTATAATCCAAGCAATAAGATCAATACCGCAGATAAAGCTTCCATGGAAAAAGTAATTGCTGGTAAAGATTCAGACAAAGCAGAAATGCATCTGTTGTCAGGGGCTACATTTGGTTCGAGTTTCGTCGGATTTGTTCATATTCTTCAAGATGAATCAAATCAATCTTCTCAGCGATCCAGTTCTATTGCTTCATCTTTAAGTACATCGATTTCTGAGCATTTATTTCTTGCAAACGAAAGTGGAAAATTTGGCTTGGACGCTTCATTTGCTGATAGCGTAAAAAGTTTGTTGAGCACTTCAAACTTACAGTCCCATGCTAGTGTTATTGCAATGGGATTGATTCCTTCAATTGTTTCTAATACGATAGAAACTTCTGTCCAAAACCTTAAGCCAGATCCTAAAGATGTCATGAGTCAACTGGCTGCAATTCAAGGGGCGACTGATACAGGCGTGAATACTATGGGATCTGATGCCGAAAAGGCTAAAGCTGGTGAAAGCTTTATGCAATTAAATAATTCTTACGTAACAAACGTTGTTTCAAGTTTAGGGGAATATGACAATAAGAACAACAAGGTGATCGACACAAATTCCATGATGACTGCCTTTGACGATTATATACAAAAAGCCATCAAAGGAGACTGTGGAGTACCCATAAATTTCTTTTTAAAACCTATTACCTCAAGACAGCTGGCAGAGGCATGGTTGTATAAATTTTATCCTAACGAGTTCATCGGCGAAAGCTCTGGTGATGATGAATCTAAGGGGCCAGAGCCTCAGAAAGAGGATTAATTCTATATTATGTAAAATATAAATAGTCCCTCTTCATAATCCAATCAATATGTTGGGGGGCTTTTTGATTTTTAGTTGCAGTTTAATTAAGGCCAGATCAAACAAAGGAATATTAGTAAAAAATGTCAAAATAGAGTTTTCACAAAAAATTTATTAATTTAAAACTAAATTCTTGCTTTAATATCAAAATTATTAATCATGTACACACTAAACATCATAAACAATTTTCCTGATACCATAACTATGTCGGGCAATGGAAGTATTAATAGCGGCGACTCTGGTTCGGTTGAAAAACTTGGGAATCTGACAATCAACATTCCTGGAGTAGGAGAGGCGAGACTTTTTGATCTAGGAGATAAAAAGTTACCAGGATACGACTTTCCCAGACAAACATGGGGAGTGTTGCTGCGCTATCAAACCGTGGAGACTTATTACCGCTATGAAGGTGGTGGAGAATTGACGTTGGTAATTGATCAGTTTGGTTCCATAACTGTGAGCACCTCAAACGGTGATATGATTAATATTGACTTGCCCGAATTAACAATCGCTTCATCTGATGCGTAAGAGTTTAGACATAGGTCTTTTGATGCCTTATTCCTCTATTTATCCCATGGGTAAATTATTCAAAAATGGTTTGGTTGAAATTCTGGATCACCATAAAGATGAGATAGATTATACGCTTTATCAAGAGTTTGTAGGACCAGCATCAATTGAAGAGGTGAATAAGGCAGATGATAAGCATGCATCTTACAACGATGTGGACATTGTTTCGGGAATCGTGAATTCGCGTACCGTTGCTGAAGCTTCGGCGTCGTTCAAAAAAGGCACCCAGTATCATTTCGCAAATTTGGGCGAGCATTTATATGATCAAAAAGGCCTACCTGACCACGTAGCTATTGAAAGCCGATCCACTTGGAAGGAGGTTTATGCGTTAACTAATTATGCTTATAAGAATATTTCTAAAAATGGAGCGTACGCCGCATCCTTTTACGATACGGGATATGCCTTTGCGCAAATGGTGGATGTTGCTCTTAAGGATAATGGGAAGAAGGATTTCTTGCCCGTCTTAGTGTCTCAAATCCCACCTCCTGGACAGCCTTCAAATGTAGAAGAGGTTGTTGATCGTATTGAACGACTCATGCCTGATTGGATTTTTGCTGCCTTCTGCGGTTCTGAAGCAACGAGATTCCTAAAAGCTTTTTATAAAAAAGGATTGCACAAAAAAATCGAGCTTTTAGGCCTTTCTTTCCTTTCAGAGAAGCTTCTTGAGCTGGATTCAGATGAGGTCACGGTTTTAAGTGTGTTGGAAACAACTGAAGATTCACTCGATATCTCTAAATATAACAAAAACCAGTTTTATGATCTAGGGAGGAATTCGGCAAGACGTATCCTGTTGCAAAATGGAATAGAAACCCGGAACCAAAAAACGAGAAACAGTAAGTCTATATTTTGCTGTAAAAAGAAAGATGCCGATGGCTTTCATTTGGAAAAAAAGCAATCAGCAAAGCAAATAAAAATTAACAATAAGCACATTCAAGAAATTTTGAAACAGCCCGCTTCGGTCTGGCAAAATCCTTACATGTGCATCTAAAATTTTTATTATTAACTAAATCTAAAAACTATTATTATGAATGATTTTCTTGGTCAAATTATTATGTTCGGTGGCAATTTTGCCATCAGGGATTACGCCATTTGCGGCGGTCAGTTGATGTCTATCAGTTCTAACAGCGCTTTATTTTCACTTTTGGGCACCACCTTTGGTGGAGATGGTCGCACAACTTTTGGTTTGCCTGATTTAAGAGGACGCTCACCTATAGGTGTAGGTCATGGTCCTGGACTTCAAAATTATGTATGGGGTGAAAGAGGGGGTATTGAATTTGTAACGTTAAACCAGTTGGAAATGCCCATTCACACGCATCAAATTATCGGCTCAGGCTCTCAAAGTTCTAACTTAGAGCTTAGCACAGATGAAGGAATACATGCTGAGCCAGAAGCAGGTGATGTCCCTGCAGTAGGTAATTTCCCTGGAGGTTTAGGAGATACCCAAACAAAAAATTTCGGACCAGCGACTAACGTTGTTGCTGGACAAGCCCTGCCTGGGTTCAATCCATCTAGCGTGCAGTTAAGTACAAGCGGTGGCAGTCAGAGTCATGAGAACCGCTCGCCGTTCCTTGCGATCTATTTCTTGATTTGTTTAACAGGAGTTTATCCATCTCGTAACTAAAATTTAATTCAGCAACATCACATGGCCCTACTTGAATTCAAATAGGGCTTAATTGCTTATATTAAGCACACTAGAATAAAAGCTTTTATTTCAATCACCTAATCCCGCTTTCGCGAAAGTGGAACTAGTAAAATACTTTTCTAATTTAACAAATCGTTACACTTTGGATCATCTCTTGATGATTAACCGAAACTATCTTTGAAGATATCAAAAAAAAATTATGAAATTCAAATACTTATTCTTCTTACTGGCTATTTTCACAATTGCTGTAAGTAGCGCTCAATGCACAGTAAACAATCCATGGGACCAGCCAAATAGCAGTACACAATCCGCTCAAAAAGGCCAAAGCTTTATAGCCTGTCAGAGCGGTGTTTTGCAATCTATAACACTTCTCGTTGCGGGAGGGCAGACAAGGTCTAATGCTACCATAAATGTATATAACGGTTCCAGCACGGCACCATCAGATTTACTGGGGTCTGTTACTGGTCAAGAACTTACAGAAAATGGTGGCGATCCTAATAATCTCAATTATGACGTTACAGACTTCTCAGCTGAAAATATAAATTTGATAGGCGGTAATACCTATACTTTTGACATTCCAGGTACCTCATTTCTAGTTTTCACTACTGACTCGGCTTATCCTGATGGACAAATATTCGTAAACGGAAGTGCCTTTAATAACCTAGTGGACTTAGTTTTTGAAGTAGATATCGCCGCTCCAATCTGCAACCTATCCGCGAGCATCACGGCACAAACAAATGTCAACTGCAATGGTGGGTCATCTGGATCCTTGACCGTCACCGCTTCAAATGGAACGGCAAATTACGATTATGAATGGACTAATGGATCCGGTACCTTCAATACTTCTAGTGCCACAAACACGATTTCAGGCCTTGCTGCAGGAAATTATACGGTTACGGTAACAGATGACAACGGTTGCACCGATACAGCAACGGCAACCATTACAGAGCCAACGGCTCTTTCTGCGAGTGTCACCTCACAAACTAACGTAACTTGTAACGGTGGAAGTGATGGCAGTATTACCATTTCACCCAGCGGCGGTACAGGTCCCTATTCTTATGTATGGAATGATGGTCAGACTACGGCAACCGCATCAGGCCTCGCGGCAGGCGTTTATTCTGTTACAGTAACTGATGCACTAGGCTGTCAAACAACTGCAAATAATATTACTGTGACCGAACCTATGGCCTTGGGAGCCACAGCAAGCGGAACAAATCCTACGATTGCTGGTGGTAGCGATGGAACTGCAACGGTTACCGTGACTGGTGGTACAGGACCTTTTAATTATCTATGGTTGACCACAGGAGACGCCACTCAATCCATTAGCGGGTTGTCGGCCGGTACTTATACTGTACGCGTAACTGATAGTGAGGGCTGCCTAGCTGCAGATACCAGCGTTACTTTGACCGATCCCATAGAATTCTCAGTTAACGACGCTTCAATAGCCGAAGGAAATTCAGGAACGGCCACGATGACCTTTACGGTAAGCCTGAGCGCAGCAGCACCTGCAGGTGGAGCTACCGTAGACTTTGCCACCAGCAATGGAACGGCTACGGCAGGATCAGACTATACGGCAGCTAGTGGCACGGTCAGCTTCAGCGCTGGCGAGAATTCCAAGACAATCAGCGTGACAGTTGCCGGAGACCAGCGTGTGGAGGCAGATGAAACAATCACCCTGACCCTTTCAAACCCTACGGGCACCAACGTCCTGATTGGAGATACGACCGGAACTGGAACCATCACAAATGACGACACGACTGCGATCACGATTGCCGATGTGGGCAGGGGCGAGAACCAATCGCAGGCGACCATCA
>CAZVYO010000009.1:0-151987 GCA_964631155.1 uncultured Flavobacteriaceae bacterium
ATGGAGAAATGAACAGTTTACATCTGATTGACTATCCGACTGAAACTTACGCTGACTTAAATAAATTAAAAGAGCCTGAAACGAATGAGGAATATCAAGCGTTATCTGATGAAGATTGGGCTAAATTTAATGTTATAATTGCTAAACACGAAGTAACAAAAGAAGCAGTTTTGAGTAATAGATTAATAATGGAACTTAAAATAACGTCTGACCGAATTACTCATACGGAAATTTATGCTGACGGAAAGCTGATAAAAACATTATACTATCGAATTGAATAAAAACTATTGCCAACAATGTATAACCGCAATTACGGCGGATTCGACTTCGTCCGAATCCACTCTGAATTGCTAACGTCTTGTGCTAAACCGAAAATAATCGCTAATTTAACCCGTAACTGACGGTTATACGCAACCGTTCAAGACAATCCATCCCGATCCGTTCACGCACGACCATCCGGACTTTCTGGTTTTTTTCCTGCTGCGTAACTCCACGCGGCGGCGTTAAGCAGCCTCGTTGGCACGTCACAAGCGATAGCTTGTGGAACGTAGAGACGTTCAGCCTGCTTAAAGTTCGCCCTTGGGACCTTACAAAGCAAGAAAAACAGCTGACGATATGTCAAGGACGGAATGATCTTACGCGGCCCGACTGCGTTTATACGCGTATAAAAGCAATAGTGCCCCTTGCGTGGCGCTGTTGGTTCAGGGCGTGTGGGGACATCGTGGGGGACTGTCCAGAACATCCGATATAATTCATCCCGGGCATGGTCAGGGATATTTTCAAAAGGCTTTATATTTATCAGACACCAACAACAACGGCAAAGTATGGTGAGGGATGAATCATATCTTTGCCGTTCAACAACATTAGCGTCAAACATTTTTTTTTACTTACCTTTGACGTTAGTAACGTAAAGCAAATGTATGATTATTTCATTTGGCTCGAAAGAAACCGAAATGATTTGGAACAGTATCCGAGTTAAAAAAATGCCGATTGAAACCCAAAACGTTGAACGTCGGAAATTAAGGATGCTAAACAACTCGCAAGATATTATGGACTTGAGAGTTCCGCCTTCTAACCGACTTGAAAAACTGACTGGAAATCTGAAGGATTTTTACAGCATTCGAATCAACAAACAATGGAGAATCATTTTTAAATGGAACAGCGGAAACGCAAGCGAAGTGGAAATAATCGACTATCATTAATAAATGAATAAAATGGAAAAGTTGGCAAATGTACATCCTGGAGAAGTGTTGAACTTAGAGTTTCTTGTACCACTCGAGATTTCGGCTTACCGACTTTCAAAGGACCTGAAAATACCGCAGACAAGAATTTCGGAAATCATCAAAGGACGACGTAGAATAACGGCTGACACAGCCCTGCGATTGAGCAAATATTTTGGAAACTCGGCTAAATTCTGGCTCGGACTTCAAGATGATTACGACATCGAAGAGGAACGCGATGAAAAACAGGCGGAATTGAACGAAATAAAAAAATACGAAGATAAAAATGTTGCCTAACAAAGAACTGAGGTAAAACCCGTTCTTATCTAAGTATTTAGATTAGTCTTTACACTACCCAAAATTGAAACTCACCCCACCCTAGTCCCCACTACCAGATCCAAGACCGGCGTTTTCTCAATAACAATCTGGTCGCCAGATTTGACCTGATCGTAAGCCGATTTATCGATGGTAAAAGATCCTGCCTGGGTACTGACGATATACGTTGCAGCTGTACGATTTCCTGAGGTCGTGGTTTTATCAGTTACCGTAGTAGTAATCTCTTCTTTGACATGATCTCTTTTGATGCTTTGGTATTTAAGATACCATCTCAATAATGAAATAGCGTTCCAGATAATAATGATGGGAACGGGAAAAAACAATAACAACAAACCCCACCAGCCTTGACTGATAAAAGAAAAAGCAATCAATAATGGCACGGCGATAAACAGAAGTTTGGTACGTAGCTTTTTCAACCAAATCTTCCTTAGTACTTTCTCGTCTTGGGCCGTGAGGTCTTTATTTATCACCCTATCAGGAACTGAAGATCTATAAGACACGGCTTCTGAGTCTGCATGAATTTTTGTAGCTTTTTCTAAAGTTTGTAAATTCAGAATAAACTTGCTTTTTGGAGCGATTTCTAGACGAACTCGATCGCCGGTCGCTACCTGAGCATATTTCATTTGATCCACGGCAAATTCTTGTCCTGAAATTGTGAGGTAGTACGTGATCGTGGTTTTGGTCCTAGTCCCACCACCCGATCTCATTCCTGCGCCACCGCTGGAACTCGTGCTTTTTTGAACATTCTTGCGTTTGTCTTCCAGGATACCTTCATAAACATGTTTTACACCCGTGCGCAAATCAGAAGCCTTCCTGATCAACAGGTACGTACACACGGTTATAATCAAACCCATGAATAGGAGGATCACGTAATCAAACGTCTCCCACTCTCCCGTCAGTACCGTCCTGCCCATCACCCAGCTAAAAGCAAAATATATAAATAGACCAAACATGACCGGCACCACCACTATACCCAGCATACCTCTGGTAATCTTCTTGCGGTCATCGGCGTTTATCGCCTGCTCACTAAACATTGAATTTGTTTCCATGCTCTAAAATTCGCTAGTCGCACGGCAATTTGAAATGGGGCAATTGACTTATTTTGGGCTTTAGGCTGTAGGCGGTAGGCGGTAGGCAACCTATTTAAGTTACAATGGGTGTATCTTGTGACTCAAGTTTTAGTTTTAGATTTGATATTGATTTTGATTTTGATTTCAAAGCATCTCGCTTTCGCGAAAGCGGAACAAAAAAAGCTGCGCTCCAGCCTTTGAGCCTGATTTAAAATCCTACTACCTTTGCCAAAAATCTAGAAATGCTCATCATAGGAATCGCTGGAGGAACGGGAAGTGGTAAAACGACAGTTGTGGATCAAGTGGCTCACGAGTTCCCAGATCACGAGGTAACCGTTATTTCACAAGATTCTTATTACAAGGATACGAGCGAACTCACTTATGAGGAGCGTGTAAAAATCAACTTTGACCACCCAGAATCCATAGATTTTGACTTGCTGGAGCAGCATTTAATGGATCTCAAAAATGGTAAGAGTATCGATCAACCGGTCTATTCTTTTGTGGAGCACAACCGTACTGGTGAGACTATAAAAACAGCCCCCAGCAAAGTAATCATCGTAGAGGGAATCTTGATCCTGACCATGCCACGTATCAGAAGGCTTTTTGACATAAAAGTGTATATAGATTGTGACAGCGATGAGCGCCTGATCAGGAGGCTCAAGAGGGACATCGCAGACCGTGGACGTGACCTGGACGAGGTGCTCGACCGGTATCAAACGACGTTAAAACCTATGCACCAGCAATTTATAGAACCCACAAAAGCTTATGCTGATGTGATAATCCCTACCAATAGATTCAATACGGTGGGTGTTAAAATCTTGCGTTCCATCATCGATCAGAAGCTAGCTTAAATACGTACTTTTAGGGATCATGAAATGGTCGGAACTTAAAAGAAAAAAGGGTTTTAGAATACTGACTAACAAGTATCTAGTCATCCTTGCCGTTTTTCTCGTGTGGATTTTATTCCTGGACGGGAGTGCCTGGCTTACCTCACATCGAGAAATCGATAAACAAATCGCTGAGCAAGAAGAAGCAATACGCTATTACCGTGATGGGATCGCCAGAGACAGCGCAAAACTGAAACAACTGCGCAGTGCAGAGGGACTAGAGACTTTTGCCCGTGAACGTTATTTCATGAAACGTACAGACGAAGAGGTCTTCATCATTGAATTTGAAGACAGCCTAAAACAGAAAGAGAATGAGTAAGAGATTATTTGAAGATTTTAGTGGAGTCAGTGAGGCCCAATGGAAACAAAAAATCCAGTACGACCTCAAAGGCGCAGACTATAATGACACTCTTATTTCCACCACGGCAGATGGTATCCACATCAAACCTTTTTATCATAGTGAGTCGTCTGAGGCGCACGAGATTCCTTTTACCGCTACCCAAACTGGTGACTGGTATTTATCTCAAAAAATCTACGCCTATAACGCAGAAGCCGCTAACCTAAAAGCTACAAACGCGCTTAAAAGAGGTGCTGAGGGTGTCATACTATTTGTCCCCAGTTCTAAAATTGACGCTGAGGTTTTACTCCAAAATCTACCGGAAGTAGGCGTTCAGATCCATCTTGATTTTTTGGATCTGGAGTACATTCAGAACCTGAACAAGCTCGCTCCTAAGGCATACATTCACATTGATCCCATTCAGCGCCTGGCAAGTACGGGAAACTGGTTCTATTCAAGAGAAAAAGATCTTAAATCTCTAACAGACTACCTTAAAATTTCAGATGGTTACTTTTCAAATATTACTGTAAACACGAGCGTGTACCAGCAGGCTGGTGCGACCACGGTACAGGAACTGGGATATTACTTAGCGCATCTCAACGAGTATTTAAATGAGCTTGATCAGGTGGGTGAGATTACATATTTCACTTCCACTCGCTTCGACTCCGCTCAGCGACCGCAGCATAGCGATTACGAGAATGCAAAAAGAATAAATATAGACACAACGACTGGCAGCGACTACTTTATGGAAATCGCTAAATACCGCGCCTATCGCGTTCTAACCAAATCGCTGGGTAATGAATATGGCTTTGAAAATCTGGAATGTTATATTTCAGCCAGCCCCAGTCTAAGAAACAAAACCTTACTCGATTACAACGTAAATATGTTGCGCTCGACTACAGAATGTATGAGTGCAATTTTAGGAGGAGCAGACACGGTTTATAACTTGCCTTATGATGCTTTCTTCAACAAACCGAATGAATTTGGCGAGCGCATTTCCAGAAATCAGTTGCTGGTTTTAAAGGAAGAGGCTTATTTCAACAAGGTAGGAAATGCTGCAGAAGGATCTTATTACATCGAGACCCTCACGCAACAACTTGTTGAAAAAGCTTTAGAACTCTTCAAGCAAATAGAATCGGCCGGTGGGTTGATCACCTCTTTACATGAAGGGAGCATACAGCGTAAGATTAAAGAAAGTGCTGATCGTGAGCAACAAGCTTTGAAGCACGGCGATAAAGTGCTCGTGGGAGCCACAAAATACCCTAATACTGATCAGCCGCTGCAGAAAGAGTATGAAATATTGCCTTTTGTCAAGATTGAGCCCAGAAAAACCCTGATCGAGCCTATTGTACAGAAAAGATTGATGGAAGATAAGGAACAAGAAGAAATGAGAAACCTATAGCACGACCTTAGAGTGCCTCAGGGCTCAAATCGTGAACGTAATTGTGGGTTGAGGTGGTCCCTGAGCCCATCGAAGGGCTCTTGAAGTCCACTTTTAAAAACCAAGGCTTGAGGCTCTCTAAGCCTGACAGTAAAATTGAGTATTGAATGAGAAAAAACATTTCAAACATAAAAGCTGACTTCAATTTCCCTAAACAAGAAGTGAAGTCCAAAAAATTTGAAACTTCAGAAGGGATCCAGATCAAGAAAAAGTACACCCAAGAAGATGTACAAGATCTGGAGCACCTTGATTTTGCTGCTGGGATTGCGCCTAATCTTAGAGGTCCCTATTCTACGATGTACGTGCGCAGGCCGTGGACCGTGAGACAATACGCAGGTTTTTCTAGTGCGACGGAATCCAATGCTTTTTACAAGCGCAACCTTGCGGCGGGACAAAAAGGCCTTTCGGTCGCATTTGATCTGGCGACACATAGAGGTTATGACAGCGACCACGAGCGCGTCGAAGGCGATGTGGGAAAGGCTGGTGTAGCGATCGATAGCGTGGAAGACATGAAGATTTTGTTTGATTCCATCCCGCTGGATAAGATGTCGGTTTCCATGACTATGAACGGTGCGGTTTTACCCATTATGGCATTTTACATTGTCGCTGCCCAAGAACAGGGCGTGGATACTCAAGCATTGAGCGGGACTATACAGAATGATATTCTTAAAGAATTCATGGTACGTAATACATATATCTATCCGCCACAGCCTAGCATGAGGATCATTTCTGATATTTTTGAATATACCAGCAAGAACATGCCGCGGTTCAATTCGATTTCCATATCGGGATACCACATGTATGAAGCTGGTGCTACCAGCGATATCGAGCTGGCCTACACCCTAGCCGACGGCCTGGAGTATGTACGCAAAGGACTTGCTGCAGGTATGGATATAGACACCTTTGCTCCTCGCCTCTCCTTTTTCTGGGCGATCGGTATGAATCATTTTATGGAAATTGCAAAGATGCGTGCAGCACGTATGCTCTGGGCAAAAATGATCCAGCAGTTTAATCCCAAAAATACTAAATCACTCGCCCTCAGAACCCATTGCCAGACTTCTGGATGGTCCCTGACAGAGCAAGATCCCTTTAATAACGTGGCTCGTACGGCAATTGAGGCTTCTGCAGCAGCCTTTGGCGGAACACAAAGTCTGCATACAAACGCATTGGATGAAGCCATAGCCTTACCTACAGACTTCTCAGCGCGTATTGCAAGAAACACACAATTATTTCTACAAGAAGAAACAGGTATTACCAAAACCGTAGATCCTTGGGCTGGAAGTTATTATGTAGAGAGCCTTACAGATCAGATCGCTCACAAAGCCTGGGAATTGATTGAAGAGGTTGAAGAACTGGGCGGGATGACTAAGGCCATAGAGGCTGGAATCCCAAAAATGCGTATCGAGGAAGCCGCTGCAAAAAAGCAGGCGCGCATCGATTCTGGTGTGGACACGATCATAGGCGTGAACAAATACCCCAGTCCTGATGAAGACCTGATCGATACCTTAGAAGTTGACAACGCCGCCGTGCGTGAAGAACAGATTAAGCGTCTCAAGGAAATCAAGAATACGCGAGATAATGCTAAGGTGCAAGCCGCTCTCGCAAACTTGACTCAGGCTGCTCAAAGTAAAGATCAAAACCTGCTGGAACTAGCCGTTATTGCCGCTAAAGAGCGTGCCACGTTAGGCGAGATTTCAGATGCCTTGGAAAAAGAGTTCGGCCGGTATCGAGCCAAAATCAAGAGCGTTCAAGGCGTTTATAAAAAGGAGATTATGGATGATTCCGCTTTCGCGAAAGCGCAACAACTAGCCGACAATTTTGCCAAGGAAGAAGGTCGTAGACCACGCATCATGATCGCAAAAATGGGTCAAGATGGACACGATCGAGGAGCTAAAGTCGTCGCCACAGGTTATGCCGATGTGGGATTTGACGTGGATATAGGACCTTTATTCCAAACGCCCAAAGAAGCCGCAAAACAAGCGGTAGAAAATGACGTGCACGTGCTGGGAATATCCTCGCTTGCGGCAGGACACAAAACGCTGGTACCACAAGTAATGGCAGAATTGAAAAATTACGGTCGCGAGGACATCATGATCATCGTGGGCGGAGTGATCCCCAGAAAAGACTATGAATTTCTGTTCAATGAGGGTGTTGCAGCCGTTTTTGGACCGGGAACAAAGATCAGCGAGGCGGCGATTGATATCTTGACTTTATTGGGCGCTGAAGAATAATTTGAAATGATGGACGATCTGTTTTTTGGATTTGAACAGAAAAGTTCGTTATTGCTCATCTTTTTTTTCCACGGCACTCTATTTAGCATCTTGGCGTTTAAAAATGGAGCGAAGTTTTCTCGCATTTCCAGTAAATGGCTGGGTCTACTTCTTTTACTCGGAACTCTGTACTTCACGCCTCACATGCTGGGTTACGCAGGCTGGTACAGTAGACGGTTAACTCGTGAGATACTTTTCTTTGTACCGTTCATGCAAGTCCTATTAATAGGTCCGGTGGTTTATTTTTATGTAAAATCACTTTTGCTGCAAGATTTCAAGCTTACTAAAAAGGATCTGTTACATTTTGTCCCCAGCTTACTATACCTCCTCTATAGCTTGATCGTTTTTATTACTGATAAGCTGATTCTGGACGAATTTTATTTCTATGCTGACGGACGCGATAAGGATCTATCAACTTGGTATCA
Organism: uncultured Flavobacteriaceae bacterium; assembly: GCA_964631155.1. GTDB lineage: Bacteria > Bacteroidota > Bacteroidia > Flavobacteriales > Flavobacteriaceae > Nonlabens. The sequence continues at coordinate 7,987 of CAZVYO010000009.1, forward strand.
AACAGCAGGTTTAATCTCCATGATGTTCTATCTGGTCTTGAGTTTAAATATGTACTTCACTTATAGGAAAAATATATTTGAAACCTTAAGTTATGCAGAGAGTGTTCTATTTCAATGGGTACGCAATTTTATGCTCGCGTTTCTGGGGCTTTTAGGTTTGAGAATTTTATTTTTTCTTCTACATCCGGAATGGGGAGCTTTTGGGAGTCAGTTCTGGTATTACTTGTGCTTTGCGGGAATTATGGTTTTTATAGCCATTTCAGGCTATATTCATGCTGAGCGTCAAACTGTTTTGGAAAATTCATTAGTCCGAGAAAGTAATTTTGGCAACCCTGAAATTTTAAGTAATGAAACTGTAGAGAAAACAGAACCCTTACCTAATCTTGGTATATGGAAAGAAAGGATCGATAACTTAATTGTAGAGAAGGAATTATACAAAAACCCACGATTGACTTTGAGTAACGTAGCTCAAGAACTGGATACTACAACTAAAATGATATCTTCCATCGTTAACTCGGGTCACGATAAAAACTTCAATGATTACATTAATAGTTATCGAGTAGAAGCTGTGATAACAAGTTTGAAAAACGGTGATCCCGCCGTCATGAGTATGCTGGGAATAGCTCTTGAAGCAGGGTTCAATAGCAAGGCTACCTTCAATCGTGCCTTCAAAAAACATACTGGGAATACACCCAAAAGCTTTTTAAATTCTTTGAACAAATAAGTATCAAATCATGATTTGAAGCGTAGAAACCGATTTAGAGTCAGTCATTTGCACCTACAAATTCTATTCATGCGAAATTTTATCAATTCAGCACTACTCATCCTGATAACCTACAACGGTTATGGTCAGATTCAGATGGACTCAACTAAGTACCAACAATTAGATCAGATTGCTACTCAAGATGTTCCCAGACAAGCTCCCGGTATCGCAACGGCAATTATATCAGATGGTGAAGTTATTTATAAACGCTACGCTGGCTATGAAAATCTAGCTGATAGCACAAAGATCGATGAACATTCCAGATTCAATATAGCCTCAAACGCAAAGCAGTTTACCGCTCTGGCTATTCTGATTCTTGAAGATCAAAAAAGACTGGATCTTCAAGATGATATAAGAAAATACCTGCCAGAATTGTATGGGGATTATGAAGGTAGAATAAGCATCAAAAGTCTTCTTCAGCACAGAAGTGGTATACGCGATGCCTATGATTTGTGGTCTCTTAAGAGAATCACATGGTGGAAAAAAACTTATGACAATGATGATGTGATCGAGCTCGTAAAAAATCAGAAAGAGCTCAATTTTGAACCTGGCACTCAATACCTATACAGCAATACCAACTATATTTTGCTTGCTCAGATCATTCAAAGAATAACGAATAAAAGTTTTAAGCAAGTAACGGACGAAATGTTCGCGGAACTTGGAATGAAAGACACCTCATTTGAGTCTGATTTTAAGCAAATCCGTGAACCGATTGCAAAAGCTTATTTTAATTTTGATACATGGTCAACTTATGAATGGAAATGGAACGTAGTAGGTGACGGAAATTTGTTCACCACCCTTGATGATCAGATTCGCTGGGAACAGATTCTTCAGGATGCGGTAAAGACTAATGTTTCAAGATCAATTATTAAAAAATCTCAGGAATTTGAAAATGATGTGAATTATGGATATGGGCTTGAGCGAGGAAAATATAATGGCCTGGATTATACCTTTCACGAAGGCGCAACCGGCGCATGGAAAGCAACCCTCGTTAGGTTTAAAGATGCTGCGATCCTTACCATGACTAATAGTGGTAAAACCATTCCATCCTATCAAACACGTCAGATGGTTGATGTGCTTTATGAATTAAAAGAAACGGATGATTCTTTTCTTAAAGCTCCTGAAAATGAGGGTGATTACGTGAGCGAAAAGAGCATTTTAGGAATTTACCTTACAGACAGTAACTCCTCTTTTGAATTCAAGAAAAATGAGGATGGTAGACTTGTTTTGGATCGTTCAGGTCGCGGCGAAGTAGATCTTGAACGAGAGTCTAATAATGTCTTCATGCAGAAATACGATCCAGCTTTCAAGCAAGAATTCAATATGAATGAAAAGGGTGAGATGACCGTCACGGCTTATTATACCTCACATGCTCCGTATACTTTGACACGACCTGATTCTGATTGGGGCAATTTTCAACCCAAATCAATAAATGGTACCTATGTAAATGACGAAACTGGAGTGGAATTAGTAATGGAACATCAGGAAGGAACAACTTACTCAATTATTAAAGAAGGGAAACAAGCATATGGAAAATTGGTCACTCCTGACCTACTTTTATTCAACGGCTATACCATACGGTTCAATCCTGAAAACCTCAATAATCTTGAGCTTGATGGAGATCGGATTAAGAAGATAAAATTTGAAAGGCTGGATTAATTATTGTTAATCACGCTTTCGCGAAAGCGAAAAGTATCAATCTATGGGAAAACCTACTTTAAGTCCTACACCCAATTGTAAGAATGAGGCAGACTGGAAGAAATCAGAAACTGATGGGCCGGTTTCTATTTCATAATACAACTGATCAAATTTTGTATAAGCTGTTAGGAATACATACTCACTCAGCGCGTATCCCAAAATAACTCTTAAGTCAAATCCTGTAGCATTATCCCTCAGGGTGGATCCGCCCTGGAGATCATCTTGATTGTTGCGATGAATACTTTCTAAGTAACTCCCATCTATACTGCTCGAGAATCGGTTATTGATTTGGTATACATACCCTAAACCTATACTAACGTCTTTTTTATTGACCTGATCAACCGCACCGATAAAAGTATTATTTGAAACTTTAAAATAAGTGATATTAAAACCAGCTTTAGCGTAGAATGATTTTAAGAACGGTAAATAAGCATTTGCACCGAAACCTAGAGCTGCTCCCGTACTGCGATTCATAAAGTTGTCTCCTATAGCCAAACTTGAGTTCACAAAGTATTCTGCACCAGCTATGTTATAATTATAGACTTTATCCTGAGCTTCCTGAGCTTGTATCGTACTCGTTAAAAATGTTGCAAGTATTATCAGAACTGTTCTAGATCTGGACATCATAGGTTGGGTTTTGAGAATTTACATCTAGCTGAAACGTTTGATCAATACCATTTGCATCCTGATAAGAAACACCTATGGTAGAGCCTCTAGATGCAAATATCCTTGATTGGTCAGATGTTCCAGGGTTGACTCGCAGAGTTCTTATCGCACAAAAACTCACTATCGAATTACCCACAAAACTATTACCGTCATAATTTGTATTGCAGCTGGGACTATTGTAAGAAATAGTGAGGTTTACTGGTAGGTCATAATCTGTGGAGGCATTAAAATTGACTATTACCTCACTTAATGCTGGTACCTCCACATCCACCAGTTTTTCTTCAAGATCTAATAAGTGATCCACCCTATTAATAGTACCTGTTTTAAGTAGTTTATCATTTTGGGTGAAAGCGACTTGATAATATCCTCCATCTTGAACCAAGGAAAAAAATGAAAAAGTGCCGTCGCCATCCAATCTTGAGTTGCCTAAAATTTTCTCACCTATGAAGCGATCAGTCTGAAACTGAATGTTGAAGTCTTGATCGACGGAGGGAAGTGAGTTTAATAAAAACACTTCAACTTCTGTGATATTATCAAAATCACCACTATTAGCAATATTTCCTTCTATAAGAAGTCGTTTGTTGTTCTCTAAATCAGGAGTGCAAGAAAGAATTCCTAGAAGAAGAAAAATATACAAGTATTTGTCCATGTCGGTTTATGGATAGATGAGGTGGTTGCAGAAAGGTTGCTTCAAAACCTTTCTTTTTTTCAGTCAAGCTGAATTGTCCTTCTAGAAACAATTAATTACTACATCCAGATAGGCTCACAAAATATCTTGATGATTGTGATGTCACGCTTTCGCGCCGTGTCGTCGACAAGCTTATAGCGGTCGATGGAACGCGTTACGAGATCCAATTTCTCAGAAAGCCTCTGCTATACTCAAATAAAGATTGTTAGTTCCCTGACCGAATCCCCAGTCCAATCTTAAGTTTAAGTTTTCTGACTTATCGAGCATCCATCGCAGTCCCACACCGTAGTTAGGCTTGATAGTCTCAAATTGCGCCTGATCAATATTGCGATACACGTCACCAGCTCCAAGAAAAGCCACAGCGCCCCAGCGACTGTCACCAAAACGCTTTCTATATTCCACCTGAGCCGCAAGAAGATCTCTATCTATAAAACGTCCCTCTTGATAACCTCTCATGATCTGACTGCTTCCAAAAAAACTGTATTCTGAAAGAGGTTGATCGCCCCTTACGGCTCTACCTAAAAATTGAAAGGCTAGAATATCATGATTACTAGGCGACAGATCGATGTAGTGTCTCAAATCCAGTCTGGTAAGATTAAATTTATGAGTACCTCCCAGAACTTCAAAATACTCGCCATGCGTGAATTCCATATACCATCCTTTTGAGGCATTTAGAATTACGTCGCGACTGTCATAAAGTGCAGCCACCTCAGCTCCTGATGAGGTGGAGCCGTTAAAACCGTCCACGGCATCTGTTTCAACAACACCTCCCTCTACCGTATCCACTCCATAAATGGTATTATACCGGACTCCAGCACCTATAAACAAGTATCTGGTAAACATTTGTTTCAAGAAGATGGGTTCAAATAAAAATTGGGTGTAATCGTATCGCTCTTCACGACTATCAGGTGTATTGTTCCCTATACCGTAATATTTTAAAGGATAATTCTGAAATAGAATATTTCCTTCTATAACCCACTTTTCTTGGTTTGTAAAAATCTCAAACCCAGAAAAGAGAAAAAACTGACTGTTGAGTGTATACTGAGCCGTAATAGGCATGTTAGAGACACGAGTTTCCTCACCACTTCCGTTGAATTTAAACAGATATTTTGCTCCTATACCCAGACCGAAATTGGTTTCAGGTGAATAGCTCACCACCGGAGCGGCAATAAATTTTTGCATATATATGGTAGAATCCTGTTGTGCCGCTTTATAATTAGGGTAAAACGTAAAGAATTCCTTGAGGTCTTTGATGAATTTGCTATCCTCTTCATCTTCCTGAGCTTGTCCTGACAATGGAAGAAACAAAAATGCTGCTAAGAAAAGCAGACTTATTGAAATGGTATGATTTCTCAATCTTAATAATTTTGATGCAAAGTAGTCAATGCCTTACAAGCATATTGCTACTTTATGATAGTTTTTAAATAGTCGCTAAGCAATTATAGATTTTCGCCGCAAAATATTTGAAATGCGCCATTCTTTCTTAAAAAAGTCTAAAGAATCTAAACTTGTAATTTAAGTGAAGTATTATTGAAGAATAGGCAGAAAATCTAATGCTAGATCGTTTATGAAAAAATACTTTTTACTCTTTTTTGTCATTGCATTATGCAGTCACGATATGTTCTTAAAATTTGAGAACTATTTTCTAAACGCTGATTCTAAAGCCACGCTCCAGCTTTTCAACGGCACCTTTGACAAAAGTGATAATGTCATAGACCGCAATCGCATGCTGGACGCTTCTATGATTGCTCACGGCCGCAGAATGGTCATTGATTCCAGTCTGTGGTACGATAAGGATACCACAACCTTTCTGGAATTTGAGACTGGCGATCCGGGCACCTATGTGATGGGCGTAAGTACAGCGCCACGCAACATTGAAATGACAGCAGAGAAATTCAATGACTATCTGGAACATGATGGAGTTGTGGATATGTTGCTTTCGCGAAAGCGTAACAATAAACTGGATCAAGATGCTAATGAAAAATATTCCAAACACGTAAAAACTATTTTCCAAGTAGGCGATCAACTCACAAACGACTGGAAAACGGAACTGGGTTATCCCGTAGAATTTGTACCTCTGGAAAATCCCTATGACCTGCATGCAGGACATGAGATGCGTGTGAAATTATTTCTTAATGGCAAGCCTCTGGCAAATCAGCTTGTTTTGATAGGTCATGAAACCAAAGAAGCTACCCACACTCACGATGGTTCCACCCACTCGCATGAAGATGCAGAACAAGGGCATACTCATGAAGGTCAACTCGAGCTGCGTACAGATTCTAACGGTATCCTGAGCTTTGACATTACAGAATCTGGAGTGTGGCACTTGAGAACCATTCACATGACTGAAGTAGAAGATGCTGAACTCACCCACGAGTCCAACTGGGCTACACTTACCTTTCAGATAGGTGCCGGTCATGAGCATGGTGATGACACGCACTCGCACAATGATGCTCACGTGCACGAACCAGAGTTTCCTACCACGCTATTTTTGATTATTAGTTTGCTGGTTGTATTAGGACTATTCTTGTTTTTTAAATTCAAAAAGTAAGATGCAAGCCGTTCCAAAAGTTTTATCAATCGTCGTTTTATTGCTATTGCCGTCACTTTCATGGGCGCATGATGTTACTAGTGCTGATCAGGAAATACTGAATAATGGTGATTTATGGTCCTACATTTGGGTAGGGGCTACCCATATGCTTACAGGTTATGATCATTTGTTATTCCTTGCAGGGGTGATCTTTTTCTTAAGGGACTTCTGGGATATTCTCAAGTTCATTACCGCTTTTACCCTAGGACATTGCATTACTCTTATAGCGGCAACTTATGCAGGCTTTTCGGTAAACGAGTATTTTATCGATGCCGTGATTGCTCTGAGCGTTTTTTACAAGGGATTTGAAAACTTAAAAGGTTTTGAGCGTTTTTTTAAATCAAAAGCACCCAGTTTATTATTTATGGTTTTTGGTTTTGGGCTTATTCATGGGCTCGGCCTCTCGGCGCGTCTGCAGTCCTTTGATATGGGACAGGATCAATTTCTCTTAAAAATCTTGAGTTTCAACCTGGGAGTTGAATTAGGTCAGGTTATTGCCTTAATCCCGATCATCTTTTTGATACGTTTTTGGCAAAGGTTCAAATCTTACAAAGCTTTTTATAAGGCCGCAAATGTTTATTTGATGCTTGCAGGTGTGGCGCTTTTTATATGGCAGGTTTACTTGGCTATTAGCTCCTAGCTTTTGGCTCTTAGCTCTTAGCTCTTAGCTCTTAGCTCTTAGCTCTTAGCTCTTAGCTCTTAAATTAGAAACCTTTGGTGTCACCGACTCAAAATGCATCTATTTTTAATTAAAATTTGATCAACCTCTCACTTTCAAATCTTCTAAATAATCATTCCAAATCGTTTCAGCCTGCTTCATATCTTCATTGCGGTGTGGATGGTGTTTTGATCGTTGTTCCATAGTCACGCATATTTGCTTTGCGTGATCAAGACTGATCTCTCCTTCTTTCAATAAACGCTCCACCTTCTCAACGCTTTCCTCAGCTTTTTGTTTGTCTTTGAAACCCAATCCCTCAACCGTTGAAGCAGGGTTATCATCGGTGTAGAGGTTTTCTGATTTTGACATTGTTTTGATGTTGAGTAATTAAAGTTTAAATATCGGTAAATATGTGGTATCCAAAGCTTCTTTCTTACAAATAGGTTGTATAATGCGGTTTCGCTGAGAAAAGCATCTTGCTAGTTCTTAGATTTATTAAGCACAAGTATTAGTGAAATTATGATTTTGTAATTACAGTAGATTATTTTTAATGGTCATCATATAATAAAAGAAAAACAGCTACCATGTTGAATAAAAAATTTTCCACAAAGTCCTACAGGGAAAAAGCCTTAGAATTTGAAGATCAGAACATGGAGGCGATCCTCGCATATATTGACGAGGCCCATAAGAAAACCGCTCAGAACGTGTTTTTAGAATTGCCCACTCACGTTTTAATCGATGTCTTCCCGCACCTCGATGATGAGCAATTCATCAAAATATTCTCAAAATCTGACACCCACAAAGCAGCGCGCGTGCTTTCAAGACTGGATGAGAATCTTTATGAGAAGAAATTAGATCTCCTTCCAAAGGTCAATGCACGGGAAATAAAGGAATTTCTCGACTACGAGGAAGACACCGCAGGTTTTCTGATGGAGACGATGCTGTTTACCTGCAATCAAGAGGAAACGGCGGCAACAGTATTGGAACGACTGCGCAGCCTGGGAGACCGGCGTATCCTTACCATTTATGTTATTGATGAAGAACAGAAACTCATAGGTCGCGTACCTGTGAACTACATCGCAGTTGCCTTGCCTGATCAGCAAATGGATGAATTGATGTACCGGCCTTTTGCCGTGCCTGCTACCGCAACTACTGATGAGGTGCTGGAAGCCATCGAGGCCCATTCACTCCTGCAACTTCCCGTGGTTGATTCACAAAACCATCTGCTGGGTATCATCAGGAACGACATGTTCATCAAGGCTTCAAAAGAGGCGGCAAGTGATGATCTACAGACCATGTTTGGTGCGGGAAAAGAGGAACATGCACTCTCCCGCTCTTCTCTTGCGATCAAGAAACGCCTACCCTGGCTGCAGATCAATCTCGTGACCGCATTTCTTGCTTCCATGGTTGTAGGAGCCTTTGAAGATACGATTGCAAAAATCACCATTTTAGCAATTTTTCTTCCAGTCGTAGCAGGACAATCCGGGAATACGGGTTCCCAAGCACTTGCCGTGACCATACGAGGCCTGGCGCTTAAAGAAATTAGGATGGGTCAATGGATGCGGGTCGCCCGCAAGGAACTGATTGTGGGTTTTTTCAATGGAATTGCCGTGGCGATTACCACGGGAATCGTAGTTTATTTCTGGGCAGATTCATTTGGTATAGCCGTGGTCATAGGTATCTCGATGATTGTATCCATGGTAATTGCAGGATTTGCAGGTGCCGTAATCCCCATCGGACTTAAGGCAGTAGGACAAGATCCAGCAACTTCTTCATCCATCATTTTAACTACCGTGACTGATATTTGTGGATTTTTGAGTTTCCTAGGACTTGCATCGGCGTTGTCTTCGGTATTGGGGATTGCTTAGAACAGGTTTTGAATTATACTGATCGATCTTTGAAATCTACAACCTATCCTTTTATAGATGGTATATTTGATTTATTGTTTTTCTCCTTACCACATCAGTTATGTATAAATCAGCCACAAAAATTATTGCATTTTTTCTTCCTGTTATCTGCTTTGCTCAAATTGAACTCGGAATTAAAGCAGGAGGTAACCTTCACGCTTCTCGAGAAGTAGATGGAAATGGATTATTCGGCTTAGATTCTGACAACAGAATAGAGTCTGAGTCGGATTTGGGATTCCATGTCGGTATTTTGGCTGAATTTGAATTTCAATCTTTAGGCATTCTGTTCAGACCAGAATTAGTTTACACAGACTATAGCTATGATTATGATATCGGTCCTGACGGTGGGAATAGATTAGACATCCAGAAATTAGACCTTCCCCTATTGGTTGGTATAAATATAAAGGGGCCCATCAGACTGTTAGTGGGCCCGTCCATTCAGTATGTCGTGGATACCGATTTTGATATTGATTTTTTTGAAGAAGCAAAAGTTGATGAATTCGGCATCAATGGACAGGTAGGCCTAGGCGTTAAACTGAAAAAAATCGATGTAGATTTGAGATATGAATTTGGTTTATCAAATTCAAACGTGGCTTATGAAACTCGGGTAATTGGCGATATAATTAATAGACTAGACTTTGATGTAACACCTAGTCAATTGATTCTTTCAGTTGCGTATAGGTTTGGGATTTAATGATTAATTGCAAATACTACTCCCCTATCCCATGTTCATTTAAAAACTCGTTCAATTCTTTAAAACTGGGATTTTTAACAAATTGCTCTCCATACTTTACCGTGGGAAATTTGAGCTTGCCATGGTAAAGGGCGCGCACGCGATCAGCCGCAGACTCATCTTTCTCTACATTGAAATCTTTAAAAATGATCCATTTGGACTGCAAATAATTGCGCAAAGCAGATGATTTTGTACACCAGTCCGTACCTTAGAGTTCAAGTTGTGGCATCGCTGTTTTTGTATAGGAATTTTACAAGGGCGGGCTGGATTTTTTCTGCATTGCTTACGATAAATGGAGTGAGCGACATCAAGATGATCGATACCGCTAAAAAGATCTGGTAGTTTTCCTCGCTGATCAAGTCGTATTGCAGACCGCTCTGCGCGAGAACAAAACTGAATTCACCGATCTGAGCAATGGAAAAACCTACGGCAATCGCTGTTCTCCATGAAAGTTTCATGAATCTTACCGCAAGAATACCTGCCGCCGCCTTTACTACAAAGGTGAAGATAGCCCAGAACAAAATATATCCAAAATCTGTCAAGAATATTCGGTAATCCAGCAACATACCCATAGAAATGAAAAAGAAGCTCATAAAGACATACCTGAACGGCAAGAAGCAGGAAATTGCCATGTGGCTGTAACTCGTTTCAGAAATTATCAAACCAGCAATAAAAGCACCGAGGGCGAGGGATAATCCCAACTGCTCCGTCAAGAGTGCAATTCCCGTAACGATAAAAACCGTAGCGATAAGAAACACTTCCTGGCTCTGAATCTTCATCACGGTCTTTAGGAAAAATGGGATCACATAACGCGCCAAAACAAAGGCAATACCACCCATTAAGACCAATTTCCCCAATAGCAAACCTAGCGAAATTAGAGGATCATCGCCGGCTCCAGCAAGTATGGGCGTGAACAACATAAGCGGAACGATCATGATATCCTGAAACAAAAGTACTCCAAGTATAAATTTCCCGTGTGCCGTGGCGATCTTGTTGCGATCTTGTAAAACCTTGATGACAATTGCCGTACTGCTAAGAGCGTATAAGAATCCCCAGAAAATGCTCTCTTCCACCGTGGGACGCATAAGTGCAAAAATGAGAAGAGCGGTCATAACTATAGTTATAAATACCTGTGCGCTACCACCACCCAAAACGTATTTTTTGATTTTCTTGAGGTTCTCAAAACTAAACTCAAGTCCTACCGTAAAGAGCAAGAGAATTATTCCTATTTCTGCATAGACATCTACCTCGCTCATGTCAGCAAAATAGCCGCTGGTGTTGGGGCTCAATAGAATTCCAGTAATCAGATAACCTATCACGTATTGGATCCTGAGCAGCTTACAAATGATAATCACCCCAGTCGCAACACCAAAAATTGCACAGATGTTAATGAGGATATGATGCTGCATGCCTTAGGTTTTAGGAGTTTGCAGCACATCGTGCCATTCGGTTTTACGTTGCATTAAGGCTCGTGCAAAAGGACATTCCGGAATAATCTTTACCTCTTTGCGTCTCGCGAGATCCACAATGAGTTCCAGCAGGCGCAGTCCCAGCATGGGGTTGGTATTTTCCTCGGCAATAATTGTATGTTCAATTACAATATTGCTCCTCTCATCGATCACGTAGGTCATCGTTCCCATGCGCTCTCGAGATTCTTTGGCCAGCGCATATCCTTTTTTTTCCTGCTCCCGCAATAAGATCTCCATGCTACATGCTTAGATCTGATAAATCTAGTGAAAAGAAGAGCGACTTTCTCAGAATTCTGTGACCAAGTTTGCAGTAAGAAAATTAAAATACTGAATTTTGAGATTACGCTTTCGCGAAAGCGTGCTTTAAAAAGCCTAACACGATTATTTATCAAAAAAGCCCGATAAAAAATCATCGAGCTTTATGACTTTTTGATGAAAGGAATCTACTTCCCTACAATGTGCAACTCGTTGAAGTTCTTGTCCACATACATGGTTTGAGTAGTAAGATCGTATTGTAGTTCTTCCAAGCTCATCTTAACGTTATCAACTTCTACAAAGTCAATCTCAAACGGCAAACCGATAAAGTTGAACCTCAGAGTTTCATATTCAGTAATGTATTTCCCATTCTTATATTGAGAAATAACAATTTCCTTTTCCTTACCCTTGAACTGAAGGTTACGCAAGCTGAAGCGCCCTTTTTTATAATCGTAACCGTCATTTGCATCTTCGTAGATCGTACTTTTTTCTGAACCTAGTTTAAAAAAGGTATCTAAGGTCAAGAACTCAATTTTTTTCTCACCTACATATTGCTGAACGGGATATCTAGGTATGATGGATCCAGACTTGACAAAGAGCGGTATTTCATCAATATCTGCATCTACCCATTCTTCTCGACCACCGTGTACGACCTTGCGGGTCCAGTAGTTGTACCACTCTCCTCTCGGGATGTACATTCTACGACCTTTTGCATTAGGCTCTTGTACTGGACAGACCAGAATTTTATCACCAAACAAAAATTCATCATTACGGTAATGCGTTTGTGGGTCTTCCTGATCATAAACGACTAGTGATTTGAGCATAGGGATACCTTCCTCTGCATACTGCCAGAACATGGTGTACAGGTAGGGCAGCAACTTGTACCGTAGCTCCACAAACTTACGCGTGATATTAGTCACATTTTCATCAAAGGTCCAGGGTTCCTGATCGCCATGATCACCGCTGGAATGCACTCTACAAAACGGATGGAAAACGCCTAAAGCGATCCAGCGAGCAAAAAGCTCGCCCGTAGGCTGCTCAGCAAAACCGCCTATATCTGAACCGGCAAAACCCATTCCGGATAGCGACATGCGTTGTGCCTGGATATTTGCAATACTCAGGTGTTCCCAAGTCGCCACGTTGTCACCAAACCAACTTGATGTATAGCGCTGAGTGCCCGCATAAGCTGATCTCGTAATTACAAATGGGCGTTTTGGGTAGACGTACTTTTTCACCCCTTCATAAGTGGCACGCGCCATTTGAGCTCCATATATATTATGAGCCTTTCTATGTGAACATGGATGCCCATCAAAATCGTGACGCACATCGTCTGGGAAAGTTTTGTTAGGCACTTCCATCACGGCAGGTTCATTCATGTCATTCCAGATTCCGGAAAGCTTGTTATCTGCAATAAGTCCTTTGAATAGTCCAGCCCACCACTCTCGCACTTTAGGATTAGTGTAGTCCGGGAAATAACATTCGCCCGGCCATACCTTGCCTTTCATGTAAGGACCATCAGCACGTTTACAGAAATAGTCTTTTTCTAGAGCTTCCTTATAAACACTATATTCTGGATCTACCTTGATCCCTGGATCGATGATTGCAATGGTTTTGAAGCCGTCAGCTTTCAAATCTGCGATCATTTGGGTGGGATTGGGAAACTTCTCGTCATCCCAAGTAAAACATCTGAAGCCATCCATATAATCAATGTCCAGATAAATTGCGTCACAGGGAATTTGCAACTCGCGGAATTTAGCTGCAATCTCCCTCACATTACTTTCTGGATAGTACGACCACTTACACTGGTGGTAGCCCAGCGCCCAAAGCGGCGGCATTTCAGGTTTACCGGTAAGTTCTGTATAAGCACTTACTACGCTTTCCACTTCTGGACCATAGATAAAGTAATAATCCATATTCCCACCGTGCGCCCAGAAACTGGTTACATGATGGCGCTCTTGTGCAAAGTCAAAAAAGCTGCGGAAGGTATTATCAAAGAAAATCCCATAAGCCGTTTTGTTCTGTAGGCCAATGTAAAATGGTATGTTCTTATAAAGCGGATCAGTATGTTTTCCAAAGGCATACTGGTCAGTTCCCCAGAGTTCAAAACGCTTGGCGCGCATGTTGTTATCGGCTGGTTTATCGCCTAGGCCGTAATAGCTTTCTCCGGGTTGGGCTTTTTTGGACATTTTGACGACCTCACCTCCATTTTCATAACTCTCCTCAAAATGGAATCCCAGCTCGTCTTCGCAAATGATTTTTCCATTGAGGTCGTAAATGCGTGAACGTAGATCTGCCTTATTGATTTTACAAACCACTTTGGCTGTGGTAATTTGGTAAAAATTGCCGTGCTCTTCAACCTCTAGCTTGTTGTAGCCACGATTAGTATCTTCATCTACAGCATAGGAAAAATCAGGCATCATGGTTCCTCCCGTACCGTAGGTAAATCTCAAAACGCTGTCCCTAAACACTTGAACTCTAAGGATAACACCGTTATCTGAATGAAAATGTATGGTATCAACTACGTGATCATAACCCGTCACCTTTCCTGGAAACTGATTTCCCGACCTACTTACTTCTGTATTAGTAATCATAAAGTATTGATTTTCTTATAATTATCAGCTACTACCTGTAATTTTAAAGAGGGTGTAAAGTAAAAAAAAACAAATCAAATCCTAGATACTGGCGCGATTACTTACGCTAGCGTTATCGTAGGATTTGATCTGATTTCTCAAAGGAATTGCTGGTGAGGATAGTTAATGTGAAATTCCGCTTTCGCGAAAGCGGAAACTTCAAAAGCCTGCCCGCCAGAATCTATTTATTTGAGTGGATACTCGTCAAATATAGCATTTACCAGTTGTGTCATGGCCTGGGTAGTACCGCTGTCGTAAACACTTGTGCTGCTCACGCCTTTCCATACCGTTTCCTTTGAAGAACGCTCTACAAGTTGAACTATCAAAGTTCCCTCTTTGTAGTTATAAGTATCTGTGTCATATCCTACTACGGTAGGTACGGTATTGTAGCCTCTATAATAAAAATTGTTGTAATAAGAATTCACGCGCAGACCCGGGCGATTATAGGCTCCATATCTAGCATAAACTGGATCGGTTTCGGTTTCAGTTCTTTCATTTACCTTAGTACTTACCAGCACGAGCAAATCAGGCTCAGAACGATCGAGTTTGTATCCTTCATCCATCATACGTTCATTGATCTGCTGAATAACGAGCGTGTTGACGTTATCATTCTGTGCCTGATCTGGCATTTGTATGGCCGCATTGGGTAAATAAGAAAAAGTTTCGTATTTGCTCAGATTATCATTAGTAGGTTTTTTAGTCGTTACCCTGGGCCCACAGCTCATAACCAGAGTTAACAAAAGGCCGAGCAGTAAATATTTAAAAAGTTTCATGTTTTTATTTTTAATATATCGATGAACTACAGCTCTAATTCCCAGTATTGATACAATTGAAGTATAATTAACGAGTTACTAGGCTTTCTTTACCATTACCGCGGCTTTGTAGAACTCAATTCGAATTTTTGCAATGAGGATCTATTTAAAGATATGGATTGATACTTCCCTATTTACTGTGAAGTAAAGAACACGTTTTTTCTTTAACAATATTTTAAAGTAATATTGCAGTCTGGAAAAAAAATCAATTTTAAGAGCAGAAAATGAACAAATTTTACTCTAGAATCCTAATGGGGATTTTTGCCTTACTAATTATTCAATCCTGTAGTAATGACGATGATGTCAGCATCGCTGAGCCTGAAACTGCTGCGTCATTTGACGCTGAGGTGGTCACCGAATGGTATGATCTTATCAAGACCTTAACTACTGAAACTGTTGGGTACACGCCACCTGTTGCAGCGAGAGCTTTCGGGTATACTGGTGTAGCTCTGTATGAATCTATCCAATATGGCATGCCTGATCACGCGTCACTTTCTGGAAAGATTACTGATTTTGATCCTGCAATGGCCGATATTGAAGGTAGAGAGATTTACTGGCCTCTCGTTGCAAATGCAACCCTTGCAGAAATGGTAAAGTATTTTTATAACAACGCGACCTCTGAGAGATACCAGGCTGTTCTTGATCTGGAAACACGTTTCAACGATGAGTTCAGAGCTATCATCTCTGCTCAGGCTTTTGAAAATTCCATTGCCCTATCCAGAGATGTTACGAGCGAAGTTATCGCCTATTCCCTGAGCGATGGTGGACACAATGCCCAATTCAGAAACTTCCCTACAGATTATAATCCGCCGGTAGGCCCAGAATTCTGGGTACCCACAGCGCCGAATTTTTCCCGAGCCCTGCAACCTTACTGGGGATCAAACCGCCCATTTTTAGAAGCTAACATAGAAAGTACGCAACCAGCTGATCCACCAGCATACTCGACAGATCCAAGTAGTGTATTTTATGCCCGAGCGATGGAGGTTTATGAAACCGTGAACAACGCAACCGATGAAGAAATCATCATCGCCCAGTTCTGGTCAGATGATCCAGTAACTACTGCGACTCCTCCAGGCCATTCCATTTCTATCTTGAACCAATTATTAAGGGGAAACAATGCAACTCTAGCTGATGCTGCTGAATCTTTTGGCAAACTGGGAATAGGAATTTCTGACGCATTTGTTTCTTGCTGGAAAACAAAATACGAAACCAACTATCTGCGCCCTATTACCTATATTCAGAACAACATAGACGCCTCGTGGATGCCCATCCTTGAAACGCCACCATTCCCTGAGTATACCTCTGGTCACTCCGTACAATCTGGTGCGCTGGCAGAGATTATGACGGATATGTTTGGAGAGAACTATGAGTTTACTGACCGTACACACGTAAACCGTACCGATATCAATGGAGATGCCCGCACTTACAGCGATTTCTATGAAATGGCAAACGAGGCAGCGCTTTCCCGCCTTTACGGAGGTATCCACTATGACGAAGCCATCTTCTTAGGTTTGGAGCAAGGTTATGCCATCGGGCGTAATGTCAATGCGCTTGATTTGAGGAATTAGAAAACTCTTGACATCATTACAAAAGCTCCTGAATCCTTATGTATTCAGGGGCTTTTTTTTACGCTTTCGCCACAACGCAATACACTTGAGATTACTCATAAATTAATACCCCAAGCGGCGGCAGGTTCAACTCTACACTCTGTTCCCGATTGTTCCAGGATTCTGATTGTGGCGTGAAGGATTTTTTTACCTTGAATCCAGAACCGCCGTATTTCTCATCATCACTATTCAAGAGAAGGCGCATCTTTTTATCAGAGGGTAAGCCTATGCGGTAGTTTTCACGAGGCACCGGCGTCATGTTACAAATAATTATAATGTGCTTGTCGCCTCCCTTTCTTATATAACTGATCACAGAGTTCTCGTGATCGTCGTGCGAGATCCATTCAAACCCATCAGCTGTAAATTGATTTTGAGTCAAGGCCTCTCGTTTGATGTAAAGCTTGTTAAGATCTGCTATCAGATCTTGGATGCCTTGATGAGGTTTAAAATCAGTTAGGTGCCAGTCCAGGCTGCCATTAAATTCCCATTCTTCGTGCTGGCCAAATTCACTTCCCATCATCAACAGGTTGCCTCCTGGATGGATAAACATATAACTGTATAATAATCTAAGATTAGCAAAGCGTTGCCAGTCGTCTCCTGGCATGCGGCCCAAAATAGACTTCTTACCATAAACCACCTCATCGTGGGAAAGTGGTAACATGAAATTTTCCGTGAAGGCATAAGTCATGGAAAAAGTGAGGTCATTTTGATGGTGTTTCCTGTAAATGGGTTCTTTCTTGAAATATTCTAAGGTATCGTGCATCCAGCCCATCATCCATTTCATACCGAAACCAAGACCTCCCATGGAAGTGGGACGAGTTACCATTGGGAAACTGGTACTTTCTTCAGCGATGGTTTGCACATCAGGATAATTTGCATACACAGCTTCATTCATTTCTCGTAAAAACGCCATGGCTTCCAGATTTTCCCTACCACCAAATTCATTAGGCTCCCACTCGCCCTCTTCTCTGGAGTAATCAAGAAAAAGCATACTGGCTACCGCATCTACACGTATTCCATCGATGTGGTACTGATCTAGCCAAAACAAAGCATTACTGATCAAAAAACTTTTGACCTCATTGCGTCCGTAATTAAAAATGAGCGATTTCCAGTCGGGATGGTAACCTTTTCTACGATCGGGATGCTCGTAGAGGTTCGAGCCGTCAAAAAAGCCCAATCCATGTGCGTCTTCTGGAAAGTGTGATGGCACCCAGTCGAGGATCACCCCTATCCCGGCTTTGTGAAAAGCATCAACGAGTTGCGCAAACTCTTCTGGATAACCAAATCTAGAGGTAGGTGCAAAATATCCGGTCAATTGATAACCCCAACTGGGGTCGTAGGGATATTCCATAATCGGCATGAACTCAACGTGCGTGAAGTTCATTTTTTTCACGTAGGGAACTAAATCTGCTGCAAGTTCCAGGTAACTCAAGCTACGATCTTCCTCAATCTTGCGTTTCCAGCTACCTAAGTGTACTTCATAAACTGAATAAGCTGAATCAAGGGCATTGTTTTTTGATCGCGATTGCATCCATTTTTTATCTGACCATTCCGGCTGATAATCCCAGACTACACTCGCCGTTTTGGGTGGATGCTCACAGCGTCGTGCATAAGGATCAGCCTTCTCTGTTTTAATATCGTTATTGTTGCTATGAATCTTGTACTTATAGGTTGTACCCTTTCCCACACCGGGAATAAAACCTTCCCAGATACCACTACTGTCCCAGCGCACCTGTAACGGGTGCTGACCTTCCACCCAATAATTAAAATCTCCTATAACTGAAACGGCCTTTGCACTAGGTGCCCAAACCGCAAAATAGGTTCCTTTTACACCCTCTTTTTCGACTACGTGTGAGCCGAATTTCTCGTAGAGCCGGTAATGCTTTCCAGCTTTGAAGAGATCGATATCAAAATCGGTAAAAAGGGAGTGCGAGTGTACGTTTGGCATTTGCTATGAATTAAAATTGATTAGTTAAGTAGTTTTTCCAGTTCTTCTTGAAGCTCACGCTCATCTGGAAGATAAAGTTGGTATTT
This sequence comes from uncultured Flavobacteriaceae bacterium, assembly GCA_964631155.1. Taxonomy (GTDB): domain Bacteria; phylum Bacteroidota; class Bacteroidia; order Flavobacteriales; family Flavobacteriaceae; genus Nonlabens. Next base: position 26,497 of record CAZVYO010000009.1, read on the forward strand.
GCTTACAAATAATTGATTATCGAGATTAGCCGTAGCATATTCCATAAGAATGTGATCTTTATGTGCTCCTAGAACTAAACCTATAGGTGGATTATCATCTTCTTGATTTTCATCTTTCTGAAAATAGTTGAGATATAAATTCATTTGTCCTACATCGCCATGTTCTACCTCTCCACGCTTCAAATCGATTAGAACAAAACATTTTAGGATGCGGTGATAGAATACGAGATCGATGAAAAAATGCCGAGAGCCAATCGTTATTTTATACTGTCTTCCGATAAAGGCAAAACCCTTCCCTAACTCTAATAAAAACTCTTCAAGATTCTTGATCAATGCTTCCTCTAAGTCGCTCTCTCGGAAAATCTCTTTTTGAGGTATCCCCAAAAATTCAAAAACATAGGGATCCTTAATCAAGTCTTTAGGACTTTGGGAAACAGCTCCTTTTGCAGCAAGCATGTGAACCTGCTTTTTATCTGAACTGAGTGCTAATCTATTAAAAAGCATGCTTTTCATTTGTCTTTTAAGCTCCCGCACGCTCCAGTTTTCTTGATCACATTGTTTGAGATAAAAGTTGCGTTCTAGACTGTTCTCTATCTTTAACAGTTCTACGTAATGACTCCAACTCAAATTATTGGAATGGGTAGGTATATTGAATTGGTCAGACGCTGTCTGACCAATTGAGAATACTTGATAAAAAGACCTAAAATTTTTTAGGTTAGTACTGCTGAATCCTTTGCCAAATTCATGCGTCAAATCCTTAGAGAGGCTTTTGATCAATTTATCACCATAAACAGCTCGACTCGATCCCTGCTGTTCAAATTCAAAAATATAGCGACCTATGTTCCAGTAGGTTTCAATGAGAATATGATTAACCTTTACCGCTGCTTCAGTTCTACCTGCTTTTACAAGCTGAAAAATTTTTTCCTGTAGCGATAAATATTCGTTTTCTTGAGGGGAAGATCGATTCATCAAAACTCTAAATACATGATTCTAAATTCTTCATACTTTCTCCTGTTCATAATTCATGATACTGTGGATACCTCTTAAAGGTATAATTGCCCAGCTGGGACGCGAATTAAATTCATAGCCCAATTCATAAATCGCTTTTTCCAGTAAACAGAATTGTAAAAGAAAATTCACTTCTTTTTGATACCCGATGTTCAAATTATTGTTATGCACATGATGGAGGTAGGTATCCATAAAAATGGATATAAAATACTTATAAAGCAGCTCACCAGCAGCGTAAAGTTCTTCCTTTTCCAGATCAAGCTCGCTCTGTATCTCAAAAATCGTTGCATAAATCGCGTAATGAAAACTACGGAACATGCCCGCGAGATCCTTTTGTGGCATTTGCTTCACCTTGCGATCACGAATGGTGCTCTCTGGCTCGCCCTCAAAGTCTAATAGATAAAAATCATGACCGTCCAGAAGCACTTGACCCAGGTGGTAATCACCGTGAACCCTGATGCGCTCGCCTTTCATACGGTGCCAGTCAAACTCTATAAAACGAGCTCGGATATCGTTTTTGCGCTCCAGAAGTTCTTGCGCCAGTTCAAGCGATTCGCCCTTTAGTTTGTGCAAATTATTTTCTACCGTGTTGAGGCGGTTTTGAAACATGTACAGCAGTCGATTCTTAAGCCACACGTTGTAATCACCATTATATTTATCAGCTGTAAACTTTAGATCGTTGCGCTCTGCTCCTATCGCCACATGAAACTGTGCGGTTCTCAAGGCGAGAGTGCGTATCTTTTTCAATAATTCCAGACCGGTCCAGTCGATTATTTCCATGGGTACCTGCTTAAGCTTGAGACGTTTGAAAAGCTTAATATCTGGCAGGGTGTTTACATTGATACGCTTTCGCGAAAGCGTGTCAAAAACGAGCCTCAATTCTCCCAGCATCCACTCCCATCCATCGCCTTGATTAGGAACTAATTTTTGCATCAGAGCCAAAGTAACATCGTGCTTTTTGACAATGTTCAGATTGATCGATCCCATGTACGTGGGTGACCTGTCAAAACTCGTTTGCTCTGTCAAATACCTACATATTTGATAATCTGGATTAGTGCTGCTGTAAATCCTTCGGAAAAACTTGACGATATAATCATCATTGAAGATAATGCTGGTATTGCTTTGCTCTGCGCCTAGAAACCTACTGGAACGATATTCTGTTTCCATAAGTCCCTCACCAGCGTGGAAGGCGATCGTGCCCAAACCTTCAACAGGCTCAGACTCGATGATTTTTTCAAAAAGTACTTTCCTGAAGGAATCCAAGAAAAGTGCATCAACTAGATATCCACTCGTATTTCCCAGCCTAATGGGAGCAATCAAACCATTTCCAGCAACTTGTTTTTCTTCCACAAAACCGAGCGGCAAGAAATAATGCTGGTAGAAAGCTTCCTTGAAGTTGACTTCCAGCAACAAGCCATAAAAATGATCACCCTTATGTGCGATGGTAAAAAACTCACTAATTTCAAGATACTTCATTGTGCTGCTCTTACCTCCATACCAGCGCTGATCAACAATGTAATGCTCTAAAACATCGTCAGTAAGCTGTTTTTTAAAAGCAATGTCATCTAGAAGTTCTTCCCAAGGCTTGGGATTTGAAAGTGTGTTTTTAGGCATGGAGTCAGTTAGCAATTAGATTTTTTAATTCTAGTTAGCAAATAACAAGGGTTTGAATATATATAATTTAGTTAACATATATATTTCTTATTGTAAAAGAAAGCTATCTATATTGCCGAATTTGTAAACTAGCGGACTCTGATTAAATTCAGCAGAATTACATGAGGCGGTATTTAATAAAAGACAAGCCGGTTTAAATAGTTGGCATGTCAAGACTCAAAAATCTTGAACATCAGCATACCAAGGATTTTATTTGTTTGGTAAAAATTGAGACGCAATAAATCTTCTATCCAATTTAAAAAATCTCACTACGCATCGAGACAGGCCCACACGGATAGGGCGTTTCATTTAATAAAAAAATTAGAGAAACATGCCAAGTTTTGGTCTTGACATGTTTCTCTCATTTCGCTATGACTACTTCACCTCAAAAATATGTACCGGAAGGACGTGGTGTAGTTTCACATAATTATGCGTACCGCCCCATTGATAACTATTGCCCGTGATTAGATCATTGACGGTGTAACCATTGTTTTCTGACCGGTGCATGTGCTGTAAAGGCATTGCTAGCCAGGCTTCTTGATCATAGTGTGGATCAAGGCTAATTGCGACGATGATCTCACTCGTACGGTCGTTATTCCATTTATAGAATGAAAGAACCTGGTCATTTTCATTGTAGATGAACTCGATATTACGCGTTTGCTGCAATGCCTCATGCTGGTTGCGTATCTCATTGATCTTTGAGATCATCATGGTAAGCTTGTTGCGCAGGTCCCAATCATAATTCGCAATTTGGAATTTCTCAGAATCCAAGTATTCTTCTTTTCCAGGCAAGGCACTCGATATCATTTGTTCAAAAACTGGCCCGTAGATGCCTATACTGGAACTCAAGGTTGCAGCAAGAGCATAACGGTGTAGGTGGATGCTTTCATTTCCACTTTGTAAAATCCAAGAATTGATATCTGGTGTGTTGGGCCAGAAATTGGGTTGCATGAAGTCGGCCTGCTCTGTTTTTGTAAGTTCCGTCAGGTATTCAATTAATTCATGCTTATTGTTACGCCATGTGAAATAGGTGTACGACTGCTGAAAACCTACCTTGGCAAGCTGGTGCATGACTTTAGGCTTGGTAAAGGCTTCGGCTAGAAAGATGACATCTTGATGTTTTTTCTTCACCTCAGAAATTAAGTATTCCCAGAACAAGAAAGGTTTGGTATGTGGGTTGTCCACACGGAACACCTTGATTTCAAACTCTTCGACCCAGTACAACGCGACTCTTAGAAGTTCCTTCCATAGATTTTTCCAATCCTTGGTATCAAAATATATGGGCAGAATATCTTGATATTTTTTAGGCGGATTCTCAGCGTACTGCACCGTGCCGTCGGGACGCCATTTAAACCATTGCTTGTGCTCTTTTACCCACGGGTGATCTGGAGCTGCCTGAAGTGCATAGTCCATTGCCACTTCAATTCCCATGGATTTTGCCTCCTGAACCAGTTTTTTGAAATCGGCTTCATTCCCTAGATGAGGGTGCAACGCCATATGACCACCGTGCTTACTGCCTATTCCCCAGCAAGACCCCACGTCGCCCTCATGGGCGGTAGTTGTGTTGTTTTTTCCTTTGCGATTCACATCGCCTATGGGATGAACGGGTGGGAAGTAGAGCGTATCAAAGCCCATTTCCTTCACATAAGGAAGCTTGTCGATGCAATCTTTAAAAGTCCCATGCTCGTAGTTTTTACCGGCACTACGTGGGAAAAATTCATACCAAGTAGAGAATCGCGCTTTTTTGCGATCTACCTCACAGGTCAAATTATCACTTATCGTTTTGCGAAGAGGCACAGGATATTTAACAAAGAGATCGTGCAGTTTTTCAGAAATAGATGCCTCAACCGCCTGATCGTAAGATGATGCATCTTCAAATTGTGCTTCGAGATCTTTAAGGTATTTCTTTTCGGTTTTGTTAGCTTTTTTAGCAACTTGTTCTAGGTAAGCAATACCTTCCAACAGCTCACTCCTTACATGCTGCCCATCTTCGATCTTGCGCTTGATACCATGCTGCCAGTTGAGCGCATCGTCCACCCAGCCATTTACACGATAAGTGTAGGCACCTAATTTATCGACTGTGAAACTGGCCTGCCAATGATCGTTGTGACCTGCTTCCATACGCACCTCATGCCATTTACGGGCCTTCTCATGCTTGTATTGCAATGATGCCTGCACCACATCGTGTCCATCTCCTATAATAGTGGCGCCCACGATAACTGACTCGCCCACTACCCTTTTTATATCGTAACGCCCTCCCTCGATCTGTGGAGTAACGGATTCTATAATGACTCTTTCTTGATTCATAATGTTTTGGTTTGGCTCAAAAGTATGAAAACCAAGGTTTCCGTTATATGAAATTTACGAAAGCGATGTAGGCTCACTAGACATCATGGAACAGTTTTTAATTATCCCGCTTTCGCGAAAGCGGAACTCCTACTCTATCCTAACCTAGCAAATGATGGATACTTTGACCTGGACTTGGTCGGTTCCAAGGTAATAAAACCATAAAGATAGTCGACTTACAAAGCAGATTAGTAGAAAGCTAAAAAACCGATGAATCCAGTATACTCAGGATCGACACCATAGACATTGCGACCGGTGTCTATCTCATTGAGATGGACGGCAGCATGGGCGCAGCAAGCTTTAAGGTTGTGATTGAATAATCTGAAGTTCACTAAAACGTAAAATCCCGATCTCAATATGAGGTCGGGATTTTTATTATCTGAAATTTGATCTTTTCGGGCTAAAATATATTCCTGTTATTTCACACGTATGTTAAACATCTCGCGACCGGCCAGCTCGCCTCTCAAAACATCATTTTCCTGAACGCGAGATACTCCCGCAGGAGTTCCCGTATAAATGAGATCACCGATTTTAAGTGTAAAATATTGAGAAACGTACTCAATCACGGAATCGATGTCCCATAACATGTGAGAGGTATTTCCGTTTTGCTGCAATTGATCGTTCTTGAAAAGTTGGAACTCAAGATTGTTAAGGTCGCCTAATTCTTCTTTCTTTATGAAGTCTCTGGAAATTACTGCAGCACCATCAAATGATTTAGCTTTTTCCCACGGTAAGCCCTTTTCCTTGCACTTCTTCTGTACATCACGCGCGGTAAAATCTATGCCGAGACCTATCTCGCTGTAGTATTTATACGCAAATTTTTTATCAATATGTTTCCCGATGCGATTGATGCGCACCACCACCTCCACCTCATGATGTATATCATCACTAAAAGGCGGTATAAAAAACGGCTGCTTGTTCAATAGAATAGCCGTGTCTGGCTTTAAGAAGACTACTGGCTCCTCTGGTCGCTCATTTTCAAGCTCAGCGATGTGTTCCGTGTAGTTACGACCTATGCAGATTATTTTCATAATGATTTTGGACTTGAATTTGAAAATGAACTAGAAAGCAAAGTTGTCATGCTAAAGCCTATAACTCTTGTTATGATTTGAAAATTGGATTTGAGTTTTAGTTTAGATTTTAGTTTGATTACCTGCTATAATTAGGTGCCTCCTTAGTAATTGTTACATCATGCGGATGACTCTCATGCATACCAGCTGCGGTAATCTTTACAAATTGACCATTTTCTTTGAGAGCTTCAATATTCTTAGCACCGCAATATCCCATTCCAGCTCTGAGACCCCCTAAAAATTGAGTCATGCTCTCATTCAGGTCTCCTTTGTAGGGCACGCGTCCTACTATTCCCTCTGGCACCAGCTTTTTAATATCGTCTTCTACGTCTTGGAAATAGCGATCCTTAGAACCGTGCTGCATCGCTTCTACTGATCCCATACCACGATACGATTTGAACTTTCTTCCATCATAAATAATGGTCTCACCAGGTGATTCTGTGGTTCCTGCAAGTAGAGATCCCAGCATGACACAGTCTGCGCCTGCTGCGATAGCTTTTGGAATATCACCGGTATAACGTATTCCACCATCTGCAATGACAGGTACACCGGTTCCTTTTAATGCGCCCGCCGCTTCCATTACTGCACTCAACTGTGGAAAACCTACTCCAGCTACTACACGAGTGGTACAGATGGAACCAGGTCCTATGCCCACCTTAACGGCATCAGCACCTGCATCTGCGAGATACTTTGCAGCCTCGGCAGTTGCTACGTTACCTACTACTACATCAAGTTTTGGGTATTTTTGCTTAACAAGTTTCAGCACTTCTACCACACCCTTAGTATGGCCATGTGCGGTATCTATGACCACGGCATCCACTCCAGCTTCAACCAGAGCTCCAGCGCGTTCCACCGCGTCGCCAGTCACACCTATAGCAGCAGCTACGCGCAGTCTTCCGTACTCATCTTTGTTAGCATTAGGCTTGAGGGTAAGTTTTGTGATGTCTCTAAAAGTGATGAGGCCCACTAGTTTGTTTTGATCATCAACTACAAGGAGTTTTTCAATCTTATGCTCTTGAAGAATGGACTCTGCATCTTGAAGAGAGGTACCTGCTTTTGCGGTGACTAGTTTTTCTGATGTCATGACCTCTGTTACTGGCCTGTCATCGTTTTTCTCAAATCTCAAGTCGCGATTAGTTACAATTCCCTTTATGAAGCCTTCATCATCTGTGATGGGAATCCCTCCTATACTGTGCTCAGCCATACTGGCTTTAGCATCTTTAACGGTAGCGTTTTGAGTAAGCGTAACGGGATCTAGGATCATACCGCTTTCAGCTCTCTTTACACGGCGCACTTTTTGAGCTTGAGCCTCAATGCTCATGTTTTTATGCAGTATTCCTATACCGCCTTCTTGAGCCATGGCAATTGCCATGCGGCTTTCTGTCACCGTATCCATCGCAGCAGAGATCACCGGAGCATTGAGCGTAATATTGCGTGTAAATTTAGTTTTGATACTTACTTCTCTAGGCAAAACCTCGCTGTAAGCCGGAACGAGAAGGACGTCATCGTAGGTAAGTCCTTCGCCTAAAAACTTTGATGTGTGGGAAACCATGCAATAAGAATTTATTGCACGCAAATATACGCTTTTTAAAGCTGGTCTTTGCTTCCTAAGAGGTAGATGCTTGTAAGTAAAATCTATGTTGAGGTTCTCGCTTTCGCGAAAGCGTAACAATAACAAATGTCTATTATAGAATGATTTCAAAATAAATAATATTTACCGTAAAAACTACCGTTATTCTTATCAAGTCTAAATAAGCGTACTATATATTTGCACCCTATTTAAAAAGAATCTAAACAAAAAACATGCGTAATTCAATCGCCTTACTTGCCTCAGGTATTCTAGCATTTTCACTCTTATCATGTAGTGATGATGATACAACGACACCAGAATCTCAAATCAATGTTCCTGCTGACTACACTTTTGAAAGAAATGGAGCGTCTACGGTGAGCTTTTCTGGGCAGACCACTCGTCTCAACATGGCCCAAGAACTAATCGCTGATTTTAAAAATACGTCAACATTAGAATCAACCCTTATTGACAGATTTACTCATGTAGAGGGAGAAATTAATTTTGAGGACGCAGATCTCAACGCGAGCGATAAAAACCTTAGAAGTAAGGTAGCGGCAAGCTCAGATTTTTTTAGTTCTAATACCGTGGATCAAACGGAGATCAGAAATAATTTTGAAAGCTGGATCTCTGGTCAGGTAAATGAAGTTTTCCCTTCATGGGACGTGGTTGCTACTGCGGGTACAGCAGGCAACCTTCAACAAGCAGGAGGTGGAACTACCCGATATATCAATGCCAAAGGTCTTGAGTATGATCAAGCTTTTACTAAATCTTTAATAGGTGCTTTGATGGTGGATCAAATGCTCAATAATTACCTAAGCGCGTCAGTTCTTGATGCTGGGTCCAATAGATCTGAAAATGATGTTCAGACTCTTGCTAGTGGGAAGAACTATACGACGATGGAACATAAGTGGGATGAAGCTTTTGGTTACCTATATGGACTGGAGCCTGATTACAAAAACCCTGAGTTGAACGTAGACAGTTTTCTCAACAAATATTTATCGCGCACGGTAGGAGATGCCGACTTTGCTTCTTATGGAACCAAAATTTACAATGCCTTCAAATTAGGTAGAGCTGCCATCGTTGCTGGAGACTATGATGTACGCGATGAACAAGCGGAGATCATCAGGAAGAGGGTGAGTGAGATCATAGCCATACGAGCGGTTTACTATCTAGAAAACGGCGCCAATGATATAGATAGCGATAAAGCAAAAGCATTTCACGATCTGTCAGAAGGTTTTGGGTTTATCTATAGCCTGCAGTTTACCAGAGAGCCTAATAGTAATACACCTTACTTCACAAAAGACGAGATCGATAACTATCTAGATCAACTCATGGCTGGGGATGGATTCTGGGATGCTGATCCTCAAATGTTGCGTAGCATGTCAGCAGAAATTGCGTCTCGTTTTGATTTTACAGTAGATCAGGCTAAGAATTAGGTTTCAAATTGTAAGATAGCTTCAAGCCTACGACAGCATCGTCAGAATAAAACAAAATAAATAAATGTATAAAGCTCCTTTAATTAAGGGAGCTGTTCGGGAAAAACAGTTTCAATGAAAAAAGCTCTTTATCTAGCGTTCCTTATAGCCGTGATAGGTTGTTCTTCAGATGACAGTAGTACTGATGATGATAAAAATTTTGACCGTGGCGCCATGATGGCGCACTTAGCAGATAATATCATCATCCCATCCCTGGAGGATCTTCAGAGCTCACTCTCAAGTCTGTCTGATCAAAAGGACGACTTCATCGCAAATACAGATCAAAATAATCTTGATGCTTTGCGTGATGCCTACCTAGATGCTTATCTAAAATGGCAAAGAGTAGAAATGTTTAACATAGGGAAAGCGGAAGAGATTCAATTCAACTTCCAGATGAATGTATTTCCAGTAGATGTTAATAACGTCGATGACAACATCATCAATGGTAATTACGATTTATCAGCGGTAAATAATCATGATGCCGTAGGGTTTCCTGCTCTTGATTATATGCTGTACGGTCTATCGTCTGACGATGTGAGTATACGCAATGCGTACAATGACACTAAGTATAGAGATTACCTGAGCGACTTGATCGAGCGCATGGAAATTTTGACCGAAACCGTTTTGGTTGACTGGAGATCAAGTTACCGTGATGAATTTGTAGCGGGAACAGCAAATAATGCTACAAGCCCAATCAACATGATCGTCAATGATTTTATTTTCTATTATGAAAAAGGTTTAAGAGCCAATAAGATAGGCATACCAGCAGGTGTATTTTCTAACATGCCCTTACCCGACCGCGTGGAAGGGTTTTATAGTGAGGAGTTCTCAAAACAGCTGGCATTAGAAGCTCTGGGCGCCGTACAAGACTTTTTCAATGGTGTTTCAGAGAGCACCCCTTCTGGAACTGAAAACAGTTTTGCAGGTTATATTAATGCATTAGAAGTCGCAGATTCAGAATCGACTTTGAGCGCTGAAATTAATGATCAAATCAATGTTGCGAGAATTCAACTCAATACTTTGAATCAGAATTTAGGAAATCAAGTAAGTTCAAATAACACCGCCATGCTTCAGACCTACGATGAGTTGCAAAGAGTCGTGGTTTTATTAAAAGTAGACATGCTATCTATTTTAAATATAAGCGTGGATTATGTAGATGCAGATGGTGATTAACTCCAATTAATGACCCCTTACTTCAACTAGAGCTATATAAAATCTTCAAGCCATTGGTAGTGAATTGTAAAAAGACCTACAAAATCACCCGATAAGAGCTATGAATAAACATGTTTCCTCCTATTTAAGCAAAACAACCAGCGCTGCGCCGCTGGCTGTTTTGCGTATAGGCTTTGGCATAATGATGTTTTTCAGCATCATCAGATTTTGGGCTAAAGGCTGGATTGAGAAGATTTATATTGAGCCCTTGTTTCATTTCAAGTATTTTGGATTTGAGTGGATCCCTGATTTGGGCAGCTATGTTTATGTGCTGTTTGCACTATGTGGTTTAAGTGCTTTAATGATTGCGATAGGCTACCTGTATCGCCTTGCCTCAATTCTATTTTTTATAAGCTTTACATATATTGAACTTTTAGAGAAAACGACGTACCTCAACCACTATTACTTTATCAGTATCCTCTCTTTAATACTGATCTTTTTACCCGCACAGCGTCGATTTTCAATGGATGCTCTTAGAGTCAATTATCCTTATCAAGTACCAAAATGGACGGTAGATATTCTAAAATTGTTAATAGGAATCGTCTACTTCTACGCAGGGCTTGCAAAAATCAACTCAGACTGGCTTCTGCGCGCTATGCCGCTTAAGATATGGTTACCGTCTAAATATGATCTGCCGCTCATAGGCGATAATTTAATGCAGCAAAACTGGTTTCACTATGCAATGAGCTGGTCCGGAATGATTTATGATATAGCTATTCCATTTTTACTTTTGTACCGCCGCACACGCAATGCGGCTTTTGTCTTAGTAGTGATATTTCACGTGTTCACTCGAGTGTTATTTCCCATAGGCATGTTTCCCTATATAATGATCATAGGTGCGTTAATATTCTTGAGTCCGGAATTTCATGAACGCATCTTGAGAGTTATGAAAAATGTGAGTTCTTTTATGAGTAATATTTTTTCGCTCAAGGCGAAAGTTTATTCACGGACTGACACTATCAAAACAGCGAGTCCAGTATTCACAGCAGAAAACATGCAAGTATGGACTGTACCATTACTCGCTTTCCTGATGATATTCCAGCTCCTTTTTCCCTTCAGGTATGCATTTTATGAAGATGTGTTGTTCTGGACTGAGGAGGGCTACCGCTTCTCATGGCGTGTCATGCTCATGGAAAAAGTAGGATACGTGACATTTAAAGTCGTAGACACCAAAAAGGGCTCCTTTTTCAATGTGGATAATACTGATTTCCTAACTTCTTATCAGGAGAAACAGATGAGCTTTCAGCCTGATTTTATATTAGAATATGCTCATTATCTCGAGCAGCATTTCAAATCTCAAGGGCACGAGGACATTGCTATTTATGCAGATAGTTATGTCTCATTAAATGGGAGGAAGAGCCAGAGATTTGTGGACCCCAGCGTAGATCTTACCCAAATAGAAGAAAATTTCTCCCACAAAACTTGGATTTTGCCCTTCAACGGAACAATCAAAGGTCTATGACATATCTAGTTAACACGAAAAGTATAAAATTAAATGCCCTCACCCTATTCGTGCTTTTGACTTATGGGCTAGGTTCTGCTCAGGGAACTGATGATGGCACTCAATTCTATGGACGCGTGACTGCGGCTTCATCAGGCGCGGCGCTGGAAAATGTACAGATCTTTTTGAAAAATGGTGGACTACTGACTACTACAGATATGGAAGGGAATTACTCTTTCGCTTTAAGCGAAATACCTACCACCGTAATTTTCTATTCTACTGAATTCAAAATAAGAGAATTCAACATTAATCAGAATGTACTGACTCCTCTCAATGTGGCTCTACAACCACTCTCTGAGACCTTGACAGCAGTTGAAATCAAAGCTCGAAAAGCAAGGGTTTTTGAGCTGAAGCGATTAAAAGATGTGGAGGGTACCGCTATCTACGCAGGGAGGAAAACGGAAGTGGTCCTTCTAGACCAATCCATGGCAAATGTCGCAACTAACAACGCACGCCAAATTTTCAATCAAGTTGCTGGACTCAACATTTTTCAAAACGATGATGCTGGGCTACAACTTAATGTGGGGGGGCGCGGTCTTGATCCCAACCGTACGGCAAACTTCAATACCAGACAGAACGGATACGACATAAGTGCAGATGTCCTGGGATATCCAGAGAGTTATTATGCTCCAGCTGCTGAGGGTCTTAAAGAGATTCAAGTCATAAGGGGTGCTGCCTCTTTACAATACGGAACGCAATTCGGTGGGTTGATCAATTTTGTAATGAACGAGCCAAATCCCAACAAACCTTTTGAGCTCGTGACGCGCAATACCGTAGGGAGTTATGGGCTATACACTAATTTCACCTCAGCAAGTGGCACTAAGGGCAACTGGAGCTATTATACCTTTTTCAATTATAAGCGAGGGGACGGTTTCCGACCTAATTCTGAGTTTGAGTCAAAAAATGTTTACGCCCACCTAGGTTATCAAATTTCTGAAAAATCAAAAATCTCTGGAGAGCTTACCTACCTGAAATACCTCGCTCAGCAGGCTGGTGGACTCACAGATGGTATGTTTGAGCAAGATCCTTTTCAAAGCAACCGCTCCCGCAACTGGTTTCAGGTAGACTGGCTATTATATAATTTAAAATTCACTCATAACTTTAATGAGAAAACTAAATTTACCTTCAACGCATTTGGCCTAAATGCTTCAAGGGACGCTCTGGGCTTTAGGACAAACAGAGTTAGTCAGGTTGATAGCGGCGAGGAGCGGGATTTAATCAAAGGGGATTTTAATAACTACGGCTTTGAAGCTCGATTCTTGTCAGAATACACGCTTGCTCAAAAAAAATCTATTTTTCTTATAGGTTCTAAATTTTATAAGGCAGACAACACGAGCACTCAGGGTCCAGGATCAGCAGATAGCGATCCTAATTTTGATTTTCAATTTGATGATTTTCCTGATTATCAGAATCAAAACGACTTTATCTATCCTAATTTAAATCTAGCGCTTTTCGGTGAAAATATCTTTTACCTAAATAAAAAACTCTCTATTACTCCAGGTTTTAGACTGGAATACATTAAAACGGAAAGCGATGGTTTTTTCAGAAGGATCAACAGGGACGGTGCGGGCAACGTCATAAGAAATGAAAGGATCGATGAAGATCTTCTCAACGAGCGTACCTTTTTGCTTCTGGGTCTAGGATCCAGCTTTAAAGCCAACCGTAATGTAGAATTCTATGGGAATGTTTCTCAAAATTATCGTTCTGTTACATTTACTGACATAAGTACGGTCAACCCTGCATTTAGCATTAATCCTAATATTAGTGACGAGCGTGGATTTACTGCTGACTTAGGACTGCGCGGGAATTATAAAAACATGATCTCTTATGATGCAAATGTTTTTGGTTTATTCTACAATAACCGCATAGGATTTGTTCAAAAAGAACAAGCCGATGGTGCTATAAAAACAGAACGTGGCAACGTGGGTGATGCAATTATTTACGGCCTAGAATCCCTGATTGATTTCAACCTCAATAAATGGACGTGGAACGACAATGATCATGTTCTCAATTTGTTTTTCAACACATCCTTAATACAATCTGAGTATGTGAGTTCACAAGAAAATGGAGTGGAGGGCAAAAACGTGGAATACGTACCGAGTGTCAATTTTAAAACAGGAATAAAATTTGGCTACAAGAATTTTCTTGCCAGCGCACAGTTTAGTTATCTATCAGAACAGTTTTCTGACGCTCAAAATTCTGAGAGCGGTGGTTTGAGCGGTGTGGTAGGGGCAATTCCGGCCTACAATGTTGTGGATCTTTCAACTTCCTACTCATGGAAATGGCTCAAATTAGAAACTGGAGTCAATAACCTCATGGATACTTCCTACTTCACAAGAAGAGCCACGGGTTATCCAGGACCGGGTATCATACCATCTCCTCCCAGAAATTATTACTTAACCCTTGAAGTGAAACTCTAATTGAGAACCATTTTGAGCTCATAAATCAGCGGATATTTCTGTTCTTTCAGATAATACAGCCCGTCTCCCCTACTTTCCATTTCAGGAAAAACCTCATAAGGACTGCCATCGTGCTCGGTAAAGTTTACAACCGATAGGCCTGCGTCAATGAGTGCCTGAATCACATTACTTAGTGAGTGATTCCAAGTATATTCTTTGGATGTGATATCTGCATCAGCATCGGCATAAGTGCCTTTATATTCTTCGTAGATTACTTCACTCTGATCATAGTGATATTTCAAAATTGGCTTATCGTCAAGATATTCATACATCCAGGCAATGGGATGGAACTCTGCCATATAAAACGTACCGCCCTTTCTCAAACGCTCTGCGATCATTTTTGCCCAGGGCTTTAGATCTGGCAACCAACCTATCACACCATAACTAGTAAAAACTATATCAAACTGCTTCTGGACATATCTGGAAGTTTCAAGAACGTTACAGCAGACAAAATCTGCAGGGATATTCAATTCTGCAGAAAGTTCACTTGCCTTGCTGATGGCAACGTTGCTAATATCTACTCCCGTCACCTCTGCACCACGGGCAGCCCAGCTCAGACTATCTTGTCCGAAATGGCATTGCAGGTGTAAGAGCGATTTGCCTTTGACTTCGGGTAGCGCATTTAACTCGTAGGAGTTTAAGGAATTTCTCGCTTTCGCGAAAGCGTCACCATCATAGAACTTACTAACCGCATGTACAGGCGTTTTGTTGTTCCAGGTTTGTTTGTTGATCTCAAAGAATTTGTCATATTCCATGACCAAATATATTCTTTTAGGATCTAAAGGTTCACTTGGACAAGTCCTCCTTCAACGTGTTGTTTTCAAAGACACCCGCTTGAAAGTTAGCTCCCTGTGCCAGATATCCCAGACCATTCAGACCCATACTGTTATAGTTAGCGAGGATGTAATAATTCTGGTTGCGACCTGCATAAAATATGGCTCCAGTTTGATCAAAGTATGCTGCGGCTATGTCGTCCATGCCTACCTCAACCATCACTCCCTGAGGTTTTCCATCTTTATAAAAAGCATAGGATTTAGTCATATAGTTGGACGTTTTTCTTTGTTGGAAACCATCTGGACAAGTATCAGTTGTGCAAGCTTGATGATCATTCAGGGCCGTTGTGAGGTCATAAGACTTAGATAGTACACCATTTTTATAAATACCTGCCTCTACGGGAATCTTATCTAAGATTTTGATACCATAACCATCTAACTTACCATTTTTAAAATGACCTACGGTATAAGCTTCAGACTGCGTGAGGTCTTTAATGAATCCAGGTCCGTTTAATAGTCCTTTAGAGAAATTTCCAGCTTGTTTTACTCCATAACCTTGAAACTGTCCAGGACCTTCCAGTTTTCCATTTTTATAAAATCCTTGAGATCTTCCCAAATCATTAGTGTACCCATTCCATTTTAAAGATTGATCATCAAGAGACCATTGTAGTTCAATCTGGTTCATGGGATCAGCGCTCACAGTTCCATCTGTATAATGGTATCGCTTGACATCCTTAAACTCATTATCCATGAAACGTATAGCAGTAACTCTCACCTTGCTATCTCGTATATGTTCATAGCTATAGGCAGTAGGCTTTGAATTCTGGCTGCTGTATTCATAAAACGTTTGATCGCCATACTCATTATATCGTTTAATCATTTCACCACCGTAGGTGCTGGTTGAAGTCATGACGAGTTCATCGCCATCTATTTTATAACTGTAAAAATTATCACCCATTTTAATTACTCTCCCTAGGTCATCATATTCATAAATGGTTACTTTATCAGCCACCATGTTGTAAACGCCCTTTCTGACTGGCTTGCTTTTGAAAACAGTTTTAGAAACAAGATTTCCCTTATCGTCATAGGAATATGTTTCTTGTATTTCTTTACCATCTCGATCTACATCTCGTACTTCTGTGATGTGGCCTTTACCATTCCTAAAGATTTTAAGCTGATCAACATAGTTTTTATTCACACCTGGTTCAAAAACCCTGTCTACATTACCCTTATCATCATAAAATACAGTATACCTCAACTTACCCTGTTGCCAGAAGTGATCGATCGCCTTTACCTCACCCGCATCTTCTGCAGGGAGTGGTAATGCACGTTCATAGGGCTGAGGATTTACGGGAGCAAAAGTCTTAAGATTTACTCTTTTTTGAGCGGATGCAATAGTCACCACCCCAAGAAGCAGATAGAAATATATCCTTTTCATATCAAATGATTCAGTAGATAAAATTGCGTCGATCGTAGGAGATCGGCAATACGGCAGTTAGCGTATTTTCTGCTTGAACTGCTTCATGATTTGAGTTTAGGCATGCGCCTTTGAAAGAGTATATCAAATTCGGTACTTCCGCTGGTGGTGCTGTCTGGATAGTAAAGTTTACGGAAAATGAAGCGGTCATCGAGTTTCCCAAAATTTTTGAAGGTTTTGTGTCGTTTAGTCCAATCATTTGTACGCGTATCCGTACTGGTACTATATTGCTCGATCATGATTTCATCTTTTGCGAGTTCCCTCTTGACCTTGAAAAGCTCGTTCTGAGAAATCTCTAGTGCCTTTCTCAAATCATTTATCGTCTCATATGCTGATTTAGAGCTACGTATCTTGTAAAATCCCGTGTAATCCAATACATGTATAAGAGGTCGATCTTTTGTTATCCGTGCAAATGGCTTACCGTCGTGATAGTAAACCGTAAAAGATTTTGTCATCTCGTCGTCTTGCGCATAGGTCTCTTCCGTCACGCTTATCAGTTGGTTACCTGTGCCGCCGTAATAGAAAAACGCTTTTTTTCTGTCACCTTTCCTTGGTTGAAGCATAGCCTCTATCAGCAGATCGTCCTCATATTCAAAAATCATAGAGTAATTGGTATAACGCCCTGTAGCGGTTTCCTTGATGATTCTACTTTGAGTATCATGTTCAAATTTGATTAGGGCATCAAATCCTCCCGCGCTGGTTTTGCGCACAATACTATCCAGGCGTTTACCCGTGTAAAAAAACGCATCAAAAGTTTCTGATGAATAACTTCCAAAAATCTGGCGGTAATCCTGAAACTTGAGACCATTATCATTATAATTCAGAACCTCCAGCATCGCGGGCTGGTAACCCGTGCTATCTGCTTTGTAGGTCGCTGTCTGTACTCGATAGACATTATTATTTGAAGGAGCATCCTCCTGAGTTATAGCTGGTAATCCTATGTGTTGCAGGTCTTCAGGAATTTGGGCGACTAGAGGGCTGGATAGAAATATTGCTTTCGCGAAAGCGAAACTCAAAACAAAGGAAAGAATTTTATTATTCATTATTCATCCATTTAAATAATCATATAGGGCTCTACTTAGGTTAGCATCCTCGTCTAAAGCCCATCAAACAAAGAATTTTGTGCGCGATAGCATTGTTATCTTTCTATTTGGGATAAGACTGGCCTCTATAGAAATCGCCAGTAATGATTTGCATAGGCTTAGCGTTATCAATAGGCATGTAAGTATATTTTGGGATCTTGTTCTGGAATATCACCACCTCACCAGTATCGGCTTTCTTAAACTCATACCCAAATGTGTTTTTAATTTGAGTACCCTCTGCGATGATAATCCATTGTTGTATTGCCGTATCTGCATAGAGAATAAATGGAGCCTTAATGACTTCTGGTTCAATCATTGCACCTTCTACAGGTTTGACATCTTTTTTGATACGATAGTATGTAGCTTTATCCATTGAATAATACAGCCAATGGTTGTCATCTTGGAAAAGCTTCAAATCTGTATTCCCGTAAACGGAGTACAAGGCACGGTTTCCATGAAATACTTGAATTTTCTCATTTTCCCATTTAAATAATACCGGCGTGTTTTCTCTGAATAAATCAAGTGGCAATAACTGATTGTTTGGTAAGCCGTTAGGAATAAAATTTCTCTTAATATAGTAACTACCATCGTACGGAAAATGGACGATGACATCACCGCCGTTGACAATAAATCCCGTGCTGTATTCTTTATTATTCAAATAGAACTGTGGAGATTTCCCGGGTATTCTTTTTATGGTAAGTAGGTCTGCTTTAAGCTCATCGTGGTAGAAGACATTTTTCACCATATAGTAATTAGGCTCCTTATCCTTTTCGGCATTAGCGATTAGGGTGCCACGTGCATCGCGCACGCTATAGTTCGTATTTCCATAAATGTCCTTATGCCAGTTCAGTTTTCCATTTTCAAAGGATTTAACTTCTATGGCGGTTTTATCCTGTTTATCTGGCCAGGTGGTGGTCATGGTCACCACAAGTTCTTTGCCTTTACTTTCATAGGTGTAAACGGTTTTCTTTTTCCCTTCTACCTCTTCTTGAAACAATCTACCCTGCTGATCATACGTATAGGTGTAGGTCCCGAAGAAATCCTTTTTTGTGGCTATCTGGCCTTTACTGTCATAGGTATAGGTATATGGTGATAAAGGTTTCCCATCTCTATAGCCAGTAACTTTTATAATCCTACCAGATTCATCCAAGTCCACTTTATAAGTATTGTCACGCGCAGCGTCTTCAGTCGATTGGTTAATGAAATCCATGATGGTTTTACCGCCGTTATGGACGGTTAGACCTTGTTCATTGTATCTGTTCTTATCAGCGATTGCGATTCCATCTGCATACTCATGCCATTTTACAAACTGACCCGTTGCGGTGGGATTTAAGGGTGCGATCTTTATGTCAACTGCTGGATTTAATATTACATTTTGTGAAACCACCTTGCTCGATGTCAATATGATCGAGATGAATAATATTCTTGATGCGATAAACTGGATTTTTGTGGTCATTCTAATTTATAGATTATTGAAGAATCAACTATAATCCAAAGATGCCCTAATCCATTCCAGATTGAAATACGGCAGTTGACCTAATTTGAGTTATTTCCTAGCATTATATTTTCTGAGTTCCTCCCTGCTGCGTGTCTTTATCGCAGAACGTTTATCAGCATCAATTTTAGGCATCAGATTTTCGACGATATTGATGGGAACAAGCATCATGAACTCATAACCTTCTTCAAAATCATGATCATATAATTCATTGAAAACGTCGAGATAATATTCATCTATTTCTTGTAGGGTTTTTCCATCCGCTTTGAATGATTCTATTTCCTTGAGAAAAAGGGATCTGGCTTTATAAGAGCCTAAGGATTTCATCTCAACATATTTTCTTGCCTTTTCACTCAAGGGCAAACTTTTAGAAGGTAGATTTAATGCGGTATCTTCTTTGAGTGGTTCACCTTTGTAGGGTATAATAGGCATGAGTTCCTGATCCCTTGCCTGATAATAATCTTTGAGGATGTAGGTAGGCTCATTGTTGACGGTAATGACCGGATCTCCATTTTGTAAGAACACCCAATTCTTTCCAAAATGTGAATAGTCTTTCAACTTTTCTCCCTTGTCATATACCACATAACTTTTACTGTCAATGTTGCGGTAATAGGCCATTTGCGTATTATAGACTGCTTTAGAATCGGCTTTTGACACCTTGCCGTCCAGTATAGGAATCGCTTTTGCATCTGGTATGATGTAATAGTTGATCTCGGGTAGATAATAGAACAAATAGGCACGCTCCATCTTACCTACAAGTTCAATTTTTGAGCCTCTGAGAATCTTTCCATTAACATGAGGAAGAAGGGTGTTAGAGAACTGGATCGTGGGATCAGGTTGAAAATGAAACTTGGGTTTTACAAAATCAGAATAATAAATTATGGAACGTTCTTTTTTACCGAATCTATCATCTTTCTCAGAAAACCGATTGTAAATCCAGTTACCCTGATCATCAAATTTATACTGGTATTCATAATCATCATGGACTGAATAAATAATTAAACCGTCTTTGTAATGATAGGCGTAATTAGAGATGCTCCTGTCTTGGTTTTGGCTTTCTATACTCACCTTTAAAACGTTATCATCTAGCAGTTGATAGGTGTACTTGCTATAAGTGGTCTTTTCTGGCTTGTCATTAGCTGCTTTATAAGTAATTATCTCTTTAGTAATTCTTCCCTTCTGATCGTACTCATAATTTTGAATATTTGAGGTATGTTCGACTCTGATTAATAAGTTGTTTTTGTAGGTATAACTGGACAAACTCAAGGCTCCATCTTTATAATATCCTTTCTCTACTAGACGTCCTTTGTCATCTCTCAAACAGTAGGATTTATTAAATTTTTGAGCCTGCTGTTTGGTATAGGGACAGACTTCATAAATCTTACCTGATAAACCACTCCATAGCTGAATCCCATTCTTGTCATATACCTGACCGTCTACGGCATATACGTCACCTTTTACATGTTCAGCATTTAAGGTATGTATTTCAGCGACTGGATTTACGGGAGCTATCGTGAAATCAGGTTTGTATTGAGCAACAGCTTTACAGATTAATGAACAGCATATGATGGTGAAAAATTTTCTCATTTTGTTGTTTTGATCCATTAAAAGGTTTCTATAAAATAAAGATTTGAGATAAGGCAACTGACTTAAAAATGAACAGGAGATTTAAAGTTTACGCTTTCGCGAAAGCGATATCCCTAAACAACTTCAATCACTTATATCTACAAATTACTCCACTTACCTCCCGGCAGCTTTACCGCCATAAAGATTTTGTTATTGAACTGCCACACTTGCGCCTTATATGGAATCTTCTCTCTGAGCAGGGTTAACTCCTTGTTGGTAGAACTCACCCGGTAAATATCAGACTTGAAATTCTTAAAGTTCTTGCTGAAGTAATCGATCGCCTGTTGCTCTGTCTCAAAAACCAACTCAACCTCTTCCAGCACGCGGTCTGAATGATTACTGAATTTAAATTGAGCGTACTGAAATGGCGCATCCTTATAAAGTACCGCATGGTTTGTCTGTCCAGCAACGGTGTTGAAATCAACTTTGCTTTGTTGAATGGCACGGTGAAAATCTGTAGGTCTCACATTGAAGCCCATGTTATCCCCATCAAAAACAAATAGTTCATTAAAAACCGCACCAGTCATTTGCGGTGGATTGATCTGATGAGCATTTTCAAGGTCTCGTGTTTTATACTGACCTACACCTGCGGTAATCGCTCGGTAATAGCGTATGATCTCCATGTCGTTATCGCCTGTGATTTTTACATTTACATTAATGTGACCATTTTTCAAGAGAAAATCTGGAGGCATCAATCGATCCTCAAAAGGTTTGAAGCCCAATAATTTTTGCTGATCGTTCTCAAATGCAATTGTTTCCGTCATCAATTCCTGATTGCGAGAATCAAAAACCCTAAACTCGGCTTGCTTGATTTTTACCGGATCAAAAGATTGATCCAGCGTTAAATAAAATTGTGGTTGTGCATTTTCATCCAGAAATAATGTGCTCTTAAGGTCGATGCGGGAATCTGATTTAAGATCGCTGTATTTTTCTGGGTAGAGTATATTGGCTTCTGCAAAAAACAGGGCTTCACGTGCCATGATTTTGTGAGCGGCGTAAGAAATGTACCCATAACCGGCATCGCCCCAATCTGTTCCCCATGAATTCTTGAAAATAAACCCCTTATCATTGAAACCTACAATGGTCACCACATGGCCACCGTAGTTCTGTCGCATACTGCCATCTTCCATTTTGGTCGTAGGTTCAATCAGGTAATAGGGAACTTTTCCACTAAATATATCTGCAACTAGGTCGCCCTCATAAGAATTGTAAACATCTACATAGCGCTTGTTGCCGTCAGGTAGTTGCAATCCTATCGTGGGCAACAAGGGATTCTCAGCAGATATTTTTGCCTGCGACCAGGCGGGCGCGTGGACATAAGTATAATGCACGGCAATGCTGGGAACGCCGGCCACGAGTAATCGCTTCATCTCATCAATATCATGAGCCACCGTCTCGTCATAATAAATAAAATCTTTCTCTAAAATACCTTGGCTGGCAAACTGCTGGAACTGATATAAACCTATGCTTCCTACCTGTGCACCCTTGATCAATCGGGTAAAATCATTAGTATCGCTTTCCCACTCAAGCGGCTTACCGTCGTATGGCATGATCTCCTCGCTTACCACGCCATAGGTAGCCAATGGCTTTTGATAACTGCTCAAAAACGCGCCTTCCTCATAGGTCAAGCCAGGCTGGCTGTGCTTGAGGGCTGCATATAAATATTGCTCGCTTACATCGGCTGGCATGGCTGGCACGGTTTCTAAAGCTGCTGCCACTCCAAAGGCCGTGCAAGTACCACGCAATCCCTGGTTTTTCACCGGCGTTTGTATGTGGCGGTAATCCACCCCTTGCGCTGTTGAGAATTCCGCTTTCGCGAAAGCGAGCACAAAAAATATCGATAGGGCTCGAATAGAAATCTTCACAACTTAGAAATAGGTTATCTCGCGGGTTACCTCTCCTCCAAATCGATTGTCACTATAGGAAATCCAGTTGCCAAATTTGTCATATTTGACGTTTGACATGGACTTTTGACCCAAAACATCATGATACACGTTTTGATAAGCTCCATTACTATAATAATAAGTTGCTCGTCTAGTGCTATCTTCTTTATCTGACTGCTCGACTTGAAGATTATCAGATTCCCCAAAGTAGCGGTATTCGATCGTATTCTGGAAATCATTGTTCCAGTAACTGGTTTTTGCAATCACGCGATTCTGCGCATCGTATTTAAAAACAACTTTTTCAGTATAATCGCTGCCGTTGTATAGGATCTCTGTGAGATTATTGTTGCTGTCATATTTGTATTCCTTGACGGCACCATCTTCATGAGTGCTCTTAACGATGTTACCATCTTTTAGAAAACACTTTCTATTACCATTATTGATTTTTACATTTATTTCGTTGTCAGCATATTGCAGTTCTAACGGCTCATATTCAGAATCGCTTGAAATCAGCCTACCCTGCTCGTCAAAGAGATAGGTTTCTACACTTGTGCCATCGTCACTCACCGTGGTGGTCACACTTTGCTTGACATTACCCGCAAGTCCAAAATCCTGGCTCCAATAATTGAGCGCAGTAGGATTTTGAGGGGCATTAGGATTGCGCTTGTTTTGAGCTTGCACGCTGCCACAAATAAGGAATAGAAGGAATAGGTGCTTTATCATGATGTTCTGATTTAAAGATTTAATGTTGAAAGTTTTAGGTTAATACTGTCTCACGCCATTTACAAATCGCAGTCCCATGATCTTCAGAATCGATTTGTTTTCTCCCAGACTTTTGGTTTCCAGCTCCTTGCCCAAATTAGCCTCTACGAGCTGATCATCAACTTTGAAAAGAGTATGATATTCTTTTTTCAACGGATTATAAATCAAATGGTAATCACCAGCCTTGTTGGTTTTGACAGGAATTCCTGCCACACTTGATTCAAGAATATATCTACCATAATTGCCCTTGGCTACTTTTGCAATTACTTGATTGAAATCATTGGGGTTAATTTGATCGTGGTAATAGATGCTGCGCTGGTCGTCCACATATTTACTTCCATTTTTATAGCGCTTTACCCAGTTGTATTTGTCATCAAATTCATAGGTAAACGTATCCTTGCCCTGCCCTACTTCTTCAGATGATCGTATCAATCCTTCACGGTATTCTTTAATGTAATGATTGACAAGTACGCCGTCTTTATTGGTTTCCTTTTTATCAACCACGAGGGTCTTTCCCTTATTACTGTAGGTATACACGGTAGTATATTCAAAGGTGTCGCTTGAATAGACATCCTTGATTACACGACCTCGATCATCGTAGGTATAAATTGTCTTTTTGTTACTGGGAGTCGACACCCAGGAGAGCATATTTCCATTTTGATCATAATTGTAGAGTGTGGTTTCAGGTTTCCCAGCGGTATAGGAAACTTCAGTAACAGTTTGTCCGTGGGGATCTCTTTGTACAGTAGTAGCATTATGATCTGCCGCTACCTCATCACCTACCGTCACGATACTGGAATTGAGCAAGTTACCTTCTCTATCATACCACTTGTCTCCTGTTGCCATGACTTCACCAAAAAATTCACCCTGCCGATCAATACGGTTTATCTGATCGGGAGTAAATGGATTTTCTGGAGCGTTACGCCAGTCGTAGGATTTAGGCTGTGCTATGCCAACAGCTTGGATTATAACCAACCCAAAAAGGATTATGTAACTTTTCATGGTTAACAGATTTAGCTAAAAGAGATTTATTGAATTGAGAAATCAATCGTACTCACTACAAGAGCCGTACAAGCTTTTGAATAAAAATCGTCGTGGGATTTCACCTTTGAATCTGGGTGGGCTCGTTGTACTACGGCAAGACCGCGGCTGGCGGTATCACTAGGTGCCATAAGCGTGTTGCGAACAAGGTATTTTGTAGGGTTTTCACTCTTAGTCTCAGATTTCTCAATAACGACGGCGTCTGAAACCCAATACTCTTTACCTTCGATGGTCTGTTTACTTTCCTTAACATCTTGCACCTCATACATAAATTCCAGAATTCCCATCGTGTTTTTGAGAATGTCCCTCATCATTTTATCTTTATTCTTTGCATTCATTCCCGTGGCGCTCCAGCTGTTGAGACGCAACTCTTCCATTACGTGATCTCCATCGTTCTTTACAAATTTTGCGTAAGTTCCATATCCTTTACCTTCTTCAGGTACTTCTTGAGGTACATCGCTATAATAGGAAAGCGTGAAATTGAGTGGATCTAAGTCGTATTTTTGATTGTATGCATCGTCTACGACCAGAGTTTTTTCTTCGCCACAGCCCTCGACGGTGACTTTGTCTGGTTTTTGCTCGCAACTGATTAAGAGGGTTGCACAAAGGAGGGAAAGAAAGATGATTCTGTTTTTCATGATCTTTAGTTTGTTATCGTAAAGATCAAAAGTTGCTGGCGGCCATACCATAGGGCAACTGTCGTATTTGGGTTACTGAAACCACCACAGGTAAGAAGCCAAATTACTCAAAGTAGCAGCGATCAATACCCCAGCACTTATTTTATTAAACCTCGACCAGCCCATTTTATTAGTACTATAAATCAATAGGATAATTCCTAAGAATAAAACAGGTAAACTCAAATAAGTTGCCATGGCATAAAACCACATCCAGCTGGTGCATAGTGACCATACCGCGGCTGTGGTGAGTACGATTCTTACCAGCACAAAACCTACGCGCTTGTTGTACTGGGCGATAAGGATTACGAGCAATGCCACACCAGTTGTGATCCCAAAAACCGTAGCCATAAATGGAAGTAATTCTTTCATTTTATTCTTGTTGAAGCGTCGTGGGCAGCGTGTTTATCCATGAGGCATCTGCCGCTGTACTGCCCACGGTAGTGCCATATCTATAATAGATCTTGCGAAATTTGACCGGAGCATGCTCCTTTCTCATTTGTGCCCGTACTAAGATCGTGGGCATGAGCAAAAGCAAGACAACTATGACCACGAGGCAATCGTTTTTATGCATTATGACTTGGGTCTTTTATAATCTAATTCTGCGAGGTAAGCATCGTAGGCTCTCTTGTCATAGGTCAGATTCAGTTTTTCAGCAATTTTCTCGGGTGTCCATTCATCACCGGTAATTGCTCCATCTTCATAAGTAATTTCACGATGCGTGGCATAATACTGACCATCCTCCGACTTATCTACACGCAAAACCCAGTTACCACGCTCATCGTATTCATAGCTTAAATCTCTAATGACACCATATTTACCCTTAGTTATAAGCGGGTCGCCATTCTTATTTACGGTAATGGTTCTATCCAGTTCCTCTTCTCCATTTTTGATACGGTATTGAATTATTTCGCTTTCGCGAAAGCGAGACATCAATGACATTACAGGTTCACCAGTCTTGTGCATATAAAATTCCTCACGTTCCAGTTCCCGGCCATCGTAGAGGTACTTAGTGGTCCATTGCTTTGAACCATTTCTGGTAAAGGATTTCTCGACTAGCTTGTTATCACTATCATAGGAAAGATCCAGAATGCCAGAAAGGCTGTGTCCCTGGACCAAACGCATCTCCCTGTCATAAACCAAACTATCCCTGTACTGTAGCTGTTCATTGCGGTGATAGGTATATACAAGCGGGCGGAAGCGCTTTTCATTCCAGACTGAAGTGGTTTCCATAAGACTGTAGCGATCACCATTGAGTTTTTCCTCGCTGAAATGCTCTAGATAGCCTTGCCTGAAAGTAGAATATGAAGTGCTGTAACGATTGAGCACAGACGGATCGTTATAGGAATTGTATTCTGTCTTTTCTACGGTCAGAACACCGTTGTTTCTGAGCTCGTACTTTTGAAGCAGATACGGAATCTGATCACCCAAAGCGAGCTGGGTGTACTCAATCTGGCAACAGGTTTCCTCGCAACTCAATAAAATTAAGCTGGTTATGATCGCGCCTATTTGATGTGAAAGTTTCATTCATGAAGAGTTTCATCAAATCTAGATCTAGTCTAAAATGACTACAATAAGGCATATGGCGTATAATTTCTTCACGATAGAATCTGAGCTTCCATTACAAACAAAAGACATCATTGTATTTCAAAAAATTCTACCGTACCGTGGAATCCATAAGATTTCTGATCATGTCAAGTACTTCTCTTGACATATTTAGTTGTATTCCAGATTTATACTTTTTTTCTTGATGGAGATTATAGTCTTTCACTCCGAATCACGACAAGCCAACGCGAACAGTTGGCATAGCAGCAGCTAAAAAATTTTACCATCTGGATAAGACAAGTAATGTTTCTTTTTTTCCAAATTAGAGCAATAAAAAAATTAAACTGAAATTGCTTTCTACAATAGGATTTTATAGGCTTTTGGCAAAAGTTTAAAAGCAGTCATCCGTTCACAGCATTTGTTTTGTTTTAGTTTTGAGCAATTACATTAAACAAATGAAACACTTTACGATTCGAGATCTGGTTGAAATGGAGCGCATCTATCGCGGCAACCTCATAAACAGCATAACTGGATTTAAAAGTGCTAATCTGCTGGGTACGCAATCCAAAGATGGAGTGGATAATGTTGCGATTTTCAGTAGTGTAACCCACTTAGGAAGCAATCCGGCTATGTTCAGTTTTGTGCAGCGCCCTTTGGGTCACGGTGCAGGTCATACTTATGAAAATTTGAAAGAAACTGGACACATCACATTGAACCATCTCAACATGGATCTAGTCGCAAGAGCTCACCAGAGTAGTGCAAAATACGATCCTCAAATCTCAGAATTTGAAGAATTGAATATTGAAAGGGAGGTTCGCGACGGATTTAAAGCACCTTTTGTCAAGGGCGCTGCCATACAAGTAGGCGCTCGTTACGAAAATGAGTATTACTTGAAAGAAAATAAATGTATTCTGGTCATCTGTCGCATCACAGACATTTATATGAACGACGGTTTGCAACTAGACGATGGGTTTGTAAACCTTGAACGTGCCGGAACGGTAACGATTAACGGTTTAGACGCTTACGCGAAAGCAAATATCAAAGAACGCTGGAGTTACGCTCAGGTGGGTGAAGACCTCCACACCTTGCCGCACGAAATCGAAGAATGAAAAGCAAGAAAAAATCCTTGTTCCGTAATCCCCATAATTTACCGACCAAGATTTGTGCAGCCTGCGGTCGCGAATTCACCTGGCGCAAAAAGTGGGAAAAGGATTGGGATAACGTGAAGTATTGCAGCAAACAATGTAGAACTAAGAATTAAGAGTTAAGAGTTAAGAGTTAAGAAAAATAGGGATTTGGAATTTTTATTACCATCCCTTGAGAAACTCTGGGCTCATTTGTCAAAAAGGAATCGAGGGTTGGGGTGTCCCGCTGAGCTCGCCCCCTGAGCGGAGTCGAAGGGTGTCGAATCGCGCTTGAAGTCCGAGCTTAGAGCTCAGAGCTTAGAGCTTAGAGCTTAGAATAAACGAAATTTTATATTTAACAAATCAGTAATTTCAAAATAGAGCTGAAATATTTAAAAATTGAAAACATGAACCTAGTTTGGTTTAGAAACGATTTAAGAACACAGGATAATCAAAGTTTGAAAAAAGCCTGTGAAGCAGATGGACCGGTAATGGGAATTTACTTTTTTGACCCGCGTTTTTATGAAAGTAGGGATTTTAATATGGATGTGGACATCGATTTACCCTTCAACAGGACTGGGAAGTATAGAGCTCAATTCATCATTGAAAGTGTATCAGATCTCAGAAAACAACTTCAGGAATACAACATACCGCTTCTCGTATTCTACAATCAACCAGCAAAGATTATTCCTGGTCTGGTTAAAGAATATGACATTAAAAACATCTATCTTCAAAAAGAATGGACTAAAGATGAGCTGGATCAAGAAAATGATCTCGGAGTCGAATTGGATAAACTGGATCATAAACCAAAAGGACACCGCACGTACGATCAGTTCTTGTACCATCCAGATGACATTCCTTTTGAGACTTTTCAAAAAATCCCCAAGGTTTTTACCGAGTTCCGTAAAAAAAGTGAGAAACAATCTAGGGTACGAGAACTAGTTTCTATAGAAGGATATAAGCAAGAAGCTTTAAATGTGCAAGAAACCGAGATTCCAAGTCTGGAAGATTTAGGCCTGGAAACTTTTGAAAAAGATGAGCGCTCAGCCTTTCCTTGGGAAGGTGGCAGCGAGACAGCCTGGAAACGCTTGCAGCATTATTTTTGGGAGACCAAGCAACTTCAAGACTACAAGAAAACCCGCAATGGTCTCGTGGGTACCGACTACAGCAGCAAATTCAGCGCATGGCTGGCTCACGGTTGCATAAGCGCGCGTGAGATCTATCATGAAGTGAAAAAATATGAGAAGGAAATCAAGAAAAACCAAGATACATATTGGCTGGTCTTTGAGTTGATCTGGCGCGACTTCTTCAAGTATGTTTCACTCAAACACCAGGAAAAAATCTTTGATTTAGGCGGAATTCTACAAAAGGAATATGACTGGGACTCAAGCAAGCGCGAACTTGAAAAATGGATCAATGGTGAGACTCATGAAGATTTTGTGAATGCTAATATGAAAGAAATCGCCGCCACAGGTTTTATGAGCAATCGCGGTAGGCAAAATGTCGCGAGCTACTGGTCCATGCACCGCAAGCAAGACTGGAGACTGGGGGCAGCCTATTTTGAACACATTCTCATCGATTACGACGTGCATTCCAATTATGGCAACTGGATGTACAACAGCGGTGTAGGAAACGACCCTCGCAATCGCACCTTTAATATTCAGTCACAGGCAGACCGTTATGATAGTGACCATGAGTACCGCGATTTGTGGCTGGAAGATTAAGTAGAAGGTAGTTTTTTTTCTGTTAGGCTTTCGCGCTGCGCCGTCGGCAAGCCTAGGGCGACCGAGGGAAAGCGTAAATAATTCATCCAGTACCTAGCTAAATCGTATTTTTATAAAGTGAAGCACCTCATCACTTTAGGAATACTGATATGTAGCGTTTTAAGCTATGGCCAAAACCAGAACAACTGGTGGTTTTTTGGTCAGAATGCGGGCTTGAACTTTTCCGCAAATTCTGTACTGCCCGTTACCGGCCAGCTTGATACGTTTGAAGGAAGCGCCTCGATATCTAATGTGTGTGGAGACTTGCTTTTTTATACTGATGGTGAAATTGTCTATGACCGTGCTGGCAATATCATGCCTAACGGTCAAGACCTGGAAGGAGACGATTCCAGTACACAATCTGCCATTATTGTTCCACTCCCTGAAAGTAGTGACATTTTTTACGTATTCACGCTAGGAGCTTATCAGCGTGATCCTGGACTACACTATTCCATCATTGACATGAGATTGAATAATGGATTGGGAGACGTGGTTCAAGGTCAAAAAAATATTCTTTTACTTGATAGCTGTTCAGAAAAAATCTTTGCGACCCAACATGCTAACGGCACAGACGCATGGATCGTAGTCTACGGAGAAACTGACCTTGTGTCGCCTGAAATTTTATACGATCGATTTTTTGCCTACAAACTGACACCAGATGGTATTGACCTAAATGAAACCGTCCAAAGCAGCAGCGTAGGCACCAGGATAGAAGACGATGGACGTGGCTATCTGAGAATATCACCAGATGGGACAAAAATTGCCTTCATGACTCCTGATCTCGTCGTTTCAAACCAGCCTAACCGCGTGGGTAGAGGAGCTTGGATTCTGGACTTCAACTCACAAACCGGAACAGTAAGATCACCACAACGCCTAGAAATTCCTGATAACCTCTACGCTTATGGAGCCGAGTTTTCTTCAGATTCTTCTAAGCTCTATGTAGATCTTAATACGGATACCGGAGGAAGACAGCCTTGTTGCAGAAATGGTGTAGGAGAACGCTTTCTTTATCAATATGATTTAACGCAACAGGGCTTTGAAGACAATCCTTTTATTGTCTTCCAGACCGATCCTAACGATCCTAATGATGATATAGCGCGAGGAGCTCTACAACGCGGTCCCGACAATAAAATTTATTACACCAGAGAAAATACCAGGTGGTTGAGCGTTATCAATGATCCCAATCTCGCTGGTACTAATTGCAATTTTTCTGAATTTGGTCTTCAATTACTACCGGGTACCTTAGCAACCGAAGGCCTCCCCCCTTTCTACAACTTTAAATTTGAACCCTCCTTAAGAGTTGAAATAGGCTGTAGCGGTTTGCCTTCTCAATTTTTTACTGACTTAATAGGCGAGTGTGCTGACTCTCAAGTTTTGTGGAATTTTGGAGATCCAGCAAGTAGCAACAACATCTCTAACGAGGCCAATCCTACACACACTTATGATAATGCCGGAACTTACTCGGTTACTTTGTCCATTACTACACCTACTCAGAACTACGTAGTAACCCGTATTATACAGATTCCTCAAGCTCCAATGGCTAACACCGTCGAGCCTAAATTCTATTGCGACAACGCTGCTGACACGGGAGCTATTACAATTAGTCTGGATGAGATATACCAAGAAGCTCTTGGGTCCCAAAGCTCAAATGTTTTTGAAGCCAGCATCCACAGAACCCGAGAAAATGCTGAGCAAGATCAAAATGCGCTTGTCAGCTCAGATACGGTAAGCTCAGGAACTTATTTTGCGCGGGTAGATCGTCTGGATGGTGCAAACTGTTCAGCAATTGTTGCTTTTGACATAGAGATTGTTCCTTTTATTAAGGTGAATTCTATCGAAGATCAACAGCTTTGTGACGGTCCAGAAAACGATGGTGTAGAAATTTTTAACTTACTGGAAATCGCTGAACAAAACCTCATCGATATTGACGAGAGCTTAGTGGACATAACCTTTTATGATAATCTACTAAACGCGCAAAATGAAGTTGCTGCATTCAGCTTACCATATGAAAATCGGCAACGGCGGGAAGAAATTTTTATAAGGTATGAATACACCACCCAACCCACCTGTCCCGTATTTCAAAGCTTTTTTATCGAGGTCAATGCGTTTCCAGAAACCCCACCCTTCGGCACTTTCTTCATTTGTGATGACTCCAGCGGTGATGGCGTAGAAGCATTTGACCTGAACTTCTTCTTTGCAGATCAAGTTCAAGACGCAAATTCCGAACCCATGAATATCAGCTTCCATGCAAATGAAGAAGAAGCTATTGATAACAAACTTCCTTTGACCAGCCCTTTTTTCAATGAAGAGCGTACCGAGCGCTTATGGATGCGGGTTGAGAATACTGCCAACTCAGAATGTGCCTTGGTAGAACCTATAGATATTGAAGTAGGCGTTCTGCCTATAGTCACAGATCAGGATGTCATTGTGAAATGTCCTGAAGATCGAGTGACTCTGACAGCCATTTCTGGTTACGACCAGTATTTATGGAGCAACGGTGCTGACGTATCCTCTATTGAAGTAGTTGATTTTGGGACCTATACGGTTGAAGTTACCGACTTCAAAGGTTGCAGCAATAGTGCGACGATTGAGGTCGTACCTTTTGATGAAATTGAAATTACAGAAATAGAAGTCACTCAGTTCAGAGTAAACCAAAACAGCATTGAAGTGAGTGTGCGCAACGGCGGCCCATGGACTTACAGCCTTGATAATTTTGTTTTTCAAGACAGCCCTCGTTTTGAAAACTTAGTGCCTGGTGCGTACACCATTTACGTGAGAGGTGAGAATGCCTGTGATACTGCTACTGCAACCGCGACCATTGTAGGCGCAAAACCTTTCTTTACGCCTAACGATGATGGGTTCAACGACTTCTGGCAGGTGACTGAGATCAACTCCATACCAGAGGCGCGTGTTTTCGTATTTGACCGTTTTGGGAAGTTGCTCAAGCAGCTGGATCCATTGGGGCCTGGTTGGGACGGGAATTTTAACGGTAACGCCATGCCCAGTACAGATTATTGGTACCTCGTGGAACTGCCAGACGGGCAGCATTTCAAGGGACATTTTACGCTTAAGAGATAGGTGAAATCCTTCATCTGTATTTAAGATAGAAGCTTGTTAATGGCTCTTTTTAACGACGCTTTCGCGAAAGCGGAATTACCCAAACACTATTTTTGCAACTATGGATTTTAAGATCGTTTCTGACTTTGAGCCTACTGGTGACCAGCCGCAGGCCATTGATAAAATCGCTAACGGAATTGAGGCTGGAGAACGCTATCAAACCTTGCTAGGCGTTACTGGTAGTGGAAAAACTTTCACCGCGGCAAATGTAGTGGAACGGGTGCAACGCCCTACGCTGGTGCTCTGTCACAACAAAACGCTTGCGGCCCAGCTTTATAGCGAGTTCAAAACCTTTTTTCCAGATAATGCGGTCGAGTATTTTGTATCGTACTACGATTACTATCAGCCAGAGGCCTTTATCCCTACTAGTGGTACTTACATTGAGAAAGATCTGTCTATTAATGAGGAAATTGAGAAACTGCGTTTGAGCACCACTTCTTCCCTACTATCTGGACGTCGTGACATCATAGTAGTGGCATCTGTGAGTTGTCTTTATGGTATTGGGAATCCCGTAGAATTTCAGAAGAATGTGGTACGCGTGCAGCGCGACCAGGTTATCGCACGTACAGATTTACTCCAAAAATTAGTGCAATCGCTGTATTCCAGAACCACAGCTGATTTCAATCGAGGGAATTTCAGAATCAAGGGTGATACGTTAGATGTATTCCCTAGTTATGCAGATACGGCGTTCAGAATTCACTTTTTTGGCGATGAGATCGAAGAAATTGAGCGCTTTAATCCAACCGATGGTAAAGTGATCGAGCGTTTTGAGCAGATCACGATCTATCCAGCAAACATGTTTGTTACCTCGCCGAATGTCTTGAACAACGCCATCCACAGCATTGAGATCGACCTTGGAAAACAAGTGGAATATTTTAAAGAAATAGGGAAACCCTTAGAGGCTAAAAGACTCCAAGAACGAACGGAGTTTGATCTGGAAATGATTAGAGAGCTGGGTTATTGTTCTGGTATCGAGAACTATTCACGTTATTTAGATGGTCGGGAACCGGGCACGCGACCGTTCTGTTTACTTGATTATTTCCCAGAAGATTACTTGATGATTATCGATGAAAGCCATGTGAGCGTACCTCAGGTAGGTGCAATGTACGGCGGCGACCGTTCCAGAAAAGAAAATCTGGTGGATTATGGTTTTAGGCTACCCGCCGCAATGGATAACAGACCTTTGAAATTTGAAGAATTTGAAGCTCTTCAAAATCAAGTGTTGTATGTGAGCGCCACCCCAGCCGATTATGAATTGGCTAAAAGTGAAGGGGTTTACGTGGAACAAATCATACGGCCTACAGGTCTTCTGGATCCCATAATTGAGGTACGTCCTAGTCAGAATCAGATTGAC
Source organism: uncultured Flavobacteriaceae bacterium (assembly GCA_964631155.1). GTDB lineage: Bacteria > Bacteroidota > Bacteroidia > Flavobacteriales > Flavobacteriaceae > Nonlabens. Next base: position 60,507 of record CAZVYO010000009.1, read on the forward strand.
GACCTCGTAGAAGAGATTAGAAAAAGAGAAGAAAGAGATGAACGTGTTCTCGTGACGACGCTGACGAAGCGTATGGCAGAGGAACTTACCAAATACCTGACACGCATCAATGTGCGCTGCCGCTACATTCATAGTGATGTAGATACTCTGGAACGTGTGGAAATCATGTCTGATTTACGTCGAGGCCTGTTTGATGTCTTGATAGGAGTAAATTTATTGAGAGAAGGTCTGGATCTACCCGAAGTTTCACTAGTCGCCATACTCGATGCCGATAAAGAAGGGTTTTTAAGAAACAACCGATCTCTTACCCAAACCATAGGACGTGCCGCTCGCAATGTCAACGGACTTGCCATACTCTATGCCGATAAGATCACGGAGAGCATGCAAAAAACCATTGATGAAACCGAGTACCGCCGCTCGAAGCAGATGGCTTATAACAAAGAACATGGACTAGAGCCGCGGGCAATAAAGAAAACCCTTGAGTCTGCGCTCTACCGCAAAAATGCAGCGACCTATGCCATTGAGGAAACTCTGACCCTCAAAGCAGCTGAAGAAGAAGCAGAATACCTCAGCAAAGCCCAGATTGAGCAAAAAATAAGAGATACCCGTAAGAGAATGGAGAAGGCGGCTAAAGACCTAGACTTCATGGAGGCTGCAAAACTGCGTGATCAGATCAAGATGCTACAGGAAAAGGTAAAAGAAGCGTAAGATTTGAGTTTGTGAGTTTGTGAGTTTGTGAGTTTGTGAGTTTGTGAGTTTGTGAGTTTAAAATTTGAAGCTTTAGGTCTAAACTTGCAACTTATAATTTGCTATTTGGTATTTCGAACTTGGAACCTGGAACTTGGAATTTGGAACTTGGAATTTGGAACTTGGAATTTGGAATTTGGAATTTGGAATTTGGAATTTGGAATTTGGAATTTGGAATATCTAGCTTACGACTCATAGCGCGAAGCCCACAGCTTAAACCGCTAATGTTTGACATTATTTTCACATCATTGCTTGCATAAAAATTACCTTTGTAAAAAGCCTCAAAAGCATGAAAAAATTAGGTTTAATCATATTTGCTACGACATTTCTATGGTCATGTAATCAGACGATGGAAAATCAAACTGAGGACACAGCAACCCACAAAGAATTAGAAACAGAGAGCACGATCGTAAAAGAAAGAAAACTCTCGACAGATTTCTCTGATTACTGGTATCAAGGGAAAGCAGAAATTTCAAGCTACGAGCTCAGTCAGGCACGCTATGGAGAAATGCGTGAAGGAACCGCGGTTATGATTTTTGTTACGGAACCGTTTGATAGAAATGAATTGATTAAATCTGATATTCCCAGCGAGTCAGATGTAAGAGTGTTGAAGCTCAATGCCACTCGTGATTTTATAACGGGAATCTATCCCTACAAAATAATGAGCAGTACTTTTCTACCCCTCGACACACAAGAGCATGCTCTCAAGGCAGTAGGAAGTATCCAAGAATGGTGTGGACTCACCTTTGAACAGTTGAAAAGAGACAACGATAGCTATGATGTTGAGCTGCACTCCTATTTCCAGAAAGAAGGAAACAAAAATTTTAAGATCGACTTTCAGATGTTAGAAAATGAGATCCCCTTAAGGTTGAGGCTAAGCCCTCAAGAAATGCCTACAGGAGATATACAAGTTATACCATCTATTGAATTTTTGAGATTAAAGCATATAGAAACCAGACCCTATGAAGCCGTAGCAAAATTGAGTGAGCTTTCTGATGGGTTTCTATACAGCGTTAAATATCCAGAACTTGAGCGTACCATAGCTTTTAAAACCGAAAAACAATTTCCTTTCAAAATACTGAACTGGATGGATCGATATAATGATGGTGGCACTCCACAGGTATCCACAGGTTCCTTAAAGAAATCAATCATGACTGATTACTGGAATCAAAACAAACATGAAAATACGGTCTTGAGAGATAGCCTGGAGCTTCAATAATGGAAGAATTCATAACTCAAACAGAAATTATACTTAGCGTAGGACTTGTAATCGCTACGGCAATTGCCCACAGGCTGATTATCTGGAGTGCAACAAAACTTTCAAAAAAAGTTTCGCGATCAGAGCTTCGCAAACAGTATGTAAATCGGTATGTGGGATATGTGATCTGGACCATGTGCGCTATCGCCTTGATCCTGGTCTGGGGGTTCAGAAATGAAGGTTTCTGGGTGGCGTTAGGTTCTACATTTGCGGTTGTAGGAGTGGCGCTTTTTGCTTCTTGGAGCATACTTAGCAACATCACGGCAAGTTTCATACTTTATTTTACCTTCCCCTTTAAGATAGGAGACCGCATACGTATCCACGATAAGGATTTACCGGTGACGGCAACAATTCAAGACATCAAAGGATTTTTTACTCTTTTGATCACGGTTGAAGGCGAGATCATCACTTATCCAAATAATTTACTCTTACAAAAAGGAGTTTCGATCTTGAGTCCTGACCAAGAATCGATCTTTGACAAGATGCCAGAAACTCACGAAATTGATAAAACCCTAGTAGATGGACCTGAGCGATCAACTTAAAAACCTATTTCCAGACCACGACTTCAAGGAAGAAAATGAATCCCAAGAAGAGAATCAAGATCAACTGTGGTTACAGGATGATCCACTTCTCTGCAAGTTTGAGAAACGTAAAGGAAAGGTAAATACCATCATTGATGGCTACACCGGAGCAACTGAGGATTTTAAGCAACTAGCCAAAGAACTCAAAACCACTCTGGGAGTAGGAGGTAGTTTTAAAAACGACACCATCATCATACAGGGTGATTACCGTGATAGGATCATGGGAATTTTAAAAGAAAGAGGTTTCAAGGTGAAGCGTGTGGGAGGATGATTGTGCGTGGCCCAGTAGGCAGTAGGCAGTAGGCAGTAGGCAGTAGGCAGTAGGCAAAATATGAAAAACAAAAAATCCCGAAACTCAAATGAATTTCGGGATTTTGATTTAAATGTAAAAAAATTACTCGTCTCCTACGATATGTTCAATAGCGCGAGCAAGTTTAAAATCCTTCTCTGTAAGACCGCCGGCATCGTGCGTGCTTAAAGTGATTTCAAGAGTGTTATACACGTTGTGCCAGTCGGGATGGTGTTCCATCTTTTCGGCCTCCAGGGCAATACGGGTCATTACTGAAAACGCATCCATGAAATTATCAAACTCAAAGGTCGTGTGAATGGCATCATCATAATGATCCCATCCAGGTACGCTGGCAAGCTCCTTATCGAGCTGGTCGTCATTTAGTTTTTCCATCTTATTTATCTCCGCTCAGGGTGTTTTTGATTTTTCTTTTGGCTTCGCCCAGACCTTCTTTGACCTTACCTTCAGCCTGATCTGCCTTACCTTCATTTTCAAGGGATTTATCGTTTGTAGCTTTACCAGCTTCTTCCTTGGCCTTTCCTTTTGCCTGATCCCATTTTCCTTCTAATTCTTTATCGCTCATAATTTTCTGATTTTGATTAAATGTAAGCACGCTTTCGCGAAAGCGGACACAAGAAAAACTTAATTTTAGGGACAAGCCTCCACATTTAAATCTATTTTAATGCTATTTTTAAGGTATGATAAGAAACGGACTAATTTTAGGGCTGGGACTACTTGCTACTTTCTGGAGCTATGCACAAGAAGTTGAGGAGAATGATGAAATTCCCTTGCACGTGCGGGAGGTGCCGCGACATAATCTATCTGTAGGCTTCGGTGTATCACAACCTATGGGTGAATTTAAAAACGTAGCCGGTGCTGGTTTGAATATAGGAGTGTCGTATGAATATTACTTCATCAAAAACCTAGCATTGAGCGTGGGTTTCAATCATGCCTACAATGAATTCAGGGCAAACGATCAGGAGACTAATGAAGCTGCAGGTGTGCGCGAGATAGCAAATTATCAAAAAGCCAGCTTGAGTCTAGGACCGTTGTTAACCCTGAGAGATAATAGATTCCAATTTGACGCCTACGGTAGACTGGGTTACAGTTTTTTAAACACAGATCCCAAACAGGCCATTACACCAGTTGCACAGCCTCTTATAGGACAATTTCCTGAGTTCAACCTCTATCAACCTGAAGAAAGCGAGGACGGATCCATTTACACGGAGCTAGGCCTGCGGTTTAATTATTATTTTAGAAAGCAGGTGCAGTTATTCTTTAACCCGGCTTTTGCGAGCACCTTTGGTGAGCCTGTGGCTTTTACGCGAGGTTCAGAATCCTTTGGAATAAATATGACCAATTTTCATTTTAACATCGGTGTCAAAATCGCTCTAGGAAAAGAATACAGCAACGGCGAGACACGAGTGGATGAAAAGTAATATTCCTGCTATTACTGTTTTCCTAGAATTCTGATTGATTAAGTGCACTTTTTAATCACGTGCACGGATTAAAATTTTACCCCTAGCATTATACCGCCCGCCTTATGGCAACACCTCACCCTACCCTATCTGCAAATGTTGATCACTTCATCTACTGTCTGGAGGTAGTACCAGACGTAGAAAAATTTGAAACCACACCAGTTGTTCAAATTCTTGAGGACATTGCCCTGAGACAAAACATATCCAGCATCTACAAAACTTGCGATACTATTGAAGGATTGCAAGAGGGTCTAGATGCGTTGCTGTATGATTATCATAATTTTGACGATTATGAAATAATCTACCTGGTTTTCCCAGGAGAAGCAAATAGCATCTTGATCAATGGTTATTACTACAGTATGGAAGAAATTGCAGAATTGTTTGAGGGCAAGATGGAAGGTAAAATCATTCATTTTGCCAATAAAAAAACACTAGACCTGACTGATGAAGAATCACAGTATTTTATCGACATTACTGGTGCTAGAGCCATTTCAGGTTATGGCGCTCTCTCTGAAAGCATGACGAGCGCCTATACCATTGATCGTGTGTTTTTCAGCCTATTTTATGAAAACGATGACCTGCGTGAATTGGTGGAGCGTATGTTTTATAAGCATTATGACTTGTGCAAACTGCTCGACTTTAGGCTCTATTATTAGGTTTTAGATCTCCAGATCATGCAGAGGGGCGTCAAGAGTTGATTAATTTCTTCATTTTATAAAGGTTTATTTTTAGTGGTGGAATCAGCTCCCATGCTAGTGATTACCCACATTCTGCTCGACATCACACATAACAAGTTAGATTTACTTTCAAAATAATTTTTTGCAGTAAGTGTGACAAATCGATTCTCGTTGCGAATAATGTGGTAAACAGGATTTAATTTGAAGGACAAGGAAAAAATATATCTAAGGGTTCTGGAGAATCATAAAGGGATTATTTACAAGGTGGCTAACACCTACTGCTTTGATCCCTCTGATAGAGATGACCTGATTCAAGAAATCACTTTGCAGATCTGGACGTCTATTGAAAGATACAGCGGTCAATACAAATGGTCCACATGGATTTACAGAATTGCTTTAAATACTTCGATTTCATTCTACAGGAAAAATAGAACACATAAGGAAAAGAGCGTTAATCTCAACCCGATTGTCGAAACTGCCGCTTCGGATGATCAAAATCTGGAAGAAGAAAACTTACAATTGCTCAGAAAATTTATCAAAGAACTGAAAGAACTAGATCGAGCTTTAATCCTGTTGCACCTAGAGGGTTTAGAAAGTAAGGAAATTGCACATATCCTCAGCACGTCACAGACCAATATCACCACCAAAACCTCTCGAATAAAAAAGAGGCTCAGACAAAAATTCAAGGATTATAAAAAGAAATAAAATGGAAAATTTAGAATTACAAAACATCTGGAAATCACACGATCAAAAACTTGAAAATATGCTAGCAATAAATAAAGAAATCGCAATAAATGTCTCAAAACTAAAACTTGATAAACAGATCAGCAGGTTGTACCTACCCAAATGGACTGCTCTAATCATAGGAATACCATACACGGCCATTTTGATCGCAATCGCCTGCATTGCATTAATTGCAGAGGCCTTTTTGGTAGCCGTAGGGTTTGGAGCGATTGCTTTGATCATGACTTCAATCCTTTCGATGTATGTCTACCAGTTGTACCTCATCAACAAAATCAAAAGAGATGAAGGCGTACTGTCTACTCAAAAAACTTTGTCTCAGCTCAGGATTTCTAGCACCAAGAGTTTGCACATGGCTGTTTTTCAACTACCATTCTGGTCTGTTTGCTGGATAAGCATCGACGGATTACTAGATAATCCATTAATTTATGGAGGAGTTAATTTCATTGTATTTCTAGCCTTGAGTTATCTATCTTACTGGATATATAGAAAACTTAATGATCCTAACGGCAGCTCTAAAATCAGGAATTTTTTCTACTCTGGTAGTGAATGGGATCCTATTCTAAGATCATCTGAATTATTGGAGCAAATTAAAGAGTATCAGAAAACATCAAGTGAAAAAACCTTATAAGCCATTCATTCTCTGAATTTATTCCCATTTATATGAACTATACCCTTAATCATATCGCTCTCTCTGTCAAGGACGTGGAAACATCCATTCAATTCTATCAGAAAGTATTTCAATTTGATGAAATCGAGAATACTGCTTCCAATTCAAAAACACGATGGTTATCTCTGAATCAAGGTAAACAACTTCACTTGATTCCCAGGCCAGAATCAGAAATAAAGGTCGATAAGGCAGTTCATTTTGCCCTGTCCACTTCTGACCTCGATCAGGTGGTTGCGCATTTAAAAGATTTAGGGATTGAATTTACCGATTGGCACGATGTCCCCAACCAGGTTTTTGTTAGAAAAGATGGGATCAAACAAATTTATTTTCAAGATCCTAACGGCTATTGGATTGAAGTGAATAATGACGTTTGAATTATTTACCTACTTTTAAATCCCAGAAACTAATACTATCATTAACGCGATCTAGCCGAAAATGCAAATAGGGCCCTATGCGGTGAGCAATGTATCTAATTATGAAAAAATTATTATTTATAATATTCACATTAGTATTTTCAAATCTTTATTCCCAAGATAAAGAGCAAGAAATTTTAGTGGAAAATGGAATAACTAAGAAGATTATTCAAGGTTTTGAATATAAAAATGACTCTTTAGTAAAACAGACTTATCTTGTTAACGAACTAGACAAATTTGGTAATGCAGTATCATTGAAAGAATATGATATAAATGACTCTTTAATTGGAGAAACTAAATACAAATTTTCTGATGATGGAATGACTACCTATGGCGAAATGCGTGACAAAAATGGTAAGTTAAAATATGCAATGGTTACCATTAAAAACCTAGAAAAACGTTCAATAAGAAGAATGCAAATAAGTTCAAAAAACGATACTCTTGTTGAACAAATTTGGTTAAGAGACAAAAACCTTAATGATAGTATTCTTTACAGAGTTAGAAATGGGCAACGAATTCTAAGTCGAAAATGGAATTATAATGAAGGCGGCACGCTTACTTCTGAAGAACGCTATAATAAAAATGGTGATCTATTATCGAGTCAATCATATAATTACCAAAGAAACGGTAATTGTATGAAGAAGAGAGATAACCGGAATAAATTGGTTTCTTTTAAATGCAACGAGGGAAATAAAGAAATTTGGAAAATCCTTGAAGATAGTCAAAGTTACCGTTCAGGAATAAAACTTGTTTCCGAAAAAGGAGGTGAGAGAATTGAAACAAAATTAGATAATGGTTTGGTTGAAAAAAAACGAATATTTTTCTAACAAGGGTAAGTTGTTAGCCAAAATCAGATACACTTACATTCATAATGAATAGGCACGTCGAAGAACTAAGATAAAAACGGTCCAATTTCAACTTAAGTATCTAAACCAGCTTAATTAAGAACCCATAGATTGCTTCTCGCAACGCTCGATAGAAAAATATTGCTCCCAGCATGACAACCTGGATCCAAAACTATTACCTACTTCTAAAAACAAGAAACCAATACCACCCATAACGCGACCCAGCCGAAAACGCCACACTCGTTTTTTGCGGTGGGCATTGCCACCAATTAGAAGAAAATGATACTGACCAAAATAAAAATCCATCAATACAAGGGAATTAATGAAGAAAAAGAAATCGTGATAGATGATTTTAATGTAATTGTAGGTCAGAATGATGCAGGGAAATCTACTATTTTAAAATCGCTTGATTGCTTTTTAAATTCCAACAATCCATCGAAAGAAGACCTTAACAATAGTTCTGCCCACAATCTTATCTCGATAACGCTTTTCTTCAATCCATCAAACCAATCGATTATCATAGACCAAAATATAGAGACCACATTTGAGGAGGAAGAACTTATAAATGAAAGTTCACAGTTAAAGGTGAAGAAGGTCTGGGATGTCTCTAAATCTAGAATAACAGCAGACACATATCTAGTAAGAAAAAAATAGGCAGAAAATGATTTCATTTCTCTGACCGAAAACCAATTAATGGCAGCTTGTGGTGAATTGGGTATTGAGACACAAAAGGCTAATGGAGAAGAATTTAATAACAAAGAAAAGAGGCAGAAAATAAGGCAACACAACATCGATGCTGATACGGAATTTACATTTGAAATAGAAAAACTTCCTACTTCTGGCAGTAGTCGCTTCAAAATCATTCATGATAGAATTAAATGAATTTTACCAAGATTTGAATATTTTAAAGCAGACACATCTCTATCAGAAACAGATGCTGCAATCCAAAAGTTTTTTAAAACGTTAGCAATAAAAACTTTAGAAGAAGAAATAGACACCACAGATGTTGAGGGAACCATAGCAGAGAAACTTGGAGAGGTACTGGAAAAGATCACAGTAAAAATTAACGATGTAGTTCCAAATGATGAAAAAGTAGAGCCTATAATCGACTTTGATTGGACAAAGCTTGTTTCAACCAAGTTTAAAAGTACTGATGATGGAACTGAAGTTCCTTTAAGTTCAAGAGGTGACGGTTTTAGGATTACTATGATGGCTTATTTTGAGTATTTGGCTGAACAACAAAAAACTGAGCATCAGATTATAATATTTGGACTCGAAGAACCCGAAACATTCTTACACCCATCTGCCCAAGAAAGCTTATTTCATAAATTAATTGCTTTGTGCGAAAATAATTATCAAGTTCTTGTTTCTACTCATTCTTCTATTATCGTATCGAATAGCAAAAAGGAAAAGCTCATTCATATACATAAAAATGGTGGTAGTTATAATGTCGAACAAGAAATTGCAGATATAACACCAATTGCGAATGATTTAGGGATAAAGGTCGATAATCAATTTGTTTCATTATTTGACAAGGCAAAAGTCTTGTTACTCGTTGAGGGTATTGATGATGCGAACGCTCTTAATCATTTATGTGAACTATATAAATTGAACGGACTAATTTCTCATAGTTTCACCGAACTTGAAATCGCAATAATTCCTATTGGAGGCTGCGATAGTATAAAGCATTGGGTTTCACTCAATCTACTATCAACTTTAGATAAGCCATTTTTGATTTTTCAAGACAGCGACAAAACAAATGCAGGTGAGGTATCACCAACTAAATCCGCTTTGGAAAGCCTTGGATTTACAAACGGACAAAATTTTATTATTTCAAAAAAGCGGAATTTAGAGAACTATATTTCACCTGCTGCTGTCAATCGATTAGTGCCTAATTCTAATTTGAACCACGATGATTGGAGTAACGTAAAACAGTTATGTGCCAGACACCCAATGGCTGGAAGACTTGGAGGTAGGAAAATTGCCGAAAGACATTTTACAAATTTGACTTTTGACGAATTACGTTCAACCTTTTATGATGGAAACGAAGATGAATTTATCAATATTAATACACTAGCCTGTTCAAAATTGAAATGAATAACTGGTGGTAACAAAGAACTAAGTTAAGAACCAAACACTTATATCAATCCCTCTCTTTCGCGAAAGCGAAAAACCCCACCCTAAATAGAAATCTGATCCCGATCTTTAAACTGCTCGTAAAAATCAGGGTAGTTCTTTTTAAAGGTTTCTTTGATAAAGTCCCGCGGTACGTCCTCAAAGTGGCCGTAGTCTTCCAGGTAGCTCATAAACTGCTCTTGATCGCGGTTGTATTCTTGCATGACAGAGTCTGCCGTGCCGTCAAATTCCAAAACATCTACCTGATACATCGCACACAGTTCCTTATTAAAGGCCGGTGAGCATTTCACCCATTTGCCGTTGTGGTATACATCTACCAGCCCGTGTGGCGCCAGTTCATTGGTTCCTATCACCTTCTCCAGACGTTCTGTAGCGATATGGTTGGAGACTTTGGCAAGATGCAGTCGCGCCGGTATGTCAAACGCCCGCAGGCACGCCACGAGCAGAATCGCCTTATCAATACAATGGCCTTGGCTTTTCTGGGCTATCGTGCTGGCTTTAAATTGTTCTTTAGTCAGACCAATTTCAAACGGTGAATACCGCCAGCCATCGCGCACCTCTACATATAAATTGTGGATGATCTCCTGCTCCGTATCCAGATGCTGGTACGCGCTCGTGATGCGCTGGATCGCTGGGTGATCGTAGTCAAAGAAATAGGATAGGTCCGTATACTTCATAACCCAAAAATAAGAGCAAACTGACTACTCCCCTACCCGTTTGGCAAGCCTTTAGCGCACGGCAGCAAAAACTCGCCCAACTTATCCTAGATTTGTAACACCACAAATAGATCAAGATGAAACGCATTCTAGGAGTCATACTCGCCACCATCGTCATTATGGCGGTGCTCTGGTACACCTTTTTATATTATGTAGATTTCTCTGAGGGATACCGTAGCGGTGAGCTCATCAAGTTTTCTCACAAAGGCGTGATGGTCAAGACCTGGGAGGGCGAGATCAGCCAGGGCATCAGCGGTGCGCAGATTTTTGCCTTCAGCGTTAGGGACAGCGATGAAGAGGTCATCGAGAAACTCAAGGAGTACCAGGGCCACTACGTGAAACTCAAGTACGAGGAGAAATTTGGCAGCTTTTTCTTCTGGGGCGACACAAAATATTTCATCACAGAGGTGACTAAGGAACAGAGCCCACACTTCAACCGGCAGTAGATCACGCCGCGTCATAAAAGCACAATACCATGATTTTCGCTAGACCCTTTACCCCATTCGTTGCCGCCTTTTTCGTAGCCGTTTCACTTTTTGGATATGCCTTTGATGGAGCAGCGGTTGATGGAGCGTTACGCTTTCCCGCAGGGAAGTTTATGCCGAGCTTGTCGAGGTACGAAAGCGTGCAACCCACAGACACCACAACTACCAAAAGCTTTCAAGGACTCTACGACTTTACCTACAATCAGAAGAAGGGCACGATTACCCTCAAAGTCACCAGAGCCGATCTGGATCGCGAATTCCTATACGTTCACGCCATCGCAACCGGTCTGGGATCTAATGATATAGGACTGGATCGCGGGCAACTGGGCGACGGTGTGGTGGTCAAATGGGTCAAGGCCGGGAACAAATTGTTGCTCCTGCAACCCAATCAGCGGTATCGTGCGATTACGGACAATGAGCCAGAGCGTAAAAGTGTGGAACAGGCCTTTGCCAAATCGGTTCTGCACGGTTTTGAGATCAAAAAAGACTCCAGCGACATATTTCATATCGATCTCACGCCTTTTTTGATACGCGATGCGCATGGTGTCGCTCGCAGGCTCAAAGCTGGCGGTGAGGGCAGTTACAGTCTGGATAAAAGCCGCAGCGCAATCTGGATGGAAAACACAAAGGCATTCCCAAAAAACGTGGAGTTTGAGGCCCTGCTCACCTTCAAGGGCACACCCAGCGGAAGAAACATACGCAGCATCGCACCAGATGCCAGCAGCCTGAGCCTGATCCAGCACCACAGCTTTGTAAAACTTCCCGATGAGGGTTATGAGCCACGCGCCTTCCACCCAAGATCGGGTTCCTTTTACACCAGCTACTACAATTACAGCAGCCCGATAGGCACGCCATTGGAAAAAAGATGGATCACCCGGCACCGTTTGGAGAAGGAAAATCCGCAGGCGACATCGAGTCCCGCTGTGGAACCCATTATTTATTACCTCGATCCCGGTACTCCAGAACCTGTACGCAGCGCATTGCTGGTAGGTGCTCGCTGGTGGAACGAGGCTTTTGAGTCGGCGGGTTATGAAAATGCCTTCCAGGTAAAAATGCTTCCTGAGGATGCAGACCCCATGGATTTGCGCTACAACATGATCCAATGGGTGCACCGCAGCACGCGCGGCTGGAGTTATGGCGCCAGCATCACCGATCCTAGAACGGGCGAAATTCTCAAAGGTCACGTGAGTCTGGGAAGTCTCAGAATCAGACAAGATTACATGCTCGCACAAGGCATGCTGGAAGCGCCTTTCAAAAACGGTCAGGAATCTCCCAAAATGCTGGAAATGGCGCTGGCAAGAATCAGACAGCTCAGCGCGCATGAAGTAGGTCATACACTCGGCTTTGCGCATAATTTTGCCGCAAGCCCTAGAGATCGTGCCAGCGTGATGGATTATCCGCATCCCAACTACGAGCTAAAGGATGGTAAAATAGATCTTTCTGATGCTTACGACGTCGGGATCGGGATCTGGGACAAACTTACCGTGCAATATTCCTACGGATCGCCAGCCGCAAATCAACCCGAAGAAACCTACCTCGACAGCATTATCAATGAAGCAAAAGAACTTCAGCTGGATTTTATTAGTGACAGCGACTCAAGAGCAACCAGCGGTGCGCACGCTACATCACACCTTTGGGACAACGGCACAAACGCCACCGAGGAACTTGATCGCATCATCGAGATACGCAAAGTGGCGATGGAACAATTCGGCGAGGACAACATTCCCGACGGTCAGCCGCTCAGCGTTTTAGAAGATGTTTTTGTACCGGTTTATTTCTCGCATCGTTATCAGGTGGAAGCGGCTTCAAAAATCATAGGCGGTATGAAATTTACCTACGCCACAAAAGGCGATATCGATTTTGAGTACGTGAGCAAAAAAGAACAAAAAGAGGCGCTGAAGGCACTCGCAAGAACTTTAGAACCCGATTTCCTCAAGATTCCAGAAGATCTTTTGGCGAAGTTCCCGCCACGGGCTTACGGCTACTACCGCGATCGGGAGAGTTTTAAATCCGAGACAGGCGTTGCCTTTGACCCGGTCGCCGCTGCCACCACCAGCGCTGATTTTACGCTAGACCTCATCCTCAATCCCACCCGACTCAATCGTGTGGCGCAACAAGAGATATACGGAGCCAACCTAGAGTTGATGGACATTCTCAATGAATTGCAGTCTCAGGTTTTCGAGAACAAAAACAGAGGAACCTACGAAGAATTGATCAGCAACCGGTTGAAAGAATTATACCTCAGCAAACTGTTGACGCTCAAATTTTCTGAACAGGTAAACGTAAATGTGAAACAGGAAGTTCTAGGAAACCTTAGTCAAATCACAAAAGAACTTCAGTCTTCTAAAAATGAAACCGATCAGGCATTGCTTGAAATGATCCGCACGGCAGAGAAACATCCAGAACGATTTAAGAAAGCACCTGTTTCTAAAATTCCAGACGGTAGTCCCATCGGCAGTTGTGGGATGTAAGATTCAATTTGAAATTGAGATAAAACGGTTTCCCTAATTTCGCGATTGGTAAGAACGAGCTGATTTGAATAAAAAGTGGTACGTAATGTTTGGAGTCGCGGTACTCCTACTCTTCCTCGCAGATATATGCCTAGGAACCATTTTCATTCACCCAGCTGAGGTTTTCAAATCCATCACCGGCGCTCATCCAGAAAGTACAGAACAATTTATCATCACCCAATTGCGATTGCCACGCGCGATAATGGCAGTCCTCACCGGTTCAGGACTGGCGGTCGCTGGTCTGCTCATGCAAACCCTGTTCAGGAATCCGCTGGCGGGACCTTTTGTGCTGGGAATTTCCAGCGGTTCTGGATTGGGAGTGGCTTTACTCGTTTTAGGCGGTAGCGTGCTCGGTTGGTCGATATTTTCAGGTTTAAGCGTGGTGATCGCCAGTATTTTGGGAAGTATTGCAGTTTTTGTGCTCATTACATTACTGTCGCTACGCATAAAGGACACAATGGGACTGCTCATCGTGGGGCTCATGATGGGAAGCTTGAGCGGTGCCGTCGTGGGAATTTTAAGTTATTTCAGCAGTAGTGAGGAGTTGCAACGCTATGTATTTTGGTCGCTTGGAAGCTTGGGCAACCTCTCTTGGAACGACCTGATGTGGATGACAATAGTCTTTCTGATATGTGCCGCCTTGCTGGTTTACGTCATCAAACCATTAAATATTCTACTGTTGGGTGAGAGCTACGCAAGAAGCTTGGGAATTGACATCAAAAAAACCAAATGGATTTTGATCATCATTTCAAGTTTATTGGCGGGTTCCATCACCGCGTTTGCCGGTCCCATTGCGTTCATTGGGCTTGCGGTGCCGCATCTGGCGCGGCTGCTACAACCACAAATGAACCACAAAACCTTGATTCCGCTGGTTGTTTTACTGGGCGCAGCACTCTTATTGCTTTGCGACCTCATCGCGCAACTCCCCTTCTCCAGCTACTCCATCCCCATCAACGCGGTCACCTCACTCTTTGGCGCGCCGCTGGTGATCTGGCTCATCTATAAAAAACGCAACCTCCATTTTTGATGATGCGATTGGAAAAATATAAGATTGGTTACGGTCATTGTGAAGTGGCGAGGGGTGTGAGTGATCTCGCTTTCGCGAAAGCGGAATTCATATCCATCATAGGAAAAAATGGAGCCGGAAAATCCACTTTACTAAAATCCATCAACGACGACAGTTTGAGACTGGATGGAACAGTCAACGTCGATGACTTCAATTATGAGTCCCTGAACGCTGTGGAAAAAGCCAAAAAAATAGCTGTAGTGCTCACAGAAAAATCTTTCAGTCATTTCTTGAAAGTGCGCGAACTGCTGGAACTGAGCCGGGCACCCTACACCTCATTTTACGGCAAGTTGCGAGATGAGGATCAAACAATTATAGAAAAAGTTCTCGCAGATTTTGAGTTGGCGGGACTTGCGCAGCGCAACCTCTCCACCTTGAGTGATGGGCAGTTGCAACGCGTGCTGATTGCGCGATCATTGGTTCAGGACACGCCCTACATCCTTATGGATGAACCCACGAGCCATCTGGACATCAATTATAAAGCCGACCTGCTCTTGCACCTCAAGGAATACTGCAAGTCCCAGCATAAAACGATCATTTACGCCACTCACGAACTACAGATCGCCCAAGCACTAAGTGACAAGATCGTCAGCATCCATCAAGGACAAATCGAAATGCAAACGGCAGAAAAATTTAAAACTATGCCAAAACTAAAAGAGATGTTCCCGTCCAGAAACATCTCTTTCAATAAAGGATCTATCCA
Source organism: uncultured Flavobacteriaceae bacterium (assembly GCA_964631155.1). Lineage (GTDB taxonomy): Bacteria > Bacteroidota > Bacteroidia > Flavobacteriales > Flavobacteriaceae > Nonlabens. Next base: position 75,822 of record CAZVYO010000009.1, read on the forward strand.
ATTTAATTTTTAGGGATATTTTTCAAGACATCCAGCAGCCACTTCCAGAATTTCTGAACGCTCTGGATCTCGACGCGCTCATCGGGACTGTGCGCGCCCCTGATATTAGGCCCAAATGATACCATATCCAGACCTGGATAACGCTCGCCCAACAACCCACATTCCAAGCCTGCGTGACATGCCACAACCCTAGGTTCATGATTGAAGAGCTTTTTGTAACTATTTTCAACAACATCTAAAATCGCGCTGTCACGATTGGGCTGCCAGCCAGGATAATCTCCTGATTGCTGAGTTTGCATGTCCGCCAGATGCATAACGCCTACGATACTGGAGGCAAGATCCTCTTTAGAACTTTCTACAGATGATCTTGTCAAGCAAGCAATTTCCAGCTTACCGTCCTCGAGCCTTACCCGTGCAAGATTGTTAGACGTTTCTACCAGACCCTCGATCTCTGGACTCATGCGATACACCCCATTGTGAATTCCTAGTAGGGCATAAACCAGATTCCTACTATCAGATTCAGTCAGGACATTGCCAGATGGAGCATCCTCAATTTGAATGGAGAGGTTGGGCTCTAGTTTACTGTATTCATTTTCGATGGCATTTTTGCAGCTTTGATAAGCGTTCCAGATATCATTTGTAGCAGTTGATCTAAAAGCTACGGTCACGTTAGCCTCTCTAGGGATCGCATTGCGCAAACTACCACCGTTGAAATCCTTGATATGTACCTCGCCCTTTTTCTGCATGGAATCTAGCAGTCGGTTGATGAGCTTATTGGCATTACCCAGTCCCTTGATGATGTCCATGCCGCTATGACCGCCTTTCAATCCCTTGAGCGTGATTTTTTTGAATTGGTATTCTTGATCATCCAGCTGATGGGTAAGGTAATGTTTAGATCCCGTGATATCTACACCACCTGCACAACCTATGTCAATTTCATCATCCTCTTCTGTATCAAGGTTCAATAAAATCTTTGAGGTCAGGATGTTTTGATCCAATTCCTTGGCACCCGTCATTCCTGTTTCCTCGTCGATAGTAAAAAGTGCCTCTATGGCCGGATGCTCAAGGTCAGTTGAAGATAGCACCGCCATGATAGCTGCAACGCCTATTCCATTATCGGCACCGAGAGTGGTACCACGGGCTTTGACATTGTCTTCTTCCACATACATATCGATTCCTTGGGTGAGAAAATCAAAATCAGTATCGTTATTTTTTTGATGCACCATATCCAGATGCGATTGCATGATGATGCCCTTGCGATCTTCCATTCCTGGAGTGGCCGGCTTTTTGACCACAACGTTACCTATCGCATCTTCTATATAAAGTAGATCATGTGTTTTTGCAAAATCAATGATGAACTGCCTGACCCGCTCTTCCTGTTTTGAAGGTCTCGGGACGGCATTCAAATCGGCAAAATGATTCCAAAGTGATCTAGGCTCCTGTTCTCTTACTTGTTCTGACATAAATGGCTTTTTGGGCTAAGTTAAAGAGGACTTGCCGCCTTTGTTCTAAATTAGGTTTAAATTTTAAGGGATGTGCGTGGTGCAGTACGCCGTAAGCATTACGCAGTCGCAGAATCGTCTTAAAATTGTCTATGAGGATGTATTTGAAATTCTGTATTCAATGATCAACATTCTATATTTAGCTTTTAAGTTTAGGCATTAAGTTTGATCGATAAGTTCATAGTGATGAGAGATGAGGGATTAGAGGTTTAAATATGTGGCCTATCTTTTCAATTGAATGCGACAACTAATTGTCAACTTTCAGCTGTCAACTAAAAAGTAAGGTGATGCTTAGAGAATCTCAGCGTCCGAGTAAGTCATTACTGGAAATGCTACGAGCTCTACAGTTAATTCAGCGCTTCGACTCCGCTCAGCGACCAATTCATAAATTATTGAAAAATTGGATACGGCAACTGCATCTGTAAACTAACAACTGAAAACTCAACCCCCCAGCCCTAAAGGGCGAGTTTTTTCTGTTATGAAGTGTGAGAGTAGTCTAAGAGATTTCTGCAAGGTGGATTCAACAATCTGCAACTGACAACTGATAACTAACAACTGTCAACTAACAACTTTCCGTGCTCTGAGCATCTCTCTTTTACCAGGAGGACCAGGCAAACGCTCTACTTCAAAACCAGCGGTGATCATGTTGCGGCGGGCCTGTCCTTGAGCGCAATAGGTAGTTAAAAATCCGCCTGTTTTGAGCATGGAATGACAAATTTCAAAAATATCCACCGTCCATAATTCGGGTTGGGTACGTGGTCCAAAAGCATCAAAATAGATCAAGTCTTGATCTCCTTTTCCTTGTAGGTCTTCAAATTTGGATTGATGCTTCAATAATTGAAAATTGCCTGTGATGGGATTCCATTGTTCCCAATTGGCTTTGTGGATTGTTTGGAATAAATCTGGATCATTCAGAAGCTCGCCATAATTCATAGCCTCAAGCTCCTCGACGGTAACTGGAAAAGCCTCAATTCCTGTATAATTGATTGTAGTTTCTGTAGGTAACTGTGCCGTGAGCATGGTGTTGAGTCCTGTCCCAAAGCCAAATTCTGAGATGTTCAGCGTTGAAGCATCTTTTTGAGATTCCAGCAAAGGTTTCAAACCCATATCTATAAAAACATGAAGCGCCTCTTGCAAGGCGCCATGTTTAGAATGATATTGTTCATTGAGCTCGGGCATGTGGATGGTCTTGGAACCATCGCCCGTGGTCATGATCTCTCTTTTCATTTATTCTTCCGTCTCGGTCGTCTCTGGAGCTGGTTCAAAAACGTCTGGATTTTCAAACTCTTCTACCTTTGCCGCGGTTGCGGTAAACTTGAGTGTTACTTCTTCCTCTGTGATGGCGTCAATCTCTTCCTGTGACTTCCCGGCATCCATAGCATAGTGCTTTAATTCATCCACCGGAGTGACTGATTTAAATGCCATTCCCTCAAGAACCACTTCTTTTCCTTTACCATTTTTGGGCAGGAAAAATGAATAGTCCTTAAAACGAACAAATGTTGTGTCCTGACCTACGGGTACTTTTACCCAGCAACCTTTTTTAGAACACACATCAGCGATCACACCCTTCACCTTTACCATGGTCGTATCACCAGTCTTCATCGAAGCATATTTCTCTCCCATTTCCATGGCCGAGATCGCCTCTACATCGCTCATTGATCCTCCATACTCCATGTAAGCTACTTCCTGCAGTTGCTCATCATTTACGGCTGGCATTTCTTCTTCCTTTTGTTCAGTTTCTTTGCATGAAACCATTGCTAAAACAGCAACAAAACATACTAATAATTGCTTCATCTGTTAAAATTTGGGGCTAATTTATGAACTTCAGAATTTAGTTGATGCTCCTTTTTGAACTATCTTTGCAAAAAATTAAAATACGTCATGACAGAGACCCACGAAATCGTTGTAGAACAGGTCAATGAAAGCAAGATCAGTAAAATAGATTTTGATAATTTGACTTTTGGCAAAACATTTACAGACCACATGCTGGAATGTACATGGCGCAACGGTAGGTGGGAAAATCCTGTGATCAAGGCTTATGGTCCTATCATGATGGAGCCTAGCGCCAAGGTGTTTCACTACGGCCAGGCGATTTTTGAAGGTATGAAAGCCTTTAAAGATGAAGATGATAATGTTTTTTTATTCAGACCAGAAGATAACTGGAAACGTTTCAATGAGAGTGCAAAAAGGCTCGCAATGCCAGAAGTACCTGAAGAAATCTTTATGGACGGTCTTAAAAAGCTCGTTGATCTGGATCGTGATTGGGTACGCTACGGTGATGGCTTGTCCCTTTACTTAAGACCGTTTATGATCGCCAGCGAGAATGGAGTTGCAGCAGCTCCATCTACCGAGTATAAATTCATGATCGTGATGTCTCCCGCATTTGCCTATTATCGTGGCGATGTGCGCGTTATCATCGCCTCAAAATATTCTCGCGCTGCTGACGGTGGTATAGGATACGCCAAAGCTGCCGGTAACTATGCTGCCAGTTTCTACCCTAACAATCTTGCTCTAGAAGAGGGCTACCAGCAGATCATCTGGACAGATGCTGCGACACACCAGTATCTAGAAGAAGCCGGTACGATGAACATTTTTGTGCGCATAGGCGACAAATTACTCACGGCTCCAAACAACGACCGCATCTTGAACGGTGTTACCCGTAGAAGCGTGATCCAGCTAGCGCAGGATAAAGGTATCGAGGTCGAGGTACGCAAGGTCTCAGTCGCAGAGGTTAAAGAAGCCGCTGAAAAAGGTGAACTGAAAGAGATTTTTGGAACAGGTACCGCAGCCGTGATCGTACCGATCAAAGGATTCAAACATGAAGAGTACACTTATGAACTTCCGGTTCTAGAAAACAGCTATGCAAGCGACATCAAACAGTCCATCAAAGATATTCATTACAATCGTGTGGAAGACAAGCACGGCTGGAGAGTAAAAGTATAAAGTCAAGCATCTTGCTTGAAAAACCAAAAATGGTCTGATTTAAATATCAGGCCATTTTTTTATTCTGCTTTTTTACACCTGTAAGACTTTGACCAGTATGGAACCCATAACGCGATGATAAAGCCCTGCCCTGTTACATATGTCATCAACAAAGTGGTTTGCGAGACTTCAAATACAAAAGCCATCAATAACAAAACCACTAACCAGGCCGCTGTTATCGCATAAAGAATAGATTTTTTCATGATTCCTATTTTTAGTTTTCTCGTTACAATTAGGCGACTATAAGAGATCATTTGAGTATGGCACGAGCAAATGCGTGGCTGGATCGCGGGAGTAAAACTACCCCTCACCCAGTCCCATCTAAATATCAAACCTCGATAAAGTACCATAGAATAAGCATATTATTAACGCTATCTTTTTTTTGTTGCCCATAACTTGAACTCTGAAACTTCATAACTGATTTGTTTAGGAATTTCGCAAAATGTTACAGAATGAGCGATAAAAAACTTAAAACCTTAAGATTTATACTAGGAGATCAACTTAACCACAAGCATAGTTGGTTCAACGGCGATCAGGATCATATCATCTACCACATGGCCGAGATGCGTCAAGAAACCGATTACGTGAAACACCACATCCAGAAGGTCGTCGGTTTTTTTCAGGCGATGCGTGAATTTGCAGAATGGCTGGAAGGTAAAGGGATGCGGGTGGAATATTACCGCTTTCGCGAAAGCGAGAACACCCACGATCTCACCAAAAATCTAAAACAGCTCATCGAGAAACATGACATTGAGAAATTTGAGTACCTCGCTCCCGATGAATACCGACTGGATGAACAGCTCAAGGAGTTTTGCAAATCCCTCGACATAGAATGGGAAGGATATGATACCGAGCATTTTTTTACCAAAAGGAAAGATGTCGAGAAGTATTTTGAGGGTAAAAAACGTATGACCATGGAGTATTTCTATCGCGATATGCGTAAGAAGCACGACATCATGATCGAGGGCGACAAAGAGCCTGAGGGCGGTAAATGGAATTATGATAAAAGCAACCGCAATAGCTGGAACGGCGATACTGATATACCAAAGGAGAAGGGATTTCGCAAGGATGTAAGCGATATCGTGGACATGCTTGAGGAAGAAGGCGTGAAGACCTTTGGGCGCATCGATAAAACCAATTTCAACTGGCCTACCTCGCGAGCTGATGCGCTTAAGGTGCTCAACTATTTTTGCGATAATCTATTGGTTCATTTTGGGGATTATCAGGACGCCATGCATACTGATGAGGAATACCTCTATCACTCAAGAGTAAGTTTTGCCCTTAATTCAAAAATGCTCCACCCACGGGAAGTCATCGATAAGGTGGTGGATAAATGGCGCGAGGACAAGCGCAAGATCGACATCTCTCAAGTAGAAGGTTTTGTGCGCCAAATACTGGGCTGGCGCGAGTTCATGCGCGGTGTTTACTGGAAAGAAATGCCTAGTTATGCCCGTAGCAATAAGCTCGACAACCAGAACGACCTGCCTGAATTCTACTGGACCGGTGAGACTAAAATGAATTGTCTCAAACACAGCATCAACAACTCGCTGGACAATGCCTATGCCCACCACATACAGCGGTTAATGATCACCGGTAACTATGCCCTACTCACTCAAACCCATCCAAATCAAGTCTGTGACTGGTATCTAGGCGTTTACATTGATGCGATAGAATGGGTGGAGATCACAAATACCCGCGGCATGTCCCAATGGGCCGACGGCGGAATTGTCGCTACAAAACCATACGTGAGCAGCGGCAGTTACATCAATAAAATGAGCAACTACTGTAAGGGCTGCGAGTACAAGGTTAATAAGAAAAATGCTGAGGACGATGCCTGTCCCTTCAATTCCCTTTACTGGAACTTTCTTGATGACAAGCAAGAGTTTTTTAAGGACAACCAGCGCATGAATATGATGATGAGTACCTTAAACAAGATGGACAAGGACAAACTGGAGCGTCATAAGAACCGTGCTAATGATGTGATCAAGAATCCAGGGAAGTATTAGAAGCTTACAACACGAGACGTTAAAATTCAGATAATTCGCACACGGTTAACAAAGTCGGTAAGAAAACTTGGTAATTTTAAACAAACTTAAAATCAAAAAATTATGAGAAGTTTACTGTGGCTCGTAGCCGTAATTTGTATCATCCTTTGGCTCTTAGGTTTCTTGGGCGTAGGAGGAATGGATCTGGGAAGTTTAATTCACATCCTACTAGTTATTGCGATTATCGTAATTCTTATTAATATTATATCTGGTAGAAAGCCACTTTAATTGAACGTAAAATTTTAAAACTACAATTATGATTAAGAGACTAATGATTTTAGCGCTTGCAGCATCCTTTACTTTTGGAACTGTAAGCTGCAGAGAGGAAAAAGACCTAGGTGACGAGATTGAAGATGTAGGTGAAGAAATGGAAGACACCGCAGATGATATAGAGGATAGCGTGGATTAAGGTACGCTAGCCTAATAAGTAAAAGCCGCTTTTTGAGCGGCTTTTTTTATGCGCTAACTCGGCTTTTTTAAGTAATTTTAAACAATGGATTGTAGCATACAAGAACTGCATCTTGTCCCAGAATTAGCAAATGTTCCCGTGGAGCAACTCAACTGGTTGCGCAGCAAAGGGATCACCAGTCATCTTCAGGTAGGCGATTTTCTTTTCAGGCGTGGCGACGAGATCGACCAGATGTTTATCATCATATCAGGTCGGGTCGAGATAAAGTTGGAACAAAATGGCCAGTACCGCCACATCGCTTTTATGGAGCAGCACAGTATCGGCGGGTTGCTTCCATTTTCACGTATGAGTCAGGCATTAGGTTTTGGTGAAGTGATAGAAAAATGTAAAGTTCTCGCTTTCGCGAAAGCGCACTTCAAAGAACTAACCACCCATTACGAGCTTACCGAAGCACTTGTCCATAAAATGACCAGCCGGGTCAGGGAATTTACCAAATCAAACGTGCAACAGGAAAAGATGATGGCCTTGGGTAAGCTGAGTGCCGGCCTTGCGCACGAACTGAACAATCCCTCCAGCGCTATAAGACGCAGCGCGCTGGAACTAAAAAGACACCTCACCCTCTACCCTGACAAGTTCAAACGGGTCATGACCATGAAATTGACAGACGATCAAGTAGACCCGATCAATGAACTGATGTTCTCTCGCATTGAGAACAGACCTGAGAATACGCTCAGTCTTATTGAAAGAACTGAAAAGGAGGACGAGCTCGCAGATTTTCTTGAAGATAAAAGTGTAGAAGACGGTTACGAGCTCGCAGAGATACTGGTGGATTTTTGCATGGACATAAGCGTCATGGAAAAAGTATATCAGATCATCGGTAATCGTGACTTTGTGGGTGTGGTGGACTGGATCTCAAATGTGCTTACTACTGAAAAATTGATTAATGAAATCGAACAGTCCAGCGAGCGCATCGAGACACTTGTAACTAGTGTTAAAGGCTACACACACATGGATCGCTCTCCAGATAAAATACCAGCTGATGTGCATAAAGGGCTGGACAACACTTTGATCATGCTAAAGCATAAATTGAAGAAAAATCAAATTGAGGTGATCAAGAAGTATTGCGAAGATTGCCCAGAAGTTCCTCTATTTGTGAGTGAGATCAACCAGGTATGGACTAATCTGATTGATAATGCAGTCGACGCCATGAAAAACGGCGGTATGTTGACGATTAAGACTCAGCTGGATAAGCATATATATATTACCATCAGCGATACGGGCCACGGTATTCCAGAAGAAGTAATCGATCGCATCTTTGACCCTTTCTTTACTACAAAATCCATAGGCGAGGGAACGGGAATGGGATTAGAAGTTTCCAAACGAATCATAGACCAGCACAACGGGCGCATAAAAGTGGCCTCCAGCAAGGAAGGAACTAGTTTTGAGGTGTGCCTCCCAATCGATAGATCATGAAGAAACCCATCATATTTGCCGTGGACGATGATCCACAGGTGCTTAGAGCAGTCACTCGCGACCTAAAAAATAAGTATCGTGCGGATTATCGTATTCTTTCTACTGAAAATCCTCAAGAGGGACTGGAGGTCGTGGGAGAGCTTAAGAAGAAGAGTGAAAACATAGCCTTATTCTTGGTCGATCAGCGCATGCCACAGATGCTGGGTGTGGAATTCCTTGAAAAGGTGAAATCTATCTTTCCAGATTCAAAAAAAGCACTTTTAACCGCATATTCAGATACTGATGCTGCCATTAAAGCCATTAATGATGTTAATCTGGACTACTATCTAACAAAGCCCTGGAATCCACCGGAGGAAAAACTGTATCCGGTACTGGATGATCTACTAGAAGCTTGGCAGCAAAATTTCCAACCTGACTTTGATGGAATCAAGGTAATAGGATTTCAATATTCTCCCCTTTCTCATAAGATCAAGGATTTTCTCTCAGGAAATCTGTTCCCTTTCCTGTGGCTGGAAGCAGAAACTAATGAGCAGGCAAAAGAAATTATTGCCCTTCACGATATAGTACCGGGTGACATGCCAGTCGTGGCTTTCCAAGATGGCAAGTGCATGAAAAACCCCTCGATAGGAGAACTGGCAAAAGCTCTGGGACTCAACACGAGTGCAAAAGAAGAAGTCTATGATGTTGCCATCATAGGAGCCGGTCCCAGCGGTCTGGCTGCAGCCGTCTACGGAGGTAGCGAGGGACTCAAAACGCTCCTTATCGAAAAACGAGCCCCTGGAGGTCAAGCAGGAACGAGCTCGCGAATAGAGAACTACCTGGGATTCCCCAATGGCCTAAGCGGTCAGGAGCTAACTCACAGGGCGATTACACAAGCGAGGAGATTTGGGATCGAGTTTTTGAATCCGTGTGAAGTGGTCAACATTTCAGAAAAAGATGGTTACAAATCGCTAGAACTGGATAGTGGCGAGTGCATCAGAACAAAATCGGTCATTGTCACCACCGGTGTCAACTACCGAAAACTTCCAGCAGAAAATGTGGAAGATTTTACTGGAGCAGGTATTTATTATGGCAGTAGCATGACTGAGGCCCGTGCATGCCAGGATCGTGAAGTCTACATAGTGGGTGGTGGCAATAGCGCTGGACAGAGTGCCGTTTATTTGAGCAATTTTGCTAAAAATGTCTACATAGTTATCAGGAAGCCTGACCTAACCAGCAGCATGTCGAGCTATTTGATTGATCAAATAGACCGCATCGATAATATTCATTTGATTGGAGAAAGTACCATTATTGCGGTAGAAGGAGAAAATGAACGCCTCACCAAAGTGCTACTGCAAAAAAATGGAGAAAATGAAATAGAGAAAAAAGAAGCACAGGCACTTTTCATTTTTATAGGTAATAAACCTTATACGGGCTGGATTACTGATTCCATTTTAAAAGATGAGCGACATTTCCTAAAGACTGGAAAGGATGTAATTCAAGATAAGAATTATAAAAAGTTGTGGAAAAAGAAACGTGAACCTTTTCTTTTAGAAACCAGCACTCCTGGAATCTTTGCCAGCGGAGATGTGCGCAGTGGTGCCATGAATCGAGTAGCGAGTGCAGTAGGTGAAGGTGCCATGGCCATTAAGTTTGTGCATGAGTACCTTGCAGAAGTTTAAGCCTGACAAGTAGACAAACGGCAGGATTTCTGCTTCATTTCCATATTCACGACCTGAAACCGGTTTTTTTGGATTATCTTTCTAAAAATGTGATTTTTTATGAAAGTGAAACTACTCTCGACATTACTTCTAATTTCAAGCCTGTCCTTTTCTCAGGTCACCACAATAATCAATCCTTCAAAGGACAATAGCATTTTTAGTGAAAACTCAACCTCAAATGGTCAGGGATCATTATTTAGTGGCGCTATAAGTAACGGAAACTCGAGACGAGCTTTGCTGAGCTTTGATCTCAATAGCATACCTACTGGTGCGGTGATCACTAACGTCTCACTAGAACTGACGATTACCAGAAGTCGATCTTCAAACACACCCTACACGTTGCACAGACTGACCACGGACTGGGGCGAGGGAGCCTCTCTTGCAACGGGAGCAGGTGGGCAGGGAGCACCAGCTCAGGCACCTGACGCCACCTGGCAAGAAGCCATGTTTAGTTCTACTGCTTGGAATACTCCGGGCGGCGACTTTGACGCTGTCGCCTCTTCTACAACTCAGATTTCAGCAAATGATGCTACTGCAGTATTTTCTGGCGCAGATTTAGTTACCGATGTACAAAATTGGCTGGATGGCACAAACTCAAATAACGGATGGATCGTAATAGGAGATGAAACGGGATCTAGAAATGCATCTAGATTTGATAGCCGTGAAGGTGCTTCAGCTCCACAGTTGAGCATAACATATAATAATACGGCCAGCATCACAGCAACACCCATGGCTCAAAGACTGAAACTCAGTCCGAATCCAGCTCGAAATTTTTTACTCATCGACATAGCACAAAATACAGATCCTATTCACCTAGAAGTCTTCAATCTTTTGGGTAATAGGATTATTGAAGATCGACGACCTGTAAGTTCAAGCTACCGCGTCGATTTTGAATTGCCTAGTGGAGTCTATATTTTGAAGGTATCTACAGATCAAGAGCAAGTGAGCCGTAAGTTTGTCATTAAATGATCATGGCTTTTCTAATATGTAATCAAATTCCTGATCATCATAATATTACAAATAAAAACGGGAGGCCATCGCCTCCCGTTTCTCTATAAATCTATAATCTCTGAGTTTTTACTGGATGGTAACGTCTCTGAAGATCACTTGAATATCAGTCTCACCACCAGCGCCAGAAAGCGTACCGTCGTTTGGCTTGTTAGGCTCATGTCTCAAAGTAACAGTCATGGTACCCGTTCCAGCAGCTCCAGTCGTTACTGTAGTATCTAGACCTAGAGGATTACCATCACCATCTACATCATTCTTTGTTACAGTAACTCCAGCTATAGAAGTTGCGTAGAACACCTCGTGCTCATCGTCCTCTTCTCTTACTTCGACCGTGATATCTTCTGCAGGGTCTTCCAACTGGTTCAAGAATCTAATGTCCCCATCGTAGGTAGCACCGGCTGTAAATGTTCCATTGATATTTTGAACAGCTGCGCCAGGCCCGTCACCATCTGCATCGATGCTAGAAAGTACTACGACATCTGTTTGATCTGCGCTATTAATAAGCGTCCAAGTCACCGTTGTAATCGTTTCTTCTTCATTTACTTCTACTGGATCGTCATCATCACATGACGTCATTACAAAAAGTGCCATTGCGGCAAGGCTTAAGGTTTTAATTGTTGTTTTCATAGTTCTAGAATTTGTGATTGTTTTGAAATTAAATTTTTGATTTGTTGTTTGCATTGCTTTCATTTGAGATTTAGATATTATAGATAATTTGTAATTGTACATTGCGTCCTACATCATCTGCATAGTAACGCAACTGGTTGAGATAGTTTCTGTAGCTTGTGTTTAAAAGGTTTTGAACTGATAGTGACAATCTCGCTTTCGCGAAAGCGTAATTCACACCAGCATTAAATAATGTATATGCTCCTGGGGGTTGTGAAACATTTACTTCAACTGATTCAATGGTACCATCGTCCCGTATGACGTCAGTCATGAAATCTGTATCGGGAAAACGCTTTTGTTCCCAAACATGATTCATACCGACCTCAACATCAAGATTGTCCCATATTGCATCGTAATACGTAAACCCCAATTGAAGTTGAGCTGGTGGCATGTCTATGAGCGGTCGGTCCAGATCTCGATCTTGCCCGTAGACGTATGAAAAGCTCGTACTCAATAGTGCTGCGGGCTCCGTATCGGTAATCGATTGCTCTGAGTCATTGCCAGTGATCTTGTCAAATTGATAAGAGGCACTCATGTCTACACCGGCGACAAGAGCGTCTGACTGGCGGTACTCTTCTACGGGAAAACTTCCCCTAGTAGTAAATTCTACTCCTCGAGGCTCTAGTTGTATATAATTATTTATGATATTCACGTGAGGGCTTACGCCAAAATCAAACCCATCGTGATCAAATCTGTAACTGCTTATCAACTTGAATGACTTCTCTTTTTCCAGATCCAGTCTACCCAGCTCGATAGTGGCCAGCGCGTGGTGGAGACCATCGCTAAATAGTTCGCTAGGGTTAGGTGCTCGGTTAGCGGTACTAAAATTGAATGACATACTTTGATGGTCGTCAAAATTGTATCTAGCACCTAAGGTAAATGCAAAAAGATGGTAATCAAATTCAGGTTCGGTATAGATTTGATTTGTAGATTCTCTTACCTCAAATTGTGGGAATTGCTGGTCATAACCTAACGCTTCCCATCTTGAGGTAAAGTAGAATTTCTGGGCATTGATATCAAAATAATCATAGCGCATGCCTGCTTCAAACAGCCATTTCTCTGAAAAATCCCATTTAGCTGCGGCAAATGATCCTATTCTAAAAGAGTTATAGTCAGGAATGAGCCTGCGCACACCTGTACGAGCATCTGGCGTGTTGACTTGATACATCCCATCCAGTCCCACCTCCAGCGTCACATCATTAAATCGATCGATGGAAAGATGTGCTGCTAGATTATGGGTCAACAAATCCATGTCTAGTGAGGGTAAGTCCCTACGCTCTCCCCTTCTGATGTCAAACTCCAGCCGATTGTTAAACTGGAATCCATAATCGAGACTTAGTTTCCCCAGATTGCTGATACGCTTGAAAGTTTTAAGCTGAAGGGCATGATGATCAACTTCTTGTTTAGGAGCATCAATGTCATAAGTGAAATCCCTAATCACAAAAGGTTCACCAGAATTGATACTGCGCACCAGATCTGCCGAGTTTCCTATGTGGGCAGATCTTAGAATACCTATTCTGGCTCGATAATATGAATAGTTGGCCTCAATTCCATATTCAAACTTTCTGAATCCAGCCGTAAAATTGGCTGCGTAAGTTTCACTTCCCGTATTGCTCAACACATAATCAGGAGATTCAAAGTCTCCCAATCTTTTTGCTGTAAGAGTCGCCTGTTGATACCAGCCTGATGTGTTGAAGTTGTTGATGCTAGTAGTTGCAGTCCCGCCTCGCCCATTATTTTGGGCTGTGAGAATTGCTTTGCCCATTAAAGTGTCTTTGGACAGAATGCGTCGCGGATTAATTACGATTGTGCCTCCTATTGCATCAGCTCCATATCTGAGGGCGCTAGCACCCTTGACGACCTTGATATCGTCAGCATTATTGAGATCGATGTTAGGAGCGTGTTCCACTCCCCACTCCTGATCTTGCTGCCTTAAACCATTGTTCACGATTGCTACCCTACTACCATAAAGTCCATGGATAATAGGTTTTGTGATGCTGTTCCCTGTTTTGAGAACACTTACCCCATCTACAGTCGCAAGCGCATCGCCCAGGGTAGCTCCACTATAATTCTCAATAGTCTGGGTTTGTACTCTTGCGATAGAAGCAGTCTCATTATCGTCATCATTGATAGATGCCGCTACATTTACATCCGTCAGTTCTTCTACGTGATGTTCCAGCCTTACCGTCACATCCTTATCTGCTTCAAGCTGGACGCTCAAAGTTTTTGTCTCACAAGATATATGTGAAATCCTAACATCGTACGTGCCAGGACATAAATCATCAATGGCAAATTTGCCCTCAGCGTTTGTAGATACTGATCGTTGCAGCGGTGTCAGATAAACGACGGCGAGTTCCAGATTTTCACCATTGTGAAAATCCTTGACCGTACCCGATAAAGTAATATTACAGGTTTGGGCTTCTAGCTGTAACGTAGAAAACAGCAGAAGCACAACTAAGATAAGTTTGTACATATAAAATTTGTGATTAATCGCTAACTCTCAAGAGTCTAGGTAATTAAACACAAACTGGCGGAGGCCGTATGGATAAAGAGAATATTTGGGTTTCCGCTTTCGCGAAAGCGTCATAAGCATCACAGCTCTCTACAACATATATGTCGTGGAAAACTATTGCCAATTTTACCTGATCGAGCAGAGGTACATCAGCTTGTGAAGACTGATTTACCACAAGACAAAACTCACAGGTCACAGAATCCTCGTCATGTTCAAATGCATGGTGCACCGCCGAAGAAGCGATGGCTATAACCATGACGGATAACAGTAAAAATGCTTTTACTTTTTTGAACATTCTGCGAAACTAAGCATCACGTAGTTAAAACAGTTAATTATTTTCATAAAAAAACCGCCTCTATTTGAGGCGGCTTCTGAGATTATATCATTTACTGTTTAGTCTTCACTATAAAAATCAACTGAACTAGCACCTGGTAAAGCATTATTTATAATCGGAGCTTCATTTCCACTAGCTGCAACATTAAATCCTAAGATACGTCCTCCACCGTTTGCTTTTTCTGCAACAAATATAGTTTCAGTCTCGTCATCATAAGTCACATCTACCGGATTCCCCAATAGAGTGGCTGCACCTGAAATACGTACTTGATTGTTAGCAACGGCAAGAGTACCTTCATCTGCCACCGCGTTGATTTTTGTCAGCGGATCTGTAATTACGTGAAGTCCGCCATCGCTAGCACTAGAAGCATCGCCTATGTCTGTAAGTATCATCACATTGTCATCTGCACTATAAGCAAGACCGTGTGTTCTTACGATACCTTCAATGGTAATTCTTTTAGAAGGTTCCAAGTCACCATTTGTAGAATTGCTCAAGAAATTGCTGAATATTGCAAGATCACCCGTTTGATCAACAACCGCATAAAGATCATTTCCAACAAACTCAACTCCCCATAGTTCAAAATCTACGTCAAATTCATTTCTCAAAGTCACACCCGTATCTGTTCTATCATAAACGTATAAAGTGTCATCTCCTTCATCAGAAACAACGATTGTGTTTCCTGAGATAGCCAAAGCTCTAGGACTGTCAAAATCAGTTGATCCCGATACTTCATTGAGGGCAGCACCACTTAATCCATCGATCTGATCTTCAAGATCACCTATTCTGAAAAGACTGAACTCGCTACGACTGTTGAAAAACAGTTCATTAGTTGACGGGTTATACTGAATTCCTTCATTATCGTTTGAACCGGTATTCAAGGTGGTAACCTCTACCTCTTCACTATCGCTAAAGTCGTATATCGTGATATCTCCAGAATTGTTACTAGTTGCGTATAGCTCAGATCTATCAAACCTTCCATCTACCACTTCATCATCATCACTACATGAGGTGAATCCTAGCACAGCACCGAATAGGGCCAAAGCAAAAATTTTCTTTTTCATCATTTTATTATTTAGAATTTTGGTAAACATAGTTCATGAATTGCGAGCCATTCTTAATAGATTGAGAAAGAAATTATGCTTGAAACGATTAATATGTTTGACATTCAACGAAATACACATGCTACTCATAACAGTAAATTAACAGTGCTTAAGTAAAGCTTGTGAATTTTGAGAAAGTCGCTCTGAGGAGGGTAACGAGCCTGCATTTACTCTAAAAACGGGCTAGGTCACCTAGCATACAATCCCATTTTTGAGCATAAAAAAACCCAGCCGCAATGCGACTGGGAGTCTCTATATTTATTCAAAAAAACTATTTATTGCTCTCAGGCTCGTTTAGTTTTTTTGTAAGCTCTTGTGAGATCGCAGATCGTTCAAAAAGCAGCTTACCGGCATTAGTTTCTATCATCACCGTACCTTTAGCTTCATTGATCTGGTTCACTTTACCGTGAATACCACTAGTGGTAATGACACGATCACCTACCTTAAGGGATTCGGTAAAAAGCTTTTCTTCTTTGCGCCTTTTTGCCTGCGGTCTGATAATCAAAAAATAAAAGATCGCAATTACCGCTATGTACGGCAAAAAGTTAACTAACTGACTTACATCCATAGAAAGGGAAACGCTTATGCGTTAGGCTGCGCTGCCTTTTTCTTAGGCGTTACCATTCCTTTGATTCTTACTGACTCAGTACCTTTTTCAGTATTTGCAGTAACCGTAATGGCTTTAGTTTGAGCATTAGGTTTACCATTTGTATTGAAACGCACCATCATGCTTCCTTTCTCACCAGGAGCTATAGGCTCTTTAGACCAAGTTGGAACCGTACAACCACAAGAAGATTTAGCATCAACTACGATGAGTGGAGCTTTACCTGTATTTGTAAAAGAAAACTCGTGCTCTACCACCGTACCTTCATCTACAGTACCGAAATCGTATTCAGTCTCGTCAAAAGACATTACTGGGAATACCTCAGAAGCTTCCTTGTCTGCCGCTGCTGCGGTAAGATTTGCTTCATCGATTTTAGCATTTGCCTTTTCATTACAGCTTGTGAAAGCCATTGCAGCCACTGCGGCTACCATCAAGATTGCTTTTTTCATTTTATTATTTTTTAGGAGCGACAAATATATGAATTCGCGTTCATCTTCTCAACTTCTGAACGTTACATTAATCCACGGCCTATTTTGTTGATCTGACCGTCTTTCTCAAAGTCTTTCAAAAGGCTATCAAGAATCCCATTGATAAAGGTACTGCTCTTGGGAGTGCTGTAATCCTTGGCGATTTCAAGATACTCGTTTAGAGATACCTTAACTGGTATGCTCGGGAAGTATAAAAATTCTGCTTGCGCCATAATGATCAGAACTTTATCGAGGGGAGCAATACGTTCCTTATCCCAGTTAGGCGTACGCTTTTCAAGACGCTCCAGCAACTCATCCTGATTGAGAACTGTTTTTCTAAAGAGCTCCATCGTGAATTTAATATCACCAGATTCTTTTACGAGATCGGGTAATTTCACATCTTTTGAAGCTTTGATGCGTCTTAAAAACATTAACATCGCCGTGTTCACAAGCGGATAGTCATCTACCCACGTGATGTTTTTATCTTCAAGATAGTCCAGTAATTCATCGCTGGGCGCAATAATGTCTTGATAGATGTCTGTAACAAATTTGAGGTCTTTTTTGTAGCTACTCTCCGGTACACTCGTGTACATTACATAAGTAGGACTCGCTACGATTTTCTCGTATAGATTAGAGATATACTTGGAATCCAGCTCCCACGGGTCCATTTTGCGTTGCTCGAGAGCGTCCACAAGAGCTTGACTTTCCCGAAGTTTGTTAAGAACGATGTTTTCAGCGAAAAAAGCGGGAGCCGTACGTTCTTCCTCAGTAGCTAGCATCTTTTTAGACAAGTTCTTCTGGCGTTCTACGGCAAGCTCATGAATTTTTACCAGCAGTTGAGACATGTATAGAAATAACACATAAGTCTGTGTCATGCTCTGATTCAGAAATTTTTCAAGATCTCTCAGGTCATCATTCTGTTGACGCTGAAAGTAAAAAATGGTCTGCATGACTTTGATACGCAACTGGCGACGGGTAAGCATAAGAACGTTTTAAGTGCCTAAAAGGCAATTTATCTGCAAGCTATAAAAGCTGATTGCAAAACTAATTGAAAAATATGATTAGCTGGAATTCTGACTAGCGTGTTTTTGAGGGTTTCGCTTTCGCGAAAGCGAAACAAATCACCCACCCTACACAAGAAGCGTCTATTTAGATAGCCGCCAATTCCCTGCGACGGGCATCAATACGCGCCTTTGCAATTTCAAACGCCGCCTGATAGGTAGTCACGTCATTTTCTTTGGCACGATTCAGAATCTCAACGGTTGTGGTAAAGATATTCTCAGTCTTTCTCATGATCTCAGAACGGTCGTAGCCCTCAAGCTCAGCGTACACGTTAATGATACCTCCAGCATTGATAAGAAAATCTGGAGCGTACACGATTCCCATTTTTCTCAATTCAGCACCGTGCTTTTGCTCATTTGCCAACTGATTATTTGCTGCACCTGCGATGATGTCTGCCTGGATACGGTTGATGGTATCATCGTTTATGGTAGCTCCCAAAGCACAGGGAGCATAAATATCCATTTGCTCACCATATAGGTCGTCACCACCATAAATCGTGGCTCCGTACTTATCCCTTACCTGTTCTAGTCTATCTTGGTTAAGGTCTGCGATGACTACGTCTGCACCTTCTTGAGTTAGGTACTCTACAAGATTCTCTCCCACATTACCTATTCCCTCAACATAAATACGTTTATCCTCTAAGATATCAGATCCATACCTGAACTTTGCAGCAGCCTTCATACCCATAAAAACACCATAAGCAGTAATGGGAGAAGGGTTTCCAGCCCCACCTTTTTCTTGGGATATACCAGTCACGTAAGGTGTGACTTCACGTACGGTATCCATGTCCTCAGTTGCCATACCTACATCTTCGGCAGTAATGTATTTACCACTTAACGAGTGCACAAACTCACCAAACTTACGCATCAATTCTGGTGTTTTCTGAGTTTTTGCATCACCTATAATAACAGCCTTTCCTCCACCCAGATTCAAGCCAGTAATGGCGCTTTTATAGGTCATCCCACGAGAGAGTCTCAATACATCATTGAGAGCAGACCACTCATTTTCATAGTTCCACATACGAGTTCCTCCCAAGGCAGGTCCCAGAACGGTGTTGTGAATCCCTATTATGGCTCTTAAACCTGTATCTTTGTCATTGCAAAAAACGATTTGCTCGTGACCGTCAAAGGATATTTGACCGAAGACTGGATCTTCATGAAGCACCTGCTGCAAGGAACTATAGGTAGTTGACATCTTGTATATTTTTGTTTCCCAAAATGGGCGTGCAAAAATAACCCGATTTTAAAGATTTCGCAATTTGTGAATATTATTTTGCAAGCTTTTCAAAACCATCTCAATAATGGTTGATCTATATATATGAAAGAACTCAAAAAGCTTAACAAGCTCTTTAAAAAATATAAGTGGCAATTACTGGGAGGAATTCTTGTCACTATTCTCTCTAGATTACTGTCACTTGTGTTGCCCAAATATGTAGGTAAGATCATCAACCTGCTGAATGATTATGACCGTGGCAAGATAAGCGACACCGAGTACCTCAAGTCTGAACTTTTGTGGAGCATAGGCATAATACTAGGAGCTACGCTACTCGCAGCGATCTTGACTTTTGTGATGCGACAACTTATCATTGTTGTCTCCAGGCATCTGGAATATGATCTTAAAAATATCGTGTATCAACAATACCAGCGCCTATCCCTAGCCTTCTACAAACAGAACCGTACGGGAGATTTGATGAACCGCATAAGTGAAGATGTGTCTAAGGTGCGCATGTATATGGGACCTTCCATAATGTATGGTATTAACATGATTACGTTATTTGCGGTGGTGATTCCTCAAATGTACCTTACCGCACCCACTCTTGCTCTTTACACGATTATTCCCCTTCCCATTCTTTCTATAGCCATTTACGTAATCAGTCGTGAGATTAATAAACGAGCAACCTTAGTTCAAGAATACCTATCCAATCTTAATACCATTTCGCAAGAGGCATTTAGTGGCATTGCCGTGATCAAAGCCTACAACCTCGCTCCTACTATGTACCATCAGTTTACAGAGGTGGCCAATGATAGCAAGGACAAAAATATAGACTTAGCTAGAGTACAGGCTCTGTTTTTTCCACTCATGGTTTTGCTTATAGGTTTGAGTAATATCATGGTCATTTATATAGGTGGGCGTCAAGTCATCGATGGCGTGATCGAAGTGGGGACCATCCCGGAATTTTTGATCTATGTAAATATGTTGACCTGGCCCGTAGCGATTGTAGGATGGGTAACTAATATGATCCAGCAAGCGGAGGCTTCGCAAAAAAGGATCAATCAATTCCTTGACATTGAACCGGAAATACAGAATAAGACAGAACAGCACCATCAAGTGGTTGGCGACATTGATTTTCAAAATGTGTCATTTACATATCCAGATACTAATATCGAGGCGTTAAAGAAAGTCAGCTTTAAAGTCGAAGCAGGTAAAACTCTTGCCATCCTAGGTAAAACCGGTAGTGGTAAATCTACTGTTCTAGAATTGATCGGTAGGCTGTATGATGTTACTTCTGGAGCGATTAAGATTGACGACAAAAACATTGAGCAGACTAACCTAGATGATTTACGTCAGGCAATAGGCTATGTGCCTCAAGATGCCTTCTTGTTTTCAGATACGATTGGCAACAACATTGCCTTTGGAACCGCAGAAGCAACACAGGAGGAAATTGAAACTGCCGCTAAAAATGCAGTAGTTCATCAAAACATCATCCAGTTCACTAATCAATATGAGACCGTTCTCGGTGAACGTGGGATTACCTTGAGCGGTGGTCAAAAACAAAGAGTTTCCATTGCGAGAGCAATCATTAAAAAGCCGAAGATTTTACTTTTAGACGATTGTTTGAGCGCCGTAGATACAGAGACAGAAGAGCAAATCTTGAACAACTTAAAAGAACTGACTAAAAATACGACGACAGTACTTGTAAGTCATCGCGTCAGCTCGGCTAAAAATGCAGATCACATCATCGTACTGGAAGACGGAAAAATCTTTGAGGAAGGTACTCACCATGAACTTCTAGCCAGAAAAGGCTATTACTCTGAGCTTTATGAGAACCAAATGCTGGAAGAGTCTTAGTCGTAATAAGTCCAGGCTTAAATCCAACCGTGAAACCCTCTGGTCGCTCAGCTAACTTCGTTAGCTTCGTCGTCGACCGGTCTCCTTTTTTCAAAAAGGAGAAGCTTTTAAAACTCGAGTTCAAGCTTTTCCCTTCTGATCTCACATCCGACGAACCGATGTGGCGGTGAGAGGAATGTGCAAAAAAATGCTTGTAGCTTGCGGACAAGCAAAAGGGTTTATGACCTCTCGAGATGCTCAATTAACGTCTCTCACCAAAAAAATCACAGGAATCTGGATAAAATCTAGATTCCCTAAGGTCAATTAACATTTTTTTTTATTTTTGGTCACTTACTAACTCATCAAAGGATCATGGGAGACAGAGATTACCACGAGCAGGAAGACATCTTTTCAAAAGTAGTAAGGGCGGGTCGTCGTACTTATTTTTTTGACGTGCGTTCCACAAAGGCAGACGATTATTACCTCACCATTACTGAAAGCAAGAAATTCACTAATGACGACGGGAGCTTTCACTTTAAAAAGCACAAAATTTATTTGTATAAAGAGGATTTTGCTGAATTTGGCGAGACTCTTAAGGAAGTAACCGATTTCATTCTCGAGAAACGTGGTAATGAGGTAATTTCAGACAAGCATCAAAGTGATTTCAGCAAAAACGGTCAGGAAGCTGCAGGTGATAAAGCGGCAGAGCCTAATCATCCCTCAAGCTTTACAAACGTTGAGTTTGACGATATGTAAACATGTTATTTATTATCTTAGAGCCTTTCAATTTTTGAGAGGCTTTTTTTTGCCCTAAACTTTCGATTTTTTTATGAGAAACAACATTTTGATTTTTGTTTTGATGAGTCTCGCTTTCGCGAAAGCGTTAACCGCACAAACACCATCACTTCATGACCCGATTGAACTATCCTACTACCTGCCAGACGACGTAACTTACGACCCTGCCATACCTACTCCTCAGGAAATACTGGGGTATGTACCTGGAGAATGGCACGTGAGCCACGACCAGATCGTGCACTACATGAATGTGATTTCAGAAAAATCAAATCGATTTCAATTAGAGAACCGAGGGCGCACGTTTGAAGGAAGACCTTTGATTTTAATGACTGTTTCCAGCCCAGAAAACTTGTCAAAAATTGATCAAATCAAAAGCAGACATAAAGGAGCGCTACAAAAAGATGACATTTCAAGAGAAGGTGATCCCATCGTAGTTTATCAAGGTTTTTCGATTCACGGTAACGAAGCCAGCGGCTCAAATGCAGCCCTTGTGCTCGCTTACCACCTTGCAGCAGCGCAAGGTGATGAGATTGAAAATTTACTTGAGAATACTGTGATCTTGTTTGATCCATGTTTTAATCCTGATGGAGTTCAACGTTTTTCTACTTGGGTAAATCAACACAAGAATAAAAACATCACCTCAAACTCTTATGATCGTGAGTACGACGAGGTGTGGCCTGGTGGGCGTACTAATCACTACTGGTTTGACATGAACCGCGACTGGCTGCCGGTGCAATTGCCCGAATCACAAGCGCGCATTAAAACTTTTCACGACTGGATGCCTAACATCCTAACCGACCATCATGAAATGGGCACGAATGCTACTTTCTTCTTTCAGCCGGGAATCCCTTCACGCACCCACCCGCTTACTCCTAAAATGAACCAAGAACTTACTAGGAAGATAGGTGACTTTCATGCAGAAGCTTTGGATAAAATCGGCTCATTGTATTATACTGAAGAAAGTTATGATGATTTTTACTACGGTAAGGGTTCCACCTTTCCAGATATCAATGGTGGCATAGGAATCTTGTTTGAGCAGGCAAGTTCGCGAGGGCACGCCCAAGATTCTGAAAATGGATTACTCACTTTCCCTTTTACGGTAAGAAATCAGTTTACCGCTGCTCTAAGCACGCTCAAAGCAGCAAACTCGATGCGTGAAGAAATTCTTGATTATCAAGAAGACTTCTATAAAAAAGCACGCCAGGAAACCAGTAGAAATTCTAGCGGAATCGTATTTGGCGATGCAAAAGACTTGAATAAAACTAACGCACTCGCTGAAATCTTGATGCGACATGATATTCAACTGCACAAACTAAACAGCGACGTAAACTATAACGGTAAAAACTTTAAAAAGGGAAGCAGCTATTTTATTCCCAGAAATCAAATGAACAGCAGGCTGATCAATGCGATGTTTGAAAAACGTACCACTTTTCAGGACAGTTTGTTCTACGACATCAGCGCGTGGACATTGCCACTTGCTTTCAACTTAGACTATGCGGAGGACGTCAAGCCTGATTTCAATAAGCAATCCGTGACTGAATTGATTGATCCAGCAACTAAAATCCAACTGAGCGAAGATGCCTACGCCTACTTCATTCCATGGGAAGATTATCTCGCTCCACGCATTCTTAATCAGCTTCATGAAAAAAATATTAGAGTGAAGGTTGCCATGAGCCCTTTCAGTATTGATGGTAGAGATTATGATTACGGAACTCTCATGGTACCTGTACAAAATCAGGCGTTGGATAAAACCGAGCTATTGGCATTGATACGAGAATTATCCATTGAAAATAAGGTTACTTTCTATCAAGCAAAAACAGGACTCACCACGGGAATTGATCTCGGTTCAAGACAATTCAGATTAATAAAACCACAGAATATTGCCTTATTGATTGGTAACGGGATTTCCCCTTACGACGCAGGAGAGATCTGGCATTTAATGGATCAGCGGTATGATATTTCCATTACTAAAATTGACCTAGAAGATATCAATCGTAAAGATTTGGGTCAGTTTACCACCATCATCGTTCCCTCTACTTATGGAAGCCCAGAAAATGAAGTGGTAGATCAGCTAAAGCGCTGGACTAGGGAAGGTGGCAACTTGATCGGTTTTAGAAATAGTCTCAGTTGGATGAGCAGTTCTAAAATGTTGCCGCTCGAGTTCATTAAAGCTGATAGTCTGAATACGAACATAGCTTTTAAAGACCGTAGCAATCTTTACGGAGCTCAAAACATAGGTGGTGCCATCTTCGAGGCAAAATTGGACCGCTCCCACCCTATTAATTTCGGCTACAGTAAAGAGCGTTTACCATTGTTCAGAAATACGAGCCTATTTGTCGAACCCGATAAAAATGGTTTTAATAATCCTATTCAGTATACCTCTGAACCTTTGATGAGTGGGTATATTTCAGAAGAAAACTTGAAGGCTCTTAAAGAAACCGTTCCTTTTCAACACAGCAGTTATGGGCGCGGTGAAGTAAGCGGATTTACAGATAACACACAATTCAGAGCCTTCTGGTACGGAACTAATAAATTATTGGCAAATGCGATTTTCTTTGCGGAGATGATGTAGGATGTAGGTCTCACCCCTAGCCCCTCTTCAACGGAGAGGGGAAACTTATTTTTTTGAAATCTCACCCTATCAAACTCCCATTCTTAACGGGTTTATCTGGAGTGAATAAAATTCTGCCTCCCTAATTACTGTGAAGTCAATTCCAGTTTTTTAATTCACTCCTTGTTATCGATTAATTGAATCGATCTTTGATAATCTTAAATTCACTTACAAATTAGTTTGAGTTCTTAAAGCAATAAAATTAACTTTTATACCCATTTTCCCACCTTTACCTTTGCAAATCCACTAAACAACCAGTAGTTCAGAAACGATAAATGTATTTTCCAGCCAAGTTCATGTCTAAGCATATCACCCTCCTAATACTTTGTATGTCTATTCAATTGACATTTGCTCAAGGAGAGAATAATAATTGGTATTTTGGCTACAATGCAGGTGTAACTTTCAACAATGGTATACCAGAAGCGCTCACCACTGGAGCGCTCGGCACCAATGAAGGTTGCGCTACGGTTTCAGATGCTACCGGCAACCTATTATTTTACACTAATGGGGTTACCGTTTACAATCGCAATCACCAAGTCATGCCTAATGGTACAGGTTTGCAAGGGGATGATAGCTCAACTCAATCTGCCATAATCGTGCCTCATCCAGGAGATGGCAATCTATTTTATGTTTTCACTACAGATGATTGGATATCAGGTAATGGCTTACATTTCAATTTGGTTGATATGAGACTTGACAATGGTTTAGGAGATGTAACCTCTCAGAAAAATGTATTACTTAATACATCATCTACGGAAAAGATAACTGCAATTCAACATGCGAATGGCCGTGATACATGGGTTTTGACGAGACGGGAATTTCAAAATATTTATGAAGCATATCTTATAGCGGATACAGGTTTAAATACTCTTCCGGTTCAAAGCTTTGAAGGGTATGTGTATGACCATACAAGCCCTGCTGATGCTGAAGGTTCATTAAAAGTGAGTCCCGATGGAAGCAGAGTAGCTACTATATTCTCGCAATCAGACATTTTAGAGATTTACGACTTTGATAATGCTACAGGAACAATTTCTAATCCTATTACAATCGTAGACCCTGATGGAGACGGCAGCAATACAAGATGCTATAGTGCAGAATTTTCTCCAAATGGAAACCTTGTTTATGCTATGACCTTTCCCTACGATATTCACAGGTTTGAGATATACGGCAATAATGCCGCTGCTGTTATTTCAACCAGGGAGCTAATAGCACCTGATCGATCGCTTAGCAATCTCCCTGTATTAGGATCATTGCAATTAGGTCCAGATGGAAATCTTTATATAGCACAAATTTTTTACGGATATTTGGGAGCTTTAAGCGATCCTAACAACCCTAGCCTAGGTCGTAATTATAACGTAGATGGGGTCTTTCTCAATGGTTTTGAAAGTTTTCTGGGCTTACCTCCATTGATCACTTCCTATTTCGCCTCAACAATAGACGTTGAAAATACCTGCTTGGGCGACACGACTTCCTTTAGCCTGTCCTCTAACCAAAGCTTCGCGAGTGTGGATTGGGATTTTGGCGATAATACCACTTCCAGCCTGGACACTCCTACACATGATTACGCTGCGGCAGGTACTTATACCGTAACCGCGACGATAGATACAGGTACTGAAATCGTAATCCGTTCCAAAGAGGTGACCATTCATGAAGTCCCTACCGCCGGAGCAACGGGAGACATGATCATTTGCGATTCCAACAATGATGGAATGGCCACTTTTGATTTGTCCGAGCAGGATATAGATATTTTGGACAACCAAGATGCTACGGTTTTTGAAGTGGTCTATTATGCCAGTTTGAGTGACTTTAACAATGATAATCCTATAGATAATCCCGCAGCCTATAATAATACCATTGCATATACTGAACAGGAAATTTGGTACAGCATCCAGAACCGAGAAAACGCTATTTGTAGAGAAACGGGATCTTTTTTAATTGATGTATTTGACAGCCCTACCCTGCCAAATACTATTCCCAGATTGGAATTCTGCGATGACGAGAGCGCAGGCAGTGATACGGACGGTATCGTGATCATGGACCTAACCGCTCGAGAAAATTTGATTCTGGACGGTCAGTCAGTTACAGATTTTGATATCACCTATTACCGTGATGCTGCTAGAACAAATGAGATCTCAAATCCAGCCAGTTATCAAAACAGTCAACCGCAGGAAACCATCTACTTCACAAAATTCAATACTCAAGAGCTTTCCTGTTCCATCGAATCAAGCTTTGAAGTCGAAGTCTTAGCGCTACCGGTAGTAGACGAGACCTATCAACTCATACAGTGCGATGATGATACGGACGGTTTTACCGAGTTCAACCTCACGGAAGCCAACGAATTTATCTCCCTTGATCCGCAAAATACGGTCAACTATTTTTTTGGGTTCAACGATGCCGAAAATGATGTCATGCCCATCAGGTTTGACCTTTATAATTTTCCCAATAGAATTGCCTTTAACGATGGTATAGTGGCAAAAGTCACAACTCCCGAAGGGTGTTCGAGGATATTCTTGTTGGATCTGGTCGTTACCACTACTCAAATACCGCCATCATTTGAGCGAACTATTTATCAATGTGACAACGGTCAGGATTTATACGATGGCATTGCGACATTTGACCTCAGTGCGGTAAACGATGAAATTATAAACCTGTTTCCTTCCAGCCAGTTGCTAGAAATCACCCATCATACTTCTCAGGAAGAAGCATTTAGTGGTCAAAATCCCATTCCAGACATTTCAAACCACCTGAATACAGGTTCTCCGGATAATCAATTGATGTATACACGTGTAACGAGCACGGTTAATAACGAATGTATCGCATTGGGTCAGTTTATAGATCTAATGGTTGAATCTGTACCGGTAGATTATGGACCGATTACCGTTAATCAATGTGATGTAGGAAATGATGGTAGTGAATCCATAGACACCTCGTCATTGTCCAATATGATTCTACAGGGACAAACGGGAGTATCCATAGCTTTTAATGACGAGCAGGGAAATCCATTACCCAGCCCGCTTCCCAATCCTTTTGTGACCGCAAGTCAGGTTCTTGAAGTAATACTGACCAATACAAACTCCAATGATCCAGATGGTGCTTGTAGTATAACGACTACGCTGGAATTCATTGTTGATGCTGGGGTTCAGGCTTTTGACATAGCACCTCTTGAGGGATGTGATGAAGACGGTGATGGTAGGTTTGATTTTGAGACCAGTTCTATAGAGCAGGGTTTGCTCAATGGCCAAACTAGTGTGCAGGTAACCTACACAGATGCCAACGGAGCCTCATTACCTTCACCCCTGCCCAATCCTTTCAACTCGACCAGTCAGATCATAACGGCAACGGTAACCAACCCGGTCAATCCGCTATGCTTTGCAACTAAGGATATCTCATTTATCGTTCATGAATTCCCTGAGGCCTCTGCTCCTGAAGATGATATCGTATGCGATGATTTTGGAAATGATGGATTTGAATTTTTCGACTTAACGCTGTACGATACCGAGGTCCTGAATGGTCAGGATCCCAACATTTTTCAAGTCAGGTATTTTGATAGCAACCAAGATGCTTTTCAAGGTAATGGAGAATTACCAAGCTCCTACAGATGTGATACAAGAGAAGAAACCATCCACGCCAGAATTGAAAACAGAGACAACCCGCAGTGCTTTGCACTGACCTCTTTTAAAATTGGTGTTTCCTTTCAGCCAGAAGCCTTTTTCCCAGAGCGCTATGAAATCTGCGACGATCCTTCAAATGATGAGACAATTACAGTAGATCTTTCCATCTTTGATAATCAGGTCATCGGTCCACAAACTGCCGCTGAATTGAATGTAACCTACCATCTTTCACAACAAGATGCGGAACTATCTCAGAACGCATTGGAGACGATCTATGAAACTCGAAACAATCCAGAAATTATTTATGCACGGATCGAAAACTCCCTGCATCCAGATTGTGATGATTTCAGTTTCTTTGAAATTGAGGTTTTTGAGCAGCCTGTACTTACACTAGAAGATCAATACGTGATTTGTGACGGAGATCCTATTACCATTCAAGCAAACCCAGGCTATGATTTTTATGATTGGTCTACAATTGAAATGGGTGAGCAAATTGTTATTGACTCGCCTGGCGTCTATACCGTGGAAGCTAGAAATGATTACGGCGATCTGATCTGTACCGCCACTCAGCAATTTGAAGTAATCGAGTCAAACTTGCCTGTTATTGAAAACATAATGGTCAGGGATTGGAGTGCAGAAAACAATTCCATAAGCATTCAGGTCTCTGGCAATGGTAATTATGAGTTTTCAGTTGATGGGTTCAGCTATCAGGAATTGAGCGAATTCAATGGTTTGCCATTTGGTGAATACACCGTATTTGTAAGGGATGTCAACGGTTGTGGAACGGTCAGTCAAGAAGTAGACCTCTTGTTCTATCCCAAGTTCTTCACTCCAAACGACGATGGTTACAATGATTACTGGCAGCTTCACAACAGTACCATCGAGCCCACTGCCGTGATTCACATCTTTGATCGCTACGGCAAGCTTTTGGCTCAAATCGATCCCATGGGACAGGGCTGGGACGGAACTTTTAATGGTAATCCGCTTCCCTCAAGCGACTACTGGTTCAAGGTAATCAGAGCCGATGGAACCGAAAGGACAGGGCATTTTTCTTTGAAGCGTTAAAATTTAAACGCCTTCTGGTACGGAACAAATAAATTACTGGCTAATGCGATAATCTTTGCGGTGATGATGTAGGAGGTGGGCCTCACCCCTAGCCCTTGTGCATTCCTCTCCTTCGTCCCTCGGTCGTCGGATGCACGTGGAGAGGGGAACTTAATTTTTTTTGTGAATCTTACCCTATCAAACTACCATTCTTAACAGGGTTGTCAGCAGTAAGTAAAGTAACGTCTTTATCCTCACCCAACACGCCCAAAATGAGGCACTCGCTCATAAAATTGGCGATCTGCTTTTTAGGGAAGTTGACCACCACGATCACTTGCTTGCCTACCAACTCGTCGGTGTTGTAGAGTTGGGTGATTTGGGCGCTGGTTTTAAAAATCCCCAGTGCGCCCATATCGATCTCGATCTTGTATGCCGGATTGCGAGCTTCTGGAAAAGCAGATGCGCGTAGAATAGTTCCTACGCGCATCTCCAGTTTTTTAAAATCTTCCCAACTCAGCATCAGTTCATGCGCAGTTTTTCGATCATTTCTCTAGAAATCGCAACATCGGCTCCATAGGCGTCTACAAGAATTCCTTTCTCACCATCCTTGCACTCGATCGCATAGAGAATCATGTTATCTCCTGGATTAGTCATTCCCTCAAAACGGTAAAACTCTACCACTTCCAGCTCTTCTGCCTTCCATTCTTTTTTAAGTTCTTTTGAGCTTACGCCATTTTCAACAAGGTCAAAATCGATCGTATAGCCCTTAGATTGTAAGTCTTCTGTTGCTTCCGTTACCGTATCGTATGCCTTTTTCATGTTTTTATTTTAAAGATACATGGATTCTGGACGACTGGGCTATTCTTTAAAAGAAGTTTAATAGATTGCGAGTTAGATGTTGTGTGGTGAAAAGGGTTTGTTTAGATTCCGCTTTCGCGAAAGCGTAACAACTTACGCTCCCCTACTACTAACAAAACAAAAAGATGGCTCTTACTCCTTCAAATATGCTGCCTCTGGGCACCAAGGCACCTGATTTCAAACTGCTGGATACGCGATTTAATGAGATGATGAGTTTTGCCCAAATCAAGGGAAAACTGGGAACCGTGATCATGTTTTTGTGCAATCACTGCCCGTATGTGACACATGTAAATGAAGAAATCGTGCGGGTTGCCAACGATTATAGGGTGATGGGATTTGGATTTGCGGCGATAAGCAGCAACGATGTAGAGAAATATCCGCAAGACGCGCCTGACTTGATGAAAGTTGTCGCTGAGGAAAATGATTACACGTTTCCCTATTTATACGATGCAGATCAGAGCGTGGCAAAAGCTTATGACGCGGCTTGCACGCCAGACTTTTACCTATTTGACCGTGAGGATCAACTGGTTTATCGCGGCCAGCTAGACGCGTCCCGACCTGGTAATGGTGTCCCTCTGACCGGCACTTCATTAAGAGAGGCAATCGATGCCATTTTGGGCAATAAAAAAGTTCCAGAACCTCAAAAGCCCAGCATGGGTTGCAACATCAAATGGAAGTGAGCGTTCTTCCCATTAGAAAACGCTAAATTTGCGACTTTTAAGCCATCTATATGCACTTTCTTAAAGTAGTCTGGAACCCGCTAGAGGGAATAGATCTCGGTTTTTTTACCATCCATTTTTACAGTTTATCCTATGTAATCGCCTTTATGCTGGGCTGGTACATCATAAAGCCTATTTTCAAAAATGATGGTGTCGCACAGGAAAAACTGGATCCGTTATTTATGTACACGGTGGTGGGCTGTCTGGTAGGAGCGCGATTAGGTCATTACTTGTTCTATGATTACGACATCTTATTTTCTGATCCGTTTCATGTGATCCTTCCTTTTAGATGGGAGCCGGAATTTGAGTGGACGGGTTTTGCGGGAATGGCAAGCCACGGTGCCGCACTGGGAATCATTATCGCCATGTTCTTTTACAGCCGTAAGCATTTGAATAGACACATGTTCTGGATTCTGGATCGTTTAGTAATTCCTACCGCAATAGGTGGAACTTTTGTTAGGTTGGGAAATCTTATGAACAGCGAGATCGTAGGTAAAACCACTGATTTCTGGGCTGGATTCAAGTTTGTGCGAGACACGGGTGATGATGACGTCAAAGCTGCGCTGATGAAAACTGGAATACGCGACACGGACAAAGCTATCGATGCTTTGGTAAATGATCCGCAATATGCCGAGTTACTCGCAACGATCCCATACAAACACCCAGCACAGTTGTATGAGGCTATTTGCTATGTGTTTGTGTTTTTGGCACTCTACTTAACCTATTGGAAGACCGATAAGGGACAGAAATTAGGTTATCTGCTCGGGATGTTTTTTGTGCTTCTTTTCACAGTAAGATTATTGATCGAGCAGATCAAAGCGCCTCAAACAGACACAGATGCTTTTGAATTATTGGGAATTGATTTCAATACGGGACAGTTGTTGAGTGTTCCGTTTATTCTTTTCGGGCTTTATTTGATGTTTAGGCCTGGGTACAAATTAGATAAGGACGGAAAGAGGATCTAATTATTTCAAATTCTTTAAAATAAACTCCACCTGCTCGCTCTGATTCAAGCAACGGTCAAACGAATTTGATCTGTGCTTGATTTCTTTGACATAGCCTTCCTGTTTCATGGCTTGAACACCGTCATTGAAATCTAGACTGCATTTACCTAGCATTATCAGATCCAGATCCTTTCCAGATTTGTAATAATCATAAACTTTTTTAAGCCCTGATAGGTATAAGGCATCCTTAGTCCAGCCACCGCCACGATGAGTACGCAAGGTGATTCCAAAGGAGCGCTCGCGATCTAATTTTAACTGGTTATGCAACAAATCAAAGGTGTCTTGAAAATCGTATCCTTTAGTTAGGGAGTCTACCGCCATCACGCGATATGCTAATTCTTTCAACCGGTTTACAGTTAAGTTACCGCTCATGTATTCAGACATCACCGCCAGACCTTCTTGGGTTTCTTCGTAGTTTGGGAAACCATTACTGAAAATAGTCAGATGCTGCTCAGCAGCATTGAATGTGGTTACTAAATGAACCCCAATCTCATGATGACCTAACACGTTTAGTTCATGCTTTGAATATTGATGGTTTTTCTTCAAGATCAATGCTCGCTGACTGTTTGAAACCATTGCCGCCGCGCTCATCGCGCTACTGGTTTTTATATCAAAATCAAAATCGTATTGCTCCCTGAAATTCTTAAAAAAGTCCGTCGCCTCCTCTGTGGAAAATAATTGCTCTCTAGAGGTATCACTCGTTTCGTCTGCGGTAAAATGAAGAATAAATCTTGCGTTTTCAACCGTTTTCTCTGTAGGCGTTCCAAAAAACCTCAAACTATTGAAATAGAATTGATTATTGGGTTGTGCGATCGTTTCTATACATTGCAACAGTCCGCTGTAGGTATAAATAATGTCTTTATACAAGCCTCTGATTTCTTCATTTTCAATACGTTCTAGACGCTGACTGAAAAGTAGCCTGTGGATCTTATACGGATTGAATTTTACTTTTCGGTACTTGAACTGAGGATTGTACAAATACTTGCTTTGAAAAAATTTCTTGCGCTCTTGGGCAATGTTTAAAGGGTTTACATAGGCAAGCATCTCGATGCGCCTGACAATTCTGTCAATATTTGCATCAATTTCTAATAAAGCATTTTTTTTGGAATTTAATTCTTTAGACAATGCTGTGGTGTCTATCGTAGAATCGATGGGCATGAGCCTGAATATAATATTTTAATTGATCTCTAACTGCTGCAACTACCTCTGGGAAAATAACGCCGGTTTCTTCATCGCAATACACTTTAGATATTTCGGTAGCAAGTACAAGGGTGTTCAAGGTATTTGCAGTAACATACTTCAGGAAATAACCATTACCCTGAAAGACATCATTGATTTCGCAGGTTACCTTTTCCTCTATAGGCAACTCTAATTTTCCGAGTATTTCTTGCCATTGGGTGATGGCGGTATTGTATTTTTTATCGTCCACATTTGCAATACCGATGTTGAACACAGGCACGTTGCGTTCCCAGCGTTTCCAGTTATAGGAATGCAGATCATAAACCACGACACTACCAAACATTTCTTCCAGCTTTACCATGAGTGTCAGTACCACCTTATAAAAGTTCTCATGTTTTTGAAGCGCTTTGGATTTTAGGCTCTCCGATAGAGGAATTTTCCAAAGTCGCTTACCCCAAGCACTATCATAAATAGCTTCATCTGGATGTCTATTGAGATCGTACTCAAAACGGCTGTCATGAGCGATCAAGGTCAAAGGCAATCCAGAGATCATCTCACCTGTTGCTGGATCCTCTTCATACCACCGGTCGTGTTCCGTATGATGGCAATTTTTCCATAGTCCTTTATCCAGGTTGTGCCCATTATGGATGGCAGCACAGGCAAAGGGTACATAATCATCGATTTTAATAGAAAAGGAATAATCATCTGCCACGGCGTGAAATGTTTCTTCACGCTCTATTTTTTCAATGATCTGACGATAGGAAAGTTTAATCATCCTGCACGGTGTTTTTTAATTTGATTTTACGTTCTAAAGCTTTCCCCCTATTTTCAACCACCTCTTCAAAATAATCAACGATCTTCTGCTGGATTTTAATTTTGGATGCTTTATTGATCTGGACCAGTCCTCCTGGAGACATGACGTTTACCTCGACTAATTTACCATTGATCACATCTATTCCCACAAAATATAACCCGTCTTTAACTAATTTGGGTCCAATTTTCTTGCAAAGCTTTTTCTCGGCTTCAGTTAGATTGTGCTTTTTAAAAGTACCACCAGCGCTTATATTAGATCTGTGGTCATCGCCACCGGGCACACGCCTTACCGCTCCTATGGGTTCTCCGTTTAAAATGAGAATACGTGAATCACCTTGATCAGCGCCCTCGATATAATCTTGTAGAATCACATAGTTAGTAGTACCATCCTTGTTATCAATGTAGAAATCTAACAAGGAATTTACATTGTGCATTGCGTTTTTCTCGATCATGATGACGCCGCTACCTCCATAACCGTTAAGCGGTTTCATGATCATACGATCTTTGGGATTCTCCTTAATGACGCTTTTTAGATATTTTTTGTTCTTGGAAACATGTGTCGCAGGAATGATCTCATTCTCCGGATCCTCAAAACAAGCGGTATACAATTTATTGTTAGCCTCACGCAACCCCTCGATATCATTGACAATAAAAACATCTTCTTTAACTGAATCTAAAAAATTGAGAGCAATGGGATCAAGCGGCGGGTTAGCGCGCATCATAATCACATCAAAACCGGCTAGTGGCAGCATCTTCTCCCGCAACTGTGTATTTTTATAAAAAGACTTGATTTGTGCGGGAACCTTCTCCTGTTTTTTGATCACCTTGGAAAACGCATAGGCGATACTGTCCCTAATGGTGAGGTTTGCAGGCGTCGCTATGGCCACCTTATGGCCACGTTTACAACATTCATGGATAAGGGTCAGCGTGGAGTCCGCGTCTGGCTGTATCTCCTCCCACGGATACATGATAAAACAAATATTCATAAAGCTTTGGTTACAAGTGGACTGGTAAAATAGGAATAATCAAACAGTCCTCTCATAAGTAATTGAAAAAAATATAAATTTCACAATTACCCACAAGAATAATCCATAGGCATATAAGTGTTTACAGTCTTGATAATCAATAAGTTTTAGAGATCTCGCTTTCGCGAAAGCGGAAAAACCAAAAAC
This sequence comes from uncultured Flavobacteriaceae bacterium, assembly GCA_964631155.1. GTDB lineage: Bacteria > Bacteroidota > Bacteroidia > Flavobacteriales > Flavobacteriaceae > Nonlabens. The sequence continues at coordinate 110,540 of CAZVYO010000009.1, forward strand.
CTTTACCTACGACGAAACTTCTTCAAGATTATCGTCCCAATCCTTCACATCAGGCTCACCAAATTTACCGAGAGACTTAGCCACTACGGAGGCTACCGTGGCATCTCCAGTAACGTTTACCGTGGTACGCAACATGTCCAAAGGTCGATCCACGGCGAAGATCAAAGCAAGCGCCACGGGAAGATACTCGCTTGGGAAATCGATGGATTCCAATACGATCACCAGCATCACCATTCCAGCACCGGGAACGGCGGCACTACCTATACTCGCCAGCAACGCTGTTAGAACTATGGTCAGTTGTTGCCCCATGGTCACATCTATATTCAAAGCCTGACACACAAAAACAGCAGCTACAGCTTGATATAAGCTTGTTCCATCCATGTTGATCGTGGCTCCCACGGGCAATACAAAACTGGAGACCTCCTTTTCCACGCCCATGTGTTCTTCAACCCGTTCCATGGTTACCGGTAATGTCGCAGCAGAACTACTTGTAGAAAATGCCAGTAACTGTGCAGGAGCAATTTTGTTCAAGAACCATAAAGGTGATTTTTTGACGTACAGGGCAAAAATCAGGCAGTAGATAACAATCATCGCCAGTAGTCCAGCGACTACCGTGAGCGCATAATATAGCAAGGCCAGCAACACTTCTGGATCGTCAGAAGTGACGACTACGGTCGCCAGCAGAGCAAAAACGGCAAATGGCGCAAAAAGCATGATCAAATCCACCATTTTAAGGACGACATCATTGAGACTGTCAAAGAAATTCTTGAGGGGTAAGGCAGCTTTTTCTCCTATCAAGAGCATAGAAATCCCGAGAAAAATGGCAAAAAAGATTACCTGAAGCATCAAACTGTTGTTTGACATCGCCTCCACGGCATTACTCGGAATCATATCTACCAGCGCTTGCAATGGTCCGGCATCTTTTTGCGCAGCAGCCGTTTGAAGTTTGCCGGCAATATTTGAATTTCCCTCATAAGTCGTACTCAAACTTTGAACAGTTTCTTCAGAAATACCAGCACCTGGATCAATCAGGTTTACCGCAAAAAGTCCTATAGTAATCGCAATGACCGTCGTACAAATGTAAATTGCGACCGTGCGTAATCCCATATTACGGAATTTGGCAATGTCCTTCAAATCAGAAATTCCTTTGATCAAAGACGCCAGAATCAGCGGTACCGCAATAAGCTTTAATAGGTTGACAAAAATCTTCCCGAAAGGCTCGACCCAATCGGTCACCCATTCTCTCGCTTTTGTTGAAGTAATGGTTTTTTCAGGAACTACAACATGTTCTGGAACCACCTTTCCATCGACCACGGAATAATCAAGTTTGTACGATTCCTTGATAGTGCTGACCACGACCTCTTCCTGTCCCCACGAGGTGTTGAGCAAGATCAGCCCAAAACCTATTCCCAAAACCATTCCTATCAAAATCTGCCAGTGCAGCGCCAGTTTCTTCATGTGTTATAAGAAAATTTTAAGATGGGAAGATAGTAAAATCAAGCTATGCAAGCCAACTTGCCTACTAGCCTAAAAATCAGCACGAATCAGATAATGTAGTCAGATAGCGTTACTTCTACATCGTTTTCAAACGTGTAGTTTGATCACGCAGCAAATGATCTGCAATCACTAGCGCAGCCATGGATTCTACGATAGGCACCGCACGCGGGAGTACGCAAGGATCGTGACGCCCTTTACCTTTCATCGTCACCTCTGCTCCCGCCTCATCAATAGTCTGCTGATCTTGCATCAAGGTAGCTACAGGTTTGAACGCCACATTGAAGTAGATGTCCATACCGTTTGAGATACCGCCTTGAATACCTCCACTTCTATTAGTTCTAGTACTTCCATCTTGATTGTAGAGGTCATTATGCTCGCTACCGGTCATTTTTGCACCCTTAAAACCGCTTCCGTACTCAAATCCCTTGACGGCATTGATACTGAGCATGGCTTTAGCCAGGTCTGCGTGCAACTTGTCAAAAACGGGTTCGCCCAGTCCTGCTGGCACATTTTCTAAGACACAAGTTATGGTGCCGCCTAACGTATCGCCTTTCTTTCTGATCTCGAGGATTTTTTCTTGCATCGCTTTCGCGAAAGCGGGATCCGGACAGCGCACATCATTCATCTCAATTTCAGAGAAATCTAAATCCTTGTAATCTTTATCCAGGTGAAGATGCCCCACGCTGCTGGTATAAGCCGTGATTTTGATATGAGGAAACAGTTGTTTTGCAATTGCTCCAGCCACTACGCGACAAGCGGTTTCTCTGGCGCTACTCCGACCACCGCCGCGGTAATCCCTGTGACCGTATTTGTCGGTATAAGTTTTATCGGCATGGCTGGGTCTGTAGGTGGTGGCAATGTGGGAGTAGTCTTTGGACTTTTGGTTCTCATTCACAATCTGGAAACCTATGGGTGTACCTGTGGTTTTCCCATCAAAAATCCCAGAGAAAAACTGAACGGTATCACTTTCCTTGCGCTGGGTTACGATTTTGCTCTGTCCCGGTTTGCGTCTATCCAGCTCTTTCTGAACGGCTTTAAGATCTATAGCCACACCTGCTGGACAGCCATCGATAACGCCACCTATTGCCGCTCCATGACTCTCACCGTAGGTGGTAAGTTTAAACGATTTTCCAAATGTATTTCCTGCCATGAGGCAAAGATAACGTGCGTAAAGGTTACAGAAGATTAAATCATCAGCGGTCCTGACCCATCTACCTTGCGAAGAATTAACTCCCTTCACTACTTTTGGGAATAATGAGAAGCAAAGAGCATTGCAATGCTGGGTATCAACCTCGCTTCTCCGTCTTCTCTAAATACTCATCCAGCACCTTACACGCATGTTCATAACCTATCTGATAGATCGTGTCTACCTGACCGGACTGAAATAAATGATAAGCGCTCAATTCAAGCGGATTTACCAGCACCTTGCATTCCTTGAATTTGTTGACAGATAAACTATGCATTTTCAGTAAAAGAGCCCGATTCAAAACATCTATCGTTCGTTTAAAATCAGTTATTTGCATTTCTTTGATAGGACACACATAAACGCCAAAAATCTCATCGACTCGATTGCGGAGTGGTTTGACGGGAAAATTATCCAGCACGCCGCCATCCGTATAGAGATGATCGCCAATCTTAATGGGCGTAAAAACTCCTGGAACGGCAGACGAGGCTAGAACAGCAGGGATCAATCGGCCGCGATCAAACACAACTCGTTTTGCGGTAATCAGATCTGAAACGGTTACATAGAGTGGTTTCTCTAAATCTTGAAAGGAATCTGTAGGGAAGTATTCTAAAAGAATTTTATGAAAGGCTTCGGTAGATACAATTCCCGCTCCTTTTCTTGCAAAATTTGAGATTGTGAAGAGTTTGATACGTTTAAATAAATCCAACATATCTTCTGGACTGTAGTTTGCAGCATGCATGGCACCCACAATAGATCCCGCACTCACTCCTGAGATGGAATGGACCTCGATACCGCGCTCCTGCATGGCCTTGAGGGCACCGGCATGGGCAACACCTCTATGCCCTCCACCCGATAGCACCAAACCAATTTTAGGAGACTTCATATAACAAAACTATTGAAATTAGCACAAAAAAAACCTCGCCGTAAAGCGAGGTTCCAAACTTAATATAATGAAAAAACTTACTTCTTGAACTTCTTGTACTTGTTCTTGAACTTGTCGATACGTCCTGCAGTATCGATAAGCTTGCTCTGACCCGTGTAAAATGGGTGGCTTGTTCTAGAGATTTCTAGTTTTACTAAAGGATACTCAGTTCCTTCTAACTCTATCGTCTCCTTAGTATCAACCACAGACTTAGTGATAAAGACCTCATCGTTTGACATGTCCTTAAAAGCGACTAATCTATAGTTTTCTGGGTGTATTCCTTTTTGCATGACTAAAATCCTTATTCTTTTGCGGCTGCAAATTTAACCTTTTTATTTAAAAACACAACTCTTTTTACGCTCGTTCAGCAAATTTATTTTACGCCTTTAAAGTCCATAGATCTTTTGCGCTATCAAACCCTCCTTAAAACAAGTTCAAAACCTCACCTGATCTAATGCCAAATGATCAATCCAGCGTATCTTTGAACCACAAAACTACGTGTATTAATGGATAATATAGTCAAGAAGACTGGTCTGATTTTCGGAGTTATAGGAGGAATTCTAATTGTAGTGAATTATATTATCATCTGGAAAAATGAAATCTTTGACGATGTTCTTTATGGTACAATCTTGAGGCTCTTCCCCATAATTATGGGAATCGGCGCTCAGATAGTAAGCAAGTTAAAGCTCAAAAATTATATTTCGTTTAAACAGGGAGTCATGGCATTTGTAATTTGTACCGCTATTATGCTGAGTTCTGAATTGGTTGTTAATTACTTGATCTATGTTCAAATAGATCCCGAGGCTCAGGAGAGTATTGAAGAAATCTACCAACAAAACAAAGAGGCGTTAGAAGCTCAAGGACTCAAAGCAATGGAAGAGATGAAAAGAACCATCACTTTCTCCACCCTTGCCATTCAAACAGCGTTGAGCTTTTTGATTTATCTGATCCCGGGAATGATTACCGCACTCGCTATGCGCAAAAAACGCCCCATCGCTCAGTAAATACAGTTATTTTAGCGTTAATCTCTCAATTTTGAACAATCCCGATCTTTCCATAGTCGTACCCCTGCTCAATGAAGCTGAATCCCTCACGGAATTACAGGAATGGATCGATCAGGTCATGATCACCACAGGCTTATCCTATGAAGTCATTTACATAGACGACGGAAGTAATGACGGGAGTTGGTCTGTTTTGAGCACGCTTTCGCGAAAGCGAGATACCCATAACCCAAATGGTACGATAAAGGCATTACGGTTCTTTACAAACTACGGAAAATCACAGGCACTCCACGCTGGATTTGCCGCTGCAAAAGGCAAGGTAGTCATCACCATGGATGCAGATCTGCAGGATTCTCCCGAGGAAATTCCAGAGTTGTACAACATGATTGCTCATGAGGGTTATCACCTCGTGAGTGGCTGGAAGAAAAAACGTTACGACAGCGTTCTTTCTAAAAACATGCCGAGTAAGCTTTTTAATTGGGCGGCGCGATCCACAAGCGGTCTTCAATTGCACGACTTCAATTGTGGGCTCAAGGCGTACGATCGTGATGTAATCAAGAGCATCGACGTGCACGGCGAGATGCATCGTTATATACCGGTTTTGGCAAAAAATGCCGGATTCACCAAGATTGCCGAAAAACCAGTTGCGCATCAAGCTCGTAAGTACGGTGAGACTAAGTTCGGCTATGACCGATTTATCAAAGGCTTTCTAGATTTGATTACCATCGCTTTCATTTCAAAGTATGCACGCAGGCCCATGCACTTTTTTGGTAGTGCCGGTGTGCTCATGTTTGTTTTGGGTTTGATCATGGCAGCCTATGTAGGTGGGTCTAAGTTATACAGACTCTATCATGACCTGCCTTACGGATTAGTCACGAACAACCCGTGGTTCTACATCGCTCTCACCACCATGATTCTAGGGTGTTTGTTCTTTATCGCCGGTATTCTAGGCGAGCTGATCCAGAGGACCTATAAACATGACAACCGCTATCAGATTGAAGAAGAGCTGTAATTAAAAGTAACTGAACAGCATAAAGACCGCCATCACGATCATGATGGCGTTTTCAATAAAGGTAGCCTCCGTCATCGGTAAGTTGAGAGCAGTTCCTAGGCAGGCACATTTAATGCTACGCTTATCCACAAGCGTTTTAACCACACCTATAGTTGTGATTCCAAGTGCAACTAATGTGATAATCAATGCCTGAGGAATGAAAAACCGCATCAAAAAACAAAGTCCTAAGGCCGTCTCGATAAATGGATACACCCAGCCATAAGCGGGCAGTCTTTTTGCTAGTGGATCGTACATGGAAAAACTAGCAGGGAAACCCTTGAGATCAAGCAGCTTGAAAAAGCTAAAAACTATAAAAAACAATCCCATAAAATCCAGCATGGCACCATCCCAATAGGGTCGGCTGTAATTCAGTAATACCGTCGCAACAGCGAGATAACCCAAAATCAACAACAGGGGTCGCAATTGCTGAAATTTAGATTTTTGCTCTGGTCGATCTTTTTGATCAAAAACATTTTGATCTTGGGCGGTGTTTTCCTCCTCTATTTCTTTGATTTGATATTTATCTGCCAGACCATTCTGCAACTTTTGGATAGATATATGTTGTTGAGAATGAACCTCAGCTTTTTTATTTTGAAGGTTTACATTTACTCTTTCTACACCCTCTATTTCAAGCAACTGTTTTTCAACGCTTTTGCGACATCCATCGCAAGTCATGCCTTCTACTTGGTAAGATTTTACATTCATAATTCAAAAATAAGAGCTATTCAAACAACTCCTCTGAATAGTACCTTAAATGAAATATGTGCTTAAAAGTAGTTTAAAATAAAAGAAAAGAATAGTATATTTGCAGCCGCTTAATCGCAAGGTCGCGTAGCTCAGCTGGATAGAGCATCTGCCTTCTAAGCAGACGGTCATAGGTTCGAATCCTATCGCGATCACAAAAATCCCGCAACAGCGGGATTTTTTGTTTTATGGAATGTTTTGCCTACATGTTATTCTCTGAAAATCTAAATAAGTACTATATCGGACATACTTGTGACAAATTGCAAGAGCGATTGAGATAACATAATTCCAAACATAAAGGTTTTACAAGAAAAGCTGATGATTGACACCTTGTTTACAAAGAAACTTTGACGAGTAAATCCGAAGCTTATAAAAGAGAACGGGAAATCAAGAAAAAAAATCAAGGAAATACATCGAGAAATTCATCCACTCATCCCGATAGTTATCGGGAGGATAGAGCATCCCGACCGCAAGTCGGGACGGTCATAGGTTCGTCCCGATAGCTATCGGGACCTTTCGCAATCACAAAAATCCCGCAACAGCGGGATTCTTTGTTTTATGGAATGTTTTGCCTACATATTGTTCTCTGAAAATCTAAATAGGTACTATATCGGACATACTTGTGACAAATTGCAAGAGCGATTGAGAAAAAATAATTTCAAACATAAAGGTTTTACAAGAAAAGCTGATGATTGACACATTGTTTACAAAGAAACTTTTACGAGTAAATCCGAAGCTTATAAAAGAGAACGGGAAATCAAGAAAAAGAAGTCAAGGAAATACATCGAGAAATTGATCATCCACTCATCCCGATAGTTATCGGGAGGATAGAGCATCCTGACCGCAAGTCGGAACGGTCATAGGTTCGTCCCGATAGCTATCGGGACCTATCGCGATCACAAAAATCCCGCACGAGCGGGATTTTTTGTTTTATTCCCTTTCCTTTAAGTTGTTGAGCCATATTTCATATCACATTTGGAACACTTTTTGACACTAGTTGATTAAAAAACAATCATATGTTACAAAGCAAAAAATCCAAACTGATCGCTGGGATCGTTTTTGATATCATAGGTATGCTCACTCCATTTATTTTAGACCTAGCTTGGGCGCCGATCTCCAGTTATCTTATGAATAAAATGTACAAAGATGACATGGGTAAAAAGGCAAGCATTTTTGTTGCGGTTGAGGAGTTGATTCCAGGACTGGACTTCATACCTACTTTTACCATCATGTGGTTCTACACCTACGTGATCAAAAGCAAACAAGAAGAGCCTGAATTTCAGGTGATCGATTAAAATCAATTCTAAGGATAAAAGAGCCGTTAACACGGCTTTTTTTACGTCCCAAAGTTTCCCTATTTAAGTAGGCTTTAAAAGAAAATTCAACTACGTTGAAGTAAATTCGCTTCATGACAGAAATCCTCGCGGAAGAACAAGAATTCATAGAAGTTAAGGGTGCTAGAGCCCACAATCTTAAAAACATAGATGTCAATATTCCACGGGATAAACTGGTGGTGATTACTGGGCTTTCTGGATCTGGAAAATCTTCATTGGCCTTTGACACGATCTATGCAGAGGGCCAGCGTAGGTATATCGAGACTTTTTCGGCTTATGCGCGCCAATTCCTGGGCGGCATGGAACGTCCTGACGTGGATAAAATCGACGGGCTTTCTCCCGTTATAGCCATTGAGCAAAAAACCACGAGTAAAAGCCCTCGCTCTACCGTGGGAACAATTACTGAAATCTATGATTTTCTAAGATTACTTTACGCACGTGCCAGCGATGCTTATTCGTACAACACGGGTAAGAAAATGGTGAGCTACAGCGATAAGCAGATCAGGGATTTGATCACAAAGGAATACGCAGGCGAGCGCATCAATGTTTTGGCACCTGTCGTCCAATCCAGAAAAGGTCATTACCGCGAGCTTTTTGAGCAAATAGGCAAGCAGGGTTTTGTGAAGGTACGTACAGACAATGTTATCGTTGATATATCCAAAGGTATGAAGCTGGACCGGTACAAAATCCACGATATTGAAATCGTGGTGGATCGGCTTCAAGTAGATGACAGCGAGGCAGGCATAAAACGACTGGACCAGTCCATAGAAACTGCGATGTATCACGGCAACGACGTGATGATGATTGTACCCCATGGCTCGACTGAAGAACGCTACTTTTCAAGGGCGCTCATGTGTCCGGAGACTGGAATATCTTATCCTGAGCCTGAACCTAACAACTTCTCCTTCAACAGTCCAAAGGGTGCCTGCCCTACTTGTAATGGTATAGGCACTTTGTACAAGATCAATCCAGATAAGATCATTCCAGATTACAGCTTGAGTATCTCTAAGGGAGGCCTCGCCCCCTATCCAGATAAAAAGAAAAACTGGATCTTCAAGCAACTGGAATTGATTGCTAAGAAATTTGATTTCAAGCTAACGGACCCGCTGGAATCTCTTCCTAAAGAAGCCATCGACATGATTCTGTACGGTGGTAAGGAGTCCCTTGCCGTAAATTCCAAGGACCTGGGAGTCAACCGCACTTATAAAATTGATTTTGAAGGTATTGCAAATTTCATAGAACAAACCTATCACAACAATGACAGCACCAGCCTAACACGCTGGGCTAAGGGATTCATGGATAAGGTTACCTGCACGACTTGTGACGGGTCCAGACTCAGAAAAGAATCACTCTATTTCAAAGTAAACGATAAAAACATCGCAGAACTGGCGCAGATGGATATCGTGGAGCTGGTGGAATGGTTTGAGGTTTTAGAAAGCTCGCTTTCGCGAAAGCAAAAACTCATAGCCACCGAGTTATTAAAAGAAATCAAAGAACGCCTCCAATTTTTACTGGACGTGGGACTGGACTACCTTTCCCTCAATCGCAGCGCCAAAACACTATCCGGCGGTGAAGCGCAACGCATCAGGCTAGCCACACAAATAGGATCGCAACTTGTAGGGGTGCTCTACATTCTCGATGAGCCCAGTATAGGTCTACACCAGCGCGATAATGAGAAGCTGATCAACTCGCTGGAATCCCTGCGCGATACTGGAAACAGCGTGGTGGTCGTGGAGCATGATAAGGACATGATCGAGCGCGCCGACCATGTGGTGGATATAGGTCCCAGAGCTGGTCGACATGGAGGCGAAATAATAAGTGAAGGGAATCCAAAGGAAATTCTTAATCACGATACCCTTACCGCACAATACTTGAAAGGCACTAAAGAAATTCCAGTACCCGAGAAGCGCCGCAAAGGAAATGGTAAGAAAATACTGCTTAAGGGCTGTAATGGAAATAACCTTAAGAATGTAGATCTAGAGATCCCGCTGGGGAAAATGATCGCGGTTACGGGAGTTTCAGGGAGCGGGAAGTCTACTCTGATCAATGAGACCCTTTACCCAATCATGAACGCGCATTATTTCAACGGCGTCAAGGTTCCTAAACCCTATAAAACCATTAAGGGATTGGACCATTGTGACAAGGTCATCGACATCAATCAAAGCCCGATAGGCCGTACGCCAAGATCCAATCCAGCAACCTATACCGGCGTATTCAGCGAAATACGCAGTCTTTTTGCCAAAACTCCAGAAGCTCTGATCAGAGGTTACAAACCGGGTAGATTCAGTTTTAATGTACAGGGCGGTCGTTGTGAAACTTGTAAAGGTGGTGGTCTAAGGGTTATAGAAATGAATTTTCTTCCCGATGTTTACGTAACCTGTGAAACCTGTCAAGGTAAGCGATTCAATCGGGAGACTCTGGAGATCAGATATAAGGGCAAATCCATTAGTGATGTGCTGGAAATGACGATTAACGAAGCTACCGATTTTTTTGAACCGATCCCTAAGATTTACCGCAAGCTCAAGACCATTAAAGATGTGGGGCTGGGTTATATCACTCTTGGGCAACAATCCACCACTTTATCTGGTGGTGAGGCGCAGCGCATCAAGCTAGCGACTGAGCTGAGCAAAAGAGATACAGGCAATACCTTTTATATTCTTGATGAACCCACGACTGGGCTTCATTTTGAGGACATCAGGGTTTTAATGAATGTTTTGAACAAGCTGGTGGATAAAGGGAATACGGTTTTAGTGATTGAACACAATATGGATGTAATCAAGATTGCAGACCACATTATCGACGTGGGACCTGAAGGAGGACGTGGTGGAGGTCAGATCATCGCTAAAGGAACTCCGGAGCAGGTTGCTAGAATTAAAAAGAGTCACACGGCTAGATTTTTGAAGAGGGAATTGAAGTAATTGCCTAGTTATAAGAAATTTCTTCATTACTTGGTAATAAGATTTTCCTCTGCATCAAGATTCACTCGTCTGGGTGTTATTTTTATGACCTTACTGCCCTTTTTAGAATTGCCACCATTTACTTTTCAGATCACGTGGTTGAAAATCGTGAAAAGTCCAGGCAAGAGCTACCTTCATTATTTTATAGTATTTCCCAGGTTCAATTTTAGAACCACGTCTTTGCCATCTTTTCCCTAATGCTTTTATTTCAGATTTAAGCTGCGCTATAGGAATCTGCTTAAGGTATTCCATATTGTATCCTTCTGGAGGCTTGCCTCCATGCTGAAAACTTTCCATTGAAATATTTCTTAGTTTGTAGATTTCATCTATGCCATTATCAAGCTTATCTTGAAATAACAGCTCCTTAGCAAGAACAGAATAATTTTTTGCATCCGGTTCATTTTGAGATTGTAATCTTGAATTGCTATCTGTCTTCTCAAGAATTTTATAGGAAAACACCTGAGCTCTCTCATCTTCAAGATCTTTCTCAAAAAATTTACTGAGATATGGAAAGTAACCATCAAAAATAATATCAGATTCAGTCGTCAGATTTAATTTATTATCTCCTTCAATTTCATATTCATTCTGAGAAAAGATGTAAAGGTCTTCCCCTTTAAATTTGTTTTTTTCATACCATGAAAACATAAAAATCATCGAAGTTTCTCCTAGTGCAAAAGAAAAGCCCTCTTCTGAGTTCTTCAATAAATTTATGTATTCAAATTCTTTTACTTCCATCACTTCTGTTGAAGGATAGACGACAAAGGTGTCCTTATGGTTAAGGATCAATATCTTGTCGTCTTCGTGAAATCCTGTTTCATGATCGGTCCAATACACTTCCTTATCCAGCACAAGCTCCAGATCTAACATTTTACCTAGGTCGTAGCTAGATTTAATATCTTGATTCTTCTTGAATGCAAAGCCCTGAATGTTCATATTATATTTTTAAGTGGTCACTAATATATGATGTATTTAATACTACTGCTTTCGCGAAAGCGTAAACATCACCACATGCCTTAAAATAATCGTATTTTTCGATTTTTAAAGACCTTTCTTATGAATCGATTTTATGTCCTGATACTCGCTGTAATTACCCTTTCAAGCTGTGCAGAATTACAGCAAATCGCCAATCAATTACCCCAAGGCACTCAAATCTCGCAAGCTGAAATAGGCAACGGTTTACGAGCTGCACTCGACAAGGGAATCGATCAGGAAGTCAGCAAATTGATGCAGCCTGATGGTTTTTTCAGAAATGAAGCCGTTAAGATTTTACTGCCTGATGAACTTCAAAAAGTAGATAAAGGCTTACGTAAAATAGGTTTGAGCAGCGTTGCAGATGAGGGATTAAAACTGCTCAATCGCGCTGCTGAGGAAGCGACAAAAGAAGCTTTGCCCATCTTCACTACTGCCGTAAAAGAAATTACTTTTCAAGATGCTAAGAACATTCTGTTAGGCGATGACAGAGCTGCAACGACTTATTTGGAAATTAAGACGCAGCAAGAGCTTTATGCTAAATTCTCGCCGGTCATCAATAACAACTTATCCAAAGTAGGTGCGACCAATTTATGGACTAGTGCGATCGATAAATACAACAAGATTCCGTTTACGGAGCAGGTTAATCCCGATCTTACAGATTACGTCACACTAAAAGCGCTTGAAGGCGTTTTCAAAATGATTGCTAAGGAAGAAGGGCAGATCAGAACTAACTTAAGTGCAAGAACCTCAGACTTATTGAAACGGGTTTTTGCTTTGCAGGATTGATAAAGTGGAATACCATCTAAGTCATAATCATTGAGATGCTTGAAATACATTTTGCTGCTGATTGCCTCAACAAGTGGACTTGCACAAAATTCATATTTACCTTTATCTGAAAGAGAATCAGATCAGCACATCGTAAGTTACAATGGAATCTGGAGTTGGTTTTCAGATCCTAGGGCTGTGTATTACGAAGGTGAGAATCAACGTACTTATCTAGGGTGGGTAGATAATTATGGAAATATTTTAGTCAGTTATTTAGACCATGAGACTGGACAGCAACAAGTTATCAAAGTATATGAAGGACTTGAGATAGACGATCACAACAATCCAGCATTGATATTTGATTCAAAAGGTAGGCTCTCAATTTACTTCACCACACATCTTATCAATGATGATCCACTTTATAAAATTAGTGCCAAGAATCCAGAAGATATAAATTATTGGCATCCAGTTGAGAAGTTAAACCTGAACGATGAAGATAGGTATAATAAGGCTCGAATTCTTAATCACACCTATGCTAATATTATTAAAGATCCCTTTGACCCTAAAACATGGTATCTGTTTTACAGAGGAATAGACCTGCAACCTTGTATATCTATATCCAAGGATGAAGGGGTGAACTGGAGTAAATCACACCTACTCTATAACGGAAATGATGATGAAATTTACACACCCTATTTAAAAGCTTATCAAGGCAGAGAAAAAATTCATTTTTTCTTGACGAGTGACCACCCTACACGAGCATCAAGTTTCAATCAGTTATACTATTTCTACTTAAAAAATGGAGTTTTTTATGATCATCAGAATCAGGAAATAGCCTCGCTAGAGTCAACGGCGATCCGTCCTGGGTCTCTCATCCCTTTACGCAATGATCCTCGATCTCAAGCTTGGTGTTGGGATATCAAGGAGGATGAAAAAGGTCAGCCTGTTATAACCTATGTCGAGTTTGACGGAGATAAGCATATCTATAAATATGGCATATATGATGGAAAGAAATGGAATCATAAATCTTTGTCAGAATCAGGTGGTGCGTTTCCTGAACGGGTAAATGATAAAGTCATGGAACCACATTATTCTGGTGGGGTGATTATTAACCCTGCTAATACCACAGAGCTTTTTGCCTCGATAAAAAGGAAGGCAAGTTTTGAAATCGAAAAATGGAGGTATGATCAAAAATCGGGTGAATGGACTAAGGATCAAATTACCAGCCATTCTTCAAATCATAACATTAGACCTGTAGTTTCAATCGATTATAAAAACCCGAAAAGAAATCCAGACTTGTTTTGGCTAGAAGTTTTGAACTATAAATACTACTCTAGCCAGAAAAAACCGGGTTATTCAGAAATCAGTTTATCAGATCGATATGCTACTTTGATCCGCACAAATAGGTCTTTGTCAAAAAGTTCCCGTCCATCTAGATCTGAAAGGTTGATTAAAAGTCACTTCTTGAATCACGGAACGAAGAAGGATATCAGTACAGATCATCTATATCTTCTGGCTTTGAGTAAATCAAGTTTGAAAATAACAGACATAGCGTTGAGAGCCGAAATAGCTAACTTTATAAACTTTGAGAAAATACGATTGCTCAGTTCTCAGGAAATTGAAGATCTTGAGATTGATGATTTTGCAAAAAAGTTATTCCTTTTTAATCCAAACGTTTTCGAAAGATTTCAAATCGAAAATTTAAAAAATCAGTTTTCAGAAACTGAAAACCTCTCCTCTCTAGATTACTTGGTGATCAATGAGATGGTGGAGCGACAATTAGATCTAGATGAAAAAATACTTAAGGCTAATGATCCTCTCATAGAAAATCTACTTACAAAATCTGAAAAACCATATTTGACCTTCACAAATTTTCAAAATCATCTTTTAGCATCTTACAATTACCTTAGGTATAGGTCCACAGCTATAGATAAACAAGAGAAATTTAAACTTTTTCTAGATCAATGCTGGGAGTTTTATGATAAGAATTTCGGCAAACAATACGATCCTAGTGTATGTGGGGCACTATTGCTGTTTGATGCAGCTTACCAAAACAAATTCAATAAGAACTAAAATTATAAACCAACTAATAAGGGTAGTGGTTCTCTAGCCACTCTTCAAGAACCTTTTGAGAGGTATTCATAAAAGCCAGAGTGAATGGTTTTTCTTCAGGCGGAGCAGGGAACTGACCATACATCTGGTTAAACATATTTCGCAATTTAAATGCAAATTTTGCGTTGATAATTGCATTAGGTGGATCAAAAGAGGTGATCCAGCCTATCTCGCTGCCAATGTTACTCATCGCGATAGAACATACTTCACGACCCTTAGCTACTTCCCCAAGTCTCACATAAAGCTTACCAATGGCAAAAGAATATTGTTTAAAAGATATTCGATCATTGGGCAACCTCAGTAAACAGACATCCAACGTTTTGACCGCGGCTTTCACATTCCCCTCTTCTGCCTGAGCTTGAGCCAAAAAGTAATACTGTTGCCTCAGAATGTTCAATCCGTAATCCAAGTTGACACTTTGTGAGTTCAACTCCTCGCGTTCAAAATTTATCGCTTCCAAATGATCTAATAAAATTGACTGACCAACGCTTACATCAACGATTTTGGGATTATCCTGTTGATCTATTCTTTTGAGAGGCACCAGTTCACTGACCATCCCACGATGAATCAAATAATTGTCTAAACCGAGCGTATGGGATTTTCTCCCGTTATTCATAAAACAAATAGGTCGATCGCCTATGTTATTTTCAATAATATCCAGTGCCACAAGGTCATTCAATCCGTAGAAGTTTTTAGTAAAGCTCCACTCAATACTGCTCATGAAGCGGGTTCTATACTTATTTGAGGAATATCTTGAGGTAAATTGCAGGCTATCAGTCTTAATCTTAAAGTTTATAGACGGAACGTAATTTCTTTTTCTATTGTTCCATAATAGACGACTGCCTTCATTTTGAATAAATCGCATTAATATTTCTACATCTACAAAATCTTCTGTATCAGATTGCAAGGGATAGAGCTTTTCCTTCCCATGCTGATAGGATTTCTTCTGGAGATTTAACTTTAATGCGGGACTCTCTAAAAATTTGGTCTTTAAATTATCTATATGAGAGTCTATATTCAAAAGATCAAAGTTGATAACTCGAATATCTTGTCGAACTCCTTTTACCTGTTGCAAGAACTGCAAAGGAAAAGTCATGTTATCTCCATTAGTGAAGAGAATCGCATTTTTAGGACACGACTCTAGAGTGCTTTTAGCAAAATGAAGAGCAAAATCATCGCCACTCCTATCGTGTGTTTTATATCCTTTAAGTAACATCTGCAACGGCGATGCGATGATAAAAAGACTGACCACCGCTGCAAAGCCAAATTTGCTTAGGATCTCAAGCTTGAAGTAGGAAAGAACCGCAATAGAACATCCTATCCACAGACAGAAAATTATGAAGCTCCCTATAAAAATATAGTCTCGTTCCCTAACTAGAATACTGCTGGGTACAGGGTTCACAAAGACGGTAATACCCAGTCCAAAAATTAAAAAAGTGAGCAACGAGATAAAAAACAATTTCTTGTTTTTAAATAGTAATATGAATCCTAATATGCCTAATAGAAACGGCAAACCATAGAGATGAGTCTTTCCTATCTCCAGTTTCTCAAATTGGGAATTTCCCGTTATCGACTCATCGATAAAGTTTAGACCGCTTTGCCAATTCCCATGACGTACGTCTCCTAATCCCTGAAAAATGTTTTGTCTTCCCACAAAATTCCATAAGACATACCTTAGATTGAGCCAGTATAATTGATAGGAAGCAAAAAAAGATAGGTTCTCTGATTGAGTGGGTTTTTTAAAAGCACGATTGACGCCTTTTACTGGGTAAATTATGGATTCTCCTTTTATATGTGTCCATGACTGATATCTAGTAGAATCTGTTGCATTATAAAGCCTCGGGAAGAACTGCTTGAATTTGTCTGCATAATTTACCGCTCCATTAAATCCTAGATCTGTTTTTAAGTACTTACCGCTTTCGTCATCAAAATTATAGATGGGATCGACATTAACAAAAGGCTGCAATGTATCTAATGGAGCATTATAAACCGGCCCTTGAAATAAAGGTATTTCATCAACCCCAAACTGTTTTGCCTTAAAATAATCATTCAATCTTAGACTGTTACCTATAGAAGGTGCCACGAGATAATGGACATCTGCTCTAGCTAGGACTGTCAAGTAACTACTCGATCCTATCAAAAAGAAAACAGTTGATAAAACAGCGGTTTGCAAAAACGGCTTTTGAGATCTTTTAGAATAAATCAAGATTACGATGGCCATTAAAACAATCACAACCAGCGCTGTCCAGAGGGCACTATTAACAGCCAGTCCCCAATCATTTATCAGATATATTTCTAGATCAGCAATCAGGTCTATCCCCTTCTGTAGAATAACGAAATAGAGTATAAAGAAAATGGTAAAGCCTGTAATGAGCAGGAGTAGGTAATTTTTTATGCTTTCGCGAAAGCGTACTCCCAATAAGAACAAGGAACAAGGAACAACCACCGCGATAACGATCACATGAACTCCCACAGAGCAGCCTAAGAGAAAGAAAAACAAAACAAAATAGGCAGTCCTCTTTCTATTAGTTTTCTCTACCGACCAAAGCAATCCCACGTAAAGAAGAGCCAGCATCAAACTAAATGAAAGGGTATACACCTCAACTTCTGTAGAAGCGGTCCAGTAGGTGTCAGAAAACGCTAAAGACAGCGATGCTAACAACCCTCCGATAATTTGTAAATTCTTTTTATCAACAACCGATATACTACTCCTTAGAATGGAGGCTGTAAAATACTGTGAGATTTTATACAAGAAAAAACAACCCAAGGCTCCAAAAAATGATGATATCAGCGCAGATACCAGAACAGCGTGCGATGTCCCTGTGATGCCTAAAACAATACTGCAAATAAGTGTGTACAACGGTGCACCCGGTGGGTGGGTAGACTGCAATGTCACATTGCTGGTTACAAATTCTGCACTATCCCAAAAACTCACATGGTCGGTGCAAGTAAATGCATAAATGGAAAAAATGAATAGAAATAAAATTATCCCTATCCATTTTTCCCAATCAATTGATTTGATAAAATGTGGTTTGATCTTCAGTAATTTATCTTTAAGCAATCATGTAATCCGCACCTAGCAAGAAACATTTACTCAATGACGATTTTATCTGTATACAACCTATCTATACCGTCATAAATCTCAAATAAATAAGTTCCTGTAGATAAAGCTCCCAATCCCTTAACAGTTGCCTGACCATTAGAAGCATTGAGGTTATCTGAGATTATCTGCTGTCCTAAAATCGTTGATAGTTTGTAGGACAAACGATCCTGATCTAAAGAGGTATCCAGATTACCTAGATCAATATTCAAAACATCACCATTTATAGGGTTTGGATAAAGAGCAATTTCGAACTCTCCAGAATCGATCGTCGGGCTAGACAAGGTGGTATCTTGAAAAACAAAGCTGAACCGATCAGTTGCACCAGAGGGATCATTAAGATCTACAGAAAATTGATATTCATTTAAACCCTGAGACAAGGTCACAAGTTGATTGGACAGGTCATCTTTTAAAAAGACATCGTGTGCGACGAGCCCTGTAACATAAATTCTATAGGTGTATTCTGACGCGGAATAACCCGAGTGATCCACGTGAATCTCCTCATCATCAGCTGGCAATTCTCTACGCTCCAGACTCAAATTGACACCTGAATTATTCAGATAGATGTTTTCTCTTATATTAAAAGGTTTTATAGCATCCATGGCATCAATACTATTGCTGTAGGTCTCGTGAAAATCTATACCAAAACTATCTTCAGGAAATTGCCCTAAAGTTCCCGAGTTATTAATGAAGATTTGACCTACTATACTATTAACTTGATTTGATGTATTGTACACCGTAGTATTTTGTCCTATTGCTTTATCACTTTCATTGAAGGTTATTGATGCAGCACCTGCATTAAGGGTAGTTACAAAAGCTCCTTGAGAGGGTTGCAAATACTGGTTTGCCGTTGAACCCGAAGTGTTAGTACCAGCAGGTAATGCGACGGTAACATAAGCTCCTACACCAGATTGTAGGTTAGGATCCCAAACATAAAAGCTGTTGCTGTTGAGATTAGTACTCGCACCTAAAACTGCATTCATATCAACTGCGGCCTGATACGGATTACCAATAAAATTAAAAGCGCCTGCTCCAGAATTTAGGTTTGGATCTGTGAAAGTTCCGAGAGTAAGCTCACCTTCTGCCCTGACTCTGGTCTCTGATGGAGTAAAAGTATTAAAGTTTAGATTGATTGATCGATCACCTCTTATAAACAGGCGATATGGAGTGCCAGCATTTAATGTCTTAGTTAGAGTATTGAATATTGTTGTCCACGTTTGACCAACATTATCAAAACTATATAGTGAAGCATTACCATTTTGGGTGGCATCTAAACCATTTGCCCCTGTCAAGCTTCCAGTAATGTGAGTCCCAAATCCAGGATTAGGATTTTGGTTTTGCGAATAATCGGTGCTTGTATTGTTTACGCCTTCTTGCCAATTATCATTGATGGAAGATGTGGTAGTAACAGAACTTGATATGAACCTGAAAGCCCGAGTGTCTTGATAATACCTCTCGACCTGAACGTTTCCAGTTAATGCATTTGAAATTAACACTTCGTCAATCATGGCTGTTTTATCGGGTCCGCTTTTAAATATAAGTTTCCCCAGATCATTATCTACCGTTCCAGAATTTAAAGTGACCAAATCATGAACCGAAAGATCAAGATCTAAGGACAAGGTGCCCGACCCGCTATTTTCAAAATTAGAGACTTCAAAGTCGTTCCCAATGAGTTCTCCAGTACTACCAGTAAAAACTAATTTACCATCAGCACCTATAATGGTTCCATTATTGGTCAATCGATCAGATATTCGCACATCTCTGGACCCAAAATCCAATGTAGCTCCAGCATCAATTGTCAAATCTTGAGCAATGAGATTGCCTGTTAAAGTAGTTGATCCATCCTCAACGATGACAAAGTCTTTATCAGTTGCATTTCCAACAGGATCTGTGGGTGACCAAGAACCGCTGCTATAGATGTAAATAACATTTGCATTCTGTAAGAAACCCTGATTGATTGCTGGGTTGGCGCCTAAATCTGTAACTGCGACATCCCCTACTGTGATCTCAAATGTATTACCGCCATTGATAAAACTATCAGCTGCGCTAGAGGTAAGCTCCCGATCTATGGATTGGCACCAAACGACGGAAGAGGCCAGGAATAACCCTATGAAACAAAACCTATTTTTTGTGAGTAGAAATCTCATGGTGTTTAGGTTTAGGGTTAATTTCTATCTCTCAATAATTGATCAACTAATTGAGACAATCTTTGAACTTCAGCTCTCAATTCAGCAACTTCACCTGTTGATGAAGTGCTGTCAGTAGAAAGTGGCCGTGATGACGTGGGCGCACCCGTGAGTCTGTCTGCCGTAACCGCATGTAAAGCATAAGGAACGCTAACTAAACGTGTGGATCCTATAGAAACATAAGAGGTACCTCCTGTGACATCTGCCTCAATTTCAAGCTCGTAATCTCCAGTACTCCAGTCTACATCAGCAAAAACACCAGATTGTACAGTACCTTCTCCTATCTTAAGGGAGGCAACACCGCTTGAATTTGTAGTAACAGAATGAGTTTCAGAGTACACGGTAGTAGTCCCTCCTTGAACAAGATTAAGGCGTAAACCTACAGCCTGATTTCTGATAGGATTATTAGAAGCATCCGTAATTACTGATTGATAATTGAATGCTTGTGGTGTAGCGTCAGTACCTGATCCTTGGGTCGCTGATTCTAAAGCTGCTATTCTCGATTCAAGATCGCTGGTATCACCACCTCCTGCTTTCCACGCAGCACCATCCCAAACAAATAAACCGTCTTCTTCAGTATCGTACACCGTGAGTCCTTCATCTCCAGTACCTAGTGAAGATGCTAAGGTTGTACGCAAGGCAGTTGTAAGCCTGTTGAAAAGCAAACCTTTATTTGTCCCGGAAAGCTCGAGTGCTGCATTAATATTAGGAGTATCTGTACCTATTCCCACGCTCAGAGGATTTGTTGCTCCTCCCAGAACCATGGTATTATCATTTATGGCTGTGGCTGCATTACCTATGGCAACAGAGTTAGTACCCTGCACGTTTGCAGATGTCCCTATTGCGATATTATTTGTTGGGTCTAAAGCACTCGGGTCGGTAGAACTGGCCTGGTAGCCTAGAACAATTGCCCCATCGTTAGAAGCCACCGTGGTTGAACCTATAGCAATGGCAAACTGATTGTCAACATCTACAGATCGACCTATTCCCACAACATCATTCTCTTCTATATCTACGCGATCGCCAATACCTACAGAATAATCCGCCGTATTGGTCATGTTACCAAGATAACCCATCATAATAGAGTAATCGCCTCTTATGTCGTGATCGATACCCATTGAAACCGAGTACTGGCCATCTAAAAATGACTCGTTTCCGAAGCCCATGACGTTGTTATTACTTGCTGTGATGTTGTAACCAAAAAACATAGTGTTTGAACGGTTGGTATTATCAAAGTCTGCTTGAGACCCCATCCCTACATTATATTGCCCTTCTCTATTGGTGAATCCAGCAGAGAAGCCTACGTAGGTATTGTGATTGGCATTAGTTGTGCTATTTGTACGATTATTGTCCCAACCAGCCTGCGCACCTATGAACGTATTATAATCTGCCCATTCTGTAGCCACACCTGCCGCGGCACCTACCATGGTATTGTAAATACCATCTCCTATATCAATGGCCGCAGAGTCACCAAGACCGGTATTGTGATGACCGTCATCTACATCAGACATTGACTCACTACCGACTCCTGTATTGCGGTAACCTACATCAGAAGATATCCCTACTTCATTACCTACAAAAGTTTGTTTGTAACCTGTGGTGTTAGAGAAACCCGCATCCTCACCTATAAATGTATTTTCATAACCTGTGGTGTTATTTGCCCCACTCTCCTCTCCTACAAAGGTATTGTCATAACCGGTGGTATTGTTCTCACCACTTTCAGTTCCAATAAAGGTATTGTCTCCTCCATTAATGTTGAGTCTTCCTGCTTCATAACCTATGAAAGTATTGTCAAAACCAGTAGTGTTTGAATAACCCGCGAGATAACCTATAGCTACGAGTTCAGAAGTAGTTACGGACCTACCAGCCGAGTAACCAAATAAAGTATTTCGTGAACCAGATGTAACAAATGAACCCGTACTATCACCATAAAAGGTATTAAAGTCTCCAGAGGAAATACTAACCCCTGAGCCAGTTCCCATGGTCTCATTGAGTGTTTGTGAATAGGCAGTAAAGGCTAATAATGTTAATAATAGAGCGTAATATTTTTTCATGGCAGTAGATTAAGAGATGTGTAAAAGTATGATTTTTTTAGGATTATTTGTCTATCTATCTGTGTAGTCTGTTAAATTTACCTGCAGTATGTTAATGATTTTTAACCATCATATTAATTTTTTATCGTCAATTCCTTTTGAAAAAAGTTACGCTTTCGCGAAAGCGAAAAATAAAAATCTCATGATTAGACTCTTCTTAAAGCTCCTGATAGTAAGTTATAGCTCTGCAGCATTCTGTTCATCATATGATTATAGCGAAGTTTTATGGGACAATGATCCAGTTGATCAAGCCATTGCAAAAGCCTATCTCGACAGCTGCCCTCAAAACAGTCTGCTTTTTGCCGATAATGCTTCTGCTGCATCTATCTCCTACTTGCAGCAAGTATTCAAATACCGGACAGATGTTATAATCATCGACAAACATAGATTGGAACTGCCTTCCTATTTTGAGTCTGTCCTCTCAAAGCTGAAAAAAGATAGTATTCAACTTAATCTTCCGAAAAAGCTATTACATCCTCAAGGACAGATCACGTTCCCGATAAACATGGATGAAATGAGGGTAACGAACCTTGCGGGACTGGATGAACATTTTAACAATGACAGTCTGTTTGTAAAGGTCGATAGTGTAAAAATTAAATATTTCCCTGGGCGTGATATGGGAATTCTTGAATCTGATTTCAGTTTTAGGTATAGAGAACTTGAAAACAGGCCTGATCTTACAAGACAACACATAAGCTGGCGCTGGAATGATCGAAGCGTCTCAAGGGGTGAGCTTCTCGCGTTCATGATTATATCTAATTCCGTAAATAAAAGACCTGTCGTGTTTACTAAGGCTGTCAACAATCAACATTTCCTTGGTATGGACAGGTTTCTTGTACAATATGGTCTTGTTGAATTATTGCAACCTATTTTACCGGTCAGGCTTGAGGGGCAGGAAGCTCAAAAAGTGGTTATCGCATCTGATGTTCTAGAACAGTTTATCTTAAAAATGAACGCTGATAGACAGTTCAAGAATGGCGTTCCCAGAAATTTTGGTAATCGTGTTCTTAGACCTGCGTTGTTGAATGAGGCTAAATATCTTTTAAAATCTGGTGATAGCACCAGCGCCTCCCATATTCTTGATGACGGTATGAAAGCTGTGGACCTTGAAGCCTACGGGATCACAAATGAAGTCTATCCCATAGGAGAACTTTATTTGAAACTGGGCGACGTGAAAAAAGGAAAATTCTTGATGGACGCCTACCTAACCAATGTGATTGCCTCACTAGAAAGATCCTTTGTTAGTACTAAAGTTGCTCAAAGAAAAGCGGTGAACGCTAGTGCTCGGCAACTTAAAACAGTAAGAGAAACTATACAGGAACACTTAACCAAGTATCCAGAACGTAGCGAATATTGGAATGCTAGATTGGCAAAACTTAAAGCGCAGCGTAAAGTGTGGTCACAAAACATTGATCTAGATTAATGTTTTTTACCACAGAGATTACTTCTTCGGGATATACCTCAGACTTGCCCATGCTCCTGCGCACTCAAACGGCCTACAAATTTGTAGAAGAGCAGGTTCATGGAAATGTTCTGGAAATAGGCTGTGGCGAGGGCTACGGGCTTGATAAAATCCATCGCAACTCAAGCGAGCTGTACCTCCTGGACAAGTCAAGTTACAGCGAGAGATCTATTAAGAAAAAATACGATGGTGTTTCCTTCTATAAAAAAGACGTTCAAGAATTAGAATATTTGGATCTGCCAGAAATGGATTTTATCATATGCTTCCAATTTATAGAACATATTTTTGAACAGGAGGCATTGATTGAGAGCCTTATAAAACTTCTCAAACCTGGAGGGATCCTGTTTCTCACCACACCCAATAGTGAAAGAACGCTGTTCCCTAATCCGTGGCACTTTAAGGAATTGAATCTGGATGGATTCAGAGAATTAACCAGTATTGAGTGTTGTAGCACTCAATTACATGGAATATTCCCATCCCAAAAACTGGAAGTTTATTATGAGGATAATGATTACCATCTCAAGGGACTTAAAAAATGGACGCTCCCCATTGTACGCCGCTCGCCCAGATCGCTTCTCAAACTGCCCTATGAGATAGGAAATAGAATCAATCGTATTAAATTGAAAAGGAAACATAGGGAGCTGTTCAAAACCTTGAACAATCAGGACTATTATGTAGCTGGTGTTGATAAAAATGCTCTTGACTTTCTAGCGGTAGTAGAAAAGCGACCCTCTTAAAAGATTTTTTATTTGAACTAGTGGTTGATGAGATTACGCTTTCGCGAAAGCGAGGAAATAAAAACAACTATTTCAAAAATAAGGATTTGATGCTTCTCACATTTAATGGGAATTCCAAGAATACGTGCAAAAAACCAAAAAGTAGCGACAAAAGAAGTCCCAAAGCTACATCGTAAAAATAGGTTGCTATAAGAACGGCATAAATCAAAAATAAGACCGCGGCGCTGGTGAAATTGAACCCTTTGTGCCAATTGATTACTGTAGTCTTTGAAAACCAATTCAGATAATGATAGCAATACGCAAAGGATATAAACATCATGGTTTTGATCCAGAGCGACTCATAGAAGAAAAAACTGCTCCCATCACTCAACCCTAAAAAATCATTTAGATAAACTGGTAGTTGATGCAACTCGTTATCTATATAAATAGTTTTCAGGAAATCATCAAAGTGATAAGAACCTCTCGGTATGTCGATAAAGAAAAGACCTACCGGTAAGATCAAGATAAGAATTAGACTCCAAACGCCTGACCTACTCTTACTCTTTCTATTTCCATAGGCCATGAAAAGAGCTGTGAACACGTATACATGGATTAACGTGGGAATCATTATTCCTATAAAAAGACTGAAAGAGACTAAATACTTCAATCCAGCAGAAAGCAGGAGAGCAACCACTACGGCGGCTATGCGGTATGTTTTGGTTTTCATGATGGGGATCATGATTGCTAGAAGTAGTGTAAATAGAATGAAGCCATTAGTCCATTCATTCCACTCGTAGATGAAATCTTCAAATGGAAAACCAGCGGAAAAAAAATAAAAACAAAGCTTTGGGAAGAAAATGGCAAAGGCGCTCAGTAAACAAATAAACAGCCACCTACTACTGGTATCAAAAAAATAGTTTTTATCATGCAACCATTTGATTTCAGTAAGGTAATGCAACGGACCTAAAATAATATAAGCGCAAATAAATAATTCTAAAGGAAATAAATAAGCCAAAAAGGCCGAGAGCAGCACTAGAAAGACATTAAGTGCGTCGACATCCAATAAAAACTTTGACCTCTGATATGGTAACCAATTAACTTTCAACGCTACCAAGATAATACAATCTTACCATTGCAATTTGTTGAACTTTTCGAATGTTTTAGTATCTAACACTTAATTTCGTAACAATTTCTTAACAATTCAGCTTTTATTTTCGCGCCAGAGTTAGTAGTTATGCCGCACGAGGAAAAGTTCCATATATTGCAACAAAAAAAAGCTCAGTATTGTGAGCTCATGAAGAAATCTTTTGAAGTTGCTCTGAACTGTCGTCAAACGAGTGATAAACTGAACGCAAAGGCTCTAGATCTCAAGCAGGAAATTGATTTGCTTAGAAGCCAAATCAACCCAAATTAACAACGCTTCAAACTCTATTTAGGTCAAAATACCTTTTGATAATCTTTTTACCAGGAACATTAATTATTCCCGCTCCATTAACCACCCATTTGCATTTAAATGCATCGCTAGTTTAAAGCTTGATCAATAATCTCCCTCACAATCAAGTAATCTGATTTAAAACCATCAAATTCATAGTTTTATAGATGATCCTGAGCGATTGAAACAGTATCTACAATACGATTGCAGCACAATAGCATCGTTCGATTTTCAGAAAGACACGTTTAATCAAACCGGAGAAATACCGTTGCTATGCAATTTAACCTCATCGCTCAGAATCTCTTTGAGGTATTTCATGAGTTTGTCTCTGTCCTTTTTTCTGAACGGAGACAAATCAAAACTATCGACGCGGTTGATGCGTCGTATTTGGAGAAATTGATTTTCATCTAAGCTGACCTCGGAGATATGAACTTTGTCAAAATCTATTTTCTGACCGTCTATCCTGAGTCTAAAACTGTATTCCGAAATATAGAAAAATGCATTTTTTACGCTTGCTTGCCAGATACCGTAGATGATTGTGGATACCCATAGAACTAATATCGAAATGGTATAGATCACAATAATTTTGTGCGGTATGTACTCGCTAAAAAATTCCTTAAAGAGCATTAAAGAGTAAACACTAACTATTGGCAACTGAATAAGCAGCTTATAATACCACGGCAGTTTTGTGTACCAATCATTGAAAAAATGCAGTTTTTTCATAGTATCCAAGTCAAGCTTTACGTCTTATTTAAACCGTAGAAATACCGTTGCCGTGCAATTCAACCTCATCGCACAGAAACTCTTTAAGATATTTCATGAGTTTAGCTCTGTCCTTTTCCCTAAAAGGAGACAAATCAAAACTATCGACGCGATTGATACGTCTGATTTGTAAGATTTGATCTTCAGTCATGCTCACTTCTGATATGTGTCTCGCTTGAAAGTCTACACGATTTCCGTTAATTCGAATTCCGAAAACATCACTCTGCGTATAAATAAAGGCATTCTGAACTTGTGATTGAAATACGACCAAACCTATCAAACATAAATACGTAATTAATGATATAATCACGTTGAATTGAGACTCTCCGAATATCCAATCCAAACCATTCGTAAATAATACATAAGAAGAGCCTAATACTATATACAATGGGTATCTTATGTACCAAGGCTGTCGAGCAAACCAATCATTTATAAAATACAATCGCTTCATTCCCTTAATATATAATATCTACAGCAGTCCTCTCGCTTTTATTTCTAAATATTTATTAATCGTGTTTACGGTAAGGTTTTGTGGTTCGGTGAGAATGGTTTGTATTCCGTAATTATTGAGTTCGTTTACGATGAGTTTCTTTTCATACATGAATTTTTGAGCAATAGTCTTGTCGAAAATATCTCGCGTGTCCGTAATAGGTTCATGCGCCATTTTTTTGAGCTCGGTATTCTGAAAAAAGATGACCACGAGCAAATGATTTTTTGCGATTGCCTGTAGATAGGGTAATTGTCTATGTAGCGCATCCAAAGTCTCAAAATTGGTATACAGTAATAACAGGCTGCGCTGGGTGATCTTGTTCTTTACGTCGATATATAATCTGGAGAAATCGCTTTCCTTAAAGTCGGTGTCGAGATTGTACAGCGTTTCCAGAATTAAATTCATCTGTGAAGCTCTTTTCTGAGCCATAACTTGATTCTGAACTTTATCAGAAAAACTAAACATACCGGCTTTATCGCCTTTCTTCAATGCGATGTTTGAAATAACGAGCGTGGCATTTATCGCATAGTCCAGCAACTTCAGCTCTTCAAAAGGCATTTGCATGACCCTTCCCTTGTCTATCACGGAGTAAACGGGTTGGGATTTTTCATCTTGATATTGATTGATCATGAGCTGGTTGCGCTTTGCCGTAGCTTTCCAGTTCATGTTTCTGATGTCATCTCCTGGAACGTACTCCTTGATCTGTTCAAACTCTAGCGTGTGTCCTATACGACGGATCTTCTTCATCCCATGGTCACGCAACTTGTTAGTGAATGCCATAAGCTCGTACTTGCGCATCTGCAAGAAGGATGGGTAGGTAGGCACCATACCATCTAATTCAAAAGTGTATCTACGAGCGATAAGACCTAAAGCCGTTCTTGCAAAAACGCGTATTGCTGCCCAATGAAACTCTCCTCGTTCTGTAGGTCTTACCGTGTAGAAAATAGAATGATTCTGTTCAGATTCCATTTGAAGATTGATCTCAAAATCTCTTTTCTGAAACTGGTCAGGCAACTCGTCTATGATCACCAGATCCATTTTCATGGAATAATGATTATGCAGTTTGATCGTTACGGGATTCTTATCTCCGTTAGAGAGTTTATCTGGTAATTCTCGAGTGGCGATAATTCCATTTTTGCTGCGATACAGTAAGAAAATATCTACCAAAACTGCCGCTATCAGAATGTACAAACCTATTAACAGATATTCAAAAACTCGTGGCGCCAAAAAAGACATCATAAACAGAATGACTGCTATAATGAGGCAAAAAAACAACCGTTTGGTCAGAAAAAAGGTCCTTAAAAATCGCTTCACTATCTAGGCACCTCAACAGTTTCTAAAATCTGACCCACGGCACGATCTGGGGTGAAGCCTTCCATCTCACGCTCTGGTGTGAGAATGATGCGGTGTCTCAACACGGCTTTGCTGATATATTTTACATCGTCAGGAGTAACAAAATCGCGGTTCATAATTGCCGCATAAGCTTTTGCTCCGTTCATAATCGCGATACTGGCTCTAGGTGATGCTCCTAAATAAATATTAGGATTATTACGCGTGGTCATCACAATCTGGGCAATGTAACTGATCAAGTTGCGCTCCACCACAATTTTAGAGACGATCTCTTGATATTTTACGATCTGCTCAGCGTTCATCACGCCCTCGATCAAACCTTCTGGGTCGGCGTTGTGTCGGTGGTGATTACTCTCTAGAATCTTGATTTCTTCGTCCAGATTCGGGTAATCTACATTGATCTTGAACAGAAAGCGGTCTAGCTGTGCTTCTGGCAATCTATAAGTGCCTTCTTGTTCTACCGGGTTTTGGGTGGCAAATACTAAAAATGGAGCCTTTAGTTCATATTCTTTACCGTCTATGGTTACCTGGCGCTCAGCCATGGCTTCAAAAAGCGCCGCTTGGGTTTTTGCCGGAGACCTGTTGATCTCGTCGATCAGAATAATGTTTGAAAAAATAGGTCCCGCCTTGAATTCAAACTCGTTTTCTTTGAGCGAGTAAACCGATGTTCCCAAAATATCACTCGGCATTAGGTCTGGTGTGAACTGAATTCTATTGAAATCGACCTGCATGGTTTTTGCCAGTAGATTTGCGGTAACGGTTTTGGCCACTCCAGGAACACCCTCAATAAGAGAATGGCCATTTGCCAAAATACTCACGATCAACAAATCGATCATCTCCTCCTGCCCTATGATGACTTTGGAAAGTTCATTTTTGATGCTCGCAACCGCACTCGACAATTCATTCAGGTCTATTCTGTTTTTGAACTGTAGTGGATCAGCATTTTGATCGTTCATGGCTGTAGGTTCAGATGAGTCTGTAGGGTTCTCGTCCCGATACCTATCGGGATCGCGAAAGCGAGATTCATCAACACCACCGTCACCATTTGATGAAGTGCCATCATGAACAAATTGCTCCTGTGCGGGCTCAGATAGCGCCTCATTTTGCGGTTTGGGTTGCTCGTGATTTTCTCCTGTCAGGTCTTTATCTTCCATAGTTAGCTATTTTGAAAAGCTTCAATTTTCTTGGTCAGCTCTTTAAGTTCGTACTCTTTGTGAAATGGTTTTTGTCTCAGCTCGTTGATGTAATTGATCAAATCTGCCGTTACGGGCTCTGGATAGGAGCTTTTTTGAGCCAGTCGCTTAATGAATAAGGCGTCGAGCTTTGCAGTATCCAGAAAGTAAGTGGAGCGTACATACTCCAGAAAATACTGGATCATCTTATTGACTATGCTGCTGTAGTCACGACTTTCATAATACATGCTGCCTATGGTTCTTGTGAAGGCAACCGTGTCGTTTTGAAGCGGTTTGATTACAGGTATAATGCGCTGTCGCCTCCTACTTCCTATAATAAGATACAGTAGAATGGAAACGATTGCGATGTAATAGGCAGTTTTTAAAGTAGGTTCTGAAAGTATGAACCGCATGGGCGATGTAACCACCCGCCTGCCGTACTTGCCGTAATCATCAAAATAAACCGGTCCATCGTTGAGGTAGGAAAAAGCGCCACTCACATAACTCGCGTTTTCTGAATTGAGTAGGTAATAATTTGTAAAGGCTATAGGGTTGAGGTTATAGTATATCGCTCCCTTACCTACTTTAGTCTCAATAAAATCTACCTGAGGGATCGTTTCAGGATCGATTTCCTGTTCATCCTCATTGTCTGGATCATCATCTGTCGCAAAGGTCTCTTCAACAAAATCACCTTCTGCCCTATCAATCTTAACGGTTGCGAGAATCTTTGAATTGAGGGTGTCATAACTGGTGAAATACCGGTAGGTACTTCCTTTCTCAAAACTATACACATCATTTGATAGTGATGGATTACTAAACTTTGCTCGCAGGGTATCTGGCTCCTCGGGAGAGTATCGGGTGTAACTGTCGTTTACGTCAATATTTAAAGTATCGGCTAGACTGCCATAAGCGGCATTGGACGATATAAAAATTTTATTCCCTCTCGCGGCAAAATTCATAAGGTAATCTACCTCTACCTCGTCAAAGTCCAGCCAGCCATTGATGAATATGTAATTGGCTCCCGTGATATCCTCATTATTGCGCATGAAGTCATAGGGCGTTTGATTAACCGATGCTATCTCTTGACCCGGAAATAAATTATCCAACTGATCGTACAGCACGTAACACGCAAAAGGGATCTTATCACCGCTGACGTAGCTCTCATTCCAGCGCAAGGGTCTGGGGCGTGTACTTTCCACTATAAAAAGTATGAAAACCAGCGCTAGCAAACCGTACAGTATGAATTTTGATCGCTTGTCTATCACGCCATTTTTGTTTTAATGCTGTTGAACTGACCGCGCGCATCTTCAAATCCCTGAGCATCCAGATCAAACTCACCGTACCAGATGTGGTCGTAGAGATAGGAAATACGCTTGAACTTTTCTTTAGTCGCTGGGTTTTTGATCTCTCTCAGGTAATCGCCATTAGTCTTCTGTTGATCCCAATCTATTCTACCGGTTGAGCTCAATAGCTTCAAGGTTTCCAGATACATGTAGCGTATAGCTTGCCGGTAATTGCCAGAATTAATGCTCTCTTTGATTAAGGTTTCTAGATCCAGTTCTTCAATATGCGTGTCTTCTATCGAGACGGAAACAGGTCTATTTTTACTACGCCCCACGATGGTATTGGCCGATTCTTTATTCAGTAATCTTATGATAAAATAGACCGCAAAGGCACCGACTATAATATAGACCAGAATTTTGATAAGTTCAGCCATTTCTGGACTCACATCGATCCCAAAAACCGTGCGTATAAAATCAAAGATGCCATTAAAAAATCCCGATAGGAAATTCTCAGAGTCATCCTTTGTCTCTACGTAATCAAAATCGGGTCCCGAGTAGGTATCGCTTAAATCATTAGAGAAACTGCGTGGCTGCATTTCTGCCTTGTCGTAGATACGACCTAGGGTATCAGTCACTTTTTCTTCAGGTTCCTCGATTTTAGGCATGAAGTCCTGTAGGCCTTGCGCTTTCGCGATCCCGATAGTTATCGGGACGAGAATCATCAAAAGCCCATAGAAAAGCAAGAATTTCTTCATACCGCTTCTCCCAGTTTTTCAATCCGTGATCGCAGGTACGTATTGTTATTCACCTCATGTAAATTAAAGTATAGAAAACCGTTAACCGTCTGGGAAAATAATTGAATAAACAACAATGTGATTGAATACAAGGCAATCATAATTACGATAAGAATGTGGGCAAACGTACTATCAAGAAAATTGCTTTCCTGAACCGAATTATAGATATATATGCCTATAAGAATACCCGGAATCAAATTCAAAGCCACCCTTATAAAAAAGAAAATGACCAATACGATCAAATTAATTCCTATACTCTTCCAGAAAGAGCTGAACATTAATTTCCATGCAGTTCCAAATGCTTCAAAAACAGTCAGTCCACCATTGACATAGCTAAAAATTGATAGACCCAACCATGTATAAATTGAAAGTGCTATCAAAATTGTGACGAGAAACCCTAGAATGGGAATCCAAGCTAAGATAAGGCTCGATATAAAATAGACAAAAAACAAAGGTATCGTAGCGATAAAATAAACGACCATTCCCCAAAGCTTAGGCTTGAGTTTTCTCCAAACAGTTTTACGATTTATATTATTCTGCTTGTCACGTTCATAAACGCTTACATAAGCACTTGCTATACTGAAATTCAAAACAGAAGCCAATCCCAAAACGATAAAAAGAAATATTACCGAAAACCCTGCCAGCAGCGCTCCCGTTTCTGAGGGGCTATCACCGCCTACCCAATTGCTCTGAGCCACCGCGTATTCAATCATGTTTGTAATGAAGAAATAACCAAATAGCAGAATGAGTATCATGAAGATTCCATTATAAGCTATAAAGCCATTGAGGATTCCCTTATAATTCTGACGCACAAACTCAAAATAAGCATTTAATATACCCCCAAAATCGCGGCGCAATCGAGGTTCTACATAATTATTGTCCATGAAGTCTTTTCAAATATTGAGGGTAGTACACATAATAACCCAAAATGATAGCGGCGCTTAAGGCTACGATAGTATATTTAATAATTGCTGGCATAAAGGCGTATCGCGTCACAAATCCTTCTATAAATCCGGCAACGATAAAAAGTGGCACGGTGCTCAAAACGATCTTCACTCCTTTTTTGGCACCTTTGATAAAACTGAGCCTACGGGAATATGTCTTTGGGAATATGATGGCATTACCCATGACCATTCCAGCAGCGCCACACACCACGATAATGCTTAATTCAATGGTACCGTGCAACATAATAACACTCCAAGATTCCAAGCCTACGTTTTCTAGATAAAACATGGTGAAAAATGCACCTACCATGACACCATTTCTAAACAATATATAAGCAGAACCCACGCTGGTAAGCAACCCGAAAGCGAAACATATCATTCCTACCCTAATATTGTTGATCGTAATGGCGAGAAACATGCTCAGCTGCCCCATTTCCTGATAAACGCCGGTAGGATTCCCATTCTTAATATTTTCCAGAGTCATATTAACATATGCGTCTCCCAAAATCAAACGCACATAAGAATTATCATAAAGCGAACTAATCGTACCTATAAAAACAGCAGCCATGAAGATGAGAAAGGCGTAAAGTAGCGTGATCTGGTGCTCTGCAAAAAATAAGGGGAACTCCTTGAAAAAGAAACGGCCTATTCGGTTACCGGACTCTTTCTTGTTTTTATAGATACTTTGATGCGCCTGACTCGCCAGCGAATTCAAATACTGCAAGGTTTTGCTACCCTTAAAATACGTCTGAGCGTAGGATAGATCGTTGGTTAACTGGATGTAAAGGTCGGCCAAATGGTCTGGGTTGATTTGGGATTTACTGTCCATGGCTCGTTCAAAAGCCATCCATTTTTCTTTATTTTGTTTTACAAATGCTGCTTCGCGCATTCAAGTGTATTTTTGAGCTAAGATAAAACTTAAAACTTCATGTCCCATACGTCCATTAGTACGGCACAAAATGTAAATATAAGTTACAACATAGCAAGTTTAGGACACCGTATTCTATCGGCTCTCATAGATCTGGTTATTATATTTATTTATGTGGTTATTCTAGAATATCTAGATGTAGGGTTGAGTAAAATTATGCCAGAAGATGGTCTGGTGAGCATGCAGCAATTGCTCTTTTTGCCAGTAATGTTTTACAGCTTGGTTTTTCATCTGATCTTTAACGGTAGAACTCCCGGTAAATTTATCATGAGCGTGAAAGTCGTGAAGAGAGATGGGGCTCCTGCCAGCTGGTCCGACTATATCGTACGATGGGTTTTAAGATTAGTCGACATCTGGCTCACCACAGGAGCCGTGGGAGTTATCGCAATTATTTTTACAGATCAAAACCAGCGACTGGGTGACGCTGCCGCAGATACCCTCGTTATAGATACTAGAAAGAAAACCAAGGTTTCTCACACCATTCTTGAAAATGTAGAAGAGGCCTATACTCCTACTTTCAATAATGTCACGATCCTAAGCGATCAACAGGTCAATGAGATCAAGGAAATATATAGACTGGCCGGTGAAAGCCGTGATTATGAGACGCTCAAAATTCTAAGGAATAAAATAGAGGAATTGCTTCACATTAACTCAGACATGCGCGATGCCGTATTTGTGCGTACCGTTCTTAAAGATTACACCGCTTTAACCCAAGGTTTATGAGGTTTATAGAGGTAGTCGACTTAATAGGAACCATCGCTTTTGCTATTTCAGGAGCCCTTGCCGCTTTTGATAAAAGACTAGATCCCTTCGGGATCATAATTATCGCATTTGTTACCGCCGCAGGTGGTGGAACACTAAGAGATATTCTACTAGGAGTGCATCCGGTCTCGTGGATGACTAATATGAACCTGGTTTATACCATCCTCATTTGCGTAGTGGTCACCTTTGTTTTTAGAAAATTCTTGCTGAAGTTGCGAACCACATTGTTTCTCTTTGACACGATTGGAATAGGGCTCTATACGGTAGTAGGACTTGAGATGGGACTTGTTGCGGGCCTTCATCCCGTTATTTGTGTGACTCTAGGTTGTATCACGGCATGTTTTGGTGGCGTTATACGAGACATTCTAGTAAATGAAATTCCTGTGATCTTTAGAAAGAATATTTATGCCACAGCTTGTTTGCTGGGTGGAGGTGCCTATTTCATCATGAGAAAACTGGGAGTTCCTGAAGGGTTTAATTTCCCCATTGCTGCAGCGATTGTGATTACAATAAGGTTGCTGGCAGTATACTTTAAAATTAGATTGCCTAATGTTTATAAGAAAGTGGACCGCGGAGAGTAAATCGATGAATTTCATCTAGCAACTGCAACTTTATCCTATCAGGTTTTTAATCGAGAACTCAGCCAAATAGGTCAAAGAAGATACTTGGCATCTCAGCAGCTTGAACCTTTACACGGTCGACATGCCAGCTATACAAGATTTCAGTTCTAAAAAGGATCAATAAATAAAAAATGAGGGATTTAATTGGCTTTCTGGACCTACGCAGCCTGCTTGCGTTTCTTGAACCTAGTTTTCAAAATGCCATTAGTAATGATCACCGCTAGAATGACGACTGCGCCTAGGTAAAATTCTGGAGTCATTTGCTCACTATCTCCTAAAATCGCAAAAGCCAGCAGTATCCCATATACGGGTTCCAGATTAATTGTGAGCATGACTGTGTAGGCACTCAAAACCTTCATCACTTTAACGCTGGCAATAAACGCGTATGCCGTACAAGCCGATGATAACAAGAACATGTAGATCCAGTCTGAGACTGAAAAATCCGTAGGGCTCGCAAATTCAACGGGTAGAAATATAAAGAATAAGGTCAATAAACCCACACCGCTTAAAAGCTCGTAAAATGAGATGACTGATGGGCGGTGTTCTTTTGCAAAGCCTACGTTCAAAATTGAAAAAACCGCACTCAACAAAGCGCTTACCAGTCCCAGCAACATACCCAGAACATATTCTGTCTCCACTTGAAAAATGTAGTACAGGGCGCCTATAATTATTAGACCGAACAATCCTTCATACCAAACAAATTTCTTTTTGGTAAACAGGGGTTCCAGCAGCGCCGTGAAGAAAGCTCCCGTACTCATCATGGCAAGTGTTACCGATACATTAGACACCTTAATCGCTCCAAAAAACGTTATCCAATGCAATGCTATTATGAATCCTGAAAACATGAATTGAAGTTTACGCTTTCGCGAAAGCGTACCCTCCTTACTCTTCTTAGACCATTGAAGGGGTATCTTCTTCCACTTCATGTAGGCGTAGATCATTACTACGGCAAGCGACATACGCCACCATACCAATGGTATGCTATCTATGGAAAGTAATGCTCCTAAAACAGCGGTAAAACCCCAAATAAAAACAATGAGATGCAGGTGTAGATAGTTGGCGAGTCTAGCGTCTTGCATTGCGCAACAGGAAAATGGCGATCACGCCAAAAAATATGTTGGGAAACCACACAGCAAACCAAGGATTGAAAGTACTTTTCTCTGCAATCGTACCGAAAACCTTATCCATAAACACAAAGGACATGGCGATAACTAAACCTATCGCAAGATTTACGCCCATT
This sequence comes from uncultured Flavobacteriaceae bacterium, assembly GCA_964631155.1. Classification (GTDB taxonomy): domain Bacteria; phylum Bacteroidota; class Bacteroidia; order Flavobacteriales; family Flavobacteriaceae; genus Nonlabens. Next base: position 146,415 of record CAZVYO010000009.1, read on the forward strand.
CCTCCACGCTTTTTAACCGATGACACCGCAACCGCAATAAGTGTAAAGATAAAGGCACTCACGGGAATGGAAGTACGCTTATATTTCTCCACATAGTAGATGTTCATCTGGGCGTTACCGCGCTTCTCTTCATTCTCGATAAAATCATTGAGTTCTGAAAAATTGAGCGTTTCTGCCACATACTGTACTGGTGTCAACTCGTCGATGTCAAAATCAAAAAGTGTGTCCTTCAAACGTTCCTGCTCGATGATTTCCTCGCCGTCGAGTATGGTTCTCTTCTTATATCCTGAGAGCTCGTAAATACTGTCCTTAAAGGAAATGCGTCGTGCATAAATTTTGAACTTGAGTTCTTCTCCCTCAAAATGCTCTAAAGTGAAATCAAAGCCACGTTGTTGTGAAGGCGTGTAGTTGCTCACATAGACATAATCGTTATCACTAATCTGCCTAAAGACATTTGAGGTCTCGCCCATGCGGCTTTTATTGAAATACTTTGCCTGAAATTCATTAAAACCTTCAGCGCTTGAAGGTACAAATACCGCACTAAAAATAAGTGCCAGCGTACAGACTATGGTTGCACCTATGATATAGGGCCTAAGAAATCTATTGAAGCTTACCCCTGAACTTAGAAAAGCAATCACCTCCGTATTGTTAGCGAGTTTTGAAGTAAAAAACATCGTGGAGATGAACAGAAATAATGGAAATAGAAAATTTGAAAAATAGACCGTAAAATCAAGCAGATAAATCAAGACTTCACCCAGCGGCACATCTTTGTCCAGAATCTTACCTATTTTCTCGGCAATATGAACCGTGACCATGATGGGCAAAAAAAGTAAGAGGAGCAAGAAAAACGCTCCCAGATACCTCTTTAATATGTAACGGTCCAGTATATTAAGCACTAGAGTCTATTATCCATTTGTTTTACCATCTTGTCTTTCCAAGTTCTAAAATCACCAGCGACGATATGTTTTCTTGCCTCGCGCATCAACCACAAGTAAAATGCCAGATTATGAATGGTGCATATTTGCCTTCCCAGCATCTCGTTTACCGTGAACAAATGTCGCACATAGGCCTTTGAGTAATAGGTATCTACCCATGCATAACCAGCCTCATCCAGCGGACTAAAATCTGCCTCCCACTTTTTATTTTTTACGTTCATTGAACCGTGAGCGGTAAAAATCATGCCATTGCGTCCATTGCGAGTGGGCATCACACAATCAAACATATCTACTCCCAGCGCCACATTTTCCAGCAAGTTGATGGGTGTTCCCACACCCATAAGATAACGCGGTTTATCTTTGGGTAGTATTTCAGTCACCACCTCTGTCATGGCATACATTTCCTCTGCTGGCTCACCTACTGAAAGTCCACCTATTGCGTTGGCGTCTTGGTCTGTATTGGCGATAAATTCAGCGCTTTGCTTTCTGAGGTCTTTATATGTGCTTCCTTGAACTATAGGGAATAGCGTCTGTTGATACCCATATTTATCTGGAGTATTGTCAAAATGCTCAATACATCTTTTCAGCCAGCGATGCGTCATGTGCATGCTGCGTCTTGCATAATTGTACTCGCAGGGATAAGGCGTACACTCGTCAAAAGCCATTATAATATCAGCACCTATACTGCGCTGGATATCCATGGCCCGCTCAGGAGTAAAGAAATGGTAGGAACCGTCTATATGCGACTTGAACTTGACACCTTCTTCTTTGATCTTGCGGTTTGCACTCAAAGAATAAACTTGGTAACCTCCAGAATCAGTTAGAATAGGACGATCCCAATTCATGAATTTATGAAGTCCTCCTGCCTTTTCCAGAATCTCCGTTCCAGGCCTCAAGTATAGGTGATATGTATTTGCCAGAATGATATCTGGATTGATCTCTTCCTTCAGTTCACTCTGGTGTACACCTTTTACCGTGCCCAGCGTGCCTACCGGCATGAAAATGGGTGTCTCAATAGCACCATGATCTGTGTGTACCACACCTGCTCTCGCTTGGCTTTGGGTATCTGTGGTTATGAGGTCAAACTTCATGTAGTAAATTTATGAATGATGGAATTTTATGTTTCGCTTTCGCGAAAGCGAGAAAAATCCAGGATTAAACATCATACATCTGATCCCTCAATTCCTTGATCTTTTTATCATCCATGTATTCCTCAAAGGTAGTATAGCGATCGATAGCTCCTTTAGGTGTGAGTTCTATAACTCGGTTACCTACTGTTTGCGCAAACTGGTGATCGTGTGTAGTCAGTAATACGGTTCCTTTAAAGATCTTGAGACTGTTGTTGAACGCTTGAATGGATTCTAGGTCTAAATGGTTCGTTGGTTCATCTACCATAAGCACGTTTGCTCTCTTCATCATCATGCGGGAAAGCATACAGCGCACCTTTTCACCTCCAGATAAAACTCTTGCACTCTTGAGCGCCTCCTCGCCTGAGAAAATCATCTTACCTAAAAATCCTCTCAAGAATACCTCTTCACGCTCTTCTTCAGTTTGAGCATACTGGCGCAACCATTCCACTAGATTCATGTCCACGTCAAAGAAGTCTGCATTATCTACTGGCAAGTAACTCTGGGTAGTGGTCACTCCCCAGTCAAATCTACCGGCATCTGCCACGGCGCGATCGTTCAAGATCTCATAGAACAAAGTGGTGGCACGGCTGTCGCGAGAGAACAGGACAACTTTATCTCCTTTGGCCAGATTGATATCCACGTCTTTGAACAGAACCTCACCGTCTATACTACCGGCTAATTTTGAAACGTTCAAAATCTGGTCCCCTGCTTCACGCTCACGATCAAAAATGATGGCTGGGTAACGTCTGGAAGAAGGTTTGATCTCAGAAATATCAAGCTTCTCGATCATCTTTTTACGAGAGGTTGCCTGTTTTGATTTAGCAACGTTTGCGCTAAATCTCGCGATAAACTCCTGTAGTTCTTTCTTCTTTTCCTCAGCCTTTTTATTGGCTTGCTGGCGCTGTCTTGCAGCAAGTTGTGATGACTCGTACCAGAAGCTGTAATTACCACTATATTGATTGATTTTTCCAAAATCGATATCTGCAATGTGCGTGCAGACCTCATCAAGGAAGTGACGGTCGTGTGAGACGACGATTACCGTGTTCTCATAATTTGCCAAAAAGTTTTCTAACCATGATATCGTCTCATAATCCAAGTCGTTTGTAGGCTCATCCATGATTAAGAAATCAGGATTGCCGAACAATGCTTGAGCGAGCAAAACCCTTACTTTGAGTTTGCTGTCCATATCTGCCATTTGGGTATAGTGGTACTCCTCACCTATCCCAAGGTTGGAAAGCATGGAAGCGGCACTCGCCTCTGCGTTCCACCCATCCATTTCCTCAAACGCTACCTGCAGCTCGCCTATCTTTTCTGCATTCTCGTCAGTATAATCTGCATAAAGTGCATCTATTTCAGCTTTGAGTTTATAAAGCGGCTTGTTTCCCTTAAGGACGGTTTCAAGAACGGTATCATCATCATAGGCGTTGTGGTTTTGCTCCAGAACAGACATTCTCTTGCCAGTCTCGAGACTTACGTGGCCGCTGGTAGGCTCCATCTGACCCGTGAGCATTTTGAGAAATGTAGATTTTCCCGCACCATTTGCGCCTATAATCCCATAACAGTTGCTCCCGCCAAATTTTGCGTTAACCTCATCAAAAAGCACCCGTTTTCCAAACTGTACCGATAAATTAGAAACTGTAAGCATATTCTATTTTTAAGGCTGCAAAAGTACTCATTCTTTAAGGTTTACACGCCTTCTGCGGCAACCAATTTAACGCTGCATTAACTCAATCACAATTTGAAAATTGTTCTTTTTGTTCAACATGAAATTCAGCAGCAGCATGATATCATTTTCGCTTTCGCGAAAGCGCCATTTCAAAAACTCCCTATCAGCATGGTCATTATTGATCCTATTGTGTTTTTCATGTACAGAAGATGATTCCAGGACGGAAACCGTAATCATGGGAAAAATTGTCAATCCCAATGCTGAATTTGTAGTGCTCAGTAACTTCAAAAACGTTCAAGATACCGTGGAGCTTGACGCAGAGGGTATGTTCTCCATCGCTTACGAGAACCTTGAAAGTGGATTTTATCTATTTTCCCATCCCACAGAATACCAAAGTATTTTCATCGCCAGAGGTGACAGTATAAAATTGAGGCTCAACACTAAAGCATTTGATGAGTCCATGTCCTTTACATCCTCCCGCGCTGCTGAAAATAATTATATGCTAGATGCATTTATCCTTACGGAAAACGAAAATCGTGAGTACATTAAGAATTATGAAAAGTCACCGCAAGACTTTTATTCCTTCCTCACTTCAAATCGGTCCAAAGAAGTCGCTAGATTAGAGAAAATTGCAGAAAAGAAAGGTTTTGACCCCCTTTTTGTAGAAAGTGCCAAAACTTCGATAAGATTGAACTCATACAGCCTTCTTGAACGTTATCCCCTACTCCATTATGGAAGAAATAAAGTGTTGGAAAACAAAAATCTACCAAAAGAATTTACCGCGCATCGTAAAGAAATCGACCTAAACGATTCTTCTTATTACACCCTGACAAGTTTTAGACCTTATGTAAATGCCCTTGTTTCTAACATGGCGCTCACTAATCTGACTAGAACCTCGGGACCTAATGTCAAAATCAAAAAAAGCGGCTATAAATATAATAGTGAAAAGCTAAGGCTTATAGACAGTATCTTTGAGCAAGACGTCCCAAAAGAACTCTACGCCTCAAACATAACAAGAAACTTCATAAGAAATAACAAGAACAGTTCGGACACAAAAAAATTAGTCGATCAATTCTTGAGTATTTCAAAGAACCAAGAACTTAACGGGTCCATTTTAGCACTCGCCGGCACTTATGAGAAACTAGAACCAGGCAAGAAACTAGCCGATCTTGATCTGTTGAACATCAGTAATGAAAAGATTTCGTTGACTAATCGTGTAAAAGACCTGAGCGTACTTTTTTTCTGGTCCGATCGTTTTCCTGACTACGCGGTCAGGGTGCATAAAAAAGTGAAAGAATTACGCATTAAGTATCCAGAAATAGATTTTATAGGTATTAATACTGACAATAAGGATTCAGAAAGCTGGAGAAAAATTAGCGATAAATACCGTTTCAACATGAATATGGAATACATGTTGGAAAATTTTGATGATGCCGCTGCATATCTTGAACTCAAAGGTAGGAATCGCACGCTCATCATTGAGGACAACTTGACCATCGTTGATCCTGATGTCAATTTATTTCATTACCGTATCGAGACTACTTTACTGGGCTATTTGAACCGATAAATATTCTTCTGAAAAACTTTTACTGATAACAGAGTATTCACCACCTAAATCATAAAAAAAGGCTCAGTTTGAGCCTTTTTTATTAGTTGTTCATTTTTGGTTTAATTCTCTTCCCTGTAGTCTTCAAAGTATTTGTCTAAGTTTTTACCTGTGAGTGGCACCTTAAAACTTTTTTTTCATCAGAACTTTTCCATCGGATAATTCTTCAATAAACTGACTCTCTCAGTCAAACAAGAAGTTCACCCAGTCCGTGCCGTTGAAGTAGGCGTAGCCCA
>CAZVYO010000010.1:0-138375 GCA_964631155.1 uncultured Flavobacteriaceae bacterium
AGAAACGAATACATAAAGCAAAAGCGATCCAACTGGATCGCTTTTTTGTTTTTAGTAAGTTTGAATTGAATTGTCTCTTAAGGAGGGCAAAGCATAAATTGTGGGTGCTTTCAAATTATGTTTGGTGTTTTAGTATCTTGAGGTATGAATATTCTTGTTTACATTTTTTCAGGCGTCATAATAGGATTAGTTGTAATTTCTATTTTCAATTATTTTGAAAATCAAAATCAGGCTAGAAGAATAGCTTTGAGAAAACTTAAGTTGAATAAAGACAACCTGTTTTTAGAAAGTAAAAAGCCCGATATTGAAAAGTTCTCATCAGGTACAAGAACTTCAGCCTATCATTTTTTAATTAAGAGCTTGATAGAAAGTAAAACTATTGATTGGGATATAATAATATCAATAAATAAAATTTTTAATCAAATACTTACAGATGGTCAACAATCATCACCTAATTTCAAAATAAATTATCCAGAGGATTTAAACCTTGCAATATCTAAAAAGAATGCTTTTTTCATTGGACAATATCTTATCGAATCAGCCCATAATGCTATTGAACATTCATTTGCAGATTTTTATTTTCATTTAGTAACGATTGAACATAATTCAGTCAATATCATTTGCCATGATAACGGTCAAGGGTTTGATCCAAAAGATGTCAAAACAGGTAGAGGTATAAAGCTAATGAAAGAAAGTGCGCATTTATTGAGCGGCGATCTAAAAATTAGTAGCGTAACAAGTGTAGGTACTAAAACTATTTTAGAATTTAGTAGTAAAAAGTAACTAGAACGTTTTAAGCTCTTTTAGCTCTTCAGTAAGTAGCCATTCATCAGGATAGTTCTTGCTTGCTTGCAAAATAAGTTCATCTACCTTTTGACCTTCAATTGTATTCATTTCCCTCATCTGTCTGATCTGAGCATATAGATCGATAATTTTTTTTTGCCTTTCAGAGAGTTTGGGTTGAATTGTTTCGGTTTTACTTTTATGGTAAACAAGATCAAAACTGTGATAATCTGCTGGTCCTGCATAGGCGCTAACAATTTCTTTACCTACAGCAAGATTTAGAATTCCGTCCTGAGGCGAAAATAGAATCTCACTTTTATAAGTTACCGTGCAATCAGTAAACTGTATGAGCATTAACTTACCGTTGATGTTTCTCATTCCTGTGATATTGAGACCCTCCACAGTAATTCCACTCTCATAGGTGAACTCAATGCGCTCGTTATCGTAAAAATTGTAAGCTTGGAGATCTCTGGGACCCATATCCTCTATAGCGAGATTGATACCTTTTAATTTACCGATGGGAGATAAAAATCCGTTACCGTGAGTTGCAACCCCATGACCTATAAGCTCTTTTTCACGATAGGCAAGAGCACTCTCACCTTCAGTCTTGAAAAAAACAACTTCATTATCTTCATTCAAGATCATGCGTGAGAAGACTCCAGAAACTTGAAGACCCGTACTCAGTTCTATAGTTCCTAGAGACTTAGATTCTATCAATTTTTTTAATCCTCGATGACCACCTTTCCTAACTGCCATGGTATTTGCAAACTCCTCGAGGACTTCACTCAAATAAGCAAAATCTGGAGTAACATAGAGATAGGGTTGTTTTTGAGTAATATCAAAATCTTGATAGGCAGCTTCAATACCATAGAATCTTTTTTCAACTTCTGGTTCCAGACAGGACTTACTTTCCCCTATACTGGACAGCAATCCAGCACCGTATATTTTTGGATCCTTCAAATCGCCTACAAGACCGTATTCAACAGTCCACCAGTGTAGATTACGTATTAATGCCATCTCGCTGGGTTCTACCTTTTTGTTTTGTAGACGATCTATTTCAAGTTCTGCTTTCTCAATTGCTTCTGCTTGCTCTTGTTGATTTTCAGAGGTACGAGACTCTTTCAAAATACTTAAATGACGTACAGCTTCATATACCTCATGGTCATGAGCACTACTGATCGCTTTGCTGCCTATCTCACCAAAACGTCTCAAATATTCCGCATAGTCAGGGCTTGCGATGATAGGAGCATGACCAGCCGCCTCATGAATGATGTCTGGGGCTGGTGTATACTCAATGTTCTCAACTTTTCTAATGTCAGACGCGATGACAAGGATCTTGTAGGCCTGAAACTCCATAAATGCAGCTGGAGGTATGAAACCATCTACTGCAACGGCTGCCCACCCTATCTCCTTGAGTATGCGATTCATCCCATACATAGAAGGTATTTTGTCAATAGAAATACCTGTTTTTTTGAGGCCGTCCAGATAGGATCCATGCGCCACCTTGCTCAGATACTCCACATTTCGCTTCATCACATGTCTCCATACAGCTTGATCCTGAGCCGTGTAATTCTCATAGTTTTGAGGCTTGATAAATTGTTTTAGATGTGGCGGGAGCCTATCTATTAATGGGTTGCTCTTTATTTGATCTATCATGTGGTAAAATTAAATGCTAACTTGCAGCTAAACGAACTCTCGTGTTCTAAAAGTTTCAATTTGTAACGATGACCCACAGGAAAAAAGCCATCCTCAACGCCGCAGCAAAACTTTTTAAGGAGCGCGGCTATTCTGCGATTACCATGCGAGACCTGGCAGAAGAGCTCGATATCAAAGCCTCCAGTCTATACAATCACATTTCTGGAAAACATGAAATTCTTTCGGTTCTAGTATTGAAGGTGGCTCAAAGTTTCAGTAATGGGATGAATGAGATCAAGGCTGGTGGGGATTCCGCTTTCGCGAAAGCGGAACAACTTATACACCTCCACATTAAAATTGCGCTCAAATATCCAGCTGAACTGGCGGTCTTGAACAATGACTGGATGCACCTGGAAGGTAAAGATTACGAGTCCTACCTAAAAATGAGACAAGATTATGAGCACGATTTCAAAAGAATATTAGAACAGGGTAAAAATACTGGTGAGTTCAAGTGTTTTCATGTGGACACAATGCTCTTCAATTTATTGAGTACGCTCAGGTCCATCTACCTCTGGATACCTAAAAGATCGGCCTTAGAGATAGCCGATCTTCAAGTTCAATTACCTAAAATGCTTCTTAATGGGCTGGCCAATCAGCCTTCCACAGCTTCTTCTTCTTCCAGTACCGGATAATCTGTATAGCCTTCTCTGCCTTGAGTGTAGAAGGTATCTTGATCCCAGTCTGCAGTTTCTGCCTTGAGTTCAAACCTTTTTACGAGATCAGGATTGCTTATGAATAATTTTGCATAGGCAACGCAATCTGCATGGCCAGCTGCAATGACCTTGTTACCTGACTCACGATCAAATTCACTATTGATCATCAGGTTGCCTTTATAGATAGGTCTGTAATGCTCTGCAATATTTGAAACCAAATGATCGATATCGCTTACATCATTAAACGGTTCTGAAAGATGTAGATAGGCTAGATCAAAATCATTGAGTCTATTGATGAGATAGTCAAAAAACGGAATTGTATTTTCTGTAGATTCAATCCCAAATATGCCGTGCAACGACGGATTCAAGCGGCAACCTATGTGGTTTTCAGGCCAGCTTTCTTTAACAGCATCCAGTACCTCAAAGAAAAAGCGGGCTTTGTTTTCTCTGCTGCCACCGTATTCATCTGTTCTTAGGTTTGAATTTTCATTAAAGAATTGGTGTATCAAATAACCGTTTGAGCTGTGGATCTCCACACCGTCAAATCCCGCTCTTTTAGCATTTGCTGCCGCATCGCCAAATTCTTTTACCGTTTGTTTGATCTGGTCTATGGTCATGGCGTGTGGGGTGACCGTTTTTTTCTTTTCACCCTTGGCATTGTGGAGCTCTGTTTCTGGGTTAACTGCGCTGGGAGCCCAGGGAAGATCACCGTTATGAAAATCTGGCAAGGAAGTTCTACCTACATGCCATAATTGGCAAAAAATCTTGCCACCGGCCTCATGCACGCTGTCAGTCACTTTTTTCCAGCCTTTTACCTGTTCTTCATTGAATATTCCAGCCACACATGGATAACCTTGTGCTCGTTCAGATACCTCGCTTCCCTCAGAAATGATGAGTCCCGCTCCCGCGCGCTGTGTATAATAATCTATATGTTTTTGCACAGGTGCACGGTGCTCATTATCTGCCCTGCAACGGGTCATGGGTGCCATTACGACTCTGTTTTTCAATTCTACTGCTCCCAGTTTTATCGATTGTAACAAAGGTTGTGAAGTGATCATGCTCATTTTTTCTTTTAAAAGTAAAGCTCGAAGAGTCCAATTGCGGTTAAGGCCTCGTTAATTGGGCTGTATTTAAAATAGGGCAGTTGACTTATTGACACACGAGGTGGTTTGGCAGACTTTTATTCAATCATTAAAACATTTATTATGAAGACAATAATCTATTCTATAGTGACAGCGCTCTTTGTTGTTTCCGCTTTCGCGAAAGCGCAATCCCTCGGAGAATTAAAAGCAAGCACTTTCGGGTCCTATGGAGAAAAAAAATTGAAAAAAGCCAACCAAAAAGTCTACATCGCACAGTTCAAAACAAATTTTGAGGTATTTAAGGACGCAGTAAATTACAAAAGTGGGAGTTCTTTTGGTGGCAGAAACTCTGCTACTGCCAAACTTGCGGTTGCTCTTGACGGTCTGGATGAGGGAGACCTCAAACGTATTACAGACGAAGTTTATCAAGAATTTGTCTACCAGCTCAAGGATGCGGGACTTGAGATTATCAATGCTGATGAAGCAGGGAAAACAGAGGTCTACGAGGGGTGGACGCGTCGTGAGGGGGGAGATATCATCCCTACAAAACTACCGGGAGTAATCACGATCACTCCAAATAACTTCAGCTATTATGTAAAAGGATTAGATAAGGAAGGTAACGAGAAAAAGAGCAAAAGTATTTTCTCAAACGACACCGATCTTAAAAACAACAAAAAACTGGCAAAGGAACTGGGGGATGTACTGGTGGCAAAAGTCGACCTAAATATTCTTTTCATTGAGGTCAAGAATGGTTGGAGTCCAGGTACCGCAAAAGTCGTCTTCAAAACTGATCTAAGGCTGGTAGCAAATGATGCCATTACCGCAGAAAAGAAAAAAGGCTTGAGGTTCAAGGGGTCTAATGATGTTTTTCCTGTCCAGACCGTTCTCAACATAACAGATGGAAGTGGAAACCAATGGAATGGAACCCTCAAAAAACCTCTTGCTATAGAAGGCGTGTTAGAGAAACAAAAGATTAAAGCGGTAAAACCAAAAGGGCTTTCAGAAACCGCCACTCAGGCAAACCCTATTGTCTATACTTATGATAAAACAGTAAGAAAATTCCAACCCGTACCCGTGGACGGTAAAAAGTATGCCGAAGGTGCAAAAATGGCAATGGTCGAATTTATAAGATATCACATGTACGGATTCAAAGAAAAACTCAAAAAATAAGGCAATTACCCTATTTCAGAGATTTTAACGATCCTCCAACTTTGTATTATTAATCAACAACTCAATAACTATGAAAAAAATCAAATCAATTTTTGCGATCTCAATGATGTTGATCGCGATCAGTTTTACATCTTGCTCAAGCGATGACGATTCATCAGGTGGAGGAAGTGAGGCTGGAGAAGGAGAGGTGATAGCTAGAGTAAATGGAAACTCCTTTCAGTCAATAAGCCAGGGGACTGTAGGTAGAATCACCGTGAGTGGTGGGACAGAATTCCTTCAAATCACGGCAATCAACTTAAATGGTGAAGCAATGACCATTCAGGTGACACGTCCCGTAATCGAAGAAACCAGTTACGACTTTGATGATGCAAATAACATCAGTGCCGTAGCGACCTATACAATCGTAGATACCTCGACTTTTCAATCTACAAGCTATGCTGCACCTTTTATGAATAGTGGAGATGTGGGTACAATCACCATCACGGAACGTACAGACACAAATATTAAGGGAACTTTTGAGTTTATGTCACGCAATCAAGATGATGATACTGACACTTTAAATGTGACTGAAGGCTCGTTCAATCTAGCCCTATAATTTGAGCACATTTATTGTGATTGAGGTAGGCGGCACTCAGGGGGTAATGTCGCCTACTTTCTTTTACTTAATTCCTGTTCTATGTCCTCTAGAGAGAAGCCCCTTGCCTTAAGCAAAACGATATAATGGTACATCAAATCGGCAGCCTCATAAAGAAAATCCTCATCAGTCCCATTTACGGCATCGATCACGGTTTCTACGGCTTCTTCACCTACCTTTTGAGCGACTTTATTGATTCCTTTTTCATAGAGTGAGAAGGTATAACTGTCTTGAACCTGATCATCAATGCGCTGGTGGATGGTTTTTTCTAAATCTTTTAAAGTAAACATAATCATGTTATCTGTGGTGCTGAATGAAGTTCAACATCTGTATTTAATTTACGATTAATCGTTCTCTGAAACCGAGTCAAAACAACTCGTTGTACCGCGATGGCAGGTAGGACCATGGGCATTTGCCTTTATCAATATGGCATCTAGATCACAATCTAGTCTAATCTCTTTGATGTCAAGATAATTGTTGCTGGTTTCCCCTTTAGTCCACAACCTCTGTTTGCTGCGCGAGTAGAAGGTTACCCTGTTACGCTTTCGCGAAAGCGAGAACGCCTCCTCGTTCATATATCCCAGCATCAAAACTTGAAGGCTATCAGCATCTTGAATGATTGCTGGTAAAAGCCCATCTACGGCTTTATTCCAATTAGGTTCTTGCGTCATTGTGTTAAATCTTAATTGATCAGCGCTTCAGGCAATCTAATCGCGATGTTTTCCTCTGCAAGTTGCTTTTTTAATTCTGGAACTGGTAACTCGCCAAAATGAAAAATACTTGCTGCCAGTCCAGCACTAGCCTCTGTTTTACTAAAAAGCTCTACAAAATGCGCCGTGGTACCGCCTCCTCCCGAAGCAATGATAGGGATGTTGAGCTTGCGCGAAAGGATATCAGTAATCTCCAGAGCAAATCCGTTCTTAGTCCCGTCATGGTCCATGCTTGTCAACAAAATCTCACCAGCGCCTCGCTGCTCACATTCTATACACCACGAGATCGTCTCACGTTCTGTCTCATATCGACCTCCGCCTACAAATACTGAGTTCTGATCCAAATAGCTATCGGGACTGAATTCTGAATTCTTAATTGCTTTAGTATCCACCGCCACGACCACGCACTGACTTCCCAGTTCCCTAGCGAGTTCATTGATCAGCTCGGGTCTTTTAACCGCTGCGCTGTTTACGGCAATTTTGTCTGCTCCAGCTTTGATAATTTCCTTGGCTAGTCGCACATCATTGATTCCACCGCCTACGGTAAATGGGATATTTAAAACAGCAGCAATCTCACGTACGAGTGGCACGAGTGTTTCTCGCTTCTCAACTGTCGCTGTGATATCTAAAAAACACAATTCATCAGCACCCTGCTGGGCATATTGCTTAGCTAGCTCTACTGGATCTCCCGCGTCGCGCAACCCTACGAAGTTGATGCCTTTAACGGTGCGACCGTTTTTTATGTCCAGACAGGGTATAATTCTTTTTTTCAGCATAAAACTCGCTTTGCTCGATATATAAGATGTGGCTCAGCCTAAGGCTGTGCGCGACTTAGGACTAAAGACAAAATTGATTCTTGTTAATCTTAAGTTTTAAGTCAGAAAATGCATCAGCATTTTCCTATCTTATGTCGTTTCTATAAATTTTCTTAGTTCTTTCAATGTAATTGTGTTCTCATAAATCGCTTTCCCGATGATAGCTCCTTCACAGCCTATTTTTTTTAATCCATGCAGATCTTCCATACTAGTGACACCTCCTGAAGCAATTAATTGCACATTATTCTCAGAATCATCTGCGGATGGGATAATGGCATCTGCAGGAGCTGTAGAATCTATACTTAGTATTTTAGTGTACAATTCTGTGCTGGGTCCAGCAAGCATGCCGTCTTTTGATATATCTGTGCAGATAACGTATTCAATCCCTTTTTTTAGCCAGCTTTTGATAAAATCAATGGCGTCCAACTCGCTACTTTTCTGCCAGCCGTGAGTTGCGATGTTACCATCTTTTGCATCAGCACCTAAGATGATTCTATCGCTTCCATAAATTTTGAGCCACCGTTCTACATCTTTGGGATTTTTAACAGCTACGCTACCCACGGTGAGCTGTCTTGCTCCAGATTCCAAAACGGTTTTTACATCTTCTTCAGATCTTATCCCACCACCATAATCAATTCTCAAGCTAGTCTTGCTGGCAATTTTTTCCAAGATGTCATAATTGACCACTCGGGATTGCTTGGCGCCGTCCAAGTCAACCAGATGCAAGTATTCAATGCCATGATCCTCAAATTTTTTAGCAACGTCAAGAGGGCTTTTGCTGTAAATTGTTTTTTTCTGGTAATCACCTTGAGTAAGCCTCACACACTTACCGTCTATAATGTCTATTGCTGGTATTATTTTCATTTACTTTTCTTTTTGTCAGTTTGAGCGTCAGTCTAGAACAATGTGACTGCTCATAAATCAGTCTGGGCTATCGCTCGACTTGATATCTTATGGATCATAGATCCAAAAAGTTCCTCAGAATTTGCTCACCTACTGCTGCGCTTTTCTCTGGATGAAATTGCGTTGCGTAAAAGTTATCTCGTTGCATCATACTCGCAAAAGGTATGATATAATCGCAAACTGCTATGGCATCTTCATTTGGAACGGCGTAGTAGCTGTGGACGTAGTAAACGTCTGCTTGCTCCTTGATAGACCTAAGCAATCTTGACTTCCTGGCGCTATTAGGAAATGGAAAGCTGTCCTTTCCCCCCTCTGGGGGGTAGGGGGGCTTGATGATTCCACTTTTCAATTCACTAACCGTGTAATCAATCATATCTAAAACGTTAGACAGATCATTTTTTACTTGATTGTTTTTAAATCTAAGCACGGTGTATCCTTGGCTTTCTAAATATCTCTGGCGTAGTCTGTCTTCCTCTACTTTTCCTAAGTGAATTGAGCCATCCACTTCAATAATTAGTTTGGCGTCATGAGAAACAAAATCAGGTATAAAACCGCCTACAGGTTTTTGTCTGGAAAATCTAGTTCCTCTACTGTTATTTTTTATTTGTGACCATAAAATAACTTCTGATTCAGTCATCTCTCTACGTAATTTACCAGCATATTCTCTTTTGCTTGCAAACTGCTTGTTTGTACTTATGCGGTGTGGTTGCGCCAAGCCCCCTGTCCTTCGGACATCCCCCACAGGAGGAAAAGAGAGACTTGCTTCACCAACAAGTTGCTGCACACTCTTGTGTTTTCTGGTTCTAATCGCACCGATTCTATTCCACCCCATGTGCGGTACTTTCATATAGGCATCTCGCCCTTCGAAAGCCTCAGGGCTCGGGAATTTCTTTACTAAAGTTTCAAAAATTCCTAGACATTCCACATTGCCTTCTTCACTATGAGAACACATAAGTTGCATTCCCAAACAAATCCCTAAAACGGGTTGATTGAGACTTATGATAACCTCATCCAGTCCGCGGTCTCTCAGATATTTCATTGCGGTGCTCGCTTCACCCACACCGGGAAAAATGACCTTTTCGGCAGCTTTGAGTTCATCTGGATCGTCTGTAACCTTGTTTTCAACTCCCAGCCGAGTCAGAGCATTGGTCACGCTGCCTATATTACCCGCATTATATTTTACGATCGCGATCATAAGACGCCTTTTGTACTTGGTAATTTACCGTCACCAGTTTGCTTTACGGCCATTTTTATAGCTTTGGCAAAAGCTTTGAATACCGACTCAATCTTGTGGTGTTCATTGTCTCCTTCTACTTTTATATTCAGGTTACACTTGGCGGCATCGCTAAAACTTTTGAAAAAGTGAAAAAACAATTCCGTAGGCATATGGCCCACGTATTCACGCTTGAAATCAGCTTCCCATACAATCCAAGGTCTTCCACCGAAGTCAATGGCTACCTGTGCCAGACTATCATCCATAGGCAACAAAAAACCATAACGATTGACGCCTTTTTTTGAAGATAACGCTTTCGCGAAAGCGTCACCCAGCGCAATCGCCGTATCCTCGATGGTGTGGTGCTCGTCTATTTCCAGATCGCCGGCCACCTTGATGTCCAGATCCAGCGACCCGTGGCGCTGCAACTGCTCCAGCATGTGATCATAAAACTTAAGTCCCGTGTCGATCGTACCATTCCCTGATCCATCAAGGTTGAGTGTAATTTGAATGTCGGTTTCCTTTGTTTTGCGATTCACGCTCACTTTGCGCGGCTGTCCACGCAAGAATTGAAAGATTTCCTTCCAGCTGTCAGTTTTGAGTGCGATAATTTCTTGATCCTCAAAATTACTGTCATCCGTATTCGAAGGTAGCTGTACGCCACGACAACCTAGATTTTTGGCAAGTTGCATATCGCTGTTGCGATCACCTATTACAAAGCTGTTTTTTAGATCATAATTGCCCTTTATGTAATGGGTCATTAAGGCCGTACCCGGCTTGCGGGTAGGAGCATTATCTTCTGGAAAAGACTTGTCGATCAATACTTCGCTAAACTCTACACCTTCGTTTTTCAAAATATCCATCATCAAGTTATGAACCGGCCAGAAGGTTTCTTCAGGAAAACTATCGGTTCCCAAGCCATCTTGATTTGTCACCATGACCAGTTCATAATCTAATTCACGTGCAATGCGGTGCAATTGAGTAATCGCCTGAGGTAGAAATTCCAATTTCTCAAAACTGTCTAGTTGATAATCCACCGGTGGTTCTTTGACGATGGTACCGTCGCGGTCTATAAATAGTATTTTTTTCATTGTCAATAGTGATTCGTTTTCATCAATACAAAATGAATAGCAGAATAAATAAAAACATAAATAGAGCATAAGCTATGATTTGTCTTTTTCCACTACTCCAGGAGCGAGGTAATGCAAAGTAAGTAAGCCATGAAATGCCTGCCGTTCCAAGAAAGAATAGAACAAAAGTTAAATCTACTTCACCATCTTTGCTTGAAAGATACCTCCATCTGCCTTGAATTAGTCCAGTCATTAATTATCTTTAAAAAGGTATAAACTTTTGATAACCGCTTTGCATTCAATTTCAGTTCCAACAGTAAGTCTTAAGGTATGAGGAACCTGACTGTGTCTATTTCGCACAATAATATTATTGTCTCTCAGATAATTGTATAGCTCATCAGCATTCTCAACTTCCGCCAAAATAAAATTGGCCTCACTTGGATATATCTTTTTGACAAAATCAAATTGAGTTAATTGATCTGCTAGCCACTCACGATTGGTGACTAATTGAGCAATCGACCTCTCGGTTGACGCTTGATTTTTTAAGGCTTGCAATGCTGCCTTTTGTGAAAGCTCATTGACATTATACGGTGGTTTGGTTTTGTTAAACAGTTCAATAATTTCCATGCTGGCAAATGCAAATCCCACACGAGCTCCCGCAAGTCCCTGCGCCTTACTCATGGTTTGTAACACTACGAGATTAGGATAATCATCAAGCCTATTTATAAAGCTGATATTTTCTGTAAAATCCTGATAGGCCTCATCAACCACTATGATCCCATTGAAATTTCCAAACAATTGATCCAGCTTGCGCTGGTTTTCAAGCATCTCTTGTTCAAACTCTGGACTGAAAGGCATATCCATCATTCCGCCACGGGTGTAGTTTTCAGCTTGCCAGTCGTGTTTGAGGTCAGCTTTTAAAAGCGCATTTCCTGTGGGATTATTAGGAGAACAGATCCAGATGATTTTAATCGATTTATCACGCTGAACTTGATCGATAACTTCATCTAACTCCAGCTCAAATTTTTCTGACAGCGGCACACGCAGCACTTCAACATCATTTATTCCGGCACTTACTTCGTACATTCCATAAGTAGGTGGGCAAATTAGGGCTTTGTCTTTACCAGGTTCGCAAAAAATACGGTACAGTAAGTCTATTGCCTCGTCACTTCCGTTACCTATAAAAATCTGATCTGTAGAAATCCTTTTCTGTTTAGCTAGCTCAGCTTTAAGCTCACTTTGTAAGGGATCCGGATATCTGTTCAAATTTTGAGCAGATTTTGGATTTTCGTTTGCGTCTAGAAGTATAAGCCCCCTTTGTCCTGCGGACATTTCCCCCAAGGGGGAATTTTGACTGGTGGCATCAATGTGTTCCCCTTCCACGGAAGGGGCTAGGGGTTTGCTATCACCGTACAAATCAAATTCAGAACGGGCACTTGAGTACGGCTTCAATTCCCAGATATTCGGGCGTACTATTGATTTCAAATCAAAACTCATAGCAGTTCTAGAATTTTAGCTTTAACCATATTGGTTTTTTGTAATACTTCATCATTACTAAATCGCACAATCTTGAACCCTAATCGGTTTAGATTTTCTTCTCTTTCTAAATCTTCTTGTTTGTTGTTTAAGTGATAGCCTCCATCAACCTCAACAATTAATTTTTGATCGAGATTCACAAAGTCTACTATATATTGATCAATCAAATGCTGTCTCCGAAATTTGAAACCAATTCCCTTGTTCCTTAGGTGTTTCCAGAGTAGATCTTCTGCAGGTGTTGGATTCTGTCGATTATGATAGACTCGTTGTCGGAGGATATTATATATTTCTTTTTTCGCAGTTTCATAAATGTATTTTTCTCTGCCTTGTGCCTGCCCCCTTTGTCCGCCTGCGGCGGACATTTCCCCCAAGGGGGAATTTTGCTCAGGTTGCTTTGGCTCCCCTTCCGCTGGAAGGGGTTGGGGGATGGCCTCAATATTCACTAACCTCACACTCACCGCATTCTTATGCGCGTCCAGACCCTCAGCTTGAGCCATTAACTCAACCGCTGGTCCCAGGTTTTGAATTCCTTGCTTTGTTGCTTTTTGGAAGGTGACTTTATTTACAAAACTGTCCACGCTTACCCCACTATAATTGCGGGCATAACCGTATGTAGGTAAAGTATGATTTGTGCCGCTGGCATAATCTCCCAGACTTTCACAAGTGTAAGGACCTATGAAAATGGAACCAGCTACTTTTATTTTACTTGCTAGTTCATCTGCATTATCCGTATTGATAATCAAGTGTTCCGGCGCATAGGTATCTGACCAGCGTACGCATTCTTCTAGATCATTGAGAACAATGGTCTTGCTATTTTGAAGCGCTTGTTCAGCAGTTCGCTTTCGCGAAAGCGTGCTCAATTGCGTTAATACCTCTTCATTTACCTTTTCGGCGAGTATTAAACTATCAGTTAGTAAAATAACTTGAGAGTCTGGACCATGTTCAGCTTGGGCAAGTAGATCGGCGGCAACAAATTCTGGGTTGGCATTTTCATCTGCAATTACTAAAACTTCACTTGGACCTGCCGGCATATCGATCGCAACGCCGGCTTGTTGTGCCAATTCTTTAGCCCGAGTGACAAAGGCATTTCCAGGTCCGAAAATCTTGTCTACGGCTGGGATACTGTCAGTCCCATAAGTCAAGGCTGCAACGGCACCCGCACCACCAGCTTTGTAAATTTCAGTAACTCCACACAGGCTAGCGGTATATAAAACCACCGGATTTATAGCGCCACTCGCATCAGTTGGGCTACATAGTACGACGCGTTCATTACCTGCAATTTGCGCAGGAATCGCTAGCATTAAAACAGTAGAGAACAAGGGAGCGCTACCGCCTGGAATGTAAAGTCCTACTTTTTGAATAGGCAGCGACTTGCGCCAGCAGGTAATTCCTGGCATAGTCTCTATTACTGGGTACTCGCGGGTATAGCAGGCTTCGTGAAATTTATAGATATTATTGTATGCGATCTTGATTGCTGTTTTCAGCTCGTCACTCACAAGACTTTCAGCAGTATCAATTTCTTCACGAGAGACTTTTAATGACGATAAATCAGCCTGATCATATTGTTTTGCTAGGGAAAATAGTGCCTCATCTCCCTGTTCTTTTACTTGCTCGATGATGGATTTAACAGCAACATCAACATTTTGTTTCTCCTGATTGGGTCGATCCAGCAACGTTAGCCGCTGATCCTCCGTTGGATTTTGGACGATTTGCAGCATTATGCAATAAGTTTTTGAATATCACTAACTAGAATCCCCTCTGCACCGGCTTCTTTAAGCTGATCGATCACGTTCCAAAAATCTTCTTCTGATATGACGCTGTGTAAGCTGGACCAACCTTCCTCAGCAAGAGGTAAAACAGTAGGACTTTTCATTCCAGGAAGAAGGGCACTTATTTCCTGAATCTTTTCATTGGGCGCGTTGAGTAAGATGTATTTACTCTTTTGGGCGTTTTGAACCGCCTCTAGTCTGAATAAGACCTTCTCGAGCAGATCTGACTGAGCAACTTCTAGATTAGGAGTTGCGATAAGAACGGCCTCACTATTCATGACGGTTTCAACTTCTTTGAGACCATTCATGATCAAGGTTGAGCCCGTGGAAACGATGTCGCAGATTCCCTCTGCCAGTCCTATTCCTGGAGCGATTTCCACGCTACCGCCTATCTCTTCAGTAGTAGCGTTGATATTTTTATCGGCAAAGAATTTTTCCACAATGTTAGGATAACTGGTCGCAACACGCTTGCCGTTGAACCAGTCTAAACCAGTATATTCAATATCTTTTTGAACGGCTAGGCTTAATCTGCATCCCGCAAAACCGAGCTGTTTGATAACGTCCACTTTTTGGTTTTTCTCCTCGACTTCATTCAGTCCAAGAATTCCCAGGTGTGCAACACCACTCGCTACGTACTGTGGTATATCATCATCTCTCAAAAAAAGAATCTCAAGCGGAAAGTTCTTTGCCTTACTGGTAAGTTTGCGGGTTCCATTACTAAATTTAATACCGCAGTCCTTGAGAAGCTGTAAAGATTTTTCACTCAGTCTTCCTGATTTCTGTACTGCTATTTTGATGGTTTCTGTCATAAGTAAAATTATTTGCCTGCTTGAGCCGATTCTATTTTTAAGAAAATAAAAAACCCGCCTTTAACAGACGGGTTATATATGTTTTGAATATCATCAATACACTTTTAGCTCGCCTGCTGGGTGAGTATAAAATGATGATGATGTGTTTGTTTTCTCATTAGAGTTGCAAATGTAATTGTGAATTCGCTTTCGCGAAAGCGAAACTCAAATTTTGCATTCATTTAACTCAATATGCTTTTTACAAATTCAGCCGTTTTGCTCTGAATATTTCCTTCCTTCTGTAAAGCCTTAATGAAAGCGCTCCCTATAATTGCGCCATTCACATACTGACAGGCCTGTTGAAAATCGCTCGAAGACTTGATGTTAAAGCCTGTAAGAATGGGAGTTTTAAGCTCGAGGGATGCCAGACGTTCCAAGTAAGAACTGGAACTGCCAAAATCACTCTTGCTCCCTGTAGTACTTGCACTACTTACCGCATAGATGAAGCCTGTACTTTGTTCATCAATCTGCAAGATCCGCTCTGTACTGGTTTGGGGTGTGACAAGGAACACGTTGCTAAGATTGTGTGTTTCAAAAACCGCTTGATACTGACTGATGTAGATTTCCAGCGGTAAATCGGGAATGATCAAACCATCTACACCTACCTCGCTACAGCGTTTACAAAATTTTTCAAGACCATATTGCATTACAGGATTAAAATATCCCATTAGTAAAATAGGTATTTTGATATCAGAATGCTGATTTTTAAAGCCTTCTAATTGGACAAATAAACGCTCGATACTCATGCCGTTCTCTAGGGCTTTTTTTGAGCTCTCCTGGATAGTAGGCCCGTCTGCTAGTGGATCGCTGAAGGGTATTCCTATCTCGACAAGATCTGCGCCTGCATCATAGAGACTTTTCAAAATGACAGTTGTGTCCCTAAGCTCAGGATATCCCGCGGTGAAAAAGATGTTGAGCAGGTTATTATCCTTTCGCTCAAAAAGTTGCGTGAGTTTATTTTTCATTTATTCAATATGGCAGATGCGATCCGCCCTTACAGTTGCGACGCTTAGCACGCGCCTTAGATTTTTTCTAGAGCTTCAGCTCTCTCATATAGGTTTCCATGTCTTTATCGCCACGACCAGAAAGGTTGATGACGATGCGATCTGTAGGCTTCAATTCCAGGTCCTTTAAAACAGAGAACGCGTGAGCGGTTTCTAGCGCTGGTATGATCCCTTCAAGTTTACTGCATTCTACCGCTGCTTTGAGTGCATCAGCATCTGTTACGGCCATGTATCTAGCACGCTCGCTTACTTTTAACCAGGCGTGTGCAGGTCCTATTCCTGGGTAGTCAAGACCAGCCGATATACTGTGTGGCTCAACCACCTGACCATCTTGATCTTGCATCATGATGCTGCGGCTGGCATGTAGAACGCCGGGAGTTCCCAATGTAAGAGTAGCAGCTGTCTTACCGCTATCTACTCCTTGACCGGCAGCCTCAACGCCTATCAATTGCACTTCTTTATCATCTAAGAAGTGATAAAAAGCTCCCATGGCGTTGCTGCCGCCACCTACACAAGCAATGACATAATCTGGCAGGCCTTCCATTTGCTTTTTGATCTCCTGAGAGATTACCGCTTGATACCTCGCCACCATGTCTGGATAGGGGTGAGGCCCTACGACAGATCCTATGATGTAATGCGTGTCTTCTGGATTGTTGATCCAGTCGCGCATGGCCTCGTTTGTAGCGTCTTTTAAAGTCTTGCTACCGCTGGTGGCCGGGCGTACGGTCGCTCCCAGCATTTTCATACGGGCAACATTGGGAGCCTGGCGCTGAATATCTTTTTCACCCATATACACAATGCACTCTAGACCTTTTAAGGCACACACCGTGGCCGTTGCAACACCGTGCTGACCAGCTCCTGTCTCTGCTATGATGCGTTTTTTGCCTAATCGCTGGGCTAGTAGAATCTGCCCTATAGTATTATTGACCTTATGTGCTCCAGTATGACAAAGATCTTCACGTTTCAGCCAGATTTCAGCACCATATTTTTCAGACAGGCGTTCTGCAAGAAATAGGGGAGTAGGCCTCCCTACGTAATCCTTTAACAGTTTCTGAAATTCAGCCTGAAAATCAAGGGATTGCTCAATCTGCAGGTAGTTCTCTTTTAATTCTGCGATATTGGGATAGAGCAGTTCTGGGATGAAAGCACCTCCAAAATCTCCATAAAACCCATTCTCATCTACTTGATAATTACTCATGTTCTCAATTTATTAATAAAGGTGGTGAGCTCACTTATATCTTTTAAACCTGGCTCAGTCTCAAAACCTGAATTGAGATCTACGCCCATAAACATCTTATGTTTAAATGCATCAATACTATCAACATCTCCAGGAGTTATGCCACCGCTCAGTAAGAAAGGAACCTCTCCTTTGTAATGGTCGAGAAGTTGCCAATTAAATTTCTTTCCAGAACCACCATACTGCTCGCTTTTGGTGTCAAACAAGAAAAACAACCTAGCTGGGTGTTCTTTGGCTAGCTCTTGCCAAGGTTTTAAAATTTCAAAGTCAAAATTTGCATCTACTTGGAACGCTTTAAAAACTTTGATTTTGAGCTCGAGTATCGCTTTCGCGAAAGCGACATCCTCATCACCATGCAGCTGCACTAAATCAAGCCGCAGCGGGATAATGTCTTTGAGAATGTTCTCAAAAGTTTCATTCACGTAAACACCCACCGTACCGCTGCGTAGAGGTAGCTGCGAGACTTTAGCAACTTGGGAATCGTCTATGAACCTCCTACTTTTTGGATAACGGATTAACCCCATGAAATCAATACCCAATTGTTGTAATCGCTCGATATTTTCTGTGTCGCGCATACCACAAACTTTAATGATCATGCCTCCACCGCTTTGATAAATGAACCTAAGGCTTTACCAGGATCACTGGTTTTCATAAAATGCTCACCGATTAAAAACCCTTGAAAACCGATCTTTTTGAGTTCTTTTACGATTTCTGGATCTGAGATCCCACTTTCAGAAATGGCTAGGATGTCTCTAGGAAAAGAATTGATGAGCGATTTACTTATTTCTATGCTGGTCTCAAATTTCTTGAGATCGCGATTATTGACTCCTATGACAAATTTTATAGGATTGAACGATTGAGTCAACTGAGTAACTCGATCCAGCTCCTCTTTGTGATGAACTTCAAAAAGAATCTCAAGACCTAGGTTCAGAGCTTCAGTTGCTAGAGCTTTCATTTGTTCATTATCAAGACAGGCGGCTATCAGCAAGATCGCGTCAGCACCATACGCTCTGGCTTCATGAACCTGATACAGATCCACCATGAAATCTTTGCGTAGTAATGGGATCTTCACATGCTCACGAGCTGATTTAAGGTCCTCAAGTGACCCGCCGAAGAAAGGTTCATCCGTCAGGCAACTTATAGCACTCGCACCAGCATTTTCATAGCCATTAACGACCTCTTCAAGCTCTGCCGGGCATTCAAAATTGCCCTTGCTGGGGCTACGCCTTTTATGTTCAGCAATAATCCCGCTTCCTTTTTTGAGAGATTCGTAAAGCGAAAAAGTCTTTCTACTGTACCCAGGCATGGACCTAAGATCTGAAAGCGTAACTTCATTTTTGCGAACGCTTAGGTCTTTCAAGGTCTGCTGGGTTATTTTCTTAAGAATGTCGTCCATATTCAATATTTTCCCGATAAATCGGAATGTGCGTATTAGGCTTGTTTCAGTGTGAGTAGTGTGTTGAATGCTTTTAGCGCAGCACCGCTTTTTAAGGATTCACGAGCTTCACTTACAGCATTTGCCAAACCCATATCTTTTGCTGTCATGATTGCTGTTGCGGCATTTGCGATAACTACGTTTTCTTGAGCCTTTAATGCTTTATTGTTCAATACATTGACAAATATGTCTGCCGCTTCTTCTATCGTCTCACCACCAAAAATATCTTCTTGCCGTAGCGTCGAGAAACCAAATTCAGCTGGAGAAAGGTCTACCGGGCCTAAATTAGTTGCGAGACGGGCTTTACCCGTAAGGCTCACCTCATCGTAGCCATCATGTGCATGAATAATTGCATATCGTTTATCAGGCTCTTTCTGGAATAGATATTCATAATTTCTCGCGAGTTGAAGGCTAAAAACGCCCACACTTTGAAGTTTTGGTTTAGCAGGATTTACTAGTGGTCCAAGCATGTTGAAAAAGGTTTTGATACCTAGTTCCTTTCTGATAGGAGCTACCGCCTTCATCGCCGGGTGGAATAGGGGCGCATGCAGGAAGGTGATTCCAGCATTAGCAATTTGATTCTCAATGACGCCTGTATCATTAGTAAACTGGAAGCCTAAATATTCCATCACGTTAGAAGATCCACTTACAGAGCTGACTCCATAATTACCGTGTTTAGCAACATTGACTCCCGCACCAGCAGTTACAAAACTTGCCAGGGTACTGATGTTGAAAGTATTCTTGCCGTCACCACCTGTACCACAAAGATCTATGGGATTATATTTATCAAGATCTACAATCAGGGCTTGCTCCAGCATGGCATCTCTAAAGCCAGCGAGTTCTTCAACCGTAATCCCACGCATACCATAAACGGTAAGAAATGCCGCGATTTGAGAATCATTGAAGGAGCCTTGCGTGATAGCAGTAAGTATCTGGTAGGCTCGCTTTCGCGAAAGCGTCTTATGCTCAAATAATTCTTGCAGTATATCTTTCATTGCGCTAGGTCTAAAAAGTTTTTGAGCATCTCTTTCCCTTGCGGCGTCATTACGCTTTCTGGATGGAACTGAATTCCGTAAATAGGAAGTTCCTTATGGCATAGCGCCATAATCTGGTCGTTTTCATCACGTGCGATAACTTTTAATTCTTTAGGAAAGCTTGATGCTTCAGCAACCCAAGAATGATAACGGCCCGCTTCAAAATTTTTATCAATACCTGAAAAAAGTTGATGGCCTTCATGGATCATAGGTGTGGCAACACCGTGGTAAACCTGCTCAAGATTGATGATCTTCCCTCCGTAAACCTCTGTTATAGCTTGATGCCCTAAGCATATTCCCAGAATGGGCTGTTTACCTGCTATAAATTTGATGGCTTTAAGAAGCTTTCCCGCTTCAGATGGAATGCCAGGTCCCGGAGAAAGAACGATAGCGTCATAATTGAGCAGCTCTTCTAATTCAAACTGATCGTTTCTCTTTACCGTCACTTCAGCATCAAGATCTTCAAGATAATGAACTAGATTGTATGTGAACGAGTCATAATTATCTATGACGAAAACCCTTAAACTCACTTAGCAACACTTTTAAAATTACCATACTCATCTATCTGCATAACTACTTCGCTACTGTCTTTATATTTTCTTACTGCTTTCAAGTTTTCAGTTAAGTAACCATCGCTCAACTCTTCTTCTAGAGTACTTGCGATAATCATTTCATCAATGATCTTCATATCTTTTGCGTAGGTACGCAGTTTCAATCTGAATCGCGCTTGTCCTTTTGCGTAGTTTTCATAAAGAAAAAGCCTGATTTGAAATTTATCACGATTGAAGATAAGGTCACTTTGCTTGATCGGTCCTCCTAATATTTTACTGTAGTCATCTGGAGTGAAAAGTATATCGACGCTATCAGTAATTTGATTGAATTGCATTTCAGGACCATACCCTAATGTATATATATTCCCTTTTTCCTTGAGACTTGTTGCTACTATTTGATTGTCACCATTACTACAAGAGCTCATCATACCTGCCATCACAGCTACGACTAAAAAATTAAAAGTTGACTTCATCATTTGCTTGATTAATAGCCTTTCTCAAGGCATTTGTTTTATTATATACTTCTTGCATCTCACCTTCTAGATTACTTTCAATAACGACACCAGCTCCAGCTCTAAATTCTAGCTGATTATTTCGTGAAAGGATACTACGTATGATGATGGCGTGATTGAAATCTCCATTGAAGCCTAAAAATCCTACCGCGCCTCCATAAAACTCTCTGCTCGACTTCTCGTAGCTATCTATGAGTTGCATAGCTTTAAATTTTGGGGCGCCACTTAAGGTTCCCGCAGGGAAAGTATCGCCCACGAGATCTACTTTGTTTGTTTCATCAATAGTTCCCGTCACTTTGCTGACCATATGGATCACATGACTGTAAAAGTGAATGTCTTGATAATCCTCAACTTTCACATTATAGGCGTGACGGCTCAAGTCATTACGAGCTAGATCTACAAGCATCACGTGTTCAGCGTTTTCTTTGGGATCCTTTTTAAGTTTTTGTGCGGCTTCAAGATCTGCAGCGTCATCGCCCGTGCGTTTGTAGGTTCCAGCTATGGGCTGAATACTGGCTTGATTTCCATTTACTATAAGTTGAGCCTCTGGAGAACTGCCGAAAATTCTGAAATTTCCGTAATCATAATAAAAGAGATATGGGCTGGGATTTATGGCTCTCAACTGCCTGTAAACTTGAAAATCATCTCCCTTGAATTTTTGAGTGAATTTGCGTGAAAGTACCATTTGAAAGACATCACCTCGATGACAATGGGATTTTCCTTTCTCCACAAGATTCTTGAACTCTTGATCAGTCATCTCACTTTGTTCTGCTCCAGATAAGCTGAAGCTATACTCTGTGACATCTTTATGCTGGATGATACTCAAGAGGTCATCTAATTGCGATCCAGCTCCATCATAGGCATGATCAAAAACATACAATTGATTGAAATAGTGATCAAAAACGATGACATTTTGGTAGACATGATAAAGCGCCTCGGGAATTTTTCCTGTTTTGCTTTCGCGAAAGCGGAATTCAATATCCTCAAAGTATTGTACGGCATCATAACCTAAAAATCCAAATAGACCCTGAATAGGAAAAGGAAATTGTAGCTGTGGAGATTGAAAGTTATTTTTAAACTCGTTCAGCGCATTTACTAGATTAAAGTCATTTTCTATAGTATTTGACTGAGAGCTGCCATCGGGAAACAACTGTTCAAAGCGATCTTCATCTACTTTGAATTCTGCAATGGGATTACAGCAAATAAAACTGTAGCTGTTACTACGCTTGCCGTATTCATTTGATTCCAGTAAGATACTATTGGGGTGTTTATCTCTTAACCTCATGTAAATGGCTACAGGGGTTAGTGTATCTGCGATAATTTTTCTAAAGCTAGATTCTGCTTGAAACATTCATATATGTTTAATTCATTTCAACTAAAAAGGCCTACCGTGAAGTAGACCTTTTAAATTTTTTTATATAGGAAAACTTTACGGCGTTTGAGCTGTAAAATTCCACCACCAATTAGTTCTCTGATTTTTCATTACTGCAAATGTATGTTACAAAAGTTTAGGGTAACATAGTTTTTAGGTCTTTTTAGAATTTATTAGAATCCTTAGATTAGAATCTCTATATTATGATTTTAGGCTGATGGTTTTCTTACTTGCGCGACAGCTTGAACCACTACATAATTACTAAATGGAGAACAATTAGATGAACGGTAACATATTTAAGGAAATGTTAATTTATATTTGAACGTGAGATCTGAAGATCAGTTCTTAAAATCCCCATTTTTAATAATTGTAGCCATGAAAAAAATCGTTTTTCTATTATCTGTTTTAGGTCTCTCAATAAGCTGTAAAGATTCAGGCGAAACTGATCCTAAAAACGTTGTAGACGTTATTTATATAAATGGTGATATTGTCACTATGGCAGGTGATCGACCAGAATATGTAGAAGCGATTGCCGTTAAGGATGGTTTGATCTCTAAGACTGGATCGAAGGAGAAAATACTTGAACTCAAGGGAAGCGCTACCCAAGTGGTAGACCTGGTTGGAAAATCATTGTTTCCTGGATTTATAGATGGCCATTGTCATTTTGCTAATTTTGGAGCACAGGCCATAGGTGCTCAGCTATTGGCTTCACCAGATGCGAATGTCAATGATATGGCGACGCTGGTCCAAGTTCTCAAGGATTGGAATACTCCTGAAAATCTGGAATTGACTGGTTGGATTTTTGGAACTGGTTTTGACGATTCTATTCTTGCTGAAAAAAGATTTCCTACCCGACATGATCTGGATCAGGTAAGTACGGAATTTCCGATAATGATCATGCACATTTCAGGTCATTTTGCGGTGGTCAACTCCAAAGGACTTGAAAAGCTTGGGATCAATGCAGATTCTAAAAATCCTGAGGGCGGAATCATAAGAAGGGAAGATAACTCAAATGAACCTAACGGAGTTTTAGAAGAGCTTGCTGCCATACCATATATGCTGAATGCACTCTCGCCAAAATCTGAGGAAGCAGCACTAAAGTTTTTTGAAGCCGGTCAGGATATGGCGCTTTCTTACGGCTACACGACTGCTCAGGAAGGTCGTGCCATGGAGAATCACGAGATGCTTGCAAATTTTGCTGATCAGGATATTTTAAAGTTGGACGTAGTGAGCTACATAGACTATGCTTTTCTAGATAGGTATATGGATAGTAAATGGAACAGTAGAGCATACACAAATCGTTACCGCATAGGAGGAATGAAAGTTACCCTAGACGGCTCTCCTCAAGGAAGGACAGCATGGAGAACCGAGCCATACTTGCTACCACCAGATGGGATGCCTCACGATTATAGCGGTTATCCGGCAATACCTAATGATAGCGTAGTAAGCGCCATTTATGAAAGAGGGTTCATAAACAATTGGCAGATTTTATCCCACACAAATGGCGATGCAGCTGTAGACCAGTTAATCAGAACGATGAAGCCCCTCCAAGAGAAATATGGAAAAAAAGGCAGGAGGGATGTCATCATTCATGGACAGTACATACGTAACGATCAACTGGACGAAGCTGCCGAAATGGACTTAACGGCATCACTATTTCCGTTACATACATATTATTGGGGCGACTGGCACACCCAACTCATAGGCGACTCTTTAGTCCAGCATATAAGTCCGGTTAAAACCGCCCTCAATAAAGAGATAGATATTACGATCCATACAGATGCTCCTGTTGCACTACCTAATTTGATGAGGGTAGTCTGGACTGCCGTGCAACGTACCTCTCGTTCTGGTGAGATTATAGGTGAAGAAGAAAGATTATCACCCTACCAGGCCATGCAGGCTATCACTATCTGGTCAGCCCGCCAGCATTTTGAAGAAGATAAAAAAGGGAGTCTTGAAGAAAGTAAAATCGCTGATTTTGTGATTTTATCGGATAATCCACTTAAGGTAGAGCATGATGATATTAAAGATATTGAAGTGGTCTCAACAATTAAGGACGGTGTTGTAGTTTACGAAAAGCTGCTAGCTGATTAAAAAACAATCATACCTGTTTAGTAATCTTGATTGAATGAAATTTATTTAAATTAAACTTGTAAAAGTTTTCTTAAATAAAAATTGAGTTTATTTTAGCGTTCTAATTAACAAAAACTAATTTTATGAAAAACCTTATTTTAAAAGCCACCATGATCTTCGGTATGGCTTTGATGCTAACTTCTTGTTATACCTATGAATTTTCTGTGGGTAACGGAGCTCAATCTGGTGTTGAGGTGAAGAAGAAAAACCACTACTTGATTTACGGTCTGGCTCCTATCAGTACTTCAGATCCAGCTGAAATGGCGGGAGGGGCTAAGGATTATGATGTTAAAGTGGAGCATAGCTTTATCGATGGTTTGCTTAACGCAATTACTTTTGGAATTTATAATCCAACTACTACAACGGTAACGAAGTAATTTAATGAAACGTTTTTTGCTGATCTTAGGTATAGCGCTTATAGTTTTTGGACTCTATCCTTTTATCAAATACGTAGGTGATTTTGAAATCCTATCTTCGTATGGCAAAGGTTTCGTTACAGGAAAGATTTTAATGGTTTCTATAGGTGTCGTGTTGATTTTTTTTTCAATGAGACTTAAGTCAAAAGAAACTGTCTAATAAAATATCTTTAAAATTATTAAAACGGCTTCCTGATCAGGAAGCCGTTTTTTAATACCCATCATCGTGAACTCCCTTCACAGCTCTGCCTGAAGGGTCGTTCATATTTTTAAATGCTGCATCCCACTCAAGCGCTATAGGAGTTGAGCATGCTACAGATTTTACAGATGGCACACATGAGGCCGCCGCATCGCTAGGAAAATGCTCCGCAAATATGCTGCGGTAATAATATTCTTCTTTGTTTTGCGGTGGGTTGATCTTGAATTTGAACGCAGCAGCTTCCATCATTTCATCGGTCACTTCTGTTTCAACCACTTCTTTTAGAGAATCAATCCAATTGTATCCTACACCGTCAGAAAACTGTTCTTTTTGTCTCCAGGCTACACTTTTGGGTAAGTAGTCCTCAAAGGCCTCTCGTAAAATGTGCTTCTCAATCTTACCGTTCTTGCACATTTTGTCCTCAGGATTGAGTCGCATGGCAAGGTCGATGAAGTCCTTGTCCAAGAAAGGTACGCGTCCCTCAATTCCCCATGCGGCTAGAGATTTATTTGCTCTCAAATTATCATAGAGATACAAAGAATCCAGTTTGCGGACAGTTTCCTTGTGAAACTCTTCTGCGTTAGGTGCTTTATGGAAATACAAGTACCCACCAAAAATCTCATCACTTCCCTCTCCTGATAGCACCATTTTGATTCCCATACTTTTGATTACTCTTGCAAGAAGATACATGGGAGTTGATGCTCTTACCGTGGTGACATCATAGGTTTCCAGATAATAAATGACATCCTTTATGGCATCCAGACCTTCCTGAACGGTAAAATTCACTCCGTGATGAACAGTACCTATGTGATCTGCTACTTTTTGAGCCGCCGCTAGGTCTGGACTTCCCTCAAGACCTATGGCAAAACTGTGGAGCCTAGGCCACCAGGCTTCATTATAGTCTTTACTTTCCACGCGACGTGCAGCATATTTTTTTGCTACGGCGCTTACGATACTACTGTCCAGTCCGCCAGAAAGCAAAACTCCATAAGGCACATCACTCATAAGATGATCATGAACGCTTTTTTCCATGGCCTTGCGCAAATCATCGATCGAGCTGGTGTTGTTTTTTACGTTCTCAAAGTTTTTCCAGTCGCGATCATACCACTGAGTAAACTCATTGGTTTCACTAGAATAGTAATGGCCGGGAGGAAACTGCGCAATCTCATTACAGGTGCCTTCCAGAGCCTTGAGCTCACTCGCTATGTAAAACTGACCTTTCTCATCACGACCGTGATATAGAGGTATAATTCCTTGATGATCTCGAGCACACATC
Source organism: uncultured Flavobacteriaceae bacterium (assembly GCA_964631155.1). GTDB lineage: Bacteria > Bacteroidota > Bacteroidia > Flavobacteriales > Flavobacteriaceae > Nonlabens. The sequence goes on from CAZVYO010000010.1 coordinate 26,051, forward strand.
AAGAAATTCTTATTGCTGTCATAGAGCGCAAAACCATACATTCCTCTCAATTCATCGAGGAAGTCAATTCCTAAATCTTGATATAAGGCAAGGATCACCTCACAGTCTGACTGCGTTTTGAAATCATAGAGTGGGTATCGTTCCCTGATCTCGTGATGGTTATAGATCTCGCCATTTACCGCAAGAACGATTGAGCCATCTGGACTGTACAGCGGTTGACCACCAGATGTGGGATCTACAATAGTCAAGCGCTCGTGTGCTAAAATAGCATGCTCACTAGCGTAGATTCCAGACCAGTCTGGACCGCGATGACGTACTTTTTTAGAGAGCTCCAAAATTTCCGTACGCTGACCCGAAATATCATTTTTGGGATGAAAAACCCCTACTATTCCACACATAGAAATTAAATTATACTAAGCTAAGCAAGATATGAACTCCTTGATAACCACAAATTTTGATGAAAGAAAAGTGGCTTTGTTTTTACGATAACGTTTGAGGTTTTGTCAATAAGCATAAAAGTATTGGGAGGCTTTGATTTTTCCGCTTTCGCGAAAGCGGGAAAAGTACAGGCCTTACCACGCATTACGACTCGATCTTAATCATAAAGATATAAGAACAACTGATGATACTGCTGATTTCTACCATGAAGCAAGTCGTATTTTTGGTCTTCATGAAAGCAGTAGGGGTAAACAGGTCTGAAGCGCTGGGCAAACTGCCTATAGGAAAATTACTGGTGCAACAAGCCGTGCCGGCGAGTATAGGGATACTGGTGATGTCGCTTAATATTCTCATCGATACGTTGCTGGTGGGAAATTGGATAGGGGATGTTGCAATTGCTGCGATCAATGTGGTGCTGCCTGTTTCATTTTTTATTGCGGCGCTGGGTATGGCGATAGGAATAGGTGGCGCGAGTATTATATCCCGCGCTCTGGGAGCGGAGCAAAGGGAAAAAGCCAAAGCCACCTTTGGGAATATGCTCACTTTGACCATACTTATCTCAACAGTCATGGTTGTATTTGGGTTGGTATATATAAATGATCTCGTTCCTATGTTTGGAGGGAAAGGGGATATTTTTGAGCCAGCCAAAATCTATTACAGAATCGTTCTTTATGGTGTTCCATTACTTGCCCTGAGCATGATGGGGAATAATGTCATTCGCGCTGAAGGAGCGCCTACCCATGCCATGATTGCCATGCTTATTCCATCTGTTGGTAATCTAATTGCAGATTATGTGCTGATTTATGAATTTGATATGGGTATGGAAGGTGCAGCCTGGGCGACTACCTCTAGTTATTTAGTTTGTCTGATTTATATCGCTTGGTTTTTCTTATCGGGAAGAAGCGAATTGCTTTGTGGGTGGCGACATTTTATTCTGAAATGGGTCATTGTAGCTGAAATAGCGGGATTGGGATTTGTTACCCTGGCTAGACAAGCCAATAGTAGTTTGCTGTATCTCATTATGAACAATGTGCTATATGATCTAGGTGGGGAGACCAGCGTGGCCGTGTTCGGCATCGTGGGCCGTATGATGATGTTTGCACTTTTTCCAGTACTGGGAATCACCCAAGGATTCCTACCTATTGCAGGTTATAATTACGGAGCAGAAAAATGGAAGCGGGTTAGGGAAGTTATCATTATTTCAATAATTGTTGCCTGTGTTTTGGGCGTTTTCATATTTGCAGGTCTTTTCTTTTTTACTGAAGAGATCGCAGATGCCTTTACCGACAGTCCTGATCTGATCAAGGAGACTTCTTTTGCTCTCAAACTGGTGTTCCTGGCGGTACCCGTAATAGCTATTCAGCTGATCGGTGCGGCTTACTATCAAGCTATAGGTAAAGCTACTCCCGCGCTTTTGCTCACCTTGTTACGCATGGGATTCATATTAATACCTCTTATTTTTATTTTGCCTGAATTTTATGGAGAGTTAGGGGTCTGGATCAGTTTCCCAATTGCAGATATTTCTTCTACAATTATTACTGCCTGGTTCTTGTGGCGTGCGATGCAAAAGCTGAATTCTAGGCAGCATTTTAGCCATAAATAAGAATTTAAATTTTTGTAAAGTCCTAGACTGTTATGCGTGCATAACATAATTTAGCTTTCAAAGAAAATTACAATGTACACTAAAGAATTTGATGTAAGATGGAGTGACCTGGATGCCAATAGACACATGGCCAACAGCGCTTACCAGAATTTTATGAGTCATACTCGCATGGCTTTCTTAATTGAAAACGGTTTTGGTCAACGCGAGATGCACAAATTCAATATAGGTCCTGTAATCTTTACAGAACAAATCTTTTACTTTAAGGAAATTCATCAGGGAACTCCCGTAAAAGTGAGCTGCGAGGTGACGGGTATGAGCGAAGACGGTAGCTTATTCAGTTTTAGGCATCAGTTCTATGATGAAAAAGGTAATAATCTAGCTCGCGGTTTGATGATGGGCGCGTGGATGAATCTTAAAGAACGCAAGATCACTCCGCTGGACCAGGAGCTCTACGAGCTGATAAAAAACTTTCCACGATCAAAAGATTTCAAAACCTTAACCAAAATGGATACCCGCAAACATGGCGAGTTTCCCGAAGATTTAGAGAATTAAGTTCTCAACTATATCTTCAATCTGTGATGGTCTGGTGATTTGACCTCTTTAAACTTGTCATAAATACTCCCGCAAAGATCAAAACGCCAGCGATAATCTTGGTGGTATTGAGCTCGTCTTTTCCTAAACCTACAGCGATCATTCCAGCCAGTAAGGGTTGCAGGTAGACAAAAACCGCGACAACACTTGGCCTCAAATTCTTGATGGCGATAATGTTGAGCATATACGTACCAAAGGTCGCAAACAGAATTACGTAACCCACAAACAGAAGCGTTTCAGTTGATGCTGCTTGAAAGTCAAATTCCAAACCTTGAGAAATGCCAAATGGAGTGATGAACAAGATTCCAAAAAAGTAAAGCCATTTCATTAAGGTAAACACATGATATTTTGTGGTCAGTTTTTTAGCCAGCAAAATGTAGAATGAGTAGGACAGCGCATTGACAAAAATTAAAAAGTTACCCATTGCTGGATCAGTAGCGTTTTCGGTGGCGTCGCTGGATGCGAGAATCAGCATGGCGGCTCCAGAAAATCCAACGAGGATTCCAATGATCCTCAGCGCATAAAGCCTCTCTTTTAAGAATATGGCGCTGAGCACCAGAACGATGATAGGCGTCGTCACCATCAAGACTGACGCACTTATGGGCGAGGTAAGCTCCAGCCCCTTCATAAAGGTCACCATGTTGAAGCCCACTCCACAAAATGCAGCGAGTGCTATGAGCGGCAGTTCTTTAAAAGGAACTTTTTCCTTAGGGCCAGCCAGCGATGAGAGTATCCAAAATATAGATCCCGTGACCAGCACCCTAAACCAGGTCAAGCCGTATGGACCTATGTGCTCCGGTACGACTTCTTTTGCCGCGGTAAAGTTGTAGGCATAAAATAATGCAACACAAAATCCACAGAAAATGGCTATGTAACGTATGTTCAAAGCGCCTCTTTTGCGGCAGCGACTACCTTTTTGCTATTGCCTATATAGGCTTTGCCGTCTTTGATTAGAATAGGACGCTTTAAAAATGTATAATGATCGAGCAATAACTGCTTGTAATCATCTTCAGAAAGATCTTTCTCATGCAAATTGCGACCACGGTACTGTTGGGCACGACGGTTAAACAGCGCTTCATAAGAGCCTGCCTGCTCCTTTAAAAACTCGATCTGCTCCTCAGTTGCTGGCTGTTCCTTAGTGTTTTGAAGATTGAAATCTTCAGGTAAATTAAGTTCTCCCTTAATACGCTGGCAGGTGTTGCAGCTTTCTAGATAAATAAATTGATCTTTCATGCTGCAAAGTTAAGCTGGATAATTTTAGGAATTCCGCTTTCATTATCGCTTTCGCGAAAGCGAGAATGAAGTTTATGCTGAGCCTGCCGATATACGAAAGTGGAAATAAAAAAGCCCGTTTGACTTGATCTAGCAATTGCCCAGAAAACAGGATCATGATCACACAAAAAAGGCCCATTATTTAAAATGAGCCCTTTATCATATCAAACAATACTAAACAATCTTATTCTTTTTCACCATTTATAAGAAATGGGGTTTTACCATCTGTGATAATCACCTTGCTGTTTGCAGACCTGGCCAGCTGCAAAAAGGCCTCGATACTACGTAACTTCAGAATTTCTGGAGTAAGTCCTTGAGATTGAATTTTTTGAGCATCTCTAGAGCCGGTAGCTTCTATGATTTTTCGATCTGCCTCTAGTCGCTCAGTCTGAAGTATAAATTCCATTCTCATCGCATCTTGTTCTGCTTGTAACTTTTGCTCGATAGAAAGTGAAAGTCCAGGAGGTAACTGGATACTTTTCATGAGGACTGCTTCTATTATAATACCTTGAGGTGTAAGAGTCTTTTCCATTTTGTCTTTGATGGCAAGTTCAATATCAGCTCGTTTTCCTGAATGCATGTCTTTTGCAAAGAATTGCGCACATACATCTGAGCTGGCAGATCTGAAAACCGCTGCCATGACATCTTGATAATTAGGTCCGATGTTTTCTAGAACAGTAGGTAGCTTATCTACCTCTAGCCTGTACAGGATGGAGATTTCAGAATCAACGCTCAAGCCCTCTTTACTGGGGAGTCTCAAAGCCAATTTCAGATTATTAGTCTGAATTGATTCCTTCAACACCTTTGTGGTAAATGGATTATAAACGATAGTTCCTTGTGTAACTACCTCATTATCTAATTTACCTAGTCGTTGTTTAACACCTGCCTCGCCAGGTCGTATTACTGCGCAACTTGTTAAGAGCAAGGAGGCTAGCAGAATCGATGACAACTTTTTCATAGTGATACTTTTAATTGATGATAGTAAATATAATCGCTAATAATGATATTGCTATTTTAGTCTTTCTTATATTTTTCTTAAAGGTTTTGATTGATAATTTGAGATTAGATGGACTGTAATGAAGGCAGGCAATTCTAACTTAAAGGACTATATTACTTCTGAAATTGAGTGCGAGGTATTTTTAAAATCCCTCATATTGTTTTGATTGAATTAGTAGCTGTGATTTAATAATCAAAATGTTGTCCCGACAGCTTTAAGAAGCGTCTTACAGATACGATCAAAAGGAATAGGTTTTTTGCAAGGAATCATGTCAGTTTTGTCGAAAGTCAATTATGTTGTGGTAATAAAAAAACTGTCTCGATTTTCGCTCGACATGATAATTTCAATGTTCTATATTTTTGATTTTCCTCTCATTATTAACGAGTAATAACGTCATACCTTTTAATGGATAAGGTAATGGTTGATATCGTTTGTGTTTGAAACATCCCTGCCTTCAATGGGTGTGGAATGTCGCTACTTGAAAGAGAGCCTGATTGAGAAAGCCCACCCATTAGGGTTGAGAAAAGGCTTTCGCTTTACCTTTGAAGAAAACTACTGCGATGAAATTCAATACCAAAACCATACATGGAGGCGACTTTGAAGTCGATCCTGCTTATAACTCGGTTATGCCTCCCGTATATTTTACCTCGACTTACAAACAGAAAAGCCCTAGCGATCACAAAGGTTTTGAATACAGCCGTAGCGGCAACCCCACCCGTCTTGCCTTTGAGAAAACCATGGCCAGTCTCGAGAACGGGAAGCATGGTTTTGCTTTCAGTTCTGGTATTGCGGCGATCGATGCAGTTCTGAAACTTTTGAAGCCTGGAGATGAGGTGATTTCTACTGGCGATCTGTATGGTGGTTCCTATCGGCTTTTTACTAAAATCTATCAGGATTTTGGAATCAAGTTTCACTTCGTGGATATGTCCCAGGCTTCCGAAATTGAATCGTATGCGAATGAGCAAACAAAATTAGTTTGGGTGGAAACACCTACTAATCCCATGATGAACCTTATCGACATTGAAGAGGTTGGGCAATTTACGCGAAAGCACGATCTCTTACTCGCAGTAGATAACACTTTTGCTACGCCCTATTTGCAGCGACCACTCGATTTAGGAGCAGATATAGTCATGCACAGCGCGACTAAATATCTGGGAGGTCATAGCGATGTAGTTATGGGATCGCTGATCGTAAACGATAAAGAGCTCGCCGACCGACTTTATTTTATTCAAAAAGCCAGCGGTGCCGTTCCAGGACCCATGGATTGTTTTCTGACGATGCGTGGAATTAAAACATTGCATGTACGTATGCAACGGCATTGTGAGAACGGCAAAGCTATTGCGCAAGCCTTGAGGGAAAATCCATGTGTAGACCAAGTGTACTGGCCTGGTTTTGAAGACCATCCCAATCACGGGATCGCCCGTAAACAAATGAGCGATTTCGGCGGTATGGTCTCCTTTACTACTAAGGCGGGTACGCTGGAGAGCGCAAAAAAAGTAGTGGAACGATTAAAAGTATTCACTTTGGCAGAATCGCTGGGCGGCGTGGAATCGCTCGCCGGTCACCCAGCCACCATGACGCATGCGAGCATCCCTAAAGAGGAACGTGAGAAAACGGGTGTGGTTGATTCGCTAATTCGACTTTCCGTAGGAATTGAAGATATTGATGATCTTTTGGAAGACCTCGGGCAGGCGCTGACTTAAACACTCATTCCCGCACCAGCTTCACGGTTGACTCCCCATGAACAGATTTCAAGGTAACGAGATAGACGCCCATGGGCAATGATGAGACATCCATAAGGTTGCCACCATCAAGTTCTGGCTGCAGCACCAGCCTGCCAGACAGGTCATGGATACTCAACCAGTCGATGGTTGTTGACGATTGGATCGATACTAGGCCGCTGGTAGGGTTGGGGTAGAGGCTGACCTCTTCTTCCCAGACCTGGTCCGTGGAGAGCGGCACTCCGGCACAGTCAGTGGTGGCAAGGCGGGCAAACCAGAAGTCCGTGCTGCCGCCGCCGTTGCGCTGCAGGGGCGTGATGCCCGGGCTGTTCTGGAACAGGCTGCTGCTGAACATATAGCCGCCCACGGCATAATTGCCAAAAGCATCCGTGGCGATGGCGGTGGCCAGGTCCTCGCTGCCGCCATTGCCCCTTATGGGGTGCAGTCCCAGGGTGGTGCCGGTAGCGGCATCAAACCTTGCGACCACGGGCTGTTCATTGCTCGCGCCGTTATCGCTGTAGGCAGCCCCTCCCCAGTTTGTGGAAACTAATAGTCCGGTAGCTATTGCTACCTCATTGCCGTTGATCGTAATGTCATAAGCTCCACGATCAGCATTAAAATCAGGATTGGTGCCCCAGAGCAGGTTGCCCTGTGGATCCAGCTTGATCAGAAAGGGCGCGCCGCCGCTCATATTGCCATTTGTCCTGGTATTGGTAAAGAAATAGCCTGCAATGCCATCGGCGCCGGTAGTGTAGGTAAAGCCTATACCTGAAATATAGACGTTTGACTGATCATCAACCTTTGTTGAAAGAATTTGTGTATTGCCCGTTCTGGTGGACTCCTTCATCCAGATCAGGTTTCCCGAGCCGTTCTCAATGGCGGCCAGCATGGTACTGGTGTTAAGCACGTTGCCCATAAATTGAAAATTGTCCGCACTGCGTGGATCACTATACCAAGAGATATAATAGCGGTCCAGCAGCTCATCATATTCCAGGGTGGTACCGTACGTGGCTCGGCCTCCATTAAAGCCCATGTCCACGGGCGTATGGCCCAGGTAGCTGCCCTGGTCGTCAAACCTGAAGATGCCGTATTGATTGGTGGAGGCGGTATAGGCTCCGTCAAGGTGGGTGCCGGGCCCCATGGTCATGAGCCAATGCGTGGTGTTGCTACTATCAGTCACCTGTCCAAAACTGTAGGAATTCTGTATGGTCGGGATATCGGCCTGGTCTTTTTGTGGCAGCTCCAGCCATTGGAAATTACCATCCCTATCATACTGGATCAAATAAAGTGATTTGTTATGAGGACCAGGATCTGTTATTCCCAAATTTGTACTAATGATTACATCGGTATCAAAATAGACATACTCAGCTTGTGCATTACCACCAGGTATGAGATGTCCAGAAACATAAATCTTATCGTTTGCATCAATGCTCAAATGTTCAGTAAATGTAGCGCTTGCGCCACCTATGACCTTTCTCCATCTGAAATTGCCATCGCAGTCCGTAGAAAATATGAGGGTGTTTCCCCCCCCCATTCCAAAATTATAATTTTCAAAAGCAGAACCAAATAAGGTGGAATTCCCTCCTGAAACCTTGGCAAGAAAATAATAGTTGTTTTGGCTGTCTACCCCTATCTGCCTGATATGCTCATATTCGTCGTTATCGCTAGGATTGCCGGGATCGAAATTCACATCCCCCCCCCCTCTGTACGCCCAGTCGTATTCCTGGGCCATTGGAATGATTGACCAAAAAAGAAATAATATAGTTATACAGTTCTTCAAATCCATGGTTGCTTAGATATAAAAATAAATATATGGAATATTTGACCAGTAACAAGGTATTACGACTTCCTGTCTCTTGTAATAATGAGGACCATGTCACCATTTCGTACCTCAACAGCCTTTTGACAGGCTTAGGGTGACACTCAACATAGACCCTATTCTCGCTTTCGCGAAAGCGATAACAAAAGCGAAAATCAAAGCGTAACAATTATTAAACACAATTAATCCTGTATAAAATGCATCTTTGCCCTCTTAACTAAATTGAAGTGTACGACGATAAAATCATCATAGGCCGCACCGATAAGGCAGATTTTCCAAGGTTGGAATTGAAAAATGTGGATGTCAAAGTCGATACGGGTGCTTATACCAGTAGCATCCATTGTCAGGATATCGAAGAAAAGGATGGCGTGTTGTGCGCTACTTTTCTGGATGAGGACCACGAGCAATACCACGGCAAGAAACTGGAGTTTCAAGATTATCAAATCACCAATGTGCGCAGCAGTAACGGCAGCTTGGAAACTCGATACGAGGTGCTGGCAAACATAAGAATGTTTGGGAAGCTTTATAAAATATCCCTTACCTTGAGCAACCGTAAAGAAATGCGTTTCCCGGTGCTTTTGGGAAGAAAATTTCTATCTAAAAAATTTATAGTCGATCCTGAACTTCAGGACATTTCTTATTTGAAATCCATTCATGAAGATTGATATACTCTCGCGCAGCACGAGCCTATACAGCACAAAAAGATTAATTGAGGAAGCAGAAAAAGCCGGTCACAAAACCAGGGCGGTTAACGTTTTATACTGCGATATTAAACTGGAAAAACAAAAGCCGCTGGTTTATTACCATGCAGAGAAACTACCTAAACCAGATGCTATCATACCACGCATAGGTTCCAGCATTACTTTTTATGGTACGGCTATCGTGCGTCAATTTGAAATGATGGGCTGCTTTTCAACGGTTTCTTCTAACGCATTGGTAATGAGCAGGGACAAACTGCATAGTCTGCAAAGACTTTCCCGGTCTGGAGTGGGAATGCCCAGTACGGTATTTACCAATTTTGGTGAACATACTGATGATATCTGTGAGCTGGTAGATGGACCACCGGTAGTCATTAAAGTTCTTGAAGGAACTCAAGGGATAGGGGTTAATCTAGCCAAAACGCTTGAAGAGGCAGACGCAATCATAGACGCTCATAATGATTTGAAAAGCCGGGTGATCGTACAAGAGTTTATTGAAGAGGCTGGTGGTGCAGATTTACGAGCGTTTGTAGTAGGCGATAAAGTGGTAGGTGCTATGAAACGCCAAGCGCAAAAAGGTGAATTCCGTTCCAATTTACATCGTGGTGGAACTGCCAAAAAAATCCAACTGAGCAGAGCCGAAGAACAAACAGCGATCGCCGCTGCAAAAGCTTTAGGCCTGGGAGTTTGTGGGGTTGATCTTCTACAAAGTAGTCGTGGTCCACTCGTTCTGGAAGTAAACAGTTCGCCAGGACTGGAAGGCATAGAAGGTGCGACTGGAGTGAATATTGCCAAGGAAATAATCAAGTACGTAGAGAAAAATGCCTAAAACAGTTAAGGAACTTACGATTTTAGGTACAGAGATCTTACCCGGATCCAGCCACAAACTCAATTTTAATCTCGCCAAATTATATACTTCTACCACGGTTGAGGTCCCTGTAATTATCGAGCGCGGTAAAAAAGAGGGCCCGGTGGTATTGCTCACGGGTGGCATACATGGCGATGAGATCAACGGTGTGGAAACCGTACGACAGATGATCGCAAAAAAGTACAACAAGCCTGCTGCAGGGACAATTGTTGCGATTCCAATATTGAACATTTTTGGTTTTCTCAATAATCAGCGGGAATTTCCTGATGGTAGGGATTTAAATCGAGTGTTTCCTGGGACTAAAACAGGTGCGCTCGCCAGTAGGTTTGCCTATCAAATTGTAAATGAAATCTTGCCACACGTTGATTATGTGCTGGACTTTCATACCGGTGGGGCACAACGCTTCAACGCACCCCATCTACGTATTTCTGAGTCTGAAACAGAATCGCTGAAACTCGCTAAAATCTTCCACGCACCGTTCTTGATGTACAGCAGCAATGTGAAGAAAACCTTTCGCGCAACTTGCTCAGAAATGGGAAAACCCTATATATTATTTGAGGGAGGAGAGTCTAAACGTAGCGATAAGGAGATCGTAGGTGAGGCAGTAGATGGTACTTTGCGTGTATTGCATCATCTCAAGATGCTCAAGACTTCCATTCCCGTGCCTGACGAGCACAAGGAAAGCATCATCATTAATAAGAGTAAGTGGCTGCGTGCACGCTATTCTGGTCTTTTCCACGCAAAGGTTCCCTGTGGCAAAAGAGTGGAAAAAGATGAATTCATCGCAACCATTACCGACCCGTACGGCAGCATGAGGTACAAGGTAAAAGCCCCTAATGCCGGGTATATTATCAATACTAACAATGCACCTTTGGTCTATCAGGGCGATGCCATTTTTCATATCTCAATTGATGAAAAGCAAGAAGCAGATAAGGGTTGAAATCAAGGAGAGAAGGAGTGCGCTTTCGCGAAAGCATATACAAGAAAAGAGTATTGAAATAGCGAACCAATGTCTAAAACTTGATATCTGGAATTTTCAGAATTATCATTTATTCTTGAATATCGAGCAGCAAAAGGAAGTGGATACCCAATTTCTATTACAGATTCTGCAAGGAAGGGACAAAAATGTGATTGTGTCAAGAAGTAATTTTGAGGATTTTACTCTCAATCATTTTCTACTTACTGACCAGACGAGTCTGAAAATCAATAAATACGGAATTCCAGAGCCTTCAGGAGAGGGTGATATTCAGATCCTGGAATCTCAAATTGACGTGGTTTTCGTTCCCTTGCTCGGAGCAGATTTGCTCGGTAATCGGGTAGGTTATGGTAAAGGCTTCTATGATCGGTTTCTTGATAAATGCCGTCCAGAAACCATCAAAATCGGTTTGAACTTTTTTGAACTGCTGCCCGACTTGATTGAAGCCGATGAAAACGATCAACGGCTGGATTTCCTTATCACTCCTGAGAATATCTTAAAATTCTGATTCTAGATGGCCTTCTGGCTTTTTCTCTGTCTCAAGGCAAAAAATGCGATGTATAGATAGCAAAATATAGGAAGGAGAAACGCGATTGCGAAACCGTAAGTGTCCACAAGTTTGCCAAAAGCAACTGGTATGATCGCTCCACCCACGATCGCTGTACACATGATTCCTGAGGCTTGCGGCTTACTGTCTCCCAGACCATCCAGCGTCAAAGTGAAAACGGTAGGGAACATAATTGAGTTGCATAAACCTACAGCGAGAATTGTAAACATCGCCAAAGTACCTGTGTTCAAAATACTCATGCAGATCAGCGCCACAGCGGTTGTAGTAAATACCATCAATACTTTTTTTGGAGCAAAAAAGCGCATCAAAACTGATCCTAAAAATCTACCTATCATAGCTGCAGACCAATATAGAAATACAAATGCGCCCACAACAGCTTTGTCATCGATACTCTCAAAATCATTACCTACTTGTGTTGAGGCTATAGAGCTCAAAAACGAACTGGATTTAATAATTTCAGCGAGATCTAGGCTGATGAAATAATTGACTAAGTACGAGCCTATGGCGACTTCAGCACCTACATAAACGAAGATTCCCAATGCTCCTTTCAGAACTTTTGGGTTTTTCAAAACCGCGAGGTAGCCACCTGATGTATTTTTTTGAATGACCGGCAGCTTAAGAAAAAGAAAGATCAAGGCCAGTACAGCTAAAACACTACCAAATATCAAAAACGGATCCTGCACGGCTAAGGCCTCAGATACATAATACTCTTCTTGAGCCTGAGTGCTCAGCATCTTGATTTCTGACGAAGACAGAATCTTATCGCTCAATAGATATGCTGCTCCAAAGGCCGGAGCAATCGCTGTTCCTAGCGAATTGAAAGCTTGGGATAAATTCAGCCTGCTACTGGCGCCATCTTCGCTACCTAGAACAGCTACATAAGGATTTGCAGCGACCTGTAATATCGTAATTCCTGCCGCAAGCGTGAAATAGGCAATCAAGAAGATCGGGAATGACCGCATGGAAGAGGCTGGGAAAAATAAAAAGCAACCAGCCGCCATGGTCAGCAGTCCTATAAAAATACCGTTTTTATACCCGATCTTGGTAAGCAGCGATCCCGCAGGAATGGAAAAAACAAAGTATGCCGCAAAAAACGCCGACTGTACCATGCCTGCCTGGAAATAACTCAGTTCAAAGACATCTTTCAATCTGGGGACTAAACTATCTACGAGTACCGTGATAAATCCCCACAGAAAGAATAATGTGGTAATAATGATAAAAGGAACGGTGTAATTTTTCTTTGTGGTCATCATGCTTTGATAAAAGATTTACTGTTGATACGCTCATTTTTACCGTCACGATATTCCATCATCGCAAAACCAGGATGAATGCAATAACTACCCGTTTCACCATTTTTGTTGATGGCGATATAAGCTACCTGGAAATCTTCAAAGCCACCTTTTTTCACAATACGGTGGACCGCTTCTTCACAAGCTTCTTGTGGTGATTTTCCCTGGCGCATCAATTCAACAATTAAGAAGCTCCCAACTGATTTCATGATTTCCTCACCCATTCCCGTTGCAGCAGCGCCGCCTACTTCGTTATCAACAAACAATCCTGAACCTATAATAGGAGAATCACCTACGCGTCCGTGCATTTTATAAGCAAGTCCAGAAGTGGTACAAGCCCCACTTATGTCACCTTTATTGTCCATACACAACATTCCAATGGTGTCATGGTTTTCTATGTTGATAACTGGCTTGTAGTCGCTGGTTTTTAACCACTCTCGATACGCTGATTTAGTATCCTCGTTGAGGAGGTCTTGTTTCTTAAATCCATTTTTTGCAGCGAGATCCTCAGCGCCTCTGCCCGCCAGCATCACATGAGGGGTTTTTTCCATTACGATTTTTGCAAGTGCTGCTACACGGGTATAATTTTCAACATAAATGACTGAACCAGCGTTACCGTTATGATCCATAACGCAGGCATCAACAGTCACATGGCCTTCTCGGTCTGGAGTTCCGCCATTTCCTACGGTGGTGTTTTTAATGTTTTCTTCCTCTACCTGAACACCGGAAATTGCAGCATCTAACGCGTTCATTCCAGATTCTAGCGCGGCGGCAGCCGCGGCATTTGCGTTTACAAATCCCCAAGTGCAGATTGAGATAGGTTTTGATTGACTCATTTTTTTCTGTTTTTTGTTATTCGTGCAACCCAGCAATCGTGTTCCTAGTGTGAGTGAGATACCACCAGCAGCACTAAGCTTGATGAAGTCTGATCTCTTCATGTATTTAGTTTATGGAGATTTCGTCAATGAAAGTCCAGGCGGTACCACCGTGCTCGTAACCTAGATGCCATTCTGGTAGTTTGCCCGCTGTACCCGCTTTCAATCTTACTTTCTGGACATCTTTGGTGCGTTCAAAGTTTAGAGAAACGGGATGAATGGCTCTAACTTCCTCTTTTCCCGTTTCAGGTAGCTGTATTTTCTTTGACGCAACAATTTTGTCGCTTTCATTTAAGAGTTCAACCTCAACATCGGTCGGATAGAATATCCAGCTGCGCTGATCTTTTAAAAACGCTGTTGAAACCATAGAAACCGTCCGTGCATTTCCTAAATCGACGGTTACATCTAGATCTTGATTTTGACTGCCTTGCCAGATACCGCTTCTATAATCTAAAGTGCCTCGCATCCCGTCGATAAGTGCCTGATCACCTCCCGCGCTGTATTGTTGCGCGTATTTGTGCCCTAATTCAATGGATAAGCGATCGTCATATTTGTAGAAATCGGTGCTTATTTCAGTACTCTTTTTACCATCACGTACCGCGTAGGTTGTGAGGGTGATGGGTTTGTTTATTTTGATAGGTTTTTCGTACTTTTCGAAGCCTCCCTGGTTTCCTAGTCGGTAGAAAATTGTGGTGTTTGGATCGATATTTTGTAGCTCGATTTGAGTGCTTTTTGCAAATGCAATCGCGCCACCAGCAATAAATGGAGGGCTCACGATCAGGTGGTCTTCGATTGAGGTGCTCGGTCTATCTTCGCTGCGGGTTGCCCATTCTGAAGGTGATTCGCTCATGTTGAAAGTGAGCGTGCCACCTTGCATAATCATGGAGTGATCTATAAAACTTTCAGAAAGGAATTGTGGTTGTTCCGCTTTCGCGAAAGCGTACTCAACACCAGCAACATAAATACCTTCTCCCTCTTTTACGATGTTGAAAGTATTGCCGTTTTCAAGGCTTATTTTCACTTCTTCGAATAACGGAGTGCCAATGATATATTGGCTAGAACCTGGGGTAACTGGATAAAAACCCATAGCACTCAGAACGTACCATGCACTCATCTGGCCACAGTCTTCGTTTCCAGAAATGCCGTCGGGAGCGTTTTGATACATGGTTTTCATGATCTCGCTCACACGCTCTTGCGTTTTGTACGGTTTACCTATAAAGTTGTAGAGGTAAGCCATGTGGTGGGAAGGCTCATTGCCGTGCGCGTACTGGCCTATGAGGCCTGTAATGTCAGCTTGATGCCGCCCAGATGTTTGCTGAGGTGCGGTAAAAAGTTGATCTAAATGGTTTTCATAAGCTTTATCGCCGCCCATTAACGCTATGTGCCCGCTGATGTCTTGCGGAGCATACAGACTGTATTGCCAGGCATTTGCCTCCGTATAATTAAAATTGACCTCAGCGGGATCAAATGGGGCAAACCAGGTGTTGCGCATGCGCCCTTGAAAAAATTGCGTCTGCGGGTTGAAGAGATTTTTAAAGTTCTGAGCTCGCTGTATAAAGGTTTTATAATCTTTCTGCTGGTTTAAATCTTTAGCCATTTGAGCGATGGTCCAATCATCATATGCGTACTCTAGTGTTTTTGAAACACTTTCAGCTTCCAGCTCGACAGGTATGAATCCCATCCCCTTATAGCTGTCCAGTCCCAAATGATTTTGGACTGCGCTGTGTTTCATGGCTTGAAATGCTTTCTCTGCATCGTAATCTTTTATACCTTTAAGATATGCATCTGCAATGACGGGAATGGCATGATAGCCGATCATACAACCCGTGTAATTCCCACTTAGGTCCCAAATGGGTAGGATACCGCCCTCGTCATATTTTGCATTGAATGTATTGATATAATCGTTAGTTCTATTTTGATCAATGATCGTGTATAGTGGATGCGCCGCCCGGTAAGTATCCCAAAGAGAAAACACGGTGTAGTAATCATAATCCTCTGCCATGTGGATCTTGAGATCCATTCCACGGTATCTACCATCAACATCATTGTAGATATTAGGCGCCAGCATGGTATGGTAAAGGGAAGTATAAAAAATCTTTTTGTTTTCTAGATTATCATCTGTAATATCGATTTTATCCAGCTCTCGTTTCCAGAGTGCTTGTGTTTCTTCAAGAACTTGATCAAAGCTCTTATCACCTATTTCTGTTTTGAGATTGTTTTTTGCACCTTCGACATCTACTGCGCTAATTCCAATTTTAATTGTGATCTTTTCGTTATTCGGATTGTCAAATTTTAATGCATAAACAGCCTTGTCTTGATCAATTTCGTCAAGATTAATAATAGGATGAGAGGTTTCAAAGTAGTAGAACAACATTTGTTTTGTTGCCCATGCTTTAGAAAAACGTTTACCACTGAATTGAGTTTTAGAAATGGGTTTGAATTCATGCTCTAATAGTTCGTCCCGATGCTCAAGATCTAAAATTGCATATTGAGAGTCGGCATTTGGAAAAGTATACTCGTGTATGCCTGCTCTTTGAGAAACTGTAAGTTTTACGTTGATTTTAGTATCTAATAAGTCTACCTCATAATATCCTGGACTTGCTTTTTCTTGATCATGTGAAAATGAGGAACGATAGCCTGGTTTGCCATCAGAACCATTATTTAAGTAAGGCTTGTTAGTTGGCATGAAGAGAATGTCACCATAATCACTCACTCCGGTGCCGCTCAAATGCGTGTGTGAAAAACCATAAACTAAGGAGTCAGAATAATGGTAGCCGCTACAACCGTCCCAGCCATCAAGTCTGGTATCTGGACTCAACTGCATCATACCGAAAGGTGCAGAAGCTCCAGGATAGGTGTGGCCATGACCACCGGCACCTACAAATGGATTAACCAGATCGAGAGAAGTAAGCTCTTCTTCTGATCTCTTCTTCTGAACGTTCTGACAACTTGAAATAAGGAAACAGCCCAATAAGAGGTAAAGGACTTTTTTTGCATCTTGAATCATGATCCCAAGATACATAAGTTCAAGAACTCAGTTTAGAAAATATCCGGATATGGAATTAGCCTTGTCGAAGCTCTCAAATAGAGACCTGCTCAACAAATTATGATTAATATCAGGTGGTTTTCCTATCTGGAAAGGCTTTTTTGCTAAATAGGATCAACAGAATCACGCCTATCGTAATAGAGCTATCTGCTACATTGAAGATGGCATTGAAAAATGAAAAGCTCTCGCCACCTACAATGGGAACCCAGTCAGGCCAGACACCATCAAAAAGCGGAAAGTAGAGCATGTCTACCACCTCGCCGTAGAACCACGGTGCATAACCACCGCCCTCAGGCATAAACTCTGCGACACCGTGAACACTACTCGAGAATAGCTGACCATAAAAAACCGAATCAATAATATTTCCCAGCGCTCCCGCAAAAATCAAGGCAATACAAACGCTTAATATTTTGGGTCCTTTATCGCGCACGCTCGTCCACAACCAGTAACCGATACCGCATATAGCAAACAATCTAAAAACGGTAAGAATGATTTTACCGTAGTCGCCAGGAATCTCAAAGCCCCACGCCGCCCCAGCATTCTCATAAAAAAGTAATTGAAATTTTCCCCAGTCCACAATCGGGTTTCTACTCCCTGTAAGGGGATAATTTAACTTGATATAAATCTTACTCGCCTGATCTATGATTAGTACGGCAATGATTATGAGTATGGCTTTGGATAATTTCATTTCATTCTAAAGTGTGCCAAAAATAAGACTTATTACACTACCTCTCTAAGCTTATGTTTCCATGAATGGTTTGCAGATCTGCGCTGTAGCGAGCGTCTTTCCCAAACCTAAAATTCATTCTATTACTTTCAATGGGAATTTGGTCGTTCTGGATACCGAAGAGTTTTAAATCAATGTCCGCGTAGACGCTTACTACAATTAGATCGCCCTCAATCATCTTGAATTTGCAGGTGCCAGAAAGTTGGTTTACGTAGATGCTTTCAAAACTTCCCTCGCACAACACAGCCGCTTCTCTTACATTGATTATGACCTTTTTACCTTCTGGAATCAATAACTTGAGTGAAGTGTTGATGACTTTGTGCGCACTTAATTTGTCTTGTGGAAAATCAAAAGACAAGGACGTTGTGTTTCGCAGTTTCAGACTATCATTTTCAATAGTACGGCGCACTTGTATCGCATTTTTATACTCACCGTTTTCTTCTTCAAATAGGTGAACTTTCCCATCCGTAGAATTTCCAATTTCTAGAGCAACGTATGTATCAAATACAATGTCTACGACTCCAAAATCGCGACCTGACATGCTCGAATTGATGATATTACGAGAATCGTTTTGAGAGTAAGCTTTCGCGAAAGCGAGAATCAAAATCCCTCCAAAAACAAACAACCTTTTTAAACACATTTGATGAATATGTTCAAAAAGGCTTGATATGAATTTAAAGGTAACTCTGGTCAAAGACTACTGCATGTTTTTTGCCTCGATGCTCAGCGTAGCATGTGGTACAAGCTCAAGTCTTTCTTTTTTGATAAGATTACCCGTCACACGACATATACCGTAAGACTTATTCTCGATTCTCACTAGTGCATTTTTAAGATCACGGATGAATTTTTCTTGTCTTATGGCAAGTTGAGCGTTAGACTCCTTACTCATAACAGAACTCCCTTCATCAAACGCTTTGAATTGGGGAGCGGTATCCTCAGTACCGTTATCAGAATCGTTTTTAAAAGCACTTTTGATAAGCTCTAGCTGCTCCTCAGCCTCACGTATTTTTTTTTCTACAATACCTCTAAAATGTAGGAGGTCTGCGTCGCTGTATCTCAATTTTTCGTCTGTACTCATGTTTATAGTTTTGTGATCGCAATAACGGTCTTTATATCGTCAAACTCAATTTCTGTACCGTTATCGAGTTGTTGTTTTAAGGTTAAATCATCTGCAAGAGTTTCATCCTTGATATACTGCTCATTTTCACTCACGGCATCGTTCATGGATTCATGCGATTGCATCACGATATTGATGCGGTCTGTTACCTCAAGACCAGAATCCTTCCTTATGTTTTGAATGCGGTTGACCAGTTCTCTTGAGATACCTTCATTACGTAATTCTGGTGTGAGGGTCACGTCTAGCGCGACGGTTATTCCAGACTGGTTAGCAACGAGCCATCCCTCAATATCTGAGGAAGTTATCTCTACATCTGACAGGGTCAAGTTAACTTCTTTACCGTTGAGGTTGATCGTTTTCTCGCCACTTTTTTCTAACAAATTGATGTCTTCCTGTTGAAAACTTCTTATTTGAGCAGCGACCACCTTCATGTCTTTCCCAAATCGTGGTCCCAACGCCTTAAAATTAGGTTTGATCTCTTTAACGAGAATCCCGCTGGCGTCGTCGATCAGTTCTACTTCCTTCACGTTTACCTCGCTTTTGACGAGATCTGCTATAGCTTCAATTTGCGCTCGTTCCTTAGGATCCAGAACTGGGATCATGATGCGTTGTAAAGGTTGACGTACTTTGATGCTTTCTTTTTTACGCAATGAAAGGGTCAAACTTGATATGATTTGAGCCTTGTGCATTTTCTCCTCCAGCTCGCTGTTGATTTGAGCATCATCAGCGATTGGGAATGTGCTTAAGTGAACGCTTTCACTCGCATTCTCCTCACAAACGCTGGTCAGGTCACGGTACAGTTGGTCCATGTAGAATGGAGCAACAGGAGCACCCAGTTGAGCCACCGTTTTTAGACAGGCATAAAGCGTTTGGTAAGCGGCAATCTTATCATGCTCGTAGCTTCCTTTCCAAAATCTACGTCTACACAAGCGCACGTACCAGTTGCTGAGGTTTTCCGTCACAAAAGTGGTAATCGCTCGAGTGGCTTTGGTAGGCTCGTAATCATCATAAAATGCGGTCACGTCCTTTATGAGGGTGTTGAGTTCTGATAAGATCCAGCGGTCTATTTCTGGGCGCTCTGCTAGTGGGATCTCGCTTTCGCGAAAGCGGAATCCGTCAACATTTGCATACAGGGCAAAGAAACTGTAGGTGTTATAAAGCGTCCCAAAAAACTTGCGTTGCACCTCGATAATACCATCTTGGTCAAAACGCAAGTTATCCCAAGGATTAGCATTAGAAACCATGTACCAGCGGGTGGCATCAGCTCCATACTTACTGAGCGTTTCAAACGGATCCACGGCATTGCCCAGTCTTTTAGACATTTTCTGACCGTTTTTGTCAAGAACGAGTCCGTTTGAGACCACGTTTTTATAAGCCACATCATCGCTGATCATAGTCGCGATCGCGTGCAGCGTGTAGAACCAACCGCGGGTCTGATCCACACCTTCAGCAATAAAATCTGCTTTTCTGAGTCCGTTTTCAACCGCTTCCTTGTTTTCAAAAGGGTAGTGCCATTGAGAATAAGGCATGGAACCAGAGTCAAACCAAACGTCAATTAAGTCTGCCTCGCGCGTCATTTTTTCACCGCTGTCAGAGACTAAAATGATTTGATCCACTACATTTTTATGAAGATCCACAAGGTCATAATTTTCCTCGCTCATGTCGCCCACAACAAAGCCCTCAAATGGATTTTTATCCATAAAGCCAGCGGCGACAGACTTCTCGATCTCGGTAACCAATTCCTCTACGCTGCCCACGATTTTTTCCTCGCTGCCGTTTTCTGTACGCCATATAGGTAATGGAATTCCCCAAAATCTTGAACGTGATAGATTCCAGTCATTAGCATTTGTGAGCCAGTTTCCAAAACGTCCCTCACCTGTAGAAGCGGGTTTCCAATTAATGGTTTTATTGAGCTCGTGCATGCGATCCTTGAAATCGGTCGCTTTGATGAACCAGCTGTCTAGTGGGTAGTACAATACAGGTTTGTCCGTTCTCCAGCAATGAGGATAACTGTGGACATATTTCTCAACCTTGAAGGCACGGTTCTGCTCTTTTAGTGAAATCGCGATATCTACATCTACAGATCGTTCGGGAGCTTCTTCTGGATTGAAATATTCATTTTTGACATATTTTCCGCCTACTTTAGGCAGCTCATCCCTGAATTTTCCCTGCAGGTTGACCAGCGGCACGGGATTCTCGTTTTCATCGAGAACCAACATAGGCGGTATAGGTGGATTTGCCTGTTTAGAAACCAGCGCATCATCTGCACCAAAGGTAGGGGCAGTGTGCACGATTCCGGTACCATCTTCTGTAGTTACAAAATCTCCTGCAATGACTCTAAACGCGTCCACCGCATTTTGATATGGTTTTGCGTAGTCAAGGAGTTGATCGTATTTGATGTTGATCAAGTCGCTTCCTTTACAGGTCGCCAGTACGGTGTAAGGAATTTTTTTATCGCCTAATTGATATTCTGATCTCGCTTTCGCAAAAGCGTCACCTTCCAAAGCCTCATACTTTTTCCCAAACTGATTCTTGACCAATTTCTCGGCAAGGATCACTTGCATGGGTTCACCTGTGTACTGGTTGAACGTTTCCACAAGTACATAATCAATCTTAGGCCCTACGGTAAGAGCCGTGTTAGATGGCAAAGTCCAGGGCGTGGTCGTCCAGGCTAGGAAAAATACCTCATCGCTAGTCTCAAAAGGTAATTGTGAAGAATCACTCACCTTGAATTGCGCGGTAACCGTAGTGTCTGTGACGTCTTGATAAGTTCCTGGCTGGTTCAACTCATGCGAACTCAAACCTGTTCCAGCTGCGGGTGAATAAGGCTGGATGGTGTAGCCTTTGTAAAGTAAATCCTTGTTGTAAATCTGCTTCAACAACCACCACACAGACTCCATGTACTTAGGCTTGTAGGTTATGTACGGATCGTCCATATCTACCCAGTAACCCATGTCCTGAGTTAATTGGCTCCAGATGTCGGTATATTTGAGCACGGCTTCTTTACAAGCCTGGTTGTATTCCTCAACGCTAATTTTTGTGCCGATGTCTTCTTTTGTGATGCCCAGCGCTTTCTCAACACCCAATTCCACGGGAAGACCGTGCGTATCCCAGCCTGCTTTACGGTTGACTTGAAATCCTTGCTGGGTTTTATAACGGCAGAAAAGATCCTTGATCGTCCTTCCCATGACGTGGTGGATTCCAGGAAGACCATTTGCTGATGGAGGCCCTTCAAAGAATATAAATGGTTCATTACCCTCACGTGTAGTTACAGACTTTTTGAAAATCTCGTTTGATTTCCAGAACTGCTTGACGTTATCATCTACTTTTGAGAGGTTCAGCCCCTTGTACTCATTGAATTTACTACTCATTCCACCAGTATTTTACAAGGGCGCAAAAGTAGGGAATTTAGGGGTTTTTTGCTACAAGACTATGGAGCTTATCGGTATGATTAGACGGAGGGTTATCTATCGGTAAGGGCTAATTCTGTTCCCTTCTTAGATGGGTCTAAGTTGTTCACAAAGTTTCCCGGTAAGGGCAGGTTTAAACCTGCCCTTACCCAAAACTCTAAACTTTATGATGAAATTGTCTACAACGCCGGGTGATTCTCAAACCCTTTCTCCTCAAGAAACTTTACGTACTCACGCGTTTTGACAGTTGCTTTAAGATCGTGTAACAAATTGTAGAGTCCAAAGAACGTGCGATTGATGTATAAAAAGTGTTTGCTGCCACGGTTACCATTCATCTTACGCAACTCTTTGTCATTGCTGTATTTCTCGCTCAGCGAACTTATCTCGTCCCAAAAAGTGGCATCGGCAAAATTGAAGGTCTCGCTTTGAAATGGCTTGGTGAATAAGCTCAACATCTCGTGAAATAGTGCGGAGAAGTAGTTGATTTCATTTTCCGAATCATCTTCCCTCAAGATTTCGAGAGCAAATAGTTTTTCTCTGAAAATCTTGGAATCGTTGATGCTTGCTGGGACTGCTAGTTCGAAATAGGGTTGGTAGAATTCATCAACAATTTCCTTAATGCATCCAAAATCGATAGCAATAAGCTCGTGGGTTTCAGAAATCAGAAAATTACCTGGATGAGGATCGGCATGTACGGCTTTTAGACCATGCATTTGAAACATGTAAAAATCCCAGAGGGTTTGGCCCAGCTTATTACCTGTCTCCTGAGGGAAATCTGTTTTTGCAAACTCACTCAAATGCTGACCCCTCATCCAGTCCATCGTAATGATGCGCTTGCTGGAGAGCTCCGGATAGTAATTAGGAAATTTGAGATTGGGAATGTGGGAACAAGCCTCAGTAATTTCCAAACTTTGTTTTACCTCAAGTTCATAATCAGTTTCTTCCAGCAGTTTGTCTTCAACCTCAGCAAAGTAGCGCTTGCTGTCTTCACCTTTAAGATTGAACATTTTTATCGCTATAGGTTTTACCATGGCTAGGTCGCTACTTATCGAGTCTGCAACGCCAGGATATTGAATTTTAACAGCTAGTTCTTTACCATCTTTAGTAGCCTTGTGGACTTGTCCTATGCTGGCTGCGTTAACTGAATTCTTGGAAAATGAATCGTAAATATCTTCTGGATAGGCTCCTTGGTATTTTTTAAATGTTTTACGTACTAGCGGCGCAGATAGAGGTGGGACGCTAAACTGGGCGAGGCTGAATTTCTCCACATAAGCACCGGGCAACAGACTCTTATCCATACTCAGCATCTGAGCGACTTTTAGCGCACTTCCTTTGAGGCTCTTCAAACCGTCATAGATATCTGAGGCGTTATCTTCATCCAGGGTAGAGCGGTCCAGACTGGGGTTGACTGCTTTCTTAGAGTAATATTTCAAATAATTAGCCCCAATTTTAGCACCGGTTTTAACCAGCTCGGTGGTGCGGCCTATTTTGCTAGTCGGTATTTTATCGAGTGTTTTCATGTCTACCAATTAGGAATTCAGAATTATGAATACGGAATTTTTCTGCCGGTAATTGTTTTAAGATATTTCGCTTTCGCGAAAGCGGAATCAAGTAACCAGCTTAAGAAGTAATTTGAATTTACTACTACTTACTTATTTAAACCTTCCTTTCTTTCCACAGAAATTTTCCGAAATCCAAAACGGCGTCTAGCGGTGTGTTGTCAAACACGTCAAAAATCGTATTGACTGATTTCTCGATGGCCATGTCTGTTTTTTCAAAACCAGCGCTGTCATCATCCATCCAGAACTTAATCAAAAACAGCATTTGTACCCATGCGCCCTCGCTGTAAATAGTTTCAGAGCGTTCTAGTAAAATGTTTGATTTGGTCTCATTGCGTTGAGAAATCAGATCTTTCGCAAAATCTTTTACGTGACGGCGCAGGCCTTTCAGCTGGTCCATTTTGTCCATCATGTTTTGATGGTTATGGAGGGTAAATAATACATAGCTGCGATTAAGGGTCAACAACTCAAAAAATGTGTAGAAAAAAGTCAGCATCTTCTCCCTGTTTGAGAAGTGCTCATAGTCTTCATTTTTATGGGCAACATCCATAGTCATGGTGAAGAACGTATTCCAGATTTCTTTACGCAACCCCTCAAAACTCCCGAAGAATTGATAAAATTCTTGCTCGGTCATGCCGTTATCTTTGGCAAACTTAAATATGGACTTAGGAGTTTTCTCGTGTTCCAAAACGTAATCCATGTAAGCCGTAATAACGTCTTGTTGAGTGAGTTCTTTTTTCTTTGTAGTCTTTTTGGGAGTAGACTTTTTGCTTGCGGTTGCCATTTCGATTTTCTTTAATGTAAAAATACAATGCGTTTAATCTTTATATGTAAAAGTTTAAACAAAAACATTGTTAAGAATGAGTCGTAGGATACTAAGAGAACTTAATGTTGAGGTCAAAAAAAAACCTGCTCGTAAGGAGCAGGTTTTTAAAAGATTTTGTTTTTTTTCAATTATGGGCGATTGCTCACTACAGCCTCTTTGCTTACCCATTTGTTCACATTTGCAATGGTGTTATTCTCGTAATCCACTTCAGTAAGTAAATCACCTTTCCAAATGAACCACTTTCCAGATTTTTTGTCTTGAGTGTATTGTGCTACAGCGGTTTTGTTACCATCTGCGTCATAACTGATCCACTCACCGTGTCTTTTACCGTCTAGGAACGTTCCTTGTTGCGCGATTTTACCATTCTCATGATAAAATGTAGCTTGTGTCAAACCATTCTCCAGCGTTTCAACCTTGGGTTTTTGATCTTGTCCTAAAGAAAGGAAACCCATAACCATCATCATCAAAATTGCTGCATGCTTCTTCATAACTAGAGTATTTAGTGAATCAAAGATAACATTAAATTTACATTACAGCAAAGTTAAGATAATATTAAATTTACATTGAAAATATAAACAACTGTAAACAAGAAATTTAGACCCTTTTAATTTTGCCTCAAACCTCCAGATTTCAAACTTCAAGTCATCAATTGTAGGGCTTGAGTAAATAAATCCATGGCGTGCAGGTTCAAAACTGACCTTCTACGTGGGGTATGATCTGAGAAATTGGAGTACTCAAAAACTCCCATACTCATTTACTAACCATTATTTTTGCACCTCGATAAATCGATATACTATGTACAGATCGCACGATTGTGGCAGCTTGAGAAATAGCGATATAGGCAAGGAAGTGACTCTTGCCGGTTGGGTTCAGAAATCCAGGGATAAAGGTTTTGTTGTTTGGGTAGATCTACGCGACCGTTATGGGATTACCCAGTTGGTTTTTGATGAAGAGCGTACTGATCCGTCATTGATCAAAAAAGCCCAGCAGCTAGGTCGTGAATTTGTTATACAAGCAAAAGGTACCGTAATTGAGAGGGAATCTAAAAATCCTAAAATGCCTACGGGCGATATCGAGATACTCGTGAGCGAGCTCACTATTTTGAGCAAATCCAAGACACCACCATTTACGATAGAAGATGATACGGATGGTGGTGAGGAGTTGCGCATGAAGTACCGTTACTTAGATATACGTCGCAATCCCGTGCGTGAGAACCTAGTGTTCCGCTCTCGGGTGGCTATGGAGGTGCGCAATTTCCTTGCGGGTAAAGACTTTGTTGAGGTGGAAACACCAGTCTTGATCAAATCTACACCAGAGGGTGCCCGTGACTTCGTCGTGCCGTCGCGCATGAATGAGGGTCAGTTTTATGCTTTGCCGCAGTCCCCTCAAACCTTTAAGCAATTGCTTATGGTGGGTGGACTGGATAAATATTTCCAGATCGTGAAGTGCTTCCGTGATGAGGACTTGCGCGCTGACCGTCAGCCAGAATTTACACAGATCGACTGCGAGATGTCCTTTGTGGAGCAAGAAGACGTGTTGAACATTTTTGAAGAGATGACCACGCACCTGCTCAAGAAATTGAAAAACGTTGAGTTGGACAGCTTTCCGCGTATGACTTATCAGGAAGCGATGGAAAAGTACGGTAACGATAAACCGGACATTCGTTTTGGGATGGAGTTTGGTGATCTTTCCGCTTTCGCGAAAGCGAGAGATTTCAAAATCTTCAATGAGGCAGAGCTGGTTGTGGGAATCGCAGTCCCTGGAGGAGCAAGCATGACCCGCAAGGAGATCGACAAGCTCATCGACTGGGTGCGTAGGCCTCAAGTAGGTGCCAAAGGAATGGTGTACGTGAAATGCAACGAGGACGGGAGCTACAAATCCAGCGTCGATAAATTTTATTCACAAGAAGATCTGGCACAATGGGCAGAAGCAACCGACGCTGAAGCAGGTGACTTGATTTGTGTACTGAGCGGTCCAGCCGATGAAACCAGGGCGCAATTAAGCGCATTGCGCATGGAAATGGCAGAGCGCCTAGGCTTAAGAAAAGCTGATGAATTTGCACCGCTGTGGGTAGTGGACTTCCCGCTACTGGAATGGGATGAAGAGACACAGCGCTACCACGCGATGCACCACCCATTCACATCCCCAAAACCTGAAGACATTGAGAAACTTGCCTCAGATCCAGGCAATGTGCGTGCCAATGCGTATGATCTAGTGCTTAATGGTAACGAAATAGGTGGTGGTTCTGTGCGTATTTTTGATAAGCAACTCCAAGCGACCATGTTTGATCACCTAGGGTTTACTCCAGAAGAGGCTCGAGCACAATTTGGATTCTTGATGGATGCTTTTGAATACGGTGCACCGCCGCATGCTGGTTTAGCGTTTGGCTTCGACCGATTGGTGTCTATTCTTGGAGGTCAGGAAACGATCAGGGATTTCATCGCGTTCCCAAAAAACAACAGCGGTCGCGATGTCATGATTGATGCACCATCAAAAATCGATCAAGAGCAGCTTGAGGAGCTGAACTTGAAGGTGACGGTGGATTGAATATTGAATATCGATTATAGAATTCTGAATATAGAAAGATGTCGAGTCGTGCTATAGTCGAGCCTATTTTATTTTCTAGACTTAAATTCGTTCTCGACTTTCGCTCGAACTGACATAAATATTCAAGTAACGAACGGTGAGAAGCTAATAGCTAAACGCAAACAGCAAGACATCATGAACTTCCTAAAATTTCTTTTACTGTGCTTGATCACCGCATTTCTTGTAATCGGTTATGGGTTTTATGAGGTGGAAAACGGTGATCCTGCCTCTGGTCACAAGTACATCGGTATGGCGACGCTGTTTATTTTTTTCGTCATTATGCCGTTATTTATTTGGAATCGTTACAGTAAGAAGGATTTGAGCGGGTTCACCTTCAACAATTCAAAAAAGGATAACGATGATGAGGATGATGATTGGGATGGCCCTATTCAGAGAAACTGAGCGGTGTTTTCAAGGTTTACGCTTTTGCGATGATTGCCGAGCGGAGTCGAGGTGAAGCGTAAAATAAAATATCTCTATCTCATGTATATGAAGATCGATATTCATTAAACGTAAACTCATCAATTTTAATCCGACCTTTGAAATGCAATATTGAATTATGAGCAAAGGAGTTTTATTAGTTAATCTGGGTTCGCCAGATAGTACAGATCCTAAGGATGTCAAGAAGTATCTGGATGAGTTCCTTATGGACGAGCGTGTCATCGATCTTCCTTATGTTCTGAGAGCTCTGCTTGTTAAAGGTATAATCCTTAACACACGTCCTAAGAAAAGTGCCGAGGCGTATTCTAAAATCTGGTGGGACGAGGGGAGTCCTTTGATTGTGCTATCAGAACGGCTTCAAGATAAGATTGATAGTTTTACTAGTGTTCCTATCGCTTTGGCAATGCGATATGGGAGCATGACTATAGAAAACGGTCTAGAGGAGTTGCACCAAAAAGGGGTTGACGAGGTTTTACTTATACCGCTTTATCCACAATTTGCGATGGCTACGGTAGAAACCATTGTCGTCCTGGCAGAGGAAATTAGAGCTGAGAAATATCCGCAAATGTCTTTTACTCAGATGCCGCCCTTTTACAACCATCCCGATTATATACGAGTGCTTTCTGAATCCATTAAGGAATCCCTTGAAGGTAAGGAATATGAGCATTTACTATTTTCCTATCACGGCGTCCCTAAACGTCATATCAGAAAAAGCGACATCACCAATGGACATTGCAAAATGGATGGAAAATGCTGTGCGACACCCTCACCGGCGCATCAGTTTTGTTACAGCCACCAATGTAAGGAAGTTACAAGACTCGTAGGCGAATATCTAGAACTGGAAGAAGGGACTTATTCCACTACGTTTCAATCCCGTTTAGGATTTGATCCATGGCTAACTCCCTATACTGACAGAACGATCGAAAAAATGGGACTCGGTGGCACTAAAAAACTAGCCATTGCAACTCCAGCATTCGTAAGCGACTGTCTGGAAACGCTAGAAGAAATCGCGATGGAAGGAGAGGAGATCTTTCATGAAGTAGGAGGTAAAGAATTTCATGTGATTCCATGCCTTAACGATCGCGAGGACTGGGTAAAAGTTTTGAGCCGCTGGATTGATGAATGGGCGATGCAGCCTGTTGAGGTAACCGTATGAAACAAAAAAGCTCTCGATCAAGAGAGCTTTTCTATCATTAATTTTCAGGCTTCGAGCTCCTCAGCCACGATAGTATGCCTAAAGTGAGCCTTGAGGATCTCGAAAGGCGACTTATTAAACTATTTCAATGCTGCAATGCTTCTTTTTTCACTACCTCTGGCATTTTTGAAGCAAAACGCTTGAACCTAGGGATGCTTACACCTTGAATATAGCGGTTATTCGGGTTGTTCTTAGCGTAGTCCTGGTGATAGTCTTCGGCTTTGTAGAACTTTTGGAACGGCTTGACTTCTGCAGCGACATCGTACCCTTCTTTGGTCAACTCAGCGATTTTTGCATCGATGATTTGTTTTTGCTCCGCATTTTGATAAAAAATGATAGAGCGATAGCTGTGCCCCATGTCTGGACCCTGACCATTTTCCTGTTCTATATTCTGTGAGGCAAAGTAAACATCTACCAAGGTTTTAAAGCTCACCTTTTCAGGATTGTAAATCACTTCATTGGCCTCCGCATGATCTGCGTGATTGCGGTAGGTAGGATTGTCTGAATTCCCTCCTGAATAACCAGAGATCACTTCGCTTACTCCTTTCACGCTTTCATAGATTTCCTCCACGCACCAGAAACATCCGCTCGCGAAATAAGCTCGTTCCAGACCTTGTTGAGTTGCGACTTCAACGGGCTCTAAATTTTGAGAGACCTCTTTTTCCTTCTTTTCCTCGGCGCATCCTATTCCAAGGAACAGCGCTATTATTATGGGTATCAATTTCATATTACCTCTTTATAACAAACTTAGAACCTGTAAAGAAAGAAGCGTACCAAAAACCCGTTAAAAGGTGAAATGTGTAAGGTAATGGGAAGTAAAGCCTGTTAGCTAAGGTAGGTTCAAACCTGTCCTTTCGAACATAGCGTTGCTTCGTTGAGAAAGCTAAATCATGCCTAATCTGATACTTAAGGAAGCCCATCCTTATGGGCTGGGAAAGGCTTTCGCGCAGATTGCATTATGACCGACCTCGTGTTAGACCTACGATTTCCCATCCCTAAAGGGAGCGGAGGTCAACGGCATTTCGATCAAGAAAGTCCACCCTTTAGGGTAGGGGAAAGGCTTTCGCTTTGACCAAACAAAAAAGCCACCGCATTGCGGTGGCTTCCATATTTTTTTCAGTTCTGTAAACTGTAAACTGAGTTAAAGCTTCGCAAAAGTCTTATCCATCGCCTCCATTTGCTCAGCGGCGAGGGCAGCATCTACTAGTATACGACCTGAATGCTCGTCTGTAATGATCTTTTTACGGCTTGCGATCTCAACCTGCACCTGTGGTGGAATGGTAAAATAACTACCTCCAGAAGCTCCACGCTCAATCGGTACAACGGCGAGACCATTCTTAACGCTGGTTCTGATGCGGGTGTAAGCCTTGATCAAACGCTCTTCAATCGACTTTGCATAGTCTGCACTCATTTTCATAAGCGCTTGCTCTTCCTTCTCAGTTTCTTTAAGAATCTCGTCCAGTTCAGACTTCTTGTGCTTCAAGTGCTCTTTGCGCTCTTCAAGACGGCCCTTGTGCTCTTCAATCACTTCATTTTGCTGCTCGATTTGCGCTTTGAATTCCTTGATGTGCTTTTCGGCAAGTTCGATCTCAAGCTCTTGAAACTCGATCTCTTTGCTTAAAGAGTTGAACTCACGATTATTGCGCACATTTTTTTGCTGCTCAGCATATTTCTCGATCAGAGCCTTAGACTCTGCGATCATGTTTTTCTTTTCTGTGATGTTATCGCCTAGTTCTTCTAGGTGGGCATCCAGTTTGGCCAGTCTTTTGGTAAGACCCTCCACTTCATCTTCGAGGTCTTCAACCTCTAGTGGAAGTTCTCCACGCACATTGCGTATCTCGTCTATTCTAGAGTCGATAAGTTGAAGGTTGTAAAGATCTCTTAACTTGTCTTCTACGGTTGCCTCAGTCTTTTTTGCCATCTATTAAAAGTAATTTACTGGGTTTGTTTGTGCCTCTGCACAAAGGATTGCAAAACTACTAAATTTATCGCTAAGATATTCATACAATAAATCTTTTGTAAACTGCTCACTTTCAAAGTGTCCTATATCGCATAAAAGCATTTCAGATCCCTCAAAAAATTCGTGGTATTTAAGGTCTGCTGTGACATACGCATCAGCTCCTGCGGCGATAGCGTTTTGTATGGCAAAGGCTCCTGAACCTCCCAGTAACGCTATTTTCTGGATATCTCGCTTTCGCGAAAGCGAGAATCTTACCACTCCACACCCAAAAACTGACTTCACTTCTTGCAAAAACTCTTCCTTTGAAAGCGGTTTCTCCCACTCACCGATAACCCCAAGTCCTATGTTCTGGTAAAAATTGTCCAGCGTGGTAATCTCGTAAGCAACCTCTTCATAGGGATGGGCGCGATGCAAGGCTTGCAAAACGGGAATCTCAAGATGTGGAAGAAAGGTCAGATTGAGCTGCGTCTCGGCAACTTCTTCACGTTTTCCCTGCTGTCCCATAGTGGGATTACTTTCTTCATTTCCTTTAAAAGTCCCGATTCCTTCTTGGCTAAAACTACAGTCTGAGTAATTTCCCAAAGATCCTGCACCTCTATCAAACAAGGCGTTACGAACTTTTTCAATATCTTCAGTAGGAACGTAGGTCGTCAATTTTTTAAGCAATTGCTTTTTTGGAACGAGCGTTTTTACATTGTTGAGCTTGAGCGCTTCTGCCATGCGGTAACTCACACCTCCCTTCACGCTATCCAGATTTGTATGTATCGCATAAATGGCGATATCATTTTTAATTGCTTTGACAACTGCTTTGCGCACGTAATCAGTAGGTTGCAGGTGTTTTAATCCCTTGAATATGATAGGGTGAAAAGTGACGATGAGGTTGCAGCCTTTTTGTAGCGCCTCATCTACTACATTTTCCAAACAATCCAGCGTTACCAGTACTCCCGAGACTTCGTCTTGTATGTTTCCCGTCAATAACCCAGTATTGTCAAAATCTTCAGCGTAGGCTCGAGGTGCGAGAATTTCTAGATAATCGGTTACTTGTTTGATTGTTGCCATTGCGCGAGTGATCAGTTTTAAATTAATAGTTAATGGTCAGCAGGCCGGACCAACGCATATTATTTGAAAGTTAAAAGAAATTCAAAACTAAGGTAATCCTATAACAACACAGATCAAATATCTAAAACTAGCTATCTGCCATGGGAACCGAGGCATTTCATTTGACTTGATTTGCACGACGGACAACAAATTTTGATACCACTTCAGGCATACAATCACAATTTGTCATTAACTGCTTACTAAATCACTAATTTCGCTTCATGCGCAAACTTCGTCTTTTGCTTTACCCTTTTGCGGTTCTTTATGACCTCATAACTGCTTTGCGCAATTTCCTTTTCAATGTGGGAATCACAAAACAGTACCGTCCTAAAGTTTTTACAGTTGCGGTAGGAAATTTGAGCACGGGAGGAACGGGTAAAACCCCTATGATTGAATATTTGATTTGCTCCATAACCGATAAAAAAATCGGAGTGGTAAGTAGGGGGTACGGCAGGTCGACTCGCGGTTATCTCGAGGTAGAAACAAGTCACACACCTGAAGAAGTGGGAGACGAGCCGCTGCAGATCAAAACAAAGTTTGCCGATTCAGTTAAAGTGGCAGTATCCGAAAAACGTGCCTTAGGAATTCAAAACCTGAGTGCAATTTATGATCTCGATGTGATCCTGCTGGACGATGCTTATCAGCACCGCCATGTGAAAGCTCACAAATACATTTTGCTCACTTCTTACGACAGGCCCTATTATAATGACTTTGTTTTACCGGCGGGAGACTTGCGTGAGTCGGCTGCCGGAGCAAAGAGGGCAGATCATATTATCGTCACAAAATGCCCACATGATCTAAGCGTTACCGAGCAAAATCAAATTCGCAAAAAAGTGAAGCCTCGATCTTACCAAACTTTACATTTTGCCTACATAGGCTATTCAGATTTTTTGCATGGCGATCAAAAAATTCTGTTAGAGAATTTAAAACAAAAGAAAGTCACCTTAGTTACCGGCATCGCAAAACCACAACCCCTAGTAGATCACCTCTCTCAGTTTCTTGAAGTGGATCATCTGAAATTTCCTGATCATTATAATTTTACGGATCAGGATGTAGAAAAGATTCGGAGAATGGACATTATCATCACGACTGAGAAAGATTTTATGAGATTGAAAAAATTTCAAATTCCCAATCTTTATTTCATTGGAATTCAGACGAAATTCCTAAATCAAGAGCAGCCAGAATTTTTACGACTAAGAAAGCTTAAGCGCTAGATCCTTGAGTCGGTTGCTGTACCCACTTTCATTATCGTACCATCCGATGAGTTTGACCAGTTTCCCGATAACGCTGGTCATTTCTGAATCAAAAATACAAGAGTACGGACTGCCTGATATATCTCTAGAAACTAGTGGGATTGTGGTGTAGGAGAAGTAATCTGGGTACGCTTTCGCGAAAGCGGAAAAAGCCTCATTCACCTCTTCAATCGATGTGTCTCTTTTGACATTAATAGTCATGTCTGTCAGACTGCCATTGGGAACTGGAACGCGCACTCCACAACCACCTATGACATCGCTGAGGTGCGGGAATACTTTGGTCAATGCCTTGGCGGCACCCGTAGTGGTAGGAACGATAGACTGACCAGCGGCTCTGGCACGTCTTAGATCGCGGTGGGGATGATCGTGCAATCCTTGATCTGTCGTGTAACTGTGTACTGTGGTGATATAAGCCTGTTCTATCCCGCAGAGTTCATCAAGCACCTTGATCATGGGCGCCGCGTTGTTTGTGGTGCAGCTGGCGTTTGAAATAATGAGGTCTGTGGATTCGATAATGGAATCATTGATCCCCAAAACAATGGTCTTGATGTCATCTTCCACCGGTGGAGCGCTCAGAATAACTCTTTTAGCACCAGCTCGTATATGCTTATTTAGATCAGAGCGTAACTTGAACTTCCCGGTCGATTCTATAACAATATCTACATCTTCCCAGTTGAGACTTTCTAGTTGTTTATGCTGAGAATATTTAATGTTATGCCCGCCTATTTGAATGAAATCATTTCCATGATGTACTTCTCGATCCAGTACGCCGTGAATGGAATCGTACTTGAAAAGGTGCGCCATGACTTCAGGACTGGCGAGATCGTTAATAGCTACAACTTCAATTTCAGAATGATCGATAACAGTCCTTAAGAACACCCTACCTATACGCCCGAAGCCGTTTATTGCGATTTTAATCATTGATTGAATATAAATTGCGATAACAAGTCGAGTACGCCACGGCGGAAGACTGTTTCACATATTGAGTGTACAAGTCGTTCTCGACTATCGCTGTAACTGACATTGTGAAAGACAAATAGGTAATCAAATCCAAATATCTTGCAAATTTGTTTTGATGGATCGGTAATTGCGTCGTTGATAGGCATAATATACGAATCCCAGTCCTGCTCCGATCAAAATCCCAGTCCACATGCTCAAATGCGTTGTGAAGCCTATCAGTAAACCGACTATTATACCTAGCATTATTGTACGAGTACCATTCTTAATGTTTAGACGATCGTTTAGAAATCTAAGGAATGATTCCAGGGCGTCCTTCAAGATTCTATTGGAAGGGTCCGATTTAATTTTGGTGATATGAACGTTTAGCTCTTCTTCAATTTGAATTAGCTCTTTTTCTTTGAGTTCAAGATCTTGTAATTCATGAATAACAAGATTCCAGCGCTCTAGTAGTTTTTGAGATGTCTTGTCAGAGCTATCAATTCTCAAGCTTTTGATCACTTCATGTGCTTCTTGTACAGTCATCACCTAAACTTTTACCAAAGATCAAATTTACCTAAAGCAATAGATCTTCGATTTCTTTTAATTGACTCTCTGGTTGCGATACCTATGAGGGCTCCGGCAATCATTCCCAAGAAAGGTGTGACGCCTAAAATCAAAGAAATTAACAAGCCTGTTACCATAAAAAGACCAGATAGATAATTGTAAGATCTAATATTTAATTCTGTGTTTAAAAAATCAAGAAAACTCTTTAATTCATTTCGCAGAACTACTCGACTTTTCGATTCAAGAATGTTTGAGATACAAAATTTGAGTTGAGTTTCAAGATGATCTCGCTCTTCATTTGAAAAGTAAATAAGCTCTAACTCTTCAAGTAAATCTATCCATTGTAATATAATGTGTCTAGACCAAAAAGAAGATGTTTCTTTTTTCAACTCTTCCATTCTCTTTATGGACTGATCTAAAGTCATTATATTACAAAATATGCTTATGCGCTTTATAAGAAGAACGAACCAGTGCACCGCTCTCAACGTGTCTAAAACCAAGATCCTTACCAATTACTTCATACTTTTTGAATTGTTCAGGATTGATGAATTCCTGAACCGGCAAGTGTCTTTTACTAGGTTGTAGGTATTGACCCAGCGTTACCACATCAACATCATTTTTCCTTAAATCATGCAAAGTTTCAATGACCTCGTCTTCACGTTCTCCAAGCCCGAGCATAATTCCCGACTTTGTGCGATTGATGCCCTGCTCTTTAAGGTAGCGAAGTACTTCAAGACTGCGTTCGTATTTAGCTTGGATACGCACTTCGCGAGTTAAACGCTTTACGGTTTCCATGTTATGGGAGACCACTTCGGGATTTGCTTCTACGATGCGATCAATATTGCGGGTGTTCCCTTGAAAGTCTGGTATGAGCGTTTCCAGCGTAGTTTCTGGATTCATTCTTCTGATGGCGGCAACGGTTTCTTTCCAGATGATGGAACCCATGTCCCTCAGATCATCTCGATCTACACTTGTTATAACAGCGTGCTTGATGCCCATCAACTTGATAGAGCGAGCGACCTTTTCTGGTTCTGCCCAGTCCACATCTTCCGGTCTTCCTGTTTTAACGCCACAAAAGCCACAACTACGTGTACAAACATTACCTAAAATCATGAATGTTGCCGTCCCTTCTGTCCAGCATTCTCCCATATTGGGACAGCTACCGCTAGTACAAATGGTGTGAAGTTCATATTTGTCAACCACTCCACGCAATTCCTTGTATTTTTTACCTACGGGAAGCTTGACACGGAGCCATTTAGGTTTTCCTTTAGGTGGAGCGACAGATTTTGTGATTGTTTCCATAGTACAAAAATAGTGATTAAGTAGTCGTTTGAATTTTCAAAACTGACTATTCCCAGTATTTAGGTGGAGCGAAAAGATTATTGAAGTATAATGCACCCTGACTAAACAAAAGGACGACTTCATAAAACGGATAAAACCAAACGAGCGTTGACTCCTGAAGTTTTTTGAACGAATATCCAATAACCATCCAAGTAACTAGGTAACGTAAAGCAATAATTCCCAAAACAATCATCCAAAAAGGGCTGAAAACCCCAGCAACTACAGCAGATGCAACAAAACTTATCTGAGAAACAAAAAATAGCCCTAGAGCGATTTTATGTTTCCATCTATAATGACCAGCAGTATTGATGTGTCTTCTTTTTTGCTTCCACCACGCGTTCCATGATTTTTTAGGTATGCTGTAAGTGAATGAATCTGGATTCAGACTTACCGCGACATTCTCGCGGTTTGCAGCTCCGTTGACAAATAGATCATCGTCACCGCCCAGAACTTTCATGTGGCTCATAAAGCCGCTAGAAGCGTAAAATTGATTAGCGGTATAGGCGAGGTTCCGACCCACACCCATATAAGCATTTCCTCTAACAGCGTAGCCGAGATATTGTGTGGCTCCTATAGCAGTTTCAAACCGGATAAGCGCATTGAGAAAAGAACCTTTAACCTTATCATACCCACTATATCCCAGCACGATACTTTTTTTATCCACTAATTGCTGAGTCATTTCTGAGATCCACTCTTTGCTGGCTGGTGTGCAATCGGCATCTGTAAAAAGTAACTTGTTGTTTTTTGCTTTTTTGATGCCTAGCGTTAAAGCATATTTTTTGTTTCCCCAAAAAGATTCATTCGGGACGATATCCACCAGCTTTACTCGGGAGTCCATCTCCATAAATGACTCGATAACTTCAAGCGTGTTATCCTTGCTATAGTCATTTACTACGACTACTTCAAAATTGGGATGATTTTGTTCAAGTAGTAATGGCAACAATCTCTTGAGGTTTTCTTCCTCGTTTTTAGCACAGATGATTACTGAGACTGCTTCATTTGTTTCAGGGGTATCCGCTTCGTGGTCTTTAAATGAACTGGAAGCGAAAGCAAATTTTGAGAAATAGAGGTAATACCCTAAATTGAGAATGGTAAACCCGGCCAAAAACCAGACGAAGAGATCTAGGATCATGATAGGTTATCGCGTAGTCTTCTCTGGATTTTTGCAATCCTGCTCCTCAGGTAGTTTACCGCACATGCTGCACGCCTCACCCGTTTTGTTCAAATATGGGTTTTGACTTGCGCAAGTACCCGCAAATTTTCCATCTTTCTTCCCCCATATTTTAATAGCGATCCCAGCAAATGCTAGCGCTAATAAACCGAAGGTGATTAAGAATAGTTTTAAATCCATGATGCAAAGATAAAATTTACAGACACAAGGCAAACGCTATGCCGCCTAGAATTTATTGATAAAGAAATTTGCAGGCGCTATCCCTATTCCTCAATTAAATTGACTTCCATATCAATGGTGATACTAAAGACTTCTTTAACCTTCTTCTGTACCTTTCGCGCTACGTCTAGGATTTCATTACCAGTTGCATTGCCGTGATTGACTAAAACGAGTGCCTGACGATCGTGCACACCAGCATCGCCATAGCGCTTACCCTTAAATCCAGACTTGTCGATCAACCAGCCGGCGGGAACTTTAACATGCAAATCATCAACTGGATAGCTAGGCAGATCAGGAAAGCGGGATTTTAAGTTATCGTACAAGCTTTTCTCTATTATTGGATTTTTAAAAAAACTACCGCTGTTCCCGATCACTTTAGGATCAGGTAGCTTGCTGCTCCTAATATTTATGACGGCCTGAGATACTTTTTGGATACTCACGGGACCTGCAAGTCGGGCAAGTTCCTCTTTGATCGCGCCATATTCCGTTTTAAGCTGATAATCATTTGTAGCGTTCAAATCGGTTAGCTCAAAGGTGACAGCGGTGATCACATATTTCCCTAGCGCTTCATTCTTGAAAATACTGTCCCGATAACCGAATTTACATTGTTCTCTGGTCAGCGTCTTTTCCTCAAGGGTCTCGATATCCAGAACATCACAACTCACAAAAACATCCTTGAGTTCTACACCATAAGCACCTATATTCTGAATAGGAGCCGTTCCTACATTTCCAGGAATGAGAGAAAGATTTTCTAAGCCTGCATAGTTTTGCTCGATGCAATAGAGGACCAGCTCGTGCCAGTTTTCGCCAGCCATGACTTTCAGCGTGACTTTTCCATTTTCATTGCTGAGAAGTTGTTTACCTTTTAGGCATACATGTAAAACCGTGCGCTCAATATCACTCTTTATAAGCATATTGCTTCCACCGCCCAACAAGAAAATGTTCTCACTATTACAATAAGCTATCGCTTCCTTTAATTGTTGTATTGAGGTTGCTTTTATGTACGCTTTCGCGAAAGCGGAAACTCCAAAAGTATTATACTCCTTTAAGGGAAATTGCGCCTGGACTTCAATCACGCAGTATATTCTTTAAGAGCCGCTTCCAAGATTTTGATAGACTTTCTTATCGCCTCCTTTTCCAAAACATAGGCAATGCGGATCTGGTTTTTGCCCATTTCAGGAGTGCTGTAGAATCCAGCTGCGGGCGCTACCATGACCGTCTCGTTATTCAAATCAAAATGTTCTAGCAACCATTGCGCAAAATCATCAGTATCTTCTACGGGCAATTCTGCTACACAATAGAATGCACCGCCCGGGTTAGCTACCTTAACGCCTTCAATTTCTTTCAGCCCGCTGATTAATAAATCACGTCTCTCGATGTACTCTTGAATAACATCGTCAAAATATTCCTGGGGCGTATCCAAAGCAGCTTCTGCGGCGATTTGAGCAAAAGTAGGGGGGCTTAAACGCGCCTGAGCAAACTTCATCGCTGCTCCCATGACTTCCTTATTTTTAGAAACCAGACAGCCTATACGAGCACCACACATACTGTATCTTTTTGAAACAGAGTCTACCATGATTGCATTTTGTTCAATGCCATCGAGACTCAAAACAGAATGATGGGTACGGCCGTCATAGGCAAATTCTCTATAGACTTCGTCAGCTACGAGAAAGAGATCGTGCTTTTTGACGAGCTCAGCAAGTTGCTGCATCTCATTTTCTGTATACAAATAACCCGTTGGGTTACCTGGGTTACAAATAAGAATTGCTTTAGTCTTATCGGTAATTAGCTTCTCAAACTCAGCGATTGAGGGTAGAGAAAAGTTTTCTTCTATTTTGGTTTGAATAGGTTTAACGGTTACACCACTTGCCGCAGCGAATCCATTGTAATTGGCATAAAAGGGCTCTGGGATTATTACCTCGTCACCCTGGTCGCAGATAGATCCCATCACAAAAAGTAATGCCTCACTACCACCAGTAGTGACAATGATATCATCGCTGTCCACATCAAACCCTATTTTGCTGTAGTGTGCCGCAAGTTTATCGCGATAACTCTGATTTCCTGCAGAATGGCTGTATTCTAGAACTTCCATGTCAGAATTTCTCACGGCTTGTAGGGCCTGATCAGGTGTTTTTATATCGGGTTGTCCTATGTTCAACTGGAAGATCGTTCTGCCCTTTTTGACGGCAGCTTCAGCATAGGGGACTAATTTTCTAACAGGAGAGGACGGCATAGCCTGCCCTTTTTGAGATATTCTAGGCATTTCTTATATTAATTACGACAAAGGTAATATTTGGTACAATGAGTGCCATATAATTTGACGATCTTACGGATTGAGATGAGGAATTTTATCAACTTATTAATAGTTCTCGGGACCTGTGCTCTTATTCATGCTCAGGAGTTTGAGATGCCGTCTGATTTGGAAAAAGTAGAAATACCAGTAGATGTTGTTTCTGGAATCATGATCGCCAGAGCAAAAGTAAATGGTATAGAATTACGTTTTATTATAGATAGCGGTGCGTCCAGATCTACTATTTTCAATATAAATGGTGTCGATAGTTTGAGTGTAGGTCAGGGAAGAGAAACGACCATCAGAGGCTACGGAAGCCTTGAGCCTTTCAAAGCTATTGAAAGCTCTGAAAATTTAGTGCAAATAGGTGAACTAACATCTAAAAATGCAACTATAAATGTACTTACTGAAAGCCAGATTAGTTTCCTGCCGATTCTTGGTACTGAAGTAAACGGAATTGTAGGCGTTGATTTTTTTAAAAATTATTTAGTCGAATTGGATTACCGTCGTGAACGTATTTTGATTTATAAAGATAAATCTGCTTTGAGGTTATCTCGATATGAAAAGATCAGACTGGAAAAGGTCAACGAGAAATTATATGTGAGAGCTCAAGTAAAAAATGATAGTTCAGAGATGCATGCGCGATTATTGCTAGATACGGGTAGTGGAGACGCACTTTGGCTTTTTGAAAAAGATCAGCATTTCAAAATGCCCGTTAAAGGATTTAGAGACTATTTGGGTTTTGGGATGAGCGGTGATGTGTATGGATTCCGCTCAAAGGTCGATACTCTTAAGGTTGGAGAGATCATTTTTGACAGGATCACTTTTGCTTATCCCGAGATGGATCGGGAGAATTTCCAATCCAGCGAATTGAATCGCGGCTCGATAGGAGGAGAGATTCTAAGACGTTTTGAAGTAGTACTTGATTATGAAAATGAATTTTTATATCTACGCAAAACACGGGCTTTCAAAGATGGTTTTTTCTATAATATGGCTGGTTTGAAACTTAGGGAGGGCAAGGAAGAGCTTGTAACTGATGTGATATATAATTATGATGCTGAGCAAAAAACTGATTTGAGATCAATCCAGAAATTAGAGCTTGGAAGAACAAAAACAGTTGAGTACCGGTATGCTAAAAGAATTATTGTTTCTTATGTAATTCCAAACTCGCCATCCGATAAGGAGGGAATTAAAGAAGGTGATCAAATAGTCGGACTATCAAATAGAGGTCTTGGAGCGTTCAGTATGGGCGAGGTAACAAAATTATTTTATCAAAATCCTGGCTCGATACTCAAATTAAAATTGAAACGCGGAGAAGAATACTATGAAGTGCGATTAAAACTTAAGCCGGTAATAGAATAGCCTTTATTATTTCACCTCACCTTTCACTTGAAGCGGGATAGCTTTTTCTTTGATATTCATCATCACGGTCACCGTCTTGACGATAGGTCCTACGCGACTGGTGTCGTACTTAATTATAATCTCATCCTTTTCCCCAGGCTGAACAGGATCTTGAGGATATTTAATGACTTTCAAAAAGCTAGAAGAAAATACCTTTGAAATGACAAGAGGTTCCTCTCCAGTATTTTTGAAAACAAATGTTTTTCTACCATCACTACACTTACTGATTGTCCCGAAATTTAACACCGTTTCCTCAAATTCTACCGTGGTATTAAGGGTTTGGGCATTGCTCTGAGACTGAACCGAGATTACGCTTAAGAGGCTCAGTAATACGATAAGCAAAATAGGATGTTTCATAGCTGGTAAGAATTCGATAAATCTACGATTTTTAATCGCAACAGTCATTATGCTTTAAAAAGGTTAAATGGTACTTTTGCCCTTTGATTTTCAAAAATTGAGCCAATATGTCCCTAGCATCTAATTACAACTCGCAAACCGTTGAGCAAAAGTGGTATGACTACTGGATGGAACACGACTTTTTCAAGTCAGTTCCAGACGATAGGGAGAGCTACACCATTGTAATACCGCCACCTAACGTAACAGGAGTTTTACACATGGGGCATATGCTTAACAATACTATACAAGATGTTCTTATACGCCGTGCCCGTCTCAAAGGCTACAATGCATGCTGGGTGCCAGGAACAGATCATGCCAGTATTGCTACAGAGGCTAAGGTTGTCAAGAAACTCAAAGATCAGGGGATTGATAAAAATGATTTAACGAGAGAAGAGTTTTTACAACACGCTTGGGACTGGACCCATGAGTACGGTGGAATTATTCTGGAACAGCTCAAAAAACTGGGCGCTAGCTGTGACTGGTCTCGCACTAAGTTTACACTCGACGATGACATGAGTGCAAGCGTGATTAAGGTATTTATCGACCTTTATAATAAAGGCTTGATCTACCGCGGCTACCGTATGGTAAATTGGGATCCTGAGGCTCAGACTACGCTTAGCGACGAAGAAGTTAATTATGAAGAACGCAACGGCCATCTCTATCATCTAAGATACGCGATCAAAGGCAGCGACGAATATATTGTGATCGCGACTACCAGGCCTGAAACTATTTTGGGAGATACGGCGATTTGTGTCAATCCAGAAGACGACCGATTTACAAAATTTGTCGGAAAAACGGCTATCGTACCTATTGCAAATCGCGAGATACCAATTATTGCAGACTCTTATGTAGATATGGAATTTGGTACGGGTGCACTTAAGATTACTCCCGCTCACGATGAGAATGATAAAAAGATAGGAGAGACCCACGATCTAGAAGTGATTGACATTTTCCATGCAGATGGGACGCTCAACAGTTACGGCCTGCATTATGAAGGTGAGGATCGTTTTGAGGTACGCAAGCAGATCAGCCAAGAGCTTGAGGAAAAAGGCTTACTGATCAAAAAAGAAAACCACGTACACAAGGTAGGTACGAGTGAGCGTACCGGTGCCGTGATCGAGCCAAGACTTTCAGACCAGTGGTTCTTAAAAATGGAAGAACTTGCTAAACCGGCTATAAAAGCGGTAAAAGAAGACATTGTCGAGCTTTTGCCTGCCAAATTTAAGAGCACCTACTTCCATTGGATGGAAAATGTGCGTGATTGGAACATATCACGCCAACTAGTTTGGGGACAACGCATTCCAGCTTACTACTATGGGGATGGAAAGGAAGATTTTGTTGTGGCTGGTAGTGTGGAAGAGGCAGTCACGCTTTCGCGAAAGCGTACAAGCAACAACGCTATAGAGGCTGCCGACCTCAAACAAGAAACTGATGTTCTCGACACATGGTTTTCCAGCTGGTTGTGGCCTATAAGCGTTTTCAATGGGGTGCTGGAACCTGAAAATGAAGAAATCAGTTATTACTATCCCACAAGGGATCTTGTGACCGGACCAGATATATTATTTTTCTGGGTGGCGCGTATGATCGTTGCAGGTTATGAATTACGAGATGAGAAACCTTTTGACAAAGTCTATCTTACAGGACTAGTACGAGATAAGCAACGCCGTAAAATGTCCAAATCTTTGGGTAACAGTCCTGATGCCTTAAAACTTATTGAGGAATATAGTGCAGATGGCGTGCGTGTAGGCTTGTTGTTGAGCAGCGCAGCTGGTAACGACCTCATGTTTGATGAGGCACTTTGCCAGCAAGGAAAAGGATTTATCAAGAAAAACCTGAGCGCCCATGATTTGATTAAAGGTTGGGAGGTGGATTCGACAATAGATCAACCTTTGCATAGCCAGCAAGCTATTGCTTGGTATAAAAGCAAATTCAGCCAAGTACTTGCAGAAGTTGAAGACCATTATTTAAAATACCGCATCAGCGATGTGCTGATGTCTGTATACAAATTGGTTTACGACGATTTTTGTGGCTGGTTGCTGGAGATCATCAAACCAGAATATCAAAAACCTATCGATGTTAAAACCTACGAGCAAGTCATCGACCTCTTTGAGGATAATTTGAGGATCATGCATCCCTTCACGCCTTTTGCGACAGAAGAGCTCTGGCACGCGCTGCG
The DNA here is from genome assembly GCA_964631155.1 of uncultured Flavobacteriaceae bacterium. GTDB lineage: Bacteria > Bacteroidota > Bacteroidia > Flavobacteriales > Flavobacteriaceae > Nonlabens. The sequence continues at coordinate 69,481 of CAZVYO010000010.1, forward strand.
AGATCGTGAGACTTCAGATTCTATTTGCGTGAATAAATGGCCGTCGATCGCTGAGGTGGATGAATCATTACTTACGGATTTTGAAATGGTTCAAGAGGTGATCTCAGGAATCAGAAAAGTGCGCAAGGAAAAACAGATTCCTTTTAAGAATGAAATTGAGTTGAAAATGATCAATAATGAAAGGACGAGCGATCGCTATGACGGCCTCATCCAGAAAATGGGGAACGTAGCCTCAATTGAGATCATTTCTGAGCAACTGGATGGAGCGGCTAGCTACAGGGTCAATTCTAATGAGTATTTCATTCCCTTTGCAGGAGCCATCGATACAGAAGCTGAACTCGAAAAGCTACAATCGGAATTACAGCGCGCTCAAGGATTTTTGAAAGGAGTAGAAAAGAAATTAGGTAACGAACGTTTTGTCAATAACGCACCAGAACAAGTGGTTGCATTAGAGAAGAAAAAACAGGCAGATGCCGTTGCTAAGATTGAAACGCTGGAGCGCAGTATTGCTGCTCTTAAATCTTAAGATATGAATCCACTTTCAGGAATTACCGTGTTTTTTATCGCAATACTGGTATGTGTCGTAGCGCTCGCGATTTATTTATTGCGGAAGAAGAAATAAAAAAAGCGCCCTGGCTTTTTCCCCTTAATTGCCAGAGCGCTGTGCCATAATCTTGATGGCGGTAGAGTAATAAACATGAAAAGCCTCCCTTATTTACTTATTCAAATATAGCTGGACGGTCATTCTCATTATTAAGGGAAAAACCTATTTGTAAATAGGAAAAACCCTATTTACAGATTATTACTTTTTTTAATGACGCTTTCGCGAAAGCGGATTAATAAAAAAAGCGCCTTGGTTCCCCTAATTCCCGAGGCGCTGTGCCATAAAGATGGTTGAAGGCTAATTTTTGATAACACGTTTTACCGCAGTATGGCCATTTGAGTCGGTAAGTTTGATCAGGTAGAAGCCGGATTGATATTTTGAAAGGTCGATAGCATCAATATTTTCATTTTTAGATAATAAGCGCTTACCCGTAATCGCAAACAATTCGACTTGCATCAATTGTTGGCTGGATTCAATATGGAGGTCTCCAGACGTAGGATTAGGGTAGATTTTGAAGGATGTAGTAACATCGGTATCATCGATGCTTAGTGTTGAATCAATTACGCTTACCGTTTCCGTAGCTTCATCAAAATTCCCAGCGGCATCCGTGGCCGTTAGGATGACCTGATAGTTACCCGTCGCGGTAAATGTGTCTTGCGATAACGTGAGAACCGGCGTTGAGCAATTATCTGTCGATCCATTGTCAAGATCTGCTGGTAAAATGGTAATACTTGCCGCTCCGTTGAGATCAACTGTAATAGGTTGTGCGACAGCATCGGGAACGTCTGTGTCTTGAACAATGATTTGCTGGTCTTGAGTAACTGTATTCCCGTTGCCGTCGTCATAAATCCAGGTGACCGTAGTGCTTGCTGTAATAGGAAAGGTGACGTTGCTCGAACCAGTTACCTGCATGCCCGTGCAAGCATCAGTAGCTGTGGGAGCCGTGAGGCTTGTGACCTGACATTGCTCATTTACTGAATTTAGGCTTGCTGTGTCCGCAACGGGAGCCTCGGTGTCCGGCAACTGCAATGCGGGATCAAAGTCATAAAGCGACCACTCACCATTGCTGTCCTGCACGCGCACATGAAAGGGTGTCGTGCTACAACTGGGCAAACTGGAAAAGTCGATGTCAAACATGAACTGGCCGGGCGTGCCCGTAGGCGTTAATGTCACCGCGGTGGCGTTGCCAATTCCAGGATCGCTGGCCAAGAAGTACTCGGCTGCAACAATATTTGCTAAAGACGCTGGTGGATCATTAGTTGCATCGCTCACATAAAATAAAAACTGATCGTAATTTGACCACTCGCCATTAGCATCCTGCACACGCACATAAAGACGGTGAAAACCAGCAGCGATTGTCCCCACATCGACCATAAAGGTATCTGTAATAGCGGTTCCCGTACTGTTTAGTGCCACAGCATTTGCCATTCCCACACCTGGGTCGGTATCGATGAAATACTCGGCTGCGGTGATATTGGGAAGCGCTGGATTGGTAACAGGCGACGTATCTGCCACATAAAACAAAAAGCTATCATAGTGGCTCCATTGACTAAAAGTATCTTCTGCCCTTACGTACAACCTGTGGAAACCTACTGACAGGTGGCCTGTGGGTACGGTAAACTGCTCGCTGGTATTGGTTCCAGGATTGTTCATAATAATCCCATTTGCATTCTCGATACCGGGATCTTGATCTATGAAATATTCTATGTAGTTGATGGTGAATTGCGCTTTCGCGAAAGCGGAAAACAGCACCAGCAATACTACTATATTGAGTTGTTTTAAGTCCATAATCTTACACGTTAAATTCTGAATTCATAATTCTACATTCTGAATTAATTAATGTGCAGTAGCTTGGATCTCAAAGGTAAGCGTACCGTTGGGTTGTGTTGCGCCGGTAAAGTTGGTCACCTTTACCTCTGGATAGTTTTTGGGATTGCCTAAATATTTAAACTCAAAATTTGACTGAAAGCCTATGTCGCCACCGTTTGCGCCGACGCCGATAAGTGGTGAGCCAGCTAGAGGTGTAAAATCAAAAACCGAAAGTGTATTGCTGTATTGAGTAGCGAACATGGGATCACCAGAAAAGATACAATTACTGGTGTTTTGAACCTGAGCACCGTTGCTCGCTCCATTGTTAATCGTTACCGTTTGAGTGAAATCGTTAAAGTTGTACAGAAAGCAGTTGTTTAAAGAATAACTGCCGTTGATTATAAAAGTATTTCCTGAGCGCAGAACAAACACACAGTGAAAAAAGGTAACTGGAGGATTAAATTGGTTGAGCAGCGTTGTGCCGCCCGTAAGAATGATGTTATTACGTACAATAGTAGCATTGCCATTTAAACTCAATCCAAGAGAACCGCTATCTATAATATTATTTCTAATATTTATATTTTGAACCAAATTTGCGGCACTTATGTTATCAAGTTCATTACCTTCTATGACAACATTCCTGACTAACACGGGAGAACCAGAGTTTTGATTTCCATTAAAAGAAAGCCCTGCTGCCTTACATTCACTTACTCTAATATTTGTTAAGTCAGACGTAATGCCATTATCAGTTTGCAAAAACCTAAATTCCATACCTCTCAAAGTCGTACCACTTGAGCCATCCATCAACATAAACCCTGAAACGCTTGTTTTATAAAATTGTCCGTCTTTATAGCCAGCACCTATAATGGTAAGGTCCTTGTCAATTTCAATGTCACCGCTGCCAGTATTTGGATTAGTATACTGCGTGACCGATTGTTGCACCAGTATCACATCGCCATCGCTGGCAGAGTTGATCGCAGCCTGCAAATCGCTAAACATGGCACCACTTCCGGGTGTATTGTCGACAGTAATACGAGTTTGTGCCTGTAGCGTGATGGCATTAAACAGCATAAAGGCTGTTGCCAGGGATGTGAGTAAATTTTTCATTATTAGAGAGATTTGAGGTTTAAAGTTTTTGATTTAATTCAAGAAGCTGATTGAGAATTTTTTTCTTTTCAACTTCTGTCATGTCATCAATATTTGAGAGAAGGTTTTTTATCGTTTCAATCTGGCTTTTGATGGTTTGGTATTTGGCTACTTCCTGATCGCTTTCCGCTTGACTAATTGTCACACTCGCTTCAGCTTCGAATTTGCTTACCTCCTGGACAGTTTCCATTATTTTTATAAAGAGTTCTTTGAGATCATTTTCCTCTATGGTGCTTTCAAATAATCCTTTTGCTATATCAACTATACTATCTTTTTCGTCATTTAAAAATGAAGCGTCATTAGATATGAGGTCTTTCCGCATTTCCTTCTTTTCATCGCGAGTACTATAATATATCTCATTGAGACGGTAAAGTGCATCTCGCAACATATTTACCGCCGCGGTTCGCTTGCCTAATTCTGCGATGCTGCGTTGAGTTCTTAAAACGGCTTCCGCGTCTATTTCATCAGAGGCCTTGAGTTTTGCAGAAAGCTCGGTTATACTAGCTACCGCAACGTCGGGTGGGTTTTCAGATAAAATACGAACATTATTGTTAGGGTCAACAAATATCATCGATCCGCGCCGTGATGCTGTGTATTGCGCCCAAAACAGAGAGCCTTGTTTGTCCCCATTTTTATCAATAGTATATAGAGGCTGGCGTGTCATTGAAGCCTCCTTTTGTGAACCGCATGCTGACAGAAAGGCTATCAGAAAAGCACTTGATAAGAAAAAATTAGTTTTCATGATTAGCTTATTTACATTCCAAACCTAACCCACCCACCCACAACCACTTACAGTCTTTCACCTATTTCTCAATAGGAAAAAACCTCAAACAAATAGGAGAAACCCTAACGATCTGTTAATGAGATTGATTAGTTTTAGGTCTAACTTTCAAATCAAAAAATTATGGAAACACTCAAATTAACTAAAATGCCTCCCACAGCTCCTAAAGGACTGGTCATAAAAATTCAACCGAATCATGTGTGGTGTGACTTTAGTGGATTGGTAAATATCGAAGAGAAAAAAGATTTTATAAAGTCTGTAGCAGACATAGTAAATTATGATTTCCAAATGCCCGACAGCGTAACTGCTCATTCCATCAATGATCGCGAAGCTGATATTGAAGTAGCAAATGTCATTTTTGAAAAAAAACTCTCTGATATACTAAGTGGTGTAACTGAACCCACCTATCTTAAGTATAGAGAGTTCACTCATGATGTAGGTGCTCAAAGTGTGGTTTTGAAATCGTGGGTCAATATTGTTGGTTTGCCTTTTGATGAAATCCCCAATTACTTTTCTTCTGTATTTTTTTTCGGACTAAAAAAGCAATATCCTTCTGATCCGATGGTAAAATTTGTTCAGATTGAAGATGAGGAAGATGCTGAAATAAAAATTTTAGCCTTCAAGATAACTCATGGTGAAACGGGAGAAACAGGTTATTACAATATATCCTATAGAGACCCTAGAAAGGGACAAGGCTTGATGTAGTGTTAGAACAGCTGTCATCCATAACTGTCATAGCTATAGCCGTTCTGGGCATAGCTATTGTTTTTTATCGTAATGATTTTGTCTACAACTGCTTTATCACTATTCTGGTGGTGAATGTAATGACTGAAGTTGCGCTGTACGCTGCGATTCTTAATGAAAGTGACATCCCGCCTATCTACAATGCCTATATAGTTATTCATCAGTCTTTATGGTTGTTTCTATTGGTGGAACTTCTCAAAAAGAAAACGATGGAATATTTGCTATTGTTACCTTTTCTGCTCTTTGCTATTATAAACGCTGTTTGGTTAGAGCCTGAAACGACCTACTACCTCACATGGATTTTGAGTGTTATATTATATGTAATTTATTTTGGAATAAAAAATTACAGACTAATTATTAAAGAACAGTTGGGTCATTTTACCAGTTCAATATTTACTCTTTTGAGTGCTCCTTTGTTATTCTTTTTTGCGGTAGGTTTCGTTTTTGCTTTTCGCGAAAGCGCAATAGGGAATTACCAAATCAATGAAATTTATCTATTTGACATTCTTGTCAAGACCGGCAATTACTTTTACTACGCGCTCCTCATTCTGTTTATTTACCTCAATCGGAAACGAGATACGCTCGATGAATAATCTGCAAAACATTGTAGTAGGTCTAGTCATCACATTCCTCTTCGTTTGTATGGCGATCCTCTTTTGCGCTATCCTCATAAAAGTATATGTTTCCAAAATCAAAAAATACAACCAGCTGCTATTTGAAAAGCAATTGGAACAACAAAAGGCGGTAAATCTTGCTGCGCTGGAGGCGCAAGAAGAAACCTTGAACAATATTGCGCTCGACTTGCACGACGACGCTGGGCAGCGTCTTACCGTACTCAATCTACAGGTCGAGCAACTCAAGCAAAGGAATCCCGAAATGGCATCGGCACTCCAGCCTATTAAAGAAACGGTACGCGATGTATCGCACAATCTCAGGAATCTAAGCCATTCCCTCACGACCAATTCCCTTAAAAAACTCTCCCTGATCCAAGCCGTTAAAGAAGAGTTGCAACGCGTGGAGAGGCTGGAGCATATTACTTTTAAGAGCGAGATCAAGCAACCGGGAGCCTTCAATTTCTCTACTGAGGAAAAGGTCATTATCTACCGCATCTTTCAGGAGCTACTCAATAATATGTTGAAGCATTCCCGGGCATCAGAATTTTCTGTAAAACTGGAAAGTCCTGAGCAACCTATCTTTACGTTTAAAGACAATGGAGTAGGCTTTGATATAAATTCAAAAAATAGTTCAATCGGTCTTGAAAACATGAGGTCTCGTGCGGCATTGATCAATTATGAACTAAGGATAGATTCTAAAGAACAGCAGGGCACGACAATTTTATTGAGAAAACAGAAATAAAATGGCTTCAAAAATCAAGGTAGGCATTGTAGATGACCACAAGATCGTGCGCAACGGTCTCAAGCAGCTGCTGGAAATGAACGAGGATTTTGAAGTCACTATTGAATATGAGAATGGGCTGCGATTTGTCAAAGAAGTAGAAGAGCTTGAAACAAAACCCAATGTTTTTCTACTGGATTATTCCATGCCCATGATGAATGGACTTCACGTGCTCAAGGAACTCAAGAGCCAAAACAGCTCCGTCAAGTGCATTGTTCTTACCCAGCATGATGATCAGGAAATAAAGATCAATGCCTACGAGGCGGGAGCACGAGGTTTTCTGAACAAGACCTGCGATCTTGATGAGTTAGTAGGCACGATAAATCGTGTTCACGAGCAGGGCTACGACAACTTTGAAGAGATCCTCAAACTCTTGCGCAATAAAAAAACGGTAGAAACCCTTGGGTCGAAAGCGCGAGAGCAGTTTACGGAGCGTGAGCTGCAGCTTATAGAACTGATCTGCAATGAGAGTGAGTACACATACCAGCAAATTGCAGATCGTATGAATCTTTCTATAAAAAGTGTTGACGCCTGCCGCTCCCAACTCTTCCAGAAACTCGATATCCGGTCCAAAGTTGGACTTGTACTGCACTCATACCATCACAAGTTGACCCATCCCTTTTTGAATGATTAAATGTTCTACTTAGAATTCTGATGTTACGCTTTCGCGAAAGCGGAATCAAATTTAAATCTAAACTGTCACTCTGAACCCAACGGTAGGAGGGATTTAGAGTCTCCTTGTGGAGGTCTCCATATAAAAGGGTAAAGAAGAAGTCCTGGTTACAAAGATGCTGTCCCGACAGCTGTACGGGACCTGCTACTCTTGTCCAGCATGACAGAATTCTTTGCGGTAACACTATCAACCGGCAACTAACAGCTAACAACTATTAACGGAAAACTCACCACTACCAAGGCTTCGGGTAGAGATCCTCAATCATTTTGATATAGCGCCGTTTAGCTTCTGATCGAGAGATATTTTGTACTTGGATCAAAGCATTCATTTTGAAAGCACTCCGCAAATCATTGGATTCAAAACTGCGATTGCTTACGTATGGCTCATCTATCGCCCTTTTGTAATAGGCATAGAGATGCAATTGAAGATCAGGTGGTACGAGACTCTGCTCTTCTTGAGAGGCCTTTTGGAAAGCTTCTTCAAATGCTATGTCCAGTTCTTTTCCCTGCATTAAAACCGCGCTAGGATAGAGGATGCTCCTTTAACTTTTTGGTTGAGTTCAACTTCAATTTTTGCATCAGTAGGGAGATAAACATCAACCCGAGAACCAAATTTAATGAATCCGCTTTCAAAGCCTTGCCTTACAGCTTCCCCTTCTTTAGCATAATTCATGATACGCTTTGCGAGTGCACCAGCGATTTGTCGATACATGACTTTTTTACCATTGTTGTGATCAATCACCACGGTAGTACGTTCATTTTCTTCACTTGCCTTAGGATGCCAGGCAACAAGATATTTACCTGGGTGGTATTTACTGTAAGCAATTTTACCCGCTACAGGATACCTCGTAGCATGGACGTTTATGGGTGACATGAAAACCGAGATCATCATGCGCTTACCATTAAAATATTCTTTATCGTAAACTTCTTCAATAACCACCACTTTACCATCTACTGGAGAAACGACAGTAGTTTCATCTTCTACCGAGACTCGTTTTGGGTTTCTGAAAAATTGAAGGATAATGCAGAGAAACGCAACGCCTATGCTTATCAAAAGAATGGATAGCCACTCAGGCATGCTGATCGTGGCGGCAATTATGGTTAAAATTGCCAGAACGATTATTGCAATGAGTATGGACGCCTTCCCTTCTTTATGAAACATGGTTTATTATAGTAAAGGTTAAATATGCAAATGGGGCTGCAAAGATAATACTGTCCATGCGATCAAAGATACCACCATGTCCCGGCATGATGCTTCCGCTATCTTTTACGGCGGCCTGTCGCTTGATTTTTGACTGGATCAAATCACCGATGGTACCAAATAAAGCTACAACAAACGCAATGATGATCCAGTCCCAAATTCCATATTGATCAAGACCTTGATGATGAAGGTAGAAATAAAGGCCTACACCTCCAGCCATGGCCATGATTAGACCTCCCGCAAATCCCTCGATAGTTTTTTTGGGAGAAATGCGTTTCATCAATTTGTGCTTGCCGAAGTTTTTTCCTATCAAATAGGCAAAACTATCGTTGACCCAAATGATTGCAAATATTCCAATTAATAGCTCCGGTTGATAATTCGGGACCACATCGGGTATCAAGGCGAGGAACAGGCTGCTTCCTATCAAATAGAGAAGAGCAATTACATGCTTCTTAGTATTGAAAAGAGCAATTCTATTTACAAGGACTAAATCCCGTATAAGGTAAATATTGACCAATATTGTCGCAGCAAGCAAAACGAGAACGATATTTTGTGAAACTCCCTGCCATACTATAAAATAATAGGCAAGGGGTAGCATTGGATAAATTAACCATTGCCTCAAGCGTATCATGGGCATCAATTCTATCAGGCAGATAAACGCAAATACACAGAATAAACCTATGAACACATCGCGAGAATAAAGCGCACTAAGCACAACTAGTGAGACATAGACTATTCCAGAAACGGATCTTACTAGAAGTTCCCTCATATTACAAGTCTTCTAGTAACAGTAGATAAACGAGTTTGTGAGCAGCCCCATAGGTCATGAGGTCTTTGTCATCGCTTTTCTCATCCATTTTAAAATGTTTGAGCGTCGTGATATTAGTAGGGATGTCTTTTTGACTCTTGAGCTTAATGCCTCTTAACCCTTCTCCTATAGATTCTACAATTTGACTAGTACTAGCTAAAATGACATAAGTGTCTGGTAGTTCGTAGGTTTTAAATTGCTTCACTTGATTTGAGGAGAATAGGATCGCTCCAGTATCTGCGATAACGTATTCACATCGAGATATCAATATATCTCCCCCTAGATTATTGCTTGAAATATCAAGGCCAAGATCATCAAATCTTTCTTTAAGATTGGTATCGGGACAAAAAGCAACTGAATTTTCCCAGCCGTGCTCCTTTATTATATGTCTGAAATTTTGATCAATTTCATCTTGATCAAGGCAATATAAAAATCTACCTCCCAGCCGAGTGAAATGATGAATAAAACGCTCATCTACAGGCAAATCAGGCTGCTCTGGCATGTATTTAGAGCGCTCGTCCTGAGTCGTTTCCTGAGTTTTTTCTTCTGGCTTTTGAGAAAGATTGAATAACTTCTTAAATAAACTCATAGGCAATAGCCTGCTTCATTTTTGACCTTAGGTAAATATAGGCACTTCTAGATTACTAGCAATACCTTACTCCGTGGTCTTGCCTTCTCCTTTAGACTCGGTTTGAGCACCCTCATCAGGATCTTGAGTCTCATCGATCACCTCAGCTTCCATGGGAGTAGAACGAGTAGATGATTTTAGGGCAATGGGTTGTTCTTTTACAAACGGTCTTTTACCAAATATCTTTTCCAGATCATCTTTAAAAATCACTTCTTTCTCAAGAAGCAACTCAGCAAGTTCTGTAAGTTTATCCTTGTTCTCTTCAAGTATGTTGATAGCTCTCTGATATTGAGCTTCAATAATCTTAGAAATTTCTTTATCTATGGTCACCGCTGTTTCCTCACTATAAGGTTTGGTCATACTATATTCTTGTTGACCGCTGGAATCATAATAAGTGATATTCCCGACCTCCTCGTTAAGTCCGTAGATCGTTACCATTGCTCGTGCCTGCTTGGTGACTTTTTCTAAATCACTTAGAGCACCAGTAGAAATATTGTTGAAAATAACTTTTTCAGCAGCTCGACCTCCCATGGTGGCACACATCTCGTCCAGCATTTGTTCTGGACGCACGATCTGGCGTTCTTCTGGAAGATACCATGCAGCTCCTAACGATTGTCCTCTCGGTACAATTGTAACCTTGATCAAGGGCGCAGCATGCTCTGTCATCCAGCTCACCGTGGCATGACCTGCCTCATGATAAGCAATAGTTTTCTTTTCGGAAGGCGTAATAAGCTTGTTCTTCTTTTCAAGACCACCTACGATACGATCTACAGCGTCTAGAAAATCTTGTTTGTCAACCGCTTTTTTTCCTTTTCTGGCAGCGATAAGGGCCGCTTCATTACAAACATTTGCAATGTCAGCTCCTGAGAAACCTGGAGTTTGCTTTGCCAAGAAAGCTGTATCCAGTTCATTATCTACCTTTTTCAAAGGACGTAGATGTACTTCAAATATTTGTTCTCTTTCCCTTACGTCAGGAAGGTCAACATAGATCTGACGGTCAAAACGACCAGCACGCATCAATGCTTTATCGAGGATATCTCCACGGTTAGTTGCCGCAAGAACAATAACATTGGTATTTGTCCCAAAACCATCCATTTCAGTCAATAGCTGGTTCAGCGTATTCTCGCGCTCGTCGTTAGAGCCTGAGAAATTAGACTTACCTCTTGCACGACCTATGGCGTCAATCTCATCGATGAAAATGATCGCTGGAGATTTTTCTTTAGCTTGCTTGAACAAGTCTCTAACACGGCTTGCTCCTACACCTACAAACATTTCCACAAAGTCAGAACCGCTCAATGAGAAAAAAGGAACCTTAGCCTCACCTGCGACAGCTTTCGCTAGAAGCGTCTTACCGGTACCTGGGGATCCTATTAACAAGGCACCTTTAGGAATCTTACCACCTAGAGAAGTGTATTTGTCAGGATTTTTAAGGAAGTCAACTATTTCTTGGACTTCTTCTTTGGCACCCTCCAGTCCAGCAACGTCCTTGAATGTGGTTTTGATATCCGTTTTTTCATCAAAAAGCTTGGCTTTGCTTTTTCCTATGTTGAAAATCTGGCCTCCAGCACCGCCACCAGCTCCACCGCTCATGCGGCGCATTAAAAAGATCCAGATTCCTATAATGATTACAAATGGTAGAATGGTCCCCAGTAAATTCCAGAAGCTTTCATCTTCAGAATCAAAAATATATTCGGTTTCTAGATTATTGTTCTGAATAATGTCTTTCAGCTCGCGTTCAAAAGTCTCTTGGTCACCATACTCAAAAGTGTACTGTGGTAAAGGAACATTATTGATGCTATTATCGCGCAGGGCATTTTTATGCTTTTGAAGCTTTTTTGCATCTTCAGTCAGAAAGACACGAGCGATGCGTTTATTGCTCACAACGACAACTTTATCAACTTCACCATCCTCTAGGAAGTCAAAAAATTCATTGTAAGTCGTTTTCTTGGGAGCGTTGAACGTGTTGTTGAAAAGGCTATAACCTAAAAACAGAACGATAAGGGGGACGACTATCCACCAAATATTAAACTTAGGTTTACCGCCGCCTGGCATAACGGGTCGTTTGCCACCTTTGGGAGTTTTATCTTGAGACATGATGTGTTTTCTTTAGTAGGAACTTTCTATGGTGGTTGTCTTTGCGTCACCCCATAGGCTTTCTAGGTCGTAATATTCTCTGATATGTTTCTGAAAAACGTGAACTACGACATTTACATAATCAATCAGCACCCATTCAGCTTGATCTGAACCTTCTGTGTGCCATGGGTTTTCTTGGATTTTTTTACTTACCGTGCGCTGGACTGAATTTACGATTGCATTGACCTGTGTATTTGATGTACCGTTGCAAATTATAAAATAGCTGGTAACGGTATTTTCTATTTCTCTCAGGTCCAGAATGGTTATATCATTTCCCTTGACTTCTTCAATCCCTTCAATGATGTGAGCGATGAGAACGTCTGTGGAAACCTTTTCTTTAGTCATTAAAAATTTTTTGCTTTAACAAATTTATTCTTTTTTTGAAGCCTAACTACTAAATGTGTACTAAACGAGCCCTCAAAGTTGAAAAATGTCGTCAAATTACATGCCACTACCTCGACTAGCGACGTTTTGAGATCTCGCTTTCGCGAAAGCGAACTATCTAGCGGCTTCACGATCTATACAACTCACCAGACCCAAGGCAGGGGACAGAGAGGTGCAACCTGGCAGTCAGAACCGGGTAAAAACCTGATGTTTAGTACGCTATATGAGAATGTTGCAGGTTTGAATGCTTTTCAAATCAATCAGAAAACCTGTGTACTGCTAGCCGAATGCATTGCTGTTGTTTCAGGACTGGACGTCAAGATCAAATGGCCCAACGACATTCTGTCAGCCAAAAAGAAAATCGGTGGGATTTTAGTGGAAAGTGTGTTTAAAAAGGGTAGGTTGTCGCACTCCATCATAGGTATAGGGTTGAACGTCAATCAAAAAGAATTTGAAAACTTACCCAGAGCCAGTTCTGTAAAAAACTTGACAAATAGAAAATTTGAGATCGATCGATTTCTTGAAGTCTTTATTAGTTCTTTCTTGAATGATCAACGCGGTCCCAGCCAGATTCACGAAATGTACACTTCCAGAATGTTCGGGCTTAATCAGGAGCTTCCTTTTCTAAAAGGTAATCAGGAATTCACCGCACAAGTTATAGGGACTGATGCGGATGGGAAATTAGTATTGCTTGAAAATGGTATTTTAAAATCCTACAACTTGAAAGAAGTTAGCTGGATTTATTAAGCTGTTTAAAGCTTCTCTAGGCCGCTGGCTAGGGTTTCCAAAAACTTATTTAAGGGTCCCTTGATCATCATTGCCATCATGGCATTGAAATCACCTGCAAAAAATAATTGCGCTTGCGATTCCTCACCCATTTGCTCAATATCGCAGGTTAGTGTAAAAGAAAGCTTATCACTAGCAGAGCCTAATACGACCTTTGAATATGGAATTGTTTCTTTAATAACCAGCTTGATCTCAGGCATGCCTTTAAGGCCAAATAAGAATTTCTCGCTGTTGTAAGCTTCAAATTTTGTGTTCTCTGGCATAAGCTGTTGATAATTTTCAGCTGATGTCAAAAAATGGAATAATTCCTCTGGAGATTTTGAGGTGTTGACTTTGCGGCTTTCTAGTTTCATGAAATGGGTACTTGGTTCCAGTTTGCTGGATCTTTTCTCCAGCTAGATAATAATCGAGCTTCTTCTTCATTGAGATAGCCCATTTGATTTGCTTTTGTAATCAGGTTCTCATAATCGCTGAGCGTATAAAGGTCAAAGTTGAGGTCTTTGAATCTTTGAACAGTTTCCTCAAAACCGTAACTGAAGAGCGCAGACATTCCTTTGACTTGAGCACCAGCATTTTTAAGGGCTTCCACGGCATTTAAACTACTTTTCCCAGTACTGATAAGGTCTTCTATCACAACAACGCTAGAGCCTTTCTCAAGATGACCTTCGATCTGATTTTGACGGCCATGTTTCTTAGGCTCTGGTCTTACATAGATAAATGGAAGATTGAGATAGTCTGCAACTAGCATACCTATACCTATAGCTCCAGTCGCTACACCAGCGATTACATCTGGTTTACCCCATTGATCCTCAACGGTATCAGCCAGGTGCTCTCTTAAGAAGTTTCTAATGGGAGGGTAGGAAAGCGTTATTCTGTTATCACAGTAAATAGGTGACTTAAGACCACTTGCCCAGGTGAACGGCTCTTGTGGTTGCAGTTTTATTGCTTTAATTTGCAGCAACAATTCCGCGGTTTTACTCGCGATTTCCTTATCTCTAACCATGGCTCAAATGTATAAAGTTTTCGTCAAAGAAGTCCCAATAATATTGACTTCAGACAAAACTGCGTTTCCAGATCATAAGATACTCAAGATTAAGAAAGTCGATCTTAAAAAAATAGTTAAACAAATCCAGAAAGGAAAGTTGAACAAGGTCGCACTCTATTCAAAAAACCCCAAGAAATTGCTGCCCAGGTTTCACAAGCTATTACCTGTAGTTACTGCGGCGGGTGGTCTGGTCACTAACGCTGATAACGATTTCCTTTTTATTCATCGTAATGGTAAGTGGGATCTGCCTAAGGGTAAGGTCGAAAAAAAGGAATCACTAGAAGATGGGGCCATACGCGAGGTAGAGGAGGAGACCGGTGTTAAGAACTTATCGATTGAGGGCTATCTGGGGCACACCTATCATATTTTTTCCTGGAAATCAGACATGCGTATAAAGCTCACGCACTGGTATATCATGAAGACTGACTATGATGGTGAACTGCAACCTCAAGCCAAAGAGGGAATCGACAAAGCTGTCTGGCTCAACAAAGACATGATGTCACTCGCCTTAGAGAAAAGCTACGCAAACATCAGGCAATTATTCCCAGACTAATTTTTGAAATATCTATAGATGGGGTAGCTTAGGTGTGCTTTCTCATAGTTAGGAGAGCGCTTGTGAAGCCATTCCAGCTGTTTGTAACTGCTTCTGGCTAGATCGTTATCAGTTTGATTTAGGCTGTCAAACTCTTTTTTCAAGCTCTCATTTTGCATCAATAAATCTTTTGCTGTTTGCTCAAAAACATAGGTCGAGAACCCTTCTTTTTGCTGAAGGATGGTGTCAAAGAAATTCCATTTGAAGAACGAATCGGCCATTTGCGGTTCCAGCGTTTCCACAATGTACCTGATGGCAGGTTGTCGAGTCGTGATTAGAATATCGCTTTCGCGAAAGCGTAATTTCTCGACCTTTTCCTCTACTTCAACATTGGATTGAGGATAGTGGCCTTCATAGGCGTTGCGTGAAGTTTGAAAAGACTTGATCCTATAGGCATTTACTTTAAGGGTGCTGTCTTTTCCTACTACTTCCATTTGAACTTTATTTGCCCTCATGCGATCGATGACTTCCCACTGACCCGCAGGAACGATGTAATAATCTGGAATCTTTATTGAATCCTTGGCTTTAAAATAAGTGTAGTAAGGAACCTTTTTAGTGAAAGGTTTGGTACGATCGTAGGTGAGAAGGTCGTTGCCGGTGACATTATTTTTAGAAACGACCCCTTCATATCCCTTAAAATTGAGGGTGTCAACTTTTGTAGTGTCTAACACGTAATTGTAAGGGTAACTTTCCATTTTTTTGTCTTTATTCAAAGAAGCAATACGCACTTTCTTAATCTGCTCCATATCTCGTGTCCCAAGCGCGATCATTTCCTCCATTAAAATGCGAGTTCCTTGTACCCGATCTTTATAAGGCTTGAGCATATGTGTTTCAACCATTAAACCTAACGTGTTCCAGAGTGCGGTATAACCTGTGGAATATCTGGGATGATCCATAAATTGGGAAAATCCAGAATCAGGTGTACGACCGAAAACGTTGACATAAGGTGTAATGTCCCAGTCTCTTTTTTTGAGATGTTCCTCAAGTTGAGGCTGCAATTTATTTTTTATGTACTTGCCTGCGGGATTAGGCATTTTTGAATGCTGTGAAAATAAATGTGTGAGAACGTATTGATAGTCTGCACCGTTGCTTACATGATTATCGATAAAAATATCAGGATGTGTTTTATGGAACACCTCGTAAAAAGCAAAAGCGTTGCGCGTGTCTGCCTTGATGAAGTCCCGGTTTAGATCAAAATTCCTGGCGTTACCTCTGAAACCGTAGGATTCAGGTCCATTCTGATTGGTTCTACTCGTGGTGTTGCGATTTAGAGAACCGCCTATGTTGTAAATAGCAATTGTGCTGAAGATCAGGTTTTCTTTAGCTTTGATTTTACCAGCCGCAAGATCTCTCATCAGCATCATGGTGGCATCAATACCATCGCTCTCACCTGGGTGAATGCCGTTATTGACAAGGATCTTTATGCGATCTTCATAAGGCTGCTCCCAGTCGACCGTATTTTTAGAATAGGTCACTAGATGAAGTGGCTTACCGCTATCCGTAGTTCCTACTTCTTCAATTTTTACGGTGGAGAAGTTATCGGCAAGCCTTTGATAGAAAGAGATGGTCTCTTCATAAGTAGCGGTCTGGTTACCATTACCCTTTTCAAAAGGAGTGATAAACTCTTTATCTTCATCATCACCAGTGGGTACAAATACATTTACTGATTTCTCCTCGCCGCAGGAAACTAGAGTGAGAGCGAGAAGTAGAAATATATATCGAGTCATTTTTTCAAGGTTTGGGTACTTGTTGAACTTTAAATTTAGGAAAGATTCCACCCTAAACTCTAACTGTAGGCGGAACCAGACCTGTATAGTCTCCATTATTCCTGATCACATCTCTTACAATAGATGAGGAAATGTAACTTTTTCCAGAACTGGTCAGTAAAAAAACCGTTTCTATTTGAGATAGCTTGCGATTAGTATGTGCAATTGCCTTCTCAAATTCAAAATCGGCCGGATTGCGTAGTCCTCTCAAAATAAACTGAGCATCATTCTGCTGGCAGAAGTCTATGGTCAAGCCCTCGTAAGTCATCACTTTGATTTTAGGCTCGTTGATGAAAGCTTCTTCTATAAATGATTTGCGCAACTCCAGATCAAACATGTATTTTTTTTCTGCATTCACGCCTATTGCGATGATGATTTCATCAAATAACTCCAGTCCGCGCTCAATGATGTCGAAATGACCTAAAGTTAAGGGATCAAAACTTCCCGGGAAAACAGCTTTCTTCATGATTTGTTTCTTTTAATGCAGTCTTCAATGACCTCGGTAAGGATTTCGGTTAGAGAGAATCCTGCGGCCGTAATCTGTTGGGGAACGATACTCTCCTTGCTCATACCAGGATTGGTATTCATTTCGATAAAATGTGGTCTGCCTCTGTGGTAAATAAAGTCAGCTCGGGCGATACCTTTCAGTTCTAGAACCTGATATACTTTTTTGCTGATTTCCTGAAGCTTTTTGAGTTCACGTTCAGAGATGCGAGCTGGTGTGATTTCTTTACTTTTTCCTTCATACTTTGCCTCATAATCAAAGAAGTCATTTTCAGTAACAATTTCAGTAGGAGGGAAACTTTTGATTTCGTCACCTATTTGGTATACAGCAACTGAAACCTCTTTTCCTTCTAGAAAAGATTCGATGATAATTTGGTGATCTACCTGAAAAGCAAAATCCAGGGCGTCTTGCATTTCCTCTTCACTATAGACTTTTGAAACGCCGTAACTACTACCACTGCGATTTGCTTTTACAAAACAAGGCAAGCCCACACGATCGACGATCTTATCTATATCGACCTCGTCATTTTTATTGATGTAGATATGATCACCTGTTTTGATATCCCAAGGTTTGAGAACTGCGATACAATCTCTTTTGTTAAAGGTAATGGCACTTTCATATGAATTACATGAAGTTTGCGGGATGCCCAGCAACTCCAGGTAGGCCTGAAGTTTACCATCCTCACCTGGGGTGCCATGAATGGTATTGTAACAGCAGTCAAAAATGATTTTTTCACCATCAGGATTGATGCTAAAATCATTCTTGTCTATGTGATGCCTCTCGCCATTATCAGAAGTGTAGAACCATCCCTCTTCCAAGATGGAAATAGGATAGCAGTTAAATAGGGATTTATCGAGCGCTTCTGTAACTACGGCGCCGCTGCGCAAGCTTATTTCACACTCGCTGGAATATCCACCCATGAGTATGGCAATATTTTTCATGTACCTTTAGTTTAGGTGATAAGACAAAGTTAGTGAAGTTGACTCCACAAGGTAGAGTACTATTATTATCTTTGAAAATTAATTTTGCCTATAATCTGACGGATTGCACGGGTACTTAAGCTTAGTATAGTTATGAATTTCTTTAGGTTCATTTTTACCAAAACATTCTGGATTCAGGTGGTTCTTGCCATTATTCTGGTGGTAGTTCTTTGTTATGTCTACCTTTTCTGGTTGGGTTGGTACACTAATCACGATCAGCGTATTGAGGTACCTTATTTGGAACGCATGACCTTGAGCGAGGTAGATAAACAACTAGAAGAACTGGATCTGCGCCGCAAGATCATAGACAGTTCTAGTTACAACCCAGATTATCCACCACGTACGGTAATTGAGCAAGATCCAGCTGCCGATACCTTTGTAAAGGAAAACAGACAGATCTACATAAAGATCAACGCTAGCGGATACGGCCTAGTCGCGGTACCTAATCTCGTTTTCAAGACTAAAAGACAAGCTGTCCCTACTCTGGAAGCTCTGGGCTTACAGGTAGGTGAGATTATCTACAAGCCAGACGTGTCACTAGACATGGTTTTGGAAATGAAATATAAGGGTAGAGAAGTGAAACCAGGTGAAAAACTCAAGAAGACATCAAAAATAGATCTTGTTTTAGGAGATGGAAATCCTGATCGTGAAGAGAGCATGGATCGAGATTCAGGAATAGGCATGGATAACGATGAGTGAAGAAACCTCCCCAGCTTTAGGCCCAGAAAATAACAGCTTGCACGAGCATTACAAGTTCACCGCCGGCGAAAGCCAGAAACCGCTACGCGTAGATAAGTTTTTAATGAACTTCATAGAGAATGCAACGCGCAGCAAAATCCAGCAGAACATAAAGAATGGTGCTGTCTGGGTGAATGGTGAAGTGGTGAAGTCCAATCACAAAGTGAAAGCTGGTGATCAGGTACGAGTGCTTTTAGAGCACCCACCGCATGAAAATCTGTTAATTGCAGAAGATATCCCTTTGAACATTATCTATGAAGATGATCATCTGGTGATCGTTGATAAACCGGCTGGTATGGTCGTGCATCCCGGTCATGGTAATTACACGGGTACTTTGATCAACGCTCTGATACACCATTTTGAAAATTTACCTAACAATAGCAGCGACAGGCCAGGGCTGGTACATCGCATTGATAAGGATACGAGCGGTCTTCTAGTCATCGCAAAAACTGAGCACGCCATGGCTCACCTCTCTGAGCAATTTGCAAATAAGACCAGCGAGAGAGAATATATCGCTATCGTTTGGGGTTCATTTGATGAAAAACATGGAACTGTAGAAGGGAATATAGGCAGGCATCCTAAAAACAGATTGCAAAATACGGTTTGGAGCGGCGACGATGCTGACAAAGGAAAGCCGGCTGTAACGCATTATGAAGTGATTGAGGATTTAGGTTACGTGACACTTGTGAAATGTAAACTAGAGACAGGTCGCACACATCAGATACGTGTTCACATGAAGCATATAGGGCACACACTTTTCAACGATGAACGCTACGGTGGAGACAACATCTTGAAGGGAACCAATTTTACCAAGTATAAGCAGTTTGTAGATAATTGCTTTAAAATCCTACCTCGTCAGGCCCTTCATGCCAGGACTTTAGGTTTTGAGCATCCATATACTGGCGAGCGCCTGTATTTTGAGTCGCCGGTCCCAGAGGATATGGTTCAGTGCATTGAGAAATGGAGGTCCTACGCCACAAATAGTCTGTCGGGACTGTAAGATGATTTATATTGGTAAGAAAGTGTGAGGGATTACGCTTTCGCGAAAGCGAGATCTCAAAGACACGATATCCCATCATTCAGCCTTAACTAGATTTTAGAGAAAGCAAGGAGCTGGCATGCTATTTTTGCAAAAAGCCTATCATGAAAATATTGCTTTCGCCAGCTAAATCCCTAGATTACAGTTCTGCATTGCCTACACCTAAATCGACCCAACCGAAATTCAAGGATGGTATCAAGGAGATTCACGGTGTGATGAAAGAGATGTCACAAAAGGAGCTCGCAGAGCTCATGGGGATTAGTGAAAACCTGGCTGCTCTTAACTATGCTCGATTTTCTGATTTCAGTATGGATTTTACAGATAACAACTCCAGACCTGCACTTTTTGCATTTGCCGGAGATGTTTATAGTGGTCTTGAGGCCTACACCATGACTGACGCTCAGATTGAAACCGCACAGCAGCAAATAAGAATTTTATCAGGCCTTTATGGTATGTTGAAGCCACTCGACCTGATCCAGCCCTATAGACTTGAAATGGGAACCAAAGTTGCGATAGGTCAAAAGAAAAATCTGTACACCTACTGGCGTGACCAACTTACAGAAACACTAAACAAGGAACTTAAAGAAAACGAACTGGTCGTTAATCTGGCAAGCAAGGAATATTTTAAGGCGATCGACAAGAAAAAATTACAAGGGGAATTGATCGAGCCAGTATTCAAGGATTTTAAAAATGGGAAGCTCAAGATCATCGCCTTTTATGCTAAAAAAGCTCGCGGCAGCATGGCGCGTTATCTCGTGGACAACAAGGCAAAGGACAAGAAGGCTCTTCTAAAATTTGCCGAAGATGGCTATGCTTACTCAGAGAAATATACGGAGAATAGTAATCAACCGGTTTTTGTACGCTAGGCGCTTTTAAGGTGTTTATGTTTTATCTTGCCCTTATGCCGCAAGATGCAGATTACTTTTCCATTAAAGACTGGTCAGAGAATGATCGACCACGCGAGAAGCTGTTACAAAAAGGGAGCTCTGCCTTGAGTGAGGCAGAGTTGATCGCTATTCTGATAGGTAGTGGTACGCGCAAGATGAGTGCCGTGGAACTGAGCCGCCTGATCCTAAAAGACGTATCAAACTCACTCGATGCTCTGGGAAAGACCAGTTTAAAGCAGCTCATGTCCTACAAGGGAATAGGTGAGGCAAAGGCTATTACTATTGCCGCTGCGATGGAACTGGGACGTCGAAGGGCGATGGAAACACCCTTGAGCGTTTCAAAAATCTCTTGTAGTCATGATGGCTATACGATCATGCAACCCGTCTTGGGAGAATTGGCTCATGAAGAATTTTGGGTATTGTTAATGGATAATTCTCACAAGGTTTTAGGTAAGAAGCAAATCAGTAAAGGTGGTTTTACTGGAACACTTGTAGATGTAAGATTGATTTATCAAGAGGCATTGTTTAGTGGTGCAGTTGCCTTGATGCTCTTTCATAATCATCCTAGCGGCACGTTGAAGCCTAGCAATCAAGATATCCAGATCACCCAGAAGATTGTTAATGCTGGTAAAACCATGGACATACGCGTTCTAGATCATCTTATTGTCACTCAGAGAGGCTATTACAGCTTTGCAGATGAAAATATGCTATGATTCTAATCTATACCGCAAAGATCACGTCGCGCAAAGACTATGTTTTCAAACATATCTTCAAGAGGTTGCTGAATCAGCCCTATGAACTCACGACTGATATTCAAAAATTTGTAGGGCATGAGGGTGCAAAAATGTCATATGGACTCAAGCCGTTGGGAAATGAGATGTTTGTATGGAGTATGGGATTGCTGGATGAATCAGGTATAGAATTTCACGATATCAATTCCTGCAAATGGGACAATCTTCCAGCGATTTTTCCGGCACCTAAAAGCAGCAGCATACCATTTGATCTTTTCTCAGCGGCATTTTTTCTCATAACAAGGTATGAGGAGTACCTTCCACAAGTCAAAGATGAAGAGGGTAGGTATGATGCTCAAGAATCCATTGCGGTAAAGGCGGGATTTGTTGATCTTCCTATCATTGATTTATGGTGCGAGCGATTATACAAAAATCTAAAGGAAAGCTATCCCAAACTCACAGACATTCAACCAGCACCAGCAAAAATAACCGTCAATCTTGAAGTCGGCCAGTTGAGAAAATATCAAGGCTTGGGTCTGGCAGCAAACATGGCCATGGCGTGGGACTCTATTTACAATTTTAAATGGGCTACGCTTTTGAGGCAGATTTATGCCTTAACAGGACTTATTCCTGACCCTTATAAAAACGAGCACAAACTGATTTCCCTTTATCAAGAAAAAACAAAATCAAACCATGAATTTCTAGGCCTCAAGAAACTGATGTTCTTCTTCAATGTCTCCAACAAGGATTATGGAAATTTTGATCAAAACATAAGATTGATAGAGCTGGCTAAATATGTAGCAGATTATGTAAGAGTTGGCCTCAGATATTCCAAAGAACCCGTCAAGGAAGACATCACTAAAGAGACTAAAATCTTTGAAGACCATTTTAAGAGACCATTGAAAAAGGTAATGATCGCTCGATCCAGCATAGACATGCCTAATTATTATAGAGAACTTGTAGACGTTGAGCGCAAAGAGGATTATAGTATGGGGTATGATAGCATACCTGGTTTTAGAGCCAGTACTTGCAATCCTTTCTATTTTTATGATCTGGATTTTGAGATACAGACACCTTTGTTGATTCATCCTTACGCATTACATTATAACAGCATTTCTGGTCGTACTCTCAATGGACAACGCGCAGTAATCAATCAGCTCTATGAGGTGGTTAAAAAGACACACGGCAACTTCATCGTGTTATTTGACTACGCGCAATTTGACAATGGCAAATCCACCCATACCACCACGATTTTAGAGCAAATTCTAGATTATGAATTATAAAGATGCCAAATACCTCTTTTTTGACCTAGACCATACTTTGTGGGACTTTGATCTTAACAGCAGGCTCGCTTATCGCCAGATTTTTGAAGAGCAAGATGTAAAGCTTGATTTAAATCGATTCATCGCGATTTACGAGCCGCTGAATCTTGAATATTGGCGTATGTACCGCAATAATGAAATCGATAAAGAGCATTTGCGTTTTCATAGACTCAAAAGTGCCTTTGATGCCTGTAATTATATAGTGACAAACGAGCAAATTGATCTTTTTGCAGATTTATACATTTCCTATCTACCTAATTATAATAATCTATTCAAGGGTTGTATTGATCTACTAGACCATTTGTCTCAGGATTATGAACTCCATTGTATCACAAATGGATTTGTCGAGGTGCAGCGGCAAAAGATGGAGCGTTCTGGATTAGATAAATATTTTGGACTGACACTCACCGCTGAGGAGGCCAAAGTTAAAAAACCGGATCCTCAAATTTTTCAGATTGCAATGAATCGGGTGGGGGCTTCGGCGCAGGAAAGTGTGATGATAGGGGATAGTTTTGAAGCAGATATACTAGGAGCTCAAAAAGTAGGTATGAGAACGATTTATTTTGATATCAATAAATCTACTGACCTTGAGGCTGGTCGAGTCAAAACCCTGCCAGAAATCAAATCCTTTTTCTCTTAGTACTTATAATGATCTTTCCATCTACGCTGGAGGAACTCGCGTTGAGACTGCTCTCTTGGATTTTTGCCTGGTTCATAAATAATAGTTTTACTGATTTCCTTGGGTAGAAAATCGTAGTGGGCAAAATTTCCCTCATAATCATGAGCATATTTATAGGTTTCACCATAGCCTAGCTCTTTCATTAACTTAGTAGGTGCATTGCGTAATCCCAGCGGCACCGATAGATCACCTGTTTGCTTCACGAGCTGTTGAGCTTTTCCTATGGCGAGATAGCTGCTGTTGCTCTTTATTGAGGTTGCCAGGTAAACTGCACATTGACTCAGAATGATTCTTGATTCAGGGTACCCTATGGTAGAAACGGCTTGAAACGTGTTATTTGCCATGATGAGAGCCGTAGGATTTGCATTTCCTATATCCTCACTTGCCAAAATTAACATGCGACGCGCGATAAATTTCAGATCTTCACCACCTTCAATCATACGTACCAGCCAGTAAACCGCTGCATTGGGATCACTACCTCTTATAGATTTGATAAATGCGCTGATGATATCATAATGTTGCTCGCCAGTTTTGTCATAACGAGCTGGATTAGCAGATACCATTTTGTTTACCAGTTCGTCAGTTATGATCACCGTTTGATTATCTATTCCGTTTATGATGAGTTCAAAGGTGTTCAAGAGCTTGCGGGCATCGCCACCACTTATTCTTATTAGTACATTGGTTTCCTTCAGCTCGATATGCTTTTTGGAGATAATGGGATCCTCTGTTATTGCTTTTTCAAGTAGGTTGATGAGGTCCGCTTTCGCGAAAGCGTCAAGAACATAAACCTGACATCTGGATAAAAGCGCCGGAATGACCTCAAAGCTTGGGTTCTCAGTCGTAGCTCCTATCAAGGTTACCCAGCCACGTTCTACGGCGCCCAGAAGAGAATCCTGCTGAGATTTACTGAAACGATGGATCTCATCTATAAATAGGATGGGGCTTTTTGCGGTGAAGAGACCATTTGCCGTTTTGGCTTTATCGATCACCTCGCGGATGTCTTTTACACCACTATTGATTGCGCTAAGGGAAAAAAAAGGTCTTTTGCTATGATTTGCAATTATCTGGGCAAGCGTAGTTTTACCTGTACCTGGGGGACCCCACAAAATGAGGGAAGGCACGTTTCCTTGTAAAATCAAATTCTTAAGCGTACCATGTTCTCCTACGAGATGTTCCTGACTTAAGTACTGCGCTAAATTTTGAGGTCTGAGGCGTTCTGCAAGAGGTGTGTTTTCCATAGCTGGCACAAAAGTAGAAGTTTTGTCATATAACTCGATGATTTAATCAGTTGGCTTCTATTTTGAATTACAACTATGTGCAAAAATCACTTAAACAACGCGCGTTTGAATCTGTAAGGCCAGGACTTATATTCATAAGTCTTATGTGGCTGGTCTTTTTTGTGGAATTTGTGTTCCAATCTAGGTTCAACACTTTTGGTATTTTACCCAGAGCCTGGGTAGGTTTGAGAGGAGTGTTGTTTTCTCCCTTTCTGCACGGCGATTTGAATCATCTATGGAGTAATACGATTCCCGCCCTTTGTTTGATTACGGGACTACGCGTTTTCTACCGTAAAGATGCCCTACGCATTTTTTTAGTGGGATTGCTGCTGACAGGAGTTTTGACTTGGACGATTGGCAGAACCTCCTATCACATAGGCGCTAGTGGGATTATTTATATGCTAGCTTCCTTCCTTATTTTCAAAGGATTGTTCATGCGCCGTTTCAAGTTGGTTGCATTGAGTTTAGTCGTGATATTCTTTTACGGGAGTATGGTTTGGTATGTCCTGCCTATACGTGATGGTATGTCCTGGGAGGGACATCTTTCTGGATTCATATCTGGACTGCTCATAGCTTCTATTACAAAGGTAAGAGCCGATGCAAATCCATTATATTCCTGGCAGAAGCCTCAGTACGAGGAAGAAAACGACCCTTTTATGAAACACTTTGACGAGGCAGGTAATTTCATTGAATTAAATGAAGAAGAGGAGTAGGGACTAAGATTGCTGACGTACTATCTCATATAATATAGCTCCACAGGCTACCGATACATTTAAAGATGCTATAGAGCCTTTGATAGGTAGCTTGAAGTGATGGTCTACTACCTTTAAGGTAGAAGGGTTGACGCCGCGTTCTTCACTACCCATGATGATCGCAACAGATTTATTGAGATCGGTTTCATAAACTAATTTCTCCGCCTTTTCATCGGCAGCAGCGGTAGTTATTCGATAGGATTGCAAAATGTAAACGGCATCTTTGATATGGTTTACCTTACAAATAGGAATATTAAATGCTGCTCCAGCGCTGGTTTTTATCGTAGCTGCATTTACAGGAGCCGATCCGTTTTCAGGGATAATAACCGCTTTTACTCCTGTACATTCTGCTGTTCTCAAAATCGCTCCAAAGTTTCTCACGTCAGTCACTCCATCCAACAGTAATATTACGTTTTTCTCATCCTGATCCAGACTCTCTAGAAGTTCTTCTAAATCATGAAAAGACACGGGTGAAATGGTAGCTACGGCGCCTTGATGATTTCCCCTGGCCATGTGATCCAGTTTTTCTACGGGAACGAAAGAGGTCGCTATATTTTTAGCCGTACATAGTTTTTTAAGCTCTTGAAATAAAACACCATCTCCGGTTTTTAGAAGATAGACCTTCGCTATTTCTTTATCAGCTTCTATAGCTTCAATGATGGCTCGTATTCCGAAAATATTTTGGGGTGCATTCATAGTGAACAATGATAAATAAAAAACCCCAAACCGTGAGGTTTGGGGTTAGTATTTAGGTTATTAGATTTACAGCTTTATTAAGAAAAATGAACCTTCAAATGTTCCATTTCCTCCTGCGATGTTATCGTAATCTACGGTGAAAAAGCTATCGTCTGATATATCATAGGTAGAATCATTCTCTGCTGCGGGAGTAATAATTATAGCAGATCCCGCAGATGTAAACCCAGTAGAATTAGTACTAGCGTAAATTAATTCATTACACACTAAGTTCAAAGTTACTGTGAATAATGGAGCAGTTGCGCTACCCCATCTCGTTACAAACTGACGTGTTGTCGCTGATTCACCAGGTTGAATATCTACAGTACGGGTAACGAAGTTTTCACCACCAAATACAATCTCATTATCTGAAATCTCATAATTCCCAGTCATGTAAGTTGCTGGGATAGGACATACTTGAAAAACATTGAGTACAACTGGAGTTTCAAAAGAAGCGTCAGGACCATCTAATTCAAGAATGAGCGACTCAGAAATGGTTTCAAGATCAGCATCTTGGAATCCAACTGTAAAAGTACCATTGTAGCTATTTGCCGGAACGGTAACCGATTGAGGCAATTGATAGTTCGATGCATCTACCGTAGACTCATCACTCGCAGATACGGTAAAGGTTCTATCAGTATCACTAATCGTTGATACAGAAATTACTACATCTTGAGATCTTGAAAAGTTGTCTGTATCGATGTCTACTGGTACATCTATAGCTCTACGATTGAAGCTTAGGTACGTTCCTCCATTTACATTATCGTAAATAGGATTTTCATGGGGGTCACAAGCACTTAGAAGTGCTACAGCCGCTAATAAATAAACTATTTTTTTCATCTTTTACTATTTATTATTAATAGTTATCGTTTTGGGTGATATTACCATTAGCTCTAGTCTCTTCTACTGGAATGGGTAGCGCTCTCAATCTGAAATCAGATGCAGGTAAGTCACACTCTGACGAAGGATACAAAGAACAATCAGTCTCATTTCTGTTAAGCCCTTGGTTAGCTTCACGTCCTAGTCTCTTAAGGTCAATGTATCTATGCCCTTCAAAAGCTAGCTCAATGTATCTCTCATTTAGGATTTCTCGTATAGCCTCTGCTGAGGTTCCAAAGCTCGGTGCTGGCTCTTGGGAAGTATATCTTGCGTCGCGTATTTCTTTCAATTGATTTCCTACCTCTGAAAGGTTGTTAGCATCCGCAGCGGCTTCCGCGAGGATCAAATGCATCTCAGCTGTTCTAAATACTTTTTGGTCATTTGTGTAACCACCTACAAGACCAGGTATGCTAGGATCCCCAGGATATTTATCTACTACGATGATATCATTGAATCTTGGATTGGGATCGTTATCATAATCTGGTGAAATGATTGATGTTGGATCCACGTAGACTGCTCTTCTGATATCCCCAAAGTTATCTTCATTATCTTCGAGAATGTTGAATAATCTTCTGCCAACTTCGTATAATGGAGAACCAGCTACAGAACTAGAGTTAGTGTTCCAGATTTGACCAATGCTGCTACCTACAGCCAACGTATTGTTGAATTTGAAAACAACCTCATTAGAAGTACCCGTTCCGGCAACATCTTCCCAAACCGCTCTGTACTCGCTTTCATCAGCACTAGATGGTAAAGAAAAGTTACTCAATACTGACTGAGCGTTTGAACTAGCAGTCGCATAATCACCTACATAAGCAGCGGCTCTTGCTCTACATGCTCTTATAAAGTCAATAGATACAAAATCTACTGTATAAGGCGTCCCAGAAAGGTTGAATAAACGTTCTGCCTCGTCCAAATCAGCAAGAATCTGATCATATACTTCCTGGACGGTATTTCTTTCCGGAGCGTAATCCACGCCAGGAATGAAATCGAATACTGGTACAGCTAGACTGTTACGATCGCTCAGGTCTTGTGCAAAATATGCCATCCATTGCGTGTAAGCATAAGCTCTTAAAGCGTGAACCTCTCCTACGGCCTCATTGTATAAAGCCTCTTCTTCCGCACCTTCCGGTGTTACACCTGCGGCACCCTCGAAGAATATATTAGCATTTCTTATAGTTCCCCCATATCCGGAAAACAAAGCATCTGCAAACGGATTGTTTACATTAAGTTGAAGTCTGTGTGTATCACTACCATTTCCAGAAGCTTCACCTAATCCACATTCATCCGTAAATTGAGAAGTAAATTGGATACCCGCTGTTAAGTTTGCTTGAGAATAAACTGCGAATGTCGCTGTTTTGACGTCATCAACATTTTGAAATGCAACTCCAAAGCTAAATTCACTTGGCTGTTCAATTTCTGTTGCATCTTGACAGCTTAACAACATTGCTGCTGCTGTCAGGGTTAAAATTATTTTTTTCATCATTTCTTTTTTTAAAAGGTTAAGTCTATACCGACTGATACCGTGCGAGGAGTCGGATAACGGTTCAACTCTGATTGTCTTGTGCTTTCTGGATCAAATCCTAACCAGTTACTGAAAGTAGCTAAGTTTTCACCATTCGCATAAATTCTCACATTCTGAAGGAAAGTTTTTTCTAGCAATTCTCTGTCAAAGTTATATCCTAATTGTAAGAATCTCCATCTAACGAAGTTAGAGTTGATAAGGAATCGGTCGCTTGTCACACCAGGTGATAAGTTAGTAGCATCTACTGCAGGCATATCGGTAACTCTATTGTCTGGAGTCCAAGATCTTTCAAGATCTGAAGATAATTGGAATTGTCCTAAATCATTAATGTCGTAGTACGATGACAAATTATTATCAAACCTCTCAAGTCCTGTCATGAAAACAAATTGAGATTCAAGGAAGAACCCTTTATAGCTAGCATTAAATCCAAAACCTCCTTGAAAATCAGGCTGTGAATCTGTACCTGTCAGTCTTCTATCATCTAGAGTTGGATTCTCTGTAGGGTTTCCATTGATATCTTCAAACAAGAGATTACCGTTAGCAGGGTTCACGCCAAGATAAGGGACAACAAAATATTCATTCAATTGAGCGCCTTCTTGGATTACGGTAGACCCATTATCGATTAAACCATCTTCAGCATCAATCTTAGTTACTTCAAATTCATTATAATTGATATTTGCATTTACCGTTAAATTGAAACCGTCTGCTTGATTGCTTCTAATTAGATCATAATTTAAAGCTAGTTCAGCTCCCCTATTGGATAGATCTCCCACGTTAGCTTGAATCGCTCCTGAAGGTGTTACTAAAGTAGATACGAAAATATTAAAGAAAAGATCTTCTGTTTTTCTATCGTATACCTCAATGGTGGAACGAAGTCTATTTTCGAACATGGCAAATTCTATACCTAGGTTGGCTGTCTTAATCGTTTCCCATCTAAGGTCTTCATTGCCTAATTGTGATCTAAAAAAAGTTTGATTATCTCCGTAACCAATATCTGTGGTAAATAATGTTCTGAAATTATTAAGAGCACCGTAATAAGTTCCGGCAATTCTCTCATTTCCTGTTGTACCGTAAGAAGCTCTCACTTTTAGGTTGTTTACCCATGAAACATCTTTCATAAAGTCCATTTCTGAGACATTCCATCTTCCAGCCACAGACCAGAAAGTACCCCAAGTATTATCTCCGGTAAACCTTGAAGAAGCGTCTCTTCTTAAAGCTGCAAAAACACCAAATTTATTGTCGTAATCATAGTCGATTTCCCCAAAGTATGAGAACAAACCTGTTGAGAATTTTGAAGAACCTACGGTCGGAACAAATTCATCATTATCTTCTACGTCTGCAACAAAACCAGCACCATTTCCAGGGGCGAAAGTTCGTGGGTTAAGACCTGTTTGCGTATAGTTAAAAGATTTAAAGTGTCCTTTTACATATTCAGTGTAAAGATTTGCCAGGAAAGTGTGTCCGCCTTCTCCGTTTTCATCTGCACCGAATGTGTTCTCGTATCCAATGCTCAAGGTATTGTTGAATCTGAAATCTCTAAAGAATGATTCTGTTTGAGAACCTTCATCTGCATCAGGTCCAATGAAACCCGCACGCACTCTTGCAAGGGCTGAATTAGGATCTGCTACACGTAGAAAGTTTTCTTGTGTATAATCCATACCAATATTGTAACGCGCGGTAATGTGATCAGTGATTTTATAAGCATTATTTGCTCCTATAACCATTTTGATCTCGTCTTCCCTGTTAGTGTTAAGTCTAGTATTGTCTAGAGTTACGTACGGAGCGTAAAATGCTTGAAGTCCATCAACCCAGCGCTCTAAGTTTTCGCTATTGTTAGGGTCGAAGTAAGGTAAACCTCTGTTTGATCCAAATATTGAATTGAAGTAAATGAAGTTATTTCTAGCATTATCTGGCTCTGTTTGAGAGTTGTTTTTTGAAAAACCTAATTGCATAGAGGTTTGAGAGGTGAATCTCTCGTCTTCAGATTTGATATTCAAATTATTTCTCAAAGTGAATCTTTGAAGATCTGACGCCAGCAGGGCACCTTCTTGCTCAACATATCCTATTGTTGTTACCTGAGATAAGTTTTTACCACCTGAGCTTAAGTTCAAGTTGTGAAGTGTATTACGACCTGTACGATAAAATACATCTTCCCATGTTTCACTTACGCCAAACGCTGCGATTTCTGCATCAGTTAATGGAGTTCCGCTGTTGTCGAATCCGTTAGCTCCGACTCCCACGCCGTTTTCTCTTTCAAATCTTAGGTAATCCTGTGCGCTAAACAAATTATAATCAGCTCCTAAAAGCTCAGTAAAACCTGTTTGTGAAGTATATCTCACGGTGAGGTCTTGATTGAACTCGGCACGCTTAGTTGTGATTACAATTACACCATTGGCACCACGGTTACCATAGATTGCAGTACCTGCAGCGTCCTTAAGAACAGTAGTGCTTTCAATATCTAGTGGGTTAATAGTTCTGAATACATCTTCATCTACTGGTATTCCATCAATCACGATAAGCGGCTCGGTATTACCATTTATGGAGCTCACACCACGTATTTGAATTAAGGAATTAGCACCAGGTTGTCCTGTTGACGTTTGAACGGATAGTCCAGCAACCTGACCTTGAAGACGCTGTATAGCACTTGCATTGGGGCGGTCCTCAAGTTGTTTTGCGGTTACCACAGATGATGCTACTATACTTCTCTTAGTAGTAGTGGATCTATAAGCTTGAACCACTACCTCATCTAGCGAAGTTTTCATTGCTACATCAATAACAGTTTGATTTCCTACAATGATTTCCTGTGAGTCATAACCAGTGTATGAGAAAACTAAGGTGTCTTCTGGACTGGCCTGAATTGAATATTTACCGTCAAAATCAGTAGATGCAAATACAGAACTGTTTTTAACAAAGACAGTAGCGCCAAGGATAGGCCCTCCATCCGGTCCAGTCACCGTACCGGTAACAGTCTGCTGCGCAAAAGCTACTTGCGCAACTAACGCTAGTAACAGCGTCAAAATTCCATTTAATTTTGTTTTCATGTTTAGATTTATTTGAATTAGCCAGTGCCAAAAATCAAAAAAAGAAGTTAATAAAGCAACATTTTTTTTGGTTAATTATGCATTTAACTAACTCTCGCTTAACATTAAGGTAACACTTTTAAAAATTAATCTTTAGATTCAAATGAGTTATAACGCTGGATAGCTCTAAGTTAGCTTCGTCAAAACTTCCATTTACAACACTCAAGCTTAGTAAACCTGAACGTGTTAAAATTGCTGCTCCCAGTCCTAAACCATAGATATTTCGCATTTCAGACGACGTAAAATCCTCAAATCTGCCAAAATCAGCGACAGTATAGATAAAAAAATTAGGGCTTAATGACCGTCTATATTCTGTCATTAACGTTCCAAAGGAACCAGAATCAATACTGTTTTCAATAAAACCTCTCATGCTCCGTATGCCTCCTAGCTGTCTTAGTTCCGAGAAGAGTAAATCCTCCGTTTGAAGATGGAAGGTTTTAATCCGTGTTAGAAACTCATTCTTATTGTTTAGATGCCATACCTTTTGAAAGGTTGCGTCCAGTTGCAATTGATTTGTTTTATTGTTGTCTGTTTGTCTTCCATAATAGCCTAGACTTAAGTTGTAAAAGAGCTCAGGTGTGTTGTCAAAACCGACTCTATTATTGAAGGTGTGGCTTATACTGGCGTTTACACCATTTTTTTGAAATGTCCCAAATTGATCGTTGGAACTCAAATCATTGCTGTTTATAGATTCATAATTTACTCCGTAGGTGTAGGAGAGTCTAGGCTGATAAAAAAGTCCAGCTTTTAAAGATTCGTTTTGATAGGTGCTGTCCCTTCTGGTAATGTTGATTGCTGCGTCGGTACCTATCTTATTGAATAGTAGAAATGGAAATGATGCTGAAGCGTCTAGGGTTGAGATTTCGTTACCGTCATTTCTGTAGTCAAGTTTTAGAGTTTCTGCTGTGTTCAAAATATTGACAAGCTCAAGATTAGCAAAACCGTTGATTTGGGTTTTTTCTCCGTCGGGATTGTTGAGTCCTATCATACCTTCCAGACTGTTTCCGTTACTTTTTTCTACATAAACATAAAGTTTGGTGCTGTCTTTTTTGAAAAGAGTTTCGCTGGGCCTAACGATTTTTGCGATCCTTGAACTGTTTATTTCTTGTTCTACCAGTTTTATGTTGTCCTTATTATATATAAGTTTTCTGCTTCGAATAAATTGCTGTAGATTTTTAGGTGGTTTTTTTAGGCCTTTTATTACGATATCGTCTATATACCTTCTACTACTTGTAATAATATGAAGCTTCGTTTTAAGCGTATCGTTGTTAATTTGGATATTTTTTGGTTCAATCTTGTAAAATGAAATGCCAGCCATTCCGAGGCTATCTTCAATAAATCGTACTCTCATGATGTAATCCGAGAAGGGTAGATGATATTCTCGCTTTCGCGAAAGCGTACTTTCTGCAGAGTCATTTGAGTAGAAAAACTTTTCTTCTAGATCTACCACGTTGATTTTTGAACCAAGATTAATTCTCGCTCGCAATGTATCCTTATTGATAAATGGTTCATTTAGTCGAGCAGTTAAGAATCCGCTTCTTTGAATGGAGATGAGAACGCTGTCTAGTTTTGCTTTTGCATCAGCTTCTTCAATTGTAATGATGCTCTTTTCTATCAGATGACTGTCTAGATGTGTTGAGATCTCTATGAATTGGACATCTTGATTCTGTCCAAGCATGAGGTAAGGCGTGGTCAGTAAAGAAAAAATTGTAATTAGAAAAAGCTTGTGCACGGAAGATGATCGACTTATGGAGTTTAAACGCGAAATAAAAAATAAATTGTAAATATTTGAGAGTGAGGTTTGAATAAGTATTTTTTATTTATACCTTTGCCGACCCTAAAAAGGGGATTAATTTATTAGCGTAATATTATATGCCAACGATTTCACAATTAGTACGTAAAGGAAGGTCTAAGATAACCAAGAAGAGTAAATCGGCTGCTCTAGATTCTTGTCCTCAACGTCGTGGAGTTTGTACACGTGTTTACACAACTACACCTAAGAAGCCTAACTCAGCAATGAGAAAGGTGGCAAGGGTGCGTCTTACTAATGGTAAGGAAGTGAACGCATACATTCCAGGAGAGGGACACAATCTACAGGAGCACTCGATAGTATTGGTTAGAGGCGGAAGGGTAAAGGATTTGCCTGGTGTAAGGTATCATATCGTGCGTGGCGCGCTGGACACCGCTGGTGTTGCAGATCGTACACAACGTAGATCCAAATACGGTGCAAAACGCCCTAAGAAGTAATTTTTAATCGAGTAGCTCAAGTAGCTGCTCTTTTTATTTAACAATTTCAACAAGAAGAAATGAGAAAAAGACAGGCGAAAAAACGCCCGATCCTTCCGGATCCGCGTTTCAATGACCAGCTGGTAACTCGATTTGTCAACATGATGATGTTGCACGGTAAAAAATCAGTTGCCTTCAAATTGTTCTACGACGCGATGGATATCGTTGAGGAGAAAAATCAAGACGAAGAAAAAACGGCTCTTGAGCTGTGGAAGGATGCTCTTTCAAATGTAATGCCTCACGTAGAGGTGCGCAGCCGTCGAGTAGGTGGTGCGACATTTCAAATCCCTATGCAGATCAGGCCAGACCGCAAGATATCTACTGCAATGAAGTGGTTGATCAGCTATGCGCGTAAGAGAAACGAGAAATCGTTCTCTGCAAAGCTTGCCGCTGAAGTTCTAGCTGCTGCAAAAGAAGAAGGTGCTGCTGTTAAGAAGAAAGTAGATACTCACAAAATGGCAGAGGCTAATAAAGCATTCTCTCACTTTAGATTCTAAAAGATGGCACAAAGAGATTTAAAATTTACAAGAAATATAGGTATTGCTGCGCACATTGATGCCGGTAAGACTACAACTACAGAGCGTATCCTGTACTATACGGGTGTTTCTCACAAGATAGGTGAGGTTCACGATGGTGCAGCGACTATGGACTGGATGGAGCAAGAGCAGGAGCGTGGTATCACGATTACTTCTGCTGCTACGACCTGTACCTGGAAGTTCCCTATGGAAAACGCTCAGCCTACTCCAGAGACTAAGGATTATAACTTCAATATTATTGATACTCCTGGTCACGTGGACTTTACTGTAGAGGTAAACCGTTCTCTAAGGGTGCTTGATGGCCTTGTTTTCTTATTTAGTGCGGTTGATGGTGTTGAGCCTCAATCTGAAACTAACTGGAGACTTGCTGATAACTACAAGGTTCCGCGTATAGGTTTCGTAAATAAAATGGACCGTCAGGGTTCTAACTTCCTGGCTGTATGTCAACAGGTGAAGGATATGTTGAAATCTAATGCCGTGCCGATCGTATTGAACATCGGTGATGAGGCAGATTTCAAAGGTATCGTTGACTTGGTAAAAAACCGTGCGATAGTATGGCATGACGAGACTCAAGGAGCTACTTTCGATGTGATCGATATTCCTGAAGACATGAAGGAAGAGGCTCGCAAGTATAGAGGACTTCTTATTGAAGAAGTAGCTGCTTATGATGAGAACCTTCTGGAGAAGTATATGGAAGATGAAGATTCTATTACTGAAGAAGAAGTGCATGCTGCTCTTCGTGCTGCGGTAATGGATATGTCTATCATTCCAATGATTTGTGGATCTGCATTCAAGAACAAAGGTGTTCAGTTCTTGCTAGATGCTGTGTGTCGTTATTTGCCTTCTCCTACAGACAAGGAAGGTATCGTGGGAATCAATCCTGATACTGAGAAAGAAGAAATTAGAAAACCAGATGTGACTGAGCCATTTGCTGCTCTTGCATTTAAGATCGCAACAGACCCATTCGTTGGTCGTTTGGCCTTCTTCCGCGCTTACTCAGGTAGGCTTGATGCTGGTTCTTATATATTGAATAACAGATCTGGTAAAAAAGAACGTATCTCGCGTATCTATCAGATGCACTCTAACAAGCAAAATGCTATCGATTTTATCGAGGCTGGAGACATAGGTGCAGCAGTAGGTTTCAAAGACATTAAGACTGGTGATACCATGTCTGATGAGAAGCACCCGATCATCCTTGAGTCTATGGACTTCCCTGATCCCGTAATCGGTATCGCGGTGGAGCCTAAGACAAAGGCAGATGTTGATAAACTAGGGATGGCGCTTGCTAAATTAGCTGAAGAAGATCCTACGTTTCAAGTAAGAACTGATGAAGCTTCTGGCCAGACTATCATATCTGGTATGGGTGAGCTTCACCTTGATATTATCGTAGACCGTTTGAGACGGGAGTTTAAGGTTGATGTTAACCAGGGTGCTCCTCAAGTTGAGTATAAGGAAGCTATTACAAGATCTGCTGATCACCGTGAGGTCTACAAGAAGCAGTCTGGTGGACGTGGTAAATTCGGAGATATCGTGTTTACAATGGAGCCGGCTCATGAAGATGAGGATGGTAAGATCAAAGAAGGTCTACAGTTTGTGAATGAGATCAAAGGTGGTAACATTCCCAAGGAATTCATACCGTCGGTAGAGAAAGGCTTCAGAGAAGCTATGAGGAATGGTCCTCTTGCTGGTTTTGAAATGGATAGCATGAGAGTAACACTTAAGGATGGTTCTTTCCACCCGGTGGATTCTGACCAGTTATCTTTTGAGCTTGCGGCAAAACTGGGTTACAAAGCGGCTTCTAAAGCAGCTGGTGCGGTAATTCTTGAGCCTATCATGAAGCTTGAAGTTTTGACCCCTGAAGAAAACATGGGTGATATCGTGGGAGACTTGAACCGCCGTCGTGGTCAGGTTAACGATATGAGTGACCGTGCAGGTGCAAAAGTTGTTAAGGCAGATGTGCCACTTTCTGAGATGTTTGGTTATGTGACTACGTTACGTACACTTTCTTCAGGTCGTGCAACTTCTACGATGGAATTTTCACACTACGCAGAGACTCCTTCAAACATTAGTGAAGAAGTAATCGCAGCGTCAAAAGGAAACAATTAATATTCAACAGATGAGTCAAAAAATCAGAATCAAATTAAAATCTTACGATTACATGCTGGTAGATAAATCTGCTGAAAAAATCGTAAAGACGGTGAAGACTACAGGAGCAGTAGTTACTGGTCCCATACCTCTTCCCACACACAAAAAAATCTTTACCGTTTTACGTTCTCCACACGTAAATAAGAAGTCGAGAGAGCAGTTTGAACTTAGTTCTTACAAGAGATTGCTCGACATCTACAGTTCATCTTCAAAAACCATCGATGCGTTGATGAAGCTTGAGTTGCCTAGCGGTGTGGAAGTAGAGATCAAAGTGTAATTAATAGATAGAGTTAAAAGGATTCCCGCTTTCGCGAAAGCGGGATCTCAACAATTTTTAAATCAATAAATATGTCTGGGTTAATAGGAAAAAAAATAGGTATGACCAGCATCTATGACGAGAATGGGAAAAATATCCCTTGTACCGTTATACAGGCAGGTCCCTGTGTAGTTACCCAAGTCAGAACTGAAGAAACGGATGGCTATGCTGCCCTTCAGCTCGGTTTCGATGACAAATCAGACAAAAATGCTTCTAAGGCGGCCCAGGGTCACTTTAAGAAAGCTGGTACTGCTGTCAAAAGAAAGGTTGCTGAATTCAAAGGTTTTGATGAGGAGTACAAATTAGGTGATAGCATCACGGTTGAGATGTTTACCGAAGGTGAGTTTGTAGATGTTTCTGGAACTTCAAAGGGTAAAGGTTTTCAAGGTGTGGTAAAGCGCCACGGTTTTGGTGGTGTAGGTCAGCAAACTCATGGTCAGCACAACCGTTTGAGAGCTCCGGGATCTATCGGTGCTGCATCTTATCCTGCTCGTGTATTCAAGGGAATGCGTATGGCTGGTCAGATGGGAAGCGAGAAAGTTAAAGTTGAAAATTTAAGAGTACTTAAAGTGGTTGCAGATAAGAACCTACTTGTAGTTAAAGGTTGTGTTCCAGGACACAAGAACTCTTACGTAATCGTTCAGAAGTAATGAAAGTAGCAGTAAAAGACATCAAGGGAAAAGATACTGGACGTGAAGTAGAGCTTTCTGCAGACGTTTTCGGTGTTGAGCCTAATGAGCATGCGATTTATCTGGATGTTAAACAATATCTAGCAAATCAGCGTCAAGGTACACACAAGGCTAAGCAAAGAGCCGAGATAGTAGGTAGTACAAGGAAGATTAAAAAACAGAAAGGAACAGGTACTGCGAGAGCAGGTTCCATTAAGTCTCCCATCTTTAGAGGTGGTGGTAGAATCTTCGGTCCTGTACCACGTAGCTATTCTTTCAAATTGAACAAAAATCAAAAGAGATTAGCCAGAAAAAGTGCTCTGAGCATGAAGGCTCAAGAAGGTAATATCACCGTCTTGGATAGCATCTCGATTGATACTCCTAAAACAAAGGATTTTGTTGCAGTTTTAAAGGATTTAGGGCTTGTAGATAAAAAATCTTTGTTTGTGTTGGGCGGATTAAATAATAATGTATATTTGTCTTCGCGAAATTTGGAGGGTGTTGAAGTGCTAACACATTCAGAATTAAACACTTACAAGATAGTAAATGCCACAAATCTTGTTCTTCTTGAGGATGCTCTAGAAGATGTGGTCAAAAATTTAACAAATTAGTCATGAGTATTCTAATAAAACCCATCATTACTGAAAAGGCTACTAGAGATAGTGAGTTGTATAATAGATATGGTTTTGTGGTGTCTCCTAAGGCTAACAAAGTTGAGATCAAAAAAGAGGTAGAGCGTGTGTATGGAGTTGATGTAGTTAAAGTATTGACTATGAATACTCGCATCGAGCGCAAAACCAAATACACAAAATCAGGAATGCAAGTTGGTAAAACAGGTGCTGTTAAAAAGGCATTTGTACAACTTAAGGATGGTGACACCATCGATTTATATAGTAATTTATAATAGAGACATTCAATGTCAGTTAGAAAATTAAAACCAGTAACTCCTGGACAGCGTTTTAGAGTTGTGAATGGGTTCGACGCCATCACTACTGATAAGCCGGAGAAGAGTCTTCTTGGTCCGAAAAAACGTTCAGGTGGTCGAAATGCTTCAGGTCGTATGACCATGAGGTACAAGGGTGGAGGTCACAAGCGCCGCTACCGTATGATAGATTTTAAACGTGATCGTCATGGTATACCTGCTACCGTTGCTACCATAGAGTATGATCCTAACAGAACAGCTTTTATCGCCTTGGTAAATTACCAAGATGGCGAAAAGCGTTATGTGATCGCTCAGAATGGCTTGGCTGTTGGTCAAAACATTGTATCAGGTGAAGATGTTGCT
Organism: uncultured Flavobacteriaceae bacterium; assembly: GCA_964631155.1. Taxonomy (GTDB): domain Bacteria; phylum Bacteroidota; class Bacteroidia; order Flavobacteriales; family Flavobacteriaceae; genus Nonlabens. The sequence continues at coordinate 108,337 of CAZVYO010000010.1, forward strand.
CCAGAAGTGGGTAACGCTATGAAGCTTGCGAACATACCTCTGGGTTCTATCATTAGCTGCATAGAGTTAAGACCGGGTCAAGGCGCCATCATTGCGCGTAGTGCTGGTTCATTTGCTCAGCTTATGGCTCGTGATGGTAAGTACGCAACCGTTAAAATGCCTTCTGGAGAAACAAGATTGATTCTTCAAGAATGTATGGCTACGATAGGTGCGATATCTAATAGTGATCATCAATTGATCGTAGGCGGTAAAGCTGGTAGAAGTCGCTGGTTAGGTAGAAGACCTAGAACAAGACCGGTAGCAATGAACCCTGTTGATCACCCCATGGGAGGTGGTGAAGGTAGAGCTTCTGGTGGTCACCCACGCTCACGTAATGGTATACCTGCTAAAGGTTTCCGTACACGAGATGTTAATAAGGCTAGTACTCAATATATTTTAGAACGTAGAAAGAAATAAGTTATGGCTCGTTCATTAAAAAAAGGACCTTACGTTTTTCATAAGCTGGAAGCTAAGGTGGCTCAAAATGTTGAGTCTGGTAAAAAGAGTGTAATCAAGACATGGTCTAGAGCGTCTATGATAACTCCTGATTTCGTAGGTCAAACAATTGCCGTCCATAATGGTCGTCAATTTGTCCCTGTGTATGTTACGGAAAACATGGTTGGTCATAAGCTTGGAGAATTTTCTCCGACGCGTTCCTACAGAGGTCATGGTGGTTCAAAAAATAAAGGTAAAAGGTAATTGTCATGGGAGTACGTAAGAAAGAATCTGCGCTCAGGCGCAAGGAGGAGAACAAGAACCTGGTTATCGCAAAATTGAATAACTGTCCTACATCTCCTAGAAAGATGAGACTCGTTGCTGACATCATCAGAGGTAAAAGAGTTGAGGATGCTTTAAATATCTTGAAGTTTAGTTCTAAGGAATCTGCAAGAAAGCTTGACAAGCTTTTGGTTTCTGCCATCGCAAACTGGCAATCTAAAAATGAGGATGGCGATGTTTCTGAAGCAAATCTATTTGTTAAGGAAATTAGAGTAGATGGAGGTTCTATGCTTAAGAGATTGCGTCCGGCTCCTCAGGGAAGGGCTCACAGAATAAGAAAGAGGTCTAATCACGTGACCCTTATTTTGGGTGAAGCAAAAACGGCAACGGCTAACTAAGAAGAAATGGGACAAAAAACAAATCCAATAGGAAATCGTCTAGGAATCATCAGAGGTTGGGAATCTAACTGGTATGGTGGTAACGATTACGGAGATAAATTAGCCGAAGACGATAAGATTAGAAAATATATTCATGCTCGTCTGGCAAAAGCTAGTGTTTCAAGAATTATCATTGAGCGCACGCTTAAGTTAGTTACGATCACAATTACAACAGCTCGTCCTGGTATCATAATTGGTAAGGGGGGTCAAGAAGTTGATCGTCTAAAAGAGGAGCTTAAGAAAATTTCTGGAAAAGAAGTTCAGATTAACATATTTGAAATTAAAAGACCAGAATTAGATGCACATTTGGTTGCCGCTAGTGTGGCTCGTCAGATAGAGAATCGTATAAGCTACCGTCGCGCTATTAAAATGGCCATCGCAGCAGCGATGAGAATGAATGCTGAAGGTATCAAAATTCAGATATCTGGAAGATTAAATGGTGCTGAAATGGCACGTTCAGAGTCTTTTAAAGATGGACGTATTCCTCTATCTACTTTTAGAGCAGATATTGATTATGCACTAGTAGAAGCCCATACTACTTATGGTAGAATTGGAGTTAAAGTCTGGATTATGAAAGGAGAGGTTTATGGTAAAAGAGATCTTTCTCCTCTTGTAGGAATGTCTAAGAAACAAGGTAAGTCTAACGCAGGTCGAGGTGGTAATAACCGCAGACGTAGAAAATAAGGTGATAGAAGATGTTACAACCTAGAAAGACAAAATTTAGAAAGCAACAAAAGGGCCGTATGAAAGGTAACTCTGGTAGGGGTAACCAATTAGCTTACGGAACTTTTGGAATCAAATCGCTAGACTCGGAGTTTATTAATTCTCGTCAGATTGAGGCGGCTCGTATCGCTGCTACTCGTTATATGAAAAGAGAAGGTTCTCTTTGGATAAAAATCTTCCCGGATAAGCCTATCACTAAGAAACCTCTCGAGGTGCGTATGGGTAAGGGTAAAGGTAATGTTGATTATTGGGCAGCAGTAGTTAAGCCAGGTCGTATTCTTTTTGAAGTTTCTGGTGTTCCATTAGAAACTGCACGTGAGGCTTTAAGACTTGCGGCTCAGAAGTTACCTGTCAAAACAAAGTTTATCGTGGCTCGCGATTATCAAGAATAAAATTATCATGAAGCAGTCAGAAATTAAAGGTTTGTCTCAAGAGGAGGTAACTCAAAAGCTCACAGAGGTTAGAGCAAGTTATGCAGAAATGAAAAGAATGCATGCAATGTCGCCTTTAGACAATCCTTCTCAGATAACTAAAACAAGAAAGACTATTGCTCGTCTTAGCACAGCATTAAATAACAACAAAGCCTAATAGTTATGGAAGGTAGAAGTTTACGTAAAGAACGTATTGGTGTTGTAAGCAGCAATAAGATGGATAAAAGCATTGTGGTTGCAGAGGTTAAAAGACAGAAGCACCCTATGTATGGTAAGTTCGTTCTTAAGACTAAAAAATATGTTGCCCATGATGAGAAGAATGAGTGCAATGAAGGGGATACTGTCCGTATAATGGAAACTCGTCCTTTGAGCAAGTCTAAGAACTGGAGATTGGTAGAAATCATTGAAAGAGCTAAGTAATGGTACAACAAGAGTCAAGATTAAAGGTTGCTGATAATACAGGTGCTAAAGAAGTTCTTTGTATCAGAGTATTGGGTGGCACGAAACGTCGCTACGCTTCAGTAGGTGATAAAATAGTGGTTTCTGTAAAAGAGGCTACCCCTAATGGAAACATCAAAAAAGGGGCTGTTTCAACCGCTGTAGTGGTGAGGACTAGAAAGGAAGTAAGAAGAGCAGATGGATCATATATCCGTTTCGATGATAATGCTTGTGTTCTATTGAATCCAACATCTGAAATGAGAGGAACCCGTGTTTTCGGTCCTGTGGCACGTGAATTGCGTGATAAGCAATTCATGAAAATTGTTTCACTAGCGCCAGAGGTGCTTTAAGTTGTAGTTATGACTAAAATCAAATTAAAATCTGGAGATACCGTTAAGGTTGTTGCTGGTGAAAACAAAGGTCAGCAAGGAGTTATCAAAAAGGTTCTTCGTGAAAAGAACAAAGCTGTAGTTGAGGGTGTCAATATGGTTTCAAAACACCAGAAGCCTAGTGCTTCAAATCCTCAGGGTGGTATTGTTGAAATGGAGGCTCCATTACATATTTCTAACTTAACATTATTGGATAAAGAAGGTAATCCTACCAAAGTGGGTTATCGTACTGAAGATGGTAAGAAAGTTAGATTTGCAAAATCAAATAAAGAAGTAATTTAATCATGTCGTACGTACCAAGGCTCAAAAAAGAGTATCAGGAAAAAGTGGCTAAGTCGTTGAAGGAAGAATTCAACTACGCAAATGTCATGGAAATTCCTAAGTTACAGAAAATTGTACTCAGCCGTGGAGTAGGTGCTGCAGTAGCTGACAAGAAGTTGATCGATTATTCACTTGAAGAATTTACAGCGATCACGGGTCAGAAAGCGGTTGCTACTCTCTCAAAAAAGGATGTTGCTTCTTTTAAGTTGAGAAAGGGAATGCCTATAGGCGTAAAAGTGACGCTACGTGGTGAGAAAATGTATGAATTTCTGGATAGACTGGTAACGGTAGCTTTACCACGAGTACGTGATTTTCAGGGAATCAAAGCCGACGGTTTTGATGGACGTGGAAACTATAACTTAGGTATTACTGAGCAGATCATTTTCCCAGAAATCAATATTGATAAGGTGAATAAGATATCTGGTATGGATATCACCTTTGTTACGACTGCTGAGACTGACAACGAGGCTAAATCTCTACTTACGGAACTAGGTTTACCCTTCAAAAAGAATTAAGAAATGGCAAAAGAATCAATGAAAGCGCGTGAGCGCAAGCGCCAAGCTTTAGTAGATAAATACGCTGAGAAGCGTAAAGCTCTTAAAGAGGCAGGTGATTATGAAGCGTTGCAAAAGTTACCAAAGAATAGTTCTAAAGTACGTCTTCACAACCGTTGTAAGTTGACTGGTCGTCCTAAAGGATATATGAGACAATTTGGTATATCACGTGTAATGTTTCGTGAAATGGCTAATAAAGGTCTAATTCCAGGTGTTAAAAAAGCTAGTTGGTAATCAGCAAAATAATATTATTATGAATACAGATCCTATAGCAGATTATCTTACTAGAATAAGAAACGCAGTAAGAGCAAGTCATAGAGTTGTTGAAGTGCCAGCTTCAAACTTGAAGAAAGAAATTACAAAAATCTTGTTTGATCAAGGTTATATCCTTAGCTATAAGTTTGAGGAGGGTCAGGCACAAGAAGTGATCAAGATCGCTCTTAAGTATAATAAGGAAACAAAGGAGTCCGTAATCAAGGATCTTCAGAGATTGTCTAAGCCAGGTTTACGTAAGTATTCAGGAGCAAAAGAATTGCCACGTATTTTGAATGGACTAGGTATAGCTATTGTGTCAACCAGTAAAGGTGTCATGACAGACAAGCAGGCTCGTTCTGAAAATGTTGGTGGAGAGGTTCTTTGTTACGTTTACTAAAAGAAGAATTTAAGTTATGTCTAGAATAGGAAAAAATCCCATTGATATACCCACAGGAGTAGAGGTTAAATTTAATAACGGCGAGGTTTCCGTTAAAGGGAAATTAGGTGAATTGAAGCAATCTATCGATGGTGTTGATGTGAAAGTTGAGGATAATAAAGTGGTTGTTGAACGCCCTACAGACTCAAAGGAACACAGAGCTAAACATGGTTTGTACAGAGCCTTGATCAATAATATGATTCATGGTGTTTCTAACGGTTGGACTAAGGAATTGGAGCTTGTGGGTGTAGGTTACCGTGCTTCAAATCAAGGTCAAAAACTTGATCTTGCTTTAGGTTTTTCTCATAACATCGTTCTTGACATAGCTCCAGAGGTTAAAGTTGAGACAGTCTCTGAAAAAGGTAAAAACCCTTTAGTTAAGCTTACTTCTTATGATAAGCAGCTAGTAGGTCAAGTTGCTGCTAAGATCAGAGAGTTTAGAAAACCTGAACCATATAAAGGAAAAGGAATTAAGTTCAAAGGAGAAGAAATAAGAAGAAAAGCTGGTAAATCAGCTTAAAAGCAATAATTATGGCATTTTCAAAGTCAGCTCGTAGAAATAAAATACGTTCAAGAATCAGAAAGGTTGTTTCTGGTGATGCTACTCGACCTCGTTTGGCAGTTTACAGGAGTAATAAAGAAATTTATGCTCAAATCATTAATGATGTTGATGGTAAAACTTTAGCAGCCGCTTCTTCTAGAGATATAGATTCCGCTTCCGCGAAAGTTGAACAAGCCAAAGAAGTTGGTAAACTAATTGCAGACCGTGCTCAAAAAGCAGGTGTTGAGATAGTTGCTTTTGATCGTGGAGGGTATTTATACCACGGCCGTGTTAAAGCTCTTGCTGATAGTGCAAGAGAAGCAGGTCTTAAATTTTAATTGAAAACACACATTTGATGTATCAAAAATATAAAAATGTAGAAACCGTAAAGCCAGGAGGTCTTGATTTGAAAGATCGTTTGGTAGGTGTGCAGCGCGTAACTAAGGTAACAAAGGGTGGTCGTGCATTTGGTTTCTCTGCAATCACAGTAGTCGGCGATGAGAACGGTGTAGTAGGTCATGGTTTGGGTAAGTCTAAAGAGGTTTCTGAAGCAATATCTAAAGCGGTAGAAGATGCTAAGAAAAACTTGGTACGTATTCCTCTCCAAAAGGGTACTATTCCTCACGAGCAAAAAGGTAAATTTGGTGGTGCGCGCGTGTTGTTGATGCCTGCATCAGAAGGTACTGGAGTAATCGCTGGTGGTGCAATCCGTGCTGTTCTTGAGGCAGTTGGAGTTCATGATGTATTAAGTAAAAATCAAGGATCATCAAACCCACACAATGTTGTAAAAGCTACCTTTGACGCATTGCTACAATTGAGAAGTCCTGAGGCAATTGCTAAGGAACGAGGAATTTCTCTTCAGAAAGTTTTTAACGGTTAAGATTGTAGGAAATGGCTAAGTTGAAAGTAAAGAAAATTAAAAGTGCGATCAATCGTACTGCACGTCAAAAGCGAACTCTTGAAGCTTTAGGTCTTCATAAGATGAATCAGGTTCGTGTACACGAGGATAGTCCAGCTGTACTCGGTATGATAGCAAAAGTTGAACACCTCATCTCTGTAGAGAAGGCGTAAAATATTTATCATGAGTTTAAATAATCTAAAACCTGCTGAAGGTTCAAACAAGAAAGCAGGTAAAATCATAGGTAGAGGACAGGGTACCGGAAAAGGTGGTACTGCTACTCGTGGTCATAAAGGAGCTAAATCAAGATCGGGATACTCTAAGAAGATTGGTTTTGAAGGTGGGCAAATGCCTCTTCAACGTCGCGTTCCTAAGTTCGGTTTTACTAATCGTAACAGAACAGAGTATCAGGCTATCAATCTTTCTACGATTCAATCTTATGTAGAGGAAAATCGTTTAGAGAATAATTTTGGTTTTGAAGATTTAGTAAGTGTAGGTCTTGTAGGAAAAAATGATCTGGTAAAGATTCTTGGAAACGGTGAGATCAAAGAAGCTGTTAATGTGACTGCTCATAAATTTTCAGCATCTGCTGAAGAGGCTATTAAAGCTGCTGGTGGTTCAGTAACAACAATTTAAATCAATCAAATGAAATTGATCGAAACCATTAAAAATATTTGGAAGATTGAGGAGCTTAAGAATAGGGTCATAATGACCTTTTCTTTACTCCTCGTTTACCGTTTTGGTGCCCAAGTAGTACTACCTGGAATCGATTCTACTCAGTTAGGTGGCTTTTCATCAAACTTTGAAGGTGGAATAGGTGGTATTTTGAATGCGTTTACCGGAGGAGCTTTTGCTAATGCTTCTGTATTTGCACTTGGGATTATGCCTTATATCTCAGCAAGTATTGTTGTGCAATTGATGGGGATTGCTATCCCTTATTTGCAAAAATTACAGAAAGAAGGAGAATCAGGTCGTAGAAAGATTAACCAAATCACTCGATGGTTGACGATTGGTATTTGTTTGATTCAAGCGCCTAGTTACCTTTTGAGTCTTGAGACTTTAGGGGTTCCTAAATCTGCATATATGATGCAGGACAATATGACTTTATTTGTGGTTATAAGCACGATTATATTAGTGACTGGTTGTGTCTTTGCTATGTGGTTGGGAGAAAAGATTACTGATAAAGGTATTGGTAATGGTATTTCACTACTTATAATGGTAGGTATTATCGCTACTCTTCCACAAGCTTTCCTTCAGGAATTAAATTCACAATGGACTGATGGTGGTGGTGCTTTTGTGGTGCTCATTGAAATAGTCATCTGGTTGGTTGTGATTTTGGCATGTATTATGCTCGTTATGGCGACAAGGAGAATCCCTGTTCAGTATGCTAGGAGAACTGCTACAGGTGGTTATGAAAAGAACGCATTTGGAGCTAGACAGTACATTCCCTTGAAATTGAATGCGTCTGGAGTTATGCCTATTATTTTCGCGCAAGCGATCATGTTTGTTCCGGCTGCCCTTGGTTCGTTAGAACAGAGCTGGGCTACTAATGTTGCTACTTTGTTTTCTGATATTTTTGGATTTTGGTATAATTTGGTTTTCGCTTTATTGATAATTGTTTTCACTTATTTCTATACGGCCATTACAGTTCCAACAAATAAAATGGCAGATGATCTTAAAAGAAATGGTGGATTTATCCCTGGCATAAGGCCTGGTACGGAAACCTCAGAATACCTTGATCGCATCATGTCACAGATTACGTTGCCTGGATCTATATTTTTGGCTTTAGTCGCTATATTCCCAGCCATCGTTTCTTTAATGGGAGTGACCCAAGCTTGGGCATTGTTTTACGGTGGTACCTCACTTTTGATTATGGTTGGTGTGGCTATCGATACTATGCAGCAGATCAATTCTTATTTATTAAATCGTCATTATGATGGTTTGATTAAGTCAGGAAAAAATAGAAAACAACAAGTAGCATAATGGCGAAGCAATCAGCAATAGAACAAGACGGGTCAATAATTGAAGCTTTATCTAACGCAATGTTTAGAGTTGAGCTTGAAAATGGACATGTTGTGACTGCGCATATTTCTGGTAAGATGCGTATGCACTATATCAAACTTTTACCAGGAGATAAAGTGAAATTAGAAATGAGTCCTTACGATTTATCAAAAGCAAGGATCACTTATAGATACTAATTATGAAAGTAAGAGCGTCAATTAAAAAGAGAAGTGCTGACTGTAAGATCGTACGCCGTAAAGGCCGTCTTTACGTCATCAACAAGAAAAACCCAAAATTTAAACAAAGACAAGGTTAAGCTATGGCTAGAATTGCAGGGGTAGATATACCAAAAAATAAAAGAGGCGAGATTGCCTTGACTTACATTTACGGTGTAGGTAGAAGTCGTGCTAAAGAGGTTCTTATTTCTACTGGTGTAGGCGTTGATAAGAAGGTGAATGAGTGGAATGACGACGAGATAGGTAAAATTCGTAACGCTATAGGTGAGTTTACAATTGAGGGTGAATTACGTTCTGAAACACAAATGAACATCAAGCGATTGATGGACATAGGTTGTTACCGAGGGATTCGTCACAGATCTGGTCTTCCCTTAAGAGGTCAGCGTACTAAGAATAATTCACGTACCAGAAAAGGAAAACGTAAGACTGTTGCTAACAAGAAGAAAGCAACTAAATAATAAGTAAACATTATGGCAAAGTCTAAAACAGTTGCTAAAAAGCGTAAGGTTGTAGTTGATAGCGTAGGAGAAGCTCATATATCTTCTTCCTTCAACAATATCCTTATTTCTCTAACAAATAAAAAAGGAGAGGTAATCTCTTGGTCATCTGCTGGTAAGATGGGCTTCAGGGGGTCTAAAAAGAATACTCCATATGCTGCTCAACTTGCAGCTGAAGATTGTTCTAAAGTTGCTCATGAAGCAGGTCTACGTAAGGTGAAAGCTTACGTAAAAGGACCAGGGAATGGTCGTGAGAGTGCGATCAGGACTATCCACAATTCTGGCATTGAAGTATCTGAAATTGTAGATGTTACTCCATTGCCTCATAATGGATGTCGCCCTCCAAAAAGAAGAAGAGTATAATTAATTTTAACCTTGTGGTTATCTGACTATCGAAGGATATTGACCTGAATTCATAGTACACCACATTAATTTTTCATAAATGGCTAGATATAGAGGTCCTAAGGCAAAAATAGCTCGTAGATTTAGAGAGCCTATTTTTGGCCCTAGTAAAGCGCTGGAGAAAAAGAATTATCCTCCAGGGATGCACGGTAACGCACGTCGCCGTGGTAAAGAGTCTGAATATGCTGTTCAGCTCAAAGAAAAACAAAAAGCAAAATACACTTACGGCATACTTGAGCGTCAATTTAGATTGATGTTTGAAAAAGCGGTAAGGAGTACTGGTATTACTGGCGAAGTTCTACTTGGGCTTTGTGAATCGCGTTTGGATAACGTGGTATACCGTATGGGGTTAGCGCGCACGAGACGTGGCGCTCGTCAGCTGGTTTCCCACCGTCACATTACGGTTAATGGTGAGCTCGTCAACATACCTTCTTTCCAATTGAAACCTGGTGATGAAGTGTCAGTAAGAGAAAAATCTAAATCGCTTACAGCGATTGATGATGCGCTTAGCTCTAATGACAAGGTTTATGACTATATAACTTTCAACAAAGCTTCAATGTCGGGAACATTCGTTTCAGTCCCTGAGAGAATTCAGATTCCTGAAAATATCAAGGAGCAGTTGATCGTTGAATTGTACTCTAAATAATAACCAACAAGAAAGTAATCAAATGGCAATATTAAATTTTCAGAAGCCAGATAAGGTAATCATGATTGATTCTACCGATTTTGAAGGCAAATTCGAATTTAGACCCCTTGAACCAGGCTATGGACTTACTGTTGGTAATGCACTTAGAAGGGTCTTACTTTCTTCGTTAGAAGGTTTCGCAATCACCTCAATCAGAATTGAAGGTGTGGATCATGAGTTCACGACTATAGAAGGTGTAGTTGAAGATGTAACTGAAATAATCCTTAATTTCAAGCAGGTGCGTTTCAGAAGACAAATTGACGAAGTAGATAGTGAGGTAGTAAACGTATCTTTTTCTGGAAAAGATCAGTTCACCGCTGGTGATTTACAAAGATATATATCAGGTTTTCAAGTTTTAAATCCTGATATGGTAATTTGCAATACTGAAAAGAGCGTCAACCTTAATCTTGAATTAACTATTGAAAAAGGTAGAGGTTATGTACCAGCAGAGGAGAATAAAAACCCTAGTGCAGCACTTGGTACGATCGCGATAGATAGTATTTTTACTCCTATCAAGAACGTAAAATATAGTATTGAAAACTACCGTGTTGAGCAGAAAACCGATTATGAAAAATTGGTTTTTGAAATCATAACTGATGGTAGTATTCATCCTAAGCAAGCACTGACTGAAGCTGCTAAAACCCTCATTCATCACTTTATGTTGTTTTCTGATGAGAGAATAACTCTTGAAGCTGATGAGATTGCTCAGACTGAAACTTATGACGAGGAAAGTCTTCACATGAGACAATTGCTTAAAACAAAGCTTGTCGATATGGAGCTTTCGGTTAGAGCATTGAATTGTCTCAAGGCTGCTGAAGTAGAGACTCTGGGAGATCTAGTTTCATTCAACAAAAATGATTTGATGAAGTTTAGAAACTTCGGTAAAAAGTCATTGACTGAGTTGGAGGAATTAGTAAATGTAAAAGGTCTTAATTTCGGGATGGATCTTTCAAAATATAAATTAGACCGTGACTAGGTTTTGCCTAGTTCATAAATAGATTACAATGAGACACGGAAAGAAAGTAAATCATTTAAGTAGAAAGACTGCGCACCGTAAGGCTATGTTGTCTAATATGGCATGTTCTCTTATTGAGCATAAGCGTATTAACACTACTGTAGCAAAAGCAAAAGCTCTCAAGCAATATGTTGAGCCACTTATAACTAAGTCTAAGGAGGATACCACTCATAATCGTAGATTAACCTTCGCTAAGCTCAGAAATAAAGAGGCAGTAACAACCTTGTTTAGAGAAGTATCTGCAAAAGTTGCAGATCGTCCAGGTGGATATACTCGTATCATCAAATTAGGTAACAGACTTGGTGATAATGCTGATATGGCTATGATCGAATTAGTAGATTATAACGAATTATACAGCATAGGTGATAAGAAAAAATCTGGATCTACACGTAGAAGTAGACGTAGCCGTTCTAAAAAGGCTGCCGATACTAACACAGAAAATACTAATGAAGAAGAATAAAATCTTCATTTTAAATCTTTTAGAAGGATCAATGTTTTTGCATTGATCCTTTTTTTTATCATTATTTTTGAGTTCAGATTATGGCATACATAGATAAAAAAGACGCAGTTGTCATCTTAAATGATGGCGCTACATTTTATGGAAAAGCAGTTGGCTTAGGAGGTACCGCAACGGGAGAGATATGTTTCAATACTGGGACTACCGGCTATCAAGAAATCTTTACAGACCCTTCTTATTTTGGTCAAATCATGGTAACTACTAACGCGCATATTGGCAATTACGGTACTGCGATGGAAGAAAGTGAATCTGCCGGAGTAACGATTTCAGCCTTGGTCTGTAAAAATTTCTCAGAATCTTTTAGTAGATCACTAGCTGAGGAAGACTTGTTGAGTTATTTATCAAAAAACAATTTAGTCATAATTACAGATATTGATACCAGAGCCCTTGTAGCTTACATTCGCGAGAATGGAGCACAGAACGCTATCGTATCTACTCAGGTAAACGATCTTCCTGCTTTGCATGACCAATTGAAAGATGTTCCTAGTATGAAGGGGTTAGAGCTTGCTTCACAAGTGAGTTGTAAAGAACCCTACTACTTTGGAAAGCCTACAGCTAAGTTTAAAGTAGCAGCTTTAGATCTTGGTATAAAAACAAACATTCTCAAGAATCTCGCAAAGCGTGATGTCTACATAAAAATTTTCCCCTACAATACGAGCTTTGATGAGATGAAAGCTTTTGAACCAGACGGATACTTCATATCTAATGGGCCAGGCGACCCTCAACCTTTGACAGATGCGATTTTGACGGCTCAAAATATTATCGCTGCTCGAGAACCTTTGTTTGGAATTTGTCTAGGACATCAAGTAATAGCCCTAGCTCAAGGGATTTCAACCTACAAGATGCACAATGGTCATAGAGGCATCAACCATCCCATCAAGAATATAACAACCGGCAAAGGAGAGATAACTTCTCAAAACCACGGGTTTGCAATCAATCGCGAGGAAGCAGAACAGACTGAAAACGTAGAAATTACCCATTACCATCTTAATGATGATACTGTTGCAGGTATCAAACTCAAAAATGCGCCTTGCTTTTCAGTACAGTACCATCCCGAAGCAGGTCCAGGGCCTAATGATGCCACTTACCTATTTGACGATTTTATTTCACTAATTAAACAATCCAAAGAACTAACAGTATGAGTACAATAATAGAAGTACACGCTAGACAAATTTTTGACAGCCGTGGAAATCCTACAGTAGAGGTAGATGTCTTGACTTCAAATGGTGTTATGGGACGTGCTGCTGTACCATCAGGAGCATCTACTGGGGAGCACGAAGCCGTTGAATTGCGTGACGGAGGTGATTCTTTTATGGGTAAAGGAGTGACAAAAGCGGTCGCAAACGTAAACGAAACGATCGCAGAAGAACTTCTGGGAGTATCAGTATTTGAACAGGCATTCATTGATAATAAAATGATCGAGCTTGACGGTACTTCAAATAAAGCAAAACTGGGAGCAAACGCAATCTTGGGGGTTTCTCTCGCTTGCGCTAAAGCTGCCGCTGCAGAGCTGGGTCAACCACTTTATAAATACATCGGTGGGATGAGCGCTTCAATGCTACCCGTTCCCATGATGAATATCATCAATGGAGGATCACATTCAGATGCACCCATCGCATTTCAGGAATTCATGGTCATGCCGGTAGAAGCTGAAAGTTTCTCGCATGCATTGCAAATGGGTACAGAAATCTTTCATCACTTGAAAAAAGTTTTGCATGATCGCGGTTTGAGCACCGCAGTAGGAGATGAGGGTGGTTTTGCTCCTAAGCTTGATGGGACAGAAGATGCTTTGGACACCATATTACTAGCTACAAAAAATGCTGGTTACAATCCTGGGAAGGATGTGATGATCGCTTTAGATTGTGCCGCTGCAGAATTTTACGTAGATGGTAAATATGACTATGCTAAGTTTGAGGGCGACAGCGGTCGAGTAAGGACCTCACAAGAACAAGCGCAATACCTTGCTGATCTTGTGGAGAAGTATCCCATCATTTCTATAGAGGATGGGATGGATGAGAATGACTGGGAAGGTTGGAAAAAACTTACCGAGCTTGCCGGTGATAAAGTCCAGCTGGTAGGAGATGACTTATTTGTGACAAACGTAGAACGCCTGGGCAAAGGAATCGATAACGATATTGCAAACAGTATCTTGATCAAAGTGAACCAGATCGGTACGCTTACAGAGACTATAGCGGCGGTAAATATGGCGCACAAAGCAGGTTATACATCTGTGATGTCACACCGTAGTGGAGAAACTGAAGATAATACTATTGCTGATCTTGCTGTAGCTCTAAGCACGGGACAGATCAAAACTGGTTCTGCGTCCAGATCAGATCGTATGGCTAAATACAATCAGCTGTTGCGTATTGAAGAGGAACTTGCAGAAAACGCCTACTATCCGGGCAGAAAGGCGTTTCAATTCTAATTTATGATGAGAAGTGATTTTGTTTGTTACGCTTTCGCGAAAGCGTAACTTTTAAACGATCATTACCTAGATATCTTTTTAAAGCCATTCCTGAAATTAGGGATGGCTTTATTTTTTGACAGATGTTTATTAGGGACCATGAAATACATCTTTTTCTACAAAAAATTATGCTAAAATCATAAATATAAAGCCTTGAAATTATCAAATACGAGGGCTGTGGTGTATTTTCGTAAGTAGTTAAAATCAATGAAATCCAATGGCAGATAAGGCAACTTTAGAATTTGATGGGAAGAAGTACGAATTTCCCGTTATCACAGGTACAGAAAACGAAAAAGGTATAGATATCAAAGCTTTGCGAGGCGCAACAGGCGGCCTTGTTACCCTTGATCCAGGTTATAAAAACACCGGTAGCTGCACAAGTGCAATCACCTTTTTAAATGGAGAAGAAGGGATTTTGCGTTACCGTGGTTATTCTATTGAAGATCTTGCTGACAAAGCAAATTTTCTTGAAGTTGCATACTTGTTGATTTTTGGAGAGTTGCCTACAGAATCTCAGCTGGAAAAATTTCATTCAGATATTAAAGAGAATTCTCATGTAGATGAAGATGTGAAGAAAATCTTGGACGGCTTCCCAAAATCTGCGCATCCCATGGGAGTTCTCTCTTCGTTGACGAGTGCTTTAATCGCGTTCAATCCTTCATCTGTAAATATTGAGAATGAAGATGATATGTATAATGCCATCGTTAAGATCATGGGTAAATTCCCAGTTCTTGTTGCATGGGCATTAAGAAAACGTACCGGTCAGCCACTTGATTATGGGGATGATAATCTAGGCTATGTCGAGAACATCTTGCAAATGATGTTTAAAAAGACAAGTAAGAATTATGAAATAAATCCGGTAGTAGTAAATGCGCTAGATAAGTTATTAATTCTTCACGCAGATCATGAGCAAAACTGTTCTACAAGTACAGTGCGCATTGTAGGATCCTCTCATGCTGGTCTTTACGCAAGTTTGAGTGCTGGAATAAATGCCTTATGGGGACCATTGCATGGTGGTGCAAATCAAGCCGTGCTCGAAATGCTTGAGGCGATTAAAGAAGATGGTGGCGATACTAAGAAGTATATGGGTAAAGCAAAGGATAAAGAAGATCCTTTCCGTTTGATGGGCTTCGGTCACAGGGTTTATAAAAACTTTGACCCGCGAGCAAGAATCATTAAAAAAGCTGCTGATGAAGTACTAGGTGACCTAGGTGTTGAGGATCCTATCTTAGATATTGCAAAAGGTCTTGAGAAAGAAGCGCTAGAAGATTCTTATTTTGTAGATCGTAAATTGTATCCTAACGTAGACTTTTACTCTGGGATTATCTATCGCGCTATGGGAATCCCTGTTGAGATGTTCACGGTTATGTTTGCACTGGGTCGTCTACCGGGATGGATTGCACAATGGAAAGAAATGCGTGAGAATAAAGAGCCTATAGGCAGGCCTAGACAGATTTATACTGGTGAAAATCACAGAGCTTTTAAAGAAGTTTCTGAGCGATAGAATTTTAAAATCAAAATAGTTGAAAACCCTCTGTTCTTCAGAGGGTTTTTAATTTATGCTGTTTCCTACTCTTGACTTTTTTCACCAATCTCGAGTAGAATCAAATAGAATCATTTATACCAGTTACTGTTTCACAACCTATAACGTTATCGCTACCTTTGTATCATGAATAAAATCAATGTTCACGTTAACGATGAGACCTCACGTTTGCGCAGCGTCATTCTAGGTACGGCGGCCAGTAATGGGCCCACACCTTCCCTAGAAGACGCTTATGATCCTAAAAGTAAACTACATATTAGGCAGGGTACATATCCACAGATTCCAGATATGGTAAAAGAAATGGCTGCTGTAGCTGCCGTTTTTGAAAAATATGACGTTCAGGTTTTCAGGCCTAAGACGATAGAAGATTGTAATCAGATCTTTACGCGCGATATAGGTTTCGTAATTGATGATAAGTTCGTTAAGGCTAATATTCTTCCAGATCGGGAGGAGGAGATCGAGGCAATACAATATGTTATAGACCAAATTGAATCAGATAAGGTCATCAGACCGCCTGAGGAAGTCCATATCGAAGGTGGCGATGTGATGCTGTACGGTGATTACATTTTTGTGGGAACCTATCGAGGTGCTGATTATGCTGATTACATTATTGCGCGAACAAATGTAGAGGCCATCGATTGGCTAGAAGAAACCTTCCCTAAGAAAAAAGTGGTTTCATTTGATTTAAGAAAGGATAATAATGATCCCTATAGTAATGCATTGCATTTGGATTGTTGTTTCCAGCCTGTGGGCAAGGATAAATGCATTATTCATAAAAATGGATTTTTGCAGGAAGAAGAATACCAGTATCTGGTGAATTTATTTGGCAAGCAAAACTGTTTTGAAATTACCAAAGAGGAAATGTTTCACATGAACTCAAATATTTTCTCCATCGCTCCTAACGTGGTCATAAGCGAGCGCAACTTTACGCGCCTCAATAATTGGCTGCGTTCTCATGACATTACCGTTGAAGAGGTTCCTTACGCAGAGATTGCTAAACAAGAGGGCTTACTGCGCTGCTCTACCTTACCATTGATTAGAGATTAAATAGATTTTAAAAATTGATCATGAAACAGATCACAGACACCGTTTTTATGGTGCGCCCCATACGCTTCCGTTTGAACGAGCAGACCGCGGTAAATAATTTTTACCAAGATGAGGGAGCAACGATACGCAATCAAAATTCAAAAGCTCAGGAAGAATTTGACGCTTTCGCGAAAGCGTTACAATCAAAAGGCATCAACGTCATCATTATAGAAGACGATAATAAACACGATACGCCAGACTCGATATTTCCTAATAACTGGATCTCCACCCATGAAAATGGCGATGTGGTGCTGTACCCCATGTTTGCCGAGAATCGCCGGCTGGAACGCAGACCAGAAGTTCTTGATGTTCTTGAGGAGCGAGGTTTCAAGATCAATAATGTCGTTGATTACTCAAGTGCAGAAGATGAAGGTGTATATCTTGAGGGGACGGGAAGCCTTCTACTGGATCGCCAGAACGAGCTGGCATACTGTTCACTTTCTGACCGCGCACATGAGGAATTGCTCATTGAATTTTGCGAGGATATGGAATACACTCCTGTGATATTTACAGCAAATCAAAGTGTGGGCGACCAGCGCATGCCTATCTATCATACAAATGTGATGATGGCGCTGGGTGAGGAGTATGCAGTAGTTTGCCTAGATAGCGTAGATGATAAAAAAGAGCGCAAGAACCTCTTGAAACATATCAGGGAAAGCGGCAAGGAAGTTGTCAACATTACTGAAGATCAGGTTGCATGTTTTGCAGGAAACATGATGCAGGTTCACAACGACAAAGGAGAGCGGTTTCTAGTTATGAGTGATCAAGCGTACCAATCATTATCAAATGATCAGGTGGAAAAGTTGAAAAAATACAACGAGATCATTCATCCAGATATCACAACCATCGAAACTTTGGGCGGTGGATCTGTACGCTGTATGATGGCAGAGGTCTTTCTACCAAAATCTTAGCAAAAGAAGTAACAATAGTGACTCATGCTAGTCCTATAAGTGATTTATAAACGGGAAACCCCTATTATTTTTTTTATGAAGTATATATTTTCCTCAGTCCTATCGGTTTTATTTCTGGTGGGCTGTAGTTCAACAAAACAAAAGAAGAATGATCTTGCCACGGCAAATCCTATCATGACTTCCATGGATCTTACAATGGTAGTGAATGACAAACTACCAGTAACAATCAACCCAGGTAGATTTACACAAGATATGGTTACGTATCGGTTGCCTAGAGTCGTTCAGGGAACGTATTCTGTAAGTGATTTCGGAAAATATGTTGATGACCTTGTGGCCTATGACTATTCTGGAAAAGAAATGCCGGTCTCTAAGACTGATGACAATACTTGGACTGTCGCAAATGCCCAGCAATTAGACTATATCACATATTTGGTAAATGATACTTTTGATATCGAACAAACGGGCGGGATAGGTAACGAGCAGCCTTTTTCACCGTCGGGAACTAACATTGAAGATTCCAACTATGTCTTGAATCTACATGGGTTTATAGGGTATTTTGATTCCCTCAAGAATAACGCTTATAATCTCGATGTCACGGCCCCAGCTGATTTTGTGCGCACATCTGCCCTGCAGGAAGTTGCGACTACAATGTCTGAAGATGGGTCAAAAATGACAACGAGTTATAGAGCAGATCGCTATTTTGACATTACTGATAATCCTATGATGTATGGGAAGCTGGATGTTGAGGAGTTCATGGTAGGCGATATCAAAATTGTCTTAAGTGTTTACTCTCCTAATGGAACTCACACAGCAGCGAGTCAAAAAGACAACATGTTCAAAACCATGCAGGCACAAAAAGCTTATCTAGGTGATATCAACAGTACGGCTCGTTACGACATTTACTTATACCTATCAGACGGTTCTGAGACTGCTCCTAAAGGCTTCGGAGCTTTAGAGCATCATACGTCTACCGTTGTAGTGCTTCCAGAGATGATGGATTCAGAAAGATTAGCTTCAAGTATGACAGATGTTGTTGCTCATGAGTTTTTCCATATCGTCACGCCACTTTCTGTACATTCTGAAGATGTTCATTATTTCGATTACAACCAGCCCACTTTTTCAAAGCACCTATGGATGTATGAAGGGGTGACTGAATATTTTGCACAACACTTCCAGGTTGCTGAAGGGCTTGTTACACCGGAGGAGTTTTACCAAGAGGTCATGGGCAAGATCGCTAGTTCCATGAACTATGACGATGCGATGAGTTTCACCACAATGAGTGAAAACATCCTTGAGGATCCGTATAAAGACAATTATATCAATGTGTATTCAAAAGGAGCTTTGATCGGGATGTGTATCGATATCATGATGCGTGAGGAGAGTAATGGTAACCGCAGCATGTTGAGTTTAATGAAAGAGCTTTCTACTAAATATGGAAAGGACAAACCCTTTGAAGATGATACCTTGATTGATGAAATCACTAAAATGACCTACCCATCAATAGGTGAATTTTTAACGACGCACGTGGCAGGTGATACACCTATCGACTACGAGAAGTTTTTCAACAAAGCGGGCTTGATGTTAGCTGAAGAAGAAGTGGAAACCACCTATATTTTTGCTGGCGGACAAAACATCATCTTTGATGCAGATCGTGAGCGCCAGTTGATAAAGTTTAGCGCCATGGCTCTAGAGAATTCATTCTGGAGAGAGCAAAAAGTTCAAGCAGATGACATTATTTTAAAGATTAATGGTTCTGATTTGAACCTTGCCAATGCGCAAGCCGTGATCGGTCAGGTTTTTCAATGGAAAGCCGGAGATGAAATAACTTATACCATAGAACGTGACGGTAAGGAGATGGAGAGAAAAGCCACTTTAACGACGCCCATGGCTACAAGTAAAAGCTTAATTGAAAACCCAGATGCAACTGCTGAACAAATTGCAGTAAGAAAAGCTTGGTTGAATATCTAATCAATGCTGAAATTTATTTGAAAAAGGGTCGCAGTTTGCGACCCTTTTTTAATAGGGCAAATGCCTAATGGTTCTTGAATAGTTAGTATGCTAAGTTTGGACGAAATCAGGTTCCATATGAATTTTCTAAAAACGAGCTTAGTCTTTATAACAATTGTGTTCCAGTCTCTAAATATGCTAGGCCAGGAGGATTTTTATCCATTTGTTGAAACTACAAGCGGCAATACCATTCAGGTGCTAAGCATACGAGATCATCACCACTTTTGGCAAAAGGAACGGAGGTACGTCTTGAAACTTCTAAATGGTGATAATAAAAAATTACTGGCTTCAGAAATTTCATCTTATGGCAAACTTAAAAATAGACGGCCTGTACTCTACAAAATCGTAGAGGTACAACTACCTAGTGGTACAAAATATTTAAGTGAAATGGAAATCATTGATCGCGGCAAAATCACGTTATTGCGAGAATGGCACGAAGCTAACTCATGGCTCTATGTGGAGAGTCTATTTTACACCGGTTATCTTGAAAGCGCGTTTCAAATCAACCAAATGTTGACATACTTGAATTCTTGCGAGTCCTTCAAATCTGAGTTTGATGATCAAAATATGCTCAATTACAGGAATCTGTCTGTGCTGATTTCATTCTACAACAAAAATTGTCCAGATTAATTAGATTCCTTCTGAGAGGAGAATAAAGCATACTCTTGAATCTGGTGGGTATGATATTACAGAATAGTCAGTTGAGAAGTTGCGTTTACTTTCAATACAAGAGGTCTGCTTTCGCAATCTTGAGGCTGAAAATAATGGTGTCAGTAACCATCAATATATATACCTCTATACTCTAAAACTTATTCCAGCTAGCTAATTTAGGTTATCGGTCTCATGACTGGGTTTTAAGTTATCAAACGCATTTCTTTTAGTGCAGAGTCTAAATTCAGCAAACTCTTCATATCCTAAATATGTAGACAACAGCTCGATCACTTGAGTTTGCTTGATAACAACAATTTCACCCTCAGTCATCGCATCGTTGTAAAGATTGGTTAGTGACCTAAAACCGTAGGAAAAGCCATTAGAGGTCAAATAGCGGGAAACCCGCTCAGCCATTTTATACTTCGATACCTTTGTGATATTTGCAGCTCTGAGTTCAGTTTCCGCTTTCGCGAAAGCGTTAATTATCAAGAGTCTATGAGAATCTAGTACCGAGGTTTTCATCGACTAAAAAATACGGAAAATATCTTCCATTTAGTTTTTGCCCAATTACTTTCAAATCTCTCAGAACCCTCGTTTATTTGTAACTCAAATCTCGTTTATCTGCGCAAATCATAGATATCAAGTAATCGGGATTTTGACCGTGAGGCGTCAAGTAAGAATAACCGCTGGTTGAGAAGTGGCGTTGATTCTTGCTCATGACCCTTACCACTTCTCAAGGTTGAGGGAGATTATCCCTCCATCACAATTTAATTTCAATTTTAAAAATCTGATTACTAATCGGACAGCCACGGGTATGTCCATTTAAAAACCATTATTATGAGAAAGCCATTTATGCTATTAGCGTGCGGTCTATTTATGACAACACTTTTTTCATGTACTCCAGAAAGAATTACAGAGGATTTTGATGAGCAACAGACTTGTTGTCTAGGAGGGACGATAATTAATCCCCCGGGTCCCCAATCACCATCATCACCACCACCGCCACCACCGGAAGAGGAAGAGAATCAGAAATAGTCGAGTCAGGGTCAAAGCTAGACTATTCCATCGTATTTTAGGGGAATGTTTTCACTACGATTTACATTCCCCTTTGTTTTTTTAGTATTTTCTATTGAAAGCTTTTCACAAAACACATTAGATCATATCACTAAGATAGATGCTACCATCATGAATACGACAGAGCGTAGTATCATATTAGATCAATATAGTTTGCTCTTGAAAAGTCTAGATTCTATAAAGTCAAAGCAAAATGTAAATATTGACACTAAAATTTACTTATACTCAATAAAATCTGTTGCGGAATATAAGCTAGGAGAGCTTTGGGAAAGTGAAGAGAGTTCGATTGAGGTCTTAAAACTAATCGACGGTTCAGAAGAATCTGATTGGATGCCTTCCGCTAGGATTAAAACTTACAACCTATTGGGTCTGTTAAAAAATGAAACTGGTGAATATGAAAAATCGCTAAGTTATTATCGTAAAGTTTCAACCTTAACGGATGACCCCACCTTCTTGGCGGGAATTCATAGTAACATTGGACTTGTTTACAAGAACTTGGAAAAATATGACCTGGCGATAGATCAGTATAAAAAGGCTCTAAAGTTTACGACAAATCTTAATGATTTCATATTGACTGCAAGGATTCTAGATAATTTAGGAATCGTTCAATCGATCATCGGTGACGAGGAAGCTGAGGCTAATTTACTCCGATCATGGGAAATTAGAGACAGTCTACAGTTTGTTCAAGAACAAATAGCCAGTCATTTACATCTTTCAGAACACTACTTTAGAAATGAGGATAAATCTAAAGCTATTTTTCATTCAGAAAAAGCGCTGCAAATAGCTAAAGAGAGTAAGCTTATACCTCTTGAATTGACAGCTCTTGAGAATTTATTGGAACTTGAAGATGAAAAGGCTGCTCAAAGATTTGCTTTTCTAACAGACAGCCTAAAGCGTGTGGAGCAGAGCAGCTCCAACAAATTTGCCGAAATACGATACGGTGTTGCATTAAAAGAAAAAGAGGCTGAACAGTTGAGGACTAAAAACCGGTATTACTTCGTGATATTTTCGTCGTTTACCTTACTGATCATACTTACTTCTCTGCTCATTTACAATCGCATTAGACAGCGTAATAAGATTGCTGTCATGAACGAAAGCATAAATACTGAAAAACGCATTTCTGCTAGAATGCACGATGAGATCGCAAATGATCTTTACCATACCATGCTTGGGTTACAAAAAGTGATACCAGAAAACGAAAACCTATTAAACAATCTAGACCACATTTACAACCGGGTGAGGGATATCTCCCGAGATAACAGCCCATTAGATCCTGATAGCAATTTCAGTAAAGATTTAGAAGATCTTTTTATCGCTTATAAAAATTCAGAAGTGAATATTTTGACACTTAATCTCGGAAAAATGGACTGGTCAAAATTGAAAGCACATGAAAAAACGAATCTTTATAGGGTTTTGCAAGAACTCCTGACTAATATGAAAAAGCATAGTGATGCCACTCATGTGGTGTTTATGTTTTCGCAAAATGAAAATACTATTAAAATTTCCTATCAGGACAATGGGATGGGGTCTGATGTCTTAAAGGGAAATGGACTACTCAACATTAAAAACCGCATCAAATCCATGGATGGTTCTGTTACCTTTGAGTCTGAAAAAGGTCATGGCTTTAAAGCTGCGATCATTTTATAAGTATTATGTTTCAAAAAGTTCTGGTTGCAGAGGATTTAGGTAGTATTGGCTTCAGCGTTGTAGAGATGCTGGGTCAGATGGGCGTTGCTCATGTGGATCATGTTCTATACTGTGATGATGCCTATCAGAAGCTTATCTATGCTCGACAGATCGGGAAGCCTTATGACCTTTTCATTTCCGACTTGAGTTTCGGTCCTGATTTCAAAAGTGACGATATCCAAAACGGTATGCATTTGATTAAAAGAATTCGAGAGCAAATGGATATTAAAACGATTGTTTATTCCATCGACAATAATCTTCAAAAGGTCCGCATGCTGGTGGATAAATACGAGATCGACGCATATGTTTCAAAAGGTAGAAAAGGTCCTGAAGAATTAAAAAAAGCGATTAGGATGGTGGAAGAGGATGATGTCTATTACTCAAAGGATGTACTTTCTGCATTTATAGATCATAGAGACCGTGACATTAATGATTACGATATCAAATTGCTTCAACTCATGTCTGAAGGAAACTCCAAGCAGGAAATTAGTGCAATTTTAAACCAACAGAATATTGAACCTAATAGTGTGAGTGTGATCGATCGATGTCAGCGAAGACTACTTATGATTTTTGATGCTAAGAATGATACGCATCTCATTGGGATCGTAAAAGACTTGGGGTTGATTTAATTAAATAGCAGCTTTTTGAAAAATATAATTCAAAGAGAATCATTGCGTTTCTGCATAGTAAATTTGATTAATGATCTTATCTCGAATAATACTTGTTTTTGTCTGTTTTTACTATAGTTCACAAAGTACCGCTCAAGATGTAATCACCAGAGCTGAGAATATTCAATCAGCCATCTCCAATGCCTCAGATAGATCTGAGATATTGAAATATTACGGAGAGATTATTCAAATTGTAGATTCACTTGATCATCATGGTAATAATTATATCGATGGAAGAATCTTTACGTGGTCAATCAAATCTCACATTGAACATGAATTAGGAGAGGTCCTGCAAAGCGAAGCCAGTTCTATCAGAGCATTAGAGCTTTTGGATAGTGTCGAGAATTCAGATTGGCGCCAACTTGCCAAACTCAAGACCTATAACCAGTTAGGTATGTTGAAAATGAATATGGCCGATCCTGAAAAATCCATTTTTTATTATGATAAAGTCGTTGCCTTAACCAACGACCCTATTTATTTAGCGATAGCGTATAGCAACTTAGGTATTTCATATTACAGATTAGGTGAGTATGCTAAAGCATTGCAGTATCTTGAAGATGCCTTAGCTTTAAAAGATATTTCAAAAAACTTCAGATTAGAAGCTAGAATTTTTCAAGGTATAGGTAGAACTAAATCAGCCATGAACTTACCGGAAGCAGAGTCGGTTCTGCTAAAATCCTTGAAGTTAAGTGATAGTTTAAATTTTGAAGACCAATTGTACTGGAGTCACCTGCGACTTTCTCAACACTATTTAAAAAACGAAGAAATTATTAAAGCAAAGACCCATGGATCTAAGGCTTTGCAGTTTGCAGATAGCATTGGGCTTGTCACACTACAATTAACAGCATTAGAGAATTTATTACACCTTGAAAATGTTGAAACTGCCAATCGGTATGTAATTCTCAAGGATAGTTTAGATAGAGCAAATCAAATCAACTCCAACAAATTTGCCGAAGTCCGTTATGGAGTAGCGCTTAAAGAACGAGAAGCTCAGCAACTACGTTTGAAAAATGAGTATAATACACTCATATTCATAGTGATCACCGTGGTGATCCTGCTTAGCACTCTTCTTCTATATTATAGGATCAAACAGCGTAACAAACTTGCATTGATAAAAGAAACGATCAAGACAGAAAACCGTATTTCCAAGAAAATTCATGACGAGATCGCAAACGATCTTTATCATACCATGGTTAAGATGGATAAAGAGAACTTGCAAGATGAGCATATCATAAATGAAATGGACCATATCTATAACCGTGTAAGGGACATCTCAAATGAGAATAGCCAGATAGATTTAGAGAAAGACTTTTCAACCCTTATCAAGGACTTGCTTCTCAACTATAAAAACGATCGTGTTGTGGTTACTGCCTATAACCTAAATAAAATGAATTGGTCAGATCTTAAGCTGGAAGATCGAACCAATTTATACCGGGTGGTCCAAGAACTGATGACAAACATGAAGAAGCATAGTCATGCATCACATGTCTTGCTTACATTCCATCAAACAGGTAGAGCAATAAAAATTACATATAAGGATAATGGTAAAGGTGCTGATCTCAATAGAGGAAATGGTCTAGCAAATATGGAAAACCGTATCCAATCCATCGGTGGAAAAATTACTTTTGAAACAGAAATGAATAAGGGATTCAAAGCCACTATAACGATCTGATATTTTGAACTTAAAGTCACTCGTAGCAGAAGATTTGGGGAGTATAAGCTCTAGTGTTATTGAGACTCTTAAAAGCCTGGGCGTTCAACAAATTGATCATGCGCAGTATTGTGACGAGGCTTATTTGAGATTAATCAAGGCTCGTAATGAAGGTGAGCCATTTCAGCTTCTTATCACGGATCTGAGCTTCATTCCAGATCATAGAAAAACTTCTATTGCCTCAGGGGAGGAACTGCTGCAAAAAATCAAGAATTTTTCAGATCTAAAGATTATTGTTTATTCGGTAGATCAAAGATTGCACAAGGTTCGTTCACTAGTAGATCATTGTAACATTGATGCCTTTGTCTGCAAGGGTAGAAAGGGACCCGGCGATCTCAGGCAAGCTATACTTGCCGTTAGTAAAGACCAAAAGTTTTTTTCAAATGATGTACAAATCGCCTTCTCAAAGAACGATGAGCTAGAGATTGAAGATTATGACATTCAATTGATGACTTTGCTCGCCTCAGGCAGGTCCAAGCAAGAAATCAAGACTCATTTTGAATTGAATAATATTTCCCCATCAAGTATCAGTTCGATCGAAAAGCGACAGAATCGTCTTCTTCTTCATTTTGACGCCAGAAATGCCACTCATCTGGTAGGAATCGTAAAGGATTTAGGTTTGATCTAGAATGGTTGAGGGTTCGCTTTCGCGAAAGCGTGCTCTCTCAAAGACCTGGTCATTTCAGCGACATATTTGAACTTTTCTTCGAGCCAAAAACATAGATTTCAAATACGGTCGCAAGGGCCTGAGCGAGAAATATTTACGTTTGAAAAAACCTTTGTAGGGATACAAATTTACCGTTAGTCGATGAAAATTGCGGAAATCCGTAAAGAAATGTTTAAGGTCTGAAATAGGTTTGTATCATAAATCAGAACTTGCTCTAAGCCCGCTCATAGGAGATTTAGATTGAGTACTGTTGAGAGATGAAAAATTAAGATACAGCGGCTTTCAACCATCCATGTCAGAAAGATTGTATCAGTTAGTTTTAGGGTTCTTTCTTTTCATTTTGACTTGAAAATCAAGCTTTAAGATTTGGGGATTTAGTTCTTAAAGCAAAGAGATTCAGTTTTGTCCAGCAATATGTCTAATCATACCGTTGAAGATAAAATAATGAAAAGGAAGCATGGAGTACCAGTAGAGCCTGCCTTTCAAACCTCGAGGGCGGAAAGTAGCAGTTTGATGAATGACGTTATCACCGTCTATCTCAAATTCCAGCCAGGCTTCTCCTGGTACTTTCATTTCTGCAAATAGGTGTAGTTGTTCTTTTCGTAATCGGCGAGGAGTACTCGCCAAACATTTATGGCGTAAAACAATTTTTTTACAATTATAGTAACTTCCTACCTTATCCTATAGGATACATTCAAGTTGAAATACATATTTCTTGCCTCGAGATCAGTTCCACTCGGACCGACATTTTTTAACTCAAATAGATTGCTCAAACCCTGATAGAAGTTTATTTCACATCTCAATTTATTGAACTTGTATCCAAACCCAATATTCCCACCAAAGTCAATTGAACTCATAAGATCGCCAAGCTCTACACCTACCGCTTCGTAATTTAAAAGAACATTTAATTGTGGGCCGAGGTGGATATATACCTTTTTGAAAAACTTGACATTGATTGGTAATGAAATATAGTTTAACTTATAATCGATTTGAGAAGCTGATAAGGTATTCTCAACTGAATTTTTCTCACGATCCCCTATTTCGTTATATAATAATTTGGAGTATAAACCAATCCTTTCAGTTATATCATATTCAGCATAACCACCTAGCGAGAGCCCTACCGAATTAAAGTTTAAAAATGACCCGCTTAAAGCTTCAATGCCATTCGTAAACCTCGATGTGTTAAGTCCTAAAGTTGCTCCATATTCTATTTGAGCAAATGAGTATAAACTTGTTAAAGGTAGAAGGACAGAACATAGTCTTTTTATCATGATTAGATGATTGAGCTGGTTGAATTAACAAACTTAACCTACCGACATGTAGATACAAAGAGCAATTGATGAGTTTAATTATAACAAGAGTTTTGTGCAGCTAAGTTGCCTTGACCAAATAAACTATAATGACTAATCTTATTCCCCAGTTGCGATATGTCTAATCATACCGTTGAAGATAAAATAATGAAAAGGAAGCATGGAGTACCAGTAGAGCCTGCCTTTCAAACCTCGAGGGCGGAAAGTAGCAGTTTGATGAATGACGTTATCACCGTCTATCTCAAATTCCAGCCAGGCTTCTCCTGGTACTTTCATTTCTGCAAATAGGAGTAACCGTTTTTCTTCTTTATCGGCGACTAGCACACGCCAAAAGTCTAATGCATCTCCAGAAAAAATCGTGTTTTGATTGGTGCGACCGCGCCTCAATCCCACGCCACCCATGAGTTTATCTAGAGCGCCGCGTATGCGCCATAAAAAATCAGCATAGTAATAACCATTCTTTCCACCTATAGACCAGATGCGCTCTAGCGCTTTCTCTGGCTCATTAGTTTTCATTTTCTGAGCATCGCGTACCACACCGTATTCTGGAACTTTTTTATACTTATTCAGGCTTTTTCTAAACCTACCGCTGACCATGCTATCTTTCCAGCTGCTGGCCACTTGATTTTGCTCGATTTTGGCAAAAGCCATATTCAGCGCCTCTTGATAGGTAAACAAACTGATTCCAAGTCGTTCTGCTAGATCATTAGGTTTTGCAATCACTTCAACCTTCATGCTGTTGACCAGGTTTTGAGCTAGCTTGTAGCTGGTGCTGGTCACAAAATACAGCCAGTAACTACTCAATTTAGGAGTCATCACAGGCACGGTAATGATCGCCAGATTGAGCTTACGGTTTTTTGCGTAGCCCTGCATCATTTCTTTGTACGTCAGTACACTATCGCCGCCTATATCATAACCCTCGTTCATGCAGTCGTCCCGGCCCAAAACACCTATTAAAAAACTCATCACATTCCTTATGGCAATCGGGTGTGTCTTTGTATTGACCCATCTAGGAGTGATCATAATGGGTAATTTCTCACATAGATCGCGTATGATCTCAAAACTGCTGCTGCCGCTACCTACAATGATCCCGGCTCTTAAAACCGTTAGAGAATAATCGCCAGAACGCAGTATTTCTTCTACACGCTTTCGCGAAAGCAAATGCTTACTCAGTTCCTCCTCATTTACGATGCCTGAGAGATAAATGACCTGTCTGCAAGAAGTCTCGCTGATCAGTTTGACGAAGTTCTCTGCACTTTCAGATTCCATCTCATCAAAATTTTCTGTACTTGAGGTCATGGAGTGGATGAGGTAGTAGGCCGCCTCGATGTCTCGCGGTATAGGATTTCCATCTTTTAACTTTAGAAAATCAATCTCTACAATCTCAACCTGATCCTTGATGTCTTGCGGCACAGAGAGCCTATCAGCACTTCGCACGGCACAAACCACCTCGTGATCCGCCTTGAGAAGTTCATAAAGCAATCGTATTCCTATGTAACCATTTGCACCGGTAAGCAAAACTTTCATGTTCCTAAATTAAGTCAGATGGGTTGACTCAACGCACTCATTAACATAATCAAATGCTTTGAGCTTCAAACAAAGTTCATTTACGTACCCATTTGCCTTTTTTATATCCCAGCTTCTTGTTCTTGCGAAATTTTATAGGGATGGATTCCCGTAGATTGCGCACTACAAAATGCAGGTGAGGTGTTGTGCTGTAACCTGTCCAGCCAGCTATGCCGATAGGCTGCCCTGCTTCAACTCGCTCGCCTAAGGTCACAAAAACTCCTTTGTAATCAAGGTGGACATAATATGCAACGGTACCATCATCATGCATGATGGCAATTTCATTTGCTTTCTTGGTGAAAGATGCGCCGCCGTGTTCTTTGAACTCATCTTTTGTATTAATAACTAATCCAGAACGAGCCGCTACTATGGTGTCTCCTACAGGCATTTTAAAATCGATGGCATATCTTGAAGAGGGTTTGTTATGTGTGAATTTGCCGTTGAATCCTTGGATTATTTTGTATTTATTCCCCTTTTGAAAAGGCAATTCATAAACATAGTTTAGGATACTGTCTTCATGTACTTTCTTCCCATAGTTCAGTCGCATGGTATAAAAATCTGATGCTTTGAAACCATCGATCGATCTTTTAAAAGCTGCTGGAATAAAAACTAAACCCATTACAGAGTCTTTAGGCTCAATTATGTATTCTGATTTTGGTATCCTTATCGGGCTCGATTTTACTTCTGTGATGGTTAGTGTCATTTCACAGACATGGTTATTCTTTAAAATGAAAGAAATAGTGTCGTTTTCCATCATTTCTCTTAGTTCATACTTCTGCGCCCAAAGAAGTGATGAATTGCATAAAAAGGCCGTAATCAGAAACCTTACGAAATGTGAAAGATTCAACTTCAATTTTAAGCGAGGTTTACATCAAATAAAAATAGAAAATTATCTTAGTCTGATTGATTATCAAAACCTAATACTAACTCTGCTGTAAATGGAGGAAGAAAGAGAAGTTATGAAAATCCGCCAGCAAATTGTCCAGTATCAAGATGTAATCGTCGCCACTCGATCGCGTCACTGAGTTGTAAGTTTTTGCCTACTTAAGCAATCTTGTGCGTGCAACGTTTACAAAAACAAAAACCCGCAACTCTCGTTACGGGTTTCCTTTGCGGAGAAAGAGGGATTCGAACCCCCGGAGGTGTGACCCTCGCTGGTTTTC
>CAZVYO010000011.1:0-119353 GCA_964631155.1 uncultured Flavobacteriaceae bacterium
TGATGGTCGCCTGCGATTGGTTCTCGCCCCTGCCCACATCGGCAATCGTGATCGCCGTGGTGTCGTCGTTTGTGATGGTTCCAGTTCCGGTAGCATCGCCAATGACGACATCCGTGCCCGTGGGGTTGCTCAGGGTGAGCACCAGTGTCTCGTCTGCCTCCACACGGGTGTCTCCCACAGTGGTTACGAAAATAGATTTTGAAGACTCTCCTGCCGAAAAACTTAGTGTGCCGCTACTAGAAAAATAATCAGATCCGGATGTTGCGGTTCCATCACTAGTTGCATATTCAATAGTGGCGCCTCCCACAGGAGCCGGGTTATCCAAACTAGCGGTAAAGGTTATGATACCAAATCCCGAGTCATTTTCTGATATTGTAGGGTCGCTGATACTGGCAGAAATAGCACTGTTGAGATAACTACATGCTGGCGCTTGATAGTTTTCGCTATTAATTCCAGTAATGAAATTTGATTCTGTAGCAAGAGCCGTTCTTAGCGAGGCAACCGGATCTATAGTTGAACAGTCGTATTGAAAGTTATCGTCAGTACTGGAAAAATCAATAGCGGTTTGACCATTAATCAGACCTGTGGGCAGGCCAGATCGTACGGTTGAACTACCAGAATTATTTGACCAGCCGTTTGAGCCTGAATTGAAGCCCCAAAGAAATTGACCAACCTCTGATCCATCATTTGGAACTCCCGAGCCCTCGTAAGCCAGGATAGAATCTCCAGTGCCAGAAAGACTCCAGGTGCCTGAAAGGCTTACGTTTCCTGACGATGCTGAGACCGTGAACTGTGGTGTACTTATCTGGATTTCAGTTCCTGCGGCAAGATTGCTTGTCGCCGTCCATATGATCGTGCCTTCAGATACAATCCCCCAAGTAGGATTAGCACCGCCTCCATCTGCATCATCATCCCAGCCGTTTTCCGTAAAATAAATGGTTTGCCCACTAGTGATGTCATCAAGTAGTACAAAACTGAATTCATCATCACTATCTGAATTGTATGAAGTAATTGCTATGTCACCTGGAGAAAGGACAGCAGAAGTAGTAATAGGAGAAAAATTAAAGTTATCTACAAATGCAAAATATCCTGAACTATTAGTATCCTGAATTCTAAAGCTTGTCACATTATTGAAATTGACTGCAAGGTTTTGTCCATTGTACGTACTAAGTTCGGTAAATTGACCAGAAATACCATCTGTACGATCTATCTGCCAAGTACGTGGCGCTCCTCCAGCAAATTCTTGAATATAAAATGATGCTAGATCGACGGGTGCGGAAAATGAAACATCAATAAAGAATACAGATGAAAAATCTGACCGAATGGCCACATTATCCGTTCCCAGATTACCTGTGCTCGGATCTCTAGGGACAAAAGCGCCACTAGGCGAGCTCACTGAAATTGTTACTCCTGCTACTGTTTCTACGCAAGCAGTTCCAGAAGTGCCGCCTGGGGTAAAGTTAAACGTATTTTGTCCCGAGACGGACAGATACATTAAAAAGCCGATAATAAAAAAGTAGTGTTTTTTCATTTCTTCTGGGAAATTAAGTGCCTGCTATATTTATGAAATATATTCAAAGCTAAGCTATTATCATGAATTCATTTTCTAAAAAGGTCGATTTGATTTCTAACGGGTAACGGCATTTTTGCTGTCCTCGCTTTCGCGAAAGCGAAAACCCTCAACTACCCCTCCACAAAGTGATCGCCTTTAAAACCGATCAAATAAAGTTGGCTCTTTGCACGAGTGACAGCGGTGTACAACCAGCGCAGGTAATCGCGGCTAGGACCGTCTGGCAGGTAGGGTTGTTCAACCATTACATTCTCCCATTGACCACCCTG
Source organism: uncultured Flavobacteriaceae bacterium (assembly GCA_964631155.1). Classification (GTDB taxonomy): domain Bacteria; phylum Bacteroidota; class Bacteroidia; order Flavobacteriales; family Flavobacteriaceae; genus Nonlabens. The sequence goes on from CAZVYO010000011.1 coordinate 1,840, forward strand.
TGACTTATGGCAGGTGATTGCGTAGGAAAATTTGACCTGAAGCGCATTAAAGAATGGATTCTCTTTTATCGCCTTGTATTGCTTCCATTTGGGTAATTTGAGGTAATCCATGCGCACTTCTTGATAGAGCTTATTGCTATCTTCATAGGTAAGCGAGGGAGTTTCGGCGGTAAGAGTGTCTAGTATAAGGACTGTTTCAAATGGTTTCATGTTTAGGTAATCCACCATTCTAACCTTTACTTCGGCAAATTTGAAGGTGTAGATTTCTTTTATGGCAAAGATTTCAAGCACCTCGATGATATCGCCGTTTGCGATAAAGCCCGCATCGCTTTTTGCCTCTAGCCAATGGTAATTATTTTTCACTACCATTAGGAAGTCGCCTGGCTCGATATCGCTTTCGCGAAAGAGGATACGCGACCGGATCTGTTGGTTATATAGATTGGCTCGTTTGTTAGACCGCACAATGATAGCCGTTTCTTCATGCCCGTACTGATCGTATGCGGTTTGAATGGTTTCCAGAATCTCATACCCATCTATAAGTCTATGAATATCTTGATAATGGGTGACATCAAATTTATAATCGTATTCCTCATGCTCAAGATGCTGCCTGATACCCGTCGCGTTATCCAATATTCCAGAATTTTGCGCCTGTCGCTTCACCTCGTCCAGTTCAATTTCAGTTACCTTCATTAAATAGCGCTGTTCCAGCAAACTTGAATCCAAGGCTGGTGATACGTCCAGCTTAACGGGAGGCAATTGAGCGGTGTCTCCTATTATAAGGAGTTTACAATTAGTACCGCTATAGACATATTCTAGTAAGTCATCAAGCAATGAGCCGTTACCACCAAAGATCTTATTCTCAGCGGCAACGTCAGGAATCATAGAAGCCTCATCAACTACAAATAGTGTATCGCGGTATTTATTTTTTTTTAGGGTAAATTCTACCTTGCTCCCACCCTGGCCTTTTGGATAGTAAATTTCCCTGTGGATCGTCGCAGCCTGCTTGTTTGCGTAGTTGCTAATTACTTTTGCGGCCCTACCCGTGGGTGCCAATAAAACGTATTTCAGACGGATCTTCCACAGACTCTTTACTAATGACCCTACGATTGTAGTTTTTCCCGTACCCGCATAACCTCTCAATAGAAACAGTCTATTGCGCTCACGGTCGTGCAAAAAATCTGAAAGCGCTTCTAAAGCTCTATCTTGTTGATAGGTAGGCGTAAAGGGAAAATCAGAAAGTAGTATTTTGTAGAATTCGTCTTGTTTCATGCGAGGCTGTGGAAAAACAAGGGATAAACTTAACCATAAAGTTACTTAGCCTATTAGGACGAGCGAAAAAATATTGTAGATTTGTTAGCTTTGAAACACATTAAAAACCCATTAATTATATGCTAACGCTAGTATTGTCGATTGTAGGAGGTCTCATAGCAGTGATCCTTCTAGCCATCTTTATCAATAAGATACCTAAGAAGTTTCACATCATCATGGTGGTTCTTTTATTAGGACTGAGTGGATTTTTTGGTTACAAGCTTTACAAAGCTATTGAGGAGCCTGTAAAATTTGAAGCAGTAAAAGAAAGACGCTACAGAAAGGTAATTGAAAAACTAATCCATTTGAGAGAGGCTCAAATGGCTCATAAAACCATTACAGGAGATTATAGCAGCGATATTAATAAGTTAGCAACATTTGTGGACACGGCTGAGTTTGCCTTGACAATGCAAAGAGATAGTACCATTCCAGACCGTGAAAAGAACAAAAAGTTTAGACTAGACGAAGAAACTGGTGGTTATTATAAAGAAATCACGCTTACTGATACATTAGGTTTCAAATCAGTAAAAGATTCGCTTTTCAAAAAGATCGAGATACGTGATCTTCTTAAGTACGATATCAAGGACGCTCCAGGTCAAATAGAATTGAAAACCGATTATGTCTTTGACAAAGAAAATAGAATTCCTGTTTTTAGAGCCCGTGCCGATAAAAAAGACATCCTTTTTGATCAACCAGAGCGTTTACTGGAAAGAGAGCTGGAAGTGATCGCTATAGAAGCCGTTCCCGGCAGATACATAAGAGTAGGTTCACTAGACGAGATATCAACTAGCGGAAACTGGCCTAGACAATATGCCCCAGGAGCTTCAGAATAACATCTCTGCAATACACAAAAGTCTGTCCGTCTTGATTTCTCAAGATGGACTTTCTTTTTATATCTACCATGATCAAAAAGTGCTGGATCAGTGGAATACCTCTTTTGAGCGTTCTATGAATCCATCATTAATTCTTGATCAAGTTGAGCAAGAATTTGAAAGCAATCAGGTTTTATCATCCACATTTGAAAATGTCACGCTTTTTTATAATCATGACTTGTTCTGCCTGGTACCTGCTGCACTTTTTCAAAAGAATAATGCTGCTGATTATTTAAAATACAATGCCCGCCTTCTCAAAACAGATCTTATCAGCCATGAGAAAGTGGACGATGTGGTTATGGTTTACATCGCTTTTGAAAATATCAATAATTTCTTTTTTGAGAAAGTAGGTAGCTTCGATTACTACCATTATGCATCGCAATTATTGAAGTTTTATAAAGAAACGGCTCTAAAAGATCAGAACGTCATTTACACAGATTTTTTTGACAATAAGTTTTACATGAGTATTTACGACTCAGCTAAATTGCAATCGCTTAATCTGTTTCCCTACGACAGCAGGGAGGATGCCTTATATTATATTATGTTTGGTTTGCAGCAGCACAATCTGGATCCTGCAAAAGTCCAGCTGATCATGCACGGCACAGATTCCTTCATTAAGGTGGAAGAATTACTTAACGCTTACGTTTCTAATATTAAGTTGGAAAAAAACTATACCGCCTATCACGAAAAATTATTATGCGTATAATTTCAGGAACTCATAGAGGACGTCGTATCATGGCGCCGAAAAATCTGCCCGTGCGTCCTACGACAGACATGGCAAAAGAAGCCTTGTTCAATATTTTACGCAATCAGGTTGAGCTTTCTGAACTCCACGTTCTGGAACTTTTTTCTGGTAGTGGCAACATGTCTTATGAATTTTGCAGCAGAGGAGCCCAGAGCGTGGTCGCTGTAGACCAGCATCATGCATGCGTATCATTTGTGCAGAAAACTGCCGAGGAATTTGAATTCCCTATAACTGCAATTAAATCTGATGTTTTTGCATTTCTTAATCAGCACAGCGGTAGGTATGATCTCGTTTTTGCTGATCCACCTTACGCCATGGAATTGGAAGATTTTCTGAGTCTTGTGGATCTCATTTTTGATCGAGACCTATTACAACCTGAAACTGATGAGAAATATGCTGGAATGCTTATCATAGAACATTCTAAACATACTGACTTGAGCACGCACTCTAGATTTGATAACGCTCGCAAATACGGCGGTACAGTCTTCAGTTTCTTTAAATAAACCCATCTCCACATGTTTCCTTTTCAGATTTCACATCATTTTACTGATGCACTTCCTGAGGATCCGGTGGATCAGAACTACACCAGACAGGTAGGGAATGTGGCATTTTCAAGAGTAGAACCGGTCAGGTTTTTAAAAGCGCAAATTTTACATATTTCTGATTTTGCAAGAGAATTGGGTTTTGACGACGCATTCATAAAATCAAAAGAGTTTCGGGAAATTTTTACGGGTCAGAACATCCCTTCTGAAGCCCGACCCTATGCGATGGCTTATGCTGGGCATCAATTTGGCCACTGGGCCGGCCAGTTAGGAGATGGTAGGGCAATCAATCTTTTTGAAGCAGGTTCTGATAACAAAAACTGGACCTTCCAACTCAAAGGGGCTGGGCCTACCCCCTATTCCCGTCGAGGCGATGGTTTTGCAGTATTGAGATCCAGCATCAGAGAACATTTGTGTAGTGAGGCGATGCATCATTTGGGAGTTGCTACCACTCGCTCAATAAGCCTATCACTTACTGGAGAAAGAATCATGCGCGATATGCTTTATGATGGCAATCCAGAATTTGAGCCAGGTGCTGTGGTCTGTCGCGTGGCTGAGAGCTTTGTGCGGTTTGGAAATTTTCAACATTTTGCCGCTCAGGGCGAAAACGAAACCTTGAAAAAACTCGCTGATCATATTATCGATCGACACTATCTGGAAATTGCTAAAAGTTCTAATAAATACATGGAACTTTTCAATGCTGTTTGTGACCGTATCCTAAAGATGATTATTGACTGGCAACGTGTGGGATTTGTTCACGGCGTCATGAATACAGATAATATGTCCATCTTGGGCCAAACAATCGATTACGGTCCTTACGGCTGGCTAGAACCTTATGACCTGGACTGGACACCTAACACGACAGATCGCGATGGCCGCTACGCCTTCGGCCAGCAACCTGAGATCGCACTATGGAACCTGTTGCAGCTCGCAAATGCGCTCTATCCACTTATACAGGATAGCAAACCGCTAGAGGCTCGACTCATGCAGTATAAAACCGATTATTTTTCTGCGCATCAAATCATGATGGGTAAGAAACTAGGTCTATTCAAACTCATAGATACAGATGAAAGACTCATAGTAGGTATAGAGCATGTTTTACAGTTACATGAGTGCGACATGACAATCTTCTTCAGGGAGCTCAGTAAAGTAGGCAGTAACGATTCTGTTGAGAATTGCTGGAAAATCCTCAAGATAGCTTTCTATAATTTCGACCAGCTTCAAGAAACCCATCGAGTTCAATGGGAGAATTGGTTTCAGTCCTATTTGGATCGTCTCAAAGTTGAAAGTGTGGGGTATGATGGTGGTGATCTCGCTTTCGCGAAAGCGAGAACTCAAAAAATGAACGCCACAAATCCCAAATATGTTTTGCGCAACTACATCGCTCAACTAGTTATCACAGAAGCCGAGAAAAAGAATTACGACCTATTGAATGAGGTTTATACCATGCTCAAAAACCCGTTTAATGAACAGCCAGAATATGAACGATGGTATCAAAAAAGACCAGAATGGGCGCGTTCAAAGGTAGGTTGCTCACAATTGAGTTGTAGTAGTTAAAATCTGTAAGGGGAAGATTACTTGACGAACTCATACCCTACTTAAAAAGGTTTTTAAAAACGTAATATTAGGAATAATTCCATAATTTTGGAACTTTTCCAATTTCAATGAGTATCACTAATAATTATTTTGCAGTAGTCGATATAGAGACGACCGGTAAAGGGTTGGGCGGTAATCGCATAACTGAAATTTGTATCGTGCGTCTACACGGTATAGAAATCGTAGAAAAATATACCACCCTGATCGATCCCGAGTGTTTAATTCCTGATTTTATCACTTCTCTAACCGGGATTGATAATGAAATGGTAGCGGCTGCTCCCGTATTTCAAGACGTGGCCGAGGAGATTGAACGCATGACTCGAGATTGCATTTTTGTAGCCCACAATGTGAACTTTGATTATAACATCATCAGGAATGAATTCAAAAGGTTAGGACATGAATTTAAGAGAAAGAAATTGTGTACCGTAAGGCTTTCCAGAGAACTCATACCCGGTATGAATTCCTATAGTTTAGGAAGGTTGTGTAATTCTTTAGGTATAGCACTCAACAACAGGCACCGGGCGGAAGGTGACACGGACGCTACGGTAACCCTATTTCAACGATTGTTGGAAACCGAAGACTGTGAAGTCACTTTTGAAAAATTTCTCAAAGGAACTAACAAAGAAGGCACGTTCCCTCCTCACCTGGATCGAGCACAGTTTTCGCAATTACCAGATGCTCCTGGAGTTTATCTTTTCAAAAATCAAGCGCACAAAGTTATTTATGTAGGCAAAGCGATAAATCTGCGCAAAAGAGTACTTTCTCATTTTTACACTAAAAAGAGTAAATCCTATCTCATGTGTCAAGAAATTCATCACATCGAACACATTCCTACTGGCAATGAACTCGTGGCGCTTTTACAAGAAGCTGATTTGATCAGACATTATTATCCTAAATTCAATAACGCACAGAAAAAACCTCGTCGCGCCTATCAGATACTCCATTATAAAAATCAGCTGGGAATCATTCAGTTTGCCGTTGGGCTGGTAAAATCTTACGACAGTAGCATTGTCACTCATTACAACAGGGCGCACGCCATCGAACAACTTGAGGAATTGTGTGCAGATTACAAGCTTTGTCCTAAATATTGCAGCCTGCAAGTTCAGGGAGACTGTTCCTCGCACTATAAAATCAAAAATTGTAAAGGGATCTGCAGAAAGGAGGAGATGATCAGCCTCTATAATATTAGGGCAAATCAGGCGATAGAGGCTCTAAGAGCGACTAATCCGAATTACGTGATCAAACAACCTGGCCGGACTGAAGATGAAAATTGTTTCATCTTGGTTAAAGATGGCGAGTATCAAGGATATGGATTTGTAGACCAAAATGTGGGAATTAGCAGTCTGGATGAATGTGAAGATTACATCGATCGCAAGACGGCCAATTACTACACTAATCAAATATTGAGATCTTATCTGGATAAACACGACAGGCAAGGACTGATTTGTGAAACTCTACAAGCTTCATAACAAAAAAGAAACAAGTGTAGATTCAACCTTGATAATTGGTCTATAATTAACGATTTAGATGCAATTCAATAATACTTTATTAAGAAAAATTACTGTGCTAGCATATTAAATTTGTAGGAAAAAGAGCGATGGACTTAATTATTTCCCCAAACGGTTATAGTGATTGGAAAAGAAAGGTTCTTGAAGATCATGATGATCATGAGGAAGAGGCGGTGACCAGCCCGCTTTCTCAATCTTGAATGCAGTTAAACCAACTGTAAGAAACAAAAATGTCAAGCAGATCGCTTGACATTTTTTTTTGCTGAGTTTCAACTAAAACCTTTTAGTTCCTACCGCGTCTTCTGTTATTATTATTCCTATTATTTTTCTTACCGCTATTGCGACGAGTGTTATTGTTTCTTGATCTGTGAGTATTTGTATTACGGTAAATCAAATCTTTTGATTCTAATAAATCCTCATCTTTGACCGCGAGATTGATCTTACCATCGCTCATTTCAAAAAGATGTTTGAAAATCACCGCATCGTCCACGGAATCCTTATTCCAGTTAAGGTAGGACTTCTTCATATGGTTTGCGATGATAAACGTAAGCGCCTCACGCTTCTCTCCTTTTTCCCAGCCGGTTGCCACATCAATCATCCCCTGAATATTGTTACCATAAAAGCGGTACCTAGGTCTCTTTTGTGGATAGGACATTCTATCTGGACGTGCGTTAATTACTTCAGGATCTGGCATGGGAAATGGTGAATCCACATCAAGATCAAAATCTGCAATGACAAATAATTGATCCCAGAGTTTGTGCTGAAAATCATCAATATCACGTAAATGCGGATTTAAATTGCCCATAACACCCACAATCGCATGGGCCATGCGGTTGCGTTCTTCCTTTGTGGGAAGTTGCTTGCAATGCTCTACCAGTTTTTGAATATGCCTTCCATACTCAGGAATATTGAGGTGGTTGCGTTCTGTATTATATTCTAATGATGAAATCAAAACTTAAATGAGATTTTGTGGCAATGTAATATTTAAAAGCGAGAACTTACAGGGAAATGACACCTTCAATTCTACCTACTTCCTTATATTTTTCAATAACGGCGTTAGGATTCTTCATCTTTACCATAATGGAAACGCTGGTGTAGGTTCCTTTACTACTTTCCTTAGTATTAATGACCGCCCCTAGATTATCAAATTTATCCTCAATCTGTTGGATCTTGCTTCTAGTAGAAGGAACTATGAACTTGAATAAATATTTAGTGGGCCACAAACTGGTATCTGCCAGTTGTTTTTTCAGCTTTTTGTAAAACTCGTCGGGATTAGGTACTGCCATAATATTAGTTTGCAAATATAATTGAACAAAGTGGAGGATGCATTCACTATATTCTTTTAATTTGTGGTATGAACAGTATTACCCGTGCAGTCTTAATAGGCGGACCTGGAACAGGAAAAACCAGTATTCTAAACGCATTAAAAGAAAGAGGTTACAATGTATTACCAGAAATAAGCAGGCAAGTCACCATAGAAGCTCAGAAGAAAGGAATAGGTCAGCTTTTTTTAACGGATCCTCACGCCTTCAGCGATAGATTGATGGAGGGGCGCATTAAACAATTTGAAGCACCTACAAACGGGCTATACTTCTATGATCGCGGCATACCTGATATTCCAGCCTATCATCGCTTTACAGGAGACCCAATACCAGAAAGCTATATTCAAAAGAGCCAAAATCTACGCTATGACTACTGTTTTTACTTTCCGGTTTGGGATGAGATTTATAAGCAAGACTCAGAACGTTATGAGAATCTGGATCAAGCCAAAAAAATCAGCAGTATCATCAAAAAGGAATATCAGACAGTAGACTATAATATTATAGATGTTCCCAAAACCAGCATCGAAGATCGCGTTGCTTTCATACTAAATCACCTCAACCCATAGGTCAAGCTTTAAACATACTGAGAAAAGTATTTGGGCATAGTCAATTCAGGCCCCAGCAGGAAGAGATCATCACAACAGTTATGGAAGATCGTGATGTTCTCGCCATTCTACCCACGGGTGGCGGAAAATCGCTCTGCTACCAGATTCCAGCATTGTGTAAAGAGGGAATCTGCATTGTGGTTTCTCCTCTCATCGCTTTGATCAACGATCAAGTAACCCAATTGCAAAAGCGCAACGTACGAGCTGTTGGGATCACTTCTGGAATTTCAAGACAAGACCTTGATACCGTACTGGATAACTGTATCTATGGCAACTATAAATTTTTATATCTAAGTCCGGAACGTCTGGAGCAGCCGCTAGTCCAAGAGCGCATTGCGCGCATGAAAGTGAATCTGCTCGCGGTGGATGAAGCGCATTGTATAAGTGAGTGGGGACACGATTTTAGGCCGGCCTACCTCAAAATCAATGAGATTTTCAGCTTTATAAAGAAAGCGCCGGTTATCGCAGTTACAGCAACAGCAACTTCTAAGGTGCAGGTAGATATAACGGGAAATCTCAATTTCAAAAATCCTGTGGTCTTCACCACGTCTTTTGAGCGACCTCAACTAGAATATGATCTGCAAGATACTACCGACAAGAGAAGCGCCTTGATTGATTTTTATAATAAATCGCAAGGATCTTCCATTGCTTATGTGCGCAGTCGGAAGAATACGGCAGAGTTCAGCCAGCTTTTATCTCATAACAACATCTCATCTGGTGCGTATCACGGTGGGTTAGATCCCAAGAAAAGAAAGGATCAAGTCACAAGGTGGTTAGAAAACCGTACCCGGGTAATGGTTGCTACAAATGCCTTCGGTATGGGAATCGATAAGGCCGATGTACGCAGCGTAGTTCACCTACAGCTACCAGACAGCATTGAAAGTTACTACCAGGAAACGGGCCGTGCCGGTCGGGATGGTAAAACAGGCATTGCGAAGTTTATCTATAACGAGAACGATGTGACCCATGCGCGCAATCAGTTCATCAGAGCACTACCTACGGTAGATATTCTCAAAAAAACATATCGGCACCTGAGCAATTATCTACGCATCGCTTACGGAGAGGGTCAGGAGCATCCTTATCAACTTCCATTTGCAGACTTTTGTCGCACCTATGACTTAAATGGGATCATTACCTACAATGCATTGACAGCGCTGGATCGTTTTAATGTGATATCGCTGGATCAGAGTTACGGTAATCGATCTGTGGTACGCTTTCGCGAAAGCGGAACAAAAATCATGGACTTTACCAGTCACGATCAGGTGGCACATGCTGTAGTGCAAGCGATTTTGAGAAGCTACGGAAGCAGCCGTGAACAGAATCTTCAAATCAATTCAAAACTGATTGCCGTAAGAAGTAACACGACAGAAAAACAGGTGACAGAGGTACTGAAGCAACTGCACCAGCGGGAGCTGATCTACGCTCGTATCACGGGAACCGATCTGACGCTTCATTACCTACAGCCGCGGGAAGATGACCGTACGGTCAACCGTTTTGCCAGGGAATTAGAGCGGTACAATGATATTAAAATTCAAAAGCTCGAGGCGATGATCGCCCTATTGGATTATCATCAATGTGTGGAGCGAGGAATTTTATCCTATTTTGGTGAACAGCTTAAAAATGACTGTGGCAGGTGCACATTTTGCAGGAACAAAAAGCCTTCTGATATCAAAAAAGCGATCAAACTTTTGATTAGTCAAGGAGAAATCAGTCTGGATGAAGTCATTATCAGAATCCCTGCGCCAAAAACTGAAATACTTACAGCTCTGCGAAAACTTACTGACGATGGTATAATCCTTAATATTGCAGGCAAAGCTTTTAGAATCAATGAAGGATAAATTGAAGATTGTATTTTTTGGCACACCAGAATTTGCCACTCATATATTAGACGGCATCGTGCAATCACATCACGAGGTTGTGGGAGTAGTTACCGTAGCAGATAAACCTGCTGGTCGTGGTAGAAAGCTACAGGAAAGTCACGTAAAGCAGTATGCCGTTGATGCTGGATTGAAAGTTTTACAGCCTAAAAATCTCAAAAAGGAGGATTTTACTGATGAATTGAGAAGCCTAGGGGCCGATTTGTTTGTAATCGTAGCCTTTAGAATGTTGCCAAAAGCTGTATGGAACATGCCTGTACTGGGAACCTTCAACCTTCATGCGAGTCTATTACCACAGTATCGAGGGGCTGCACCCATCAACTGGGCAGTAATCAATCAAGAACTAAAGTCTGGTGTCACGACATTTTTTATAGACGATAAGATCGACACGGGCGCCATGATCTTGCAAAATGAGTGTCCCCTAGAGCCAAAAGAAACAGCAGGCTCTCTTTATGAAAAACTCATGCAGTTGGGACGTAAGCTCACTCTGGAAACCATTGATATTATCGCTGATGGAAATGTGGAGACCCAAATACAAACGGACCACGGTAATTTAAAAGATGCGCCTAAGTTGACAGCCGAAAATATCAGAATCGATTTTGACAAATCTGCCCATGAAGTAGATGCTATGGTAAGAGGTCTTTTCCCTTTTCCTATTGCAAAAGCAATACTGTCAAATGAAGGCGAGAAGCTACAGATCAAAATCTTTGAGACTTCCATTGTTGATAAACCTCATAAAATGCAACCTGGAAGTATCGTTTTGAAAAATAAGGAAATTATGGTGGCTTGCTCCCAAGGCTTTGTGGTACTAGAAAAGTTGCAGCTACCTAATAAAAAGGCCATGGATGCCAAAAGTTTATTGAACGGCTTCAGCTTTTCCGCTGATGCTAGATTTGATCAAGGATAGGCAGAAACTCCTAGTTTTTACGGTGAGTTATTAACAAAATGTTATATTTGTTAACATTAGTGGGAGAAAAGCTGTTGATTTCTTGTGCAGTATAAGAATCCGCATAAATTTGTTACCACGTTTTAGTTGAACTAATTAATTAACAATCTTATTATGAACAAAACTGATTTAATTGAAGGAATGGCAGAGCATGCTGGCATTTCTAAATCTGCTGCCAAGAAAGCTCTAGAGTCATTTCTAGGTAATGTAGAAAAAAGCCTTAAAAATGGAGATCGTGTGTCTTTAGTAGGTTTTGGTTCTTTCTCAGTTTCTAAAAGAGCTGCTAGAGAAGGAAGAAACCCACAAACAGGTAAAACTATCAAGATCGCTGCTAAGAAAGTAGTAAAATTCAAAGCTGGTAGCGACCTTCAAAAAGCTGTCAACTAAGCAATCAAAACAACTTTTGTTTAATCCTGCTCTTGCGAGCAGGATTTTTTTTGCTCAAGTCTTAAATATTCGTTAACGAAATTTGCGAGATTAGCCATTGTTTTCATTACATTTAGGTATAAAAGAGATCTTATGGAAAAAATTGCACCACATAAAGGAAAGCTACTGGTTTCTGAACCTAACATTATTGGAGACGATTCCTTTTCAAGATCTGTAGTCTTAGTAACTGAGTACAATCAGGAAGGTGTAGTGGGCTTCATTCTAAATAAAAGATTAGAGTACACCCTTGACCAATTGATTCCCGAAATTGATGCGCAATTAGATATCTATGCAGGAGGACCTGTAGATCGTGATAATCTCTATTTTTTACATAACATTCCTGAACTGATTCCAGGATCGCATCTCATAGAAGATAATATATATTGGGGTGGTGATTTTAAAATTGTAAGTGATCTTATAAAGAACGACCAGATCACAGGTTCTGAAATACGATTCTTTCTAGGTTACTCGGGCTGGGAGATCCATCAATTGGAACATGAACTAGAGGGTAACTCATGGGTAGTATGTGAAAATACCTCCGCCAGTAAACTTTTGGCGCTAGACACTTATGATATCTGGAAAAATCACATGCGTGAATTGGGAGGTGAATACGAGTTATGGTCTAACGCTCCGGACAATCCTCAATACAACTGAGAAATTTAACTGAATTGCATAAAAAAAGGTTTTTGAAAATTCAAAAACCTTTTTTTATAACCAAGATCAATGTGATCTCAACGTCAATATTTCTTAGTTGAGAATATTAACTGCTTTTATATTTACAAATTCCTTGATTCCAAATCCTCCGTGTTCACGACCGTATCCGGAATCTTTGACTCCTCCAAAGGGCATATTAACTTGAGCTAATCCGAATGAGTTGATAAACACCATGCCCGTATCAAAATGATCTTGAGCAAGCTTAATGGCTTTATCTTGATCCCTGGAAAAGATTCCTCCGCCTAATCCGAACTTACTGTCATTTGCAATACGCATTGCATCTTCCTCGTCTTTCGCATGAATCAAAGATGCCACAGGTCCAAACAACTCGTCGTCATAAGCTGGCTGACCCGGTTTGACATTGCTTAGAACGGTAGAGGGATAAAAGAATCCATCACGGTTTTCAGGTTCACCACCGCAGAGTACTTCTGCTCCTTTGTTGACACTTTCTTTGACTTGGTCATGAAGTTTTTCCATGAGATCCTTACGAGCCATAGGACCCAATTTAGAATTTTCATCCTTTGGATCTCCTAGAGTGATGTTGCTCATACGTTCAACAAAAGCCTTCTTGAATTTTTCAAATACCTTATCTACCACAATAAAGCGTTTAGCCGCTACACAAGTCTCTCCGTTATTGTAAATCCTACCATAGGCGCAAGTTTTTGCCGCCATTTCAATATCTGCATCTTCTAGGACAATATATGCGTCATTACTACCTAATTCAAGAACTGTTTTCTTGAGAGCCTTACCAGCTTGCTCGCCTATTTTTCTTCCTACATCTGCACTACCGGTAAAAGTTACACCTCGTACCAGATCGTGTTCTATAATTTTCTCGGAAATTTCATGACTTATTACCAGAGATTGGAATAAACCTTTAGGCAAACCTGCCTCCTCATAGATTTTTTGAAGCAACAAGGAGCATCCAGTAACATTTTCAGCATGTTTCAAAAGAACTGCGTTACCTGCCATCAAGTTTACGATAGAATATCTTACTACCTGATACGCTGGGAAATTCCAGGGTTGGATTCCATATATAATTCCAAGAGGTGAATAGGTTATGATACCTTTTCCTTCTCCATCTAGATCTCGTTCTTCATCTGATAAAGCGTCCACACCACTTTTTGCGGTATAATCGCAAATTCCTTTACAAAGATCAATCTCTTGTTTACCGTGCTTGAACAATTTACCCATCTCATCAGTCATGAGTTGAGAAAATTCATCTTTGTATTCGTTCAGCTTTTCACCTATGTTCTTGATCACCTCTGCTCTTTCCTCAAGCGATTTTAATTTCCAAGATTCAAAGGCATTTTGAGATTGCTGGATTCTATCCATTGCTTGCTCCTCAGTCAAAAAATCATAAGATTTGAGCACTTTCCCATTCGCAGGGTTGATAGTTGTGATTTTGTCTGCCATGTTCTTTTTATTTAAAGATAACAAGATCGTTCTGAGCTTCTCCTTAATATTAGAACAACTGTGTCACATAGGTTTCTTAATAGTCTAGTATCGATCCAGTATCAATCTAGGAGCTCCCTAGTTTTAATCATTGAACAAAAAAAGCCACCTAAGGGTGACTTTTAAATATCATAAACTGACTTAATAGCTAGTTTGTAGAACTGTTTTGTTTTACTGACATATTTGTGTCCATGGGATTCAAAAATCCAAAAGTTTCAGAATACATCAACATTTGTTCAGCAAAACTACCGGGTTGTTTAATTTCAAAACCGGTGATCTCACCATTTTCTTCAACTGGTACGATCAAAGGATTTACAAAACCACTATAAGCTGGAGCTTCAAATTTGCTCGCACGATCCTTCACTTCTTGATGAATATCTTGATCTACCTTAACTCCGTAGTCTTCTACAAGTGCTTTTGCGGCTTCAAAGTCACCCTCGCTAGTCATGCGTTGAGTCTCACGAAGCAGTTCACCAAATATTTCGCGCAAAGCCTCGTAATCTTTGATATCAAAATAAGTCTTGCCATCTTTAGTAACCTTCTCAATGACTCCATTTTCCATTCCTCGCTCATAGGCCCAAGCGCTTACCCATTGGCGGTTTCTCATGTGAGCCTCTTCAACATTCTGACCTACCTCTAAACGAGTCAACTGTGTCATAAGACCATTTCTGATATAGCCATCGTACGCAGCCATACCGGTTTTTTGCCAATCTTCAACCAGACCCAGCTCCTCTAGTTTTGGATCCATCAGATAATAGAGACCGAAAAGGTCTGCTCTCCCCTCTTCTATGGTGCTTTTATAACTTCCCAATGTTTCTTTGGGAGTTCCTACGCCTGGATTGATCTGCCCGCTGGCATGCCCTACCACTTCGTGAAGTGCCGTGTGCAACTTGTCTGCGAGCGCACCGTATTTCTTCTCCAGCTCGATTTCCTCCTCGTCATGAGCAAACTCTTCTAGTTTACCTGTACTCCCGGCACCATCATAAGCAGCAATTATATTTCCGAGAGAAACGGACTTACTACCATGCACGTTTCTGATCCATACATTATTGGGAAGGTTCACACCTATGGGAGTTGCTGGACTGGCATCACCGGCCTCACCGGCAACATTTACCGTTTTATAGCTTACTCCTTTTACAGAGTCTTTCTTATGCTCTTCCATAAGTGGAGAATGATCTTCAAACCATTGTGCATTCTTGCTTAAAACCTCCATTTTGCGGCTCATGTCAAAATCCTTGATCTGAACGATGGATTCGTAGCTTCCTTTATAAGCAATGGGATCGTTGTACACCTCAATAAAACCGTTGATCCAGTCAACGGCACCGTCAGTACTATTAGTCCAGGCAATTGCATAATCATCCCAAGTATCTAGGTTTCCCGTTTTGTAATATTCTATCAGCAGTCCAAGAGCTTTTTCTTGTTGTTTGGTTTCAGCAACTCCTTGTGCTTTCTCTAACCAATAGATGATGCGATCAATCGCAGCTCCATATTTACCGCCACTTTTATAAACTTCTTCAACCAGCTTACCATCTTTTTTCACAAGACGCGAATTCAACCCTACTTCAATCGGTTCATTTTCATCTACTGAAATGCTGCCGTAAAATTCTTTAGCCTCTTTTGTAGTGACATCAGGACCGTACAGGTTAACCGCACTTGCAAGAACTAAGTCCTTATCCTCATCTAGAACCACTTTTTTACTGTCCTGATCGTCATAAAGCAGGTCCAAAATCTTAGAATCCAGCTCCACACCAGCTTCTTCCATCATATTGGATAATTGCTCTTTAGGCACTTCTGGAATCATCTTATCCATACTGTAGTGGTGGTGGATCCCACTAGCAAACCATACCCTATTGAGGTAGGTTTCGAATTGTTGCCACGCTTCACTCTCTTTATCGCCCCTATAATTGGTATACAAATTTTCAAGTGCCTGACGGATCGCTAGATTATGTCTGTAATTCTGGTCCCAAGTGATGTCTCTACCGCTCAAGCCAGCCTGCGTCATGTAGTAAACCAGCTTTTGCTGTTTGAGGTTCAGTTCATTCCAGCCTGGGATTTCATAACGTAGTACAGCAATGTCTGCAAACTCCGTAACTTTACCGCTGTTATTTTCTGTTTTGGCTTTGACTTCTGTGATGGGCTCATCCGTACTGTTGTTGCACGAGACCATTAAAGTAGCAGCTAGAATATAAGCTGCAATTTTCATGTTTTTCATTGAGGTAGTTTTGTTTGTTTTTCCGGCGACACTTATCTATTTCTCCTCTCCACATTTGAGAGAGTAATGATTTTTGATGTTCCGCTTTCGCGAAAGCGTGCCAGAAAAATTTCTCTTAACAAAATCAAAAATAGGGAAACAATTCTTGAATCTATACACGACCATGCATGGGTTGACAAATGAAATTCGATAAATAGAATCATTCTGAATTCTCCATTTCATAGCCAGTTGCTAAAGAAATCTTTTATAATTGCAGCATGAAAACGCAAAGAACCACATATCACATTTGCTCAGATAATCCAATAGGATTAGTGGCATTGCTCTTTTTGAGCGAGGTATGTAGGTGCTTTAAAGTTTGATTTTATGAGTTGAAACTATTAATTAACCATAGATAGAGCGCCTTAAAATTGATTTAAGGCGCTTTTTTTATGCAGCAACCAAAAATTTTTTATTTGATAGGTGATTTTTTACATAGTTGAATAGGTTGAGTCAAGTTACAGTATTTCAAATACTTGAATTTAAAGCCAGAATCTGCAAACAGCGGATAGGAATTTAACACCCTAAAATTAAAGAATAAATAACTGATTATCAATTGTTTATTTCAAAAAAAGTTTGGTAGTTACAGAAATTTGTTTTCATCTTTGCACCGCGTTCAAGAGAGAAAACAATGATCTTGAGTAAGGCAACAAATAAATTAAACTAGATCAGTAGATCACAAATACAGAAGTTATGCAACGTAATATTTTAACATCAGTACCAGATTTTATGGTAACGATATTCGGCTGGCTTCGGGAACATTCATAGAAAATCACAACCTCATGAATAAACCCGAAACAGCACCAGACGATTGTTTCGGGTTTTTTGAAGGATGACCTTTCCATCTTACCGTTACAGCGTCGCCACAGCCTCAAGTAGGCAAAAGACAACATTTTAAATAACGGTAATGAATTCAAACAATTACATTTTCAAAGCTATAGATGCCTACCCCTATGAACTTGCCGAGACGGTGGAGTCGCTGGATTACGCTCTTGCCTATGAACCAGAAAATACTGAAGCTCTTTATCTCATGGCGTGCCTACACATGTATGACCTTGAAGATTACAGTACAGCCATAGATTATTGCGAGCAGATCATGGCAATAGATCCATATATGATAAAGGTTTACTCCTTGTTCATCAATGTTTTGACTTGCGCAGAGGAGTTTCAAAAAGCCCAGAAAGTTCTTGCATTTGCCTTTACGGTCAAAGGTTCAAATCATGGATTACTGCGCATTATGCAGGGACGCTTGATGGAACGCCAGGGATTGCTCAAACCAGCGATCGCTGCACATAAGGAAGCGCTCAAGTCATGTACCGACCGGTTTTTAACCTGTTTTGCACAGTCAGAATTGGATCGCGTCAAAGCTAAACGCAAACTGGTTTTCAAAAAACCAAAAAAGTTAGGAAAGGCCAGAAAAAATAAAAGTAAGAATAAGAAGAAAAAGTAGTCACGGTAAAAGCGCCGTAGTGTAACGGCTAGCACGTCGGGTAGATCCCTTCAGATTTGAGTTCGATCCTCAAAGGGTGCTTTTGCAGACTGGCTTTAGAATAGCTGTTCTAATTTATTTGTCAGACTGAGCCTGTCGAAGTCAATTCTCGATAGCATTTCGACAAGCTCAATGTGACAAAAGAAACGAAACAGTAGCTAAGGTGGTCTAAGCGTCCCGCTGAAGACGGGAAGATACCTGTTCGACTCAGGTCTGTTTCACACTTTACTGGTAGCGGTCGTGTTTCTGTATGGCACGCCTGTCTGCTGCGATGCAAGTTTGTATTACGCAAGCAGGTGCAACTGGTTGAGAGGTTTTGGTTGATTTCCATAAATCGATCCACAGCATGTAGGTTCGAATCCTACTTCTGGTCTCTGGACTGGAATGGCAGAACGGTTATGCACCACCTGACTTAAAATCAGGAATCCTTGAGTCGCGGGTTCGAGTCCCGCCAGCCCTACAAGTATACAAAATCAATTAGGGCTGTAACTCAGTTTGGTCAGAGTAAAGGAGAGTTTGAGGGATCTCATTAAAAATCCTTCTCTTGGAGCGGTGGCTCGCCTTAGTTAAGCCAAAATAAGAAACCCTGCGAGACAGGTCGGGAATTTAGAGCAATCAAAATTCCAGTCCAGATCTCGCCTTGAATGTAAGTCCAGTTGCGATTTGAGACCGTGAGTCT
Source organism: uncultured Flavobacteriaceae bacterium (assembly GCA_964631155.1). Classification (GTDB taxonomy): domain Bacteria; phylum Bacteroidota; class Bacteroidia; order Flavobacteriales; family Flavobacteriaceae; genus Nonlabens. Next base: position 20,169 of record CAZVYO010000011.1, read on the forward strand.
GAAATGGCTTGGAGAGCAAAAATGAAGATCTCACGATCAGACTAAGTAGTTCAAAAACCCATTTTAGATAGCGGTTGAAATGAACCGACAGACTCACATTCCGCGAGGGATGGATGACCTCAACGCTGGGTTTCTTTTAAAAAGTATTGTTTCAGGGTTTTACCGGTAACGCCCTGTCGTGATAGAGTAATGTTTAATCGATCGCTAATTGTGGTCAAAATGAAAAGAGAAATGAAAATTTTTAGAAAAGTCATCAAGACCGGTACTGTGGGACTGGTCTTCAAAGACGGTGAATTTGTCAGAATGTTGAATGCTGGCGTTCATTGGGTACGCTTTCGCGAAAGCGTAAAAATCTACTACATGACTGCACAACTTAAAGTGGACGTGCGACTGGAAGAAGTCTTGCTCAAGGATGCAAAAGTGCTAGAGAACCTACATGTTATTGATGTGGGTCATGGCGAGCTGGTTTTCAAATTTGTCAATAACATCTACAGTCATGTACTCACCACCGGAAGATACCTCTACTGGAAAGGGTTCATGGACTACAAATTTGTCAAGGCAGATTTGAGTAAAATCGAGATCACCGAGGATCTAGACAATAGCATTCTAAGTCGCTACGGTGTGAATCAATACGTTAGAACCTTTGAAGTAGGCGCTACTGAAAAAGGGGTGTTGCTAGTTGAGGACAAATTTGATCGTGTGCTGGAAAGCGGTGTGTACCGGTTTTGGAAGAATGATATCAGCATCAAGTTTGCAAAAACTGACATGAGAACCCTTCAAATGGAGGTGAGCGGTCAAGAGTTGCTGACTAAGGATAAAGCGAGCATCAGAACCTCTCTGTTTGCAAAATACCGAGTGGTGGATGTGGAACGTGCGCTTATGAGAACCAAGGATTTTGAAAAACAATTCTATGTGGATCTACAACTGGCTCTGCGTGGTTTTGTAGGGAACTTTACGCTGGATGAACTCCTAGAAAGTAAGGAAGATCTAGCCGAGAGCATCCGTGCAAAAACTGAGGTTGCAGCACGAGATCTAGGTATTGAGTTGCGTGATGTAGGTGTGCGTGACATCATATTGACTGGAGAAATGAAGGAAATCATGAATAAAGTCTTGGTAGCACAAAAAACCGCACAAGCAAACGTGATTACCCGAAGAGAGGAAACTGCGAGCACCCGTAGTTTGCTCAACACCGCAAAGCTCATGGAAGAAAATACCATGCTTTACAAACTCAAGGAAATGGAGTACGTAGAAAAGATCGCCGACAAGATAGGTGAGATCACCGTGACCGGTAATGGTGGTATGGTAGGACAGCTCAAAGAGATTTTTGCGGCTGGGAAATAAGTCTTAAAACTTTAAATAGAAAGAGCGGACGTGGTGTCCGCTCTTTTTTATTTTCCTGTAATGATATCTAAAATCAATTTTTCAAACTCTGCATGTCAATTACAAAACGATATTTTACATCGCTATCTTGAACGCGCTGAAAAGCTTCATTGATCTCATCGATGTTGATCATCTCAATGTCACAGGTGATGTTTTTTTCACCACAAAAATCAAGCATTTCTTGTGTTACCTTTATCCCTCCTATCAAGGATCCAGCAACGCGTTTTCTTCCCATAATCAAGTTACCGCCGTGCATAGGTTCTAAAGGCTCAATCGCACCTACCATACACATAGTTCCATCAATGGTAAGTAGGTTGAGGTATGGATTGATGTCGTGTTTGACCGGGACCGTATTTAAAATAAAATCAAACGAGCCTTTATGCTCTTTCATTTGATCATCATCAGTCGAGATCAATACACCATCTGCACCTAGTTTTTTGGCATCTTCTTTTTTGCCCGGTGATGTGGTGATCATAATCGTCTCGGCACCCATCGCTGCGGCAAACTTGATTCCCATGTGGCCTAGCCCCCCTAAACCTACTACACCTACTTTATCTCCTTTCTTGATGTTCCAATGGTTGAGAGGTGAGTACGTAGTGATTCCTGCACATAAAAGAGGGGCAGCTGCGGCAAGATCCAAATTCTCAGGAACGCTGAGTACGAATTTCTCTCGTACCGTTATGCTGGTCGAGTAACCACCAAAGGTATGGTCGCTGTCAGCTCCACCGATTTTATCCTTACCATTATAGGTCCCAGTCATTCCATTTTCACAAAATTGCTCTAGATCGTTATTGCATGAAGGACAGTCTAGACAGCTATCTACCATGCAACCTACGGCTACTATATCACCGTTACTAAATTTACCTGCCTCTGATCCAGTTTCAATGACCTTGCCCACGATCTCGTGGCCTGGAACTATGGGGTATTTTGCATTACCCCAATCATTGTTTTTTGCATGAATATCACTATGACAAACTCCACAGTATAAAATATCAATCTTCACATCGTTTGCATTCAGCTCGCGACGTGTGATGGTCATCTCTTTAAGGTCGGCATCGGCGGCTTCTGCACCGTAAGCTTTTAACTCTTGCATAGTATTTTACTTTTTAGAAATATAAAGTTCCAGTAGGCCCAAAGTTCTTAATCTGTCGTTAAGTTATGACCGCGTCTCTTCCTTAGAACGCTTTGGATCGTAGAGAATGATGATTTGTATGACCACCGCTAGAAATATGAGAAGATAGATCTCAATGTTTGAGAACAACTCCACCGTCTGAACGGCTTTCTTGGTAATGCCCAGCTGGATCTCACCCTCGCTCAACTGAATGTCTGAGAGATCTGAGAGTTTTTGTTTGAGTCTATTGATTAAGTTTCTGGCAGCAATCTCCTTCTGGTTCCGGTCTCCGATTGCTTGAACATCTTCAATCTCCGTAAGATTGGATTTCAGTTTATTGAAAAGTGCCTTTTCGTTTCTTGTTAGTTTGGTTTGCTCAAATCTTTCTACGAGTGATTGCATACTCTCTTTCGCGGAAGCGAACTCCTGATCAAGACTGATGGAATCGCCCGCAACTATGGCCAGTTCAAGCTTGTGAACATCTTCAGCCATCTCAAAAATCAGGTATTTAGCTACCAGACGATCTTCATAGATCGTGGTAACTGAATCCCGCACTTGGACAAAATTGTTGCGATCAATAAGGTTTGTGGCGGCAATCAAAACAAAAACCATGGAAATACCCAATGTCCATTTGATCTTACTGAATGTACTCATAGTTGAAGAATTTGATATTAATGTACTGCTGCATTGATGAATGGTGGTACGATCTAAAAAAACACCGCTTAAAACGGTGTTTTTAAAATCGTAAATCAAAATTTTTTATGCTCCCCAGCGTTCCAGATTGTCTTGATTGATCTTTACGTAGTCCTGGTTACCGCGTTCTTTTGCTAGAGCAAGTGCTTTCTTAGCAGATGTAATCGCCGCCTGTTTGTTACCCATTTTTTCCTCGATCAAAGACTTACGAGTAAAAATCCAGAAAGCCTTGGGATTCATTTCAGTTGCGGTAGTGATCCATTCATGCGCTTGATTCAAATCTTGATCTGCTTCTAGATAGAAGGCAGCAGCTTGATAGTAATCATTTGCGCTGGGCCCAGACATGGCTCTTTTGATATTTGCCATAGTCTTAGCTTGTGTAGGAACGGTGAAGGGAACTCTCACTAGAGTCTTGTCCCACATCATTTGTAGATGTGCTCCGTCCATGCTCAATTCATTGATCGCAATCGTCCATGACTCCTGAGGCATGTTGAGTTGCTCAGTTTTTGCCATAACACTAGCAGCTACTTTAGACGCATCCCATTCAGCCGGATTGCCCCAGTTGCTAGTATCTGTATAAAGCATTATTTCCCATTGATCCTTACCAGGCTTAGTATAGATCGCGTAAGTTCCTGCTTCAATGTTTTTACCACCAAACTTCACCTCATCTGAAAAGGTAATCATGGTATTTTCATTGGCTCCGGTACGCCAAAGCTTACCGTACGGTACTAGACCGCCGAAGATATCACGACCCTTCATCGCAGGCCTACTGTATTCTACGGTAATATCTGTTAAACCTACAGTTTGCATCACTTTTGCTTTGGGACTGGGCTGTGGGGCTTCAATTTGAGCCGTTGCAAAAACGGCAACGCTTAGGAATAATAAGAATAGTTTGTTTTTCATGAGTATCAAATATTTAGAAACACTAAAATAAAGATACCCAGCATGAAATCTGTTAGGGTTTTCCTAACTAACTCCTTTTGCCTTTGAGAAGAAGATCATTTTTATCGCGACAATGATTAGGATGACACCAAAGATTTTTTTCATGAGCTGCTGATTGATATTTACGGCAAGCTTAGAGCCAAAATAACCACCCACCACAAATGAAAGTGCTATTATCAAAGCGTAACGCCAGTCCAGGGTGTGACCGCTGTTATGGTAGGTATAAGCAGCTACAAAGGTTACAGGGACGGCGAGCACGGCTAGACTCATACCCTGAGCTTGGTGCTGGGAGTATCCTAAAAAATATACGGCAAGTGGAACCATAATCACACCACCTCCAACACCTACACTACCACTCAATACACCTGCTAATAACCCTATAGCTAGAAGTAATAAAATTGTCGTTATATCCATGGAAGTCTTTTTCATCATTAAAGCATCGGTGCCCACAATCTACAAAAGGATTCTTTAAATTTATAAAAATGGGAACGTCTTTCCCATTCCTGAGGATCTAATTGCACGCAATCTTCTTTATCCCTCTCAAATTTCGCATTCAAATTTTGAGCAACCGCTTCATCGTAAATCAAAGCATTGATTTCAAAATTGATATCAAAGCTGCGATAATCCATATTTGAAGTGCCTATAGTCGCAAACTGCCCATCTACGACCATAGTTTTTGCATGTAACATTCCTCTACAATACCAAAACACCTTGATACCACAATTCATTATTTCTTCAAAATACGATCGGGACGCATATCGAGCCGCCCAGCTGTCCCCTATTCTCGGAACCATGATTTCTATATCTATACCTGATCGAGCGGCGCTTTCAAGAGCGGTTAATATCGCCTGATTAGGAATAAAATAGGGGGTCGTGATGCGTACGCTCTCTTCTGCGGTATTTATCGCAATGAATATAGCCTCCATAATATTAGCCCAGTCAGAGTCGGGACCGCTCGCAGCAATTTGTACGGGTTTGTTTTCCCATTCATCCACATCAGGGAAATAATTCTTGTTGATCATGTCGTCTTCCTCCTCCTCCGTGTGGTCGTGCACAAAGAACCAGTTAAGCATCCACTGCGCTTGAATGCTTTTTACCGCATGACCCTCGATACGTAAATGCGTGTCACGCCAGTAGCCATGTTTGTTTTTGCCCAGATCATTGCGGTAGTCATCGCTCACATTGATACCGCCCAGATAACCTATATGTCCATCAATGATTATGATCTTGCGGTGATTTCTGTAGTTTGCCTTACGCGTGAAATTTGAAAAAATCACGGGCATAAATGCCTCTACATCGATTCCCGCATTTCGCATTTTATTAATGGCTTTCCCAGAAAGGTCACTTCCCACGCTGTCATAAATAAGCTTAACCAGCACATCTCTCTCCCTAGCTGCGATAAGTTTGTCTATAAATTGGTTTCCAGTAGTATCATCATTAAAAATGAAATACTCTATATGAATATGATGTTTAGCTTGATCAAGGTCATTAAAAATTTTCTCAAACGCATTTTCACCATTGTAAATTACCTTGAGATCATTTTTAAGAGTAAGTGGCGAGTCGTCATTGTGCCTAAGCAATTTCACCAGCTTTAATCGATCTTTTAAGAAGTCCTCCTCAAATTTCTCCAGCTCTTCATCAGAAAGAAAAAGTTCATCATTCCATTTTGCAATGATCTTATGTGACTCGAGATTCTTACGTTTAAAAATCTTAGACTTTCTATACTCAAGCCCAAAGAAATAATAAATCAAAAGCCCCACAAATGGAAAGGCAATGAGAAATAGTAGTGATGACAGGGTCTTGCGCGGGTTCTGGTTGTTACGCAATAAAAAGAAGGCTGCACTTAGAGCAACAATATAATTGACGATAAGCGCCGTAATGAACCAGTGTGTCCAGACCCAGTCGATCATTTTATTTGTAGAATCCCTCTAGCGGGATTTCGATCTCGTAACGTTTTCGTGATTTGTTATTCAAATGAGCCTCCCTCAACCACGGGTTGTGTATTTTGAGTATTTTGTAGTTGATGTTTCTCGCTTTCGCGAAAGCGGCCAAATCATCGACTTCATAATCCACCACCTCAGTTTTTGTAGGAATATTCTGGTACATATGTTCTTCTTCAACATTGAACCCAAAGCTTTCTGGATTACTCAAGATTTCCTTCAACGCAAGAATACGGAACATATAGCGACCTGTTTCCTGACCTAGTAAAAGATCATAGTAATCACTAACCTGCTGGCGTTCCAGCTGGCGGTCTATTCCAGCATTACCCGCATTATAGGCCGCTGCTGCCAGAGTCCAGGAACCAAATTTCTCCTTACTCTCCTTCAAATATTTACAAGCCGCTCTAGTCGCCATCTCAAGGTGATAGCGCTCATCTACATTGTCATTGACCTCAAGTCCCAGCTCTTTACCCGTATCCTTCATAATTTGCCAGAAACCTCTTGCTCCCGCTGGAGATACTACGTTTTGCAACCCGCTCTCTATAACGGCGAGGTATTTGAAATCATTTGGAACGCCCTCTTCTTTGAGAATGGGCTCGATTATCGGAAAATATTTCTTACTGCGTTTTATAAGCAGAATCCCATTGGACTGCCAGTAAGTATTGACCAAAAATTCACGATCTGCTCGCTCCAGTATATCCGGATCTTCCAGCGGTACTTTTTCACCTGCAAAATCAAGATCCTGCGGTATTTTGTAACTATAGACATTATAATCTTTTACCCGTCCTTTTTCAGGATCCGGGTTTATCGTGGTTGCTGCTTCTGTTATAGTCGCGCTGTTACTCATCTGTAAGGCACCAGCACTCACGATTGCCACTACGGCAACCCCCATTCCTATCAGTATTTTTCTCATGTGCTTTATTTTGTATAAAAATAGTGAAGGTAAGAGAAGTGGATACTTGTTTAACGTTTAGTTGTCAACGTTTACCAAACTTAAATTGTTGATACGTCAAACAGAGCATATCCTACATCAGATAAGTAGCGGAATCAAAAAAGGCTCCCGATTAGGAGCCTTTTAAATATCTAGTGGATGTTCACTCTAGTTATAAACATCTTCTTTGCCGTGGTGCTTGCAAAGCATGTAATAAACAATCGCACGGTACTTTGCACGCTCACTCTTACCATACTTTTCAATTACTGCCTCAACTGAAGAGAGAAGATCGTCCCCTTCCAGTCCTAATTTTTTCTTGAGATAGTTTTGCACTACGCGCTCCATTTCAGACTTTTCAGCGCTAACGGTTTCTGCGTCCCTATTATATATCGATGGACCCAGTCCTTTAGTCACTTTTCTCAATAGGCCTACGTCTAGATCGTCCCCTATCTTGGTTTTGTAGGCATCGATATACTTACCTACTTTCTCTTCAAATTTACTCATAGTGCGATTATTTTTATGATTAGATCGCCCAAGTTAATACAATAATCTCCGTTCTTAAAATTATTTTAAAAATTTAAAATAATCCAATAAAATTCTATCGTTCAAAGGCCCTGGGGTGAATATTTCCAAAATTTGTGGTGCCGTATTATCCTGCAGGAATTCTTGTAACGCTTTCGCGAAAGCGGACTCCTCACGTACCTCTCGATAGCCAAAACCAAACATCTTGCTCAAGTGCACCGCCGTAAGCTGGTGTTGCGTCTCAAAATAGGTGTCAAAAACATCGGTATCCTGATGCCCAGGTAAAATCCTAAAAATTCCACCACCAGAGTTATTAATCAAGATGATTTTAAAGTCATCAGGCAAATAATTATTCCACAGCCCATTAGAATCGTAAAAAAAGCTTATGTCTCCCGTCACAAAAACCACCTGCCGGCCAGCAACCATGGCACAACCTGCTGCCGTACTTGTAGAACCGTCTATACCGCTCGTCCCTCTATTACTGTAAATATCGTGAGACTCGTTCATCTTGAATAATTGTGCGTAACGTATGGTACTGCTGTTACCCAATTGCAAAACAATGTTATCAGGCAGCGCCTTGAATAATTGCGAGAAAACTTTAAAATCAGACCACGGAATTTGCTCTAGGTATTCCATTTTCTTTTGCATGCAACTCTGGAAATGCTGCAGCCATGATTCCTGATAATCGCTTGTGTTGTTAGGTTCTGGAAGCTGATCAATCCAAATCGACGGATGCACTTTGTAAGAGTTCTTCAAGCAGAAAAAAGTATCGGTTGCTCGCCAAGGACCGAGATGATAATGTTTCAGACCTTCTATTGCTCTGAGCTGCTGCTTGATCTTTTTTGAGACAATCATACCACCTATGCTCAAAACGAGCTCAGGACGCCACCTTTCAAGCATGTTCTCATTTTTCTCTATGGGCGCAATAAGAGAATCTATTCCCCAGATTACCCGGTCGTGAACGAGGTTACCGCTCACCTCCGTCATGATGAGTACGGTGGGGTCCTTTATAAGAGCCTCTACTTGCTCCTTTGTAATATCATCAGGATCTGCGGTAGAAATCAATACCAGCTTGCGGTTTGCTTTAGACCAGGCTTCATTCAAATCTGAAAAATCCGGACTAGATTGCTCAAGTTCATGTTCTGGAGTCAGATAACTCACTTGAGCTCGATCAACCATGTTATACAGCGGTTCCTCAAATGGAACGTTTAAGTGAACAGGCCCTTGTTCTTGCTTACATTTTCTTACGGATTCAGAAATGATCTGCTGGTTGTTCCTTAAGGCTTTCACATCGGTTATGTCAACAACCATATTGAGGGTCGCTTCATAGAGTATATGGTCTCTGTAGACATTTCGCTGTCTAATGGTTTGCCCGTCTCCTATATCTACTTTGTGTGGCGGTCGATCTGCACTTAGTATAATAAGAGGTATCTCGCTATAATATGCCTCTGCAACCGCTGGATAGTAATTGAGCAAAGCACTACCACTAGTACATAATACCGCCACAGGCTCTCTGAGTCTCTGGGCCATTCCCAGCGCAACATGGGCGGCACAACGCTCATCTACTATGCTGTAACACTTGAAAAATGGATTATGATTAAAACCTAGTGTAAGTGGTGCATTTCTAGAACCAGGAGAGATCACAACATGTCTGACAGAAAGCTTTTCTAGACCTAGGACTATTTGTTGTGCGTGAAGTATACTGCTATGCATATTTGACAAAAATAATGAGCAACACTATTATGGTCGGCTAATTAACAGCAACTTATCAGCATCGATTAAGAAATGATAAATCCGACTAACCACATGATTTCTATTAAAAATGAGCTGTTCAGGAATTAATTGACAAAAATTTGAAGGAATTGTTTTGTTTTAAATATTTCTTACGATATTTAGACAACCAATTAATAAAAGCACATGATTCTAATAAAATACCTTGTTTACTACTTGTTTATAGGTCTATATGAATCAGGTATTTTCATAACTAAATTATTATCAGCCTCTTACGCGTTTTTATTACGGCTCAACACCATTAAGCCTGCCACTAACAATCAGAAACTCGTTCTGCGCACTACCCTACTCAGAACTGCATTTAGGAGTATATTGTAACTCGCTAAGCTTTTTGTTTTGAAATTAGAAAAGGCGCATCATCGCTTCCATTTTGTTTTCTGTCTCCTGAAATTCAAGTTCTGCATCGCTTTGTAGAGTAATGCCTCCACCTGCATAGACCGTCGCATATCCTTCATGGAGCTCCATACATCTCAAGTTCACATAATAATCGCTTTGCTCAGGAGAGACAATCCCAAAGTAACCAGTATAAAAAGATCTTGAGTAATTCTCGTGTTGCAAAATGAAATCTCGTGCAGCATTTTTAGGCAATCCGCATACTGCTGGTGTAGGATGCAAATCACCTAAAATTCGACTGATTTGCTCCTGTTTTGCTGCCGCATAGATCTCAGTTTTTAAGTGTATCAAATCTCCAGATCGTACCGTTTTGGGACCATCGATTTGAATGTTTTCAATTGCGTGAGATTTCAAAATCGAGACTATGGAATCTGTCACAATTTGTTGTTCATGACGTTCTTTCTCTCCCCAAACGTGATTGTTTTTTGCATTAAAAAGAGCCGTACCTGCAAGCGCCACCGTCTGTAACATTTTTCCCGAGTAGGTTAACAAAACTTCAGGAGTTGACCCGCACCACGTCCCCAGTTTAGGATGATGGAAAAAGTAGGTATGATTGTCAGGATATGCTCTGAAAAGTCGGTCAGCAATTTGTGGATATGATAATGTCGTTTGAATATCTCGCTTTCGCGAAAGCACCACCTTTTCCATGTCACCAGAGGCTATCGCCGCGATACCTTTTTTGACTAGATTCATGTGATTTAACCGATCAGTTGGACTAACTTCATCATAGGAATGTTGCGTAAATTCTTCAAGATCACCGTCGAATTCATAAGTAAACTCATCATAAACTTCACCGTATATAAAATACTGGACTTCAGTATTATTAAATTTTGAAAAACAGCAACAAGTCAAAGTGTCATGTTGTTTTTTATGAAGATTTATGTCTTTCTGCTGAAGTATTTGAACAGTTGTGGAGCCTCCTTTTCTAATTATAAAAAACGGCAGGTTAGTGTCCATCAATTTATGAATGCGCTCTTGAAAATTTCTAGTCTGCATAGCGAGAACTAAGTGATAAATCTATAGTAAATTATGTTGAGGGGAAACCTCCACCCTTTAGGCTGTTTTGGTTGAATCCTTCTCCAGGCAGATTGTTGTAAGCTTACAGATAGAAATTAGTCGATCTTTCCCGTCTTTGATCTTGATTTCCCAGAGCTGAGTCGTCCTCCCTTTGTGTAAAAATCGAGCGGTAGCGTACACAAAACCATCCTGAACAGAACGTGTGTGATTGGCACTAATCTCAAGTCCACGGACAATAAACTTTTCCGTGTCGAGAAAAAGATAGCTAGCTGCGCTCCCTACAGATTCTGCAAGCGCAACGCTTGCTCCACCGTGTAAAACACCATCGGGTTGATGTACTTTGGAGGTGACGGGCATCCTGGCAGTAAGATAGTCCTCCCCTACATCGACATACTCAATATCGAGGGTTTCCATAAGGGTATTCTTACTTATTTGGTTACAGGTATCGAGAATGGTTTTAGAGTCCATATCTTTACTTCTTTTAAATGTAAAGGTCGGCAAGAATGGTTAGAACCGTCAGTTATTCCCACACAAATTCATATGAAACGGTCAATGAATTAACGGATAACACAAAAAACATCTGGCTATGTTTTCATGGTTTGGGTTATCTCGCGACTTATTTCAAGAGGTATTTCCAGACTTTAAATAGAGGCGAGAATTACATAATCGTTCCTCAAGCACCTTCTAAATACTATCTAGGAAAGGACTTCAAACACGTAGGTGCCAGCTGGCTGACTCGCGTGGATACTCAGCAAGAAATGGAAAACAACCTTAACTATATAAAAGCCGTACTTGAAGCTGAGAATATTATGGGCGATGAACGTCTTGTTTTATTTGGGTATTCACAAGGCGTTTCTATTGCTACCCGTTTCCTAAAAAACTATGATAATCGTATTAAGGCGTTAATCCTACACAGCGGTGGGGTTCCTAAAGAACTGACTGCGCAAGATGGAGATGATTTTCAATCGCTATGCAACAACTTCTACCACATCATGGGTACGAAGGATGAATATGCGACTCCGGAACGTAGAAAAGAGGAACTACCTCGATTAGAAATGCTTTTTGGTACAGATTGTGAAATGCTGGAACCTGAAATCAAGCATGAGGTTCACATTCCCTCACTAGAAAAAATTGCTATTCAACTAAGCTCATGAAAATAGTATTTGCCACCCACAACCGTAACAAGCTGGAAGAAATCCAGCAAATGGTTCCAGAAAATATAGAACTTGTCAGTCTAGATGATTTAGGCCTAGACGAGGAAATTCCAGAAACAGCCGATACCATCGCTGGAAATGCCATCCAGAAAGTGGAGTTCTTAAAATTACGAACCGATCTGCCCATTTTTGCAGATGATACAGGTTTGCTGGTAAACGCTCTGGATGGTGAACCAGGTGTTCACACCGCTAGATATGCTGGTGAGAAGAAAGACAGCAATGACAATATGAGGTTGCTCTTGAACAATCTAGAACCCTTTAATGATCGCAGCGCGAGATTTGTTACCGCCATAGCTCTAGAAATAGACGGCTGTCAAAACCTTTTTGAGGGAGTTTGCGAGGGTACTATCGTAAACAAACAACAAGGAACTCAGGGATTTGGCTATGACCCTATTTTTCAGCCTGAGGGCTATGATATCACCTTTGCAGAAATGAGTATGCTGGAGAAAAGTAAAATAAGTCACCGTGCCAAGGCGTTTAAAAAACTCGTTGCTTATTTGAGCGAAGAAGTTAATAAGTCTTAACAGAATTATTAATACCCGTTCCCGCGACGTATTTTAGCAGCATCAATGAAATACTACTTTATTCTTTTATTGACTTGTCTTGTTTCAAGTCAGCTTGCTTTATCTCAAGAACCTGAAAATAACGGTACACAAAAGTCCATGGTTAGAGGCCAAGTCCTTAACGCCAAAAACAATCAAGAGCTTGATAATGTAAACATCGTCAATCTTAATCAGGTGAAAGGTACGATCACGACACCAGAAGGAAAATTTGAAATTCCCGCCAAGGTAAATGACACCTTGTTCTTCTCTTATTTGGGATTTGAAACGATTAACGTACGTGTAACCGAAGACTGGCTTAAATATGGCGACGTTACGATCTCCATGACAGAGAAGGGCATCGCGCTCGAGGAAGTCGTGGTCAAGGAAACCACACTCACGGGCTATCTGGAAATAGACGCAAAAAGAGCACCTATTTACAATACCAGACGCTATAGCATTAATGGTTTGAACACAGCTTATGAAGCCGGTGATCAGGAGCCGGGAGCGGTGACCAAGGTTTTTAATTCCATCTTCAATCCAGCCGATTTCCTTTATGGAGTTTTTAGTCGCAAAGGAAGTGAAATGCGTAAACTGCGGCAGATTAAAAAGGAAGACGAAATACGCAACTTGCTACAAAGTAAATTTGACCGGGAGACGCTCGTAAGTTTATTGGGAATGGAAAAGGCGAGCATTGATCGTATTTTGACCAACTGTCAGTATTCTAAAAAATTCATAGAAGAAGCAAACGATCTTCAGATTCTTGATGCTATGAGTGAATGTTACGAGGAGTATAAAGTTCTAAAAAAGTAAATCCATGAAATATCTAGTTCTAGCCAGCTTGGCTTTGAGCCTTGCCACTTCTTGTGGTTCCAAAAAAGAAAATGCCAAGAAAAATATAGCAGACGCTCCAGTTACCAGCTATGCAGAATCCATTACGGTAGATGAGTTGAAAGAACAACTCTATTACTACGCTAGTGATGAAATGGAAGGTCGTTATACCGGTGAGCCGGGTCAAAAGAGAGCGGTTGAGTATTTGAAATCCCAATACGAGAAAATGGGAGTTTCTGGCGGGATGACTGATGGAAGCTATTTCCAGACCATTCCAGAATCTTATTTTAAGCGTATTGAAAACGATTCAGAGAATGTGCTTGCTTTTATCAAAGGTTCTGAAATGCCAGAGGAGGTACTCGTACTCTCTGCGCACCTTGATCACGTAGGTATGGAAGATGGCCAAGTATTCAACGGCGCAGATGATGATGGTAGTGGCACCATCGCTCTTCTAGAAATCGCTGAGGCCTTTAAGAAAGCAAAAGAAGAAGGCTATGGACCTAAAAGAAGTTTACTCTTTCTTCATGTAACTGCTGAAGAGATAGGATTGCACGGCAGTCGCTATTATTCAGAAAATCCGGTTTATCCGCTAGAAAACACCATCGCTAACCTGAACATCGATATGATCGGTCGTGTGGATCCTAGGTTGAAAGACGATCCTAACTATGTGTATTTGATCGGTAGTGATATGCTCTCTCAAGATCTTCACGACATGTCCGAGATGGCACATAAGAAGTATAACAGTCCCTTGAAGTTGGATTACAAATACAACGGTAAAGAAGATCCCAACCGTTTTTACTACCGTAGCGATCACTTCAATTTTGCTAAAAATAATGTACCTGTAATCTTCTATTTCAATGGGACTCATGAAGATTACCACAGACCGACAGATACTCCTGATAAAATTGAATACGAACTCTACCAAGATCGCATTCAATTGATCTTTTATACCGCTTGGGAATTAGCAAACGCTGAGAAAAGACCAGCACTGACGGTTACGGATTAAAAATCTAGCAATTTTAGAATTGAGGCAGTCTTTGGGCTGCCTTTTTTTTCAAAATCTGAGCGGATTTTTTCTTCTTAACCATGGAGATATTTGCTCTAAACTTTTGAGGTTATATTTACTTCATTGGTCCTGGAGTGCAACTCCGCGCCACGGGTGAGAGCAAATATGTACTATATCAAGCTAGTAATTTGAATGGATTTTTATTTGATTTGATTAGGATTTTAGAAATGAGAAATAGAGTTTGTTCGTCGTTATGCTATTTGTTAATTCTAAGTTGTGGAAATGGTGATTCAGAACCTGTCAAAACTCAATATTACGAAAGCGGAAACATTAAGACGAAAACCTTTCTTTTTTCCGATAAGAATACTAGGGTTCAAAAGTTTTATGATGATGATAATAACAAAACTGAGATTGAGATTGAGATTCTTAACGACTCAGTCAATTATTTGAAATTTTATGATGAGGAAGAAAAACTGGTTCGTGAAGGAAAAGCTGTGAATGAGTTGCCATTTGGTATATGGAAAGACTATGAAAATTCCAGACTGAATAAAATTACGGAATATATATCCTTGAATAAAAAACTATATGATAACCAACGATGGGTTTTAAACAATACTGGAGATACTATAGGTGGATATCATTTTGAAGTTCAATATGATAGCATTTCAAAGGTTGAACAGCCTGCTAGATTTCATTTCTTCTTGAAAAGGCCCTTCTTTAAAGATAGCAATCGTGTTTATCTTATACATCCTAAAAAAACCTTTCACCTTAAACGAGATTTTTCCAATAGGAAGGTTGCTGATATGGATACCATTTTTAGTATAGGTACAAAACATCAGTATCACGAAGAATTGAGGAATCTCACTCATGATGTAGTGATAGATGTTTTTACTCAAGACAAAGTTCCAGGTACGTTTAGGTTTCGTGGAGTGCTAGTTGAAGAAGATAGCAAAAGAAAGACTAGAGATTATTATTTTGATCTAGGATACACAAAAGAGTAAGACCTTTGATCCATGTGCCTTTCAGCCTAACTATAAAGCTTAAAATGTCTAGAAGACCAGAGTCAAATTCTTATCCCATCCAATATTGGATATTCTTACTATTAATCATTAGTTGCAAAAACAAAACTACAGAAGTGAAATCTGACAGTTCGCAAACTTCCAAGTATTTATTTAAACTATCGAAATCTCATCCTGACACTGTGAAACTTGACACAGTACAGAGAAATAGTATTCATTTCTATTCTCGTTTAGATAGTATAGTAAAAAAAGAACGATACAAGCCTGAAAACTCAACTCACAACACATATCTTTTTGTTTATCACTTTGATAATAAAAAAGATATACCTACAAAAATTGATAACTATGATGAAAGCAAAAGCAAGATATTCTTGCCATCAAATGAACAGAGCATCATTTACGAATACTCTTTTGATAAATTAGGAATGAATTACATTTCACTAATTTACCTCGAGAGCTTCTATTTTAGAAGAGATTCAAATGATTCGATTCAAGAAATAGAATTTTCAGGAATTTTTCAAGATAGCGTGTATGTAACTCAATAAACTTTTTGATGGTGCCTAGCTGCATTCGGTGTACACACATAAGTAAAATGCGAATCTAATTAAGAAACTCTACTAGCCACCACCCACTTCTTTTAACAACACCTTTTAAACTTCATTTTGTTTAGGTTATATCTTTATACCTTAAACAAATTAAGGTGTATCTACAATCCATAAAAACCGTTCAGAAGTTGCCTATCCCGCTCACAGAAGCTTGGGATTTTCTCACCAGTCCAGATAACCTCAAGTTATTGACGCCTGAGGAGCTGGAAATGAACATCCACTACGGCAACGAGCGCAAGATCTATCCCGGTCAGCTCATTGAGTACACCCTCAAGCCCCTGCCCTTTTTCAAAACCAACTGGGTCACGCACATTACGCAGGTCAAGGAACTGGAATTTTTTGTGGACGAGCAAATGTATGGCCCTTACGCCACCTGGCACCACAAGCATTTTATCAGGGAGATTCCCGGCGGCACGCTCATGGAAGATGTGGTGCACTATCGCTTGCCTCTGGGTTTCATCGGCAAGTTGGGGTTGCCGCTGGTTCGTAAAAAGCTGGAAGAGATATTCCGCTTTCGCGAAAGCGCACTTATCAAACATTTTGGTGCATTTCAAGAACCTACAGATCATCAAACCACACCAGAAGAATCTACTTTGAAACACGAAATACTTAATTAAAATGTCCAAAAATATATTACTCATAGGCGGAAGCCACGGAATAGGAAACGCGATCGTAAAACAAATTCATAATGATCACAATGTTTTTGTCGCTTCACGCGAAAACGAGAATTTACCTGACGGTGTAACGCACATCAAATTTGACGTACTCAGCGATGAACTGGACACGAGTCAGCTCCCTGAATCGCTGGACGGATTTGTATACTGCCCTGGAAGTATCAATCTGAAACCTTTTAAGATGTTGAAACAACAGCATTTTGAGGACGACCTGCAAATCAACTTTCTATCATTAATCAAAGTGACGAGAGATGTGCTGCCATTGCTAACCAAATCAGGTAACGGGAGTGTAGTGTTCTTTTCCACCGTGGCCGTAGGCAGAGGGATGCATTTTCATACCAGCGTCGCTGCCGCAAAGGGGGCTATTGAGGGCTTTGCAAAAGCTCTTGCCGCAGAATATGCACCTACCGTACGTATCAACGTCATTGCGCCATCACTCGTGGACACACCGCTGGCTGGTCGATTGTTGAGCAGCGAGGACAAAAAAGAAAAAATGGCCGACCTGCACCCGCTCAAACGTGTGGGGACACCAGAAGACATTGCTGCACTTTCCGTATTTTTATTGGAAGACAAATCCAGCTGGATCACCGGGCAAGTTCTGGGAGTCGACGGTGGTAAGTCTACCTTAAATATGGGTTAATGGCAGATAAAGTAAATGTATTTTGGTTTAGGCGTGATTTGCGTTTAGATGATAATGTGGGTTTTCTACAAGCCTTGAAATCAGACCATCCCGTCCTTCCCATTTTTATATTTGATAAAGAAATTCTTGATAAGCTTCCTGAAGATGATGCTAGGGTTACCTTTATCTATGAAGAACTGCAACGCATGCGGGATCAGCTTCAAGATGAAGTGAACAGTTCTTTAGCGATGTACTACGGCAAACCAGAAGACATCTGGAAGGATCTGATCAGCGATCACGACATCCAAGCTGTTTTCACTAACAGGGATTATGAGCCTTACGCCAAGGAGCGAGACGAGAAGATCAAAAATCTACTGGAAGAAAACAAAATTGAATTCCACACTTTTAAAGACCAAGTTATTTATGAAAAGGAAGAAGTGGTCAAAAATGACGGCGATCCTTACGTAGTTTACACGCCATATAAGAATAAGTGGCTGGAAAATTTCCGTGAGGAGCATGGATCTGGGGAGGATCTAAAGATTTACTACACCAGCGGTCACCTAGATAATTGCGTCAAGAATAGCCGGCTTCCCAATCTCTCATTAAGCGACATGGGGTTCAAGAAAAGTAGCATCGAGATCCCAGAATACACGGTGACACCTACCCTCATAGAGAATTACGATAAAACTCGTGATTATCCAGCCAAGGAGAATGGAACTTCTCGATTAGGCGTCTATCTCAGATTTGGCGTGGTGAGCGTGCGCAAAATGGTCAAAAAAGCAGATCAAGCCAAGGATAAAACCTTCCTGAGCGAACTCATCTGGAGGGAGTTTTTTATGCAGATTCTCTACCATTATCCCGAGACTAGGGACAACGCCTTTAAGTCAAAATACGATCGCATCGACTGGCGCAACAATGAAGATGAGTTTGAAAAATGGAAAAAAGGTGAGACCGGCTACAAACTAGTCGATGCCGGAATGCGAGAACTCAATCAAACGGGTTACATGCATAATCGCGTGCGTATGCTAGTAGCAAGTTTTTTATGCAAGCACCTTTTGATCGACTGGCGCTGGGGTGAGGCTTATTTTGCCGAGAAGTTGTTGGATTATGAAATGTCCAGCAATGTAGGGAACTGGCAATGGGCCGCAGGGAGTGGTGTAGATGCCGCACCCTATTTCAGAATCTTTAATCCCATTACTCAAAAGGACAAATTTGACAAGCAAAGGGATTATATTAGTACCTACGTACCCGAGCATGACACAGATGACTATCCAGACATGATGGTGGATCATAAAGAGGCGCGGGAACGCTGTTTAAAAACTTACAAATCGGCACTAAATGATTAAAAACGCTCAAAAATTTGGATGGATTCTATTGATGATACTTTGCTTATCCATTAGTTGTAAAGACAAAGATTCTAACGATTCAGTTAAAAATAGCTCCAACTCTTCGAATACTGATTCTGAAAAAGATCAAAAGCCTGAAAAGATTCAGGAACTACCCGTAGTAAGTTCAGTAAGCAGTGAGGATACAAAAGACACCAGTTTCAATCCGGAAAAAGCACCAGCAGACTTAAAAGCTTTCAGCCTTGAAGAAGTATTGACCCACAGCAATATGAAAGGTATCGCACTAGGAATGAGCTCACAAGACTTAAAAGATTATAATCTAAAGGCTAATCAATCCCTTGAAGCAATTAACACGGTAGATCAGAATGGTAACCAGCGCACACATCGCATCGTTACCGGTGGCGTTCCCATAGTAGAGCTTTCCATGAATGGCGACACAGTAAATGCGATTACCTTTCTAAGCCGCAATGCTTTTCCAAAAAACATGATTGGAGTGGATTATTCCTATAAAATTTTATCCACCAAATATCCCAATTTGAGTGTGGGTGGTAATCAAGTCACGACTACTAATGACGGCAAAAAGCTGATCTTTTTAATGGAAGCGATGAGTTCTGATGGACAAACCATGCCTGACAGCGCCCAAATCGTCGAGATGACTGTAATGAATCAAATTGAATCGTGAGCCGATCAATATTGTCTGGTTCAAACGTGATCTCAGAATTCTAGATCATGAACCACTTGCCCTAGCGGCACAATCTAACTTGCCCCTACTCTGCATCTACATTTTAGAACCCATGATAATCAATGACGCTCATTATAGTGAGCGTCATTTTATTTTTATACAGGAATCTATCCATGAGTTGCGATCCCAATTAAAACTGAAAGGAGTCCATTTATTGACTGTTCAAGGAGAGGCGTTCGGGACCTTTCAGGTGCTCAACAAAATATTTGAAGTAAAAACTGTTTTCTCATATCAAGAGACCGGACTTTGGAACACATTTCAGCGTGATTTGAAATTAAAAAAATGGTTCAAAAAGAATTCTATTCAATGGAGTGAGTCGGTGTCAAACGGTGTGTTCAGAGGACTTCGCAATCGCAAAACCTGGAAGGATAGCTGGATAGACTTTATGAATGCGCCGCTTCAAAATCCTGATCTGGATCAGGCACAATTCATATCTGTTAAAACCCTCAAGTTACTTAAGTCTAAATTCGTATCAGTAGATCTTGAGATACCCAAGGATCATCCATTCCAAAAAGGCGGAACTCAAACCGCTCTCAAATACCTAGACAGTTTTTTCAAGCACCGTATTCTGGAATACAACAGCCAGTACTCAAAACCCTTGACCAGCCGTAAACACAGTAGCAGACTTTCTCCCTATCTCGCTTGGGGTAATCTAAGCGTACGTGTGGTCATCAAAATGGCAGGACAGCAAAGAATAAGTGCAGGCAAGAAAAGAATTTACGATTCTTTTCTATCGCGCATGCGATGGCAGGCTCACTTCATCCAAAAATTTGAAATGAAACCAGAAATGCAGTTCAGAAGCGTGCACAGCGCTTACCGGGACCTCGGTAAAAAGCATGATGCTGAACTTCAAAAGGCCTGGCGTGAAGGTAAGACGGGTTACCCGCTGGTGGATGCCGCGATGCGCTGTCTCAATGCTACGGGATTTGTCAATTTTAGGCTTCGGGCTTTATTAGTGAGTTTTTTCACGCATCATTTATGGCAACCGTGGCAGGATTGTAGCGAGCATTTGGCCCAGCAGTTTCTCGATTTTGAACCTGGCATCCACTACCCACAGTTGCAAATGCAGGCTGGGGAGACGGGTATCAACACCGTACGCGTGTATAGTCCGGTAAAAAACAGCTGGGATCATGATCCAGAGGGCAAGTTTCTCAAAAAATGGGTGCCAGAATTGGCTCATCTACCTGTTGCCTATATCCACGAGCCTTGGAAAATGCCACCTCTCGAGCAGCAATTCCATGACTTTGATCTGAAGCGTGATTACTATGAGAGGATTGTGGAAGTCTCGCTTTCGCGAAAGCGTGCTCAAGACACACTCTACGGTATTCAAAAATCCATCCAAACGCAAGAAGAATCTCGTCGTATCGTAGCCAAGCATACTAATCCCAAACGGAAGGTATGGGTAGGCAGCGAGGGTTTGAAATAAAAATCCCGAGGCAAGACCTCGGGATTTTTGCAAGATTGAGAACTTTTACTTCTCATCTTTCATTTCTCTGTTTTTTACGTATTTCTCCAACCATTGATGTTGTTCCCACAACACGTGCATCAAGCTTTCTTTAGCAGCGTATCCGTGAGATTCTTTGGGCAGCATGACGAGTCTGGCTGTAGCGCCGAGACCTTTCAACGCATTAAAGTAGCGCTCACTCTGTAGCGGGTAAGTTCCTGAATTATTATCTGCTTCACCATGGATCAACAGTAAAGGTTCATCCATTTTCTCTGCGTTCATAAAGGGTGACATGGTGTTGTAAATTTCAGGATCGTCCCAGTAACTGCGCTCCTCGCTCTGGAAACCAAAAGGAGTCAACGTCCTGTTATAAGCACCAGAACGAGCAATTCCAGCTGCAAAATCATCGCTGTGCGAAAGCAGATTTGCGGTCATAAAGGCACCGTAACTGTGGCCTCCCACTCCTACTCTATTGCGGTCGATGTAACCTAGATCATCTACTGCATCGATAGCTGCGCGGCCATTTGCAACAAGTTGTGGGATGAAGGTATCGTTAGGCTCCTCTTCTCCCTCTCCCACAATCGGGAAAGCGGCATCATCAAGCACGGCGTATCCCTGGGTCAACCAGTAAACGAAACTCCCATAGTACGGATAGATGAATTCGTTTGGGTTTTGGGTATTTTGTCCTGCGCTGTTTTTATCCTTATATTCTCTGGGATATGCCCAGACTAACAAAGGCAGCTTCTCGCCACTATCCTTATCATAATCTGCAGGCAGGTACAAAGTTCCAGAAAGGTCCAGACCGTCGTTGCGTTTGTAATTCAAAACTTCCTTATGTACACCGCTCAACGCTTTAAACGGATTCTCAAAATCGGTGATTTGCTGCGGTGCCTTTTTGCTGTCCAGATCCCTAATGTAATAATTGGGATAATCAGTAGGTGATTCTATCTGGACCAGCATGGTTTTGTCATCAAAATCGATCATGTCCACCAGACTCTCCTTCTTACCTTCCATTTTTGAGGTATAGATTCTTTTAGTTTTTTCCGTCTTGAGGTTTTGCTCAGCCACAAAAGGGAACTGTCCATCTGGCGTGTAGCCATCTCCCACAAGAAATGCCGTGTTTCCATCAAGTGCTAGAATTGATCTACCGTAGTCATTTTGTTTGGTCGCAAAACTCCCAGGGTCCGCGTAGGCGTCTTGATAATTCAAGTCATAAAGTACTTTAGGCTTTGCTGGTAATTTACTAGGATTGAAATGATAAACTTTGCGATTTCTTGTGTTCCACCAGTAATCGTAAGCAATCGCATTATTCTTGTCTCCCCAAACGATACCGCTGTAACGATTTATAGTCCTAAAAATCTCTTGTGGTTTTCCATCATACGGAGATTTCAACTGATACACCACATCTCTAAATTCCACTTCATTTTCAGGATCTCCCTTGTCTAGCGCTTCTGCATACACGAGCGTTTTGGGCTGATCTGCGCGCCAAGAGAAACGTCTCTTTCCTTCACGGGTCGCCATGAATCCTTTAGGCATCTCTTCCATTAAAGGAACCTCATTGACTTGCTTTACTAATTTAGCATTGGTATCATAGATCTTCACCGTGTAAGGAAAACGGCCGTAGGTTACGATGTAAGAAAAGGGTCTCTGCATTTCTCTCACCATGATTTCTGAACCATCTGGAGAGAAACTAAGGCTGCGGTACATTCCCGCTGGCAGGAAATCAGTTATCGCACCATTCATGTTTACTTTTTTGATTTCACTTCGGGCAAGCTGTTCAAAATTCTGCTCATCGTTTGGGTTTTTGAGTAGATCCTGATAGGTACGGTTCTGCGCCTTGCTTCCATCACTTACGGAGATGGTAGGTCCAGATGGTGTCACCTCTCCTGTTTCAATAAGCGGTTTGCGATCTGATGGTAGCATTTTGACCAGTATCGCGCTGTTGTCTTTCATCCAGCTTATAGGATTTCCCATGTTTGCATTAACCGCAGCTGGAGTCATTTTTTTTACACTAGCCTTATCTACGTCCAATACCCAGACTTCGGTACCGTCAGTTACCGTATTTGTAAATGCAACCATTTTATAGTCTGGTGACCAGTTGAGATTGGAAATTTTTGCTTTTGCGGGCAATCCTGATATCTTGCGTGGCTCACCACCATCGACATCAGCCACTTCCAGTCGTGTGATGAAGGTCGTTCTACTCCCTATGTTAGTTTTAGGGTTGATACGCAACCCACCCAATCGCAATTCTTTTTCAGACAGCTGATCGATGCTTTTATAGGTATCACGGTAGGCTAAAATCATTTTCTCAGCATCTTTGTCCATAAGCACGCTGGGTGGACGCTCAAAGTCAAAGAGTTCCATGATTTCTTCGGGTGGTTTTTGATACTCAAGGTTTATTTGAGAGTACGCTTTCGCGAAAGCGAGAACCCCCAAAACTGCAGTTAGAATCCAGTTTTTGTTCATGATTAGAAAATTTGTTAAAAATTAAGGCTAGAAATCGGTTGCGAGAAAAATCAAGGCGTTAAAATAATCTTAACCCGAAATCAACCTACGCCCCTTTATCTTTGTAAGCTATGAAAATGGATACCATTACTGCGCTTGCAACTCCGCCGGGAGCTGGAGCAATTGCCATCATAAGAATCTCGGGACCAGAGGCTCATCAAATTGCTGATGCACTATTTATCTCGATGGGGAAAAAATCGACTGGAAAACATGTAAGTTCGATGAAGGGACATACGGTTCAATTAGGGCATATTGTTCACTATGGACGTACGATAGATGAGGTTTTACTGACAAAATTTGCGGCACCTCGCTCCTATACCGGTGAGCATGTGGTGGAAATCTCGTGCCACGGTTCCATTTATATTCAGCAGGAAATCATTGCGGCCTGTCTTGCACACGGTGCTCGTACGGCTCAGGCTGGTGAGTTTACCTTACAGGCTTTTCTCAATGGAAAAATGGATCTCTCACAAGCCGAGGCTGTCGCTGACCTCATCGCGAGTGAAAGTGAAACAGCCCACCAGATCGCCTTGCAACAAATGCGCGGTGGTTTCTCTAGCGAACTCCAAGGGTTGCGAGCGCAATTACTCAACTTTGCCAGTCTCATCGAGCTGGAACTTGATTTTAGCGAAGAAGACGTAGCCTTTGCAAATCGGGATGATTTAAAAAAATTACTGGCCGAATGCCAAGCGACTTTAAAAAAACTCATCGACAGTTTTGCTCTGGGTAATGTGCTCAAATCTGGGATTCCCGTCGCCATTGTAGGGGAGCCAAATGTAGGGAAATCGACCTTGCTTAACGCATTGCTCAACGAGGAGAAAGCCATTGTAAGCGATATTGCAGGAACCACTAGAGACGCTATTGAAGATGAGATCAACATTGAGGGTGTACGTTTCCGTCTAATTGACACGGCTGGAATCAGAGAAACCAAAGATACTATAGAAGGAATGGGGATCCAGCGTTCCTACGCAAAGGCAGAGCAATCTAAACTAGTCTTGTATCTGCTGGATGCCACCCAACTCAACACGCAGCCTCGCATCGTTCATTGTCTCATGCGCATACAAATCATGCGTGAAAAGTTTCCAGACAAACCTCTGGTAGTGATTCTCAACAAGATTGACCAAATCACAGGTCTCGAACACGCTGAGCTGACCAAGAAGATTCACGATAAATCGCCATCAATCATTTTGATATCTCTTAGTGCAAAAGCAGGCAATGGTGTTGAAGAACTTAAAAAGGCTCTGGTAGAAAGCTTCAAAAGTGGTGCGCTTTCCAGCGATCAGAGTATTGTAAGCAATGCTCGTCACTATGATGCTTTACAGAGTGCCTACTCCAGCCTTCTCGAGGTACAACAAGGCATTGCAGATGAGGTCTCCAGCGAGTTCCTCGCCATAGATATACGCGCAACGGCAGAATCGCTCGGTTTGATTACAGGCGAAATCACAAATGATGAGCTGCTAGGTAATATCTTTAGTCAGTTTTGTATCGGGAAGTAATTACTTTTCTTTTAATTAGCTTTTCCTTGTTGTACAAGGGTTTACAGCCTATTTAATACTTCTTTTTTGTTGCCTTTTTGCTCTTTTTAAGCTATATTTGTTGTATATCTGTTGCCTGATATAGGTATTTGTTGCCCAATTCTCAGGTTTAGGAAACAAGGCGAGATGATGCACCATATTGCCCCACGTTGCACCATAACGCTACATAATGCACCATTTATGAGCAGTAATCTTTATATCCCAAAAACCTGTCAGCATTGCGGTAATCTCTTTACAGCTCGCACAACAGTAACCAAGTATTGTGGCGACAGCTGTGCTAAGAAAGCCTACAAAGCACGAAAGCGACAAGAGAAAG
Organism: uncultured Flavobacteriaceae bacterium; assembly: GCA_964631155.1. Classification (GTDB taxonomy): domain Bacteria; phylum Bacteroidota; class Bacteroidia; order Flavobacteriales; family Flavobacteriaceae; genus Nonlabens. Next base: position 45,281 of record CAZVYO010000011.1, read on the forward strand.
TTGAAGCTGCACTTCAAGAGACTAAAGCAAGCCAAGAAGTTCAACACCCTGCAACAGCTTCAATAGACAGTTTATCCAGCAAAGACTTTTTAAGCATCACGGATGCATCAAAACTTATTGGTGTAAGCAGATGGACCATTCAAAGAATGATTAAGCGTGGCCAGCTTAAAGCTGTGCCCTTTGGCAGAAAACATATTGTTGCACGCCACCAAATAGAGAACCTTTTTAATTAGTAGCCTTATGAAAGTCACACTCAGAGAACGAAAGAAAAACGGAAAAATAGCCCTATACCTTGACTACTATAATAAAGGCAAACGCAAGACTGAGTACCTCAGCTTGTATCTTATTCAGAATCCTAAAACGAAGAACGAGCGCAACGTCAATAAGAAAACACGCGAGTTAGCAGAAACTATCTGGGCGCAACGACAAGTTGAAATCCAACAAGGTCAATACGGTTTTAATGATATTGAGAAACTTAAAGGTAGTTTCACAACTTATATAACCGCTCTTGCAGAAAAGAAAAATACCAGCTCTGGCAACTATGGTAATTGGTATAGTATGCTTAAACACTTTAAGGCGTATCGACCAACAGACATTACTTTTCAAGACCTTGATAAAGAGTTTGTAGAAGGCTTTAAAGATTATTTGGACAAAAAGGCAATTGGTAGAGCAAACAAACCGCTATCCCAAAACTCTAAGTATTCCTATTACGGCAAGTTTACCGCAGCTTTAAAACAAGCAGTTGCAGATGGTATTTTAAAATCCAATCCTGCAAACGGTGTTTCACATTTCAAACAAGGCGAACCACAGCGCGAGTTCCTCACGCTGGAAGAACTTCAAAAAGCAGTAAATACAGATTGTGAATTGCCACAGCTCAAAAAGGCTTTCATATTCTCTGCGCTTACTGGTTTACGCTGGTCAGATATTGAAAAAATGAAATGGTCAGAAATACAGCATTCCAATGAAAGAGGTTACTACGTGCGTTTTAGGCAAAAGAAAACCAAAGGTGCAGAAACTCTTCCTATCTCAGACCAAGCCGTTGAATTGTTGGGCGAACGCGGTAAGGAAGATGATTTAGTTTTACCTGGCTTGCATTATAGTGCGTGGACTAATCTAAAATTACAACAATGGATGATGAATGCAGGAATAAGCAAAACAATAACGTTCCATTGCGCACGTCATACTTACGCCACTTTACAACTAACTTTAGGTACTGATATTTATACGGTTTCAAAGCTTTTAGGACATAAGGAATTGCGTACCACTCAGATTTATGCCAAGGTTATCGATGATAAAAAACGTGAAGCGTCTAACCGTATTAAACTTGATTTATAATGATAACAGACGTTTTCGCATCGCTTATATCAATTACCAAAGGACTGCATAGGGATAAACGAACTGACAGAGATTTCAAAGAGTTAGTCCGTAACCAAAACGTAAAACTTCAATATAAAGAAGCACCACTTTTTACAATTGAATTTGCTGAAAGGGCTTTAGGCGACAAACGCAAATACTACAAAAACTTAATCGACCAGGAAGCCAACAAAAAATTCAATGAGATTATTTCCAGCTTTCCTACGGATGCCACCGAACCGGAACACATATTTAACTACAAAAGGTTGTTCAGTCAGCATCACTCTAACTTTGAGCGAGTAAAAGGCTACATTGACAAGTACGAACATTCTCGAGAGTCCATCCGCAACGAGGACACCTATATAATTCAGTATCTAAAAGCCAATATGATATGGCTGTATTTAGAGCTTCAAGAACGTTTCGGAAAATATGGCAATGAAGATATTCTCACTACAGAGGAAATCTACCAATACCACTTTGACGAAGTCTTGGACGAACTTGAAATCAAACCATCTGAAATAGGTAAATCTACAGTCAAGGAAATTACGATTGAAGCTCTATTCAACCCCATTGAAAATGACTTGTCCCACAGGCAGCCGAAGGATAAAGTAATGCCTTACAAATACATTGTTCAATATCCTAAAAGTTTAGCCAGAGCAGAACAAATGATGTTTGAAGCTGATATTATCGACAAGGATTATAATTTCATATCCAATACTAAGCGTAAAAACAAATCTGTACTTGGCATCCTCTATTTCCTGTTTATAGAGAAAGACTACTTCAACAAGGTAAAAACTGAACCTTTCAAACGGATTAAGTCAACCGACGTAGTTAGATTTCTAAATCATCGCTACAATACCGATGCGCGAAAGCAATTCAAAACAGCTCAGAATAAGCAAGAAGAACGGAATGACCTAATTAACTCAGAATTTATCCTCAAAAACCTACCAAATAAAATTCGGTAATACATTGGTTTAGTTCCAATTTCCATTTCCATTTATAATTGTAAGCCGTTGTTTTTCAACGGCTTATTTGTGTTTCCATTTCCACAATTCGTATCCACCCCTATTTGAAATACCTATGTACCGTCCTTGACAATCAAGGGCGACATTAGCGCTGATGTCCTTTTTCAATTTAATCCATAAAGAAAATGGACTCGAATATTAAAGAACAATTAAACCGCATTGAAAAACTGCTTACAGAACAGCAGACAATGCAAAAAACGGTTCTCAATTTTAATGAAGCTTGCGCTTACTTAGAATTGTCGCAATCGCACTTGTATAAACTCACAAGTACGAGCGCAGTACCACATTACAAGCCTAACGGCAAGAAGATTTATTTCCAACGAGAGGAGCTTGACAACTGGTTGCTGCGCAACCGTATGGACTCAAGAGACGAAATCGAGCAGCAAGCTGCCGATTATCTAATCAAGAAAGGAAAGGTGCAGTTATGAAAGAGATAATTGACCTTATCCTGTCGCTCTCACAGGAAATAAAAGACCTGAAAGCACGTATCGAACTCATTAGACAGTCGAGAGCTGAACTACTAAAGGATACGTGGCTTGACAATCAAGATGTGCTGCAAACCTTGCACATAAGCAAGAGAACATTACAAACCTTTCGCAAGAATGGCACTCTGCCTTACAGCAAGGTACATGGCAAATTCTACTATAAAGTTTCCGATATAGAGGAACTACTTCAGAGCAATTACTACAACCCAAATTTTAAGTGCGATGGAGTTAAGTAGACAAAACATTTTGGATAAAACACACTACGGCATAAACATTTATGCCTATGTGTTGAGACAATTCTATCCCGATACAACCGTCCTTTCCCTTTCGGGAAGGACGTGCGGGATAACGCGCAATCCTTTTAATGCAGATAAGGAAACCTTATCGATTCGTATTGAAAAAAGTATAGCCATTCATAGCGATACTGAATACAAAAGTTTCTCAGGCGATGCCTTCGACTTTGCACAATTCTATTTTGAAACCAAAACAGAAGATGAATTACTGAGCAAGATTAACGATGCCTTGCATCTCAATCTTGCAGTTGAAGAGGAAGATGAACTTAGCTGGTTGGATGAACCGGATAACACTTGGTACACAGACTGTAGCTTTTTCAAAGCACCAGTACGTAATGTGTTTCCTTCGGAAACCTTGCGTTTAGGCAAAATCCACCAACTGATTGTTGGTGATAAGTACAAAGCCATAACCGAGGAACTTAGGGCAATTGAGGATATTAAGGAAAAACGCAAATTCAAAGCTAATCGCTTTGATTACGTCACTTTTTCAGGAGTGTTTGAGCGCAGAAACGATAAGTTTTTACAAAAGCATTCAAACCTTATAACGATTGATTTTGACCACTTGCAAGACTTAGAAAAAGTCAGACAGCAGCTGCTTGATGATGAATATTTCGAGACTGAAATGCTATTCATTTCGCCATCTGGCGATGGCCTAAAATGGATTGTCCGCATTGAGCTGGACGAGTTCACACATCAAGAGAACTTCTCGGCAATCACTAATTACATCAAACATACCTATAAAATTGAGGTTGACGCATCAGGAAAAGACATTTCCAGAGCCTGTTTTTTACCGCACGATGCCAATGCCTACTTACATAAAAGACATCAATTATTATGAAGAAGAACTTCAATCCTAAAGACTGGTTGCAACAATCCAAGGTTGTAACGCAAGCTAAAGCAACCCAAAAAACAATCGCCACGGCTGCTATCGATAACAATGATATGGAGACATATATCGCCGCCATTGAGCAATCTGGTACAGATATAACTGGCGATTACGCACGTTGGCGTGATATTGGTTTCGCTTTCGCGGAAGCTTACAATGAACAAGGCAGGGATTATTACCATAGGATAAGTCGCAACTATCCCGGTTATGACCAAAAGGAATGTGACGAGCAATACACTAAATGCCTAAATGCCAAAGGTCACGGTATTACGGTGGCAACATTCTATCATTATGCACATCAAGCAGGGATAAAACCGCAACGGCCACAACCAGAGGTTGCAACCTTGCCAGTTGTAGAAGCAACCAAAGAGCAACTTCCTACGTTTCCTGATAATCTTTACGACACGATACCTGATTTTCTCAAACTGGTCATTATGCCAGCAAATGGTAATGAGGAAAGAGATATAATGTTATTGGGAGCGCTAACTGCTTTTAGTGCCTGTTTCCCTAATCTCTTTGGCATTTATGATGAGCGTAGAATGTATAGCAATTTATACCTATTCGTTACTGCACCTGCAAGCGCAGGAAAAGGAAAGCTCAACCAAATCAAAAAGTTGGTCGCACCTATTCACAAACTACACCGTGAACAAGCCAAAACACTTAAACAGCAATACGAGAGTGAACTTGCCACTTACAATATGAACAAGGGCAAGAATGAAAACCTTGAAAAGCCTGGTAAACCGCCAGAACGTATGCTGTTTATTCCTGCCAACAATAGTACAACTGGAGTGTATCAATTGGTTGCAGATAATGAAGGACGCGGATTGATGTTTGAAACCGAAGGCGATACGCTCGCACAAGCCTTTAAAAGTGATTACGGTAATTATAGCGATGGGTTCCGCAAAGCATTCCATCACGAGACCATAAGCTATTACCGCAGGACAGACCGTGAATATGTAGATATTGAAATGCCTTGTTTGAGCACCGTACTTTCTGGCACGCCTAAACAAATTTCAACCCTTGTTCCCAATGCAGAAAACGGCTTGTTCAGCCGTTTCATATTCTACTATATGAACATCAAACCAGTTTGGAAAGATGTGTTTGCCAAACGTGCTAAAGTTGGTTTAGAAGAACATTATGAGCAACTCGGTAAAGATTTTTTAGGACTATACAGAACGCTCAAAAATAATCCACCTATTGAAGTGACGCTTTCGCGAAAGCAACAACAGCAATTCAATGAGTTCTTTGCAGCCTTGCAAACCAAATACATCAACCTACAACCTGAAGAATACATTGCGACGGTTAGACGCTTAGGCTTAATTGCATTTCGCTTCGCGATGCTCTTTACAGCCTTACGCATTATGGAAGATGGCGATGTCAACGCTACCAAGCAATGTGAGGACGTAGATTTTGACAATGCGCTGGCAATGATTCAGGTATTGGTAAAACACAGCAGTAAGGTGTTCAACGATTTACCTATGGAGCCAAAGGCTCAAAAACGGCTTAATAAAAAGGAACGATTTTTAGAAAAGCTACCTGACAAATTCGACCGACAGCAATATCTAAAAACCGCTGATGAACTTGCTATCCCACATAAGACTGCTGAAGGTTATGTTACTGGTTTTGTCAAGTCTGGTTTGATTCACAGGGACAAGCATAATGAGTATATAAAGCCCAGTCAGTAGCTAAGTTACTTTCTGGGTTTCCTTTCCTTCAACTTAGTCTTAGGATGTTTAATTGCCCGATGAAAATTAAGCTCAAAGCGTCGTGTTTGTTTCCTAATGGTACTTCGCCCGCCGTTTAAGGGTTTCATTACCTCATTCGCTTTCATCAAGTAACTAAAGTAATTACCCCAATCATAACGTTTTTCAGGATCCTTTTTAAACTTGTTCAGATTATCAGGATCAGGTATTCGTTTTAGACGTCGTTTTCCACCTAAAAAGGTAAAACGCTTTATAAGTCTATTTTTAAACAAGCCCTTTTCACGGTGATGCGCCTTGCTTGCATAATACTTACCGCGTTTGATACTTCGTATCATACTGCGGTAATATTTTGATATACCTTGAGTCTTTACATAAACCTGGGAACCGGTATATTCAAAACCCAGGTATTCCAACTGATTATTTTTAGAATAACCATCAGTGCCTTCGGCGATACCACCTTCAAGGCCGTTACCTTGACGGTGATACCTATAAACTTGTGTTTTCTCAGGATGTATTACCAGCTTGCACTTAGTAGGATGAGCAATCTCAGCTCTAAGAAACTTAATTGTTTCCGTTTCTTTATCTCGAGGGCATACGATAATGAGATCATCACTATAGCGCTGATAAAATCCATCATAAGCCTTCGTATATTCATACAAGGCTTCATCAAAATCGAGCATATAAATATTGGCCAGTACGGCACTCATTGGACTGCCTTGCGGTATGCCCTTTGGTGAAAAACTACTCTTGTAAGTTCCATCGCTACGCTCACCACGACGTTTGGACTTTACGAGATGTAGATGGTTTCTAAAAAAGTCTTTTTTGGTGCAAAAAGCAATAACCCTTTCTCGTCTAAAATTACGTCGCTTAGCGACTCGTTTTTGTTTCCACTCTATTTCATCGGGACGATTAGGCTTGTTACGCTCTACCCAGATGCTATCATAGCAAGCATTATGCAACTCATTAAGCTTTACGTACCGCTTTTTAGTCAATGATCTATACACATTATAATGATCATCAGGCATACGTAGCTGTCCTTGCTCATCGCGACAATTTAAAACGCGTTTCCATTGCCTATGTAATATTTTGTGATCCAGCTCATCAAAAAAGCTCGATACATCAGCAACAATGACACTCACTTCATTTTCATCTATTCGATTTAAGGCTTGAAAGGCATCAAACGCAAACTCAATATTTGATTTGTTCCCCTTCTGTCCTTTGTCTTTCCTTATCTTACGATAGGCAACCGCACAATGGTTAAAGGGCTTATGCCTCAAATACCACTCATAATGAACGCTCAATACATAGCTGTAGTAACTATAGATCAAGGAATCAAAATGACTGGCGTAGTATAAGGGACGGTCTTTAGGTGGCTTTTTTTCTACCCTAACCCTTTTACCGTACTCATTTTTCTCATACTTAAGTGAACCATCTTCCTGTGGCTTTTTCTCAGCAGCGCGATACTTGCGTTGTATGATAGAACGCTTAATAAGAGGTGTGAAACGGTGCTTGACGATTTTCTTTGGATTGGTCACATAAGGTACAACCCAACTCTTATCCTTTGGTTGGAGAGGTAGCCCGATATGAGCATATCGTTTAAGTTTAAACCATCTTTTAACTGCCATTCATAAATTAAAAAAAGAGCCGGCCGAGACTAAAATTGTCGCTTTTCATTTAAGTAAGGCAGTACATCGGCTTGCTGTTTTCGTTAGATAACTACTTACAGCGTCCCTCTATATTTAGAATACTTATTGCTATAGGTATATTAGATATACTAATAAATAAAGCATCAACAGATATGACACATTTACTCATCAACAGCATTGTAAAGACCTTAATGGAATACCTCATATCTTCTTTAACGGGAAGATATGGCAGGTTCCACTTTGGAATGTACAATCAAACCACGGACCGCCCGTGGCTGGATGTAGACCTGTACTTCTACAGACCTACCAGAAATAAACGTACTTACCAGCTAACCGGCTCTCAGCAAAGCTACTCGATTTAAAATCAAATCGTTTTAGTTTTATTAACATTCTCACAGCTTATCATTTCCCTTACTTCCCCAATTCCTGATGTCATCGCATCGAGGTAACTTGTTTTCTGTTAATATCTTTTTCTTAGCCCTTTCTTGCTTTTGATTATTTTAGACAAAAATTGACAAGTCTAAATATCCCTAATATGCGGTTTGGTGAATACCTCAGGCAGTTACGTGAAGAACAAAATCTCTTACTCAGGGAAGTTTCTGCACAACTTAAAATGGATATGGCCTACATCAGTAAGATAGAACGTGGTACTCGCAAGGCCAGAAAGGAACAGGTTACCGCTTTTGCGAAAGCTTATAACGTAAAAAGCACCGAATTACAAAAACGCTGGCTTGTAGACCAGATTAAGGAATTACTTAAAAACGAAAAAGACCCTATTGCCATATTAAAGGCTACAGAATCAACAATTGACAACGATACGATTTAAAAATATGACCTTAACAGAACTATTAAAAGACTCAAATTACAAACTCACCCAATTTCAGGATGGTGACTATATTGAGAGATTTGAGCCTACTATCTTTGTGAAAGAAGTCCGCGGTAAAGCAACACCTTATGTAAAATGTTTGGTGAGAAAGAAAGACATTAAGCTTACACCTGAAGAAGCGGTAAGACAACTGTACCTGATGGTTCTCTCTGAAAAATACAATTACCCACTTGATAGAATGCAGGTGGAGTATCCTGTCAATTTTGGACGACAGGTTAAGCGAGCTGACATTGTGGTATTTGATAAAATAGACCCACGCGCTATCTACCTAATGGTAGAAATGAAAAAACCTAAACTTAAAGATGGTAAAGAGCAATTAAAAAGTTATTGTAATGCAACCGGAGCACCCATAGGTATCTGGAGTAATGGTGATTCCATATCCTATTATCACAGAAAAGACCCCAATTACTTTGAGGATATATCAGCGATTCCAACGGCAAATGAAAAGCTGTCGGACATACTATCCGAACGATGGACTATTGATGATCTCATCAAAAAAGACAAGCTTGTAACCGAGAAAAAGTCGCTTAAGGATCTAATCCTTGAAATGGAAGATGAAGTGCTTGCTAATGCTGGTGTTGATGTTTTTGAAGAACTTTTTAAACTCATTTTCACCAAACTCTATGACGAGATGGAAAGCGGGCGTAACAGAACACGACATCTTGTTTTTAGAAATTACGGTGACACAGAAAGCGAACTCAAGCTTAAAATCCAAAATCTTTTTGACTGGGCAAATCGCAAATGGGATGGTGTTTTTACTAAGGATGCCAAGATTATGCTCACCCCATCTCACTTGTCAGTATGTGTTTCATCGCTGCAAGATGTAAAACTCTTCAATTCAAACCTTGATGTGGTAGATGAAGCTTTTGAGTATCTTATAAACAAGAGCAGCAAAGGTGAAAAGGGACAATATTTTACACCACGCTATGTAATTGATATGTGTGTAAAAATGCTCAACCCTCAAGCCTCAGAAACGGTAATGGATACTGCGGCAGGTAGTTGTGGATTTCCTGTTCACGCTATTTTTCACGTTTGGGAACAGATACTTAAAGAAAAAGGTATCCCAAAAAGCCATCTTTTTACTACGGAAGAAAAGCCAATTGAGTGCATCGACTACGTTCAAAACAATGTGTTCGCCATTGACTTTGATGAAAAGGCAGTAAGAGTTGCACGTACCCTAAACCTTATCGCAGGTGATGGACAAACTAACGTTCTACACCTTAATACGCTCGATTACGAGCGCTGGGATGAAAAGACAGAAGACACAAATTGGCAAGACACCTATTTTACAGGTTGGAAGAATCTGAGGAAACACAGAAAAAACAACGACTCTAACCGTGATTTCAAATTTGATGTGTTGATGGCAAATCCACCATTTGCGGGTGACATCAAAGAAAGTAGAATATTGGCTAAGTATGAGCTGGGTAAAAAGCCTAATGGAAAGTACCAGACTAAAGTAGGTCGTGATATTCTATTTATAGAACGCAACCTGGACTTTCTCGCACCTGGCGGGCGTATGGCAGTAGTACTACCGCAAGGTCGCTTTAACAACAGCAGCGATAAAAATATACGGGATTACATCGCAGAGCATTGCAGGATATTGGCAGTAGTAGGCTTGCACGGTAACGTATTTAAACCACATACAGGCACAAAAACCAGCGTACTGTTTGTTCAAAAATGGGATGATGAGCTTTGCCCACGTCAAGATGACTACCCCATTTTCTTCGCCACGATGCAAGAACCCAGCAAGGATAATAGCGGTGAAAAGATTTTTGTTAAGAAAAGCGAATTTCCAAGAGCCAAAACAGTCCATAAAGATGCTGATGATGACCGCGTGGCAGAACCTGTGGATCATTATGATGAAGGACCTAAAAATCTGGATGAATACCTACTGGATACGCACGGGCATTTGATTGTAAAACACGACTTGTTTAATCACGATGGCTTGACTAAGGATGGGATTGCAGAAGCCTTCATCGAGTTTGCCAAAAAAGAAGAACTCTCATTTGTGGGAAAGGCCTAAGCCCTTTTAATGAATCCCATTATAGGGAATTGTTAGAAGGGCTGGAAATTAGTGAAGTCAGTTTATCAGCTTTAGAATTTAGTTCAAGATTAGATAGTGAGTATTATCGACCATCTTTATTAGAATATGAAAGAATAATTAGTTCTCAATCAAATTCTAACCTGTCAGAATTATCAGATTTCCTGATTGGACCTTTTGGTTCTGCATTTACCGTAGATAAGTATACAAATGTAGAAGATTATAGATATATCAGAGGTAAAGATGTCAAACCATTGAAACTTAAGGATGATGACAACGTATTTATGCCAGAAGAGGACTACTACAGATTAGAAAAATATGCTTTACGCGAAAATGATATTTTGGTTACCGTAGTAGGAACATTAGGGAATGCAGCTTTAGTTACAAAAAAAGACTTACCTGCGATATTCAGTTGCAAAAGTACAGTACTACGGCCTTTCAATATTAATCCAGTCTATCTACTCACCTATATTAATTCAAAATATGGTCGCGAATTGTTACTCAGGAAAGAACGAGGCGCGATTCAAAAAGGTTTTAATCTTGGTGATCTTGAAAATTTAGAAATATTCTTACCATCAGAAGATTTTCAATTAAAAATTGAAAATTTATTTAAAAAATCCTTTTCTAATACAGAACGATCAAAAGCACTTTATTCCGAAGCCGAAACCCTTCTACTCAAAGAAATAGGTTTAAACGAATTTACACCCAACACAGATGGTATCAATATAAAAAGCCTATCCAGCAGCTTTGCCACTTCAGGCAGGCTCGATGCAGAGTATTACCAGCCGAAATATGATGATGTGATGGAAAAGGTCATCTCTCAGCCCTATGACTTGCTGTCCAACATCGTGAGTATAAAAAAATCCATAGAGCCAGGATCTAAAAATTACGTTGATGAAGATGGGTTACCGTTTATGAGAGTAGCCGATTATTCAAAATTTGGAATGACGGTCCCACAAAAGAGCCTTTCTCAAGAATATGTAAAAGAGAATCAAAAAAAGATTAATAAACTAAAGCCTAAAGCTGGAACAATTTTGTTTTCGAAAGATGGTAGCGTGGGTACAGCTTATCATCTACGTAAAGATTTCGAAGGCATAACGTCAGGAGCCATATTACATCTTAACGTTAAGGATAAAAATAAAATCATACCAGAGTATCTCACTCTGGCTCTTAATTCTCAAGTAGTACAAATGCAGGCTGAAAGAGACGCAGGTGGGTCGATCATTTTACATTGGCGCTTATCAGAGATTGAAAACGTAGTTGTTCCAATTATTGACTTGGATATACAAAAGCAGATTGCTGCATTAATAGAAGAGAGCTTTGCTCTAAAAAAGCAAAGCGAGCAGTTATTAGAAACCGCAAAGCGAGCTGTGGAAACAGCTATTGAGCAGGACGAAGCGTCTGCCTTAAAACTTATAGATAATGAGTAAAGATAACCTACCCCAAGAAAGCGAGTTCTTAATGTATACTACACCGCAAGGTGAGGTAAAACTCAATGTGCTCATTCTTGATGAAACTGTATGGCTCACTCAAGAAGGTATGCAAGAACTCTTCGGTCGGGCAAAATCGACGATCAGTGAGCATATCAGCAATGTATTTGATGAAGGTGAATTAGATCGTGATTCAGTTGTTCGGGATTTCCGAACAACTGCCAGCGACGGTAAAATCTACAACACGTCTTTCTATAACCTCGATGTCATCATATCCGTTGGCTACCGTGTGAAATCCTTACGTGGTACACAATTCCGTATTTGGGCTACAAAAACCTTACGTGAATATATCATTAAAGGTTTTGCGATAGACGATGACCGGTTAAAACAAGCGCAAGGTACTTTTGGTAAAGACTATTTCCGTGAGTTGCTCGAGCGAGTTCAATCCATTCGTGCAAGTGAGCAACGCATCTACCATCAGGTTACGCAAATCTTTGCAGAGTGCAGCATCGATTACGACCCAAAAAGCCAGATTACCAAAAACTTTTATGCGATGGTGCAAAACAAATTTCATTACGCGATCACAGGTCAGACCGCGGCAGAAATAATACATAAACGTGCGGACCGCAAAAAGCCGCAAATGGGGCTTACCACTTTTAATAACGCCCCAGAAGGTCGCATTTTAAAAACAGATGCCAAAATCGCGAAAAATTACCTTCAGGCTGATGAAATTAGAGAGCTGGAGCGCAACGTATCGGGCTATTTTGATTACATAGAAAATCTCATTAAGCGCCGCAACACATTTACTATGCAGGGTCTGGCAACCAGCGTAGATAAATTTCTAAATTTCAATGAATATCAAATTTTAGAAGGAAAAGGTCGTATTTCAAACAAACAAGCTATTGCCAAAGCAAACAAGGAATATGACGCCTTCAACAAAACACAAAAAATCTTGTCAGATTTTGACAAGCATTTAAAAAACAAAAAAAATCTTTCATAGAAAGATCGTACGAATTAATTAACGGCATATGAAATTAGACCATTTATATTCATTAAGACGAAGCTTTACAGTTATTGGACTCACAGGAAGAACAGGTTCAGGATGTACAACAATGGCAACATTGTTATCAGGTTCTTATTCAACTCTTCAAAAAAAAGGTCTTCGAAATTTTACCAAAGAGAAAAACAAAGATGATCTTTTCTTAAGAAAATACCACATTGTCAAACAATTTGTGTCTACAGGTGATAATTGGATACCATTTGATGTAATCAGTTACAAAAACGTAATCTTACTTTATCTATTTAATAAGTATGGTGGTAATTATTATAAATTTCGTCGTTTGTTGAATGATTTTTATAGGGAATCTAAAAAAGAAAATAACACAGCTATCGCTAAAAGAGTTTCTGAAAAAATCATTGAAATTCACGTAAAGTACTCAGGCCTAATCGACAAAATAAAATCTTTAGAAAATATTGGATCTATTAAGAATCCAGACGATTTACTACTTCTAAATGAGATTTTTTTCGGGAAGCCATTCAAAAAGTTCAGTAAAGAAATATTCTCTGCTTTACAGTCCGAAGGCTATTATCGAAGAACCAATTTTTTACATCATATCGCTTGTAATATCAGGCAATCTGGGGATCCTCGTGTACCAACTGGAAAAACAGTTGAGAATATATACCAGATTGCTAATACCATCAATCGCATCATAAAGGCGAGAAAGCTGGCAAACGCCTCAAAGCCTACTAAGATTGTGATTGATTCTTTAAGAAACTCTTTGGAAATTATGTTTTTTAGGGAACGTTATTCAGCATTTTATATGCTTGCCACAAAGGACGTAATGGAAAACTCAAAAGAGCGTATCTTGATGAGACTGCCCAAAAATATTAAGGATGAATCAAAACGCAATGAGTTAGCAGATAGACTACTTGAATTGGACGAAACCGAGTACAAAACAAAAGACTTCTCAAAAGGAATTTTTTCATCGCCTGACGTTGAAAATTGCATTCAAAAAAGCGATTATCATATTCTTAATTTAAAAAAAGAAGCAGTTGACGAATTTGTCAAAAAGTATGATCCACCATATCTCAAATTAAATTTTCTAACACGGGAAGAACAGCTACTTAAATTGGTTGCTTTAATCTCACAACCGGGATTAATAACACCAAGTTCAGTTGAGCGATCTATGCAGGTTGCAAACTCGGCTAAACTAAATTCAGGTTGTATCTCAAGAAACGTAGGAGCCGCAATTACAGACGGATCATTTCACGTTAAATCCATAGGTTGGAATGATGTAGCTAAAGGACATACACCTTGCAATCTTCGAGAAGTCCAAGACTTGATAAGTCCATCCTCAAAAAAATGGCTTGATGAAACAAAACATTATAGTCCCTTCGAAAAAGGAAATGTATCCCAGAAATCGTCCTTTAAGTATAAGAACGAGAAGCCAGGCAATTTCAAGGAAGCCTTAACTGATTATTTTAGTGAACCATTAAATGAAAAGAAAGAAGATTTAAATGGTAAAAATTGTGCTTTTTGTTTTAAAACTGTTCATAATCATTATGAAGGTGAAGCCAATCAAGTGCATACAAGATCTCTTCACGCAGAAGAAAATGCAATGCTTCAAATAACAAAACTCGGTGGACAAGGTGTAAATGGTGGTATCTTATTTACAACGGCCAGTCCCTGTGAATTATGCTCAAAAAAGGCATATCAATTAGGTATTGAGACAATATACTTTATAGATCCATATCCAGGAATTTCGAATGATCAAATACTAAAAGGAGGCCAAGAACGCACACAACCTAAAATGATTCCATTTTCTGGGGCAATCGGTATAGCCTATCACAAGTGCTACGATTCGTTTATGTCATATAAAGATGAAATTTCTATGACCCTTGAAATCAAAACCGATAATAAAGTTGGTATTCAGTTTAAGGAACTTCTTAAAACTTTGAAAGGAAAGGATCAAAGAATTGCAGATCTACTATCAAAGCAAGAGAAGTTCTCAGATGAAGATGTAATCAAACTTTTGACTGATGCTTTAAAGTCTAAGGAAGAAATTATCTCAGATACTACCAATAATTTGAAACAACAGAATAAGTAAAAAAACTGAATAGAACATAGCAATTTATGAAGCACGTTTAAATCAACGTGATTAAAATCCTAATGTAGCTTATGCAGGAACACCTCAAATCAAACGTACTTAACTTTCATTGGCCTAAAACCCTACCCACCTTTTTTCTAACATTAGAAGAGATTGAGGGAAGTTTTCCTGTACATAAATCTAAATTTTCTAAGCAAATAAAGGAATGTTTTAATGATGAGGATATTACCTCAAAGGATGAAATATACACAACCTACGATAAACCATTACAGGATGCGCCATCTATAAAACTCAACCTAACCAACAGAAAGGAGCTACGTATATATAAGCAGTTCCTCAAGCACCAATTAAGAGAGCATTTTAGAAACAAAGGCTATATCGTTGGGAAAAACTTCGTAAGAGACGTTCAGGTGTGGTTGCCATCGTCAAATGAGAATACAGAGCATTACAATCTCTACTACAAGTTTTCATTTAAAATTCAGTTTCAAAAGATTTCAGAACTGCCAGAATTGGTGATTTCTTATGACGGCACGTCAAAAGTATTGACTTCCTCAGTTAAGGATATTGAAAACACAGAGCACATCGGGCGTTGCGTTTACGGCCAATCCACCTTCAACTACCAAATGCCGCTGGACACAGAGGAAAAGAGGGATTTCTATGATAGTATAGAATTTGATCAGGCGTTCCCGCTATTCAGGTTAGAATTAGCTCAAGAGTTGGGTATTCCTATAGACCCACCTCAAAAGCCCGACAATAAATACAAGAAATACGTCGCATTGATAAACAGCTTTGCAACTAAGTATCTCTTTACAGATGAGTTCCAGTCTATTTTCGCTTTCGCGAAAGCGGAATTTATCGACGTTCCGTTACATAGCATTCAGCATATCGACCCTAATAAAGGCTTGCTGGAATTTGGAAAGGACCAATACAATAATCGCAAAACGCATTTAGTACCTAAAATTGCGATGAACTCGCTTAACCCATACAGGCGACCGCCTATCCAAAACATTAAATTCTTCTTTGTTTACCATACCTCACACAAATCAGGTATAACCAGTTTTTATAACAATTTGAAATATGGTGTAAATGGATTAGATGCTAAGAAAACATATTTCAAGGGAATTGAAGACTACGTAAATATAAAGGCAGCTACCTCTAAAGGTCATTTTATTGAGTTCACAAATGAGAATGATCCAATACCAGAAATACAGGATCAGCTGGAAAACCTGAATTTTGACCACGATAACATTCGTTTTGCAGCATTTTATATCAGTCCTTTTGATCGTTTTACACCAGATCCTGAAGATCGTGAAGTGTATGTTAGAATAAAGGAATTGTTTCTAAATGAAGGTATTGTTACTCAGGTAGTCGACTACCAAAAGATGATAGAAAATATTGAAAATCAGTACACCTTTCAATTCACATTACAGAATATGACTTTAGCCCTTCACGCTAAGTTAGGTGGTGCCCCTTGGAAATTAGCCGTGACAGACAAAAAGGAATTGGTTATAGGTGTAGGTGCGTTTACTAATCAAGGTGAAAACAGGCGGTACATTGCAAGCGCATTTAGCTTTCAAAACAATGGATTGTTTAGAGGTTTTGAGTACTTCGATCAAAGTGAAACAAAGCTATTAGCAGGAAGCATTTGTAAAGCAATTCGTGATTTCACATCCATCGCAAAGGCAGATAAAGTAGTAATCCATTTCTATAAAGAAATGCGACGAGAAGAACTTCAACCTATTGTGAGAGGAATGAACGCCTTGAAGCTTAAAGTACCGCTGTACATTTTAAATATCAACAAGACCGAGTCGGAAGATATTATAGCCTATGATTTGAATTGGGGCGATAAGCTGATGCCTGTAAGTGGTACAACCATACGTATTGATGAAAACCAATACTTGCTATTCAATAATGCCAGGTATCCAAAATCGCAATGGTATGCAGACTCAGAAGGCTATCCGTTCCCAATAAAAATCAGGATCAGCAGTCCAGATGAAGATGCTTTAGAAGATATGGATACGGTAAAACAGCTATTAACACAGGTGTATCAATTTAGTAGATTATATTGGAAATCTTTACGCCAACAAAATGTACCTATCACGATCAAGTATTCTGAAATGGTGGCCAAAATAGCACCTCGCTTTAATGCCCCTATCCCTGCACACGCTAAAGACAAGCTATGGTTTCTGTAATGAAGTGGACAAAGGAACAGCAAGCCATCATTGAGGCAAAGGGAAACTTGAGAGTAAATGCTATTGCGGGATCAGGTAAAACATCTACGTTGATTGAGTATGCAGCAAACCAACCACCCAATAAGCGTATTTTATATCTTGCATTCAATAGCTCGGTACAATCAGAGGCTTACCATAAATTCAAAGCGAGAGGACTAAGAAATGTATTTTCAAAAACCGCGCATTCCCTTGCAAAGCGAGAAATAGTAGATCGTGGTAACTATCAACTACAAGGTGACGGTTATAAAGCCCATCAAATTGCCGAAATACTGAATCTAAAAGGAAAGGCGCAGGACTACTACGTTTATATTTTGGCAACACACGTTAGAAATTTCATTGCCTACTTCTGCAACAGCACAGCATCAGACTTTGATGAGTTAGATTATTTGGAGTCTATCAATGAGCCCGCAGCATTAAAATTTGCCTTGTCCAACGAAAAATATATCGATCGTTATACTAAAAGATTTTATCAGTTGATGGATGAAGCTAAAATTCCTGTAACTCACGATTATTATCTTAAAAAATTTCAATTAAGTAACCCTACTTTAAATCTTGACTATATCCTATTTGATGAAGGTCAAGATGCATCACCGGCTATGTTGGATGTTTTCCTAAAGCAAGATTGTACCAAAGTTATTGTAGGCGATACACATCAGCAGATTTATTCGTGGCGTTATGCGATAAACTCTTTGGAGCAAGTTGATTTTCCAACACTTCACCTGTCCAATAGTTTTAGATTCAATATGGAAATCGCCACATTGTCAAAGCACGTTCTTAGTTATAAAAAAGCATTGGACATATCAGATGAGTGTAAGATTGTAGGAAAGGGAACAAATAAATCGACCAATCTTAAAGCCATAATTGCACGTACTAATATCCAGCTATTGTCCGAAGCATTCTATTATCTAATAGAGGCTAAGGTGGTAAATAAGATATATTTTGAAGGTGGCTTCAACTCATACACTTTTGCGGGTTCTGGAGCATCATTATGGGATGTTTACAATCTCTTTCAAGGAAACCATAAGTACATAAGAGATAAGATGATTAAAAGTATGCAATCCATCGGAGAGCTACAATCTTACATCAAGCAAACAGGTGATTTAGAACTTCATCTTATCGTTGAAATAATACTTCAATACAAAACGCAGTTTCCTGACATATTGAAAAAAATAGGCAACCATTGTGTGCATCAAAATGAAAGAGAAAACGCCGAACTAATCTTCACGACAGCACATAGAAGTAAAGGGATGGAGTACGATGTGGTCAAGGTGTGCAATGATTTTATAGATTGGGAAGAGGTTCAAAAAGAACTAAATGGCCCACAAGCCGCATCCTTAGACAAGAAGGGGTTGAACGAAGAAATTAATTTATTGTATGTAAGTGCTACAAGAACCAAAAATAGGCTCTACATACCATCGCAACATATTCCAAAAAATGATTTTGGTTACAAAACTATTCGCCCTCAGTATAGGTTTGATAAAGATGTTTTCGGTATTGATCGTAATATGTCCACAGTTACAGTAACGTATATACAAGAACCTGACTATTCTAATCAATGGACATCAGAAGATGAAGCTAAAGTAAGAACAATGCACAAGGACGGCTTTTCAATCTTAGAGATTGCCGCTGAACTCGAGCGTTCCAAGAAAGCGGTAGCCTTACGAATGCATAAATTGAACATAGAACCTTAACCAATTGAAATGTTAGATAAGTCATTGAGCAGAAAACAATTGTACGAGTTGGTATGGTCAAAACCACTCACCCACATTGCAAAGGAATATGACTTTTCAGATAATGGCATTCGTAAAATCTGCAAAAAACACAATATACCTCTTCCAAAAGCAGGATACTGGTCTAAGATTAAATTCAACAAAAAAGTAACTAAAACAAAACTTCCTAAACAAGACGATAATCCCCAAATCACATTGGAGAAGTCTAATCCTGTAGTCTCAGGTAATAATCATATCAATTCTCAGATGGCTTTAAGGAAAAAGGAACTTAAGGAAATAGAGGAATTGACGTTTACAGTTCCAGACCGTTTATCAAAACCGCATAAATATGTTACGGCCACCAAAGAATATCACAAACAGCTTAAGATAGTTCAAAAACGTGGTGGCTGGAGTAGCGATGTGGATTCATCTGATGCCTTAAGTATAGATGTATCAGAAAGCTTAGTGCCGAGAGCCCTCAGAATATTTGATACATTACTTAAAGTTTTTGACAAAAGAGGTTACAAGATTTCTTCAAATAAAAAGACGGAAGTAACTATAAAAGAGCAAACCTACTCAATACGCATCACGGAGAAATCAAAGAGAGTGAAACGAGAAGACAACCGTAGTTGGGATTCTTATGATTTTGTACCCACGGGTAGATTGTGTTTGAAAATTGATGATTACTCACCTATAAAAGAATGGGCAGATTCAAAAACTAAGCAATTAGAAGACCGAGTTCTCGATATTCTTTCTTGGTTAGAAATTAGAGCTAAAAAAGATCAGGAGCAAGCAATCCAAAGCGCATTGTGGCGTAAAAAACTTGAGGAAGAAAGAGAAAAAGAAAAGCAACTACAGGCTTTAAAGGATGATGAATTAAATCGCTTTAAACAGTTATTTGATACTGCATCTCGATGGCATAAATCTCAATATCTAAGAAACTACATCAATGAGTTTGAAAAATATGGACTTGATTCAAAAACACTTGATTCCGATAAACAAGAGTGGATTAAATGGGCAAAAGAAAAAGCAGATTGGTACGACCCATTTATAGAGAAAGAAGTCGAGCTGCTAAATGATATTGACCGTGATACACTTAAATCAAAGAAGAAAAATTATTGGTAGTAAGCGAAATCTTTAAAATTCCCCACCTTCGGCACTTACTCATTCATTCGTTCCGCGCGCTACACTCATTCAATCGCAAGAGCCTACGGTTCCGCGCAGCACCAGCAATAGTTTAATAAAGCATTGAATATTACAAACAACTGTATTACAAAACTATTGCTCGTGCTTTTTGCCTTTGCCCTTGGGTTTTAGCTTTCAATTAAACAGCAGTACAAACATTGAACATTCGGGAAGGCAGGTAATAAGGTGTTCGTCAGTTGTTCCATTTAGTTCCATAAAACATATCTGCAAGGGCATTCTGCTGAAGACAACAATTAGTGGCAATAACAAGCTACGTTTCATAATTAGAGATTGATACTATTCAACCCCTTGCATATACCATAAATAGCACCACTGCGGCGACACGTCCTCGCTGGCACTATTTATTTGTTTTATTGCACACATTACACGCCTTTCTCACTCGTAGCTACTCTATCACCCCAAACCCCAATTAGGTTTTGCGCTAAGGCGCAAGTATTTTATTGGGGTGCTACCGCTACTTAATGTTTTGCGAGCCTGCGTGTCGCTTCGGGCTAATCAGGCTGTCACAGTTTTTGATTGCACCCAAGTCACAATATGAAATCACCGCACCCATTCTTTAAAACCGAATCGAAACTATAAAGCAACCATCTTGAAACGGCATTTAAACTACAATTAAACAGCGGTTGATTACATATTGCAACCGCTCGCAAAAGCAGCTCATTTCGTCAACAATTTAAGCCAACGCACTACGGCAGGTTATACATCTCACATTGGAATGTCAATCACAAATCATCTATTTCCTCAAAATCCGCAATTCCTTAAACCACCTTTTTAAAGAAAGATGATAACCCACCGCCACCGAAATAAATTGCTTTCTACAATCGCTGCACTTGCCTTTCCCATCGCATCAAAAAACAGCGCCAGCCTTGTGTATGCTACATAGCCGTGAGAGCCTTCCGCTCGAATCCATCAAGTGGTCGATACTTCCTCAAACAACGGAATTTCAATCAAAGAAACTCGCTACAGGCTATCACTCACAGCACCCTCGCTCATCTCGCAGTCGGCTCGTGCCTTTTGGATTACCTGCTCAACAAACATCGTTAGGAACATAGAGAAATTAAGATAGTAATAAGAACTTGGTGTTTTATAATGTTGCTGACTATAATTCTACTACTTCTGCATCAGGAGCATTGGTCTTTACCGAATCAATACCATTTTCCATTCCTGATGAACTCTCATACATTTCACTCGTACCGATGACCTGACCATTAGAAGCCTTCAAATTGAAATAATGCTTATCATTGCTTGATTTCTTTCTTTCATACCTATCATCATCTTGCGAGTTCTTCCGAACCGATTCAATACCATTTTCACATCCAGCTTTTGAAGTATAACCTTCACTTGCTAAAATTTTTTGACCGTTTCCTGCTTTCAATCTAAAGCGATATTCACCTTTTGCATCCGTGTAAATTTCAAATTTTGCCATAATATTTTATTTTGATTAAACAACTAAAGATATAGAAAGAGTAAAAAGAAGGCAAATATAGATGGCTTCCAACGGCCAACGCTATATTCCAGTAAAGCTCAAGCCACAAGGGTTTTGAAAAAAATAGTACGCTAAAAAATGGCGTACTTTTTTTTAAACCCTATCCCAGCGCACGATTTTTTCCAAAAAGCTTGACAGGAATGCCACGCCATCAGTAAAACGGCTTTCTTTTTTCTCTTTTTCTTTTAAAAAATGTGTTCATTTTCTTATTGGCAGGCAAAACCGCGCAGAAGTCTGCAACCGCAACGTATAATGCCGAAGCGCACGATAGTTGCCATAAATTACGCAGAACTGGTATTGCTTCAGGCCAAAGCCATACCAAGTCCGAATCAAATTTTGTTTAACCCCAAAAAATCAGAACAATGGGTAAAATAGCACAAGGAATCTTAGGAGGGCTTTCAGGTAAGGTTGGAAACGTTATCGGTGGAAGCTGGAAAGGAATTGACTACATCAGAATTAAACCTTCAAGTGTAGCCAATCCACGAACTGAAGGTCAGGTAAACCAACGAAACAGGTTTACTGTGACTTTGGAATTTTTACAGGCAATTAAGCCGTTTATCAAACAAGGTTACAAATCACTTGCGATTAAGAAAACCGAGTTTAACGCGGCTATGTCGTACATCTTGAACAATGCGGTAACCGGTACTGCACCTAACTTTAACATCAACTACAATGATGCTTTAGTGAGCCGTGGCGGACTTTCAGGAGTTCTTAACGGAACAACTGATTTGACCAACCCTGGCGAAGTCGCTTTTGGGTGGGATGATAACTCAGCTGAAGGAAATGCCAATGCAACCGATAGAGTTATGCTATTGGTTTACAATCCAGCAAAGAAAGAATCTATTTCGGTGGTGGATGGTAACCTTAGAACCTCAGGAAGTCAAACCTTAGTTATCCCAACTACTTACGCTGGCGATACCGTAGAGCTGTTTGCAGCCTTCATTACCGCAGATGGAAGTCAAGTATCTAACAGTACTTATTTAGGCTCTGGAACCGCTCAATAAGTCTTAGGATTGAAGTTAGAGAACCGCTCTTCGTGAGCGGTTTTTTTATGGCCAGTTTTTCGATTTTTATATCTTAGCGACAAGAAAAAGGTAGTTTACAGTCTACGGTTATTTGCCGTGAATTATCCCTTTTCTGAATTACTTTGTATCCTATTTGTTGCCTAAATTCTCGTATGTCCGCTATATCAAGGATAGTTATATTTTGCATCGGGAAGTAAACTATTTGTGATCCGCGTAAAAGTAAAGTTGAATTGATGAATGATAATGACAGGTTAAAGAAAGCCCGCAGCGCTTGGAAAAACCGTGGCTCGCAGCGCCCCCCTTTTGCAATAGAACCTAAGAAGGGACAACGGTCGGTTTGGGATTTTCCACGACCACCGGCCATTGAAGAAGTGAACAAAGAAGTAGTTGTTCAGTTTAAAGGTGAAACTCTAGTGAAAACCAATCTAGCTTTGGCAGTTTTAGAAACAGCCAGCCCACCTACCTATTATATTCCTCGAGGAGATATCGAGATGAACTTACTCAAAGAGATTTCAGGCAAAAGCTCCTTTTGTGAATGGAAAGGAAAAGCTAACTACTGGGCTCTCAAAGAAAATTCTAACAAGTCCATCGCGTGGTCCTATGCAGAACCTTTTTCTGAATTTGAAGTTTTGAAAAACCACCTGGCGTTTTATCCTCAACATCTGGATTGTTATATAGGTGGCGATCAGGTGAAAGCTCAACCTGGAGAATTTTATGCAGGCTGGATCACGCCTGATCTAATTGGGCCTTTTAAAGGCGAGAGTGGAACGGGACATTGGTAAGGCATAAAATATCAGCAAACAGCTAAAGTTATATAGTGGAAGTTGTCTTTATAAATTAATTTCGAAAGATGTTATACAACTAAAACCAATACCAATGGCCCTAAAACTTCGTTTGAAAACATTCTATACGACCTTACTTCTAGCAACCATACTGCTTTTCCAAAGCTGTGGTGCCTATTATAAATCAAGTATCCCCATCGATGAAGCCGTCCAACGCAGTAAAAAAGTAAAAGTCACTACCAGAGATGGCGACACTTTCAAATTAAGAAGAATTGAACTAGAGGGAGATCAGTATTACGGAATAAGAAAATCAGGGAAACGCGTTGAACTCGATGCTGGTCAACTTGCGAGGATCAGGCCGTTCAATACAAAAAAGGCCATTGTTCTGAATGTTCTATTAGCAGGCACAATAGTCATGACGATCCTTACAGTAGTCGTTTTTCAGGGAGTTGCGAAAGCTGCTGGAGAACTAAGTACGCCGTGATAGTAGTCTTGCGTTCAACTTTCCAAATGATCGAGATCTCCTGCTTTATTTTAACGGTATCACCTTATACCCCTCATTCCTGAGTAGGTTAATCACGCCGTTCTCACCACCTAGATGTGCAGCCCCAACTCCTACAAACCTTGAGCCGGCCGCAAATTGCTCATTGAGGACGGGAATCCAGCTTTTGTTGCGGTTGTCTAACATGCTTGTGATCATCTCCTGATCACCGTCGTAGTACTCTTGGGTCATCTTATAGATCTTATCTGGATTCCCTTCCAGGTATAGCTCAAGCATTTTATCAAAGAGTTTCTGCATCTCATCGCTTTCTTGAATATACTCTACGATTTCGTCGGCTTGTTCTTCAAGGGTTTGTGCATTTATTGCATCAAATTGGTCCTGGACGCTTTCCAGTCCCAGAATTTCCTTTTTCTGCGCACCTGCCATTTGTATAAAAGTTGCCTCATAGCTGGCAATCTGTTTTCCCATAAATGTGGGCAAGAGCATGGCATTGATGGCAAACGGCTTCATGGTGTTGAACGCGGCGAGGTTCATGCCCAGTTTTTTAGTCAGCACACTATCAATCATCGTGCGCTCTTCTTCTGTGAACAATTCTGAAAGGGTCGAGCCATCCGTAAACATCAGTTCCTTCATCATCGATCCTTGCAATCCTGGATCGTCCATGTCCAGTTCCAAAAGTATTTTTTCCGCTTTCGCGAAAGCGTCACTAACCGACTCGCTCATTTTGAATTGATCCTGCGGCATCAAGTGAATCGTGCCAAAAAGATAGGATGTCTCCATTCCCGGCTTAGAAACTTGATAAAGCAGGCTATTGTCTTGAGCCGTTGCAGAAGTCAATACTACGAAGAATAGTACGAGAGATGATAAGTGGCCGTAAATTTTCATTTGTAACAATTTATGCAGATAAGTAGATGTGCGGAACTAAATGTTACATTCAAATTGTTAAGCTGCTCTGCGGTCTGTAGTGGATGCCTGAAGAATGCTGGTAAAATCATATTCTGGCATCATACTTTCATTAGAAGATATCAGAGTGTAGTTGAACCAGATTTGTGTCAAATTGAGAGGTATTTGAAGTGCGTCTTTCATACCTAATTTTGAGTCGTCTACATGAACCCAACGCATGAGAGGTTGTTCAAAAATCCTTTTCATTACCTGCTCTTTTCCTAATAGCTTTTTCAATCTCAGGAAAATCTCAACATCAAATAACCATCGGCTCAAGAAGCTTTTTCCATAAATGAAGGGTATGACTTCTTTTTTGAAAACCTTGGCTCCACATTGTGTGTCTCTTATGGGTAATCCCAGAATAAGTCCTATGAATTGCTTGATGAATCTAGAAAACAGATTACGGAAAAGGTCACGCTCGATTCCTGATTTCTTACCCATGTTGCGAGAACCAAATACCATCAACTTATCATCCCTATGCAAGGTTTTCACTAAGTCTTTAAAATCTCTAAAATCAGTCGACAAATCAGCGTCTATGAAACCTATCGCTGTGATCCCATCTCTCAAATAAGCATGTTGTGAGCCGGTTCTTATAGCCGCAGCTTTGCCAGCGTTTTTCTTTTCGTCTATGATTGTAAAAGATTGTGGTGCGTGGCTTTTAATCTGTTCCAGAACTGAGATTGTATGATCGGTACTACCATCATTCACAAAGAAAATATGGTAATCTGCATTTTGCAATGCAAAGCCAACAAAGGCTTTTTGATCTAGTCTATTCGCTTCGTTATAGCAAGGTATAATTATTCCAGTTTCCATGATTTTTGAGATTAAATTCATGACAAACTTAGATCTGGTAGGGGCTGGCGTAGATTGGTTTTCGGTCACTTGAAGTTTTCTGTAGACGGAAACCGCTTATCGACAGTTGGGGCAGATTTTAAAACCCCTATCTTCGAATTGACTTTATTCTTAAAAGAGGATTTGTCATAATGAAAGCATCAAGCACTAATAAATACCTGATTGTAGCGATTCTTGTAGGTATCGTTTTTCACGGCACTTCCATGTTTTTTACATTGGAGAAAACATACGATGCACTCATCCACCTGTTTTTTGCAAATCATTATGCTACCAGCTGGTTTGAGCCATGGAACTATAGCTGGTACACGGGTTTTACCGTCATGGGTTATCCACCGCTCGTCCACCAGGCTATAGGTGCGCTATCCTTTATAGGTGGTCTCAAGTTTGGGATGTTTGCTATTGCTTTGATCGCGATCGTGTTATTTATCACAGGGGTTTATCGATTTACCCAAGTATTGATTCCTAATAAAAAGGTGGCTGGATATGCCGCTCTCCTAGCTGTTTTCTCGTCCTCATTTGTGGAAACGCTTCACATTTTTGGTCAGTTGCCCAGCATCATCGGTATTTCTTTATTGATGCACGCCCTTCCCGAAATCTATCTCTGGATTAAAACCGGGCATTATAAAAACCTTTTTAAAGCTCTCGCGCTACTTGCCGTTACCGTTACCTCGCATCATGTTACTCCCATTTTTGGAATGGCATTTTTCATTTTTCCGCTCATAGGTATGGCGGTGATGGATGCGGCGGGAGAGAAAGTAAATAGTAGTAGAGAGGTTACTTTTTTCGCTTTCGCGAAAGCGTTATGGCAGCACATGAAGCGTATCATCTCATTTGGTGTGGGATCCTTGATTCTGATCGTGGGTTGCATCTTGCCCTACTGGATCAATACCAAGAACAACCCCATTACCCAAGTGCCCATACCGCACGGTTCACGCGACAACTTTCTGGAAGTGACTTCTTCAGGGCTCGTATTCTTTGTGATCCCTTGGGGGCTTTTACTTTTACTTCTACCCTACTTTTTCTATAGGTATTACAGTAAGCGATTGTTGTTTTTTGGATTTTCATTTACCCTGCTCGCTGTGTTAGGAACTGGTGGCACCACGCCTATCCCATTGAAAATTTTGGGAGAGAATGCGTTCAATATTCTAACACTCGATAGATTCACGTTATGGGCATCAATCATGGCTTTGCCGGCGTTTGGCGAATTCTGCTACAGATTTGTGGAGGGTGATTATAAGGATGTACTGCAAAATAGATGGGGCAGTCTGGTTCACCGCCTCGCCGGCGCTTTTCTCGCGGGTCTATTTATGTTCCTGGCGATCTTTACCATCACGCTTGGGAAATTCAGACCCAGCCAGCCTGATGAGATCGACATGTTGCCTATAGTCAATTTCTTGAATGAAGACGATCATGATAAATGGCGTTATTTACCGCTTGGCTTTGGCGATCAGATGGCCTGGCTCTCTGCGCAGACAAAGGCTACAACGGTAGACGGTGATTACCACAGCGCCAGGCGCTTGCCTGAACTCACCTCTCGTGCCGTAGAGCGACTGGAAAATTCAAAATACCGCGGTATGGAAGGTATAGGGTCGCTACAGCAGTTTTTGACGGTTCCAGAGAAATACCATTTAAAATATGTGTTTTCAAACGATAAGTTCTACGATCCCCTGCTCTACTTTACGGGCTGGCATAGATTAAGTCTTTTGGAGAATGGCATTATGGTTTGGGAAAAAGCCGGTATCGCTCCCTTACCCAGCATTTTACCTAAGGATGACGTTCCTCTTTTTCAGAAGATTCTTTGGGGAACAATTCCATTCCTAACGGTCATCATCGCCTTGCTGTTACATTTAAGATCTATGTGGTCACGATCATTCAAAAGCGCTCCGGACAGCCTACCAGCCTATACGAATTTCAAACCCATGTATGGTCGTTTTTCAAAGGTGCTTTATGGTATCTCGCTGATTTGGGCTGCAATAGTTACGATTCTGGTTGCTATAGGGATGTATTCATTTTATATCAAAAATGCAACCCAATTGAGTCCAGAAAACGTGGTGCTCGCTTATTATGATGCCCTAGATTTTAAAGAATTTGAGCGTGCTCACTCGTATCTGGATCCCGAGGCGGATAAATCCATTACTCAGTTCATGCTGGAGATCTCGGTGAGTGATGGTTTGTTGAGCTCATACGCAAAGCTAGATGAAATAGACATTGACATTCAAGCTAAAACTGACAGTACCACTACCGGGCATGTCAGGGCGCATTGGGTCACGCCCCTCAAGGTTATCGATACTGAAGACACGCTGGAACTTAAAAAGATAGATGGTAAGTGGTTTATCAAGCCTAAACCCATCGATCCAGATGTGCCACCAGAGCAACTAGTCATCCAGAGCTCCACACAATTCTACAATCACGGGAAGAGAAAAATCACATCAGAACAAACCTATCACGAGGATGTATTGAAACAGCCAGTCGTCGAGGTACTGGAAGCCCGACTCATCAAGATGGATGATGAATTTGCTATTATCGGACAAATTCAAAATGTAGACAACATTCCCGCAGATATATCAGTAACGGGAACGCTATACGATGTTAACAACAATGCGCTGGCAAAGTTCAATGCAAAAGACATCATCAAACATAAATTATTACCTAAGGAGATCACTCCATTCAGAGTGAATTTTGAAGAAATCGCTTGGACCAGCAATGAATCCATAAAACCATCTTCATACGATCCTAAATTGTTTAATAAAGTGATTTTAAATGAGACTCCGGTTGAGTTTCAAATACAGGTTGTATCAAACGCAGCTACAACAGATTTATATCAAGCGGTAGCTCCCTCACAGGTTGAACAAGAGGATAAATTAATTCAAGGATTTCTTTTCAATCCCTGTATCGAGGCAGCCACTATCCCCCAACTGCTGGTGAGTTATTATAATGACAGTCAAGAATTGATTTGGGTAGAATCGGTTTATATAGATGAAAGCGTTAGACAGCAACGCAAGCGCAAATTTCAAATTAATATAGCAGAAACAAAAAAACCGGTGATTCTCTTATCTAGTTTGACTAACGTCTCGGTAAATGGATTGCCCAATGAAGATATCGCAAATAAAATGGTTCCCGACCGCGATGAGAAAGGTTCCAGCAAGAGGCTTTTAAAAGTTGAAAACATACCTTTTGCCTACATTTCGCTTAAGACTAACAATTATATTGGTAATCCAGAATGAAAAAATGGCACCTCTATACAAGTCTGATTTTGCTCGCTAGCAGCGTGGTACTGGGCTCATGGAGATCACAATCTAAGGTTTCGAAAAATGAAGGCTTGAATGAGGTTCAAATCATAGAACCTGATAATCAAAAAGTGCGTGATGACGTTATCTTGATCTCAATAAATTCTGAGGCACAGGAAAGCATGGGTTCTATAAAGCTGGTCGTAGCCGGCACGTATGGAACCTCTGTACTCAAGCCTACTGAGAAAAAGGCTAAATGGTATTTTGAGATACCACCATCCATAAGCAGACGTGCTGGAGTGATAGACTGGAAACTTGTGGATGATCAAAAAATCATTCAATCGGGTCAGTTCCAATTGACTTCTATGACGCAAAACGTTGGTCAGCTGGAAAACTATTTAGGCCCTCGCAGTATTGTAGCCAGCGAGCGCGATTATACCATGCTGGTCGCGATTCCCACGGACACGCTGGACAATTTACTGCCTGATGACACTCAACTCTTTATGAACCATCAGTTCAAAAGTCAAATTATTAAATCCCCTACAAAACTCAAAAACGGCTTTGCCTGGCAACGCATTGCTGCACCGCTCAACACAGGCAGAATCACGGTGGGGAGTACCTTACAAAACATTTCTTCGAAAGAATTGGTAGCCGATGTTTTTCCAGATGTCGCTGTCGATTTTAAGATCACCGTGGATCAGGATCACAACTACGCAGATGGTAACGCCATAACTACTTTTAAGTCTTCGCAAATCACCGACAAGCATGGAAACATCATGACCGATGGCACATTGGTGGAATTTTTCATGAATGATGAATATGGTAATTACTGGCAAACCATGGGAAGTACGATTAATGGGTACGCTTTCGCGAAAGCGATACATCCTCAAACCCCTGCAACATGGAACGTCAGGGCAGTAATACAAGGCATAGCAGAAAGTCCAGAGCTTAACGTAACGTATAATTCTGTAATCGATTCCATTCCCGTACGATTGCAGAAAGAAAAAAACATAATCGTCGGACCGCTTACCAGTTATTTAGGGCAAATCATTCCAGATGGTGTTCAAGTAAGTATAGAGGTGGATGGCATAAAACACAATCAACTGACTGAAAACGGTATGGTCAAAACAACCCTTGAAGGTAAACTTGACCTTGATGAAACCATCAGCATTACTGCGCTGGGCGTGACCAGAACTTTTAAAATCGGATCGCTTGAGAACGAATAAAACCCTTTTTAGAATATTGATCGTCGCCGGTTTCATCGCGCTCTTTGCTGGTGTGCTTTTTGGTATCAGTCAGCTGCTGGCTTATTTGAATACAGGCGCAGATCGTGCCAGTATGTTGCATCTCGACCCCAAACGAGAAAATTATTATGTGCCGGATGTGATTTGGGAATCCATTGAAAATCCAGGGAGACCGCTCGAAATTGCCAATCAGGAAAAAATCGAGCAGGATTATCTTGATGCCTGGTATGTGAAAAATCGAGCCCTATTTACCAGCAATGATGCGGGCATCTACGACCATTATACTAAGAGCGCCAGAGCAAAGGTGCGCGAACTCATCGCCTTTAATAAGGAGGAAAAAATTAGCATTGAGTCCACGACGCTGCGACACAACATTTCCCTTGAATTTTATAGTGCCGATGGAACTGTAGCGGTTTTAACAGATCGCAACGTGATTGGTACTGAGCAGATTTATCAAAACGAGAAATTTGTGCTGCAACGGGATTTCAATCACGATTACCGCATCATTTTATTGCTTGAAGACGGTTTCTGGCGGGTGCGTCATTTTGAGTTGTTAGTAACTCGTGCGATGAATGAAAATCCCACTTCGATTGCTGTAAATGCTCAGAATCTCGCCGGACTGAATTACTACCCGCAAGACAGTCCATGGGATACGTTTGGTGAAAATTATAACGAGTCGCAAATCGCAGAAGATTTCAAGATCATCAAAGACCTAAACCTCAACACCATCAGGATTTTTCTAAGCTATGAAGATTTCAAAATAGGCAAAGAATCTAATCTGAAATTAAAGCGATTGCGATCATTGCTGGATACCGCAGAAAAAGCTGATCTACAAGTTATGGTCACACTTTTTGATTTTTATGGAGACTACGGTATTCAAGACTGGACGCTCACAAATGCATACCTGAAAAATGTAGTAGAAAAGATCAAAGATCACCCAGCAGTTTTTGCTTGGGATATCAAAAATGAACCTGATCTTGATTATGAATCTCGTGGGAAACTCAATGTAGAAGCCTGGCTCTCTCAAACCATTGGCCGTATCAAAGAAATGGACAGTATCCATCCTGTTACCATTGGCTGGTCTACAGCAACTGCTGCTGAAGCTCTTGAAGACCAAGTGGACATAATATCCTACCACTATTATCAAGACCTAGAAGAGCTTTCTGAAACCCACAAAAAACTAAAATCCACAACCAAAAAGCCCATCATTCTTCAAGAGGTAGGCTGGTCCAGTTACAATGGTTTCTGGAATCCATTTGGGATGGACGAGGAAGATCAAGCCGAGAAATACGCTGATTTTTTTGAAACACAAAAGAGAGACAGCATCAACTATCTCTCTTGGACTTTGTATGATTTTAAAGAAGTTCCCTCAACTGTTGCTGGCACACGACCCTGGCGACGCAATAAACAGAAGCATTTCGGTTTAATTGATACTGAAGGAGAAAAGAAGCTTAGCTATGACTCCTTTGCAAAGAGGTAACTCAAGCCGCTATACGATATTCTATACCTTCTTTTAAAGCTTGATTTTGAAATGCCTCTAAGTACATTTTTGCAATCACAGACATAGGCATAGCAGTTGCAGCTTTATAATTGGTTTTGGCAACGTGATTTCTATATTCATCATCAAGAACGAGCCTTTTAATGGACAATGCGAGCGAATCTACGTTAGAAGGCAAAAACAACTCTGCCATGTATCCCTCGTCTTTCATTAAAGTGCTGAGATCACCCAGATCTGGCATCACCACAGCTTTACCGTAACTTCCCGCTTGGTGCAGCACGCCAGAGCTTCCCGTAGTCGAGGTGTATGGAAACACGACCATGGCGCTTTCTTTAAAAATTACTGGCACATCTTCTTCTTCCACATAGCCGGTAAAAGTCAGCTGGGGAACATGACTATATTTTTTCTTCATGTTGTCTAAGTAACCCGGAACATTTGGGTTGTCAGTTCCTGCGATTACGATCTCGAGGTTTCTGCCAGTCGCTTGACGCACTTTTTCTACCGCCTCAATCATCACCTCCACCTTTTTATAGGTACCAAATTTTCCAAAAGTCATAATTTTCATAGGTCCCTCGGGTAAAGTATAATCGGGTTGTTCTGGAATCTCAAAGGTCCCGTGCGGTATCAAAATACAATTGTCTGCACCATATTTATCTTCAAGTATATCCACATATTTCTGGATGGTAACCGCGACTTGATCTGCTTTTAAAACCACTTTTGTCAAGGTCTCACCGATAAGGTTGAAAACTTTTGATTTCCATTTATTTTCGGTAAATCCGGCGCTGCCCAGGTCTACCGCTTCCATGATATTGTGCAATAAAACGATCGTATTGACTTTCATAAATTTAGTCAACCATGGTGAGAACAGACCTAAAGCCGCTGGGATCTTTTTATCGCCAAATTTCATGAATTGCAAATTGTATAGTACTGCGTTTGGCTGGGTTGCCTTGATCGCTTTTGCAATGGATATGATGTTGAACCATCCATTAAATTTCCAGCATTGCTTCACGGTGATCTGGCAGCCATCTTCCTCAAAAAAGATATCTGCAGTTTCTGGTGTGGTATCAGTTAATAATACTAATTCAGTAACTTCCTGTTGCTGGCGGAAGTTTTTTACTAAGTGGTACGCATATTCATTAAGTGTAACTTTGCTGGGTGGGTATGCGGTTACTATTGCAAGTTTCATGAGGCTTGATTTTGAGGTTAAAGAGTTGGGTTAAGCGGCTTGATAGTAGTTAGCTGGACTGTTGATTTCGTGATATGGTTTCGATAATTTAGCTTCTGGAGTACCATAAAACTGAAGGATTTTGCCTTCCTGTAGTCCATTTTTGATTTTCTGAAGGGCCATCATTAAAGAGTTTCTACCTTCGTTCACCTGACATAGATTTACTACGACACGATTTTCAAATTGAAGCGCTGCCGTGAAATAATTTTTTAGCTCGCTCAATCGGTTAGTGCTGACTTTACCCTTGATGCAAAAAACGCAGTCGATGATTTTGATTTCTAGTGCCATAACTTATGAATTTAAGAGGTTAATGAATTGTTTTTGTTTTGTTTGACGATACAAATATGGGGTTACGCTTTCGCGAAAGCGGACCAAAAACGACAGAGCGACCACAACTGTAGACGAACGGTAATTTCAAGCCGATCAGCTATTTTTCATCGATTGCTGATCCTTGAAGAAATATCCTACCTGAAGAAAAAATAAGCTTCCCATTACTATAACCTGCGCGAGAGTCACTTCAAAAAGTGAATCATGAAATAAAGCAATCGCAAGCACCTGCAAAATTCCAAATACGCCAGCAATGATGATGGGTGTATACTGATCAAGCGAGAGAAAATAGTAAGCAAATAGATTTGCCACCGCAAAAAATGAAGTCGCGAGAGCGTACCAGCCTAAAAGTGGGGCAATACTCAAATATTGTTCACCAAAAAGCAGGGTCACCGCTACCTTGGGAAAAAGAAAAGCAAATGCTACGATTACCGTAGACAAGCCGGTGATATAAACTAGGTATTTTTTGAGTACCGGAACGGGATCCTGACCTTTTTTGCGCAAATCAATCACCGCTGGTAGCAGCAGCATCACAAACATCCACGTCACAAAATAGACGATCCTGCCTATCAATGCCAGCGATGAATACAGACCGGCGTCGTAAGATTCAAAATAATGCTTCACCATCAAGATATCACTATTGTTGCAGACGATCTGAACCAGTTCATAGAAAGCGGTCAGCATAAAGAATTTGAGTATACTGCGTTTTTCATTGGTGCTTAACGATATTCCAGAAAATGAGAATCCCTCTTTTGATTTGAAAGGAAACAAGCCAGCGATAAAAGAGACCGCTATAGCAATAGAGACTGCCAGCGCAGGCGGAACGGGCAAAAGAAGAATCAACATGAAAGTAAGTCCCAGTCTGAACAACATTTCCAGCTGATAGGTCACCGATAATTCCAGAAACGATTGTTTGCCTTGTAGACTACCACGATTCACGGACATGATAAAATACAGCGGCACCGCCATTCCAAAGACGGTAAACATTAAAGATGATTCCGTTTGAAAAATTTCTTGAAATTCAGCAGCAAAAAGGACAATTCCAGCTCCCAAAACCAGGCCGGTTGAGATCGCATATTGATATGCTTTTTTTACAAAATTGCTTTGACTTGCGGCATCCAGGTCAGCGATAAATTTTACAACCGTGAGTTGAAAAGTCATCGCAACAAATGATAAAACGAGCAATAGCGTGATTAAAATTACAGCGTCTGCAAATGCCGTGGGTCCCAACATTCTTCCCAAAACAAGATTGTAGGCATAATTCCCAGCATTGACAATAAACGCGCTTGCCATAAAAATTTGCTGGGGAGTGAGTGTCTTTCTAACTTTGAGTAGGAGCGTTGACATCAGGAAGGGTTTATGCGATGGTAATAAAATTCAAGGGATGTGGTTCCTTCTTGTGAACGACTTGCATATCACAAGTTTTACTGGGTTTATTTGCTTGGTGAACCACTTTAAGGTGCGCATGAGAGTGTACTATGGTTAGATGCATGGTGTTTGTGTTTTGAGATTACGTGTACAAAAATGACATGGGATCGTAGTCAATATCCTCAATTTTCGATGAGCCGAATTTTACTGTAGACGAATGGTTAAAATGATACCGTGAGGGTGAAATACTCGATTTCCGTGATTTGATGACGTCAGTCTGAGCTTGTCGATTGCGCTGTCATTAATATAGAGTTCAAACACTTAGACAAGCTCGGCATGACGCCTGAAAGATGAAGGATGCTTTGAATGACACTTAAGTGTAGACGAGTGGTATTTACCCATCGATTGATGAGCTGCCTATCGGTTCTAACTTGCAAGGGTAAAACCAGACTCATGAGATTCATTGCTTTTTTGATAATTGTGCTCGCCAGTTCAACCTGTTTTGCCCAAAATATGGACAGCGGTTTCAAAATGCTGGAGCAAGGCGAGTACGTTAAGGCTCGCTCCTTTTTTGAAAAAGTATTAGATCAGTACCCAAAGAACAAAACTGCTCGACTGTGTTACGGCAGAGCGCTGGGGTTGAGCGGCAACACCGCTGAAGCTAAGAAGTTGTTCATCGACTTGAAGAGTGATTACCCTGCAGATTTTGAAGTCGCCTTGAACTACGCAGAGTCTTTGCTTTGGAACAAGGATTTTACTCAAGCAGAGACGGTTTATGAGGATCTAGTCAAACAAGATCCTACCAGCTTCCCAGCGATCTTGGGATATGCAAACACCTTGTCCAATCTTAAGAAGTACGACAATGCCTTATCTTATGTAAATCAAGCTCTAAAAATCCAACCAGAAAACCAGAACGCCGCCATTTCCAAAAAATACATGCAACTGGGCAAGGCTGGGCAGCAGATCACTAACGAGCAGATCGCTGACGCCATTATCACTATCAAAAGCAACCTCCAGCTGTTCCCTGGTGACAGCGACAGTCAGAACTCGCTGGCAAATGCCTACATAGCGCAAAAAAATTTTACCAAGGCTGGCGAGACTTTTACTCAAATGGCAGACACTTTAAAACTGCTCACGGGTCAATCGCTAGTGGCACACTTGATGAAGAAAGATAAGTTGGCCTTGCAATATGCTGAAAAGGGTTCCGCTTTCGCGAAAGCGAGATCTCAAAAACCCTCTTATAAATCAGAATTGTTGACAGCAAACGAGCGATACATCCAGGCGCTGATCTGGAACAACAAGTATCGAGAAGCAAGGGAAGTCATCGCTGAAATGGAGGTAATATGTGGCGAGAGCAATAGACTGGACGCACTCAAAGCCACGCTGGGGATGTACACAGGGACTTTTTCTAAAAGTATTGAATTTTATGAAGCGATCTTGGTAAAGGACAGCGCCTCGTTTGATGGAAATCTAGGTATTGCCAACGCGTATCGAGCGCAGGGAAACCTGGATTTGGCACGTGATTATGCAAAAAAAACACTAGATTTTTATCCCAATCAGCCAGATGCGCGGTCTCTTCTGGCTACTCTCAAAAATGAGCTCTCGCCGGTAGTCAGCACGGTCGCCTCACACACCAGCGACAATGGAAATAACGAGGCCTATGCTGCCGGGATCCATGCGACAATTCCCTTCTCGCATCGTTTCAGATCTGTAGTGGATTACTCGTATCGCACTACGGAAAATACCGGCAACGGTTCCATGGCTTACAACACAACTGCCGCTCTGGGTGCGCACTACCGCGTCCACAATAATACATGGGTAGAGGGAACGCTGGGGTTTGTAAAAGCAGATGCGGATCAGAACGATTACACAGATGTCAACGGTTCCGTATTTGTGAAGTCCAGACCCTGGGCCCTGCAATACCTGGAGTTGGGCTATAGCCGCGAGCTACAAAACTTTAACGCAGACCTGATCGATGAGAAGATCTTTATGAACAACTTTTCCCTGAATTACAATATGGGAACCAATTTCAATCTGGGTTGGTACACGGGTCTCATACACACCCAGCAAACTGACGGGAATTCTAGAAACCTATTGTTTACCTCTGTGTATTACACGTTTACCAAAGCACCTGCGCTTAAGGGTGGTATCAATTACCAGTATCTGGGATTTAAGGATCAGGTGCCTACGCTTTACTTCAGCCCATCGCAATATCAGGCCGTGGAACTTTTTGCAGATCTTACCGGTAGCGCTAAGAATTGGTCTTACAGCGCCAATGCTGCTGGCGGTTATCAATTTATTGAAGATCAAGAAGCAACGACGCTCTACCGCCTGGAAGGAAATTTAAGCTACTCCATTAACCAGCGTTTCCAAGCTGGGATTTATGGTAAGTATAGCAATATCGCGAGCGCCACCGCCGCAGGTTTTGAATTTATGGAAGTAGGTTTCAAACTGAGATGGCAAGTGCTGAACAAGCCGTTGTTTGAGTTTTAAGTCAAGTAACTCCCCCCTACTTGACAGCCCACTTGAGATCAGAAGATCTTAGGTGGGTTTTTTGTGTTTATTGTCTTTTCCCGATCGTAATCAAATCAATTGTATTTGATGATTCTAACTTAATTTATCGAGTACCTTAATTTCAAAACAGACCTAGAACTGATCGCAGTTTTAAAACTCGTCTTTTTGTAAATCATCTAACCAAGCTTCAAGCAAGAGATAAATAATAAGTCAAGATTTGATGAAAATTGTAGGGAGAGGTTTGAGCTATCACAAATGATCAGGAGAGTAGTACTCCAAAATATAAGATTCAGTTGAATAATTGTCTGGCAGAAAAAATTAATACGAATATTTCTAAAGCTTAAATAAGGAGAAGAATTTCAAAATTCAACTTTGATAAAATGTCCTTAATGGCGTTTGAACGCGTAGTTCTAAATATTTTAAGAGAATAGGAATGTTCACAATTAGGAGTGACCAGCAGGACTGGCGATGAAGGAATTGATGGTGTTGGCATCTCAAGAATTAATGGTATCGTCTGATTTATATCATCTTTCAATGTAAAAGATATTAAGGAAAGGTTGGAGCTAAAGATATGAGGGATTTTCGAGGAGCAATGGTTGGTAGAACTGATAAAGGATTGTTTATCACTACTGGAATGTTTACAAGAGATGCTATATCTGAGGCTTCAAGAGATGGCGCGCCTGTGATTGACTTAATTGACGGCGACCTCTTGGTTGAAAAGCTGAAAGAACATGGTCTAGGAGTTTCTGTTGAATATAAAGAAGAAGTTTCTATTGATGAGGTATGGTTCAAACGATTCTAATTACGGCTATTAGATTCAATGGAGATAACGTCTGATTGTTCAGCAAGATGTTTATTTATTGTTAGGACTCGAGAGAAAGGGAAGAGCTTTAAGATAAAGCCAAAGGAATTGAATTACTATTCCCACCTAGTGAGAAATATAATTGAATTAATGCATAAAAAAACCACCGCGGTTTCCCGCGGCGGCTTTCCAACTAACCAACCTCAAAATTGTTTAAAGTCTTTTATTTCTTGACGAACTTGCTGGCTTCGGTTTTGCTATCGTCATAGGTGATGGTGTAGGTATAGATGCCTGGTCGCATGTCTTGCGGTGTGAAGCTTACTTCTCTTTCGCCTTGAGCGGTATCCACATCTTGCGACAAAATCATTCTTCCAGACAGGTCAAATACCCTCAACTGAACGCTCTCTGTTGATTGCGTGAGCGATATCTTAGTGTGATCTGTAAATGGGTTAGGGTAATTCTGTAATTTCTGAGTGGTAGCTACTTCTTCAATTTTGGAAGCTTTTTCTAAACTCACGTCGTTCAACTGCAGTTCAAAAGGCTTGAAGCTGCTGTAATCACCATTTATTGAAAATACTACGGAACGTAGGTTGTCAAAGTTTACGGGATTGCCTGAACTGTCTAAAAATTCAGAGAACGGTATGTGCTGCTGGGTCATTGCTGTTGCGGCAGGGATGGTTTTCCTCAATCGGTTTTCCCACGGGATATCCAGATCGGTCACCAATATTACCTCCATGGGCAGGCTGCTCTTGTATTCAAAGCTGATTTGCTCCAGTTCAGTCACGTCCACCATAAGCTCACCGGCTTTTAAGTGTCTGAACAAATTCATGGTTTCCCTGATGCTGCCTGAGATTTTAGGATTTCTCTCTACTTGGTAGCCATCTGCATTTACCTCATTTTGTGATAGCTCAATGTCAAACTGATCGATCATAACCTCATTTTCCAGATAGTCCAGTCCCCAAGGTCCATCAGCAAGATACAGGGCATCAATGGCTGGTGTAGTGTTTGTGGCAAGTGAAAATCCTATATCAAATAAGCTGCCGGTATCTACGACTACCTGCTGGTACACATCTCCATTTAATGGAATCGTAGTGTTGTAGGTAGATAAGCTTGCAACTTCTGTAGTCTTGACGTTGCCGGTAAAATAGGTTTGCTGGGCTCCTACTCTATTGACAATATTTAAATAAAGTTTCCCTTGATCATAAAATCCAGATTGCACGTAAACGTCTGGCAGGATTTCATTATTTGATGTACTGATTAAGGCTTTTTCGGTATTTAGGGTATCAATGATATGATTAGCAAGATTGAAGACTTGTGAGAAGGAATTTCCCCAAATCTGGAAATTGTTATAGTCTCCTGCGGGATATTGCCCGATGTTCCAATAACTGAACAACTCATTCTCTTGATCGCCTAGCTTTACCGAGAAGCTCACGGTATATTCCATCACGTTGTTCTCTCGTTTGATCTTTGAAGATATGACCTGGTGTCCTCGCACTCGTACGCTTCTTACCTCTTCAAGACTGGAGCCATTCAAGCGGTCGCAAATTACCTTTGAGTGATCATAAACACCATCATCTGTCGCGGTCGCAAGTATGGCGGCTACACGATCTTCCTCGCTATAATAGTCAACTGATACAACCTCTTGAGCGTTAGTCACACCTATCAGGTCTGAAGGGGTGGAATATCTAGGCTCCTCAGTCCCAAACTTACCAGTTGAAGGCATATAGCGATCCAATCCCTGCGGATTTGAACCGCGTTTCATAAGCATGGATTTTTGAAGGGTCTTCAATCCATTGGGATCTTGTTTTTTGAGTCTTTTCAATTTACGTCTTGACACGAGTGTAGCTAGATCACCATTACTCTCCAGTCCTCCTGTATTCCCAGAGGTAACTGACCTTTCAACGATGTCAGGATCTGAGATATTGGTAGTTCTGATCGCAGAGTAAGGATTTGCCGTGATATAAAACAAGGCGTCATTGAAATCCTGATCACAGCTTGCATAATCCCTGCGAATGTCTTCAAAACCTAGGATAATGCGCTCACTATCTGGGTCTTTCAATAACACATTGTGTTGCTGTAAATAAGGATCATTTTCTGGATTGAAATCAGAATTTGAGAATACACGCCACAGACCATCAGTCACCTCATTATTTTGGTAACCGTTTGCGAGGAGAACCCAGCCTATTCCCGTACCAGCAGGGAATCTCCCTAAATGAACCTTATTACCCGGTACAAGTCCGCCACCACTAAACAGCTTTGAAACATTGGGAAAAACGATCGTTATGTCTTCCCTGCTGGGCGCAGCACTAAGTGGATTAATTATCTCATAAGTATAAAAGCCCAAGATATTTTTATAACCAGCTCCTTCACCCACAAATGTGACCCAAACGTCTGCATCTTCATCCAGTAAAATATCAGTATCGTAACCTGAAGTAATGTACTGTGGGTTGAAATCTGGAACTGGAAAATTTTCAGGCAGAGCCAGATTGACAAATTCCAAAAACTCGGGAGTGACAATATCATCTATAGGTTCTAGATAATCTGGAGTACCGTCTGTCTGAAAGGTTCCCAAAAAATTGTAAGACTGGCCGTAAGCAGATAGAGCCGCTAGAAAGCAAATAAGAGGTAGTAATTTTTTCATGACTTATGATTTACAAGCCAAATCTAAAAACGAACCCTACCTCAAAATTTCAAAATACGATTGCCGCACTCTAAGTGTAGATGAATGGTTTAAAGCCTTAGATGAACGATTTAAAGCAAGTTGAGTCGCTTCATCAATTCAGGTCTGTTAGACCGGCTTATGGGAACCACATTTTTTGCAATGAGCACACTATTATCCTCTATATCAATGATTTTTCTATAGTTGATAATGTAGGATCGGTGAACCTTTAAAAAGCTGCTGTCCGGCAACTTCTCATGGATCTTTTTAAGCGTGGTATGCACCGTATAATTCTTCCCTTCTGTTTTGATAAGCACGTAGTCACCTTTTGCCTCGATCAAGTAAACTTTGTCAAACTCGATTTTAATGAGCCTCCTGTCTATGTTGACAAACATTTCTTTTTCTGCGGGATCTACTTTGGGGGCGCTTGACGGACCAGCAGCTGCGGGCTCTTTTGAAACAAAGTTTTCTGCCTTTTGTATGGCTTTCTGGAACCTGGGAAGTGTTATGGGTTTTACCAGATAGTCTACGATACACTCATAACTAAAAGCCTCAATGGCAAAATTCTTGTCTGAGGTCGTGAGAATGATTTTAGGTGGATTCTTGAGCGTATCGATAAAATCAAATCCTGTAAAATCTGGCATGTGTATATCCAGAAAAATGAGATCTATCTCGTTTTTATTGAGAAACTTGATCGCCTGCATCGCATTGGGGAAATCATCGACCACCTTAAGGTTCTCCATCTGACTGCACAAGTGCCTAACTATTGTTCTTGCTGCTGCCTCATCATCTACAATAATACACTTCAAATCTTTGGTTTTAGGATACCCCAGCAATTTACATATTACAATTGGTTTATGAAATGGCTTACTTTGTTAAGAACGGCTTCAAATTCTTCTGCTCTTTGAATATTGCCTTCTTTGAGCTCTTTTTCAAATTCCACGGCTAGGGCATAATCTTCCACCAGGCCTGCCATGCCCAGTTTATGTTTGATTTTGTGTACGTTTTGTGC
Organism: uncultured Flavobacteriaceae bacterium; assembly: GCA_964631155.1. Classification (GTDB taxonomy): domain Bacteria; phylum Bacteroidota; class Bacteroidia; order Flavobacteriales; family Flavobacteriaceae; genus Nonlabens. The sequence continues at coordinate 86,747 of CAZVYO010000011.1, forward strand.
CGCTTTCGCGAAAGCGGAATCCTCAATATTCCCACGATACTCACTAACTTCTAGCGGCCATTCTAACTTCATGATGCTGATTAATTTGTCCCTGAATTCAAGATCACCGCCAGAAATCTCATCGATGTAACTGCAGTTAGGTTGTTCCATCTATAGCGTTTTAGGTAAAGTAAAATAAAAGCTTGTTCCCTTCTCTAGCTGGCTCTCAAGCCATATCTCTCCATCATAATACATAACGATCTTTTTAACAATGGATAAGCCTATCCCGGTGCTGTTTGAGTCGTTTTCTAATTTTTGAAAGACCTGAAAGATTTTGTCAAAATAATCTTTCTCAATTCCCTTGCCGTTGTCTCGAATTTCAAATTGCGTTCCCTGATCCAACTTTCTTGCAATAACATCGATGAGCCCGTCTGGTTTGTCCATGTTGTCAATCGCATTTACCAGTAGATTTTGAAATAACTGCTGGATCTTGAAGCGGTCTGCGGTGATGCTAGGCAAGGAATGGATGTAGATTGTAATATTATCTGGAACATTCAATAATTCTACCGTTTCCTTGAGCAATTGATTGAGATCGATGGGCAGCTCCTGTCGCTCTTCTCTATCTATAGAGGAATATTTCAAGATACCCTGAATGAGAGCATCCATTTTTTCTAATTGGGATACGATCAAGTCGATTTGCTGTCTCCCGGCTTTACCCAGTTCATCTTGATAATCTTCCTTTAACCAACTGACCAGCGCTTCAATACTACGCAAAGGAGACTTGAGGTCGTGAGAAACGATGTGTGCGTAATCGTTGAGTTCTTGGTTTTGCACAGCGAGTTCTCTAAGCAATCGCTCTTGTTTTTCATTGACAGCAATTAACTGTTCTGCCTGATTACTGATGTAGTGGGCTAGGCTTCCGTTTTCAATTTTATGGATCTCATCCTTATCAATTGATTCTCCTTTGCCAGTCTTCAAACTGTTGATCACTCCTTCTAAACGGTTCAATAGTTCCTGTTGCTGCCGGGACTCTTCACGCAGGGATTGATTTGCTTCAAAAAGTTCCTTAGAGCTGATTATCATGGCGCGCTGGGTCATCTTGAACTGATCTTCCAGATTATCATAAGAATCCCCCACGGCCTTTAAGAAAGCCTGAAGATCTTCCTGATCCTTCAGTTGATCGGGAAGTAACTTTTTTATTTGTCTCTTGAGTAATGGGTTCATTTACTCACTAATTAATGTGATCGTCATCGTCTGGTTATGAAGTTTACAGGCTCGCTCACCGTAAAATGGAGCGATCTCACCATAAGAATACATTCCCGTTATTGTTACATCATGACCTATAACATCAATAACCTCTTCTACTTCTTCCTCAACGCGCTGATCCAGAACCAGCTTGCGACCTATACAACTGATCAAAATAGCCAGTTGAGGTGCTTCTCTTCTACCCTGCACCGCTCTTCTTGCAGCCGTTTCAGATGCAGCAGCGATGTCATCCATGGTGCTCATCATAAGCTGTACTCGAGATTTTTCAGGTACATCGCCTGCCAGAATCATTGCATTTTCCTGCTCGTTGATGTTTAAAATGGTGCGCACAAAGGATTGCTTGTTGCCTTCTGGCTGAACATTTAATGGATAGATCAATGCTGATCCAGGAAGCTGATTTGCTTTGTCGCCCAGGTACTTTTTGTACAAGTCTAGGGCAGGTTTGCCATCTATTTCATAAAGAACATTACCTTCTGATCTTGTGATGATACGTTCAGGGCCAAAGGGTTTCCATCCTCCGTAAATGGAAAAGGAAGCCTCAAAACTAGCTCCATAGAAACCTATTACGATAATCTCGCCCTCCTTAGGTGATTCATTGTAGGATGCCAGCGTACGCTCAAAACGGGCATCGTCTCCACAAAGCCCACCAGTTATCAAGGTATCAGGGATTTGTGATTGCATACCTTCTGTAAGAGCTGAACCATTAACGCTACTCCCTTCTGAAATTACAAAGACATGTTGCAAATCAGTTTTTTCCAACAGACCTACCACAGCCGCTCCTGCCGATTCAGAACTATCAAAGTCGCTTATGTTCACTCTCTGTATTTCAAATCGACTTTTCTCAAATTCTACAGCTGTTATAGTGATGTGCTCATCATTAACCGCTCCAGCTACCAAATCTCCACATGAAGAGGCAAAGACCAGTTCTCCATCTGGAAACAATTCTTTTACCTCAGCAAATAAGCTTTGATCCTCCAGTTGAAAACGATTCCCAAAAATCAAAACTAAAGGCTTTGAAAGCGACACTTTACCATGAGGATAAACCCAGTCTTCATTCTTACGTCGATACAGCTGTAGAGTCTTCATATTATTTGGCTATTGTAAAATGAAACGTAGTACCTCTATCAAGCTCACTCTCTACCCAAATTTCACCGTTATATAAATCAACAATCTTTTTGACTATCGATAGACCTATTCCCGTGGAGTCCTTGCTTTTGTTGAGCGACTGGAAGATTTTGAATATTTTGTCGTGAAACTCTGGAGCGATACCTATGCCATTGTCTGCTACACTAAATTTAAAATGATCTGGCAGTTCTTCAAAATCAATTTTAACGTGTCCTATTTCTTTATCGCAATACCTGATAGCATTGCTGATGAGATTTTGAAAAAGCTGCTGAATCTTTACTTTATCGGCATTGATCGTGGGTAATGGTTGGGCTATTTGTATACTGATGTGTTCTGGTACATGAAGTAAGGTTTCGATATCATCTAGGGTTTGATTGAGGTCTACCAGTTTTTTTGAGGAAGTATTCACACCTATGCTAGAATACTCAAGTACATCAGAGATAAGTTGTTCCATCTTTTCCAATGTAGCATCAATCATATCTAGATTTTGCTGCGTTTCTATTGAGACATTGTCCAGATTATCTTCCCTAATCCAGCTCACTAATGCATTAATACTGCGCAAAGGCGATTTGAGGTCATGAGAAACTACATGAGCGTATTCTTGCAGCTCATCATTTCTTTTTTCTAGTTTCTTAAGAAGAATTTCCTTTTGAATTTCAAGATTTTTGAGCTCCGTGATATCAAGATGAATCCCAATAGATCCAGTAACTTTACCATTCAAGTTGTAGTTAGGCGCGCCACTAATCAGCCAATAGCGCAATTCCCCATCTTTACGACGTGCTTCCAGTTCATAGGAATTAGAATTCCCCTGTAGACGCTTTTTATTTTCTTGGATAATGACCTTTTTTTGCTCAGGAGATAAGAATACATCCATTCCTTTTTTACCAATGAGCTCATCTTGCTCATAGCCTGACATCTCAACCATGCTATGATTTACCATCATTATTTCATCTTCTAGATTGACCTCGATCAATCCTAGATTCATGTTTGCGATGATATTGCTGTATTTCTCCCGCTCAGCTTCTATGTTTTTACGATATCGCCGGCGTAGCGTGACATCACGATAAGCCCACAGATGCCCTTTATATATTTCTCCATCAAATACGGGAATAAAATCGCGTTCTAGAATTCTGCCATCGACCATCTGTAATTCATCGGTCAGCGCGATTTTCTTATCCCTGACCAACTCATTAATTCTTTCCACAAAGCCATCTGGGTCTTTGAACAATATTTTACTTTGTTCAGCAGCATCAGCGCAATTTTGCCCTACTAGATGGTCTGGAGCCACAGGAATGCCAAAAAATTCACAGAATCTATTATTGGTAATTACGATATTTCTGTTCTCGTCTTCTAGTAAAATACCACTCTCAAGATTTAGTATTAAGGTAGAGAGTCTGTTCTGGGATTCAATCAATTTTTGTTCTGCAGCTTTCTCTTTAGTAATGTCTCTAACAATACCTTGTGCAGCTACGGGTTGACCTTCATTGTTAAAAATGAGGCTTGCGTTGAGGTGAACAATTTTAACAGAGCCATCCTTAACAACTATACGCACCTGAAAATCAGTAATTGAGGAGCGCTGTAAAAGATATTCAAACCCTTGAGCAGTTTTAAACATCTCCTCTTTGTGCACTAGACTCATCAAATTGATGTCGTCTTCTAGTTTATAACCTAGCAGTTCCTCTGCTGCCCGATTCATTTTGATCACCTTTCCATTCATTTCCATGACCACGTAGGCATCAACTATGTTTTCAAAGACTCCTTTGAGTTCTGAGGAAGTTTGCTTGTAAAGGTTTTCTAGTTTAAAATTAGAGATGCGCAGCTCTTCTGACTTTTCATAGAGCTCTCTGGATTTTTGCTCTAGGATTTGTTCAGCTTGCTTTCTGGCTGCTTTTTCTCGAGCCAGAGCACGTTCATACATCTTGATTTTATCATCACTCATGCTGTCGAATACTGAATTTTACCTCAGTTCCATCTTCTTTGATTTTCTCTACTAATATAGTCGCTTCAGAATTGAAGTGTTCAAAGGTTTTATTCATGAGTCCCAGTCCAAAGGTATGCATGGACCGGCTGGACTTATAAATCATGATCAGTTCCTTCTCCGTTTTATCTAAAATAAGGAAGGTAGGTAGCTCAGCATCAGGGTAAATTTTTCTCACCTCAACATGGATATGGTTCTCGATAGATGCCAGCATATCGATAGGGTTATCAAATTGCTTGAGGAAGAATGAATAGCTGTCTTCCACTACAGAAAAAAAGTGCTCACCGTAAATCAATAGCAATTCATCAATGGCAATCCCTGTTTCATTGTTGAGATTGACTAAAAGTCCCAGCATTTCAGAAAAACTGTAGGTTCCTACTGAGGTATACACGCCGTTTGACGGTAACTCTGCGTTTGAGACAATTTTATCTACCATCTCGAGTCCAAACTTGGTTTCAACCAAGTCAAGAAATTCCGTAAAAACAATTCCTTTCATTATCCTTTAATTAATTCATTATTGCCCCAGTAATCGAGAACAACGCTTATCTTCTTTACGTAGTCTTCATATTTGAGAGGTTTTAAAATATAACCTGCGACACCTTCTTGATAACATTCCAGCATATCTTTTCTATTACTCGAAGTGGTCAAAATAACTACTGGCAAAAAACGCATGAACTCATCTTGTTTGAGAATTTTCAGAAACTCCAGACCATTGATGCGTGGCATGTTGAGATCCAGCAAAATCAAGTCTGGTAAGCTGTTCCCATCTTTCAAAATTGATAGGGCTTCCTCGCCATTTTTTGCCTCGATGATCTCATGAGGCATTTCTAACCGAGAAATTGCTCTTTGAAGCTTCATAACCTCAATCGCGTCATCCTCAATAAGCAATACTTTTAATCTGTTGAATTCCAAGGTGTTTAATTTAGCACCCACAAAAATGCACTTTAGTTCACGTTCTCCTTAAAAATGTAGACGAGCGAGTCATTTAGTGTAGATGAGCGACGTTTAAGTGTCGACGAGTAGTAAATTTACTCATTTAAATGAATCAAGTCGGTACTCCTGGTGGCCATGTGATTTTAACAAATTCTATACATTCAGAAATGAAGGTTAGGTAATCTCGCTTTCCCTCGGTCGCCATAGTCTTGCCGACGGCGCAGCGCGAAAGCGGAATCACATTCATCATCACAGCTTATTGATAAATCGGACTAAAGGACGACCTTCCTCAATGCCTTCTCCTGAATCTTCCAGACAAAATTGAAAATGGACCTTCCACGGTCGCGTGGCATGCTTGCTTCTTTATTGATGGATTTCCCGTTACTGTTTTTCTTTGCTATGAGGTTTGCCGCGCCAGATAGCAACCACTTGTTTTTACCATTTTCAGAAAGGAATTCCATTTTAAGACCGGTGTATTTGATTTGGGTATTCACCACTCCATTATCCCTGCGGGCATCGAGAGTGAAATAATAATCTTCAACTTCTCCTTTCAACTCCATATCCAGTACCGGTTTGAGAAATGAATTCATGCTGCTTAAACTGAAATTGTGAAGATCTGCTTTGATCAAATGAGCGTCATCAGGATCAAAGACGTTCATAGTCCAGTCCACGTTTACCGTGCTTTCCTTCATGAAACGCGATGACATATCGATTTTGATGGGTTGCTGTTCTTCGATATTTGTGAAGCTGTTGATGCTTCCATTGATTTGGTCAAAAATGATGCTCCCACGGCGATCAAATTTAGCGTGAGGCTCGCTGTAATCTACGGTTCCGTTATTGATTTGCAGATTACGGATGTCTAACTTCAATTTCATTTCTCGTAGCAGCTGGTGGTATGTCGCGGCTGGTTTACCTTTTTCTAGGTTGGCATTGGCCCAACTGGTAAAGACAGGTTGGTCCAGAGTTATGTTGTCTGCGGTAAATTTTGAAGGACTTTTTAATCCTAATACATAGTTTGAAATAGTCAACTCGGGTACCTGCAAATCCAAAATATCATAATTGATCTTTCCAGCACGAACGAGGTTTTGCACACTATCATTAGTGACCAGCTGTAATTTCTTGACCGCGACAGAATCTTTGTATATATTAAGGTTAGAGGCGTGCAAGTTCTCGCGCTTGTTCAGTTTGAGAAATAAAGAATCTACGATGATCTGATCCACTTCATATTCTAGGCTTTCCATAATATCTTGAAGAGGCAAATTGACCTTTTGGATTCTCGCTTTTACAATTTTAAAAAAGGCTGTTTCACGGTTTTTGGAAGTGTTGAATAGCTCTCCATTTTCTAAAGCAATCTGTTTAATCACGAGTACCTTTCGGGAAGGTTTGGACTGTTGTTTTGAACTGTCCTTCCCTATTTTGAAAGCATAACCCTCTACTTCAAATTTGTCAACCTGTATCGTGTCCGTAGTGAGCAGCTTAAAATAATCCAGTCCTGAGATAGCAGCTTTATCTATGTCAAAATACAGGGCTTCTGTGATAGAGTCTGCGGTTCTGATTCTGGTGGCTGAGGCATCACCCGTCCACAGATTAAGGCTTAAATCTTCCACCGCTACCCGACCCGAAAGCAAATCGTTTTCAATGGTAGAATGAAGTTTATTTTTCACATAATAATGACCTGCAACAAATACAGCAGCAATTATTACGCAAATAATGATAAAGACTTTAAGGAATTTTTGCATGAGTTGAAAATACCCACTCCCCTCGCGTTTTGATGACAAATTGATCTTAAATTAATTCAATCCAAGAGCTCCACAATCAGAAATTCCGCTGTCTCGTCACCCACATTTTGCACTTCGTGAACTGAGATGGAATCTTTATAAAAACCATAACCTGCTGGAACGTCTAAAGTGCGCGTACCAGTATCATCAGTAATTTTAAACCTGCCACCTTTGAGCGTGTAACCATAATGTCTCACATGAAAGTGCTTTTCATGTCCCACGCCGGGTGGAAAGGTACATTTCAGGGTGCGCACGTGTTCATTTTCTTCCAAAACTTCACAAACCGGCTCACCCTCCCAACCTGCCTGTAGAGGATCAGGAAGATCAGGCGTCTGATTTTTGCAGGAAATCAAGTTTATAAAGAGAATGAATGAAAGGGCTGATCTCACAAATTTTAGTTTTAGCAAAGATGGTAATGAAGTGTGGACAAAAAAACATTTCTGGAAATCAGCTTCAAAAATTTTATCAAATCACCTATTCATCGTAATATTGCAATAAACAAATCAAACAGTCTTGGGACTCTCAAAATCTGAAATATTTACCGAGCGCTTGAATAGGATTTCCGCTTTCGCGAAAGCGTTATCTCATCCAGCTCGGCTCGCCATATTAGAGCACTTGTTTAAACAAGACACCTGCGTTTGTGGCGACCTTGTGGAGGAAATAGGGCTGGCACAGCCCACGATCTCCCAGCATTTGAAAGAGCTTAAAAACTTGGGATTAATCAAAGGAACCATACAAGGAACTCGAGTATGTTACTGCCTAGACACTCAAAACTGGGAGTCTCTAGGTCTCGAACTAGATCACTTTCTCAAACAAAATGTGATCGACAAACAAGATTGCTGCTAAAAAAATTTCAACAAATCCATCGCAATATTGCAATAATAAGATTATGAAACTATCTGAAATAAAAAATCATCTCAATCGCCTTGAGGAAATCGCTTTTAAATTACCTGATGGGACTTTTGTTCCTGAGCATTTTCATGTTACGGAGGTAGGACAGGTCACTAAACATTTTATAGACTGCGGTGGGATGGTACGCAAAGAAGAAGTGGTGAATTTTCAACTCTGGAATGCAGACGATTACAATCATAGACTGCATCCTGAGAAACTGTCATCCATTATAGAGCTCTCTGAGCGTATACTCAACATCGGCAATCATGAGATCGAGGTGGAGTATCAGGCAGACACGATCGGTAAGTTTGGTCTGGACTTCGACGGACAGTCTTTCATCCTAACTTCTAAACAAACAGACTGCCTAGCCAAAGATCAATGCGGCATACCCGAGAAAAAACCTAGAGTCAAGCTTTCTGAACTGAATAGCTCATCGACTTGTGCACCGGGAAGTGGGTGTTGCTGATATCAGTCTTCAATTACCATTTTCAGGTCGCAGTAGCGGCTGATCGCAATTGTCTGTGAGTTTGTGAGTCTTGGGTCCTTGAGTAGCGGTGGATCGCATCTACGCGAGATTTTTGAGTTCGTAAGCTGCGGCGTATCGCATTCGGCTGAAAAAAAGTAATAAATCAGATTAACCTTATTATTAACACCTGTGAATCATGTTTCAAAAAATTAAAGATTTTTTATCAAGTTTAGATACTGAATCAATCTCTGAAGAACGTAAAGCAGAGTTGAGATCCCTTGTTGATTTCGTACAATTAAAAGGCGATCAAAAAGAACCTGTTCTGCTCGACTTTATTTGCACGCACAACTCGCGACGCAGTCATTTGTCTCAGGTATGGGCCCAAACTGCAGCTGTGCATTTAGGTGTCCCAAATGTGACCACCTACTCTGCCGGGACTGAAGCTACTGCCCTATTTCCCAAGATAAGTGAAACCCTAGAAAACACAGGTTTTGAAATCATCAAGTTATCTGATGAAAAAAATCCTGTTTATGCCATTAAAGCTGGAGAGAATGCACCGCCAATCGTAGGATTTTCTAAAACACTAAGTCACTCTTTTAATCCACAGTCGGGTTTTGCAGCAATTATGACCTGTGATTCAGCAAATGAAACCTGTCCTTTTATCGCCGGAGCTGAGAAACGTATTCCCATCACCTATGAAGATCCCAAGGTTTCTGACGGCACACCAGAACAGGATGCAGTCTACGCTGAGCGCAGCAAACAAATCGCCACAGAGATGATGTGGGTTTTTGAGCAAGTTAAATTATAAGTACATGAGTAGCGGCGGATAGCATCCGCCTGTGTGTTGTGAGTTGTGAGTGTGTGAGTAGCGGCGGATAGCATCCGCCAGTGTGTTGTGAGTGGTGAGTGTGTGAGTAGCGGCGGATCGCATCCGCCTGTGTGTTGTGAGTATGAAGATTTAATATTGATCATGACACTTTAAATTTTACAAAACTTAGCCAACAGCCTAATGCCTAATGCCTAATGCCTAATGCCTAATTAAATAATGAGAAAATTAAATTTCCTTGATCGTAACCTGACCTTATGGATCTTCATTGCCATGGCTATGGGAGTAGCCATAGGCTATCTTGCGCCCGATTTCCCAGAAATGATCAATTCCATGAGTAGTGGGTCTACTAATATTCCCATCGCGATAGGATTGATCCTCATGATGTATCCGCCGCTTGCTAAAGTCAATTACGCCTTACTTCCTAAAGTCTTTAGAAATGTCAAAATCTTATCGATTTCCCTGATCTTGAACTGGATTATAGGCCCGGTACTGATGTTTGTTCTGGCGCTTCTCTTTCTTCAGGATTATCCAGAGTACATGGTCGGTTTAATTTTGATAGGCCTGGCGCGCTGCATCGCCATGGTTCTCGTCTGGAACGATCTGGCTGAAGGCAGTAGCGAGTACGGTGCCGGTCTGGTGGCGCTCAACAGTATTTTTCAGGTATTTGCCTATAGTTTTTACGCCTGGTTATTCATTACGGTACTGCCGCCTTACTTTGGTTTTGAGGGTGCGATCGTTGATATCTCGATCGCAACCATCGCAGAAAGTGTAGCGATTTATCTAGGGTTGCCATTTGTGCTGGGGATTTTGAGCAGGGTGATCCTGGTCAAGCTCAAGGGCGAGGACTGGTACACACAAAAGTTCATTCCCACGATCTCGCCGCTAACCCTTATTGCGCTATTATTCACGATTGTGGTGATGTTCTCGCTCAAGGGAGAGCTTATCGTTGAGATCCCTATGGATGTGGTTATTATCGCCATACCGCTCTTGATCTACTTTACACTCATGTTCATCATAGGCTTCTTCTTTACCAAAGCGACTGGAGCCGAGTATGATAAAACTACGTCAGTAGCGTTTACCGCAGCGGGAAATAATTTTGAACTGGCGATTGCGGTAGCAATAGCAGTTTTTGGGCTCAATTCTGGGCAGGCTTTTGCGGGAGTTATAGGACCGCTGGTAGAAGTCCCTGCACTTATTTTACTGGTTAGAGTCTCATTTTGGTTGAGAAAGAAGTATTTTCCAGCTATAAAAACCTAAAAAATTGAAGATTCTAGCTTCATGCTTTCTATTAATCGGGATATCAAGTTGTAAAAATACTATTCAACATACCGAAACCACGTTTGACGATCCCTCCGTTTTGAAGCAAAATGTGATGGACTCCATAGATAGCCAGCTTGCTCGACTCTCGTCAATTATGGATAAGCAAAATTTCTTGGAAGATATATACGCTCAAGATCAGCAAGTTCGATTTGAAAAAAGTAAAGCTGAATTAAACAAAAAATCAGACTCTATTTCATTTCAAAAGGCTTTGCAGAACTTTTACCAAGTGGACGTAATTAACAGGTATAAAATAAGAGGCTATTTTGAGAAATATGATTATCCAAATCCTGATGATTTTAGTGAGAAGGCGGTTAATACGCCTTGGCTTGTCATACAACACTCTGATTTAAGTTATAGGGAGCAATTCTATCCTGAAATGCGGTCAGCTCACGATCAAGGTTTCATAGATACTGATCAATTTTCCATGTATCTGGGACGTACCTATGAAATGCAATTTGGTGAAAGGTTCAGAATGCCCAGTCCATTTTCGCCTGATGAAGAAATAGACTCCTTGACTGGATTGTTGGGTTACAACAATTGATTGTAAGCTTCTATTTCTCTAGCTGAAGGTTTTGATTTTTTGAGTCGATTATAAAATTATAATTCAGGCCATTTCGGCTAAGAAAGAAGTATTTTTAAGTTTATGAATGTGATTACCATGAGGAAGTTTTTGTTACTTATAATAGCTCTTGCGACCATAAGTTGTTTTGAAAATGAAACGGCCAAGTACCCCAGTAAACAGCCAGACTGGTCGACTCGGGTGAGTAAGGTTGATGATTATTCCGCTTTCGCGAAAGCGAAATCCTACCTACCCATCTACTCCCATATATACCACGTTCACGATGAGCGCACCTTTGACCTCACGGCCACGGCGAGTATTAGAAATACCTCGACTAGCGATACGCTTTATATAATAAATGCAGATTATTATGATACCAGCGGCAAGTTGCTACGGGAATATGTGAAACAACCCATTTATGTGAATCCCATGGAAACCCTGGAGATCATCATCGAGGAAAAGGATTATGACGGCGGGTCTGGAGCAAATTTTCTATTTGAATATGCCCTAAAAAATAGGAGCAGCAGGCCGCTTTTTGAGGCGGTTATGATATCTACCCAAGGCCAGCAAGGTCTTTCATTCACCACTAGAGGCGTACCTGTAAATGACTGAAATTTTCACTACCATATTGTTCTTGATTGCCGTTATAGACCCTATAGGATCGGTGCCGGTTTACCTGGAAGCGACAAAAAAGTTTGACGAGCGACACAAAAGAAAAATAGCCATACGAGCATCGCTCATTGCTTTTTGCATCCTGTTGTTTTTTATAGTTGTAGGCCAGTTGATCCTTGAAGGGATGGAGGTGTCTTTAAATGCTTTCCAGATCTCGGGCGGTGTGATTCTTTTCTTGTTTGCGCTCACGATGATCTTTGGCGAGGGTAAACCAGAAGATGAAAAAAGCCACATAACTGATTACAAACACGTGTCCATTTTCCCCATCGCCATTCCCTCCATTGCCTCACCGGGAGCGATCATGGCCGTGGTACTCATGACCAATAACCATTTATATACGATCCAGCAACAAGCGGTAACCACCGCCCTAGTTTTCACCGTCATCGTGCTGACCAGCTTGTTATTACTCGCTGCAAGTGCAGTCCAAAAAAGGATAGGATCTTATGGAATCACCGTGATCAGTAAGATCATGGGACTTATTCTCGCATCCTACGCGGTACAGAGCATCTTGAGTGGGTTGAAAGATTTCTTTACGGTTTTGCATTGATGGTTTCGCTTTCGCGAAAGCTTAAATCACTCATGGATTCCGTCAGGGACAGATCTGAAGTAATTAGTTTATATTTAGATGTAGAAACGGATTTCATCACTTTAGAAAATCAAAAAAACACCACTCACGCTTTATGCGGTAGCCTCGAGCAATAATAGAAAATGAAAACCTTATTAATTACGATTTTATTCATGTCCCTCGTTCAAATTGGATTCGCACAAGAGGTAGAAATGATTCATGATTGGAATGAAGCAAAAGAGTTAGCTGAAAATGAAAATAAACAGATTTTAATAATTCTGACTGGAAGTGAATGGTGTGCACCGTGCAAAAAAATGGATACTAGAGTAATTGATAACCCTGATTTTCAAGAATACGCTGAACAAAATCTAATTTTATTCATGATTGATCTTCCTGGTGGTGGACTGGTCATCGACAGTAAAGTTTACCAAGATTATGAAAAATTCAAAAACAAATATCAATCAAGCGCTTTACCTTCACTAATTCTGACTGAAGAAGATGGAACAAAAATCAAGACCTTAAAGGGCAAAATGTTCAGAATAAAAAATGTAATGAAACAATTAGTATCAAAATGAAATACTTGCTCCATTTGTGAATTGATGCCCAAAGAACGCTCTTATTCAAACTCAGTTCAGAACAGGTTGTAATTGCACTCAATTCAAATCCTTTGAATTAAAAAGAAGTTCATTTTCACAAATTTGAAACTCTTGCCCTTACTAAACAAACCGCTCCAAAAAGTCCAAAACCTCTTCTTGCTTGTCGATGTAGTACGTAGCAGCCGTATTGTCGCGGCCTACTTTTACCGTGACCGCTTCTGCGGGTAGGTCTTGAAACATATATTCATCAGTCCAGTCGTCGCCTATGCTGAAAATAAAGTCGTAAGGCTTATTTAAAATGTGGTTGCAGGCAGCTTTACCCTTGTGCACGTTGCTGCTCTTGATCTCGATCACTTTATTACCTGAAAGTACGCTCAAGCCGTCGTTACTGGAAAGTTCCTTGATCACGTTTGAGAGTTCGTTAGCACGCATCACACCCAGATCTGGATCTGCCTTGCGGTAGTGCCAGGCGAGGCTGTATTTTTTCTCTTCTATAAAGGTTCCTGGTGTACGGTCGACATAAGTCTGCAAGATAGGCTGGATGGAAGGCACCCAGTCGGTATTCATCGCTTCGGTAGTGTGCCACTCTCCTCCTACTTCCTTTTTCAGAACTCCATGCTCAGCGATAAGAGTTACGGGAACTTCCTTGAACCATTCTCCAAGTGTTATAGAATCCCGACCGCTTATGATTACTACCTCGTTTTTATCGTTTTCCTGAAGGTTTTTGACTAGTTTCAAGATACGATCATCCGGTCTTGCTTCTGTAGGATCATTGACAAACCCCCTTAAGGTTCCATCATAGTCCAGGAAGAATATGCGCTTCTCAGCACCGTTATAATGTTCTAGAATGCGTTGCTGGCGGTGCTCGCGCAGTTTTTTAGTACGTACATATTCATCGTCCACCCGCACGGCTTGCAGCCTGTTTAGAAAATCGGTTGCCCATTTCTCGACATTATAACGCTTCAAGCGACTCTGCATGTATTTATTGCGTTTTTTCTGGTCGCTTAAAGGCATTTCTAGCGCTTTCTTAATAGCGTCGGCTATGAGGTCCAGACTGTTTGGATTAATGAGTAGTGCCTCATTCATTTCTTTGGCTGCACCTGCCATTTCGCTCAGGATCAAGACTCCGGTACGGTCGGTCCTGGTGGCGACATACTCTTTGGCAACTAGATTCATCCCGTCGCGTATGGGCGTGATGAGCGCCACATCGCTGCTGGTATAGAGGTCTATGAGGTTTTGGAAGGGCATGGAGCGGTAAAAATACCAGATGGGCGTCCAGCTCACGGTTGCAAATTTACCGTTGATGCGTCCTACCAGCTCATCAATCTCTTTTTTAAGCAACTGGTATTGAGGCACATTGGAACGGCTAGGCACCGCAAGCATGATCAGCCGCACTTTCTCTGAATACTGTGGATATTTCTCCAGAAAATGCTCGTAAGCCCTGATACGGTTAGCAATCCCTTTGGTGTAGTCCAGGCGGTCTATGGACAGTATGAGTTTAGCGTCTGGCGTCTCTTCTTGATGGTGCTGGAGTCGACGCTGCAGCTCGCTCTGTGCGGTGTCTGTTTGTTCATGGTTCGCTTTCGCGAAAGCGGAAAACTTTTCATAATCGATCCCCATGGGAAAGGAATCCACGGTCACCACGCGGTCTGTAAGTGAGATGGAATTGAAACTGGCGGGAAAGCCCAAAATACGACTCACGGAACTCAAAAAATGGCGCTCATAATCGTAAGTATGGAAACCGAGCAGGTCTGCGCCCAGCAAACCCTTCAAAATATCCTCACGCCATGGAATGGTACGGAACACCTCGTATGACGGAAACGGAATATGCAGAAAAAAGCCAATGGAAACCTCTGGACGTTGTGCTCTGATCAAACCGGGTAGCAACATAAGCTGGTAATCATGCACCCAGATGGTATCGCCGTCTTCCACATTTTCAAGAACAACCTTGGCAAATTTTTCATTTACTGTTTTGTAAGATTCCCAAAAATCATCTTCAAATTCTGCGTATTCCATAAAATAATGGAAGAGCGGCCAGATGGTGCGGTTGCTAAAACCGTAATAGTAGCCCTCCATATCTTCTTCAGTAAGTCGTACTCCAGCGCATTGCTGGTCCTGGACTTCCTTCTTAATGGCACCTTCATGCTGGGGGTCTATTTCCTCTGCCGTGAGTCCCGTCCAGCCTATCCACAAACCGTTGCTATCGCGGTGCACCGACTTGAGTCCCGTTGCAAGACCGCCCACACTAGGTTCTGCATGGACTTGGTCATTTTCTATAGAAAGTTGAAGCGGGAGCCTATTGGAAACGATGATAGTTTTTGCCATTATAACGTAGTCTTTTGAATGGATTCAATTGTTAAGGTTTAAATTTCGGGCTTCTGGAATAAAAATTTGAAAAAGTCACATTAAAATATGGATAATCTCAACTACGGTATCATAGGAAATTGCAAGAGTGCAGCGCTGGTTTCTGACAAGGGCTCGATCGACTGGTGTTGTTTACCCGTTTTTGATAGCGCATCTGTTTTTGCAAAAATTCTGGATGAGAAGAAAGGGGGCTCGTTGAGTTTCAAACTGGACGACAGCTACCAAGTTCATCAAGAATACTTATGGCAGACCAATATTCTCACTACCAATTTTGATAATGGTAGCGATGCCTTCCAGGTCATAGATTTCATGCCACGATACAAACAACAGGATGGTACGTTTTACATGCCACCAGATATCGTGAGGTTCATCAGGATTCTAAAGGGCAAACCAACTCTACGAGTTCATTTTGACCCAAAATTAAAGTACGCTCAAGGTGAGACCATAGTCGATAACGATGGTGATTATTTGCATTGCAAGACTACCAGCGGCGACTACGAGTCGGCTTTTTTGTACAGCGACATGGACTTGGATAAGATCTTGAACCAGGAAGAAATTACGCTGGAAGGAAATGCCTTTCTATTGTTGTCGTATCACGAGAAATTGACCACTCAGTCCCTAGACCGCGCTTATTTGAAATTTCAACGTACCAAAACCTACTGGATGAACTGGAGCGAGCGTACGACACGCTACCCACTATATCAAGAAGAGATCGTACGTAGTGCTTTAACGCTGAAAGCCCTAACTTATGAAAAAACGGGCGCCGTTCTCGCTGCAGCCACAACCAGTTTGCCAGAAACCATAGGTGAAGTGCGTAACTGGGATTACCGTTTTTGCTGGATACGTGATGCAAGTATGGTGATAAGAGTAATTGCCGGATTGGGGCATTTGCGATCGGCTAAGCGTTTTCTCCAGTTTATCGTGGACACCATACCTGAAAAAGATGAGAAGATTCAAATAATGTACGGAATCCATGGTGAGAAAGAACTCACCGAGAAATTTCTGGATCATCTATCAGGCTATAAAGATTCCAGTCCGGTCAGGATAGGTAACGCCGCCTATATCCAGAAACAGAATGATATCTACGGTATTTTGATGGAGGTGATCTATCAGCAATTTGACAAATTTGAAACGAGCCTAGAAAACAGCGAGCAACTGTGGACCATTATAAAGAGTGTGACCTCCACAGTAAGAAAAAACTGGCAAAAACCCGATAAAGGCATCTGGGAACTGCGCACGGAAGATCGTCATTTTGTTTTTTCAAAACTTTTGTGTTGGGTAGCCATAGACCGTGCGATCAAAATCAGCGAAATTTTGAAAAAGCCAAGGTACCAGGAAGAATGGAAAGCCTTGAGAGCTGAGATTCACGACGACATCTATAATAATGGCTGGAATGAAGAAGTGCAAGCCTACACACAGTCGTATGGCAGCAAGGATCTCGACGCCTCTACGCTGTTGATGGAACAATATGGCTTTATAGAAGCGCAAGATCCGCGATTTATAAGCACCGTACAGGCCACAGAACGTGAATTGTGTACCGATGGTTTGATGTATCGTTATAAAAACAACGACGATTTTGGTGAACCAAGTAGCTCTTTTACAATCTGTACATTCTGGCTGATTGAGAGTTTGCAAAAAATCGGTGAAAAGCAGAAGGCTCGAGATTATTTCGACCAACTGCTCTCCTATAGCAATCATTTGGGCCTATTCAGCGAG
Source organism: uncultured Flavobacteriaceae bacterium (assembly GCA_964631155.1). GTDB lineage: Bacteria > Bacteroidota > Bacteroidia > Flavobacteriales > Flavobacteriaceae > Nonlabens. The sequence continues at coordinate 103,784 of CAZVYO010000011.1, forward strand.
GACATTGACTTCAAGACCAAGAGATTGCTGGGGAATTTTCCTCAGGCTTACTCGCATTTGGCATTAATTGAAACAGCGATTAATTTTAGTATGGAGTAAGTTGCAACTTAAAAGACAATGCATCTATTTTAGCAGCCATTAAATCCCCTAAGATGAAGACATTAGTCATATTAATAAACAGCATTGTGTTTTTCAATACCTTTTTGGAATTTGATCAAATCCTAGAACCAAATGCGTCTCAAGAAGCCTTGAAATATGAAGTCGAAGCAGATCGTTTTTTCTACGAAAGTCTCAACTGTGAACTAATTAGCGTACGCGTCATATCGATTGCTCCAAACGGTCAGCGTTTACTTGCTGCATCTGGGGTCTGGAACTATCAATGTGATCCAGAAATATTTTCAAATTATATTGACTCAAATGATTCCTACCTTAAAGAATGTGGTGAAGTAATGATTTTAGAAAAACAGTTTCTAGGTTTCAAAATGGTGGCAGAAAATTATGAAGGCGCCTGCATTTTAGATTTGATAGAAGATGAAAAATATGGCGCTCAATTAAAGCATGATATCACTACTGCTCTAGGAACATTTAGAGATAATTAATATCAAATCGAAAATATCTTGCCCTACGGAAGACAAATTTCTAAGTCGCTTAAACAGTACAAATACTACCGCAACTGCAGAACATTAAAAAAGCTTATAGCTTCGTTACCGACTAAATTTACAGTTAAGGTTGCGATATCGCTGGTCAAGAAGAAACTAATTTCATCACCTGCCTCAAGCTGAACAATTGAATGGATATTGCGTATAGGCGGAGTTGCGTCGATTCCTAAGATACTTATATTGGTATAACTACTCTCTAAGATGGTTGTGCCGTTCTTTTTAACTTTAATACCCATATCAGAACCAATTCCAACAAGAGTGGTAAGTCTCAGTTGTAAGTTTATGAAATAAAGACCGTCATTTTGCACCGTCACAATATGATTAGTCAAATCAAAATCCTCCCCTTCATCATATTTCACACTATCAAAGGGGATAATACTCTCTCCACTCAGAAGGTTAAGCGTAATAGTACTGCCACCTCCAGCAAAAATGCCTTTGATCGCGGTAGGCATGGAACTGTTGAGGATATTGTTGATTGGCAAGCGTCTTACGATGCTATCTTTTTGTACGAGGATACTGGCTGGTGGAAGTGAATCTTTAGGCAATTCTAAAATTTTACGAATTTTAAGATCACCATTTATATCAAGCTTGGCTTCAGGAGCATCAGTATCAATTCCAACTTGAGCCGTAGAAATGTTATAAAGGATTAAGATTATTAGGTAAATTATTTTTTTCATGACAATTGGTTTTAGGTACTGTGTTTTGCATGCCATTAAATTAATTAACGAATAATTACGCTATAGACATTTTAACATTTTTAGTATTTTATTAATAATTAATTTCCTGTTAAATGAAGCATATCTTTAAAAAATTGCTGGTTCAATTGAGTAAAAACTGTTGCTATAACGTTTTCGAAAGTAGAAAAGAAATCTTTTAAAGTCTAAAATCGCAGTCACAGATGAATTTAATTTCAATGGATCAACATAAATGTTAAGATGGTAAATACAAATATTTAAATACGTTCGGTAATTGTTCATACTTTAAAAACAAAGTCAACTATATTTCATATGCATAACCTCTCATTGTATCTTTGTTCAAAGTCAAAACTTCATGGACTACAGAATAGAAAAAGATACGATGGGCGAGGTTCAAGTGCCTGCCGATAAACTATGGGGAGCGCAAACCCAGCGCTCGATCAACAACTTTAAAATTGGGGCGCCTGCAAGTATGCCGTTAGAAATTATTTACGGCTTTGCGTACCTCAAAAAGGCTGCTGCGCATACCAATCATGAGCTTGGAGTTCTGGATGAAAGCAAGCGTGACCTCATCGCTCAAGTTTGTGACGAAATTCTTGAAGGGAAGCATGACGACCAGTTCCCACTTGTAATTTGGCAAACCGGTTCTGGTACCCAGTCCAATATGAATGTCAACGAGGTAATCGCAAACAGAGCACATCAATTGGCTGGTAAAACGATCGGTGAAGGAGAAAAAACGATCCAGCCCAACGATGACGTTAATAAGAGCCAGTCCTCAAACGATACCTTCCCTACCGGAATGCACATCGCTTGCTATAAAATGATCGTTGAAGACACCATTTCAGGAATCAAGCAATTAAGAAATACGCTACACAAAAAAGCACAGGAATTTGACGAAGTAGTAAAAATAGGCCGTACACACCTTATGGATGCTACGCCCCTTACTCTAGGGCAGGAATTTTCTGGATACGTGTCTCAATTAGATCACGGGATTATCGCTATTGAAGCAACTCTCGATCATTTGAGCGAACTCGCACTTGGTGGAACTGCAGTAGGTACGGGTCTAAATACTCCTAAAGGCTACGACCGCAAGGTAGCAGAATTTATCGCTGACTTTACCGAACTTCCATTCAAGACCGCCGATAATAAATTTGAAGCCCTAGCAGCTCATGACGCACTAGTGGAGACTCACGGTGCTTTGAAACAAGTAGCCGTCTCATTAAACAAAATTGCTCACGACATAAGAATGCTGGCGAGTGGCCCTCGTAGTGGAATCGGTGAGATCATCATACCTGCCAACGAGCCAGGAAGCTCCATCATGCCGGGAAAAGTAAATCCCACCCAGGCTGAAGCGATCACAATGGTTTGCGCTCGTGTTATGGGTAACGATACAACTGTTACCGTAGGTGGTATGCAAGGTCATTTTGAACTCAACGTATTTAAGCCAGTCATGGCGGCAGCAGTTTTGGAAAGCGCGAAACTTCTAGGAGACGCCTGCAGAAGCTTTGACGAGAACTGTGCGGTGGGAATAGAGCCCAATCATGATAAAATCAAGTCGCTGTTAGAAAACTCCTTGATGCTCGTAACGGCACTCAATACAAAAATCGGTTATTACAAAGCTGCGGAGATTGCTAACAAAGCGCACGATGAGGGAACTACTCTCAAAGCTGCTGCACTCGATCTAGGCTACGTTACTGAAAAGGAATTTGATGAGTGGGTACGTCCAGAAGATATGACCGGGCATAAATAATTAAGTTTATTTAATCGAATTTATATTTTACTTGGCAGCAAGATCTGATCTTGCTGCCTTATTTTGTTTTTAGATGGACAATAATGATATTTTAAGACGATTGCGCTATATATTGAATTTGAGCGACGATGCCATGATCGACACCTATAAAAAAGGTGGTGAGGAGGTTTCGCGCACAGAAATCAGCGATTGGTTAAAAAAAGAAGAACATGAAGATTTTGACCAGGTCATCGATGAGAATCTGGCGGTTTTTCTAAATGGTCTTATTGTAAATCATCGAGGGAAGAAAGACGGTCAGATACCTGTCGCTGAGGTCGTATTAAATAACAACATCGTCCTGCGTAAACTCAAGATTGCTTTCAATTTTAAAAGTGACGAGATTGTTTATCTAATGAGATTAGGCGGTCAGAAAGTGTCAGAAAGTGAACTCACATCCTTCTTCAGAAATCCAAAACATTCTAAATACGTGCATTGTAACGATCAGTATTTGAGAGCTTTCTTGAATGGTTTTCAAAAGCAACGCACTAAACAACGTAAAAACATCGAGTAATGGAAATGAGAACAAGTAGCTTCAAGAGTTTTTCAGTCTTCTTTCTTTTGATCATCCTCACATCTTGTGGTAGCTCCCAGTTCTCAAAAGAATATATTGAAAAATACGATACGGGTGAGCCTAATCTGTTGAATGATTTTCACAATCTGAGAGACGACTCCTATTACGTTCCCTATCTCAACCGTGATCTAACTTTTATCCAGTATAATGGTACGGCAAGTGTTTTCTATACTGATAAAGCCATGTTTGACAACCATGGACCATGGACAAAATTTTACTTTGACGAAGATCAGGATCGTGAATTCATTTTATGGCGCGAGGTCATCTTAACCCGTGACAGAACGCCTGTGAATATTGTCACGAGCGGTGATGAAAACCCATACACCACAAAAGCCTCATTTGCAGCATTTGACATGGAAGGCAATGATTTACTGGTTCCTGATAGCTCCTACCGTCAAGAGCTAATCGATGAAATGGCCGCATTGATCAGACAGAATAACGAAAAGAACAAAGAGTTTTATAAAAGATACTGGGCGGCTCGCGATCCGCGTATTTTTGAGATCATGCTCAAGGAAGGAAAATTTGATCCGGAGCCTGAGTATGATATGAAGAATTAAGTCTTGAATTATCCCGCTTTCGTATTTCGACTGCGCTCAGCATAAACTTCTTCGTCGCTAGGCTCCTTGAAAGCGAGATAATTTTACACAGCTCCGACAAGACAACTTGCTAGCTTAAAACCACAACATTTCAAAAACCACGCAGAGCTTTATGGAAGATGATCACTTGAAAATCATTTCAAAGTCAAAACTGAAGGTTTCTTTGAAGGGGAATTTATCGTTCTTCAGAAAAAGCCTTTTTGCTCCAGCTCTTCGAAATGTTGAACATGAGTTCTGCCGAAATCCAATCGGTGATTTTTTAAATTTCAATGTCATAGAAACCAAAAATCTCAGGCACTCTTTAAACAATCTTCTTAAATACAGAATTTTTGAATATGCATTCTTTTTGACGGAAAAGGAGCGTGAAAGAATGAATGCTGCATGGGAAAGGCACATTGTTACTGAGGGAATGCCTACAGTACATGTTCCTGAACTTTACGGGAATACCCCAATTGATGATATAGACTCAGATGATTTTATAAAAACAGATTTTGATGAATTTGTTTCATACATGAAAGACTATCTAAGACTCTTAAAGCATCATGATTGTGATGATCAGCAAATTCAAGACTTCAAAGAAATCTTTAAAAAATCACTCCTTTTACTCGCTCATCACACTCCAGAACATAGAGTTTACTATATCATGGATCAAGATTGTATTCCTTCTTATAGGAAAAGGCCCTACGGGTTTTATGACTATTACATTACGGTAATTTCTACCTTAAGATATAGTAATCAAGTGGTCGTGATGGAATTTGGTCAAGATTGAATCACTAAACTTTTTAATTTATGGTGTGGAACCTAGCGCTCGCTTACGTTTGACCGAGCGTTGAGCAGGAATAGCAACCGTAAAATTTTCTAATTACATCGGCTAGGATCAGCACAGGCGCTCATTGAGTTTGACCTCACCCCAACCCTCTCCAAGGGAGAGGGAGATTCAGAGTCGCTCTATAACTTTGAAGTAAAAGAGAGGCCCTCTATTACATTCAAGAAAAGCATTTCACTTCAAACAAAGGGAAAGATGTTCGAAAGCTTGCTTTCGAACGAAAAGGGTTTGACTGAGCGTGATGATGGAAATGCAACCGTAAAACCCTCTGGTTACTTCGACTACGCTCAGCACAGGCGCTCAGCAAACTTTCGTTTGCCTCGTCGCCGACCTGTCTCCCTTCCATCAAGGGAGAAGCTCTTCTACTCCTGAGTAAAAGCATTTCCCTTCAGACGAAGGGAAAACAGATTGGCCGCGTGCGGCAAATCTAAAGGGTTTGACCACGTGCTGGAACTAATCCTTTTTCAACTTATCTTTTTTATGAATCTTAAACTCCCTCCAGCGTGCTATGAAAGCAATGATTAGTATACTCACAAGCGACATCACGATGAACTGGTAAGAAATAATCTGATCACCGCTCGCATAACTGTGTAAGCCAGATAAATAGAAGTTCACTCCAAAATAGGTCATCAACACACTACCAAAAGCTAAAATAGACCATAGATTAAAAGTCCATCTTCCCTTCAAACCTGGAACGAGTCTCAAGTGCAGCACAAAGGCATAAATAAAAATGGTAATCAACGCCCAGGTCTCTTTGGGATCCCAGCCCCAGTAGCGTCCCCAAGATTCATTGGCCCACATACCACCCAGGAAATTCCCGATGGTCAGCATAATCAAACCTACGGTTAAGGCAATTTCGTTGATGTAGGTGAGCTCCTTGATGTTGAGATCCATTTTGCTGCGATTCTTTTTGGTTGAGAAGATCATCAAAAGTAAAGTCACAAGACCCAGAATCATCCCCAGCGCAAACGGACCGTAACTTCCCACGATGACTGCCACGTGAATCATCAACCAGTATGAATCTAGAACCGGCTGAAGGTTTGCAATCGCGGGATCCAGCCAATTCAATTGCGCCACCCATAAAATAATCGATACCACAAAAGCAGTAGAAGCTATAGTCATTTCACTCTTACGCCCGAATGCCAAACCAAAGCCCATCGTTGCCCAAGCAACATAGATCAATGATTCATAAGCATCTGACCAGGGTGCATGTCCACTCAAATACCAGCGAACTCCAAGCGCGGCTGTATGCACCAAGAAAAGCGCAAAAATGACCCATTTGTGAAATTTGATACTCAAGCGTATTTCTTTCATAGGTCTCAAGATCTCCACAATCAAGAGGATCAACATAAGGACGCCAAACCATACGTACCATTTGTATAGATTTTTGAAAACGTCGTACTTATTATAAAGTATCTCTGCCTCTATTTTATCCTCGCTTGGAATCACATCAGATCCATAGGTGCGCTGAAATTCCAGTAAGTTGTTGAGTACCGTGTTAGCTCGCAGATAATTCCCGGTTTCATTTCCCTGGCGTAATAATGAAACATAGGCAGGTACAAAATCCCTCAAAAAATTGCGTGTAGGCTCATCTTCAAAACCGGCCTCGTTCCACTCTACCGGCGAGTACCATTTATTATTCTCTGCAACTGGACTCGGGAATATTTTAAAAATGGATCCAGAGATCACCTGGTCTAAAAGTCCTACGGTATAATTGATATCAATAAATCCTTGCTGGATGCTGGTCTTTACATCTGCGGTATTTGCCTCGTCTAGGTAAGGCGAGATTTTATAGCCGCCCAGCGAGTTGTCCTCTAGCCTGAAAAAATCCATCCCTCGGGCATATCGCGTATCGCGATCTACGCCCAGTATGTCCTTTAAAGAATCATTCTTATAATTTAATTTAATGACCGGCACATCAAACCACATTTGCCCAAACTGCATCATGCTGAGCATCGTTTGTTCTGGAGTGAGTTTTACGATGCTGTCGTTCACCGTGGCCTCGTAGTAATCACGTTCTGAAAGCCTGCGTAAAATCTCGCTTGCCAGCGTGGACATGGGTTTCATACGCCCATCGTCCTGTACCACTACTCTACCAAATCGCTCTGCTTGGGCGATGGGAACCATATTGGCTACGATAATGCTATCGGCGAGCTTTTTTGGGATGGGCTCAAAAATTTGAGGCATGTCAGGAACTGCAATGCTATCTGCTGGTCGGTCCAGTTCTGACTCGTCCAGGTTAGTGCTCGTTCCCTCGCGCACTTGCATGGCGGTGCTATGAGCGTCGTGATTGTGGTTGTGATCTGCTTGCTGAGTTTGATGGGTGTGATCATGATCGTGGTTATGATCGTCCACTTGAGTTCCATTCTGAGCCACGCCCATGAATGCAAAGAGCATGACCACGGCGGTAGCCAGTTGTTTTTTCTTTCTTTTATTAATTCTTTCAATCAACCTGCGCAATTCACCAAAACGGGTATTGGGGTCAAACAACAGCGCCAGTAAGCCTAGATATAATAAATAGTAACCCGCGTAAGTAATAGTCTTACCCCAGAAGTCATGATTTACAGACAGGTGCGTCCCTCCCTCATCAGGATCAAAGCCAGATTGAAAGAATCGGTATCCTTCTTTATCCAAAACATTGTTCATATAAATGTGTTCATCTTGTTCTCCATTCTCATCGATCACCGTCACCTTACTTTCATAGGAACTGTAGGCTTTCTCGGTTCCCGGATATTTATTAGCGATAAAATCGTTCAATTTGATCTGGAAAGGAAGCTCACGCGCGATGGATCCATACTTTATGTAGACTTTCAAGCCATTAATATCTACATCTGTATAATCAGATATAATTCCTTTTTGTCCGCGCATTTCAATCTTTTTTGACTCGTCGCCGCTGGTTACCGTGGCCAGCAAACCAAAAGCTTTTGCAGCCGTAGGTTCCGGACTTTGTATGATACCCAGCTCGCCTTCACTTATGGGCTCAGGGATAACAAACTGCATTCCTGCCATGGTATAGAGCGATCGCAATTGTAATGGTTGCACGGAATCTTTTACCACCGTTCCCTTTTGCTGGTCTGCCATGCGCAGGTACTCACCGTCAAAAGGCGTCTGGATGGTGTAGCCGTCCCAGTTCTCGATGATGTTGATCAGACCCTTTTCGGCAGCTTCTTCTGGATCTACGTTCACGCCAAAAAGGACACCGTGGATACTCGCTTCTTCTCCTTCTTTCAACAGGTGGTCGTGACGGTTCCCGCCTCCAGCTTCCACGATCTTGAGGTAACGCTCTCCAGACCCATCTGCCGTAGGTTTTAAGCCTTCTACCGCGTCGTAGATCAAGCTATCTATGGTTACCGTAACCGTTTTATCGTAAAACGTAAAATCATCGCTGCGCTTGTAGTCGTACTGGGAGATCAACAATTCTTCCTTTACCTCGCGCTGCATGGGATTGCCATTGGGATCATCGCCTTGGATTATGAGGTCGTAGTAGGTCTCTTCGCTAAAAAAAGTATTCTCGGTCTGGCCTTCTCTTATGAGCATCATGCCTTCAAAAGAGATGTATCGCGTGATACCGGCACCTATGATGATCAGTATCCAAGAAAGGTGTAAGGTAAGCGTGGCCCATTTTTTCCATTGCAATAGCTGGTATCGCTTTATGTTCCCGATAAAATTGAGCATCAACCACAGCATGAGTAAAGAAAACCACCATTCATTATAGACCCACATCTTACTGGTGGGCGTATCGTAGGAATTTTCTATAAAGGTTCCTGCGGCCATGCTCAAGGCAAAAGCCAGCAGTAAAAATGTCATCGTTCGGGTTCCAAATAACAGGCCGTAAATACGCTCTTTCATAAGCTTTTAAAACTGGTGGCAAAGATACTTCACAAAAGCGTCTTAGCCTTGACCGTTGGGTCGCGTTACAAGGCTTATTTTTACAGTCATGATCAAGGTATTTGTCATAGGAACCGGCAACCTGGGTGGGCACCTTTGTAGGAGGCTTGAGAGTGGTGGTGATCTCGCTTTCAAGGAGCATAACAACGAGGAGGTTTATGATGATCTCGCTTTCGCGAAAGCGGGAAATCAAAAAAAACCTCTAGAAATCCAGCTCACGGGCTACTTCAATAAATCGGGTGCTAGTGTGCCCGGAGTAAGTGCACCAAGAGCGGAAACACTCGAGGAGCTCCCTCCTACCGATCTGGTCCTTATTGCCGTGCCTGACGATAAGATCCATGACCTATCAGAACAGATTCCAGAGACTGATGCGGTCGTGGCGCATACCAGCGGCAACACAGGCATGGATGCTCTCTCAAAACATAAAAACCGTGGCGTTTTTTACCTGCCGCAGAGTTTTAGTAAAAAAAGAAACCCAGATTTCAGCAAGATACCCATCTGTCTGGAATGGAATAATGCTGTGACGGGTGCTATTTTAAAGCGTCTCGCGAGCACTATGGGACCTGAACTCCACCACGTGCCATCAGACAAGCGTCAACATTTGCATCTTGCTGCCGTTTTCATGAACAACTTTGTGAATCATTGCTATCATAAAAGCCAGCAGATTCTTAGAAATGGCGATGTAGATCCAGCTATTCTCGATGCTTTGATGGAAGAAACTTTCGCGAAAGCGAGATCCCTCTCCCCTGCAAAGTCACAGACAGGACCAGCCCTGAGAAACGATATAAAAACCATGAACAGCCACCTGGAACTCTTGCCCGAGACCGACCGTGAGTTGTACCGCGTGCTGTCAAAATCCATTCAAAACGAATTCAAAAAATGAGTTACAAACAAAAACTGAAAAACATTACCACCTTTATACTGGACGTGGACGGCGTGCTGACTGACGGCCGGCTGCTCATTTCAGAAAGTGGCGAGCTGCTGCGCACGATGAATGCTAAGGACGGCTATGCCATGAAGGCGGCGCTCAACGCAGGTTACAGGGTGTGTATCATTACCGGCGGCCGCAACGAGGGCGTAAAATCCAGACTGGAAGGCCTGGGTGTGACTGATGTTTTCCTGAACGCCAGCGAGAAAATGGTGCAAATGCACGACTACGTGGCGCAAAACGACCTGAGACCTGAGGAAATACTCTACATGGGCGACGACATGCCCGATGTTCCCGCACTTGAATATGCCGGTCTTGCCACCTGCCCACAAGACGCGATTCCCGAGGTCAAGGCCGTGAGCGACTATGTGTCCCACAGGCGCGGCGGTGATGCCTGCGTACGGGACGTGATCGAGCAGGTGATGAAGGTACGTGGAGACTGGAATGTACCGAGTAGTGAAAAAGTGAGAAGTAGTTAAAAGTGTGGTGCTGGTCATGCGAGACCACGCTGGGCAAAGATGGATTACCTGTTAAAATTTTTTTCGCATTATTAATTTAAAGATAAATGATTAAAGCAGTTTTTTTTGACATGAATGAAACTCTATTGAACCTGAACGTACTCAAAGCTCAGTTTGATAAACATTTCAGCGACCCCTATGTTTTAAAATACTGGTTTGCCCAACTGCTTCACAGTTCTACCGTCATGGGTATAATGGATGAGTATAGGGATTTTGGAGAACTAGCTGAAGTAGCCTTAGAAAACCTATTTGTCGAGAATGGTAAACCCTTAAATTCTGATATAAAATCAGAAATACTGGGAGCATTCAAAGAGCTACCCGCCTATGATGACGTTATCCCGGCGGTGGACATGCTTAGAAAAAATAACATACGGGTCATCGCCGTCTCTAATTCATCACTAGAAATGATTGAAGAACAACTGACTCATGCAGAGATCAAAGATCAGTTTGATGCTTACTATTCAGTAGATAGCGTTATAAAGTACAAACCTTTCAAAGCTGTCTATCATCACGTAGCAGAGCAAGAAGGCTTGAAAGAAAAGGAAATAATTATGGTTGCCACCCACGATTGGGATTTGTTTGGTGCAAAAAAAGCAGGATTAAAAACTGCATATATAAAAAGGAAAGAAGGAATCTACCATCCCTATTACGCACAGGCAGACTTGAAGGACTCAAACCTGATGGGTCTAGTGGCTCAAATAATTGATCTTTAACCCGATCTGTCATTGCGTAAATCACTTTCAGTAGGTCATCATCCTGCGACAAATGGATCCCGCATTCACTAGACGTTTTAAAACTTAACTCTTGAATTGCTACAACTGGGTACTCATTTTTTTATAAACTTTCTACACATCTCATGATCGTGCTTTATAAATGAGGTATGAGGTCTTTTATTTCATCAAAAATAACCATTCTGTAGTTAGTTGCTAATACAATGGCTTGTGACTGGGTTATCTTGTTTTGGACAGTAGCATAAAATCATGAAACATGCTTATATACCGTATATATTGCAATATGCAATTTTAGTCAAAAACATGCTTATATACCCTCAATATGAGGTGTATATATGGAGGTTTTTGATATATTGCGGATATACACTAGTTGTGTGTCATTTAAGGAAAAAATGAGATTCTTGTCACAATCAGAAATATTTAGAGTCTATTATAGAAAAATACAGAATTGAATTATGAAAATAAGAATCCAACTATCGCTATTGTCATTGTTTTTATTTGTCCAAATTCAGTCTTTTGCTCAAGTAACTGACACCCTAGTCGATGTTAACGGGCACAAACTACATTTTACGGTTCGGGAAGGAAAAGGCGTTCCAATTTTGTTCGAATCAGGAGGTGGTCAAGACAGTAGAGCTTGGGAATCAATTTTAGAACCTATTTACAAAATAACAGGAGCAACGCTTATTACATATGATAGGGAAGGTTTTGGAAAAAGTACAGTTAGTGGCAATGAAATTGATATTTCAAAACATAGAATTGAAGATGGAATTGATAATCTCGAAATTGGCCTAAAAAAATTAGGGTATAATGAAGAAATTATGCTCGTTTCACATTCATATGGTGGGTATTATACAAGTCTATTTGCTTCACGAAATCCAGAACTCGTTAAATCAATCGTTCTCATTGATGTCAATCATAAATTTGTAGACAAATTCATCGAAGAATTATGGAAAGAATGGGAACCTGGTTTAAAAGAATTTAAAAATAATAAAAATTTGGGAATGTATTACATGGGTGCCAACATAAGAGAAACCATAAAGACTAACAGTAATATTTCAATCCCTAAGCATATTTCTGTAGTGAATCTGGTAAGTGAATTTACACCGTTCAAAAAGAAAGAAAGAATTAATTATTGGAAGCAAACGCATAATGAATTTATTAAAGAACGACCCAATACAGTTGGTATAACCGCGAATGGAACTTCTCATAATATTTGGCAAGACAATCCAAATTTAGTTATTACTACAATAGCAAAATCTTATGCTGAAACTCAAAAACCCACAATTAAGACAAACATCTATAAAAATACCTTGGAATATGCTATTGAATCAATAAATTTCAAAAAACAATATGAAATAACCATCCGAGTAACAGTTCCTAACTCGACTGATGAAATCTATGTTACAGGAAATCAAGAAGCTCTGGCTAGCTGGAATCCGAAAAAGTTGTTGATGGAAAAAGTAACTGAAAATGTTAGAGAGATAAGTCTGAAAGTAAATTTTCCAGCAGAATTTAAATTTACAAAAGGAGATTGGAAAAAAGAGGCAAATGTTGAAGGGTTACTTAAAACAAAAACTGGAACGCTTAATATTATTTTAGATACTGATAAAACAGATTTATTTGAATATGTAATCAACTCTTGGACAAGCAGAAAGAAATAAAAACGAACACACAACAACGTATATAACTCATAGCTAATTAGTTGTTTAATTCAAAGTTAAGGCATGTTTACAAAGTCCGCCAATTTTTTTAATTTGGCCTAATGAAAAGAAAAGGTAATAAGAAAATTAAAAAATTTGGCTCGTGCCTAACCGAAAAATAACCTCTAATTTACACGCTACGAGCTATATACAAGATCGTTGTGCGCAAGCTGAGAAATTCGTGAATGAGAAGAAAACCTGACTTCATAGCAAAATTAGTTTATCGAACGACTGAGCAAGGAGGTCGCAAAGGTTTTACAAATTCAGGATATAGACCGCACGTAGAATTTGACCATATTCCAAATTTTTTTTCTTCTGGTCAACAGATGTTCTTAGATAAAGAAATTGTTCTTCCTGGAGAAACTGTAACATCTGAAATCACTCTAACATCTTATTTTGGTTACGTCAGAAATTTAAATATTGATGATACTTTTAAATTTTGCGAAGGTGCGCGGATAATTGGTGAAGGAAAAATAATTGAAATATTAAATAAAAACCTCGAAAACCAATACAGTCAAGAAGAAAAAGAAAATTTAGCTAAAAGAATTAATAACGCTATTGAATTAGCTAAAAATGGAAATATATTATCAGTTCAAAATAAGACTATTAAACTTGACAATGAAAATGAGTTAGTAATAACTGGATTTAGCAAAATTAAAGATTTTAGGAATATTACAAAAGAAAATGCTTTAATTGAAGTCAATCAATTAGAAAATGATTATGCCCATTGGCTCGGACTTTCTTCGAAATTTAAGAAGTTTAAAAATTGGACGAGACCAAAATACGTTTTGAGTTATTTAGACGGCAGAAACGGAATAGGAATTTGTGAAGTAAAAGACAACCATATAAAATGGCTAATCGGATAAAAGCCAGCGCACAACAAGGGCTATACGCAATTGCTGGGTCATCGCGCATCCGAAAATTCCTCGCGGAATTTTCTACGGTTTGAGTATACTGGAAGAAACAGGCTTAAACCACGCAACTGCGCATAGCCTAAACCGTTCAAGACAATCCATCCCGATCCGTTCACGCACGACCATCCGGACTTTCTGGTTTTTTTCCTGCTGCGTAACTCCACGCGGCGGCGTTAAGCAGCCTCGTTGGCACGTCACAAGCGATAGCTTGTGGAACGTAGAGACGTTCAGCCTGCTTAAAGTTCGCCCTTGGGACCTTACAAAGCAAGAAAAACAGCTGACGATATGTCAAGGACGGAATGATCTTACGCGGCCCGACTGCGTTTATACGCGTATAAAAGCAATAGTGCCCCTTGCGTGGCGCTGTTGGTTCAGGGCGTGTGGGGACATCGTGGGGGACTGTCCAGAACATCCGATATAATTCATCCCGGGCATGGTCAGGGAATATCTTCAAAAGGCTTTATATTTATCGGACACCAATAACAACGGCAAAGTATGGTGAGGGACGAATCATATCTTTGCCGTTAGCACACATTTGAAAAATGCATAGATATTTAGAATATTCAGAAGAAGTCGACAGTCAGTTATTGAATAAATTGACAATTGATATTTTGAATTATTACACTAAATATAACTTTGACAGCAAAAAAAAATGGCTCAAGAAAAAAGAGTTTCAGCTAATTATTAAGTCTGATGAGAAAACTTCTAAAAGTGAAAAAATTGGATTTAATATAATCCACACACATTTAAAATCATCTCGTATGTTTATTCCCGAAAAATTTGGACTTCCAATGATGTGGTGCGATTGGATGGATTATTCCCTCAATTTTAATATGGATTTCAATAGTATTGACTTTAATGCTATAAGCTTTATTGAATTAGATTTAGAGAACGTTTTTGGAAAAACCAATACTAACAAATGGACATTAACAGAGCCAACTATATTTATTCCAACTTTTTTTAATGCTTTAGCTATGCACATAATTAGAAAAAGAGATTATTTAGTAGTTAACTCGAGTAAGGTACTGAATCAAGAATGGCTATTGGAATTACGCAGTTTTATTAGCGATACAATTTCAATTTTAGATATAACATTAAACAGAATACACTATAAAGCGGAATATGACAAACCAGATTCTTGGACTTTTGATAATGTCAAATTAGGCGATAGAAATGGTAGGTTAATGGATAAGTTAAAATGGATTAAACAAATAACTAATTCTGGACTTCCCGATATTTCTACAGAGAAAAAAGCATTAAAGAGATTAAAAGAATTAAGGAATCATTTAACTCATTTTGACCCACCATTTATTCAGATCAAATTGAGCGAAATGGAAGTTATATTAAACGATACGATTGAGGTTTTTAAACTAGTATATAAAATAAGAAAAACTATAGGAATTGAAATATCGCCTTTCTTAATTAACTTACTTTTACTTGATAAGGTCGGTTATAAAGAAAATAATGACATTGTTATGAAATTTGACTTCTAAAAAACGTGTGCTAACAACGTGTATAAAACATTGCTAATAATTGTTTAACCGAAAGGTTTGAGTATATTTAGAATGTCCGCCAATTTTTTTAATTTGGCTTTTAAAAACAGAAAAGTTAAAAACAAAATATAAAAATTCGGCTCTGTGTTAATCCGAAAAGCTAGTGTCTTTTTGCACGCTACGTTTCATACACAATTCCGTTGTCAATGATTGCCCAAGGGACATGTTGCTCCGCCATGAAATCATCCATCCGAGACAACGG
>CAZVYO010000012.1:0-97518 GCA_964631155.1 uncultured Flavobacteriaceae bacterium
ATACATACCTTAAAAACAGTTACTTAACCCTCAAAAAAAATTCGGGAGTTTTCTGCTTAGTCTTCCAATCCTGTAACAAATCAGCTCATAAGTTCTTTTTAAACCGATAATGAGTGTAAACTACTGTATTTGTTGATCGTCAATTCTCGAGAAAAACACACCCAACCCCCTGGAGGGTGCTCTAAAGTATGTAGTATCATGTTTCCAGTTAAGTAATATGGCTGATAAGGTCCCTTTAATATTAAATGAACTGAAACTCCCAGGAAACTGAATCTCAAGCTGGAGACATTCACAACATAGACCCCCACCCCCTGAAGTGGGCTTTTGTTCTCAGACCATCTATCCAATGAAAGAAATTGACATAAAAACATCTGTCTTACTACGTCTATCTAGGTAAACTAGATATTATAATAAGAAAACTCGCATCCTTTAGCTCCTTGATGCCTAGAAGAGCACTAACGCTTTTTTTCCGATAGAAAATCTAAGTCTTGATTTCATTACCAGAGCCTGAATTACTATCTGATTAAGTACACTTCTAGTTTTGGGGTAACTGCATAGGTACTTCAATAAGTAAAAGCTTGGAGTCAATTGTAGCTTGTATACTCAATTCGTCAACAGAAACTATGCCGATGGCGTCACGCTTTTTGAGATTCTCATCTATTACATTAACCTCGCCCTCAATCACCATGAGATAAAGGCCAGTATTTTTTCCTTTTCTTTTATAGGTTAGCGATTTACCAAGGTCTACTTGTCCCATATTCAACCAAGCATCTTGATGGATCCACATATTACTGGCATCTTGATCTGGAGAGATGATTTGTTGCCACCCATTTGAAAGATCACTTGATATGTATTGTTGGTCATAACGTGGTTCCACATCACGCTCATTAGGAAAAATCCAGATCTGAAATAACTTGAGGTCTTCAGAATCGCTTGCGTTATATTCAGAATGAGTTACTCCTGTGCCTGCACTCATAACTTGAACCTCGCCTGTTTTGATTTGGGCTGTATTCCCCATACTGTCTTTATGCTCAAGAATGCCAGAAAGCGGTATAGTGATAATCTCCATATTATCGTGAGGATGCGTAGGAAAGCCAGCACCTGGAGCAACGCGATCATCATTCAATACTCTAAGGACACCAAAATTCATTTTTTCTGGATTGAACCAAGATGCAAAGCTGAATGAATGTTTGGCCTCCAGCCATCCATGGTTTGCATATCCTCTATCCTCTGATCTATATATGGTCTTCTTCATAACTCAATATTTACATAAACAATATTTGTATAAACAAATATAATCCATCTGACAATTATAGATGTGAATAGTTTCTCAAATTAGTAGGTTCCTCGATAGGAGTATTCGCTTTCGCGAAAGCGAGATCAAAATTTTAATCTCAAGCTAGCATTCAAAAAGATCAACTAGAGTGTTGCCTTTTATTATTGTGTTGATGGTGCTCTATGTAAGCTTTCGCGAAAGCGTAACCATGAGCAAACTTTTTACGATAAACTTCTACAGCAATGTGAGCAAAAAGTGCAGAGAAGGCCAGCATTATAAATAAAGGTAACAGATCAGTTTTTAAAAACTGCGAAACATACCAACTCGCAAACGATCCAAAAATCATACTAATGGCACCCACGAAAGCACTAGCGCTACCAGCCTTCTTAGTAAACGGCTGTAAGGAAAGTGCGGTTACATTAGGATTTTGGAAACCAATGAGGGTGAGCATTGCAAACAATAACGGATAAATCACCCAAAATTCCATCCATCCCGCACTTGCCAATAAAAGACCAGCTCCTGCAACTAGCACCAATAATACACTCACCACGTAGGTGACCTGGAAGGTAGTATATTTTTTCAGGAACAATCTGTTGACCTGACTCCCAGCGATGAGTCCCGCCGCATTGCTCCCGAATACGTAACCAAACTGCTCCTGAGAAAGTCCAAAGTAATCCATGAAAATAAACGGTGCAGCTGCCACATAGCCCAGTAATAAACCGATTACAAAACCTCTAGCTGTTGAGAACAGGAAAAAGTCGTGATTCCGATATATTTCAAAGTACTCTTTAAGCACGGGAACAGGATGCAAACTCGTCGTTTTATTGGGCCTTGAACTTTCTGGTAGAATAAATAAGACGTTCATAAGCATCAAGAAAGCAAATGCCGCCAATCCATAAAATATACAGTCCCAATGGAAATTTGCGATCACAAATCCACCAATCGTAGGAGCGATAATAGGCGCGATCCCCATGATGAGCATAAGTGTCGACAATACGTCAGCTACATCTTCTTTGTCAAATAGGTCTCTAACTATCGCCTTACTGGCTACCATTCCCGCACAAGCTCCCAGCGATGTAAAAAATCTAAGCGTCGCTAGGGACAACACATCCCATGCAAACGCGCTCATGATACTTGTAGTGATATAAAGAATGAGGCCTACTATAAGGGGCTTGCGCCTCCCATAACGATCCATGAGTGGACCATAGGCCAGCTGTCCCAGTCCTATACCTATGAAATAAGTGGTTAAAGTTAGACCTATATCGCTAGTATCCACTTTGAAATCACCAGCTATCTGCTTGAAAGCTGGCAGGTAGGCATCTATGGAAAATGGTCCTATGGCAATTAACGTCCCTAAGACCATGATGATAGAATACTTACGTCTCTTACTTAGCGATCCCTTATGTACAAATTTCTGTTCCACGCTGCAAAGCTACTTTTATAAATATCGACTGGTAAAGAGTTTAGAAAGGTTTACCATTTAGTAAACCTAGTATCTTTGTGGGATAACATTCTACCATGAAAAAATTTACATTCCTGCTACTTACGGTTCTCACGCTTAGTTCGTGCAAAGACAAAAATGCTGATTCAAGCAAAGAGATCACAGATACTGAAATCACAGAAGATACCATGAGCGTAGATTACGCCATAGCAAAAAATGCTGGAATCGAAGAATGGAGTGATGTTAAGGAAGTGAATTTTACTTTTAATGTGGAGCGCAACGGTTCAGTTATGTCTTCCAGACAATGGAAATGGCAGCCCAAAACTGAAAAAGTCTCCCTTATTTCTAAAGGTGATACCGTTGTTTACAATCGCTCCGAAAAATTAGATAGTCTGACGATTAGTACCGATCGCGCTTTTATAAACGATGTCTACTGGCTCCTGCCCTATTTCAAAACGCAATGGGATGAAGGTGCTAACATAAGTTTTCCAGATGATCAGACCATGCAAGTTCAGTATACGGGCGATGGCGGTTACACTCCTGGTGATCGCTATGATCTGACGTTTGATAAGAATAAAAGAATCACCTCTTGGGATTATTATCCCGCAGGTTCTGATCAACCTGCCATGACCACTAGTTTTGAAAACTACCAAACGGTCAATGACATACTCATTGCCCTCGATCACAAAACACCTGATGGCAGTACAAACATCTTCTTTACCGATGTAGAAATTCTCAAAGACTAGTTATGGAGTTTAAGAATACAAGGGAATTTGCTTTACAACTGGATAAAAGTGATGAATTATCTCGCTTTCGCGAAAGCTTCCATATCCCAAAGCAGAAAAACGGAGAAGAAAGTATTTATTTCTGTGGGAATTCACTAGGACTTCAACCTAAGCAAACCAAAGAATACATCACTCAAGAGCTGGACGACTGGGCAAAGTTAGGTGTGGAAGGGCATTTTGAGGCGATGAATCCATGGATGCCTTATCATGAGAACCTAGCAGGGACTACAGCAGAAATAGTCGGCGCCAAAACTCACGAGGTGGTCGTGATGAATACCTTGACTACCAACCTGCACCTTATGATGGTCAGTTTCTATCAACCAGAGGGACTACGACGCAAAATTTTGATAGAAGCAGATGCTTTCCCTAGCGATCGATTTGCTGTTGCCTCACAGATTAAATTCCACGGCGGTGATCCAGAAACTGATCTGATAACATGGAAACCCAGTAAAGGTGAGCATACACCTCGCATTTCAGATTTAGAAGAAACCCTGAATGAGCACGGTGATGAAATTGCTCTCATAATGATAGGAGCCGTTAATTACTACACGGGTCAATTTTTTGATCTCAAAAAAATTACAGAACTAGGACATGAGCATGGTTGCCTAGTGGGTTTTGATTGCGCCCACGGTGCCGGTAATGCTCCGCTAAACTTACATGACTCCGGAGCAGACTTTGCGGTATGGTGTACTTATAAGTATCTCAATTCTGGTCCAGGGAGTTTGGGTGGCTGCTTTGTTCATGAGCGTCACGCACATAATACGGACTTACCTCGTTTTACAGGTTGGTGGGGTCATAATAAGGAAACTCGATTTGGTATGCGTGATGATTTTGACCCTATATATGGTGCCGAAGGCTGGCAATTATCCAATCCGCCTATCTTGAGTATGGCAGCCATAAAAAGTAGCCTCGATATATTTAAGGAGGCTGGTTTTAAAAATCTCAGAGCCAAATCGAAGCGATTGACATCGTACCTCGAATATTTGTTGCATGAAATGGAAGGTGATCGTATTGAGATCATCACTCCTACAGAATCAAAAGACCGAGGCTGTCAACTCTCGCTTGCCGTGAAAAATGCAGATAAGAGTTTATTTGAAATAATTACAGAAAAGGGAGTGATTGCAGACTGGCGCGAACCCGACGTTATAAGGATTGCGCCGGTTCCTTTATATAACAGTTATTTAGATTGCTTTAAGTTTGTAGAGATTTTAAAAGAATCGATGTAGACTTGAAGAATATGAAGAAAGATAATAACCAAACATATTTTACTCACCCATCAAAAAAAATTTTGACAATTTCCAGTCTTGGATGGTTCATAAGCAATACTTGTCTCTTACTGGCAATAACAGATTTATTTAGAGAATCATTTTTTCAAAAAGAATACATACCCTGTTATTTCCTATTGATTGCTTCGACGATTGTTGTTACTAAAGTTTGGATGAATTACTTCAAAAACAAAAATTAAAACCTCCAACTCAATAAATCGAGTTGGAGGTTTTTTTGTTTAGAGAAAATTTCTCATCAAATATTCAAAGCATCTATTTTCTCCTCAACCTCTTGCTCAGTTCCAAAAAACTCTTGTGTATCAGTTACGATAGCTCCATTAATTTTAGATTTTGTAGTTACTAAGGCTGTTACCGTACCCGTAGATTCGTCCAATTCTTTTTTGACTTCAACCTCGATGATTTGCTCTGCATTTGCAGAAGAAACTTCAATGATACTTTGCGGAGTCGATGCCGTTAAATCGTGAGCGGCATGACCTCCTAAAATTGGAGCAACAACCAGACCGATCAAACAGGTAAGCTTGATCAAAATATTCATGGAAGGTCCTGACGTATCCTTGAAAGGGTCACCCACGGTATCACCAGTTACTGCAGCTTTATGTGCATCACTACCTTTATAAGTCATTTTACCGTTGATTTCCACTCCTGCCTCAAAAGATTTTTTAGCGTTATCCCAGGCACCACCTGCATTATTTTGAAAAATTGCCCAAAGAACTCCACTCACGGTAACACCTGCCATATAACCACCTAGCATCTCTGCGATATCGAGATTATTCATACCAAAAGCCATAGGCAGGAATGCAATTAGTAATGGGAATCCTATAGTCAATAGACCTGGCAACATCATTTCCTTAAGTGAGGCTTTTGTAGAAATATCGACACATTTATCATATTCAGGTTTACCTGTTCCTTCCATAATTCCTGGTATCTCCTTAAATTGTCGTCTTACTTCCTGTACCATTTGCATGGCTGCCTTACCTACGGCGTTCATGGCAAGCGCACTAAATACCACCGGCACCATCCCACCTACAAACAGCATGGCTAATACAGGAGCTTTGAAAATATTAATCCCATCAATTCCTGTGAACGTGACATAAGCAGCAAAAAGAGCCAGAGAAGTTAAAGCCGCAGACGCAATCGCAAAACCTTTACCCGTTGCGGCAGTTGTATTACCTACAGAGTCAAGAATATCAGTACGTTCTCTTACAATAGGATCCTGCTCGCTCATTTCTGCAATTCCCCCAGCATTATCTGCAATGGGACCGAAGGCGTCTATCGCTAGCTGCATAGCAGTCGTTGCCATCATTGCACTTGCAGCAAGCGCTACTCCGTAAAATCCAGCAAAGGCATAAGATGCCCATATTGCCCCAGCAAAAAGAATTACCGATGGAAATGTCGAAATCATACCCGTTGCCAGACCAGCAATGATATTTGTACCTGCACCAGTCGATGACTGCTGAACGATTTTAAGCGTGGGTTTTTTACCGAGTCCCGTATAGAATTCAGTTACTGAAGAAATGACGGCTCCAACGACAAGCCCAACAAGCGAAGCAAAAAATACATTTAGTGCAGAAACCTTCAAATATCCACTACCTTCTTCACCGAAGAATTTCATCTCCATATATTCTGGAAGCATCCACATACACAATCCATAGCAAGCGACAGCCACCAAAACAATGGATGTCCAGTTACCCACATTTAAAGCGCCCATGACTTGAGATTCCTTGGCACTATTACTTTTAATTTTCACAAGCATGGTTCCTATAATAGAAATGATAATTCCTACTCCGGCAATGGCAATAGGTAGAAGAACGGGACCTATCCCGCCAAAATCATCTATGAATCCAAAACTCGTACTTCCCACCTCTTCAATATTGAAGGAAGTAATATCTCTGATAACGTAGTTCCCAAGCACCATCGCAGCAAGAACAGTAGCGACATAAGAACCAAAAAGGTCCGCTCCCATACCGGCAACATCACCTACATTATCACCCACGTTATCTGCAATAGTTGCTGGATTGCGTGGATCATCTTCAGGAATTCCAGCCTCTACTTTTCCGACTAGATCTGCACCTACATCGGCGGCTTTTGTGTAGATACCTCCTCCCACACGTGCAAAGAGTGCAATGGATTCTGCCCCAAGAGAAAAACCAGCAAGGGTTTCCAGCACTACCGTCATTAATTCAGTAGGGGTTTTGAGAACGCCGTCATAGTCAGCAGCTTCCCAAGAGCCACCCATGAAATACCAGTAAAAGAATATGAAAAAAGCGGTAAGACCCAGAACCGCAAGCCCTGCAACTCCCAGCCCCATTACTGTTCCTCCACCGAATGAAATCTTCAAAGCTTTAGGAAGTGATGTACGAGCAGCTTGAGTGGTTCTGACATTGGTTTTTGTGGCGATTTTCATCCCGATATTTCCCGCGTAAGCTGAGAACACCGCACCAAATATGAATGCCACGACTATTAACCAGTGTGTCGTGGGCACGATAAAACTTACAATGGCCAGCAACACGCTTACAATTATCACAAATATGGTCAGTAAACGATATTCTGCTTTGAGAAAAGCAAGGGCTCCTTCATAAATATGATCGGCGATTTCTTTCATCGTTCCATCTCCAGCCTCTTGTTTCATGACCCATGATTTTTTCATCGTCATGTAAATAAGCCCGATGAGCGCAAGTGCTACCGGCATATAAATCACATATGCTTCCATAAAATTTAGTTTGATTTAAAATTAGCTGGGCTAATGTACTAAATTAATGTTAAGAAAACGATATAGTGAATTTCAATTGGATTAGAGAGTGATTTATTATCAAGCTCAACAAGCTTTGAGAATTTGATAAAGATTTATGGTTATTACGCTTTCGCGAAAGCGTAACAACAAAAAGTCATCTAACTAAACTAATACCACTTTAAGTCAATTACAGTAAATCGATGTGTTTATTGAACTATGAATTTAAGAGTAACCGAATTAGCTTTTCCCAAGATTTCTACGAAGTACAATCCCGTTTTTAGAGAATGGATTTCAACGCTTTCTGATCTCAAGCCATTTACATCGCCATTTATGAGCGACTTCCCTGAAGTGTCGTAAATCGTAAATCGATCGAAACCTTCCAAGTTACTTAATGTTATTGAATCCTTTGCTGGATTGGGATACAGTTCTACTTTGGTTGAACTTACGGCTGGCGTGGTCAGCACATTTGCGACGGTTGTAGTGGCAAGGTTTGTAACGATGGGAAAATTAAAATCGAAGTATACCTCTGCCTCATTTGAAAAATCATCGCCTAAAACAAGGGTGTCCAGCGTTTTAATTTTGAATAGAACATAGCCCTGGCTTTCTGGAGCTGTGAAAGGCAACTGGATATTATCAAAGCTGAATTCGACTTTATTGCCTTCGGTAATTTTTGCAGTGTAGTCGTGACTGGCGCTCAAAGGGGTCAGGGTTGAAATATCAAACTTGGTCAAATCTATGTAATCTACGATTTTGACATTTACTGCACTCGCTGTTCCCTCATTCTCGAAACGTATGCGGTAGTGAACGTATTCTCCCACCTTATCAGGGGTGATTTGATTTCCCTGCAGACAGGTCTTATCGTTTGGATCATAAGAATTGACTACTGTTTGCAGTAAATCAAAAACGTTGTCCTGAGGTGTAGGGTCATTGGTCGCTGGGTTGATGGTAGCATTATAACTTAAAACATCGTTGCTGTTCAAAGGAAATGTAGGATCAGTAGAAGGATTTAAATTCATTGAGAATTCTATCTCGCGGGTTTCAAAGGGGTCTAGATCCACAAAATCCCAGTTCAAACTGCCAGAGGTAGAAGAAACAGCTGCTGGAGTGGCGACTAGAAAGTCCATAAAACCTTCTTCATAGCTAAGACTCAAATTACCCGACAACTGAGTATTTCCATTATTCTTATAAACAAGTATATAACTAGTGTCAAAACCTGGACGTGCCTGAGCTGTAGGTGAAAGGCTGACCTCTAAATCATCTACTGGTGAAACAGCCGTTAGACAAAAGTCTTGAGACACTGTTGTTTCATTAGATAAGGTTACCCGAGGAGCTGTAGGAGATACATTAAAAAGTAAGTTATTAATAACAGGAGTTATCGTGTAAATACCATCTGGTAGGTTAGTCTCGTATATACCGCGGTCATTAGAATAAACAATAATATTGTTCGACCCATCACTGATTTCAACAGCTGTGTTAGGTACTAAAAGATCTGAGGCATTACATCCATTGTTGTCCAAATCATAAATAATTGTACCATTTAATTCATTGTTAGGACAATTTTGAGACTGACTGTCCCCTGAAATTCGCCAATTTCTTTGAGTTAGGATATTTCTTGAGAACGTATCACAATATTTCAACCCCTGTACTCCAAGGTCAAGACTCCGGATATTTGAGTTCACTAAACCTGCTAATAATTTGTCATAATTGACTGTATCCAGCCCACTCAAGTCAAAA
This sequence comes from uncultured Flavobacteriaceae bacterium, assembly GCA_964631155.1. Lineage (GTDB taxonomy): Bacteria > Bacteroidota > Bacteroidia > Flavobacteriales > Flavobacteriaceae > Nonlabens. The sequence continues at coordinate 9,254 of CAZVYO010000012.1, forward strand.
GTTTCAAACAATGGAGTATTTCCAAATCTATATGATAGTCCTGAAAAGTCCCAAAAAGTCAAATCCTGATTAAAGTTAGTGGCACCATAAAACATAGACCTCATCGTAGTAACATTTGAAACATCCCATGAGGATATATCTGAATTAAAGTTAGTAGCGCCATTAAACATACCCCACATACTCGTAACGTTAGAAACGTCCCAAGAGGAGATATCTGAATTGAAGTTTGTGGAATTATAAAACATAAAATGCATGGTACCAACATTAGAGACATCCCAGGCAGATAAGTTCGAATTAAAGTTTCTGGCTCCTTCAAACATTGCGGTCATATCGATAACACTTGAAACATCCCATGAGGATAAGTCTGAATTAAAGTGAACAGCATTTCGGAACATACTAGGCATATGGGTAACATTTGAGACATCCCATGAGGATATATCTGAATTAAAGTTAGTAGCGCCATTAAACATACCCCACATACTCGTAACGTTAGAAACGTCCCAAGAGGAGATATCTGAATTAAAATTAACAGCCAGATAAAACATATCTTCCATATTTAGGACATTTGATACATTCCAAGATGAAAGATCAGAATTGAAATTAGTTGCGTGGAGAAACATAGACCTCATCGTAGTAACATTAGAAACATCCCAAGAGGAGATATCTGAATTAAAACTAAAGGCCCTCCTAAACATTCGAGACAAGTTATTAACGCTAGAAACATCCCAAGAGGAGATGTCGGCATTGAAACTTCCAGCCTCTCCAAACATACCGGACATATCAACAACATTAGAAACATTCCAGCTTGAAATATCAGAGTTGAAATTTGTAGCAACTTCAAACATTTTAGACATATTGATAACATTTGAGACATTCCAAGAGGAGAGATTTGAATTAAAATTAGTGGCGAGAAGAAACATTTCTGACATAATTGATACATTAGACACATCCCAATTAGACAGATCAGAATTAAAGATTGTACAATAACTAAACATAGCATGCATATTTGTAACGCTCGAGACATCCCAAGATGATAAGTCTGAACTAAATGACGCTGCGCCATGAAACAATCCACTCATATCAACAACATTTGAAACGTCCCATGAAGATATGTCTGAGTTAAATGACTCTGCACCAGAGAACATTTCACTCATATCTGTTACACCGGAAAGATCCCAACCTGAAATATCTACATTAAATTCTTGTGCATTAGCAAACATTCTAGACATATCATTGACACTGGAAACATCCCAATTACTTATATTAAGTGAATTTGAATTAAGATTGCCAGCATTTTCAAACATGCTCGATGTACTTGAAACTTGTGATAAGTCTGGCGGTAAACTGGCAGTAATACTCGGTTGATTACTATCTTTAAACATCTCAGACATAGACTGCCACTGCGATGCCCCCCATTGTGTAACATTCATAACATAATAATCATCGGTATCAAACCTGATATGGTCTATATCACCAGTAATTATAACTGTATAGGGTCCTGGAGCAAAATAGCGATTTGATACATAACGTGATGGATTCGAATAACTATTTGATTGTCCGTTGCCCCAATCGATAGTAACATTTCCAGTCGCAGTTAATGCAAAATCAATGCTGAAGTTGCTCCAACCAGTTATTTCAAAAACAAAATCATCTGAGGTCTGAGCGTTTGAAATAAAACAGAATAATGATAGAATGAATAGTAATTTTCTTAACATGATTGGTTTTTTGAATTTATTGAAAAACTAATGATCTCAGAATTAATAGAACATTAAGAATTTCTTTGATTGATTCGCTTTCGCGAAAGCGAAAAAAAAAAAGAGCCTTAAAAACTAAACCCAAAGCTACCAGTTACTCCAATATTTCTTGCATCGGGCAGGTAGTTATAGCTCCCTCTAAAGTTGACGTCGAGGCGTAGAATTTTGAAGATATTCCCGATACCAGCGCTGTATTCCCAGTAAATATCAGTAGGTGCGCGGTACTCAAGGTTGCTGCGGTTAATGGCGATATTCTCGTCGCTTATGGTTCCATAAACTGCTTTCAAACCTACGAGTTCGCGTAAATTCAAATCGCGCAACCAAGGTATTCTCGAGAACAATCTCCCGTTGAAATTATGGGATAGGTGTAGCGTGGTGTACTGATCGGTTACAAACTCGTAGAAGTTCATGGTGTTGAACGCTCCTGAAATATTGAAATAAGTCTGGTTACCCGGTATTACATCAAGTAGCGCCAGCGGTACCTGACCAAAGGTCTTTCCAGCTTCTATCCTTGCGGTGAGCCTACCAAAACCGCCTATATTAAATGGATGCGTATAATAAAACTGCGCGCGGTCATAATTGAAGTCACTGCCTAGCAGGTCTTCAATACCTCGAGAGTAATTCACATATAGAATGGGAAAGTCACCATCATTAATTATAGTGCGATCTACTCCGTAATTAGAAGTTTTGCGACCTGGTGTATAAGTGGTGCTTAGGGTTAGCATGGACTGGTTAACCTGGCCACGTATCTCATCACTTCCTGGTACTCGATAATCCAGACTGAAACCCGTAGGATTTGCCGATTTGATCGTGCGGTAACTTCCATTAAGCCGTATCTCCCAGTTATAAAGCGGCTCAAAACTGATGCCTGCAGTAGATAGATTTATAGAAGACAGCCTGTCATTATTTCCCGTGGCAATTAAAGCACTAGATGCTAAGCTACGTCCCAAAACATCATTTGTATTGGTCAAGCTTGCCGCTAGTTGCTCAATATCCCTACGGTTCCCTGCGTAGACGGTTAACCTACTGCGTTTATCCAACAAATATTTTCCTGAGATTCCATACTTAAACTGATTATCACCGAAGCCATAAGCCAAATAACCTTCCAGTCGCCAAGGATCGTTTGCTGTAAAATACGTTCGCCCACCTAATCTAACACGCCATTTCTCTACCTCATTGTAGCCAAATACGGAAAATACAGGACCTATATCAAAGTTATCTACCTCATAATATCCAGAGGCGAGAATGGTTCCTATATTATAAAGACGCTTGAATTTTTTATTCTGTTTGAGCGTATCGAGCATCGTGTAGATTTGCTTCTCATCTTTATTGAGTTTCTCAAGACGATTCTCATCCCAGTAAGCCTCATCTCGATCATAAATCATGGGGTCATAATCATTCACTCGCCTGCGATAGAAATCTTCTTCCTTCTTAATATCAAATTGATATTTATCAAATAAGGTAGTGCGTTTTCCATAAATACCTTTGGACTCCTCCTTCTTATTTAGAGCAAAATCACTCATAAAGTAGTCTCGGGTAATTAAAAAAAGACTGTCGTTGAGCACATCATACTCCTGCTCTATGTAGATTTCTTTGACCCAGTTGATATTTGCAGACTTGGTTGCCTGGAGATTGATCTCCTTAATAGCATAGGACTCGGTTGCTACCCAGAAATCCCCCTTGAATGTGAGCTCACCTTTACGCCTAGGATAATAGACGATATTATAAGCTTCTACTCCATCGACTAGCGCCGTATCGCGTAAGACATAATTGTAGGCATCAATACCTGCCTTACCTATAGGGCTTACAAAGCTCTTGTCAAAAAACTTCAGGTGGCGGTCATAGACATCTATGTCATTATAGAGATCCTTGACAAAAGCGATAATGGTCTGATTGTTTGAAAAACCACTATTCTTGTTTGCCTTGAGCACCTCCTTCTCCTTATTCATTTCATTATCGCCGTAGACGGTAGCTAGTGATTCATTTATAAAAATAGGTAGGTAGGTTTTACCTGTGACGGCACTAGTATCTGCATAATCAAAGATGAACTCCATGCCATCAAATAGCTTTGAGTTGATCATTGCGCTATCGATAGTGTTCATATCAAATTCAAGCTTCTCGTACTTCTCGTACTGGTATTGATTGAATTGGCTCAAGCCGTTTTTACGTCTATTCTCCCAAACTTTTCTGAGAATATCCAGGGCAGGATTATTTTTTTTGGAAGTTTTACCTGAATAAACTACGACCTCATTCAGAGCTTCTGTATCGCTTTGTAACACGATCTTCATGTCGAGTACCGTACGACTTTCTAGCGGAACCGTTAGGGTTTTATACCCTACAAATGAAAACTGAACCTCTTTATAATTACCGTCAGATTGTAAGTAGAACCTACCATTATCATTTGTAATCGTTCCATCGCTACTGTTTGGGAAAAACACATTTGCAAAGGCAACCGGATCACCAAATTCATCCTGGACTACTCCACCTACTTTAGTCTGTGAATGGATTAGTTGGGTGGCGGTAAATAGGAAAAGCAGGAGAACTCTAACTCGCATTCAAAAGCTATTATCAATTTTTGACTTCAGCGCGGAAAGATATCTTTATTTCATTGATGAAAAGAGATATTTGAGCAAGAATTGCAGTAATTATAGATTAAGCGGGTAAATATATACGCTTTCGCGAAAGCGAGATATCATCAATTTGATAGATAACGACTCACAGTAAAAGAGGATAAACAGTAAAATTTACACATAAAAAAGACCGGACTAAGTACAGGCATGAATTTTTACGTGGGGGTGATCAACCATTTGCACTAAATGTTTTTGATTTACCTCTACCTGTTGATCACAAGAAAAAACCAGAATGATATAAGTCACCGATGTGGGGATGGCAGGCTGAATATTTTAGGTGTGTGAGTTCTATTGTTTGCCATGCAGAGTTAGTCAGCTTGTAAACTTGTACCGCTACGATTAAACGTTCTGATCTTGAAGAACTCACACTTAGTTATATTTGTAGTTCCCATTTCACTTAACAAAAACCTCTATGAAAAATAGCCTTATCATTCTGCTCACGATTCTTGGGATGCAAGATGCTTACGGCCAGTTATCTTTTTCAAAAAACATCATAATCGATAACTCTTTTGGGGTGGTTTCACCGCGAGCTATGGTTTCTACAGACCTTGATGATGATGGAGATCTGGATCTGCTGATAGGCTCTTCTGGAGACAATACCATCTCATGGCTGGAGAATCTTGATGGTCTAGGGAATTTCAGTAAGCCACAGATCATAACAGACATCGCGAGAGATCCCGAGTCGGTTTATGCAGCTGATGTAGATGATGATGGCGACCAGGACGTTATCGTCGCTTTTGGAGATAATCAAGTGGCCTGGTATGAAAACATAAATGGAGATGAATCTACCTGGTTTATACGAGAAATTACCAGGGCGGCACTTAACGTGACATCTGTGTATGCTAGCGATATGGATGGAGATGGGGATGTAGACATTATTTCAGCCAGCAGCGGCGAGGTGGTCTGGTATGAGAATAACAACGGTCAGATAGGCTCTCAAGAGAACCCTATAGGGAATGAAACTGCCACTTCAGTCATGGCAGAGGATGTGGACGGTGATGGAGACATGGATATTTTAACCTCCTCTTCCTCAAATGACTCTATATCTTGGTATGAAAATACTGATGGGTTAGGAAACTTTAGCACGATAAATACCATAACGAGCAATGCTGATGGAGCGGTAGATGTCTATGCCGCAGATATCGACAATGACGGTGATCTAGATGTACTTTCAGCAAGCTCTAGAGATGATAAAATCGCTTGGTACAGGAATAATGATGGACAGGGAAACTTTTCAGGACAGCGTCTTATCTCAACCAATGCAGATTTTGCCTCCTCAGTATATGCTGGAGATCTGGATGGTGATGGAGATATGGATGTTCTATCTACAAGTCGAGACGATCTTAAAGTTGCCTGGTACGAGAATTTAAATGGACATGGTGGATTCTCATCAGAAAAAATCATAGCAGACGATCATGATTCAGCATCCATAGTCCTAGCGGCTAATTTTGACGGCGATAATGATCTTGATGTAGTGTCAGTCGCATTTGTAGATGATAAAATTGAATGGTTCAAGAATACGGATGGACAGGGAACTTTTGTTTCTGAAGCTATATTAACAACAAATACGCTAGTAGCTTCTTCAGTATTCAGCGCCGACCTGGACGGTGATGGCGACATGGACCTTCTCTCAGCCTCATCAGTTGATAATGAGGTGTCGTGGTTTGAAAATTTAGATGGAGCTGGAAATTACGGTAATCAAAAAATCATAGCAAAGACGCAGTTCCTACTTTACGAGGTTTATGCCAGCGACATAGATAATGATGGGGATATGGATGTGCTGTCGGCATCTTTTGGCGGAAAAAAATGGTATGAGAATTTAGATGGACAAGGTAATTTTAGCGAGGCTCGTGAGATTGAAGAATTTTCAGGTGGCGCAAAATCGATCCTGACTGCTGATGTAGATGGAGATGGCGATATGGATGTCCTTTATTCAAATTCCACCAGTTTTGGAGGCGATATTATTGCATGGCATGAGAATATTGATGGGCTGGGAAATTTTGGAAACGGGAACACGATTTCTACCGTGACAGATGATGTGAGGTCTATCGCTGCGGCAGACCTTGATGCAGATGGGGACATGGATATTGTTTCTGCCAGCGCTGACGATCGTACGATTGCATGGTATGAAAACACAGATGGGCAGGGAACCTTTAGCGCGCAAATCGTTATAGCTAATGATATTACTCAAGCCAATGAAATTAACCTAGTCGATATTGATGGAGACGACGACATAGACATTTTCTCTGGAGCAGAAGCTAACAATAATCAGATCCTTTGGTTTGAAAACACCAATGGTCTGGGAACATTTGTACAGCAAGCCATCATTACGGACGATGCTCCCTTCGTCAATTCCATATTTGCTGGAGACCTCGATGGAGATGGAGATATGGATCTAGTTTCGGGCTCTGACACCATTGCTGATAGTAAAATAGCCTGGTATGAAAATACAGATGGGCAGGGTAACTTTGGATCACAACAACTCATATCAACAAACTCTGAACTACCTAGATCTGTATTTGTAGCAGACCTCAATGGAGACGGAGTTTTCGACATCGCTTCGGCAAGTGCGAGAGATGGGGAGATAGCCTGGTATGCAAACGCCGGCCTACCGATCAACCAGATTACGGGCAATGTTTCTTTTGATATTGACACTAATGGATGTAGCTCAAATGGAATATCTGCTCGTAATGTCAAAGTAGTGACGAGCAATGGTATCGATGAAATTGCCACCTTTGCATTAAGTGATGGCTCATATGAGATTCCTGTAGGTGAGGGGGATTTTACAACCCAAATTGAAAATATATCAAACGATTTTACATCAACTCCTGGTTCACAGTCTTCAACTTTTGCGGGCTCTGGCCTCATGGAAACCATAAACTTTTGTTTAGCTGCAAACAGAGATTTTAACGACCTATCTCTAAGCATAATACCTATATCTAGTGATCCTATACCTGGTATGGTTTCCACTTATCAAATGGTTTTTGAAAATAACGGCACTTCCCAACAGAATGGAGCGGTTGTCTTTGAATTTGATGATTCCAAGTTGCAGTTTCTGAGTGCGAGTGAAACCGTCACATCGCAAACCAGCAATTCAATAAACTTTAATTTTACAGGATTAAATCCATTTGAAACACGATCTATTAATTTAGAATTTCAAGTTTTTACTTCTCCAGTTGTAAGTGTTAGTGATGAATTAGTGTCAATAGCAACTATTAGTCCTACTACGGGAGATGATAATGAAATTGACAATACTTTTATTTTAGAGCAAATCGTTACCGACGATTACAGTCCTAACAACATTATCGTACTAGAGGGCGATGAAATTCAGCAAGATGAGAGCTCTGAATTTCTCAATTATGTCATACGCTTTCAAAATTCACGAATGAATACCGTTTCTAAAATTGTTATAGAAAATAGCTTAGATCAAAATCTTGATTCTTCGACACTTGAACTACAAAACACAAGTCATGAAGCTCGCGTGGAGATTATCAATGGCGCCCAGGTTAACTTCACGTTTGACAGCATCAATCTACCGAGTAGTACGAATGATCCGGGAAACTCCTATGGATTTGTCGCTTATCGAGTAAAGCCGATCAGCAATGTGGATATAGGTGACCTAATTAACAACAGCGCGCAAATATTCTTTGACTCTGATCCAGCGATTGAAACCGATGCTATCAGCACAGAAATCATTCAAACCCTATCGCTCCCTGAGAACGATTTGAGCCTTATAGACGTTTACCCTAATCCAGCTCAAAACTTAATATCTATTTCAAAGGCAAATGGTCAAATACTTACGATCTACAATCTTGACGGCAGGGAATTAATGAAAATCTCCATTCCATCCTCTCAATTTCAACTTGACACAAGTGAACTTATAAGTGGAGTTTATTTTTTAAGCTTTAAATCAGAATATGCAACAGAAATCAGAAAACTTATAAAAAGGTAGGACTCAAGTCCCGGTTTGGTAGAAAAGACCTTACTTTCTATACATCACCTTTTTAACCCCATCAATAACATCTTGAGCGTTAGGCAACCATTCTTCCAGTAATACTGGCGAATAAGGAGCAGGAGTATCTTGTGTATTAATTTTATAAATAGGAGCGTCTAAATAATCGAAAGCCTCGGCTTGAACCATGTGAGATATTTCAGTAGCAACGTTACCAAACGGCCATGCTTCTTCAAGAATCACCAATCTGTTAGTTTTCTTTACTGATTTTAAAACAGCCTCCTTGTCATAAGGACGCACAGTACGCAAGTCTATAATTTCACAAGAAATACCGTCTTTTTCAAGTTCATCAGCTGCCTTGTAAGCTTCCTTTATGATCTTACCAAAAGATACGATAGTCACATCGTTACCTTCTCTTTTAACATCGGCAACTCCTATGGGAAGTACGTATTCATCTTCTGGCACCTCACCCTTGTCACCATACATTTGCTCTGATTCCATAAAAATAACGGGATCATCATCACGTATGGCCGCTTTCAACAACCCTTTAGCATCATAAGGGTTTGAGGGAACAATTACCTTGAGACCTGGCGTGTTTGCAAACCAACTTTCAAATGCTTGAGAGTGTGTCGCCGCAAGCTGACCAGCACTTGCCGTAGGACCACGGAAAACGATGGGACATTTTAACTGCCCACCACTCATCTGGCGGATTTTTGCAGCGTTGTTGATGATCTGATCAATTCCCACGAGTGAAAAGTTGAAAGTCATATACTCAACAATAGGTCGGTTACCAGTCATGGTAGATCCTATCGCCACACCGGCAAAACCTAGTTCAGAAATAGGAGTGTCTATAACTCTCTTGGGACCGAACTCGTCCAGCATTCCTTTGGAAGCTTTATAAGCTCCATTATATTCTGCCACTTCTTCACCCATGAGGTAAACAGACTCATCACGTCGCATCTCCTCGCTCATCGCCTCACAAACGGCTTCTCTAAACTGTATGGTTTTCATAAATTAATTAGGTCTAGATTCAAGTAGCCAAAAATAAAACACCCTACTCTTATAAGGCTTACTTTTTTGATAAAATAAAATGTAGCTGGAAGGGGTTTTTGAAAAATATCATCAAAACAGATTGACATAATTTCATCGTTGTATTCAAGTTAAAAACATCAAATATTTCCTAACGTCTTAAAGATTATCAGAAAGTATATTGGAACTTTATTTTGCATTAAATATGCTCTGGTGCTGTGCTTGGCGCTAACTCATCTAGATTATTGGTATTTATTTCTGACAAATAAATTTATTATGCACGCATAGTTTATTTAGTGTTTTTGCTTATCTTCGCAAACGTTTGAAAATCCGATAAAAAAAGAACCTTAAAATATGAAGATTTTAGTTTGTATTAGCCACGTTCCAGACACTACATCAAAGATCAACTTCACAAGCGATAACAAGGAGTTTGACACAAACGGCGTACAGTTTGTCATCAATCCTAATGATGAGTTTGGTTTGACCAGAGCCATGTGGTTCAAAGAAAAGCAACAAGCCAGCGTAGAGGTCGTAACCGTAGGTGGTCCTGAAGTAGAACCCACTTTGAGAAAAGCCCTTGCGATAGGAGCAGATTCTGCAATCAGGGTAGATATGCCGGCAAATGATAGCTATAGTGTTGCACAACAACTTGCAGCCGTGGTAAAAGATGGTGGATATGATCTTGTTATCGCCGGTCGTGAATCCATCGACTACAATGGCGGTATGGTTCCAGGTATGGTTGCTGCCATGACTGATACAAGCTTTGTAAACACTTGTATTTCGTTAGAAATCGATGGCAGTAATGCTACAGCAATACGTGAAATAGACGGTGGTAAGGAGACCGTGAGCACCACACTCCCTCTTGTCATAGGAGGCCAGAAAGGACTTGTAGAAGAAAGTGATTTACGTATTCCTAACATGCGTGGTATCATGATGGCCCGTAAGAAGCCATTGAACGTAAAAGCTGCCGTGGACAGCAATAGTGAGACCGCTACCCAATCTTTTGAGAAGCCCGCACCTAAAGGAGAAGTTACCTTGGTTGATGCAGATAACCTGGACAAGCTTATCGACTTACTTCACAACGAGGCAAAAGCTATATAATTAGGTCAGTAGATTGTAAAAGATCTCGCTTTCGCGAAAGCGAGAAAACCACAAACAAAATAAAAGAAATATGTCAGTTTTAGTATATACAGAATCAGAAAACGGAAAATTCAAGAAATCCGCCTACGAGGTAGCCAGCTATGCAAAAGGAATCGCAGAAATGATGGGTACAGATGTAGCCGCCGTTGCATTTAATGCAGAAGGAGCAGGCGACCTAGGAATGTATGGCGTCAACAGGCTTCATAATGTAACAGATAGCGCATTAGAAAAATTCACAGCGAGTGCTTACGCAAAAGTAATCGCAGAAGCTGCAAAAGCAGAAGATGCAAAAGTGGTGGTGATAAGCTCTAGTGCTGATGCGCGTTATCTAGGCTCGCTCCTGAGCGTTCACCTAGAAGCGGGTTATGTTTCAAATGTCGTGGAATTACCATCCAGCGCAGATCCATTTACTGTAAAAAGAAACGTTTTTACAAACAAGGCTTTTGCAAACACATCCATCACGACAGATAGAAAACTGGTAGGTCTTAGTAAAAACGCCTACGGTCTGAAGGAGAACGCCGTAGATTGTGAAGTAAAAGACTTCGCTCCAAGTGTAGGTGAAGGCGACTTCAAGGTAAAAGTAGAATCAGTTGACAAAGCGACCGATAAAGTTACCATCGCAGATGCTGAAATCGTGGTTAGTGCTGGTCGTGGACTCAAAGGACCAGAGAACTGGAACATGGTAGAAGAACTTGCCGATGTTCTAGGTGCAGCGACAGCATGTTCTAAGCCGGTGAGTGATATGGGATGGAGACCCCACAGCGAGCACGTAGGACAAACAGGTAAGCCGGTGGCCTCTAATTTATATATTGCAATCGGAATTTCAGGGGCGATCCAGCACCTTGCAGGTATTAACTCTTCCAAGACCAAGGTAGTAATTAATACAGATCCGGAAGCACCATTTTTTAAGGCTGCGGACTACGGTGTGGTGGGTGATGCATTTGAGGTGATTCCCGCCCTAACAGAAAAACTGAAAGCTTTCAAGGCTTCAAATTCATAACGAAAATTTAGATTTAGTTAAGAATTCTTAGATTTAAGGCTGTGCAATAAGAGAAAAACCTCATTTTTGCACAGCTTTTTTTTAACTCCATCATTCCATAAATGAGTCTAAAGAGACTTAATATAAGAGGCATTTCCTATAGTCAGACACAGAACGGCGCCTACGCGCTGGTGTTGAAAGAAGTAGGCGGTGACCGACAGCTACCTATAGTTATAGGAGCTTTTGAAGCACAGAGTATTGCCATCGCTTTAGAAAAAGAGATAAGCCCACCGCGCCCACTAACACATGATTTATTCAAAACATTTGCAGAGCGGTATGATATAGTGGTCAAGCAGGTTATCATACACAAACTCGTGGATGGGGTTTTCTACAGTAGCTTGATTTGTGAACGTGATAAAATTGAAGAAATCATCGATGCTCGCACCAGCGATGCGATTGCACTTGCCGTGCGCTTTAAAGCACCTGTTTTTACTTATGAGAATATTTTAGACGAAGCAGGTATACAGCAACAAATCACTCCTGATAAAAAACTGGAAGACGTAGATGTGGAAAGTGAGGATGAACTTATCGATGATCTGATAAATGAGTCTGGAACTACAGATTATTCTAAATATGGAATCAAGGAACTCAACGAGATGCTAGAGGATGCCGTAAATAATGAGAATTATGAGTTGGCCGCACGATTGAGGGATGAGATTTCAAAACGATAGTTTCAGCTTCATGAATACTTACATTAAACCTATATTTTTCTGCGTAATTATCTTTTTTTCCATCCATTCCCTGGTAGCTCAGGAATTAGGCGATCTGCAAGGGACTTGGATCAATGAAAATGTTCAAAGCGCTAAAACTTCCCGAGCTGGATCCAACCTGGACAGTCTCGTCTTTACAGATCAAAATTACAAGCTTTACTCCTCTATTGATAGCTTGAATCAAAAGGGAAAATTCATGCTTCAAAATACCTTTTTAGCATTATTTCCTTCTTCAAACGAGAATCAGATGTATCAATTTGATCTCGATCTGGATCAAGATCAGTTATCTCTTGAAGGCCAGCTAGGTTCTTACAATCTAGCCAAGACCAGTATCGTTAAGGAAACTAATGTAGAGATCTCAGAAAACCTGGGTTTTAGCTTCGAGAGCTTTTACCGCGGTATGATAGGGGTAATTTTCATACTGGCGTTTGCATTCCTTTTAAGCAAGGACCGTAAAAACATCGATTGGAAACTTGTGGCTGTCGGCCTATCCTTGCAAATCCTTTTTGCTCTGGGAGTTCTTAAAGTAGGATTTATAGCTAGTATTTTTGAAGGAATCTCTGAAGGAATCGTGACCTTTTTAAATACGAGTGAAGCGGGCGCTGAATTCTTGTTTGGGAGCTTGATTGACGACACCTCTTCTATAGGATACATATTTGCCTTCAAGGTTCTGCCTACCATCATCTTCTTTTCGGCATTTACTTCTGTTCTTTATTATTTGGGGATTTTGCAAAAAGTGGTTTACGTGTTTGCTTGGGTTATGAGCAAAACCATGAGGTTGAGTGGTGCAGAATCACTCGCGGCGGCTGCTAACATATTCATTGGTCAGACTGAGGCACCTCTTGTGGTTAAACCTTATTTGGAAAAAATGACCAAGTCGGAACTGCTTTGTCTGATGGTAGGTGGTATGGCTACGATTGCTGGTGGAGTGCTTGCAGCTTTCATAGGGTTTCTAGGGGGAGATGATGTCTCGCAACAGATTCTCTTCACAAAACACTTGCTTACAGCTTCCATCATGAGCGCTCCCGCCGCTATCGTTATTGCAAAAATGCTTTATCCAGAATCTAAGGAGCTAAATGTAGATCGCTCGCTGAATGTTTCTAAGGATAAAATCGGTTCTAATATTTTAGATGCCATTTCAAAAGGTACTATTGATGGACTCAAACTAGCTGTAAATGTTGGGGCCATGCTACTAGTATTTACGGCTCTTATCGCCGTTTTCAACTGGTTTTTGGGAGATTTGATAGGAGACGCTACCGGCTTGAATGGTGTAATTACAGATTATACTGATGGACGTTATACATCATTTTCACTTCAATATATTTTAGGTAACCTATTCGCTCCTATCGCATGGATAATCGGAGTACCAGTAGATGACATTGTTTTAATAGGTCAGCTGCTTGGGGAGAAAACAATTCTCAATGAATTTATCGCATACGGATCTTTAAAGGATCTTAAGGTTGCCGGTAAAATCCTGAATCAAAAATCTATAGTAATCGCTACTTATGCCCTATGTGGTTTTGCAAACTTTGCATCCATCGGTATTCAAATAGGAGGTATAGGAGTTCTAGCTCCAGGACAGCGCAAAAACCTTGCGGCTTTTGGGATAAAAGCATTGATTGGTGGAACCTGTGCAGCTCTGCTTACCGCAACGATAGCGGGCATGCTTTTCGGATAGGAATTTTAAGGTTTTATTAGGTTTTTTCATTCCTGCGATTATCTTTGAAGCTCTAAAACTAAAATCCGCTAAACAAACAGGTGGAATTTTCCAATCACATAAAAGAGTTTGTGTATCCCTTTGGGAAGGTCTATTGCTATGAAAATTACGTGATAGGTAACATAAATGAGAGTATCAAAAAAGTAGACACAGCAATAGCAAAGAAAATACTTGAAGATATCCATAACTATTATTCAGGTAAAAAAATTGTCTATATATCCAATCGGTCTTTTTCACATGATATCGACCCTTCTGTTTACAAACTTGTCAATCCAAAAAAACTCATAGGGATCGCCATAGTTGGAAAAGGTCAAAAACAACGAGATCAAGCGTCAAGTGAACAGCCGTTATATTCTGGAAGTTTTGGCTTTTTTGAAAATATGGATAGCGCTATCTCATGGGCGCAGTCCTTTTTGCGTTCTGCTGCCAGATAGAATATCGAAGTTCTCATCAAATGCCTTTAATGTGAGAGCTATAAGCTGGAACTGATCTAATCGTGGCTTCATTCTTGGGAGTTCTTGATAAAAAGTTTCAGATGAACTCGATAAAATCAATGATGGCGATGTTGCTGGTACTGATATCAACTCCCATCACAGGCCAGAATCCTTCGGTTCTTATTCAATTATTTACGTCCCAAGGTTGTAGCTCTTGTCCTCCAGCTGATGATACCTTATCTAAAATTCAAAAAGATTTTCCAGATAAAAATGTCCATGTTTTATCCTATCATGTAGACTACTGGAACCGCCTGGGTTGGAAAGACTCTTTCAGCTCTGAATATGCAACTCAGAAACAGTACGCCTATGCAGATCAATTTGGGAACTCGAGAGTGTACACTCCACAGGCAATTATCAATGGGACCTATGAGTTTGTAGGTTCTGATGAATCAAAAATTAAAGCTACGATCCATAAAGTCGAGAGAGGCACTAATAGAAAAGACTTCGGAAAAATTAGTTGGAAAAAGAACAACGGTTCAGTTTATATTGGCATTGAGAAAACTAAAGGATTCAATGAGGTTTACGCATCATTATTCGTAAAATCAAAAACCACAAAGATCAAGGCTGGAGAAAATACAGGCAAAACCTTAGTGTATACTCATGTCGTTGCAGATGAACGTCCCGTACAAAACAAGAATGCACAACTGGAAATTCCAGAATGGGTTGAGAACTACGATCAATTAGGCTTGATGATCTATGCCCACGATTCTAATGGACAAGTTGTGATGGTAAGAGAGATAGATATTTAATCACTATTTACCTTAAAGTTGAAAACTAATGATATAATTTGTATTCCAAGTTTGGAAGCAAACAGCTAAGAAATTTATTTTCCACGAATAAATTGAATTTCATGCAACAATACCACGACCTTTTAAAGCTAATTCTCAACGATGGTGTCGATAAGGGAGATCGCACGGGAACTGGAACGCGTAGTATTTTTGGGCACCAGATGCGATTTGATCTATCTGAAGGCTTTCCTCTGGTCACCACAAAAAAAGTTCATCTCAAATCAATTATACATGAACTGTTGTGGTTATTAAAAGGAGATACAAACATCAAGTACCTTCAAGAAAATAATGTACGCATCTGGAACGAGTGGGCAGATGAGAACGGAGATCTAGGTCCAGTCTACGGTCACCAATGGCGTAACTGGAACAGTAATGGTATTGACCAGATTAAAGAAGTGGTAGAAACACTCAAAGGCAATCCAAACAGCCGCCGCATGCTGGTTACTGCGTGGAATCCCAGCGTAATGCCAGACACCAGTAAAAGTTTCTCTCAAAACGTTGCCGAGGGAAAAGCCGCACTACCTCCTTGTCATGCGTTTTTTCAATTTTATGTTGCAAACGGGAAATTGAGTTGTCAACTCTACCAGCGTAGCGCAGACGTTTTCCTGGGCGTACCATTTAATATTGCCAGTTACGCATTACTCACTATGATGATGGCTCAAGTTTGTGGTTTTGAACCCGGAGATTTCATCCATACTTTTGGAGATGTGCATATTTATAACAATCTTATGGATCAAGTAAAACTGCAACTTACCAGAACACCACGCGAGCTCCCCACCATGAAAATCAATCCTGAAGTCCAAGATATCTTTTCATTCAAATACGAAGACTTCACTCTGTTGAACTATAATCCACACCCAGTAATAAAAGGAGTCGTGGCAGTTTAAAGCTATTACAACCCAAACCATTTACCCATCTCAACCCTAAAATTCACCTTTACAGTTTGTTTGCTATCTATCGCCTCTTTGCTTATTGCTCAGGAGTATGCTGATTTTGAGATAGACACTACATCTCTACCCGTCGCTAAGCGTCTTTATGTAAGAGACCTGAATCTGAAAGAACTAGGAAATGGGTCAGAAATAGAGCTGCGCTGGAAAGCGCACCGCAACATTCATTATTTCATGATAGAGGTACGCGATGAACAGTCAGACTCGCTCCTGTACCGGCAGCAACACAATGGCAGGAATGCGATTTTTCCAAAACAGGGAAAGTTTACGGTTCTACCACTTACTAAATACCGTCAGGGTATCCCACTTAGTATTTCACTCAGAGAGGCGCGAGAAAGAAATTTCGTTCCCAAAAACACGGCAATCAATCTTGAAATAAAAAGCACTAAGAGAAAACAGGATTCTATTTTTCAAGAGAATGAGAAGCTGCGACTTGCAGAGCAACAAAAACTTGAACGTTCCCGTAATTTTTTCAGCACGGCACGTGGAATCATAACCTTTATCATTTTTGGCGTTCTGGCATCAGTTATAGTGGTGATCATTTATTTAATTCAGAAGAGAAAAAAGAAGCCTGTAACTTCAGACTACAATAAAGAATTTGACAAAGATTTTGAAAATGGACCTTAGCTTCAATTAAGTTTAGTTATGCACGCTTTCGCGAAAGCAGTAAAAAATAAACCCAGTACCAAAACCATCAGACTATGAAACAAATTTTACTTACCATCACCTTAGCTTTACTTTCAATGACCACTCAGTCACAGGTTTTTGAGAATACGGTTTATGCAGACTTAGTCTATCCGGGATGTATCAGAGCAAAGAACAAGGCACGTTGTATGAATAACAAGCTTGCGCAATTTTATCTTCAAAATCTTCCTAAGGATTATTTCGAACCCATGAAGGAGGTAGATGGTAAAATATACTCTTATGTAGGTCTCAACCTATTGTTTGATGAAGATGGGAATTTTGTCCAGACAAAAGGTGAATCTGCATCGCTAGATGCGCTGGATATGGTAAACCTTAAATTGCCGCGCATGAATATGCCAAAAGATGTTCAGAATTATGGTGTATCTTCTAGTTTTAGATCTGTGCTACGTTATGAACTTATTTTAGATGGAGACGAGGTCAAGAATGTTTTTTACCGACCACTATCTTCAGAAGAGATAAGTGGTTTAATGGGAGGATCAGAATTAAAGATCACAAAGGTTGCCGTATATCCTGGCTGCAAGGGCTCAGGCAATTCAGAACTTGCCCAGTGCCTGCAACAATCCATCATGAATTACATAGTAGAAAATATGGATGACCGCATAGCAAACCTACCTGGCGTACAAGAGAGCGTCCTTAGCATACATATCTACCTGACTGTAGATCCCTCAGGGCGACCTACCGATGTAAAGATCGTAAACAAGCACGATAAAATTCGTGAGGAGGTGCAGCGTGTCATCAAGACTTTGCCAGATATAGAGCCAGCCGTAGGAAGCGACGGTTCACCTATACCGTTGCGACTATCCTTTCAATTGAAATACAGTATTAGATACGGCGGCGAGAGACACTAGAGCCGGTTTAGGTTTATGTTAACGCTTTCGCGAAAGCGGAATTCTATTTTTCATCCTACATTTGATGAGAATGATTCCTACAACTCAACTCTGCGAACTTTTCTTATCTACACGATCCCGTACAGAGGAATTGTGTCAACCTTTACAAACCGAAGATTATGTGGTGCAACCCATTGTGGATGTTTCACCACCTAAATGGCACTTAGGCCATACGACTTGGTTTTTTGAGGAGTTTTTGCTGAATGCCTTTGTACCTGACTATAAACGCTACCATCCTGAATATGCATATGTATTTAACAGCTACTATGAAAGCGTGGGAAAACGAGTGGTTAGGACAGATCGTGGTAACTTGAGCCGTCCCAGCGTTGAGGAAGTTTATGCCTACCGCCAGCATGTGACCGAGTCCATGAAAGAGTTTTGCGAGAACCACCTCAATGAAGATAATAGACACATTCTTGAGATAGGAATTCATCATGAAAAGCAGCACCAAGAGCTGTTGCTTACTGATATTAAATTTATCCTTGGTAACAATCCACTATTTCCTGTTTACGGAGAGGTTGAGAATGAAGAGTTTCTTGAGAAAAATGAAACAAAGTTCATTACCGTGGAAGATGGTATTTACCCTATAGGCCATGATTGCAAGGATTTTTGTTACGACAATGAACTGCCCAGGCACCGTGTCTTTCTAGAGCCTTATGCTATTTCCAACAAATTGGTAACCAATGGTGAATGGCTTCAATTCATGAACGATGGTGGGTATTCAAACGTATTATTATGGCATACTGAAGGCTGGGACTGGGTAAAAAAGAACAGCATTCAGCATCCCATGTATTGGTTTGAGGATAATGGCGACTGGAAGCAATATTTGCTCGGTGGAGTTAAGGCAGTCGATCCTGACGCAGCAGCAACCCATATTTCTTATTATGAAGCATTTGCTTTTGCTCAATGGAAAGGCTTGCGATTGCCTACAGAATTTGAATGGGAGATCGCTTCACCAAAATTGAATTACGGCAAGAGATGGGAATGGACAGAAAGTGCCTACCTACCCTACCCTAATTACTCAAAACCAGATGGCGCACTGGGTGAATACAATGGAAAATTCATGGTGAATCAAAAAGTCTTGCGTGGTAGTTCCATAGCAACTCCAGATCACCATGCACGGGTCACCTATCGCAATTTTTTCCACCCCTATCTGAGATGGCAATTTACAGGGCTCAGACTCGCAAAATCCTTGTGATTCCCCTCTTAAGCAGATGGATACAATGAACTTCTTCAACTTTATAAACTTAAACCCAATCAAGTAATTGGCATGACCAAACAAGAAAGCTTTATCAAGGAATTTCAAGATCACGTAAGAGAAGGCCTCACTTCTTACCCCAAATACTTAAGTTCTAAGTATATTTATGACGACCGCGGTGATGAACTGTTCCAGCAAATCATGGATCTACCGGAATACTATCTGACTAATGCTGAATACAACATTATCGATAAGTATAAAAAAGATATCAGCAGCAGGTTTGAGGTTGAAGGAGGTTTTGATTTGATAGAACTGGGCGCAGGAGACGGCAAGAAGACTAAGTTATTACTAGAGCAGCTGCACAAAGATCAAGTAGAGTTCACTTATATACCTATAGATATAAGTCAGCATAGTATTGATAAATTGACCGAATCTCTGAACGATCAATATCCTGAAATGGATGTTCAAGGCGAGCAGGGACTTTATTTCAACGTGCTGAAAGATTTGGCGCGGTATAATAAGAGACCTAAGCTGATTTTAGTTTTGGGATCCAACATAGGGAATCTCAAACACCCTAAAGCAATTGATTTTTTGAATCAGATAAGGAAGCTTATGTCTCCGCAAGATTCACTATTTATGGGTTTTGATCAGAAAAAAGACCCTATTGTTATTCAAAACGCATACGCAGACAAAACTGGGGTCACTCAAGAATTCAATCGCAATTTGCTACATAGGATCAATAGAGAAATGTCAGCCGATTTTACCGTGGAGAATTTTGATCACTGGGAATCCTATGATCCAGAAACCGGTACCGCAAAAAGCTTTTTGCTGGCTACTGAACCCTGTGAGGTACACATTAAAGATCTGGACCTTGAAGTAAGTTTTAAAAAATGGGAAACCATCCATACAGAAATCTCACAAAAATATGACGATGATGTTGTAGAATGGCTCGCAAACGAGGCAGGACTTGAGATCTCGAGCATTTATGAAGACGACAAGAAGCTCTTTAAAAACTACACCTTTACCAGTAAAAATCCATAAAGTGATATGAAAGCTATTTACAATAATCAGGTGATTGCAGAAAGTGACGACACCATCGTCATAGAAAACAACCACTACTTTCCAGATTCAAGCATCAAAGAAAACTACTTTTCCCCAAGTGATACACATACCAACTGCCCATGGAAGGGAATCGCCAGTTATTATCACATTACCGTCGATGGGAAAGAAAATAAAGATGCGGCTTGGTATTATCCTGATCCCAAACATGCAGCCAAGGAAATAAAAAATTACGTTGCCTTTTGGAAAGGTGTAGAGGTTAAGGAATAGAACGATGTGAGTGTTTGTAACGCTTTCGCGAAAGCGAGAACACCACAATGCACAAGCCAGACTCGAAACTGAGTGACCCTATTTGAAAAAAAGCCTTCAAATACTTTGATAAAAAAAACGCAGTTACTTGTCAATCAAATTAAAAAGATTACATTTGCAGCCCGATTTTAGCATCTAAAATCTGAACACGCAATAAAATTATTTCAAGGTGAATACTTTAAGTTATAAAACGGTATCAGCAAACAGCGCAACAGTATCCAAAGAATGGGTATTGATTGATGCGGCTGACCAGCCTTTGGGACGTATGGCATCTATCGCTGCCAAGTTTTTGAGAGGAAAGTACAAGACAAACTACACTCCTCACGTAGACTGTGGTGACAACGTCATAATCATCAACGCTGAGAAGATCAAGTTGAGTGGTAACAAGTGGAATGAGAAGACCTACATAAGACACACGGGTTACCCTGGTGGTCAGCGTAGTCTTACCGCTCAGGAACTTTACGACAAGGACCCTGCAAGAGTGGTAGAAAATGCCATCAAAGGAATGTTGCCAAAGAACAAGTTGGGAAGTGCAATCTACCGTAACTTAAAAGTTTATGTAGGATCAGAACATGATCAAGAAGCACAACAGCCTAGAACCATTAATCTTAACGAGGTAAAGTAATATGGATACCTTACACAAAATAGGACGTAGAAAAACAGCCGTAGCCCGCGTATACCTTACTGAAGGTAAAGGAAACGTGACGGTAAACAAGAAAGATCTTAAAGACTACTTTACCACCGGCGTATTGCAGTACAAGGTAACACAGCCATTCCAGCTTACTGAAACCATGGGCAACTATGATGTAAGTATCAATGTAAATGGCGGTGGTGTAACTGGCCAGGCAGAAGCTGTAAGACTTGCAATTTCAAGAGCTCTTGTAGAGCTTGATGAAGAGAACCGTAAGGTATTGAAGCCAGAAGGTCTTATGACTCGTGACCCGAGAATGGTCGAGCGTAAGAAATTTGGTCAGAAGAAAGCAAGGAAGAAATTCCAGTTCTCTAAACGTTAAACAATTTTCATCCCGATCAATTTACAAGTTGGTCGGGATTTGTTCTTTTTTATATTTTTTTAATTTGCTGTCACGCCTGGTTGCCGCCAGAGCTAGTTTAGCATCTAAATGATCGAGGCGCGTAGAACTTAAAATCTACAACCACTCGATTATTGCTATCGACAGAACGTAAACTATTTAACATGGCAAATAACACAGAAGTCAAGAATTTACTTGACGCAGGGGTGCACTTTGGTCACCTTACCCGTAAGTGGGATCCTAACATGGCTCCGTACATCTACATGGAGCGTAACGGGATACACATCATCAACCTTTACAAAACAGCTGCTAAGCTGGAAGAAGCAAAAAATGCATTGCGCAAAATTGCCGCTTCTGGACGCAAGGTCCTTTTTGTAGCAACTAAGAAGCAAGCAAAAGATATCGTAGCAGAGCACGCCGGTAACGCAAACATGCCTTACATCACAGAAAGATGGCCAGGTGGTATGCTTACTAACTTCGTGACGATCCGTAAAGCCGTTAAGAAAATGGCTATGGTTGATCGCATGAAGAAGGACGGTCGTTACGAGACACTTTCTAAAAAAGAACGTCTTCAAGTAGACCGTATGAGAGCTAAGCTAGAAAAAAACCTTGGTTCTATCTCTGACATGACTCGTATGCCTGCAGCACTTTTTATTGTAGACACCGTACGTGAGCATATTGCAGTAAAAGAAGCCTTGAAATTGGGAATCCCGATTTTTGCAATGGCAGATACTAACTCTAACCCTCGTGAGATCGACTTTGTAATTCCATCAAATGACGATGCGAGCAAGTCTATCGATATTATCGTGAAGGCGGCTACTGATGCCATCATCGAAGGCCACCAAGAGCGTAAGAGTGCCAAAAATGACGAGGAGCAGTCTTCTAAAGATAAAGCCGAAAAAAAAGCTAAGAAGACGGTAGAATCTAAAGACGAAGAAGAATAAATAACCCCTAGCACAGCTAGACTAAAACATACAAAAATGGCTAAAATATCTGCTGCTGACGTAGGTAAATTGAGAAAGACCACCGGTGCTGGTATGATGGACTGTAAAAAAGCCCTCGTAGAAGCTGAAGGTGATTTTGATAAAGCAATTGAGATCCTGAGAAAAAAAGGTCAAAAGGTAGCTGCTAAGCGTGCTGACCGCGAGACTGCTGAGGGTGTAGTTGTTGCAAAGATCAACGGTGATAACACGAGAGGTGTTGTTTTCTCCTTGAACTGTGAGACTGACTTCGTTGCAAAGAATGACTCTTATGTAGAGCTTGCAAACCAGATCGGTGATAAAGCAATCGAGTGCAATACTAAAGAAGAACTTCTTGCTGCATCTCTAGGCGACATGACAGTTGAAGAGAAGCTTACTGAGCAAACTGGAGTAATAGGTGAGAAACTTGAGATAGGTGGTTTTGAAGTACTGGAGGCACCATTTGTAGGTGGTTATGTACACGGTAACAAAATTGGTGCTTTGACTGGTCTTTCCACAAATAGCGAGAACCAAGAAGAAGTTGCAAAATCTGTTTCCATGCAGGTTGCTTCTATGGGTGCCACTACCCTTTCATACAAAGACTTTGACCCAGCTTATGTACAAGCTGAGACTGAGGCTCGTATCGCTGCTATCGAGAAGGATAATATCGAGTTGGGACGCTTGGGTAAACCACTTAAGAATGTACCAGAGTTTATCTCTAGATCACAGTTGACTGATGATGCTATCGCTTCCGCGAAAGCGAGATTTGAACAAGAACTTGCCGATGAAGGTAAACCAGAAAAAATCTGGGACCGTATCATTCCAGGAAAGATCGATCGTTACATCGCAGATAACTCCTCACTTGATAAAGAACAAGCTTTGCTTGACCAAAACTTCATCATGGACGACAAGAAAACCGTCGCTGAGTATGTAGATTCCAAAAATGCTGATGTAGTAGGATTCAAGAGAGTAAGCCTCGCTTAGTTCTCCTAACATCTAAATAACTATAGAACCGTTCTCGAAAGAGAGCGGTTCTTTTATTTTATGGCATTTTGAGAGACTTTATGGATTGAGAAATTGTATTTAATACACTAATAATCTTGCAAATAGAAACTTCTGAATACATTTATCTGCATATTATCAGCCAAAAATTCATTTGAAGTAACAAGATCAATTACTAACTTAACTTTCTGGGAATATTATTTCAAAGCTCATTTCGCATCTTAGCAGTATGAAACTATTTTTCACCATTCTAGTAAGTGTAATTTTTTTAGCAGGATGCAAGAACGCAAAAGTCACATCTCAAACCTCAGAAATAGCAGATCAAACCGATTTGCCTTTCACATTTGAAAAAATAACTACGCTTGATAAAAAATATACAGAAACCTCTGGCTTAGAATACCACAACGGTGAAATCATCACGCACAACGATAGTGGTGATCTGCCGCGTATCTATTTTCTGGACACACTCGGGAATGGCATAAGACAAACCCAATTCAATAAAATGAAAGCTATCGACTGGGAGGATATCAGTCGAGATGAGAAGTATCTATATATTGCTGATATTGGGAATAACTTTGGAGATCGCAAAGACTTAACTCTTTATAAAACATCGATCAAAACGTTAGAAGATGAAGATGCTGCCGTTCAGAAAATCCACATCGATTATCCTGATCAAACCGATTTCAGAAGAAACGAGCAGCGACACCCCTACGATGCCGAATCTATAGTTTCTGTAGGCGATTATCTATATGTTTTCTCTAAAGACTGGAAGGAACTTTCGACGGTAGTATACCGTATCAATAAAAACAACTCAGAGCAGCAAGCTATGAGAATAACCAGCCACGCTATAAGAGGATTAGTTACTGGAGCTACTTTTGATCATCAAGATACGGTTGTTTTGTGTGGATACAGCTCTAATTTGATTCCGTTTGTAGTTAAAGTGTCAGTTGGAAATGAGAATTTCGCGTTTGATGAAAAACACGAGTTACCTATAAAAAATGGTGCTCAAGTTGAAGCTATTACCTATGCTTATACAAGAAATGACGGTAAGCAGGTCTACTACCTCAGCAGCGAGGCCGCAGCCATTCAATTAGGGGAAGATGAGGCGCAAAGTAATGCAGAGCTTTACAAGATGGTTTGGTAAATTTATCCTGTTACCGTTTTAAAGTAAAATGCCCCTTATACTCTTTTCCATTTAAAAGTACCGTGTGGAACCAATAATCAGATGCAGGCAGAGGTTGTCCGTTAAGATTACCATCCCAACCTATTCCATTAGAATCGATCTCAGCAAGTAATTTTCCGTAGCGATCAAATATAAATATCTTAAGATTTTCATCAGGATTTGGGTTGTTGACATTCCAGACATCATTATATCCGTCATCATTAGGAGTAAAGAAACCTGGAAAGGTGGAAACATTCACTAATTGCGAAAGTTCAGCGCAGCCATTTTTACTTCTAACTATTACCTCATAAACACCTGCTCTGAGATTTTCAAAAATTGGCGAATCTTGAAAAGGCCCGATATTCAAAGCAAATTCATAGTCCTCCTGATCAGCAATTACCACTTCAATTGAACTATTGGTCATGGTCCTATTTTCAACAAGTACCTCGAAGGAATTCACCAGCTCAGGCTCTATAACTTCATATGTCACTTCTGTGTTGCAGCTAATCGTGTCATAGTCATTTATTAATACTGCGGTATAACTTCCTGCCTCATTAACTTCAATAGATGGCTCTCTGGATCCATTTGACCACTCAATCCTATCATATGTTGAACTTACCGTCAACTGAATAGATTCATCAGGACATAATGTGACAGGTTCAATCACTTCAGCTTGTGGACTTTGTCTGACTTTAATTTCGAAACTGGTTGTTGCAGTACATTGAGCATTTCCCATGGTGTTTTGAACAAGGGCAAAAATTCTCTGCGTGGTCTGATCCAGAGTATTCATAAAGGAATCAGGTTCAATTATAGACAACCCATCATCGAGATCTGACCTGTTTGCATAGTACGTAACTCGATGCGAGTTAGAATCCTGCCCGTTTAAGATAAATGAGTCATTATTAGTCAAATCAAATAAGGCTAGACCAGAGACGGAGTCATCACAAGCTTCAATATCTGGAGGTGTGGTTGCGATGGGGGTAGAACCTATAGAAATTGTTCTACTGAACGTAAAAACTTGAGAATTGATGAACACCTCAGCTGTAACAAGATAGTTACCTTCTTGCGAATAGCTATGAGTTACATCAACTCCGGCCCCTGCGCTTCCATCTCCAAAATCCCACTCTACTTGTAACGCATCTCTCTGAGTATTTAAAGAAAGTAAGGTGGAATCGCCTACACAGGCATTTTCCACATTAATGGTAGTAAAAAAATAGGTAGTGATAAATGGTGGTAGACCTTGATTGCTTTGAGTTCCGGGAGCGAGTCTTACTGCATCCAATTGAAAATCACACAGCATTCCAACTTCATCTGGGTTATTGATAACGCTTAGGCTGGGTCTAGCAGAAATCGCACTATAAATTCTACCATCTGGACCAAGTTGTAGTTGACCATAAAATAGTCCACTTCCTGCTCCAAGACCTAAATTACTACTTATGGGAACTTCTGTGCTTAAGATTTCCGACTCTGAAAAGTTCTGTAGGGAATATTGAAATAATCCTAAATTGTTATTGTTGAGATATAACAAGTTGCTGTCGGGTGAAAATTCAAATGCATAGGCATAATTATTGGGTACTGGTGATGTGGCAAATCTATCAAACGTGATAATATCAGCTACTCTTCCAGTTACAATATCAAATCTTCCAAGATCAAAAATAGCGCTATTTGCATAGCCAATTGCAATCTTATCTCCATCTGGTGAAAGCTTAATACCTCCTATCGCTTCAAGATTATTAGTAGGTGTATGCCCTATAGCGCTAACTATAGGATTAAGATTTAATCCAAGATCGGTTATTGAAAACGAATAAAACTCATTATTAAACATGCCGTGAGTTACCACCCAAACATCACTACCATTTGCCTGATTTACCGCAGTAATACTCTCTTTAATAGGTGTAATGAGCAAAATATTCTTCTCAGTAGTTACATCTCCGAGACCATTATTTAAACTCATATCAATAACACTATATCGTAACCCATTGTCATTGGCTACGTTATCCAGAGTGAAAATGTAATATATAGTCGAGGAATCTGGGAGAGGAACAATCAATCCCGACTGGGTAGCTGATGGGCTTCCTAACAAATTAGAACCATTAGGCATAGGTGAATGATTTCGATCCCAAACTGTTATTCCATCAGAATAAAACAACAAATCACCATTTTGATCTGCAATACTTGAGCAGCCTTCATTAGTATTTAATTGCCCATCATCTAGTGGCGCAGGGACTCCACCATTAAAATCAAGGCCCGCATTTTGCCCGAAATACCAGATGTTAGCTTCATTTTGAGCAAATAATGAAAAAGATTGCAACAATATGATAAAAAACAAATATCTCTTCATAAATCCTTAAGTACAATGAGTTCAACTCTAAGTTGGAAACTTTATTATTATGCAGTCGCTCAGGATTTCAATTATACATCTTAGAAAACTAAAAACATCATGTTTCGAACTTTGATTACCTTAATTTCTTATAAAACTGGTAGAGTAAATTCTTCACCTTATCTGCTAGAATCAATTTATGCTTCTCATTGAACTGTATGCCATAAATTCCAGTCCAATTAAAAATTGATTTACCGATTAAAAATGGTGCTCAAGTTGAAGCTATTATATATGCCTACACAAGAATTGACGGTAAGCAGGTTTACTATCTCAGCAGCGAGGCCGCAGCCATTCAATTGGGTGAGGATGAGGCGCAGAGTGATGCTGAGTTGTATAAGATGGTGTGGTAAAGTGATGATGTAATCTTCTTAAACATTTAACGATACTCTAAACACCCCCATCCTCAAATTAGAACTACTTTTGCGCGCTGAAAACCAAAGGTTATGGACACTTCCAGACTCTATGATTTTTTTGCGGCGATAAGTTTCAAAGAAATTTTTACTGCGGCAATGATTCTTTTTGCGGTGATCGACATCATAGGCAGTATTCCCATCATCGTTGATCTAAGACGCAAAGTAGGCCACATCCAAAGTGAGAAGGCCAGTATAGTTGCGGGTATTCTCATGATTGTGTTCATGTTTGTAGGTGAGAGCATGCTCAAGCTCATCGGGATCGATGTGAATAGTTTTGCGGTCGCGGGAGCGTTTATCATTTTCTTTATTGCCCTTGAGATGATTCTAGGAGTTCAACTTTATAAAGACGATGCTCCAGAAACTGCAGCCATTATCCCCATTGCTTTCCCTTTAATTGCCGGAGCAGGAACTTTGACTTCTGTACTTTCCCTTAGATCAGAATATGCTGCGATCAATATTATCATCGCGATTATCTTCAATATTATATTTGTTTTCATCGTACTTAAAAACTCTGGCCGCATCGAGAAAGTTTTAGGAAAACAAGGAATAGGCGTGGTGCGCAAAATCTTTGGAGTTATCTTGCTGGCTATAGCAGTAAAGCTTTTTGCTACTAATATTAAAGAATTGTTTTGATGAAGATTGTCTATTACGTCATACTGGTACTGTCTATTTTGAGCATCGTTTTCAATGCAACTAAGTTGGATTTCTCAAATCTCTTGAGTGGTGATAGTCAGGTAGCGGTGATCAGTATTGTAGCCGCCTTATGTGTAAGTGTTCTTTCTGGAATTATGCTGATCAGTTTGAAGATCAAAGAGCAACAGGAGGGTTAGATAAATATAAGCATAAGAATAAGCTTGAGTTTAATACGACATTGAACATCCGTAATTCTATTTCGGTTTTAACTTGTTCTTCGCTTATCAAAAGGCTCAACACAACGGGTTGAGAGAGGTTTTTTTTTCGAAAACATTTCAGTTAGACTCTGAATCTGCTCGTGCCTCGCGTTCAGAGCAACAGGCAAGTTGTAATTCAAGTTCAAACTCGAGCTCAAGTATTAATTTCCTAATCCATTAAGTTCAGCTCGCGGGTATAATCATACTGCAGGTCTTCGTGAAGGGTGGAAATGCGCACCTTTATCAGCAATTTTTGACGCTCCAGTAAATCTCTCAAAACTTTACTACGCAGTAATTTTTGATGTTGATCGATCATCTCAGCACAAAAATGCAACAGTAACTGCACCTCGGTTTCCTTATCTCCAGAGTAGCGAACGTATTTTTTTGTCTCACGTAAGACCCTGCGCACGGCTTTTTTGGCACGATGCAAATTAGAAGTATTTACCGCCTCCAGAGATTGTGAAATATAGGTTTTGACCCCTTCTATGTAATGTTGCTCATCCTCAGCCTCAAACAACAAATAGGTAAGTAATTCTTTATTCTCTTTTTTAAAACGCGATAAACGCAAGATCATCTTGACCAGATCCTCCTGACTGCGATACTCCAGTTCCTTCCTTAATTCTCTTACCCCTGCTGCTTTCATATCTTGTTATTACTTGGAATCAAATGGAGTTTTCTCTTTACGAATTTGCTGGTTTATCTATAAACGGTCTAATCATTCTGGATTTTTTTGGATGGCACGCTTTCGCGATCCCGATAGCTATCGGGACATAAAACCCACAAACCCCTAGATTCCTATAATCGTCTTTGCAATCATGAAGTAAATCAAAATTCCAAATATATCATTGCTGGTTGTGATAAATGGACCTGTTGCCAAAGCTGGGTCGATCCCACGTTTATGCAAAAACAGAGGAACGAAGGTACCGATCAGGCCGGCAACTATAATTACTGCAAAAAGTGATACTGAAATTGCTGCAGCGGTAAGCACGCCACCTTCGGTAATAAATGTGTATGCAAATAACAAAATCGCAAGAATGAAGCCGTTGAGCATCGCTAGCAATACCTCTTTCAAAAGTCTATTCCCGACACTTCCCTTCAAATCATCGTTTGCGATACCCTGTACGATGATCGCGCTGGATTGCACGCCCACATTTCCCGCCATGGCCGCGATGAGTGGAGTAAATAAGAACAAAATAGCATGTTCTGCAATCATGTGCTCAAACCTACCCATGATGGCAGCAGCGCCTATTCCACCTACAAGCCCAAGAACGAGCCAGGGCAACCGCGCCTTAGTCAAATCCCAAATACTATCATTTGCCTCTACATCTTGCGAGATACCAGATGCGAGCTGATAATCCTTTTCTGCTTCTTCCGTAATAAAATCAACGATATCATCGATGGTGATGCGTCCCACGAGTCTATCGAGCTCATCTACTACTGGTATGGCCTCAAGATCGTATTTACGCATGATCCGAGCGACTTCTTCACCCGTGGTATTTACATTTACCTTATCAACTTTAGGTATATAAACTTCCTTGATAGGCGTACTCTCTTTGCTCGTGAGCAAATCTTTAAGGGACAACCTGCCTTTGAGTTTATTGCCATTATCCACAACATATATGGAATGGACTCGAGTGACATTTTCGGCCTGGGCGCGCATCTCGCTCACACAACCTGTAACCGTCCAGTTTTCATTGACTTTTACAAGTTCCTTAGCCATAAGTCCACCGGCGCTGTTCTCATCATAGCGCAAAAGATCAACGATATCTTCTGCATGCTGCTCGTCTTCCATCTCGTTGATGACTTCTTGAGCAATATCATCAGGGAGGTCGTTTAGAATATCAGCAGCGTCATCTGTATCCATTTCTCCCAGCTCATCAGCGATTTCTTTAGGGCTTAGGGCATTTAGGACACGCTCTCGTTGAGCCTCGTCAAGCTCCATAAGTGCTTCAGAGGTTTTTTGCGAGTCCAGAAGCTTGACTAAAAATACCGCCTGCTCGAGATTGAGCTCATCTATGATCTCTGCTATATCGGCAAAGTGTAGGTCTTGAAGTATACTGGTAAGTTGGGCACGGTCCTCGTGCTCAATCAAATCAATTATTTTGTCAAGAAAATCTTCTGAAATAGCAAATTGCATGACGGACTGGGCTTAGCTACAAATATAGTATTTAGACCTATGATTGTTCCTTTAATTCAGGCATGCAACCTTAAGCTAAATTCTCAACGCGCTCAGCTAGCGCGATGAACTCCTCCACACTAATCTGTTCAGGCCTCAAATTAAAAATTTCCTCTTCCCGTAATTCATCTGGCAGATTGAGCGATTTTAATGAATTACGTAAAGTCTTACGCCTTTGCTGAAACGCCGTTTTCACGACTCTACTCAAGGATATATAGGTGCAGGGGAGACTGTCGTAGTCACGCTTTCGCGAAAGCAATAAAACTCCACTATCCACCTTGGGTGGTGGGTTGAATACTCCTGGTTTTACGGTAAACAGATATTTTGCATCATAATAGGCTTGAGACAAAACAGATAAAATCCCGTAGGTTTTAGAACCGTGTGAGGCACAAATGCGCTGTGCAACTTCCTTTTGAAACATACCGCCAAATTCAACGACTTGATCTCTATGGTCTAGAGTTTTGAAAACTATTTGTGTACTTATATTGTAAGGGAAATTACCGATGATCGCAAAAGATTGCTGTCCATAAATACTAGAAAGATCTTGTTTAAGGAAGTCAGCTTCCATAACCTCAAAAGTCTTGGAGTTGACCAACTTGGGATGCTCTAATCCAAAACTGTGCTTCAAATAAACGACAGACTCATTATCCAGTTCCATCGCCGTGACTTTGATGCCTTTGCGCAACACATGTTTTGTCAAGACTCCCGTTCCAGGCCCTATCTCCAGGACTTGATCATAGCCCTTATAACTCAGACATTCTGCAATACGCAAGGCGACGCTCTCGTCCTTCAGGAAGTGCTGCCCCAGATGTTTTTTTGCCTGTACGCCCTTATCAAAGGATTTTTTGTGATGCTTACGGTTATTTTTTGACAAATCGCGAGTCTTTTTATGCTATTAAATTTTTGACCTCATCAAAATCAAGACCACCGTAGTTTCCGCTACTCATGAGCAAAACTGTTTTGTTTTTTACTTCTTGCTGGAACAACCATTTTTTAAATTCCTTTGAATCTGTCATAACGATCAAGTTCTCGTTGTTGAAGGCATCTTTTATCTGAGATTCACTAACCGGATCGAGTTTTTTTATCGCTACCGCATCTGGACTGTAAAAAACTACAGCTTCATCAGCTTGATCCAATGCACCTTCATATTCTTTTAAAAATTCGGGATTCAGACTGGAATAGGTATGAAGTTCCAGACACGCAATGAGTTTGCGACTTTCATATTGATTCTTTACCGCAGCAGTCGTTGCTTTTACCTTACTAGGCGAGTGGGCAAAATCTTTATAAATAACCGTACTCTGATTAGAAGCTATTTTTTCAAGTCTTTTTGATGCTCCTTTGAAACTGGCGATGGCCTCGTAGAAGTCCTCTTCATCAACTCCCATGTGCTGGCAAATCCATTTTGCACCAGCGAGGTTACTCAAATTATGCTCTCCAAAAACCTTTACCGGCATGGCTCCTTCTGAAGTTTCTAGGTAAGTGATTCCATCTACAATCTCATGTTGCGGAATGGAGTAAGGGTGTTTTCTCGTGGGTTGGGTAGCGTTTTCGGCAATTTCCTTTACGGTGGGATCATCTTCATTGTAAACCAGAATGCTTCCGTTTTTCATTTTCTCAACAAAAACTTCAAACTGACTCACATAGTTTTCCCAAGTAGGAAAAACATTGATATGATCCCAAGCGATTCCTGAAATGAGTGCGATATTAGGCTCATAAAGGTGAAATTTGGGACGACGGTCTAAGGGACTGGAAAGGTATTCATCTCCCTCGAGAATGATAAATTCATTCTCATCAGTCAGGTGCACCATGGTATCAAAACCTTCCAGCTGGGCACCGACCATATAATCTACCTCACGACCATGGTAGTGCAACACGTGTAACACCATGCTGGTAATTGTCGTTTTACCGTGAGAACCTCCTATGACGACACGGGTTTTTTCTTTGGACTGCTCGTACAGATATTCTGGATAGGAATAAATTTTTAGACCCAGTTCTTGAGCTTTCAACAACTCAGGATTGTCTGGTTTTGCATGCATTCCCAGTATCACAGCATCTAATCCTTCCGTCAACTTTTCTGGGAACCAGCCATATTCCTTTGGCAATAAGCCGTGTTTTTGCAATCGAGATTTGCTGGGTTCAAATATGGTATCGTCACTACCGCTTACTGTATATCCTTTATGATGAAGTGCCAGTGCAAGATTATGCATGGCGCTCCCGCCTATCGCGATAAAATGTACGCGCATAATTATAGTTTAATGCGTAAAAATAGGTAAACCACAACATACAGCTTAGGTTGTACAGTTAAGTTTAGGCTTAAGTCCTTGTTATTAGTACCGTCGAGAACTCGATATGGTTATCCTCGAGAAGTGGATTAGGTAGAAATGATCTGTTGACAAGCCTGTTAAGAAGCCATGTCTATAACACCCGTGAGGGATAAACTGTGATTGTACCTTAGTCAAAACAACAATCATGAAAAATAGAGACGAGTATCTTGTTGCCTTGAGGCCAGAAATTCCCGGTATGAGGATTCATGAGAATATGAGTGAGGGAGAGCGTTTTCAGAACCAAACATTACGTCCCATTGCTAAGCTGCAAAATGATTTGTTGATTGAAGTTTTCAGAAACTATATACGCAAGCACAAGAATGTTTTTCACGGTTTGACAGCTCCTAAGCGTATCGATTATATTGAAAATGCCGTAAATCGGGATCAGAAATTCAGAAATAGTTTGAAGGGGATCATCATAGGTCAGTTCACGCTTCCTGAATACGAGACTTATATTCAAAATTCTAGTGCGCTTAACAAACGCATGATGAATCTAGTACGAGAGCGCATGATCAGTAATATTCAACTTCTGGAGAGAAGAACGATTGAGTTTTAGGATTTGTATTTATTGCGCTTTCGCGAAAGCGAGATTAAAATAAGCTACTCAGACTCTCGGTTGACCTTTAAAGTAGGTATGGTTGAAAGTATGACCACTCCAAGAATAAAGAATACAATCAAAAATAGAATAGGGCCGCGCATGCTTCCCGTGATTTCACCTACTATTGCAAACAATAGCATCCCGATCACGATGCCTATTTTTTCTGCAACATCGTAGAAGCTGAAAAAACTAGTCGTATCTGTAGTTGAGGCTGGTAGCATTTTTGAATAGGTACTTCTGGAGAGCGACTGGATCGACCCCATCACCAGTCCTACAAATCCAGCGGTGATATAAAATTGAATGGGAGTTATCACGAAGTAGCCATAGACACAGATAAGCATCCACACTACGTTGATGACAATAAGTGTTTTGATGTTCCCGATCCTTTTGGAAAGTAAACTAGCCAGCCAAGCGCCAAAAACAGCTACAATCTGTATCAATAAAATACTCACTATCAATCCCATAGTCTGACCTCCTTCTTCCCAAGCCACCTCTTCAGTCCCAAAATAGGTCGCTACATACATAACCGTTTGAACAGCCATGCTGTAGATGAAAAAAGCGCTGAGGTACTTTTTCATGGAACGGTTTTGAACCAACTGACCGTAAACCTTACGTAATTCCTTGAAACCACTTGTCCAAATACTTTTCACGCCGGTGCGATCTTTTGACAAACCTGCTGGTAAGTAAGAGTATGTGTACTGAGCAAATCCTATCCACCAGACTCCTACCAGCATAAAGGAAAGTTGTACTGCATTCAATGGCATTAAATCGCTATCGGGAAAAAGACCCTCTTCTGGATAAAACCCTCCTTCAATAAAAACTAGGCATATCACCAATAAGATTACACTTCCCACATATCCCATTGAGAACCCACGCGCGCTCACGCTGTCTTGCTGCTCTGGAAAAGCAATATCGGGTAGAAACGAGTTATAAAAAACCAAACTCCCCCAGAAACCGATCAGGGCAAGCATATAAATAAGCAAGCTAAGGTATAAATGGTCAAAACTAAAAAATGCCAGGCCTATGCAACTCAAACCGCCCAAATAACAAAAGACTTTGAGAAACAGTTTTTTCTTCCCACTATAGTCTGCCACTCCAGAAAGAATGGGTGACATGATGCTGACAATAATGAAACCTATTGCAGATGTAATAATGATGATCGACTCATTATTGAAGCCAGAAAGCAGCTCTGGCACATTACCATCTTCAAAAGCCCTTTCACTTACTACAGAATAGAAAATAGGGAATATCGCGCTACTGATTACAAGCGAATAAACACTATTTGCCCAGTCATAGAAAGCCCAGGCATTGATGACTTTTTTAGATCCCTTCTTAAAAATTTCAGTCATCTGTCTTTGTCAGAAAGGTTACAATGAAAAAGCTTTACGTCTAGAACTGGTATCCTATATCAATACGGATCACTTTGAAACGCTCAGAAGTATATACATCCTGATTCACAAAAATATCAGCAAATCCGTAACTGAAAGTTCCTTTTATAAATAGACCAAAGCCTGGTAGTTTATATCCAAATCCAGCGGTTCCATCAAAACCAGTATGAACGACATCTTCTAATGTTCTGAAATCTTGGTTCTGATTTTCAAATATCTTAGGCTCAAAATTGTAACTCAACTGTGGACCAATATGGAAGCTCAAATTTTTATTTTTTCCTGGATAGAATTTGAATTGCACCGGCAAGTTGATGGTATAAGTCCTAAACCTCGCCACCACTCGATCATCGACAATGGGCTGCTCGCCCACTACTGAGAAAAATAACGAAGCTTCAAAAGACCATTTATTTGCAAACGGCATCTCAGCAAGAGCACCTGCATTGTAACCAGAACGCTCACCCTTGAAACCATCGTTCCCGTAGTTTTCAAGAAACGAGTAGTTCAAACCATAGAAAATGCTGTATTTGATAGAGTCATCAAAATTAGCATCGTCAATATTGTTTTGAGCTTGAGAAAATTGGCCTACGCATAACAGTAGAGCCATACAGAAGTAAATTTGCTTCATGATTAAGTTTTATACCTAATAGACAAAGATATATAAATCATGACCATGCATTTATCTAAACGCAAGAATTATCCGCAGATCAAAAGTTTATAAGTGATTATAAAACAGTTGTTTGTAACAAGCGACATTTATGGAATTCAAATTTGTCAGTCAAAAGCTATTTAATTCTACTACGGCGATTAGCATCATAGTCCCTAAAGATCATCTCTCCCAGACCTTTAAGACCAGTATAAAAAGCTTTTCCTTGATTTGCCTCTGTAAACTCATCGACAAACCGTTGTAGGTAAGGATCGTTTGCAATCATGAAAGTGGTAATGGGGATGTGCATTCTTCGAGCTTGCGCAGCCATGGTATAACACTTTTCGACTATGTACTCATCCAGCCCATTTGAGTTTTTGTAATACCGTCCATCTTTAAGTCTCAGGCAACTGGGTTTACCATCTGTGATCATGAAGATTTGTTTGTTAGTATTTCTTTTTCTACGCAGCAAATCCATGGCCAGTTGTAAACCGGCGACGGTATTAGTATGATAAGGGCCCACTTTTAAGTAAGGTAGATCTGCTATTTGTATGGTCCAGGCATCATTCCCAAAAACAAGGATATCCAGCGTATCTTTAGGGTATCTTGTAGTAATTAACTCTGCAAGAGCCATGGCGACTTTTTTGGCAGGTGTAATGCGGTCTTCTCCATAAAGGATCATACTGTGCGAGATATCAATCATCAAAACGGTACTCATCTGGGCTTTGAAGCGTGTATCCTCAACAACGAGATCATCTTCAGTCAGGCTGAAATTCCCCATCCCGTGATTGATCTGAGCATTGCGCAAGCTTTCAGTCATGGAAATGCGATCCAGTCCATCGCCAAATTGATAAGACCTAAAATCACCTGAATACTCATCGCCCTGACCTAGTTTACCTGTCTTGTGATTTCCAGCTCCACTTTTTCGCATGTTGCCAAAAATTTGCTCCAGAGCATGTTTTCTCAGCAGCTGCTCCGTTTTTGCAGTAATACTAAACCTACCACCCTGGTCTCCAGAACCATCGCCTTCTTGCCCAGCTTCAGGGTCAAACTCCTCCTTAATATAGCCACGCTGCTTAAGGTCTTCAATAAAATCGTCGATACTATAGTCTGGCGTCGTGAGTTTGTATTCCTTATCAAGCTCCCGGAGCCAGTTGATCGCTTCGTCAAAATCACCTGAAGTATGAGTAATCAGCTCCTTGAAAATATCAAACAATTTGTCAAAAGGATCTTTCTCCTCTGGATCATAAAACTCAAACCTAAAACCTCGCCTCTCTTGTTGCATCATCGTATAAAATTAATGCTTAATCATATAGTCATGGTCTTGGCTTTGTACTTTAACGCCTTCTTTTGAATTTTACATCAATCGATATAGTTGATATAGTGGACTATGATTGTAGTGATTACGCTTTCGCGAAAGCGAAAACCATATTACTTTTGCTGCCCGATTTAAAAAACTATCATGAAAAAAAATCCATGGCACCATGTAAGCTACGGTGAAAATGCACCGGAAACTGTAACGGCCTGTATAGAGATCCCTAAAAACACTCGAGCTAAGTATGAGCTGGACAAGGAATCTGGTATGTTGATTCTGGATCGCGTGATCTATTCATCCATGTATTATCCTACAAATTACGGTTTTATACCACGTACCTACTGTGATGACCAAGATCCACTAGATATTCTAGTTCTTTCTCAAATCGAGATCGTACCCATGTGCCTGGTTGATGCAAAGGTGATAGGCGTGATGCAGATGATGGACGGCGGCGAGATGGATGATAAGATCATTGCGGTTGCCAAAAACGACATGAGTGTCGCCCATTTTAATGATGTAAGCGAACTCCCAGAATACTGGAAGAAAGAAATGCGCAATTTCTTTGAAGACTATAAAAAACTGGAGAACAAAACCGTGGACGTTGAGGACTTCCAGGGTCGCGACAAGGCCATCGAGATCGTAAACCAAGCGATCGAGGACTATAAGGTGAAGTTCAAAAAGTAAGAACTCTGAACAGACAAAAAGCCCTTTGAAAGATGTCGCATCGATCAAAGGGCTTTTTTGCTCTTGCTCTAAAAAGAGTACCTCACCCCTATTCCCGTAAGTGAGAACGATAGATCTAGGCTAGAGTTTTTACGAGCATTATCATTATATTTTTCTTCATACTTTTTATCGAGGTAAATATCTATGGCCTCAACCATAAAGTAACTCATCGCCCAGCTCAAAAAAACGTCGCTGGCCCAGTGGGCATCAGTATAAATGCGACTCAAGCCTGGTATGGCACCTACGGCATAAATAGGCGCCTTTGCCCACCAACTCTTAAACTGTTTAGCAATAGCATGAGCCTGTGTAAATGAAAGCACGGCATGTCCAGATGGGAAGGATCGATAAGCCACACTACCGCCAAAGGGTCTAAAGTGGTTCTTACCGAGTTCAGCTCCCGGCCTAGCCCTACCCGTGGCAGATTTCAAGAACTGTTGAAAAAATCCAGTTGCGGTCGCAGATGATATCATTAAGACTCCAGTACGCCTCAATTTTTCGTTTTTGGTAAATAAGCCGGTAAGATATACTGCTCCCGTTACCCCATAGTTGTTTTGAGGGCTTCCCGCGTACCAGCCGTAATCTAAAAGTAGATCAGGCACATTGTCTTTGTGTTCCCTAAAACTTCTTTGGATATTAGTATCAAGGGTATACAATCCATAAGTTGTCCCGGCGACCGCGCCTAGCTTTAGGAAATCATCTCCCTGCCAGTATAATGGCCTAGTATATGCATAGCCCACTCCTTGAAAAACATTACCCATATCATAAGTGAAATCCTGCCAAAGCGTACGATCTTGATCTAAAGAGAGATTGAATTGATTTTGAGCCTGGCTGGAGTACGCAAAGGCTATAAGGAGAATAAAGAGTGACTTTTTCATAAACAGGGGCGCAAGTTAGACACACTAAATCTTTAACTGAAGTTCATTTTCCTATACTATTCATAAAATAAGCAAGACCGGTAATGCTGGACAGACTGGATTATAGCTTTTCAAATAATACCTTTGATATAAATTCAACAACGCATGAAACGATTTTTAAAGATTGTAGGAGTTCTCATTCTACTCATCATCATTGCTTTTATAGGTCTCAAAATAGCTTTTAGCGAAGAAATACCACAAGGAATCAAAGGTGAAAAAGCCCAAGTCCTTGCTGATAAGATGCTGGACGCCCTGAATTCAGATCAGCTTGAAAACGTAGACAGTATCACTTGGACTTTTAGAGGGGTCAATAAGTACAACTGGCAGCCACAAAACAACATGGTAAGCGTAAAATGGGAAGATAGCCGGGTGATTCTGGATTTGAACTTCCCACAGGAAAGTTCGGTTTTCTATAAGGGTAACAATGTATCTTTTGATGACAGGCAGGATTATCTTGATTATGCACTCAGCAATTTCAACAATGATAGTTTCTGGTTGATCGCACCCTTCAAGATAAAAGATGCCGGAACGGAACTGGAATATATCTCAGAAAATGAGTTACTGGTAAGATATACAAGTGGAGGCACAACCCCAGGCGATGTCTATGTATGGAAGCTTGATGATACTTACCTCCCTGAATCCTTCAAAATGTGGGTGCAGATCATACCGCTGGACGGCGTGAAAGCAGAATGGAAAAACTGGTACGAGACCAGCGCCGGATTCATGCTTGCAGAAAAGAGAGAAATCTATGGTATTGAAATACCACTTACAGATGTGAAGGTCTATTCAAATCAATAACATCCCTACTGAGCCTTTGATATATCTGGAAATTGGGTCATTAGCTTTTTTACTTTGGGATCTATGATCACCTGGCAATACCCTTGACTTCTATGCCTGTTGTAGTAATCATAATGCTCTTGCTCAGCGGGATAGAAATCAGATACTCGCTTGATTTCCGTAACAATGGGATCTTTAAAAGCGTCGCTTTGATCAAGATTCTGGACAAATTCTTCGGCCTGTTCCTGCTGCTCAGCGGTAAGTGTAAATACAGCGCTGCGGTAATGCGTCCCCACATCATAACCTTGTCTGTTGAGCGTAGTGGGATCGTGGGTAGCCATGAAAACCTCCATAAGTTGCTTGAAACTTACCTTATCCTCATCATATATTACCTCAACCGCCTCAGCATGACCCGTTCTGCCTTGCACTACTTCTCGGTAGGGCGGATTTTTGATCGTGCCGCCACAGAATCCTGAAGTCACCTTCTCTACTCCATTGACCCGCTGAAATACTGCTTCAGTACACCAGAAACATCCTCCTGCAAAAATCGCTCTCGCCATTTGTCTTTTTTGTGCAAGTTAGCGCGTGGGAATGCCACAAAGGGATTCTTAACATGCCTTTAGACAAAACCTTTGTTAAGACCTTTTAGTTTTGCGAAATTGTCAGTTTGAAGATGAATCGATCGCTTTTTTTATTTTTTTTAGCCCTTTTTTATTACGCTTTCGCGAAAGCGAGCCCGCAACAAGACAGCACTCTCATCATAAAACGTAAGGTATATACTGCTACGCGGGTTGAGACGGCGCCTGAAATCGACGGTAGGCCCTTTGAATCATT
Source organism: uncultured Flavobacteriaceae bacterium (assembly GCA_964631155.1). Lineage (GTDB taxonomy): Bacteria > Bacteroidota > Bacteroidia > Flavobacteriales > Flavobacteriaceae > Nonlabens. Next base: position 49,141 of record CAZVYO010000012.1, read on the forward strand.
TTGGGACGATATACCATCAGGCAAGAATTTTGTGATGCGGGAACCTCGCAATGGAGAGCCCGAGCGCGAAACGCATAAAACTGAGGTTAAGATTGCCTATGACGACAATGCTCTCTATGTCGCGGGTTATATGTATGACAATGAACCAGAGCGCATCCTCAGACAGTTTTCCCAGCGCGACGATGTTTTTGTTCAAGCTGATCTTTTTGAATTTCACGTTAACACCTATAACAACCAGATCAACCAGACCCGATTTTACGCGACCGCAGGTAATGCGCTGGGTGATGCCATAGTTGAGGGTGACCGTCAGGATTTTAGCTTCAACGTGGTATTCCTATCTGAAGCGACCATAGATGAAAATGGCTGGTATGTAGAGATGAAGATCCCGTACCGCACACTCAGGTTTCCAGAAAAAGAGGTTCAAGACTGGAGCTTTCAGGTAGTGCGTAGGATACGTCACCTGAACGAAGAGTACTCCTATAATTTCATAGACATCACTACCGGTAATCAGACCCAGTACGACGCCCTGCTTATGGGTATTTCAAACATTGATCCACCGTTGCGATTGAACCTCTATCCTTTCAGCTCTGTGATCTACGATATTTTTGATGGTAGTGAACAGTTCACTTTTAATGCTGGAATGGACCTGAAATATGGTGTCAGCGACGCCTTCACCCTTGATGCGACTCTTGTACCTGACTTTGGGCAAGTGGCCTTTGACCGGGTGGAACTCAATCTAGGCCCGTTTGAACAACTCTTTGGTGAGAACCGCGCCTTTTTTATAGAAGGTGCCGATCTTTTTGACAAGGGCGATATTTTCTTTTCAAGACGTATAGGGCAGGTTCCTACAGGCGCAGGAAGTATTGAAACCTTAGATAATGAAGATATCATTGACAATCCATCTACGGCAAATCTTTTAAATGCCTTAAAATTCACCGGCAGAACTGATGGCGGCCTGGGAATAGGTATCCTTAATGCCATTACAGAAAAAACGGAGGCTACCATAAGAAATAACGATACTGGAGCAACTAGAAGCGTCGTCACAGAGCCCATTACCAATTATAACATGCTGGTTCTGGACCAGCAGTACGGTAATAACTCGTCCATTGCCATCTCTAACGCGAGTACGCTGCGCAGCGGCACTTTTACTGATGCAAACGTCACGGCCCTAGAGCTTAATCACAACGACAAAACGGCAAGAAATAATTATCGAGGACAGCTGCAAATGAGCAATCGCTTCACCCCAGATGGGACAGAAACTGGGCATGCCGGCGAGGCTCAGTGGCGCAGGACCTCAGGAAAATGGCGACCCAGACTGGGTGCGTTCTGGGTAGGTGAATCCTACAACCCTAATGATCTGGGAAGGCAGTTCCGAACCAATTTTTTGACCTTTGCCACAGATATGAGTTACCTCCAGCAAACCCAGCAGGGAATTTTCAACTTCTACGAGATCGAGATGAGGGTAAGACACCGCAGGGCGCTCACCCCTAATTTTCATACTGGTACAGATATAACACTCAATCCGTTTTTTGCCACGGTAGAGCGGTTTAGCTTTGGGGGAGATATCCAGTACAATACGGAGCGTAAGGACCAGTTTGAATCTCGTATCGCAGGGCAGGTCGTAAGGTATGCACCCAGCTATTTTACTGGGGCTTTCATAAGTAGTGACTACAGGAAAAAATTTGCAATTGACGCCAGAGCCGGATACTTTTCCCGTTTTGACGATCCTGAAATAAGTTATGACTATCGTATCTCGCCCAGATATAGGTTTAGTGATGAGTTTCTCATCGTTTATACATTTCAATGGGACAAGAACGAGAATAGGTTGAGCTATGTCACACGTACTGATGGCGGGACTACGAGCATCTTGAGTCTGAGAGACACCCACACGGTTGAAAACCGCATAAGTGGTTCTTACAATTTTAATAATAGACATGCCTTGAGTCTGTCGTTTAGAAACAACTGGTCCAGGGCAAGCTTTAGTAGGGATTTTCAAGAACTTCTCAATGACGGCACTACCGCTCCAAGTGATTTTGAGCTGGCGGACGATGAAAATCCTGATGCAAACTTCAACGTATGGAATCTTGACTTTTCCTATCGCTGGAGGTTTGCACCGGGTAGCGAGGCGACCTTTTTGTACCGCAACGCAGCAAATAATTTTGATAACCAGGGACAAATAGGGTATGTCGATAGTGTAAGCAACCTATTTGACAACCCGGTACGACACAACTTCTCGCTGCGCATCACCTATTTTCTGGATGTAAATCAAGCGAGGTCTTGGTTCAGTAACAATTCCTGAAAACTCAGAACCGGCTCAAAACGCAAGTATATTAGTCTTACATTTGACTTATGATTATTGCAAAAGATGTCTTTAAATCCTTTGATGAGCTTCAAGTACTTAAGGGAGTAGACCTTGAGATAAAAAAAGGAGAGGTCGTGAGCATTGTGGGTAGCTCTGGCGCAGGGAAAACTACCTTACTACATATTTTAGGGACTCTCGAGCAAGCAGACAAAAATCCAGCTACAGTTCTCAACATTAATGGGACTGATATCAATAAACTGAATCAAAAACAACTCAGCAGGTTCAGAAACGAGTCACTAGGTTTTATCTTTCAATTTCATCAGTTATTGCCAGAATTTACCGCTCTAGAAAATGTTTGTATTCCAGCTTTCATCAAAGGAACTAAAAAACATGAGGCAGAAAAACGCGCCAAAGAACTCCTCGAGATTTTAAGCTTATCTCACAGACATAATCATAAACCGGGTGAACTATCAGGAGGTGAACAGCAAAGAGTAGCCGTGGCCAGATCCTTGATCAACAATCCCAGCGTGATCTATGCCGATGAGCCTACGGGAAATCTCGACAGTAACACGGCAGATGACCTTCACAACCTCATCTTTAAACTAAGAGAAGAATTCAATCAAACCTTTGTCATCGTAACCCACAACCACGAGCTGGCAGAACTAGCCGATCGTAAGCTTACCATGGTAGATGGACTAATTGTAAACTGAATAAGATTCCGTTTCAAAATCAAGGCATGAACGAACTGACTCTTACTACTCCTACTCTACTTTTTTCTGCCATCTCTCTAATCATGCTCGCTTATACTAATAGGTTTCTCGCATACGCATCTGTCATCAGAAATTTGCACGGTAGATACAAAGAAAACCACGACCCAACTTTGTTGAGACAGATTCAAAATTTGAGATCTCGACTGGACTTGACGCGATACATGCAAATTTTTGGGATTTCCAGTCTTTTGCTTTGCGTGTTGACCATGTTTTTAATTTACATTGAGCAGCAAGAAGCATCGATTTACATCTTTGGTATAGCACTTTTATTGTTAATCATCTCGCTAGCCTTGCTCATCAAGGAAATTCAAATTTCTACCAAGGCTCTGGGCTATCACATTAGCGATATCGAGGAGCACTTGAAGAAGAAATAATCGGTATGGGAATTGTTCAGTAAAGCAAAAACGAACTATTGAAAAAAGCCGAACTCAAGGAATTTCTAGACGCAAAGGTGCTGCAGTACAACGTGCCTGACTTTATCCCCCACGATCCCATTCAGATCCCTCACCTATTCACCAGCAAGGAAGATATTGAGATTGCCGGCTTTCTGATCGCGACGATTTCTTGGGGCAATCGCAAATCCATCATCAACAACGCCCACAAATGGATGGAACTCATGGATCATGCACCGGCAGATTTTATCAGAAATCACATGCCAGTAGATCTGGATCGGTTTGAGGGTTTTGTACACCGCACGTTCAACGCTCAAGATTGCCGCACGTTTATGCAGGCACTTCAAAATATTTATAAGAACCATGCTGGTCTGGAATCCGCTTTCGCGAAAGCGTACCACCTCAACCACAAAGATCTACAGGGAGGGATCTCGACTTTTAAACGGCTGTTCTTTGAGATCGATCACGAAAAACGCACCCAGAAACACGTGAGTGACCCGCTAAAGGGCAGTAGCGCAAAACGCATCAATATGTTCTTGCGGTGGATGGTCAGGAAGGATCTCGCGGGTGTGGATTTTGGGATTTGGGACAGCATCCCGGCGTCAGCACTTTCCTTACCGCTGGATGTGCACACCGGCAACATCGCGCGTAAACTGAAGTTGCTCAGACGCAAACAAAACGATGCAAAAGCCGTTGCAGAGCTGGACAAACAGTTACGGAAAATGGATCCTGAGGATCCGGTAAAATATGATTTTGCGCTCTTTGGACTGGGTGCTTTTAAAGAGTTGTAAACCTGCTGGAAGTTGTGGCCCGTATCTTGTTTAGGCTGTGGAACTCTACTATCTTTGGCAAAGTGATCTTATGAATGGTTTTTAAGCACCCGCACCTACTTTACGGATTGTTTTTTCTGATCGTTCCGATTATAGTCCACCTTTTTCAGTTGCGTAGATTTAAAAAAAAGGAGTTTACTAATGTTGCTTTTCTAAAACCGCTCATCAGCCAAACTCGTAAAAGCCGCCAGCTCAAAAAGTGGCTATCCCTTCTCGCGCGATTGCTAGTCGTCACCTGCCTGGTTCTAGCTTTTGCACAGCCTTATCTACCCGCAGAGGATCAAAACAGCGAGCAGACGGAGACTATAATTTACCTCGACAACAGCTTCTCGATGCAGGCTCAAGGTAGCGAGGGAACCTTACTCAATGCAGCAGTTACTGATCTTCTTTCATCACTAGATGCTGATCGCGAGGTGACGGTATTCTCAAACGATCAAGTTTTTAGAAATGAGACCAGGCAAAGTCTTACCAATCAGCTCTTGAAATTAGGTTTTACGACTGAGGCCTACAGTTTATCTCAAGTTATGCTTAAGGCTGGAACACTAGCACAGAGTGAGGCCATGCGCTTGATTATGTTGAGCGATCTCCAGCAATTGAACGGCGCTGAAACTGACTCAATCTTCACCGGTGATCTCAAAATAGTTCGCTACGTGCCGCAGGAGACTAAAAACTTGAGTATCGATAGTGTTTTTGTAAAAAAACGGGTCAACAATGCGATTCAACTAGGCGTGGAGGTTTCTTCAAACTTTAACCTTGAGCAACCGGTTACTGTTTCTTTATTCAACAAAAGTCTACTGCTGGCAAAAACAAGCGTGACTTTAAAAGATCAAAAAGGAGAAGCTGTTTTTGATGTTGAAGCTGGTGAAGGCTTGAACGCTAAAGTGAGCATAACAGACAATGGACTCAAATTTGACAATGAATTTTATCTGTCTTATGATACTTCTAGTCAAATCAAAGTGCTATCCATAAACGAAGCAGAAGGTGAATTTATAAATAGAATTTTTAAAGGCCGCCCGTTTGAATATTCAGGCTATCGATTGAAAGACCTCAATTACAACCTGATCAAAGACCAAAATCTGGTAGTTTTAAATGAACTGGAAACTATACCAGCGTCTTTAAAAAGTGAACTGGACGTTTTTACATCAAATGGCGGGAAGATTATTTTCATACCAAATGAAAATGGTGTTACCGGTGGTATCACGAGAGCCTATGAGATGCTAGAATCAGAAAAAAATATTACGCGCATCAATTATGACCATCCTGTTATGAATGATGTTTTCAACAAGCGAGTGCGTAATTTTCAATACCCTAGCGTTCAAAAAACAGCGAAGGTTAATTCAGGAAACGCGATTCTAGAATATGCAGATGGCAGCAAATTTCTATATGAAGCCGGCAATACGTTTGTTTTTACCGCACCGCTTAATATTGAAAATACAAACTTTCAAAGCTCTCCACTCATTGTGCCTGTCTTCTTCAATATGGCCATGAGTAGTTTGCCGCTTCCCAGGCTTTATTTTGAAACAGGCGTTCCGTCAGAAATTGCCATACCTTATTCCATAAAAGATGATGGTGTAGTAAAATTCAAACTGGAGAACAACGAACTGATTCCAAGACAGCGCAGCTATCCGAATTACGTGCAGATCAATACTGAAGATGATATCCTCGCCGATGGAGTCATTGATGTGATACATGAAGAAAACACAGTCGCTCAAATCGCATTCAATTATCCTAGGTCTGAAAACATATTGAACTACCTTTCAGACAATCAACTAGGTGTGAGCACAGCAAACAACTTAGAAGAAGTTTTTACTGAAATTGCTGCGAGTGAAGAAGTGACTACGCTCTGGCGATGGTTTCTTTATGGAGCATTATTTTTCTTAATTTGTGAAATCCTGATTTTAAAATACCTGAAATGATCCTTTTAAAAAATGCACACATTGTTGATTCCGCATCTGATCATCACAATAGCAAAAAAGATATTTTAATTGATAAAGGGATTATTAAGAAAATAGGAAATGATCTCATTGAAGATGCTGCTCAGATCATAGAGCACGAGAACCTCCATGTGAGCATAGGCTGGATAGACAGCAGCGTAAGTTTTGGAGCGCCAGGTTACGAAGAGCGTCAGTCTATAAAAAATGGACTGGCCACAGCTTCTAGCAGCGGATTTACCAGCATTTTACTCAACCCAAACAACCAGCCCAATCCTGAGAATGCCGCTGGAATCAGGTCCCTGAAAAGCCTGTATAAAAACAAACTGGTAGACATACATCCATTAGGCAGCCTGACTTTGAATCAAGAAGGAGAACATCTCGCAGAACTTTTTGATATGCGTGAGGCGGGTTGTGTAGGTTTCTACGATTTTAAGAAGAGTATTACAAATGCAAACTTGCTTAAGATCGCCCTTCAATACACAAAAAGCTTTAACGGTCTGATCCACTCCTACCCAGTACACAATGCTATCGCCGGTAAGGGAGTGGTAAATGAAGATCAGACGACCATACATTTAGGCATTAAATCGCAACCTGCTCTGGCAGAATCCCTCCAGGTAGCGCGCGATATAGAGATCGCACGATATACAAACGCGCATCTACACATACCTACAATCAGTACAATCGAGTCGCTGAAACTGATTAAAACTGCAAAAGCTCAAGGTTTACAAATTACATGCTCGATCTCTGCACATCACTTGGTTTTAAACAGTTCAGCTTTAGAAAAATTTGACACCAATTATAAGTTGCAGCCACCTCTGAGAAGCAAAGATTCTGTGTCAAAAATCATAGATTTCATTATAGATGGTACGGTCGATATGGTGACGAGCGATCACACCCCACTAAATATTGAACATAAAGATGTAGAATTTGATCAGGCGACGGCTGGAAGCATAGGTCTTGAGAGTGTATTTGGGTTGAGTAATGAAAAGTTGGGCATGGAAAAAACAATTGATCTGCTCACAAGTGGCTACAGCGTTTATGGTATCGCCCGCTCTGAAATCAGCGAAAACAGCAAGGCTATCATGACTTTATTTGATCCAGAACATAGTTTTAATTTTGAGAAATCAAACATTCTTTCCGAATCCAAAAATGCAGCTGCTATCGGTCTACGCTGTAAAGGAAAGGTTCTGGGAACGATAAATGGTAAGGCTTCACAATTCAATTTCTAATCATGAAAGATAAGAATATCGCAATGCTGGCTTATTTGAGTTCGCTACTCTTATTTATACATTTCATATTATTTATTGCAGTTTTGGGGGTAGCCGTCATTCTTAATAACGGTCGCAATAACGAGTTTGTATCGTTTCACATTAGACAGATGCTGGGCATTGCGAGTGTCGCCCTTGCACTGAGCATTTTTGCTGGAGTGATCCCTGACGATGTTTATTGGTTAGCGTTTGTGATTATCTTTCTAGTAGTTCTAATGGCCATGCTGGGGCTCATGAGCGTGATAAGAGATCAAAAAGATGAATTGCCCGTGGTAGGCGCAGCTTTTCAAAAATGGTTTAGCTTTATAAAATGACAGAGAAAAAAAGTTTAAGTTTAGAACATCGTATAAGACCTGCAAATCAAGAAAATGGGCCCCTGCTCCTGCTACTGCATGGTTATGGCAGCAATGAGGATGATCTATTTTCTTTCTCACCAGAGCTTGATGAGCGCATCTTCATCGTGAGTGCCAGAGCACCTTACGACCTACCGCCTTACGGAGCTGCTTGGTATGCAATAAATTTTGATGCCACCGGTGGTAAGTTCAGCGATCTTGAACAAGCTCGCAAGAGCATGCAACTCATCATAAAATTCATTGAGGAACTCAAAACTGCCTATAACATCAATCCTGAAAATCTAAACATTTTAGGTTTCAGTCAGGGCGCAATACTCTCCTACGCCTTGAGTCTTTCAGATCCCGATTTATTTAGAAACGTCGTTGCGATGAGTGGTTATGTAAATGAGGACCTCATAAAGGATAGAGCTGGATTGAATACACGCTTTCGCGAAAGCGAGAACCCCACAAACTACTTCATAAGCCACGGGACCATGGATCAAGTCATCCCTTTTGACTGGGCAAAGAAAGCCGTTCCACTTATGGATGAAGCCCGCGCCGATTATGTTTTTAAGGATTATCCGGCAGGCCATGGTGTTGCTAGAGATAACTTCTACGACATGAAGAAGTGGCTGGAACAGCGTATTTGAATTCTCAATTCAGGTAAAGTAAGGCATTTATTGTTTTTAATTCAACGTCTTTATCTGCATCGATATCATATTGAATCATTGCCTCTCCCCATTGATCTCCATCATAAAAGTTCACGAGAACCCATTTGTGGTTGACAAGAAATGAGTTGCTGATCTGGAAACCGCGACCTGCACCGGTGTAGGGAATTAGAGGATTGCCACCCTCGTTGAGGTTAAGCTCCAGCAATTTATCGGTAACCATTTGCTCCACTTCATGAGTGGTTAAACCCATGTCATATAGATATTCTTCGGCTTCTGGATTGTACATAAGGGTGAATGGATGCTCTACATCACTTGTAGTCGGTGAGCTCACCGTTGATTCAGATTGCTCTTTATTCTCTGCAATATCTTCTCTAAGCTCTGTCACCTGCTGCTCCAGCTTTTCTTGATATTTTCTACCATTGATGTAGAATACCAAAGCGATCAACGATGCAAAAATGAATAGGTATAGATATAAATGTTTTCTCATATCAGATAGGTGATGTGATTTTTAAGTTGTCATAAGCTAAGAATACGTTTTCAGGCAGTCTAGTCTCCACCTCTTGATGAAAACCCAGATGGTGGCTTATGTGTGTGAAATAAGTACGTCTAGGCTTGAGTTTGCTTACAAGGTCTAGTGCCTCATCAAGGTTGAGGTGGCTATTATGTTCTTCTTCCCGCAAAACATTAATGACAAGAACGTCGAGATTCTTGAGTTTATTCAGGGATTTTGAAGGTATGGTTTTCACATCAGTCATGTAAGCGAAATCTGCAATCCTGAAACCATGAACTGGTAGGTAGCCGTGATCTGCTTCTATGGGAGTAACCCGTACATTGCCTATTTGGAAATCGTCCTCATCAAATACATGTACATCAAGATTTGCTACACCAGGGTATTTGTTTACCGTAGTGAAGATATACTGGAAGCGTTCTTCTAGCGATTTTTTTACACGCTCCGTCATATAACAATCCAGATCTCCCTGCCTAAAATAGAATGGTCTCAAATCATCAAGACCGGCAGTATGATCAGCATGTTCATGAGTAAATAGAACTGCATCCAGGCGATCGACTCGATTAGAAAGCATTTGCTGTCTGAAATCTGGACCGCAATCAATGACGATATTGACTCCTTTTATTTGAATAAGCCCACTTACCCTAAGTCTTTTATCCTTAGGATCAGAGCTTAAACAGACCGGATGACTGCTCCCTATAATGGGAATACCCTGTGATGTACCTGTCCCTAAAAAAGTGAATTCCAGCTCCATAAATCTTAGGTTAAAAGTATTGATAATTTTTCATGTGGCTAGGCTGTTATTTACCTTTGTGTACACCGTTCAAATTATTCCCATGGGTATAAGTCTTATAGGCGATCACGATTTTGAGTCTGTTCCTTCTATTAAAAACAAAGCATTACGTATCAATCTGAACCAAAACATCTATGGCACATTTGCCGAGATAGGTGCAGGACAGGAAACCGTACGGAATTTTTTCAGGGCTGGAGGCGCTTCTGGTACCATTGCAAAAGCGATGAGTGCCTACGACAAAGATTTCTCTGATGCGGTCTATGGAATCCAGGATGACGGCCGTTATGTTACTGAAGCCCGATTGAGAAAGATGCTGCAATATGAAATGGGACTTATTGAGGAACGCCTGTCTCGTGAGAAACACCCGACCAAGTTGTTTTTTACTTACGCTAATACGGTCGCAACGATTGATTTTGCGAAGCGATACATGGGACATGGATGGTTAGGAATTCGTTTTCAAGTAAATCCAGAAGAGGATTTTTCTGAAATTGTTCTACACGTCAGGTTCAAAGAACGTGATGCTCGACTGCAACAAAACACCTTGGGAATTTTAGGTACCAATCTTATTTACGGTGCTTTTTATAAACATGATCAGCCCAAAAAATTGCTTCAATACTTGTATGATCACATCGACAAGGACAAGATTGAGATCGATATGATCAATTTTGAAGGTCCTATCTTCAAAGATGTGGACAATCGATTGATGAGCCTGCAGCTGATTAAAAACGGTATGACCGAGGCCGTGATGTTTGGACCAGATGGAAACAACATTCTTAGCGCTAAAATACTTTATAAGAAAAATGTCCTTGCTTTAAGAGGTAGCTTTAGACCAGTTACTAAGGTAAACATGGACATGTATGAGACTGCGCGTCGCAGATTCCTTAAATCCGGTACGGTTAAGGAGGAAAAATTAGAAACACTTTTTGAAATCACGCTTTCTAATCTACGCGCTAGTGGGGAAATAGATGAAGAAGATTTCTTGCACCGAGCTGAACTGCTTTGCTCATTGGGACAGACGGTAATGATTTCTAATTTCAAAGAGTATTATCGACTTGTTGAATACCTGAATAATTATACAAAGGAGCGTATAGGGCTGGTGATGGGAGTCAATAACCTTATTGATGTCTTTGATACCAAATACTACACGCATCTAAGTGGAGGGATTCTAGAAGCATTTGGGAAATTATTCTTCAAAGATTTGAGAGTATATCTCTACCCTCTTAAAGATCCTGAAACAGGAGAACTGACGACTAGTGAAAACCTCAAAGTGCATCCACGCATGAAGGAGCTCTATAAGTTCTTTAAATACAACGGTAAGCTTAAGGATTTAGAAGATTATGATTCTGATATTTTACACATTTTCTCTCGCGAGGTTCTTAGAATGATTGAAAATGGTGAAGAGGGATGGAAAGATATGGTACCAGACGGTATTCCAGAGTTGATTGAGTCCCACAACCTATTCGGATGTGAGACTCAAAAAGAAGAAGTTCCCGAAGAAGACGCGCCTCTATAAAATTTGAGCCGAGTGATCTTTAGTCTTAACTTTCTGGATCACCTCTTCTATAACTCCGTTTTCATCAATGACAAAAGTGGTGCGGTGAATACCATCATATTCTCGACCCATGAATTTTTTAGGCCCCCAAACGTTATAAGCATTTAAAAGTTTGTGGTCTTCATCAGCGAGAAGGTCATAGGGAAGCTCGTGTTTATTCTTGAAATTTGATTGTCTCTTTTGACTGTCTGCGCTTGCACCAAGTATTTCGTAACCTTTTGCCTTAAATTGCTCAACATTGTCTCTCAAGTTGCAAGCCTCTGCGGTGCAGCCTGGAGTACTTGCTTTAGGATAAAAAAACAAGACTAACTTTTTACCTTTGAAATCGGCTAGTGAGACAGTATCTCCGTCTTGGTTTGGGATTGAGAAATCAGGGGCTTTGTCGCCTTTTTTTAAGCTTGTCATTATAGATCTATTTTAATTACACGATAAAACTAATTATGCTAAAATCAGAAAAGGTTGAATTTATCATAAATAAGCTAGAAGAATTGTATCCTTCTATTCCTGTACCATTAGACCATAAGGATCCCTACACCTTACTGATTGCGGTGCTTATGAGTGCTCAGAGTACTGATGTACGTGTGAACCAGATCACGCCATTACTTTTCGCGAAAGCGGACAACCCCCACGACATGGTTAAGTTGAGTGCCGAAGAAATAAGAGAGATCATTAAACCCGTGGGATTATCGCCTATGAAGTCTAAAGGCATACATGGCTTATCACAGATTCTAATTGATAAGCATAACGGCCTTGTGCCCAAAACTTATGAAGAGCTTGAAGAGCTGCCGGCGGTGGGGCATAAAACGGCTGCCGTGGTTCTTTCACAAGCATTTGGCATTCCAGCCTTCCCTGTGGATACCCACATCCATAGACTGATGTATCGATGGAATTTGTCAAATGGAAAAAATGTGGTCCAGACAGAAAAAGATGCAAAACGACTGTTTCCAGAACACAAATGGAACGATTTACATTTACAAATCATTTGGTACGGAAGGGATTACAGTCCCGCACGAGGCTGGGATCTAAACAAGGATATCATCACCAGTACAATCGGGAGAAAATCAGTACTGAACGACTATTACATAGCGCTTGAAAAAAGAGCGAAGAAAAAGCTCTCCTCTAGAAAATAGAATGATTATTTAATTGCCTAACTGAAAACCAAAAAAAACGCCGCGAAAAATCGCGACGCTGTCAACTTTAAAGGGTTATCAATCAGTTTTTAAAAGTGTCAAAAGATATATTCTTATATTTTGTAACACTATAAGATGCGGAAAACGCCATAATATTGCGTATGGTCGATTCCTTGGGTTGCAAAGGGTTCACTTGTTTTGAAAGTGGTTTAGGATCGTAAAGTTTTGCCATAATTGGGAAGTGTTATTTAGTGTTAATAACGACAACCCATTTAGGTTATTGTGTTCTAAACGCTCACCTGGTAAGAATTATGTTATTTTTATCAATAACTTTTCTCATATTGATAAGCGCATAACGCATTCTTCCTAAGGCTGTATTGATACTTACATCAGTAGCCTCAGCAATTTCCTTAAAGCTCATTTCCTTATAAATCCTCATGGTCAGGACCTCTTTCTGATCTTCTGGCAACTCGTCTATCAAATTTTTCACGTCTTTGTGAACTTGATCCAGTATCATATCATCTTCCTTGCTCAAATCCCCATCACTTATTACGTCAAAGATGTCAAAGTCATTGCGCGATTGAAACTTAGGCATGCGCTTGTTGCGTCTAAAATGATCGATAACGAGATTATGTGCAATACGCATAACCCAGGGCAGGAACTTACCTTCTTCATTATATTTTCCCTTTTTTAAAGTCTTGATTACTTTAATGAAGCAGTCCTGGAAAATGTCTTCAGTAATGTCACGATCGTGAACCTTTGAGAAAATAAAACTGTAAATACGTTGTTTGTGTCTGTAGATAAGCGTTTCTAGTGCAGACTCACTACCATCTAGATACTGACTGACCAGCGCAGCATCCTTAATCATTTCATTTTTCATAAATAGCAACTTAAATGACCTACCCTTCTCCTTGGTTAATTGAAATTAAATAGATCTTTTTTTAAAGTAGTGTTATAGCTATAAATGAATTTTTTGAAATTTTTAACGGGCTAAATATAACAACATTTATTCCAAAGGAACAAAATAATCTTTCTAGTTTTAACAATTATATAGATATAACTAAGATTATGCGGGTTTCACGCGTTTTATCTTTGTGGATTGTGCTTAAATGTAACCTCTATGATTTTTGAAGATATTGACGTACTGAGTCCCAAGAAAAACATTCTTATTAAAGGAGCTGCGCTTCACAATCTCAAAAATCTTAACGCTGTAATCCCTCGCAATCAGCTTGTAGTGATTACAGGTTTATCAGGTAGCGGTAAGTCTTCACTTGCTTTTGACACCCTTTACGCTGAAGGGCAACGTCGCTATGTTGAAAGCCTATCGTCTTATGCCAGACAATTCCTAGGCAGACTCAATAAACCAAAGGTTGAATACATTAAAGGTATTGCTCCTGCTATAGCCATTGAACAAAAAGTAAACAGTACCAATCCCAGATCAACGGTGGGAACAACTACTGAGATCTACGATTATTTGAAATTGCTTTATGCTCGTATAGGCAAAACCTACTCTCCTATCTCTGGCAACATCGTGAAGAAAGACTCGGTTACTGACGTAGTTAAATACGTCAAGGAAAAAGAAGAAGGTGCACGTTTATTACTTACCACTCCCTTAATCATCAAGGGTAAAAGAAAGGTTTCTGAACAACTTGAAGTATTGTTACAGCAAGGATATACTAGAATCAAGGTAAATGATGAAGTAAAGCGTATCGATGATGAAGAACTTAACATAAAAGATTCAGATCAATTGCGCCTTGTCATTGACCGAATCATAAAGCGTGACGGAGAAGATTTTTACAACCGCCTAGCTGATGCAATCGATACAGCTTTTTTTGAGGGCAAAGGAGTAGCTCTCATCGAGCACATGGATGGATCTGCATCACGCGAGTTCAGTAATAAGTTTGAACTGGATGGCATGGAGTTTCTAGAACCTAATCCGCACCTTTTTAGTTTCAACAATCCGTATGGAGCCTGCCCTAAATGTGAGGGTTATGGCGATGTTATAGGAATTGATGAAGACTTGGTTATTCCTAATACCGGACTCAGCATTTATGAAGAGGCCATCTTTCCTTGGCGCGGTGAGAGCATGTCCTATTATAAAAACCAGCTGATCAAAAATGCCGATAAATTTGACTTTCCTATACATAGACCTTGGTTTGAGCTTAATGCCAAGCAACAAAAACTGGTCTGGACTGGAAATAAATACTTTGACGGATTAGATGCCTTTTTTGAGGAGCTTGAATCAAAAGCTTACAAAATTCAAAATCGCGTTATGCTTTCCCGCTATAGAGGCAAAACTAAGTGTAATCTATGTGGAGGAACCCGTTTGCGCGAAGAGGCTGATTATGTCAAAATCGCAGACACGACTATTTCGGAGCTGGTTGTGTTACCTATCAATGAACTCATTTCATTTTTTGCAGACTTAAAACTCGACGAGAATGATGAAAAGATCGCGCAGCGCCTTCTCATTGAAATCAACAGTAGGCTGTCGTTTCTAAATGATGTGGGACTCAATTACCTCACTCTCAACCGTAAATCAAACTCCCTTTCTGGAGGAGAGTCACAGCGTATCAATTTAGCCACCTCTCTGGGGAGCAGTTTGGTTGGAAGTATGTACATCCTTGATGAACCCAGCATAGGCCTACACCCTCGTGATACGGCGAGACTTATAAAAGTCTTGAAAAATTTACGGGATCTAGGCAACACAGTCATCGTCGTGGAACATGACGAAGAAATCATGCAGGCAGCAGATACCATCATCGATATCGGGCCTGAGGCAGGAACACATGGTGGTGAGGTCGTAGCGGCTGGATCACTAGATGAAATAATAGCTTCAGACTCATTGACTGCTCAATATTTGAATGGTTCTATGGAGATTCCGCTTCCGCGAAAGCGTAGAAAGCATAAGTATTACATAGACATTATAGGTGCTCGTCAAAACAATCTTAAGAATATAGACGTGCGTTTCCCGCTGGGTGTTCTGACCATGATCACGGGAGTTTCAGGGAGTGGAAAATCGACTTTGGTGAAGGATATCCTGTATCCTGCGGTTTTGAAATCGCTGGGAGGCTACGGCAAAAAGGCCGGTCAATACACATCAATGGATGGAAAATTTGAGAATTTAAAGTCTGTAGAATTTATAGACCAGAATCCTATAGGTAAAAGCTCCAGATCTAACCCTGTAACTTATGTCAAAGCTTATGACGATATCAGAAATCTCTTTGCACAGCAAAAAATTTCTAAGATCAGAAATTACAAGGCCAAGCATTTCAGTTTCAATGTAGATGGAGGTAGATGCGAGACCTGTAAAGGTGAAGGGGAAGTTACCATAGAAATGCAATTTATGGCAGATGTCACCCTTTTATGTGAAACCTGTCAAGGGAAGCGTTTCAAGAAAGAAATACTGGAAGTGAAATTTCACGATCACAATATTTATGACGTCCTCAGCCTGACCATAAATGATGCGATGGAGTTTTTCAAAAAACATAAGGAAAATAAAATAGTAAGGAAGCTGAAACCCTTACAGGACGTCGGGCTTGGCTACGTGACATTGGGTCAAAGTTCTTCCACATTATCTGGCGGAGAAGCACAGCGTATTAAATTGGCCAGTTTCTTAGTAAAAGGAGACACACCAGATAAGACCCTGTTCATTTTTGATGAACCTACGACCGGTCTTCATTTCCACGATATCAACAAGCTTTTAAGCAGTTTCAATGCGCTTATAGATAATGGTCATTCTATAATTGTCATCGAGCATAACATGGATCTTGTCAAATGTGCAGACCATGTAATTGACCTAGGAACTGAAGGCGGTAAATCAGGTGGCCATCTCATAGCTACTGGCACACCTGAAGAGGTCGCAGAAGTCGATGGCAGTTTCACAGCTCCATATATCGCAGAAAAACTATCTTAGGAAAAACTTTCTCCTATGAAAAATCCGCTATCGCGCTTGAGAAGGAGGGCGACACCCAAAGCCGCTCAAAATGTTTTTACCCCTCCAGGGACGATTAGTTACGTGGGGGAAGAACGTTCTGGCGCCGTAGAAACCGAAACCATTATTTATAATGAACAGGATTATGAAAAGCTGGAAAGTATCCAGCAGGGTAGAATGAGCCCTGAGCATCATTATTGGTTCAATATCGATGGAGTTCATGACACAGACATTTTAGAGCAGGTAGGGAAGCGCTTTCATTTGCATTTATTGTTGCTTGAGGATATTGCAAATACCACGCAAAGACCCAAGACCGAATTTTATGGAGATTATATTTATCAATGCATAAAGATGATCTCTTATGACCGAGAGACCCAAGAATTGAAATCAGAGCAAGTCAGCATAATTCTGACATCAACTGCCGTCATCACCTTTCAAGAGAAAACAGGAGATGTATTCGAAAATGTACGCGATCGCCTAGAAAACAGTAAAGGGAGAATAAGGAAAGTCAAACAAGATTATCTTTTCTACGCGTTGATTGATAGCATAATCGATCATTACTTCATTGTTATGGAACAGATAGGAGACTATCTGGATGAACTGGAGGACGAAATCTTTAACGATCCCAAAAAAGACTCCCTAAATCAGGCACAACATAACAAGAGATTGCTTTTAGATCTCAGGCGCGCAATTTATCCATTAAGAGAATCTATAAGTAGATTATTAAAAGAAGATAGCAGTCTCATAGAATCAAAAACTCACGCTTTTCTTCAGGATGCTTATGATCACTGCATTCAAATCATCGAAACCTTAGAATCCTTCAGGGAAATCAATGCTGGATTACGTGATATGTACCTCTCAAGCGTGAGCCACAAAATGAATCAAGTCATGCAGGTACTTACGGTAGTATCAACAATGTTTATACCCATGACCTTTGTGGCTGGGATTTATGGGATGAATTTTCAGCATATTCCAGAATTGACATGGGAACATGGTTATACGTATTTCTGGCTTATTAATGCATTCATTGCCATTGTTCTGATTGTATTCTTCAGATGGAAGAAGTGGCTATGAGCTAAAAATAGTTGATGGATATAAAAAAGGCTTCCCAATCGGGAAGCCTTTTTAAATATTTTCGTTTTGATTAATAATTGATATATAACCAGCTTGCAATATCCTGAGTTTCTCCATCATTGAACTCCATGGTGTAGAAATATGTTCCTACTGGTAACAGACCATCACCGGCTCCAGGACCTGAGTTAGGAATCCCAGCGAATTCTTCATAATTCTGGGCATTAGTCTCATACACTAGCGTTCCATAACGATTGAAGACCTTTAGACTGAAGTTGTCAAATTGTTCTATATTTTGAATCTTGAAAGTTTCATTAAAAGTGTCTCCATTAGGGGTGAAGCCTTCTGGTATAACTACTTCACAATCTAATATGACAATATTAAACTGAGAGACATTAGCACAGCCCGTATCACGATCAGTCAATCTAGCAAAAACAACTTCTCCCTCCTCTGAAGCTTCATAAGAAGAAGGCAACTGGTTCACATCGTTAAACGCGTCGACTTCCGAATTATAGTAACCTACTGAGAAGTTTGTACTTGACAGGCCACCTAAAATGGCATCATCTTGACGGGTAAGGTCAAAAATAAGTCGATTCCCAAAAGTTACATCCTCACACTCATTTACCAGTTCTGGAGCAGTTCCGATAGGTGGAGCACCCAGCGTGATAAGATTGAATGAGTAAACTTCAGCACAACCTGTTGCAGTTTCAGTAAGCAAGACGAAAATCTCTTCCATGTCAGCTCCCTCATAGTCAGCTGAAATTTCATTTGTACCATCGAGTGCATCCTGACGTGTCGGGAAGTATGCGATGGTAAAGTCTGCGGCACTACGCCCATCCAAAACTAAATCATCATTGACACTTAAATCAAAATCAGTCGTGAGGTCAAAAGGAAAGGTATCACATTCCTCAATGGCATCAAGCGTAACCGTTGCAGGTACGTCATCTACCGTCAAAGAAAAACTATACACCTCTACACAGCCATCTGAATCTGTCAGCAAAACAAATATGGTTTCACCATCTGTTCCGGGATAATTTGCAGCTATTTCTCCATTATTAGCTAAAGCATCAGCCTCTGAAGTATAATAGTTAAAGGTGAAGTCGGTAGCTTGTCTACCGTTTAATATGACTCCCTCATTTTCACTTAAATCAAAGTCTGCTTGACCGTCGAATGGAAAGGTATCACATTGTTCCAGACCGTCTACGGAAACGGTAACTGGTACTGGGTCAACTGTTAGGCCAAAACTGTACAATTCAGCACACCCATCATTATCGGTCAGCAGTACAAATATCGTTTGTCCATCAGCACCCTCGTAATCTGGATTGATCTCATTACTGTTAGCGATAGCATCTGTTTCTGAAGTATAATAGCTAAAGGTAAAGTTTGATGCTTGTCGATTATCTAGAATCAAACTTTCATTATCGGTAAGGTCAAATGATCCATTTCCATCAAAAGGGAAAGAGTCACACGACTGCAATCCTGCTACGGTTGTAGGCACATCTAAGGGAGTAACAGTTAGATTAAACGAAATTATAGGGGTAGCGTAGCAACCAGCTATGGCATTGTCCTCGACTCTTATGAAAATTTCGTCAGTATTTGGAGTAACATTATCGTAATCTTCAGGGTTTTGAATTTCCGTTCCTGGAACACCAGCTTCAGCAGCAGCTAGTGATGTATAATAAGTTACCGTTACTTCTGTAGGATCTTGCATGCCTAGCAGGTCGTCTTCGTTCTCTGTCAGATCAAATGATTCTGTGTCATCAAAAGGAAAAACATCACACAATTCCTGATCTGGAACCTGACTCGCGGTCACTCCGCCAAAATCAACATTAAAAGATTCGATGTTAAAACAACCTGTACGTGCATTCAAGACTTTTACAAAAATCTCTGTATCCTCCGTGATAGGATAGGTACTGGTATTAGTGATTTCATTATCATCATTCTCTGCATCCTCTTGACTTAAATAGTAGGTCAATCTATAATCGAGAACGGTTAAGTTATCTAGGGCTATTTGACCTTGTGCATTGAGATTGATCTCAGTATTGTTCAGAACGGGACAGACTTGAAGATCAGGAGGTGTTGCTGTGATGATCTCTTCCGCTTGCTCTACACAGACTACTTCGGTATAAGTACATCCGAAACTGTCTAAAAACTCAAACGTATAGCAGTTCTGCCCAATAACAGATGGCTGAACAGTAATAGTCGTGGTTTCAACGGCGCCGTTAGCATCAACGGTAGTGGTCGTATTGATAATATCTGGATTTGCTTGCCACCCTTCACTTACCTCATCTGGTTCATAAGAATCTACATCTGGAATAATTGCGGGATTGAACTCAAGGCCCCATTCAAAAATGTAACCATTATCAAATTCGAGAAAATCCTGAACGTTCAAACACCAAAAACCGTTGAGTGGGGTTCCCAATAGATTTGAAAAAGGATCTAATGGAAGATAATCTCCAGCTGGTACTGTTGAATTTCCTACAGCATTTTGCGTCCAGGTTTCAGTAGCCGTTCCTTGTTCTGTGATTCTATATAGAAATCCAACACCAGGATTAAGATCAGTATCCACATCAATTGGTATTCCTAAAAATGTACCTCCACTTGCTCTATTATGTATAAGAACTTCAGAGCCATTGGGCGCTCTCAATCGAACTACTAAATCACCCATGTATGAATGCTCCATATTGATAAAAATGGCTAAGAGATCATTTACGTCAGTAAGAGTGGAGCTAGGCCCAAAACCATTAACCTCTATACAAGTTTCATAGTCCCCTGGAGGCAAACTGTTATCGACTCTATCTGGAAGAAACGTTACCCCAGAAACTGGAGGAGCAACCTCTTGAACGAACTCAACCGTTTCAACGACACCGGTAATATCAACCGTTTCACCAAAACACACGATATCAGTCTCAGGTTCTGTTCCTGTAAAATCTGGGGTGGTAGAAACTTGAATCAAAACATCCTGTAACGTTCTATCACGACATCCCGTAGGATCAGTAACTATATAGTCATAAAAGAACGCACCTTCGTCGTCAAAAGTAAAAGTAGCCGTGTTCCCTTGAATTGTTGTACCGTCTGGCAATCTTATTTCTTCGGTCGCCCCAGTTCCATCAACTGAAAAGGAAGGTGTACCAGTAATGGTCACAGTATCACCTTGACAAATTCTTGTTATACCGTCAACGTCAGCAGCGGGAACGGTAGTAACCGAGCTTGAAATAGATTGACAATCATCCACACAAACAATATTTGCTGTCCACCCTGGAGCACCCGCGCCATTGGGATTTGATTGAAAAACAAACGTTAAACAACCAGATGAATTAGCTGCACTAGCTTCTACATTTGTGGGAGCTAAAAAAGATCCAAAAGCACCAATCAGCGGAGCATTAACACTATCTCCATCATAAGCAATTAAAACATCTCCTTGAGCCAGATCAAAGTCATTAAAACTGATCCTTATGCGATCTGTCGTGAATGGTGAGCAAATGGTTGTTGTTAAAGTTTCTCCCGGATTGTAATTTGCAGCTGCGCCTTGTGAGTCTGTAAAAATCCCTGAACAGGTTGAATAGTCAGCATCCTCTGCCATGGGAAATTCTTGAGCATAGCTCAAAAGAGATATAGCAAAAAATGCAAAGAATAGAGTAATCAGTTGTTTCATATCACTAATTTTAGGGGAAGCGATTAAGCTATAATTCCATGCAAAATAACCATTTGAGTTAATTTACGGTTAAAAAATGAGGAAAATTATTGGCTTAACGATCAACAATTTCTCCTGAAACAAGAAAACCGCTGCGATGGCAGCGGTTTTCAAATATTCCCATGAAAGAAAAATCTCTATTTTGTCGATGTTTCCTCTTCTTTTTCAGCTTTCGCCTCGAGCTTACCACCCGACTTCTTCATGGTATCAAACATGACTGGTGTCGCAATAAACACAGAAGAATAAGTACCTACGACCACACCTATAATCAAGGCCAGCATGAAACCTCTGATTGATTCACCACCGAATATGAAAATTGCAAGTAGCACGATCAAAGTCGTTAGAGAGGTGTTCAACGTACGTGAAATGGTACTGCTGATCGCGCTATTAACGGTCGTACTAAACACAGGACTTACTCGATCATTAATAAATTCACGTATCCTGTCAAATACAACCACCGTATCGTTCAACGAGTAACCGATCACCGTTAGTATCGCAGCAATGAACGCCTGATCAATCTCCATGTTGAATGGAAGATACTTGTAGAACAGGGAGAATGCACCTAGTACCAGTATCACATCGTGGAACACGGCAACGACAGCACCTAGAGAGAATTGCCATTTTCTAAATCTCAACAAAATATAAAGGAAAACCACCAAGAGTGATCCTAAAATCGCATAAAGCGACCCTGTAAGAATATCATCTGCGATGGTAGCACCTACCTGAAAGGTTGACATGATACCGTATTGTTTGTCTTCGATACTTACATCTGCAAATTCTTCTTGAGACAAACCTTCTGGCAAGTACGGTTGAAGGGTTGCATATAGCTTGTCTTCAATTTCCTGACTTACTTCGCTATCATCTCTATCAATACCATACTTGGTGCTGATTTTCAATTGATTGTCAGCTCCATAAGTTTTCGCCTCAGCGCTACCAAAAACGTCGTCAGCACTTAATTTCTGAGTGATTTCCGTAGCGTTTACTTCTTGATCAAATCTTACAATCGTTGTACGACCTCCCGTGAAGTCTATACCTAAATTCAATTTGTTGATCGATAAGGAAGCCAAACTACCAGCAATCAAGATTCCAGAAATGATGTAAGCTACCTTTCTTTTTCTCAAGAAATCAATGTTCACGTTTCTGAACCAGTTCTTAGTCACACCAGTTGCAAATGCAATCGTCTTACCGTTTTTGATATAACCGTCTACAAACAATCTTGTAATGAAAATAGCAGTAAACAACGAGGTAAGAATACCTATCATAAGAGTCGTTGCAAATCCTTGAATAGGACCTGTACCGAACACGTATAGTATGATCGCCGTAAGCAACGTCGTGATGTTAGCATCAAGAATGGAGCTCAAGGCATTGTTGAAACCATCCTTTATACTGTCTGCTTGAGATTTTCCTTTAGCCAATTCTTCTCGTATACGCTCAAAAATCAGCACGTTTGCATCTACCGAAATACCTATGGTAAGCACGATACCCGCAATTCCAGGTAAAGTCAATACAGCTTTGAGTGAAGCAAGTGCGCCAAAAATGAATAATATATTTACCAAAAGTGCGATATCTGCATAGAGACCTGCACGACCGTAGTAAAAAATCATCCATATCAGAACAAGGACAAGTGCGATGCCGAAGGACATCAAACCGCTGTCAATTGCCTCTTGACCCAACGATGGCCCGATCACATCACTTTGAATAATTTCTGCTTTTGCTGGTAATTTACCCGCTCTCAAGACGGTAGCTAGATCTTTAGCTTCATCTACAGTAAAATCCCCAGAAATTTGAGTGTTCCCTCCAGATATGGGTCCACTATTGGCAGTCGGCGCACTATATACTGTATTATCCAGCATTACAGCGATAGGTGTACGGTTTTGAAAAGACTCGGTAGTCATGTCTTCCCAGATTTTAGCCCCTTCTCCATTCATGGACATACTTACCACGACATTTGCCACTTGATCATAGTCTTGAGCAGCATTTGTAATCACCCCTCCTGAGAGTGGAGCTTCATTTTGATTATTACCTTTAATTGCATACAAATCAATTAATTCATAACCTAGCTCATCATTAAGAACTGGAAGTCCCCAAGCAAAACGCACATTGCGTTGTTCTGGATTTAAATTAGCTCTAGCTTGCGCATCGTTGAGATACTGGTTGATCAATTCTTTATCGCTTGCGCGAAAGACTGCTACCACCGCACCCGTGCCACTTCCTGGACTTATAATGCGAGAAAAGATAGGATTTTCATCATTACCTATCGCAAGATCATCACCCTCTGCATCTGCTACCTCATCGATACTTTCATCATCAAGAAGATCAGAAAGATCATCCGACTCTTGAGTATCTGTAGAATCTATAGCAACAACAGCGTCCTCATTTTCAGAAAGGCCCTCTTCTTCTCCAGGCGCATTTTCAGCAGCAAGCTTAGTTGCCCAGTAGCTGTTTGCCGCTACTAGATAAGGCGCAATATCGTTGCCTCTATAGGTATGCCAGAATTCAAGTTTTGCAGCCTTGGTAAGGATGTCTTTAATTCTCTTTACATCTTTCTCCCCAGGAAGCTCAATCAAGATTCTTCCTGATTCACCCAGTTGCTGAATATTTGGCTGAGTGGTACCGAATTTATCGATACGTTTTCTCAATACGTCAAAAGCACTGGTCATGTATTCTTTTAGCTCCTCTCTTAGAATGGGCTCAACTTGACCGTTAGTCATATCAAACTCGATACGGTCTGACATTTCTTGATTGGCAAAAATATCTGGAGAGGCAAGACGCGCTCCTTCGATAGCATTGAATTCCTCTAGAAAGTAGTTGAAGTAAGAATCTTGACCGTCTGTAATACGCTCGTCTGCTCTATCAAGAGCCGTTCTGAAATTGGCATCGGTAGATCCATCAGCCATTCCTATCAAAAGGTCTTTTATCGAAATTTGAAGAATTACGTTTATACCTCCTTTAAGGTCAAGACCTTTTTTTAGCTCTTGGTTCTTTGCGGATGCGTAATCTGTATAACCTCCCCAGATGTCTTTAGAAGAAACGCTATCGAGGTATTTCTTACGAGCTTCTTCTTTAAGGAGGCTCTCATTTTCAGCACCCTCTTCCACTACGCTAGCTGCATAAGCTTCAGCGTCACCTTCTACCTGATTTGTGATGTAAGTGTAGCTAAGCTGGTAAATGCTCACTACTGCAAAAATGATCGCAAAAAAGCGAATCAATCCTTTATTTTGCATGATTAAAATTTAAATGAATTAATGAATTGTCTTGTTAGACGATATTTGGCACATTTTAGAATACTGAAAATGCGCTAGAAACAGCTTAAAGAACTTAAGCAAGCTCAGGTCCAGCTCGAGGCTCTGGGATAAGTGAATGTAAATCTGAATAAGATGTAGTCAAGCCGTAAAGTGAAGTGTGACACCCCTCAAAAGCTATTTCTAAAGCAGTACTTGAAAAATGCTGACTCAAAGTCAAAAACTTTACCTGACCGTTTCTGAACTGGTCATTGTAAAATTCTTTGTGAACCACACCCACAGCTCCAGAGGCCGCGTTCCCAGAGTCCCCTTTAAAAGTAATCTCTAGACTACTTAGAGGCTGCTCTTTTCGTTCAGCATTTAATAATGAGACCAGAGCACGTTCAATATCCTCAACATCGAGATGTGTGTAGTAGGAGATTTTGAAACCTGAATCACTAAACTCGACTTCGTTAACATCGATTCCTAATTCATGCAGAACCTTCTCAAAACGAGAGCTCAATTCCAGACTGTTATCGTGAGCCATGGAAATCTGTTCAAACACGAGCTCTTGCTCACGCTCCTGATCAGATAACTGAGCACCCAGGAAGCCGAGCAGCAAGAAAACCGATAATGTTATGAAAAGCTTAAATTTCACGCGGCAAATATAGTCTTTTGACTATACCTTACAATCTTTAGTATTAATAATCAGGCGGGTCAGCGTATCGTGAAGATTCTTGAAATCCCCATTAACTTAGACCGCTTCTAAGTCTTTGACATATCTCGTCCCGATAACTATCTGGATCGCGGAAGCGAATAAACACTTCAATCAAACTAACTGAAAAACGCCTAAAAACCTTGATGGATGATTTACCTATTTTTGTTTAGAAGATATCTGTAGTCCTCGAGATTAAGTGAACCAGAAAATATCTCAATGGAACGAGCGACGAGATAAGCTGCGTCCTCTTCATTATAACCCAGAGCACGAGCATATTTCCTCAACAATCTATGCTCTTCTTCATGAAGATGACGGTCGGCAAAAACAATTTTAAAAAGGTCATGCAACCACGCAATGCGCTCCTCGGTATCATTAGGCGGCGTCACGGGATACAAGGCAGGATTCTTCAAAATCGCCTCATAACTTGAATCTGAAATATCCAAGATGGATTTAAAGCGTATGAGCGCCTTTTCTTGATCAGGATGGATTTCCCCACTGGACTGAGCAAGGCTTACAAGTGTAGCAAAGTGACTTTTATTTCTGGTACTGGCGCCAGACTCAAATAATTTAGAATAAGACATTTCGGGTTGTTTATAGCCGCAAATATAATTCTATTGAATAAGTAGCGTCTACGGCTTTGCTTAAAAAAAAGATAAGACCTTCCGTACCTTTAAAACTTTGTTGAGGTATCGTTATGGTATGATGCGGTAACGCTTTTCAGATTTTCTAACATCGTTTCCACGGTCGACTCTAGGTCAAAATTATGTCTCCAGCCCCAGTCTTCTCTCGCACGACTATCGTCAATCGAGCCTGGCCAGCTGTCTGCAATTTCTTGTCTAAAATCTGGCGCGTAGGATACTTTGAATTCTGGAATCTGTTTTTTGATTTCTGCAGCGATTTCTTGCGGTGTAAAACTCATCCCGCTTAGATTATAAGAAGACCTGATCACGATATCTTCACGAGGTGCCATCATGATTTCAAGGGTAGCCCTGATCGCATCTTCCATATACATCATAGGCAAAGCAGTTTCTTCGTTTAAGAAACATTCATATTTTTTTTCCTCAAGTGCTTTATGAAAAATATCAATGGCATAATCTGTAGTACCGCCTCCTGGCTTGGTTTTCCAAGATATCAATCCAGGATATCTGATGGATCTAACGTCTACTCCATATTTATTGAAGTAATACTCACACCAGCGTTCACCTGTTTGTTTGCTTATACCATAAACTGTGGTAGGTTCCATTATGGTGTGTTGTGGCGTTTCTTCTTGCGGCGTACTGGGTCCAAAAACAGCTATACTCGATGGCCAGAAAACCTTTTTGATTTTCTTTTCCTTAGCTAAATTCAAGATATTGAACAACGATCCCATGTTCAAATCCCAAGCCTTTTCTGGAAATCGTTCTCCCGTGGCGCTCAACATAGCAGCCATGAGGTAAACTTCTTCCACTTCATAGTGCAGGCATACGTCTTCTACCTGACTTTTGTTCATTGCATCTAGAATCTCAAAAGGACCACTTGACATGAGCTCTTCATTTCCCTCGCGTATATCTGCTGCAATAATCCTCTCGTTGCCGTGCAGCTCCCTCAATTTCATGGTAAGTTCCGTCCCTATTTGCCCACAGGCACCTATAACTAGTATCGTCATTTAATAACATTTATCCTACAAATATAAGAGACAGCAACGCCCATGATCATGAATAAATCAAAATGGTTTACGCTTTCGCGATCCCGATAGTTATCGGGACGAGATCTCCAAAAATCATGGAAATCACTCTAAGCTAAATGCATAAGCCTACAGCGCTATAGCTTGTTAAGATTTTAAGCGGACCCAGAAAGCTATCTGTTAAATATTTGACATTTCAACAATAGCGAGAGGATTAATTTACCATTAGTTAAACGTATTAATACGTTTAATGATAGTTAATTTGCAATCAGAAACTCTTAATCAAGAAAATGAAAAATATTTTAGTATCCCTGACATTGACTGCATTGTTTTTTGCTAGCTGTAAAGACGGTAAAAAAGGTGCGGAAAACGAGTTCTCAACAGACTCAAATACCGAAGTTGCTGAAAGTACAGAAAGTGAAAATTATAATTCAGAAGAAGCAGATTCTACAAATATGCTCTCTGAGTACGATAACAATACTCAAGACTGGAGATCATCTAGAAACTATTCAAAGGATGAGGCAAACCGCATGGCTGATGATATCACATACAATGTGCGCGTAGCAGATGGCTCCATTTCAGAAATTCGCGGATATAGTGATTACTCTGATATGCGAAATTATCTAGACATTTTTGCAAATTCTACCCCAGAGACTGAAATGCAATCTGAATTTACGCTAAGGGAAAGTTTTGATGTATTTAAGAACACCATACCTTATTATTTGAGGCGAGATGACGTTAACGAGGCCATCAAAGATGTTGAAAAAGAATTAACGGATTATGAGGAAAACAAGGCAAAAGAAAACCCCTCTCCCACAGAGCACGATCAGAACGTGAGAGAAATCCAGGAAGCGTTTGATAACCTAGAAAAAGAAATCATCAAGGCTCGTAAGAGGTTTGAAAACAACCGCAAGGATGCCATGGAAGAGTTTATGGAAGAAATCAAGGATAAGTCTAATAAGACCCAGTCAGAACGCTACCGAGACGCCATGGAGGAATACAATGAAGAAATGAACGATTAGAATCAAAATCCCTCATCAAAGCACCGCTTCAAGCGGTGCTTTTTTTTTGTCTGTAAATGAGGCATCTTTGTTGCACTCAATTGTCAAATGAAATATCTACTAATTCTCTTTATAATATTCATCTCATGCGGTGATGAGCAAAATTCTGTTCAGCTCCCCCAAGACTCTTACACGATTTCAGATCTGGAGTTGAACAAGAGTAAAGTCGATCTTGAAGGTCAAGCACTCAAAAAATCGCTGGAATGGAATGGTTATCAGAATTTCAAGACCGAGCTTGAAAACTACGATCACAGCCCTACCAGCACCACACGATTACTAGAATCTACAGCAGATATGCTGATAACTGCAGATAGCAGCGTGATTGACCTACCCATAAGATCCAGAACGCTTATCCTCAGAACAAGAGTAGGTATGCTGAACTCGTTTTTGAATTACACGGTAAAAACAGCGGCAGATCATGAGAAAAAATACAACGAGATGATCACCGCTTGGGACGAGGTCAAAACACAAATGAACCTGAAAATCAATTCAGAAGATCCAAGCAGAATAGAATTATATCGCATTCTTGAAAATGAGGATCGTATAGATGCAGAACGAGAACGCCGTGACACCATAGCCCGCGACAGTATTTAAACTTCTCTTAATTCCTTCACTACACGTGCGTGTTGCCATAATTTTAAAACCATGGCAAAAACGCCCCTACTCAAGTTTACCAAAAAAGGAATTTATTGTCCACCCGCAAAAGTCTATCTAGACCCGTGGAAACCTGTGGACAAAGCCCTCATCACCCACGGTCATGCAGACCATAGCTACTGGGGGCACAAGAAATATATCACACATTTTGACAACGTGCCTATCATCTCTCATAGGTTGGGAGACATCAATGTTCAAGGTGTCGCTCATGGCGAAAGCCTGAACATCAACAATGTTAACTTTAGCTTCCATCCAGCGGGACATATACCAGGCTCCTCGCAGATCAGGGTAGAACATAAAGGCGAAGTCTGGGTGTTTACAGGAGATTATAAAACCGAGGACGATGGTATCTCCACGCCTTATGAGCCGGTAGAATGTGATACGTTCATCACAGAATGCACCTTTGGACTACCCGCCTTTAAGTGGCGACCACAATCTGATGTGATGAGGGACGTGAACGAATGGTGTGCACAGAATCATGCAGAAGGAAAAACTTCGGTTCTGTTTGCCTATTCATTAGGGAAAGCGCAGCGATTGATCAAGCATCTGGACACTTCACAAATGAAAATCTTCTGTCACGGCGCCGTCTATAAAATGACAGAAGTCTTGCGAGAACTCATAGACTTCCCAGAAACTACATTAGTTACTCGAGAAACCCCTAAGGAAGAAACCAAAGGCCATATAATCATAGCACCACCCAGCGCTCATGGCTCGGCATGGATGCGACGCTTTGTTCCCTATGCTACAGCAAGCGCCAGCGGCTGGATGACCTTTAGGGGAGCGCGACGACGCAGGGCGATTGATAAAGGATTTGTTTTATCTGATCATTGTGACTGGGATGGGCTACTCAGCAGTATTGAGGCTACTGGCTGTGAGAATGTCATTACCACCCACGGTTATCAAGAAATTTTTGCCCGCTATTTGAGAGAAGAAAAAGGTCTGAATGCGATAAGCGAGCGCACCCAGTATGAAGGGGAATCACTGGATAAAAAGGAAGATGGAGACAGCGAGGAAGAAACCTCAGACAAACCGCAAAGGTCTGGATCGCTTTTGGATCCTACGGCAAGGTCCAAGTCAAGATCTTCAGATACCTCCCTAGCCACTAAAAGTGGAAATGTCAATTCGAGCGTAGTCGAAAATGATTTGAGTTCGAGTTCAAATTCAAGTAAAGCGTCATGAAAGAATTTGCTGAACTTATACGTATCATAGACGGAACTAATAAAACCAATCTTAAGGTCGCCGCGCTCACAGAATATTTCAAAACAGCACCAGACCAGGACAAGCTGTGGACGGTCGCCATATTGAGCCACCGTCGCCCAAAAAGACCGGTGAACACCACGTTACTCAGAGAATGGGCGACGGAGATTAGCGGGACACCCATGTGGCTATTTGAAGAAAGCTACCACATCGTAGGTGACCTTGCAGAAACCATAGCGCTTATACTTCCTACATCTAACGAATCAATGAATAAATCACTACATGACGTAGTGCATGATATTATTGATCTCAGAAAAAAAACTGAAGAAGAAAAACGCTCCTATCTACAAGAAAATTGGCTTAAGTTGAATTATTATGAGCGATTTGTATTCAATAAAATCCTAACAGGAAGTTTCAGAATAGGAGTCTCCCAAAAATTAATGACTCGAGCTCTTGCTGCTGCAACTGGCATCGATAAAGACGTACTGGCTCACAAACTTATGGGAAGCTGGACAGGAGAAAACACGACATTTCAAGAACTCGTTTATGAAGATAATGAAGTCGCAAGACGCGGTAAGCCCTACCCTTTTTATTTAGCCTATGCGATTGAGGATGAGGTAAAAGATCTGGGCGATGTATCTGAATGGAGCATGGAACACAAGTGGGACGGCATACGCTCACAGACCATCGTGCGTGGGAACGAGCTTTTTGTCTGGTCGCGTGGTGAAGAACTGGTGACTGACAAATATCCAGAGTTACAAAAATTTCTAGAAGTCATTCCCAATGGAACGGTTATAGACGGCGAGATTTTACCGTTCAAGGATGGAAAAATCATGAACTTCAATGACCTGCAAACTAGAATAGGTCGCAAGAACGTGGGTAAAAAACTGCTCAAAGATGTTCCCGTAATGATTTACGCCTATGATCTGCTGGAATGGGAAGGAAAAGACATACGTGAACTGCCTTTTTTGGAGCGACGTAATTTATTGGAAAAACTGGTTGTGGATGCTCATGAAAAATTCCGCTTTCGCGAAAGCGAGAATGAAAAAACGGAGGATTCTAGTTCGAGTTCAAATTCAAGTTCACACGCTACACCCCCAACTCCCTCGAGGGGGCTCCCGAGTCCAGGTGTCAGTTCGAGCGCAGTCGAGAACAATTTAAGTGCTCTGCCTCTGAGATTATCAGCAACAATGACATTTAACAGCTGGGAAGAAGCTGCTGTAGAACGTGAGTTGAGTACGAAAAAAAGATCTGAAGGGCTGATGATCAAAAGAAAGGACAGTCCTTATTTAGTTGGAAGAAAGAAAGGCGACTGGTGGAAATGGAAGATTGACCCATTCACCATTGATGCCGTATTAACCTATGCAATGAGAGGACACGGCCGAAGGGCCAATTTGTATACCGACTACACTTTTGGACTTTGGGATGATGGTGAGCTGGTCACTTTCGCGAAAGCATACTCCGGACTTACCGATGCCGAATTCAGAAAAGTTGATGCGTGGATCAAACGCAATACCCTAGAGCGCTTTGGGCCAGTAAGGTCGGTGACGCCACATCACGTTTTTGAAATCGCATTTGAAGGTATCGCACCCAGCAAGAGACATAAATCTGGGGTGGCAACACGTTTCCCGAGAATTGTGCGCTGGCGTACCGATAAGCCTATTGAAGAGGCCAATACTCTGGATGATTTGAAAGCGATGATTCCAAAATAAAATCAAAAGTCAAAAACAAAATCAAAACTAAAGGCCCCCTTGAGGCGGTGTATCGAGCTTGTCGAGATAGGGTTGGGCGTGTAAAACAGAGCTTATGAAAAATTCAAGCTTAAAAATCTTACAAGACTTTACCTTTTGCACATTGGTAATCCTGCTGTCTAGCTGCAAAGGGCAAACGCCGCCAGTTTTTGAAGAGCAAGTGGACGACAAGGCAGATGTTTCAGAATACGTTTTCAAGAGCGGCAGCATCAATGGAATCGGAAAATGGTACAAGGGCAGGGAGATCGCACATGTGATGGGATTTCAAGGAATGGAATGGCTCGAGCGACCCGAGCGGGAAAAAGAAGAAAATGTATCGCTGCTCATAAACAACATAAATATTCAGCCAGAAGATGACATCGCCGATATAGGCGCAGGATCGGGCTACCATGTATTTAAAATGGCGCCTATTGCTAAAGAAGGAACTGTTTATGCGGTCGATATCCAGCCTGAAATGCTTCAAGCGATCGAAATCAAAAGGAAAGCGCTCGATTTAAAGAATATTGAGCTCATTCAAGGCGCAGAAAAGACGACTAATCTCCCAGCAAATTCAGTTGACAAAATCCTCATGGTAGATGTATATCATGAATTTAGTTTTCCTGTCGAGATGCTGGCATCCATGAAAAATGCTCTGCGAAAGGATGGCAAAATTTATCTTATCGAGTACCGACTGGAGGATTCAAACATTCCCATAAAAACCATCCACAAAATGAGCGAGAAGCAAGCTGTGAAAGAGTTTGAGGCAAATGGTTTTGTCCTCCATGAAAATATATCCAATTTACCGTGGCAGCATTGCATGGTATTTATGCATGCACCTGAAAAAAATGACTAAAAAACAACTCTATAAAATCGCCGATGATTTTTTCCGGACTCAGGGGTGGGATGCCTTCCCTTTTCAGAAAAAAACCTGGGATGCTTTTCTGGCTGGCAAACATGGATTGCTGAATGCGCCCACCGGTAGCGGAAAAACTTACGCACTCTGGATTGCGATTGCTCTAAATTATATCAAGGAAAATCCAGAATACCACAAAAAACCTAAAGCTGGATTGAAAGCGATATGGATTACGCCTTTACGCTCGCTGTCACAAGAAATCATGCAGGCAACGCAGCGATTTGTCGATGCGATCGACTTGCCTTTTACCGTGGGAATACGTTCTGGTGACACCAGCAGCAAGGAGCGCACCGCTCAGATGAAACGCATGCCTGATTTGCTCATTACCACTCCAGAAAGCCTACACCTGTTGATCGGTAGTAAGCAGCATGAAAAAATTTTCAGAACATGTACCGCAGTTGTAGTTGATGAATGGCACGAGCTATTGGGAACCAAGCGAGGTGTGCAGATGGAACTAGGCCTTTCCAGACTACGAGCTCTTTCCCCAGAACTTAGAATTTGGGGAATCAGCGCAACCATTGGGAATCTGGAACAGGCGAGAGATGTATTGCTGGGAGTGGACACAGGCGACTTCGACTCTGCGGTCATTGAGCGGAGTCAAAATGCTCAGCCACCTGCGGACAGAAAGATTTTAGAATCTCGTCCCGATAACTATCGGGACCGCGAAAGCGCTCGCACTAAGCGTAGTCGAAGTGTACTCATTAAAGCCAATATCAAGAAAGATATTCAGGTCAAATCCATCATCCCAGAGAGCATGGACAAATTTCCATGGCGAGGGCATCTGGGATTGCACTTGATGGAGGATGTGGTCAAGATTATTAATTCCAGCCGATCCACTCTTATTTTCACCAATACCCGTGCGCAATGCGAGCTATGGTTTCAGGCCCTGATGCACCAGCACCCTGAGTTTGCTGGCGAGGTTGCCATGCATCATGGATCCATTAATAAAGAAACGAGAATTTGGGTCGAGAATGCTATCAGGAACGAGAGTTTAAAAGCCTGTGTTTGTACCTCATCGCTGGATCTGGGGGTGGATTTTGCTCCGGTGGAGACTATCATTCAGGTAGGTGGACCTAAAGGTGTCGCTCGTTTTTTACAAAGAGCAGGACGCTCGGGTCATCGACCCAATGAAACCAGCGTGATCTATTTCTTACCCACTCACGCGCTAGAGTTGATCGAGGCAAGCGCGCTGCAAAAAGCAGTTACTACTCAAGCCGTTGAGGACCGATTGCCTTTTATTTTATGTTACGATGTTTTGATCCAGTATTTGTGCACACTAGCTGTGTCAGGCGGTTTCTATCCCCATGAAATCTACCCACAAATCAAATCCACCTTTTGCTATGCAGGGATTACCGAGGAGGAGTGGGACTGGTGTTTGAAATTTATCGTGTACGGCAGTTCTTCACTCCAGAATTATGACGAGTACAAAAAAGTCAGCATCGCACCCGACGGAAAATATTACATTGATGACCGGGCGATTGCCATGCGGCACAGACTGCAAATGGGAACTATCGTAACTGGAACCACGGTTACCGTAAAGTTTGTGACGGGTGGTTATGTAGGGAATGTAGAAGAATATTTTATCAGCAAACTGGATCGTGGGGATGTATTCGTTTTAGGCGGCCGTACGCTGGAATTTGTGCGATTGAAAGGGATGGTGGCCCAAGTAAAAATTGCCAAAAAGAAAAAAGCCAAAGTCAGCAACTGGCAAGGGAGCAAGTTGCCACTCAGCTCTCAACTGGGTGAGTTGCTTAGAGAAGAAATGGCAAATTTCCAAACGGGACAAAAACACACTCCAGAAGCACAAGCTCTTAAAGACATCATCAAGCGGCAGCGACGAGAGAGCATTGTTCCTAAAAAGGATCAATTCCTAATCGAGACTTTTAAAACGCGCGAGGGATATCACGCGGTTTTTTATCCTTTTGAGGGGCGTTTTGTGCATGAGGCGATGTCTGGAATTCTCGCTTATCGCATTAGTTTATTAAAGCCTATCACATTCTCGCTGGCATTTAATGATTACGGTTTTGAATTGTTGAGTGATCAGCCATTTGATATGCAGGAAGTATTGGACAACAACCTGTTTACTCCAGAAATGCTAACTGATGACCTGCAAGCCAGCGTTAATGCTACTGAAATGGCACGGAGAAAATTCAGGGATATTGCCGTGATTTCTGGACTTGTTTTTACCGGATACCCCAACAAACTAATTAAAACCAAACATTTGCAAAACAGCAGCCAGCTACTTTTTGAAGTCTTTAGGGATAACGAACCCGAGAATCTATTGTTCCGGCAAGCCTACACCGAAACTTTTGAACAAGCCATAGAAGAATATCGATTAAGAGAAGCCCTGGAAAGAATCCAAAAGCAAGAAATAGTCTGGTGCGCCTGTGAGCAACCCACGCCCTTCTCCTTCCCTATCATTACAGACCGCTTACGCGAAAAACTAAGTAGCGAAAAGCTCTCCGATCGCATCAAAAGAATGCAGATCAAGTGGGAGTAGAACGGATTTGAACTGATCCTGACAATTGTCGGGATGAAGTTGACACCTCGTAGCAATAAGACCTCCGAGGTTTTCAAAACCTCGCAGGCTTGGCAACGTTCACGGAGTTGTTCCAGATAAAGATGATCTCCTCGCTTTCGCGCCGTGCCGTCGGCAAGCCTATGGCGGCCGAAGGAAAGCGTAAAAAATAAAAGGCCGGATCAAATCCAGCCTTTAAGAAATTTAAATTGAGTTTTACTTTTCCGATTTCAAACGAGCCAATTTGTTGCGTTCATCTTGAAGTTGACGACCTAGCTTTTGTTCTTTTTCAATAGAACGCTTTCTAAGGTCTTCCAGCTCTTCCTCCGTTGACTTGAGTTGTTTTAAAGAATTACGAGTCGTAGAATTACTGCTCTTGAACTTGAGAATGAAGACCACGAGCGCAAGTGCCAATGCACCTATAATACTCCAAACCACCGTATGATAAGCAGACTTGCTGGTCTGAACCCCCATAAAATTCATGGAATTTTTCTCGGCATTTACGTTTACCAATTCCTGATCAGTCGTTAAAACCTCTTCGCGCAATTGCTTGATCGTCCTACGCTGATCTGTGATGGTATCTCCTAATTGAGTTATCTTATCATTGAGACTCGTAGAGTACCTTGAAACTTCTCTCCTGAGGTTATTGATCTCAGATTTTTTGATGACTTTATATTCCTTAAAGTCATTAGCACCATCGATAACCTCTTCAAACCTGCTGTCGATTGATTCAGTAGTTGCCTCTTGTGCTATAGAAGTGAGGCTCAAAAAAACGAAAGCAATTATGGTTATTAAATACTTCACTTGAAAAAATTTTAAAAAACGATCAAGTTAAAATCAGTCGTTCATTGTCGCAAGAAACTCCTCGTTATTGCGCGTTTGCTTGATACGTTGAGACATAAATTCCATTGCTTCTACCGGATTCATATCGGCTAGGTATTTTCTCATGATCCACATGCGTTGAACCGTGTCCTTGTCGAGAAGCAAATCATCTCTACGTGTTGATGACGATGTAAGATCGATAGCTGGGAATATTCTGCGGTTGGAAATGTTACGATCCAGTTGTAACTCCATATTACCCGTACCTTTAAATTCTTCAAAGATCACCTCATCCATTTTTGATCCGGTTTCTGTCAGAGCTGTTGCTATAATAGACAACGAGCCACCACCCTCGATATTACGGGCAGCCCCAAAAAATCTTTTGGGTTTATGCAACGCATTAGCATCTACACCACCTGAAAGGACTTTTCCACTAGCTGGCTGAACGGTGTTGTAGGCCCTGGCTAGACGAGTAATTGAATCTAAGAGAATTACGACATCGTGACCGCACTCGACCATTCTTTTGGCTTTTTCCAAAACAATATTGGCAACCCTTACGTGATCGTGAGCTTCCTTGTCAAATGTAGAAGCGATTACCTCACCATCCACATTACGTTGCATATCAGTCACCTCTTCTGGACGCTCGTCGATCAGCAACACTAATTGATAAACCTCAGGGTGATTTGCTGCGATGGCGTTTGCAATGTCCTTAAGCAACATGGTTTTACCCGTTTTGGGCTGGGCTACGATCATTCCACGCTGTCCCTTACCTATGGGAGCAAAAAGATCCATCACTCGGGTAGAAACTGATGCTCTGCGCTCTGCAAGATTGAATTTCTCATTAGGAAATAATGGTGTGAGATGTTCAAAAGAAACACGATCACGCACTACTTTAGGATCTAATCCATTGATTTGAGAAATTTTAATGAGAGGAAAATACTTCTCCCCTTCTTTAGGTGGTCTCACCATTCCCAGAACTGTGTCACCGGTCTTCAAACCAAACAATCTGATCTGCGACTGAGAAACATAAATATCGTCAGGACTCGCTAGGTAATTGTAATCACTACTTCTTAAGAAACCATAACCATCTGGCATCATGTCTAGAACTCCCTCGCTCTCGATAATACCATCAAACTCAAAATCGGGATCGCGGTAACGGTTGCGATTGTCTTTGTTTCCTTTAGGGACGTGATTGTTGTTATTGTTGTTGTTATTCCGCTGGTTCTTGTTGCGGTTGTTATTGCTGTTGGAGTTGTCAGACTTAGACTGCTGTTTGTTATCGTTGCTCTGATCGTTTTTGCGTGAGTCAGAGTTTGAATGATCTTTAAAGTTTTTCTGATGATCCTTTGCAGATTTCTGGCTAGAATGTTCTTTTGAAGTATCCTTTTTAGCACGAGGTCGCTTAGATTGCTGAGCATCGTCTGATTTTGAAGTGTCAGCTTGTTTAGACTGATTCGTGTCTCGTTTGTTGCTCTCCTTTTTTACCCGCGGTTTACGAGTGCGCTTATTATCCTGACCTTTATCCTTGGAATTGTCTCGGCTATTATCCTGAGTTTCTCCAGAAGAATTATTTTGTTTAGAATCATCGCCGGTAACATCGATTTGTTTTACCGCATCTGGGTTAGCTGCTTGAAGGTCCAATATTTTATAGACCAGGTCAAGTTTTCTAAGTTGTTTGAATTTTGGAACGTTGAGTTCCTTAGCAATTACGTGTAGTTCTGGTAATTTTTTTGCTTTTAAATCATCGATTTGAAACATGTAGCTATGTAAAAGAAAATGTGATTGTTATTGGGGATAATGAGTAGATAAAATCTCTTGAAAAATTTCACTCGCTAGTCAACCTATAAAGAGGTGGTTAACTCAAAGATGCTGCAATAATACAGTTTTTATTTAAATGACCTACACCTTTTAACTTCTTATGTCATATTTTTGTGCGGTGTGATTTTGATCGCTCGTATACTATGATACAACGCATTCAAACTATTTATCTTTTACTTGCGGCGGCTACTTCTGGTGGACTCATTTTTCTGGTGAGCTTATGGGTTGACGGTGAAGGCAATGAAGTGGTTGCCATGGATGAGAATGTTTACTTTGGTGCTTTTGTAGCTAGTGCGATCATTTCTATAGTTGCCATCTTCCTTTACAAAAATAGGCAGCTACAAACGGTGATCAATCGTTTGAACCTAATGTTGAACTTAATTTTACTAGGAGTCTTCGTGTATCGAGCACTAACTATGTCTGGAGCGACGGCGGTTGCTGAGAAAGGCATTGGGATGTTCATTCCTATCCTATCTATCGTTTTAATCGTCTTGGCAAACAAGGCAATAAGAAAGGATGAACAGCTTGTAAAATCAGCTGATCGGTTACGGTAGACGCTTGAATCTTAGTATACTAGTGAAACCTGCGAGGCGCCACCTTGCAGGTTTTTTATTTATGTCCTGTTTGATTTGAGGTGTAATAGATGTTGTTTCGCTTTCGCGAAAGCGAGGAAATGGGATACGATTTTAGCCACGCTCTTTTTCCACCACCTCCAAGTTCTGAAGCTCACCCTGATTGATCTCAAACCTGAGCATCGTGCGTTTTTTATGAAAACCATGAATGCCAGCAGCACCGGGATTAAAGTGAATCAAGTTCAGGTTTTTATCCCTCACCACCTTCAAGATATGACTGTGCCCGCAAATAAATACATCAGGTGGGTTCTGACGTATCAAATCCCTTACTCTTGCATTGTACCTGCCGGGATACCCACCTATGTGCGTGATCCAAATGTCCAGTCCATCGCGATTAAACCTATTATGCTCTGGAAATTGCTGTCGTGCGGTAGCGCTATCAATATTTCCCCAAACCGCTTGCAAAGGCTTGATTGCACTTATGGCATCAGTCACCTTTAAATCACCTATATCGCCCGCATGCCATACCTCATCTGCCCATGAGACGTGCCTCATGATCCAGTCGTCCATGTGGCTGTGGGTGTCAGAAAGGAGGAGGATTTTCATAGGTTTTAAATCTATTAATGGGACTTTTTTGCGACTAGCTGTATCTCGATTCTATCTATAGCTGTATGAAAAGGCTGGTGTAGGGGGAATTTTTCTACTGCCTTCAGATAAGTACAGTATGCAGATTTCACGTCGTTCATTTTCTCTTCTTGTAATGACCCTAGTTTTGAAAAAGCGGTAATGGAACCCCCTATTTCTACTGCTTTTTCCAAACATATTTCTGCGGCTTTGAAGTCTTCACGATGCTCGTAAATTATAGCGTGAGCAAAATAGCCGTCTATTTGTGAGATTTTCAAAAGTTGGTCGGCATATTTCTTACTTATCTTGTAAGATCCTCCCACGATTCCGGGCAACTCACAATATAATTGGACTAATGCATATCGCACCTCTATATGTTGAGAGTCCAGGGCCGCAGCTGTTTTAAGATGGTATTTTATATCTCCTAAAAGTGAAAGCGCCTTGAATTTAGAGGCATTTTTGGCCTGCATGGCGAGAGCGGCTCCTAGCTTGAAATTATAGTTGGCGCTTTTCTCATTGCTTTCAATCAGCCGTTCATACCAAGCCGCAGCACTCTCAAATTCATTTAAGTAAGCATGACAATCGCCTATGCGCTCTATAATCAAGTTGTCCTGGATTTGTTTTTTATGAAGAACCTTAAAATTAGCTAAGGCTTTTTCGTATTCCTCATTTTGAAATAGTTGTTCCGCTTCACTTCGACTTCGCTCAGCGACCGTCGCGAAAGCGGACTGAGCATAAACCTCACTTCCAGCGAAGCACAAAAGGACAAGAAAAAACAATTTCATTGAGGCAAAGATACCCTCCTCAAACCCCTTTGTGAATTTAAAGAATATTAAAATCCAGACTATAGATCGATAACGTATTTTTGATCCATGACCCAAATGCCTCAGAATCCCCCTGCTGAATCGGCACGTGAGAAATCACTTTTTGTGAAAGCGCTGAGCCTTTTCAGTTCTGTGCGATTATATAATGTCGTACTGATGGGTCTTGCTCAGTTGCTTGCAGCGGTTTTTATCATTGCTCCAGAGAAACCCATTGTTGATACACTCGCTGATCCTAAATTGTGGTTGCTGATTATCGCCTCAGCACTCTCTATTGCTGGCGGCTATATTATTAATAATTTCTACGACCGTGAAAAGGATCTTATCAATAGGCCTCACAAGACCTTGCTCGAAAACCAGATAAGCAGAAATACTTTATGGACCGTTTATTTTGGAGTAAACGGGCTGGCATTTGGTCTTGGGTTGATCGTTGCGTTTAAAGCTGGTCTTTTCTATGCCGGTTATATCGCACTTATGTGGCTCTACTCACATAAGTTGAAACGACAGTTGTTTTTGGGAAATCTAACGGCTGCGCTGCTAGCGGTACTCCCCTTCTTTGTACTTTTTATGTATTTCAGAAATTATTATGAAGTCATATTTGTACATGGTTTCTTCTTGTTCTTGATTATCGCCATGAGAGAAATAATCAAGGATCTTGAAAATTTAAGAGGTGATCTGGTTCAAGGATACAATACGATACCAGTAGTACTAGGAGAACGTAAGGCAAAACAATTCTACACCCTGCTTACCATATTTACAATTGTCCCAATCTCGGTTTTAATAGGCTATTTCTCCATAGGTTATATGGATTACTATTTCTGTTTTATAGCTGGAGGGCTTCTGGTCTCGCTTCCCTTGCTGTGGAATTCTCGTAGGAAACGGGAATATGTCTTGATTCATTTCATTCTTAAGATCATCATCGGTTTCGGAGTTTTTTCAATTCTCTTGATTGATTTGGAAGATCTCATCCGGAAAATTCACAATCTCTGGTAGCTGACTCTAAATGTTAAATAATTTTTCATTTTGATCGAGAAACGGGTCTGCAATCCACAGATTTACCGTTAAACCCTGTTAATATGAAACTATAATAAGGACGAGGCTATTAATTTGTGCCAAAATTCTCATCAATGCAAGATAATTCCGCCGCTGAACAGACTACCGAATTAA
Source organism: uncultured Flavobacteriaceae bacterium (assembly GCA_964631155.1). Taxonomy (GTDB): domain Bacteria; phylum Bacteroidota; class Bacteroidia; order Flavobacteriales; family Flavobacteriaceae; genus Nonlabens. Next base: position 89,815 of record CAZVYO010000012.1, read on the forward strand.
AAGATAGTGGTACACTAATCATCGATCAACTTACTTCGTGGTACAATTCATTTATGAAAATGCTCCCCAATTTAGGGATTGCCATTCTCGTACTGATCGTGGCTTATATTGTAAGTAAATATGTTGACAAAGGAATAAGAAAACTCTTAAAAAGCCGAGTCTCACAAGCCTCAGTAAGACGACTTGCAGGTAAAGGTGTCGCTATAATTGTAGTGCTGGGAGGGATTTTTATTGCGATGAGTGTTCTAGACCTCAACAATGTGGTGAGCGGTATCATCGCTGGTGCCGGTGTCTCTGGACTAGTAATAGGTCTTGCACTTCAAGGATCGTTGTCTAATGTGGTGAGTGGTGTCATTTTATCCTTCAGGAAACAGATCAAAGTGGGGGACTGGATTGAATCCAACGGTTTTTCCGGAGAGGTACAGGAAATTCAGCTAGATAAACTGATCCTTAAACAGGCCGATAATAATATAGTCGTGCTTCCCAATAAGGATGTATTTGATAATCCGCTCCTTAACTATTCACTTACCGATCGTATGAGGATCATTCTTTTGTGTGGTGTGGGTTATGAAAGTGATCTTGAGCAAGTGAGGGATCTGGCGGTAAAAACGATTGCTGATAAATATCCACAGAATGATGGAGAAGAGGTTGAATTCTTCTATAATGAATTTGGCGACAGTAGTATCAACTTCATGCTGCGTTTCTGGACTGATGCCACTAGAGCAAAACACAAGCACATTGCTTTAAGTGAAGCTGTAATCGCGATCAAGAAAGCCTTTGACGGTGCAGATATCAATATTCCATTCCCTATTAGAACATTGGAATTCAATAATAAATTAGGCTTTGAAAAATCAGAAAACTCGCCAGAAAGTTAAAATTCTCTTATTCTGAAACCGGTAAAGCAAGGTACACGTAGATACAAATAACCTAAAACTTATTATTATGAAAACTTCTTTACTTCCCGTGTACCTTCTGCTATCGTTTTTAATGTTCAGTTGTGCTTCAAATAAAGACATCGCACAAATGCAAAAGGATTATGAAGCTACAAGTAACGAGCTCCTTACCTACAAGGCAGAGAACATGGAGCTTCAAAAAAAGCTTGCCCAGTTGCAAAACGAGAAGAAGCGTTCAGTTTCTGAGAAAACTGAAGCTGTTGTTTTACAGAATGGAACTCCCGATAAAATTAAAGATCTGAAAGAAGCTGAGACTGAGAACAAAGGTTAATTCTTATTGAACCAGGCAGTATTTAGATAATGATCTAGAATACTGTCACTTTTACATATTCATAAAAAAAGCCATTTCATTGAGTTAGGAATTGGCTTTTTCTGTCTGGATAAAGGTTTGATGTTTACGCTTTCGCGAAAGCGTCACACCAAACTATTTCATGGAAAAACTAGGTATTTAATTGAGACGCAGGCCGGGTCATAGAGAATAAAAATGTGATCAAGAGAATTTCAAAAATTAAAGTACATAGAATTCCTACTGGAAAAAGTAGAATGAGTGCAAAGCCCAAACCTCCTACAAGTCCAAAAATACCGGCCCACTTTATATTATCGCCACTATCTTTTCGCTGAATGAAGAGACCTATACCGAGAAATATATAGCACAAACCGTATACAAAAAGTCCAGACAAAGCCATTGCCATGTCAAAATAAGTTTGGGACGTACTTCCTTCCATATAGTAGAAAACATCCCAACAACGCAAGACAGCATTGACCCCTATGAATATCAAAGCGCTATAGGCAAAAAGTCTATAATTCTTACAGACCGCCCACTTATAAAGAGAATAATAGAAAACCGCCAAGAGCATTAAGTCGATTGCATTGAGTGAGAGATAAGACAGGTTTGCAACGATCTTATCGCCCGTAAATGACCAGGTTGCTGAGGTAATCGTAATTAAGGTATAGGTGATCAAATAAACTATACCGGCTATACCACCTATTAAGTATAGAGTACTGTTATGGTTGTGAGTAATGTGAGATTCTGTCTCTTGGGCTTGATCTTTTTCTCGAGTGATTTTAGTGGTTTTATCTTCCTGAAAAACATCGTCGATGGTAGTTCCCAAAGCTTCAAGAATATTCCTGATCGTATAACTACGCGGTTTAACCTCACCCGCCTCAATACGCTGGATGGTTCTCACATTTATATTACAGAGATCTACAAGCTCTTCTTGGGTCAGGCCTTGCTTTTTTCTTAGATCGGCAATTAAGATGCCCAGTTCTGGCTGCTTCATAATCAGTTGTTTTTGTGGATCACAATTTTACAATGATTGAACGCTTCCTACCTTAAAAATGCATAAACTTTTACCCGACATTTACCCGACAAACCTTTGCAGGGCTTGAAAAACACAAATAATCAAACATTTATATTTTGATAAACCAGCGTCTTCCACTCGGGATTTTTCTTAAGATAAAGGGCAACAAATGGACATAAGGGTACCAGCTTCAGTTCTCGCATTTTGACATCCTCAAGTGCCTTTTTCACGATAATCGAACCTATACCCTTACCCTCATACCCCTTAGGAACTTCGGTATGGGTGAGATAGATCGTACCTTTGGCAATTATGTAATCAATAAACGCTACGGCATCTTCAAAATGAAGTTCGTAGCGTTTTTTATCGGTTTGATCTACAAAATCATACTGCATACTCTTGGATTTTGCCAGAAAGATAACCTCTTCAAGCTCATTTCTCAAAGCTGTTACAAAACGCTGGGGAGAGCGTCTAATCTACCATTGAAAGTGTCCTTTCTGATAATCTCATAAACCATGTTCAGTTTTACACGATTAATAAAATCTGGTTTCAATTCTGGATTATATTCAAAAATGCGGTTCTCAAAGCTTTCAGCAGTATCGGTATAATTTGCGGCTCTTTTCAATCTTTTGAGATAATGGAGTCGCTCCTCAGTCCATTTTCCTACACCTATTGATGACCGCAAAACACTGATCTCTTTTCTTATGTTATAATCCTTTTTCTGCAAAATCGAATCGATCTCATTAACAAAAATGTTTGAGTCGCCAGATGATTCTGAACTAAGATAGATGATCTCGAGATCGTCCTGAAACTGATATTCTTGAGCATGGACCGTCGTGATACTAAATAAAACTATAACTGATAATATAAATAAAGCTTTCATAACCTATGTTTTAATTGTAGGTACAAATTTATAGTAGACACGGTGGTTATCAGATGCTGATTTTGCCTATAGGATGGCACATTATTCCCTTCTAGTATCTCTAGCATTGTTCTACTTTTCACTAATTATCCTATCTAACTCTTTTTTAATAAGTTAAACATCTACTAATTACCACTTAAGTTAATGTGATAAAGTTTGATTAATCCACCCACTAGCCTACTTTCACACTAACAAAAAACATAAATCATGAAAATCACAAGAGTTTTAAGTATTGCATTTTTATCTGCTAGCCTATTGATGGTATCTTGTAAAGATGAGGCTGCTGAGAAAGAGGCAGAAGACAAAATGGAAATGGAAAAACAGGAAGCAGAAATGGAGCAAAAGCGAGCTGATTCCCTAGCCATGGAAGAAACTAAGAAAAGAGAGCGCGATGATCGCGCCACTAGTATCAATGGAGCCATGATGTATGATGACATGACTATTGTAGAAAATGCATCCACAAGTGACGACCTATCAACACTAGTTGCTGCTGTAAAAGCTGCCGAACTAGTAGAAACTTTAAATAGCGATGGCCCATTTACCGTATTTGCTCCTACCAATGCGGCATTTGAGAAACTTCCCGCAGGTACCGTAGACAACCTACTGAAAGCTGAAAATAAAGCAAAACTTAAAGGTGTCCTTACCTACCACGTCGTTTCTGGAAACGTTATGGCCGCTGATCTACAAAAAATGATCAAGGATGGAAACGGAAAAGCTATGCTTAAAACCGTTAATGGTGGTGAACTAACCGCCATGGTAAAAGATGGAAAAGTTATGCTTAAAGACGCAAAAGGTAATATGTCTACAGTAACCGTAGCAGATGTAAAGCAGTCTAACGGTGTTGTACACGTAATTGATACCGTAGTGATGCCATCTGCATAAGCTCAGTATTTTAAATCATTTGAAAAAGCAGTTCTATCAAGAGCTGCTTTTTTTTTAGGCAATATTGAGGTTCTGTGAAGTGATAAGGGGTTGCCTATTCTGGAAATTGCTCAAAATTACAAACTCCGCTGAGCATTGTGCAACACTCGATGTATCACTACGCTATTCAACTTTTACGTATATCATTTTTGAATGGGCTTTGTGTGAGAATAATAAAATGGTCGGTAAGTTATTTTGCTTTCGCGAAAGCGAGACTAGAATATTTTATCGTGCATCTACAGGTACCATCCCTAAACAACCAAGAGCATATTTTAATTCTTGGAATGATTGCTTATCTAAAGGCTGTGGAGCTTTGTGGATCAAATAGAGCCCTCCCTTTTGGTTTTACAAGCAGCTCTTATCTGTCATATTGCTGTGATCATTCAGTTGCCGCTACAGATTTCTATCGCTTAATTGTTACCAAGTGAAGTATCGTGAAATAACCGTTTATCGACAATAATCTCTCATTCACCTATAGAGGTTAACCCTTCAACTTATTTCAGCCTCATCACAGTTGATACACTTTAAATTCGCTCCATCATTGAATCAAATCTCAACATAATTTTGATTAGCTCCTTTATGTAGTCAAGCTAGATCTGGTGGAAGTTAGCATTACAGTTCCTAAAAAATCAAATATGATGGGCTAGAAACAAATAAACTTCAGGATCAACATCATAATGTATAAAATCAAATTTATTTTCTTAGGCAGCAATTTGAAATGAAATTGGAGATTTTTGAAGGTGTTATTATTATAAGACAACGGGCGACTTTTAAATAATAGTTTTTGCTGGAACTTAGTTATGAATGGGTTTTTTAAGAAAAATTCAAAATCTGTGGCTCATAATATGTTGCATTATTTATCTAGTTATTATTACGATAAGATCAAAACTCAGTATGGTAGGATAGATGCCTACAGGCGTATAGCCACGATTGAGAACAAACAGGTGCTCCATACTAATAATAACATCGTCTTTTCTGATGATCCGGAATTTGCCAAAAATCCCAGACGCTTTATTCACAATAAATACGGCAAGCCAAATCATACGATAGTCAACAATCATGTAATCGGAAAAATCACGGTATTGGTCTACCGCATTCTACTGGGAGATCATAAAACTACTCTTGAACTTCACTTTTTTGAAAATCAACTTATTTTACATACGTACCGATTCTCTTATCTGACTCAAACGAGCGGCAAACAGCAGGTAATTGATGTATTAAGAGAAAAGTATCAAATAAATACGATCGTAAAACCTGACGAACATTGCATTATCAACGATCAAAAATGCATGATTATCATTTCTGATACCGTAGACTTCAGCATTAATCATGTGAATTTTGTTGATACTGGATTTATAAACTCTTTAGATTCTAAACTAGAAGAAATTGAACATTCAAGACGAATGCAGTCTATACGACGCAACCGAGAGTTTGCTTTTCAATTATAATCTTACCTCATTCAAGTATTGAATATTCAAAATTAGAGACACTAGGTCCAGCAGAACTTATCATTTTTGATAACTTTGAAAGGCGATTCTGCAAAGAGCTGCTTTTTCTATGGATAGTCTTACACAAATAGTTCTGGGTGCCGCCGTTGGGGAAGCCGTTTTAGGAAAAAAAATAGGCAATAAAGCCCAGCTTTATGGAGCCATTGCCGGGACGATTCCCGACCTAGATGTCATAGCCCGTTATTTAACTGATACCATAACCGCAACTGAGATTCATCGTGGTTTCAGTCATAGTATATTCTTTGCAGTTATTGCATCGCCCATTTTAGGCTGGACGGTAAACCGTATGGAGCGTAAACTGGACCTCGGGTGGAGATCGTGGGCATGGCTGTTCTTTTGGGGCATCTTCACCCACCCGTTACTCGATGCCTTCACAACCTGGGGAACACAAATCTTTTATCCCTTTGATTATCGGGTCGCCTTCAACAGCATCTTTGTCATTGACCCGCTCTACACGTTGCCATTTTTAATCTGTACGGTATGGGCGGTGTTTTTGAAGAGGGGTACGCTTTCACGAAAGCGAATGAACCTAACAGGCATCGTGCTAAGCTCCGGCTACCTGCTTTTAAGCGTCTTATTGAAGTCGATGGCTCTCGGTCAATTTGAAGCCGCTCTAAAAGAAAAAAATATTGCTTACAACGAAATTTCAACACGGCCTGCTGCTTTAAATACCATCTTGTGGAATGCTAACGTGGATACAGAAGAGGCATACTTAATAGCCGATTACTCGTTTTTTGACAGCAAACCCATCTCGTTTAAAACCTATCCCAAAAACCGCAAGCAGGAACCGAGCTTCAAAAACCCCCAATCTCAAGAAAATCTTCAACGGCTCATTGACATCAGTCAGGAGTGGTATTTGATGGAAGAAAAAGAAGGCAACTGGTATTTCTACGATTTGCGTTTTGGATTGATGCCTACTGAAAATGGTGAAAATCAATTTGTCTTTGCATACAAACTCTATGAAGAATACGGCGTCCTTAAAGCTCAAGAAACAGAAAAAGCACCTCGTGACGCAGGGCTTTTACTAGAAACTTTGTGGGAACGGGTGAAGGGGGATTGAAATATCAAAAGCAAAAAATATTACAGTTCATCGCTCAGAGTACAGAATAGGCTCCCACATTGACAGTACATTGAAGATCCTTCTTCAGAAATAGATGTTAGTTCTAACATCTTTAAGAATATTTCTACTAGTTTCGTGTGGTCAGAAGTTGAGACCATACAAGGGCTGTTCAACCAGTAAACTGAATTTTTGTCTAACCGTACATAGTCATTAGCATAAGTAAGACCTGGGACTAAATCGACTTTTCTAGTCATTCCAAAAGTTTTGAAAATATCAAACATCTTCTTTGCTGACTGGAGGTTGTCAAATCTCAGTTCATACAGGCGAACTGTAAAACTTCGGTTGTATCTTAATTCAATTTGTCTGTAAGAACTTGCATTCTGATCTATAGCAAGATAAATATTGTTCGGCTTTTCAATGGTCTGCATATTATAAACAACCGTATCGATTTCTATTTTGATATCCCCTTCTTCAATGTCAAAAATTTGAGAGCTACTAGCGATAAACTCTTCTACGTCAACCATAAAATTACCTGATCTCAGGTCAGAAACATTAACAGAATCAACAACCTTATTATCAAAAGATTTTTCTTGTTTCTCAGTAGATAAATTTGAGCCACTTGGATCTCTTGCTTCTTTACAAGAATATAAAATAGATATAGCTATTAATAGAAATAATTTATGCATTAAAAGGTTGAATTTGACCGTCACCTATTCCTTTAAGGATTAAAGCAATTCAATTTGATTGATTTAAACCATTTCTCCCTTGCCATCGCTTCCATTTTATTGTCAAAGAATTCAACATGTACCACTCTCCATGGTTTAAACCTTTTCGTCCAGCCACTTCCTAATTCATTGTGCGATTTCATTCTTCCCAGCAGGTTGCTGGTATATTCTTTATAAAGCTTGGTAGTTTCGGCACTGGCAAGTATGTTAACTACAACTTCCATATAACAAAAACCCGCTCATTTCTGAACGGGTTTGCTTAGTAGCGAGGACTGGACTCGAACCAGCGACCTTCGGGTTATGAGCCCGACGAGCTA
>CAZVYO010000013.1:0-74053 GCA_964631155.1 uncultured Flavobacteriaceae bacterium
CTACAGCCTACAGCCTACAGCCTACAGCCTACAGCCTACAGCCTACAGCCTACAGCCTACAGTCTACAGCCTACAGCTATTTATTCTTCAAAAACCATCATCCTATTATCATCGGCCAGTCTGTCGATAAGTTTTGAGTAGGGATCTACGCCTACTTCTTCTGGCTTTTTATCTACCGTGATCTTAAAGTCATTGATGATCTCATCCATTTTGTGTTTCTTGAGGTACAGAACTTCACGCTCTCCCGTAGTCTCATCGATCTTGCCAAAAATACCTATCTCTATATAGTCGGCTAGCGGTAGGGAAACTAGGTCCTTTCTGCGCCCCTCGATACTTGCGGTGATGCTATCACCAGCTTTGTCCGTATAGCGTTTCTTTCCTTTATTGAATTCTCTCCACTTTAGAACCTGGGCAGTTAGGTTCACATCATACTGATTTTCCGAGCTTTTCTTGAAACTCGCATCCTTGATTTTATTGTCATAAAGGGTGATGGTCTCAAACATATCTGTAATGAGGTATTGCAGCGAGTCTGGAGTTACTTCTCTTATATCGTTTACAAATTCTACAGATGTAGGGTAGGGAGCAGGCTCAAACTGATATTTCTCAGCAAATCTTTTAATGACGCCGTTAAATTTTTCCTCACCTAAATAATCACTCATCGCATAGAGCACTAAAGAGCCTTTCTGATAATGGATGTATTGCTGGTTCATATTATACATGAGCGGTCGTTCTCCCAAAGGATCCACAATTCCACCCGTAAGGTAACCGTTTAAAGCCTCTTTGAGAAACTTGCGCATTTGTTGCTTACCGTAGCGCTGCTCTAAAGTTTTCAAGGAGCTGTACTCAGACAAACTTTCAGAAAGCAGCGTCATTCCCTTGGCTTTGGCACCTATCACTTGGTGCGCCCACCATTGGTGTGCCAGCTCATGAGCAGTAACCGCAAAAGGGTAATCCACCGCATCTAGATCTTCATCGTCTACATCTGCTATAAAACCTATGGCTTCCGAAAAGGGAATGGTGTTTGGAAAAGCTTGCGCGTAACCACCCCCAGATCTCGGGAATTCAATGATACGAGCCTGACGGTGCTGGTAAGGCGTGTAATTAGCATTATAATAATCCAGACCGTCTTTAAGGCCCTGCATCATACGATTCACATTGTAATCGTGATCAGGATGGTAGTAGATTTCAAGGGATACGCCTTTATGATTGTCCTTGAGTACATCGTACCTACCACTCATGAAGTTGTAGAAGTTCAGGATTTTGCTGTCCATTTTGTAATGGAAATACTTTCTGCCATCCTCATTCCATTCCTTTATGAGGTATCCAGGAGCGATGGCGATCTGGTCATCGCTGGTACTCACGGTTGCCTCAAAATCAATCCAGTCGCTGTTGCCACCTATATAGTTATCGTCACGAGCTCCCGGCGCATCTGGATCGGGCAAAAGTTCCTTTTCAGGTAGATTATACCTCTTGCGCACCTGTGGATTGCTGATCTCGTAGAAACTATTGTATCCAATACTTGGGAATATAGAGTTGGTCAAGAATGTACCGTTCTCTAAAACTGGTGAGTTATCGTCAAAAAAGGTGCTCGGTTCATTGCGCATGGTAAATTCAAATTTGAGCGTATCACCCGGCTGCAGGGGCTGCTCAAATTCATACATGCGATAGCTGTAATCCTCATTGTCATAAACGGTATCTGCCGCGCGATCCATCGTGATTTCTGTAGGGAAATCTGGTATAGAAACGTGCAAGGTGTCTATCGCAACATCCGTCTGATTAACCATTACGTAAGTCGCACCTGCCTTAAAATCGCGTTTTTTAGGGAAAATATCCATAAACGTATTGACAGATACGATGCGTGGCTGAGGTGCATTTTCATATTTGCTCAAGTCCTTTTCGTAATTGACCTGCAGCAATTCGCGCTCCTTTCCGGTCATTGTCTCGTTATCTACGTTGTTGACCTTCCACATGTAGCTACCTATGGCGATAAAACCTATGGCACAGACCGCGATGGTGGAGATTATGGCTGGATTTGTTCTCGCTTTCGCGAAAGCGAGACGTCCACCCACACCAGTACCCATACCACGTCTATAAAACAGAATACTAAGCGCAAACAGGATGATCCCCAGCAGTATCCAGTAGGTACGATACGTAAAATACTTTGCAAGGCTCGTCCCGTAGCCATTCATGTCGCTAGGGCTGGGCGCACCCGTGCCCTGATTGAATATAAACTGGGATTGCTCGACTCCTATGGCTCCCAAAAGTGGTGGAACACCTACAGCCAGAACTAATAGAACGATAAGCCCCAGCCATTTATTTTTGATCAGCGTGTGGATGAATAGTGCCATAAAAATCCACGGCACATAATCCCAAATATTGATGATGTAGAGATCAAAGAAATAGAGTGGCAACTGAAACTCAAAATAGTCATTGTAGATCTGAATGCTCAGGCCGCTCAAGATCACGATCATAAAAACCGTGAAGAGCATAAAGAGAATGGAAACCGCTTTTGACAAAAGAAAAACCCAGTTCCTAGTAGGCGTAGCATCTACCATTTGCTTGATATGAGCAGAAGCCGATCGATCCATCACCAATCCCATGTAGAGATAGATGAGCAAGTAGGTGAAAATGGCAAAGATCCCTTTGGGGAACGTAAGCATGACCCATGTCTTAGGCAAAATATCCGTTCCAAACTGCTGACCTGTAATCAACATGGTCAATAATGAAAAAGCAAATGCCACCACCGAGATAATGATGAAAGGCCAGCCGGTGACTATGTATTTGATGTCTGATTTTGCGGTAGTCCAAACCGTTTGTAATTGACTCCAGAAGCTAAAATCAGTTTTAACCTCTGGCAAAACCACCGCTTGAAGGGTGCCAAAATTTCTTTTGACCACGCGCTGGGCTTTCTTTTTGCCCAAGCTGAATTTTACGGCATGTTGTGAAAAACTGAACGCAAAGTATACAGCGATAAGTAAGGTCAGGGCGATACCCGTCCATATCAATCGATTGTACAGCAAAGTACCTTCAAAGGGAATAAGTTGCGTACTTTGCTCCTCGGGCGTCCAGTATCTTATCAATTTTGTTGTGGCAACATTCCCTGTTGGTTCAAACAATTCGAGCCAGTAGGTATCATCCATTGTTTGAAATCCGGCAGAAGACGCCTGCTGAGCAATTATGATAACCAGCACCACCATAAACCCAAGATTGGTATTGCGCACAAAGGCAGTAATGGCAAAAACGATGGCTCCGTAGAACATTACATTAGGAATAATGTAAAGTAAAAATGGCTGCAAGTAGTTCATGATTTTAAACGGTCCTACTAAAAAGTCATTGGCTCCGGGTAGGTAAAAACCTAACGTGATTCCTATAATACTTGAAACAATGACGAGCAGCGTCATAATCATACCGGCGCTAAACTTAGCAGAGAGATAGCTCAGTTTGGTTAGCGGGTAAGAGTAGAGCACGTTATGCATGTTGTTTCTGAAATCCCGCTGGATCGTGGAACCAATAATTGAAGGGATGAGCAGATAAACCAATAAAGCAAAAAATGAGGTCATTCCATAAATACCCACAGCGCTGTTGAGCTTGATCACGCTGGTTACGGTTACGTTATCGCCGTCAAAAACACCCACCGCCAATGCTGACAACAGTATGGAAAGTATAAAAATGACACCGCAATAGATGTAAAACAATGGTTTTTTAAACCACGTCTTGATCTCGTGTAGAAAGATGGTTGAGAACATAATTATGCAATTTCGTTTTCTGCGATGAAATGGTCGTTACTCAAGGTCGTGAAATACACGTCTTCCAGACTGGCGGGAGCAGGAGCAAACTCTGGTGCGGGTTGATTCTCTGAATACACGCGTACTATAAGTTTGTTATCCTCATTAAAGGATGAAGAAATTACATTGTGGGTGTTTTGAAGCGATTCCACGTGTTCTCGTTCTGAAACTACCGTCCAGATTTTACCGTCTAAGGCTCCGACCAGCTCTCGTGGAGTAGCGTGAGTCAAAATCTTACCGCCATTCAAGATGGCCATGTCCGTACAGAGTTCCTTCACATCATCTACAATATGGGTAGAAAAAATCACAATGTGATTAGTCCCTATTTCTCTAAGAACATTTAGGAAACGGTGTCGTTCTGCTGGATCGAGACCGGCGGTAGGCTCATCCACAATGATTAATTTCGGATTGTTCAAGAGCAGCTGCGCGATCCCAAAACGCTGTTTCATACCTCCTGAATAACCAGCCACGTGTTTGTTGCGCACCTCGCTGAGATTAGTGACTTCAAGCGCTTTGTCAACAATCGCATTGCGGTCAGATTTGTTGCTAATCCCTTTGAGACTGGCGAAATAATGCAAGAGGTCGTGCGCACTCATTTTAGGATATACCCCAAACTCCTGTGGTAAATATCCCAAGGTCTTACGGAACTCGATTTTATCATTAAGCACATCGATGTCATTAAAATGGATGCTTCCAGAATCCGGTGCTTGTAAAGTGGCAATGGTTCTCATGAGTGAGGATTTCCCGGCACCGTTGGGTCCCAGTAAACCAAACATTCCCGCTTTAATATCAATTGAAACATCATCCAAGGCTTTTACGCCATTAGGGTAGGTCTTGGACACATTGTTGAGGCTTAAGATCATGATGGTATTGTATTTTGGGTGTTAGTGATTAATAAGACTGAATTGTTACAGATTCTTATAGATTTGTGAAATCGATTAAACCCCATTCGTGCTCATTGTCCTTTTTTATTTTCTTATGTGTGTTTTTCTGTCTTATGGGCATGGACTCTTGTGGAAGCGATTGCTCCAAGTGCAGCGCATTGACTTTAGCTTGATTTGTTTTTTGGGTTTGTTTGGGATTCAGGTGGTTTCAACGATCTGGAGTTTTTTCTTGGGCTTGTCGCTGGAGTGGAGTGTCGTCCTGATTCTTATCGCACTCTCTGGTTTCTCAATGAGGTTGATAAAAGGTTCATATCAAACGGTTTCCTCAGGTCGAGACGCAACTTTTTCAAGTACCACCTTTTCTAACATCTCGATAGCAATATTCGCGTTGGTCGGTTTGAGCATCGCATATGTGAGCTCAGGAGCGCCTTATTTTATAGATAATGACACCTATTATATCCAGACCATCAAATGGCTAGATGAGTATGGTTTAGTTAATGGTTTGGCAAACTTACACCCATTCTTATCGCAGCAAAGCGGCTTCCACATCTTGCAATCTGCAATGAACTTTGATTATTCCTATAGCAGGTTCAATGATCTGTCTGGAGTTTATTTGTTGCTGGGGTTTCTCTGGAGCTTGACGGGAAACAAAGAATGGAATCCGTCTGAGATTTATCGTATAAGTTTTACGGTGCTTTTTGGTTTGGGGTATCTATTTGTATCTGCGCCTAGTCCAGATCTACCGGTTTTTGTGCTGACCTACATAGTTCTTTATTATTTCATCCGATTATACGACCAGTTTGATCACAGTTTATGGCTTTTGATGACGTGTCTTATTCTCCAAGTGATTTTTTTCAAGGTAATCGCTGCGTTGTTGATTTTACTGCCCATGATACTCATCGCAAGATCCAAATCATGGAGAAGCAAATCGGTTAGGGGAGCAGCAATTTTGGGACTGTTATTTGCAATTTTTTATATAGCAAAATCCTACGTAGTTACTGGTCTGCCTCTGTATCCGCTTACTGCGTGGTCACCTTCAGAACCCGATTGGCAATGGCCGCAAGAATTGGCAGGTTTGTATTCGCAACTCACCGAAAGTCAGAGCTACGGCGCCTACTACAAAGATCTTGCAGATTTAAGTTACTGGGATAAATTCCAATTATGGGTCAATCATGCAGGAATGGAAGGTGGGTTCAATAAGCTGACGCTTTTGTGCTTGATCTTACAGATCACGGCTTTATGTCTGCCGCGCATACCCAGAAAAATAAAATGGATTCTTGGCATTTGTCTATTGCAAAGTGCGATTCTATTTCTCACGGCGCCACAATTCCGTTTTTTTGCAGGGATTTTGATTCCGAGTATGATGCTGTGCATCTTTTATGTGGTAAAACCTCCTAGATGGACTGTAATTTCTTCGGTGTTCGTAATTGTGGTAGCTGGATTTATTTTGTCGGCTTCAGATACCTTGAGAAACCCATTTACGGATAATGCATTGATGCGAGATAATACTGTAAATAGTAACCACTTTATTTTTCCTTTACCTAATGCACGTAAGGAAGTGGATGGAGTGTTACGCTTTCGCGATCCCGATAGCTATCGGGACGGACTAAAACACCACCACGTAGAAAACGAAGATTTTATTTTTGCCACCTACGACCTCCCGTTACCTGCTGTACAAACGGAATTACTGGACTGGATCGAAAGCGAGTATGATGTCAAAATCGTCCAAAGAACAAACGATCTGAAAGATGGTTTTAAGGTAGCTTCTAAAGATTAAAGAATTGGACTAACTTCTGGGTTTTTGTTCAATTTTTAAGCGGGCTTCGAGAGCTTCGATGTTTAAGAATTGACTAGTGAGCCCTGGGGTTCTCGAAGGGCAGGTCTTAATGAGCTTCTCACAAATCATCCACATACTCAAAACCCTGCTCACCTTTTCGTTGTTGCACTTCGTCAAAAAATTGATGGATGTTCTTTTTATCGGCTTTGACTTTTACGAAATAATTGTCTTTATAAACGCTGTATTCTTGAGCGCGACCTTTATAGATATTGAGCTTGTAGAATGGAATGGGTAATGCGTATGTTTCTAACAAGGAACGGAATCGCACGATGATTCCTTTCTCCCTTATTTCAATGTTACAGGTATTAGCATTAATGTCCAGAACCATCAAGTTGTGGATCTGAATGCTTGATGCATTGATATGCAACTTAGGCGACCCAGACCCCTTGAGTTTCCAGCGTTCCCGCAAAGTCAACTGATTGCCCACGAGCTCTTTAATCTCTCGATCAATTTTACGGTCGTTGTAAGAAACATTGTAAAGCATAACCTAAAATTAATGATTAAGTAGGCTTGTCGCCTATTTACTTTCATAAGGCTGGGTTAATGTATTCAAATGCAGAATTCAGGATTCTGAATTCTGAGCCAAGAAATCCCAAGCTCCAAGTTTTGAAATTCAAGTTGCCAGTTGCCCTAATCCACCATTCTGAATTCATCATTCTGAATTCTGAATTGGTAACTATCTTTGCCGATTAAATTTTTAGTCATGGGATTGTTGCAGCAACTGGAAAAAGAAACGATCAAAGCCGTCAAAAAAATCTATGATGTGGAGCTTCCAAATGTGGAGATTTCACAAACTAGAAAAGATCAAAATGGCGATTATACGATCATGGTATTTCCCATGCTGCGCCACATTAAGGGCAATCCAGCGGCGATAGGTCAAGCGATAGGCGAGGAGATTCAAAACACAACAAATTTGCTCTCTAGCATCGAGGTGATTAAAGGTTTTCTCAATGTAACCATCAGTCATCAAGCGATTCTCGGTGATTTCAATACTATTCTGGATGATGCATCTTATGGTTTTAAAGCTGTAGATGCTGATCGAGCTGGTGTGATGGTGGAATACAGTTCGCCAAATACCAACAAACCCCTACACCTAGGTCATGTGCGAAACAATTTATTAGGTTATAGCGTGGCCCAAATCATAGAAGCTACTGGTCGCAAGGTTAACAAAACCCAAATCATCAACGATCGAGGGATTCATATTTGTAAATCCATGGTGGCTTGGCAGAAATTTGGCGAAGGTGCCACCCCTGAGTCTGCGGGTAAAAAAGGTGATAAGTTGGTAGGTGACTACTATGTGAAGTTTGATAAAGAATACAAGAAACAAATCAACGAATTAGTTCAAAATGGAACTGAGAAAAGTATAGCAGAAAAACAAGCTCCGATTTTTGTTGAAGCTCAAGAAACACTCAGAAAATGGGAGCAAAATGATCCGGAAACCGTTGCCCTTTGGAAAAAAATGAACGGCTGGGTGTACGAAGGTTTTGATGTGACCTATAAAAATCTCGGAGTAGACTTTGACAGTCTTTATTATGAAAGTGACACGTATTTGCTGGGTAAAGACATCATTGCTGATGGGCTAGGCAGAGGTGTCTTTGAAAAAGATCCAGATGGTTCGGTTTGGATTGATTTGACTGATGAAGGACTGGATCGCAAGCTTGTTTTACGTAGCGATGGGACTGCAGTCTATATGACCCAAGATATCGGAACAGCGATACAGCGTGTGAAAGATCATCACATTGATTCAATGGTTTATACCGTAGGGAATGAACAAGATTACCACTTTAAAGTACTATTTCTGATTCTCAAAAAGCTCGGGTACGACTGGGCAGAAAATTTGTATCATTTGAGCTACGGGATGGTCGAGTTACCTTCTGGGAAAATGAAGTCCAGAGAAGGTACTGTAGTCGATGCGGATGATTTGATGGAAGAAATGACCGCCACCGCTAAAAAGATTGCCCAAGAGCAAGGCAAACTTGATGGACTTGATGAAGACGATAAGGAACGACTGTACAAAATGATTGGTTTGGGTGCTTTGAAGTATTTCATGCTCAAAGTGGATCCCAAAAAGAATATGATGTTCAACCCAGAAGAATCGGTCGATTTTCAAGGGAATACAGGTCCATTTATTCAATACACCCACGCGAGAATCAAATCCATTCTTAAAAAATCAGGTTTTGACGATGCGAGTCTAAACGCAAACACAGAAATTCCAATTACTGATAAGGATACAGCCGTGATCAAACAACTTCAAGCTTTTCCAGAAGTGGTTCAAAACGCTGCCGATAAATACAGCCCAGCGCTGATAGCCAATTATGTTTACGACCTCGTGAAGGAATTCAACAGTTTCTACCAGAATGTTCCGAAAATTGTTGAAGAAGAAAACGCAGAGTTGAAAAAGTTTAGGTTGCTACTCTGCTACAAAACCGCTGATGTGGTTAAATCGGCTTGTGGGTTGCTGGGGATCGAGGTGCCGGAGCAAATGTGAATTTTATAATTTATTTTGATATGAAATTTTCCTATCTTTAGTTCTCTGAAAGGTTTAAATACCATGAAAACAGCAGAGAAGCGAAAAAAAATCATTAGTAAAGTTAACGAGGCGGACGATCGGTTGCTCAATGTCTTGGAAGCTGTTGTAGAAAGTTATACTAGGTCTGAAGTAGTAGCTTTTTCAGTTACGGGAGAGCCCTTGACAAATTATGAATACAATCAAGAGTTGCTAGAAGCCGAAAAGGAGGTTTCAGAGGGAAAAACTATCTCGACAGAAGATCTGGAACAGCAGTCCAAAAATTGGTGATGAATCTTGAAAACCAGATGGACATTAACAGCGCAAACCCAACTCAAACATATCTATGACTTTCTGAGATATGTAAAGCTAACGCGGCAAGGAGCTGAAAATGTAAAGTCCGATCTTATCCAAGCCAGTAAGTCGGTGACATTTCCAGATCAATGTCAACAAGATGAAATCAATCCAAAATACAGACGTATTATTGTCCGACACTACAAAATGCTTTATAAGGTCGAGGATGAAACCGTAATCATCATGCGAATTTTTGATGTTAGACAGAATCCCACGAAGCAAATGGAATGATCACAGAGTGTTCTTTGATAATTCCATATCCAAATGTATCATCGCAAAAACCGCATAATTGATCATGTCTTGATAATTAGCATCAAGACCTTCAGATACTAAGGTTTTACCGTCATTATCTTCGATTTGCTTCACACGCAGCAATTTCTGTAGAATAAGGTCAGTAAGTGAACTCACGCGCATTTCTCTCCAGGCCTCGCCATAATCATGGTTTTTGTCGAGCATGAGTTGCTTGGTATGGGCAACTTCGAGATCATAGTGATCCAGGGCAACTTCAAGATTCATGTCAGGTTGATCTACAACACCATGCTGCAATTGAATTAACGCCATAATACTGTAATTGATAATACCTATGAACTCGCTTTCCTGACCTTCGTCCACTCGCGTTTCTGACAGCGTTTGCAGCCCACGTATGCGTTGCGCCTTTATGAAAATCTGATCAGTAAGGGATGGTAGTCTCAAAATGCGCCAGGCACTTCCATAATCCTTCATTTTTTTAAAAAATAGCTCACGACAGCGTGCGATCACAGCGTCATATTGCTCAACAGTATTGGACATGTGCGGTCTAATTTTGCGTAAATTTCGGTTTTCTTGATCAAATACACCGCATGATGAGCACGCTTAATGTTAACGGTAAACTTCTGGACCTGCAGATCCCTGTCGCGATGGGAATTGTCAATTGTACACCAGACTCTTTTTACGATGGCGGTGCGACCCTGCAAGTAAACCATGCATTGCGTCAAACGGAAAAAATGATTGAGGAAGGCGCAAAAATTATTGATGTAGGTGGTTATAGTAGTAGACCAGACGGGCAGGATATTTCGGTTGATGAGGAGAAAAGTCGCGTTCTTCCTGTCATCGAGGCAATTGCAAAACGGTTTGAAGTAGGACTGAGTTGTGATAGCTTTCGCGAAAGCGTAATAACACAGGCTTTATCCCATGGGGCTAATATCGTGAATGACATAAGCGCTGGCAAACTGGACGATGAGATGCTGGAAACGGTTGGAAGGGCGCAAGTGCCCTATATCATGATGCACATGAGGGGAACGCCTCAAACCATGAAAAACTTGACCGATTATGAAAACCTCATCACCGATATCAATCTGTACTTCTCTGAACGTATCGCTGCCGCTCGTGCTCACGGGATCAATGATATCGTGATTGATGCTGGATTTGGGTTTGCAAAAACGGTAGATCAAAATTTTGAACTACTTAGAAAAATGAATCTGCTTCAGGCACATGACGTGCCCATTCTCGCAGGCCTGTCCAGAAAATCCATGATATACAAAACCCTTGGGATAGACCCACAAGAAGCGCTTAATGGAACAACTGCGCTTCATATGGTGGCTCTTCAAAAAGGTGCATCGATCTTGCGGGTACACGATGTAAAGGAAGCCGCGCAGGCGATCAAACTTTTCCAGACGTTAAATGCGAGCGAAACCTAGAATCTTAAGGTTTGTTTTAAGTTTTTATTTAGATTTGATTTTTGTTCATGGAGCTTCCCTCGTTTAGAATTTACGACTTAATTGATATTGTACTGTTTGCGGTGCTGATCTATTACCTGTATCGATTGGTAAAGGGAACCGCGGCGATTAATATTTTTATAGGGATCGTGATCATCTATCTGTTTTATGAGGTCACGTTATTCCTAGAGATGGAAATGCTTTCAAAAGCTTTGGGGACTTTTACAGGAGCTGGAGTTTTTGCCTTGATTGTAGTTTTTCAGCAAGAGATACGCCGATTTCTCCTCATGCTGGGATCTACTAATTTTACGTCTCGCAGGAAGCTGCTCAACCAACTCAAATTCTTCAAAAACGAAAGCGAAACTGATGATAAGGTCGTAGACGAGATCGTCAAAGCCTGCAAAAAGATGAGTGCCACAAAAACGGGTGCCCTCATAGGAATCAAGCGTGATAATTCGCTGGATTTTGTAAAAAGTACGGGAGACACGATGGATATTAAGGTAAATGCTCCCATCATTCAGAGTATTTTCTATAAAAATAGTACGCTGCACGATGGTGCTCTGATCATAGAAGGGGATCGAATAACAGCCACGAGAGTAATTTTGCCAGTATCTGAAAATCGGGAAATTCCCCAGCGTTTTGGGTTGCGACACAGGGCGGCAGTAGGTCTTACAGAACGTAGTGGTGCCATAGCCGTAATTGTGAGTGAGGAAACTGGTCAGATATCTTTAGTTCATGACGGTGCCTTTGAAGGCTATACAGATACCGAACAACTCGCTACCAAAATCAAAAAACTGCTGGAGTAATGGAAAGGGAGTGCAAGAATTGTGGTCAAGTTCTATATGCTCAGCATGATTTTTGTTTTCGCTGCGGAGCTAAGTGGATTGATTATCGCCTCACGCCAAAATCCATTGCACAAGAAGTCACTAACCGCTATCTGGGCATCGACAATCGATTTTTGCGCACGCTGGTCGCGCTTGTGACCCACCCACATCACGTTATCGATGGATATGTTCAGGGGATCAGGAGAAAATTTATAAGTCCTATTAATTTTTATGTGATCAGTCTCTCGCTGATCGGTCTTCAGGTTTTTGCTATCAAGAATTTTACGGATCAAACATTTGTAGGTAATGCACAGGGTATTCCTGAAAACGTGGTCGCCGGAATCGATAAGGTCATGGACTTTCTAGGCTTGATCAACACGGTCAACTTACCTATTTACGCTCTGGCAGGCTATATCGTCTATAAAAACTGCAGGAAATACAACTTTACGGAACACCTGATCCTACAGGTTTATGTATTCGGTTTTTTCAATATTTTTTCCAGTATCGTCGTGATCCTGGCTGTTCCATTGTTAGGAGCTGATTTCGGTATGGTGAATGTTTTGATCGCGCCGCTTTCCTTTGTCCACATGTTTTTTGCTTATCACAAGGTTTTTGACCTGAGCTGGAGCCGGTCGATTTTCAAAATGATCCTTTATCTGTTTTTATCGAGCACGCTTTATTTTTTATTACTGACCATCCTCACAACGCTGGCCGTCTTGATCGTGATAAAATTTTACCCTGAAGTAGTGGAGAACATTCAACTTGAAGTAAATGGAAAGACAATGTAAAAACTGTGGGCATCATTTGTATGCGGGTCAGAACTATTGTTCCCATTGCGGTGCCAAATGGATCGAGAAGCGCATTACTATGCGCAATGTCTTTCACGATTTCAGCGATATGTACTTAGGGATTGACACAAAGTTTTTCAGAACTTTTATCGATCTATTCATAAGGCCAGAAGTAGTAATTGATGGTTATATTACAGGGAGACGCAATCACCACGTTGACGCGCTGCGCTATTTGCTAATTGCTGTTTTTCTAGGAGGAATTTATGCTTTGGTTCTTAATAAGACGGGCGCTTTTGATCAAATGTTAGAATCTAGTACAAACTTTTATGAGAATTTGCCAGAAGAACAGATAGCTGCACAGAAAGAATTTAACGAAAAGTTTGCAAAGGCTTATAAAGACTGGTTCTTTGATTTTCAAAGTCTCTTTTATTTCATTAGTATCCCGTTCTTCGCTTTTTTTGCTCGACTAACTTTTTGGGGTAAACGGTTTTACAATTACACTGAGCAGATGGTGTTCTATATGTATGCCTACAGTCAATTTAGCATTATCACAATTCCTTTTAACATTGTACTAGTTTTCGTCTATCCAGAATTGCTGACCCAATTATCCTTTCTCTGGTTTTTGCCCTTCATTTTTTACGTTGGCTACGCCTATCAGAGAATCTTTCAACTCACGCTATCGCATATTATTATTCTTGCTCTCAAGTCGATAATAATCTTTGTGATAGGAAGTGTATTAATGATGCTGTTACTAATTCTAATTGGAGCCTTGATAACTATTGCTTACATGAAATTATTTAAAGGAGCTTAAGCCACCTCCTGCTGGGCAAACTGCACTTCATACAAATTGCGGTAATAGCCGTTTTCTTTTTCTAATAACTCAGCGTGATTACCCATTTCAACGATCTGTCCAGAATCCATCACGATAATTTTATCGGCTTTTTTGATAGTGGCTAGGCGGTGGGCGATGATGATGGAGGTTCTTCCTTTGGTGATGATTTCTGTCGCTTCTTGGATCAGTTGCTCGCTGTGCGCATCTATGGAGCTGGTTGCCTCATCAAGGATCAAAATGCTTGGGTTTGATACATAGGCCCGTAAAAATGCAATGAGCTGGCGCTGTCCAGAACTGAGCATCACACCACGCTCTTTTACGTTATAATCGTATCCGTTTGGCAGGCTGGAAATGAAATCGTGAACGCCAATTTTCTTGGCCGCAATAATCACGTCTTCTTTTGAGATGTTTTCATCTTGGAGTGTAATGTTATTGAGGATTGTGTCAGCAAAAAGAAAGACATCTTGAAGCACGACGGCTATTTGTGATCGTAGTGAGTGAAGTTGGTACGCTTTCGCGGAAGCGGAATCAATCAAAATATCCCCACCGTTAATCTCATAAAACCTAGAAAGAAGATTGATAATGGTAGATTTTCCAGCACCAGTTGCGCCCACAATCGCCACGGTTTCTCCCGCATCCACCTTAAAACTGAGGTTTTTTAAAACCAATTCATTCTCAACATAACCGAAGTCAACATTCTTAAATTCAATCTCACCCTTGAGGTCAGCTGCGATTTTTTCTCCTTGATCTTCAATTTGGGAATCGGTATCGAGAATGGTAAACACACGATTTGCGGCAACCATACCCATTTGGAGCGTGTTGAATTTATCGGCGATCTGACGCAGCGGTCTGAAAAGTTTTTGGGATAAATCGATAAACATAACGATGGTTCCTATCTCCACCATGCTTACCTCAGCGCCTATATTCATGACCACGCCTATGTACACAATGAGACCTATAGTGATACTGGACGCCATTTCAGCAATGGGGAAAAAGATGGAGTTGTACCAGACCGTTTTTACCCATGCATTACGGTGCTTGTCATTAATTTCTTTGAAGCGTTGATACTCTATCTTTTCCCGATTGAAAATTTGTACGATTTTCATGCCTGTAACACGCTCCTGAACAAAGCTGTTAAGGTTAGAAACCTGATTGCGCACATCTTCAAAAGCTTTTTTCATCGCCTTCTGAAACACGCGTGTCGCATACAGAATAAAAGGCATCACAATGAGAGCGATAAGCGTCAATCTCCAGCTGCTGAACGCCATGAAGCCCAGCACCACGATCATTTTGAGCAGGTCAGAAATGATCACAAATAATCCTTGGGAGAAGATACTTGCAATCGTCTCAATATCGCTAACAGCACGTGTGACTAACTTTCCCACCGCACTCTTATCAAAATACTTCATTTTGAAACCCAGCATGTGATCAAAGAGCTTCAGCCTCAAATCTTTAATGACTTGCTGTCCCAGCCAGTTGGCGTAGTAGATAAAACTGAGTTGCAGCAAGACATCAGCCATCAGCACAGCTACCATAAGACCTATAACCGTCATAAAACCATCAAATTCCCTGGGGATGATGTGCTGATCTATGGCTACTTTGATCAAATAAGGCATTCCTATCGCTACAACTGCGGTAAGGATGGCGCTGAGTGCTACAAAATAGAAAGTCCCTCGATACGGTTTCGTAAAGGAGAGTAATCTTTTAAACAGGCGGGTGTCAAATGCATTTCCCGTGGTAGATGCCATACTAGCGATTGATGTCTTTAAGTATTTGCTTTAATTCTTCTGGACGTTGCGTTCCCACAACATATTGTTTGGTCTTGCTTTTATGGGAAACCTTAAAGTGTAGCCCTTTGCTGCCCTTTGTATTATAAACCGTTCCGTAACCCGTCCATATTCTGATGCCCCAGCCACCTACAAATCCGTAATCGATAACCGCTGGATCTTGTAAATCGGTCCATAGCCATTTCTTTGTTAGAAATGGAACGTAATTAATTTTAATAAAGTCTTGAGTGATTTCAGTTTTTAAAACCAGCGCAAACATAAGGACGCTTATCGCAACTGGTAAAAGGCTTAGCAGAAGTTTAATAGGAAGGTCCAAAGTAGATCCGTCCTTCTGAACAAACCAAATTCCAATCAGGCACAAGAGCATTAGTAAGGCAGTTCCCCAAGTCACCCAAGGTGATAAACGTTGCTTTTCTTGAAACAGAACTTTCATGAATGTAAAGGTACGCGATCGGGATATTCTATTTTGGTCAGGTAAAGTCCGTGACCTGGAGCGCTGGGCCCAGCTTGATTGCGGTCCTGAGAATTTATGATGTGATCTAAATCATCCACAGTTTTCTTACCGTAACCTATTTCTAGTAGCGTTCCCATAACTGCTCGCACCATATTCCGCAAAAACCGATCTGCCGTGATGTGGAAAATTACGTGATGATTATCTATTTGGAACCGAGCTTCTGTAACTGTGCAGTTGTACGTTTTAACCTGCGTTTTGCTGCGGGAGAAACATTTGAAGTTTTTAGTGTCCAATAATTTATGAGCTGCATCTTGCATTAATCCAAAATCGGGTTTGCGGTAAAGAATGTAACTATTTTTATTGAAGAATGGATCGGGTCTCAGATGTATGTGGTATTCGTAAGATCGAGAAATTGCGTCAAATCGAGCGTGATCCTCGCTTCCTACTTTATAAAGGTTAAAAACGCTGATGTCCTCAGGCAGCCACCGGTTGAGGCGGTAAACGATATTCTCGATGGAAGCCGGTCCTTCAAGGTCAAAATGGGCAAACATTTGTCTAGCGTGTACGCCGGCATCTGTTCTGCCGGCGCCTGTTGTCAAAACTTCTTGTTTTAGGAGCAATGACAATCCCTCTTCCAGCTTTTCTTGAACGGTGACGGCATCGGGCTGTTTTTGCCAGCCATGGTAATGGGTGCCATCATAAGCAAACTCGATGAAATAGCGTTTAGAAGAGCTCATCTGGCAAAGATAGGAATGCCTACACCAGAAGCGTTAGTCTGGATGCGACAGTTTCACTATCAATCTCCAATAAATTTAAACTCAAACTCAATTATGCTTTACTTAGAATATTGCAAAACAGAATACAAAACCATGCGGAGAAAATAGACAATCAAGTACTCTCAAACTCACAACTCACAACTCACAACTCACAGCTCAAAAACTCAAGAATTCATCAACTAGCCCTCTAGCTTCCTATTCCTCATTCCATCCAGCAAATGAATGGTACGACTACCATAAGATGCGTTGCTTTCAGAGTGGGTTGCTTGAATAATGGTCACACCATCATTGTTCAACTCTTTGAATAGCTCCATGATCTCGCTGCTTTGTTGAGAGTTGAGATTCCCAGTCGGCTCATCGGCTAGGATGAGTTTAGGTTTAGCGACTAGGGCACGGGCTACACCCACAAGTTGTTGCTGACCACCGCTTAGTTGGCTTGGAAAAAGATCCTTTTTGCCTACGATATTGAAACGGTCCAGAATGTCAGCTACTCTGGCCTTGCGCTCGCTGCTTTTGATGTTCTTGTAGAGTAGGGGCGTCTCGATGTTTTCGTAAACCGTGAGCTCATCAATCAAGTGATACGCTTGAAAAACAAAGCCGATGTGTTCCTTATACAATTTAGAAAGCTGTTTCTCTTTTAGGTTTTGGACAGACTCACCCAAGAATTCATAAGTCCCTTCCTGAAATCCGTCGAGCATCCCGATCACATTGAGTAAAGTGGATTTCCCTGAGCCTGAAGGACCCATAATTGAAAGGAACTCGCCTTCCTTGACTATCAAATTGAGATCGTTGAGCAAAAAGACGCGATTACCACCTTGTTTAACCCATTTGTAAATGTTTCTTAGTTCTAGCATTTGATGATTATTTCGTTATTCGTATTTGTTCCGCTTTCGCGAAAGCGTATTTCAATAATTACTTTTCAAGTTCAAGTTCATTAAATCCCTGAGCTGCGGTCGCTGAGCGGAGTCGAAGTGAACCGAATGGCAAGTTCAAACCCTCATTCCCTATTAATAGATTCAACAGGGTTTTGAACCGCGGTTCTATAGCTACTTAATGCCACAATTAAGGCGATACTTAATGTTGTCACCACTACTATTATGGCAAAAACCAGCGGATTGATATCAACCCGATAGGCGAAATCTTCCATCCAGCTGTTTACGATGTAGTAGGCAATCGGGATGCTGATGACGGCTGCAATGGCGATGAAAGCCATATACTCCCTAACCGAGATGTTCATGATTTGGTAAATGGACGCCCCTAGCAACTTCCTGATACCTATTTCACGCTTCCTGCCTATGAGCAGTAAAATTGTTGTTCCAGTTATTCCTAGAACAGCTAGAATAATCGCTATGGAATTGAGCAATAAAATAAGGGTGGACATGCGCGCATCTTGCTCGTGAAGCTCGGCATAATTTTCAGATAACAGTTCTATTTTCAGCGGGATGCTACTACCCAGTCGATCGTGCAAGGATCTGATGTCAGCCATAACTTTTGTGACGTTTTCAGGATCGACCGAAACGATACTTTGACCGTCAAATCTTACCCCATCGGAAACAATGATGAACGTACTGGCAATCTCATTCTTTAAGCTGAAAGCATTAATGTCATCAAAGATTCCATCTACGACAAATGGAAATCCCATGGTGCCGTCCTCGTTCTGGTAATCGGGTTCTGTGATGATGGTCTGACCGACCATTTCAATTGTTTCAATGCCTAAAATAGTCGCAAAGCGCTCAGCAGCAGATCGATTGATGAGATTTTTTCTAGATCTGCTTGTGGGATTGAGCTGAGTTTGGGTCAATGAGGTTTCAAGTTCATAGGCCTTGATACCCTCAAAATCCAAGTAAAACGTATTGCTATCTGAAAAACGCTGGTCGCTGCCCTGCAGTTTATAATTGATATTATTGAAATTTTGGATCGCAAAGCTGCTTCCGTTTCCAACATGATTGACGTAAGGATTTTTGCGCAGTTCCGTTTGAAATACCTCTAGATTTTCTGGATCGGTGCTTGTAAATAGAATGCCGTCCTTTTTAAATCCTAGATCCTTTGCATTGATGAACTGCATTTGATTATTCATAAAAACAGATACTGATGTCACCACGATCAAAATCGCAACCTGACTGATCATCAAATATTTGCGCAAGCTGATTTTCTCAAAGCTTTTGGAAGATATTGAGGTATTCAATAACGTTTTTGCCGATTTATTTAGCGTGAGAACAGCAGGAATGATACTAAGCAAGCATCCATAAATTCCGATGAATATCAAGCCTGAGAAAAGAACCAAGAAGTTTTCAAGTAAGTAATTTTCTACTTGAACTCCCATGAATTGATTGAAATAAGGTAGTGCTAGAAACCAAAGAATTAGGACGATCGGGAATGCGATTAACGCTTGAACCAATGCCTCAATTACAAACTGTCTGAGCATTTGGGAATTTGAAGCGCCCAGCACTTGATTAACGCCTATGCTTTTTGAATTCTTGAATTTAAGAGCCAGGGTAAGGTTGGTATAGTTGAAAATTGTGATAAAAAGCACCACCAACGCAAAACCGCCGATCAACCACAAATAGGTTGTGTTTCCAGGCTCTTTCAATTCATAGAGAATGTTGGATTTCAAATGAATATCGGTTACTGGCTGTATATAATGTCCTTTAAAGGTTTCGTTTTCTTTGAGACCAGGATTAAATTTGAAAAACGCCTCTGAAATATTAGCTTCAAGAGCTTCCGCGCTTACGTTTGCTTGTCTTTGTGCATAAAGATGCGCACCCCAGTAGGCAATTCTATCAGAATGCACAGCAGCATTGAAATCGAAGTGAGATGTCGCGGGAATATCGGCTATGATTGCTGCGACCAGTAGTTGCTGCTCATTAATTTCAACGGTTCTACCAATCAGCTGATTAAGATTTGCCTCACCATGAATGCGCTCCGCTACCGAGCTCGTCAGTAGGATCGCGTTCTTATTATTTGAAAAAGTTTCAAACGAGCCTTCTCGCAATTCCCAAGTGAACATTTCTGTAAAATCGCCAGCGGTATTTGTAGTAAGAACTTGCTCGATTTCAAACTGTTTATCGTCGTAATCCAGATATTGAGGCTGGGTTTCAGTAAAAAACTGTACATAGTTCTCGACACCAGCCGTATTTTTAATCGTAAGTATTTGTTTTTGTTGTCCCTCAGCGGTTTCACCGTTCCAATTTTCAAAACCTACCACGGCATAGTCTTGGGTGCGCAACGTGCGGCCTATGCGGTAGATGTCCTCATGGTTTTCATGAAAACGGTCATAGCTCAGCTCATGATAAATGTAGCTGCCCGCAAGTAGGCAAACGATCATGCCCACCGCAATGTTGAGCACATTCAACAAGCTGAAAAACAAGCTGTTTCTCAATGCTCTCAGGGCAATTTTAATTTGGTTCTTTATCATGACTTTCAATTTATAGGTGCTT
Source organism: uncultured Flavobacteriaceae bacterium (assembly GCA_964631155.1). GTDB lineage: Bacteria > Bacteroidota > Bacteroidia > Flavobacteriales > Flavobacteriaceae > Nonlabens. The sequence continues at coordinate 19,959 of CAZVYO010000013.1, forward strand.
TCTCAGCACTTTTATTTATTTTCCGCTTTCGCAAAAGCCGAATGCCGGTGGTGGCTGAGCGAAGTCGAAGCGCAGGCAGGGCCAACACATAAAAATCTTCACCGCTACGATAATATTTTATCTTAAGTCTTACAGCGAAGCGGTCTTTCATCTTTCTTACTCTTTCCTCAAGGCATTAATCGGATTTTTTAAAGCTGCTCTCAAAGATTGGATCCCAACCGTCATAATCGCAACCGCCAAGGCAACCACACCAGTTGTAATGAAAGGTGCCGCTGTGATGTCCGTTCTGAACGCAAAGTCCTGCAGCCAATTGTCCATGACAAAATAGGCTATGGGAAAACCGATGATGAGCGAGATACCCACCAACTTCACAAAGTCAGCCGACAGCATGCTGGTGATGTTGGTCACGCTCGCGCCCAGCACTTTTCGTACGCCTATTTCTTTATCACGTTGCTCGGCAACAAAAGATGCCAATCCAAATAATCCTAAACAGGCAATGAAAACGGCAAGCACAGAAAACACCAATCCTATTCTAGCGGTGCGTTCTTCCTGCTGATACAGCGTCTCGATATTGCGGTCGATAAAGGTGTAATCAAAGGGCATATCGGGTAATACAGACCTGAACTCGTCTTCAATGTTTGCAATCGCATCAGAAAGATTGCCGCCAGCAATTTTTACGAGCAGGAACTCTTTGTATTCGCTTTTAAAGTTATGAAACGCATAGGCGCCCACGCTCTTGTGCAGCGACTCAAAGTGAAAGTCTTTGACCACACCGCGGATAAACGCCTCTTTTGGTAGCATGCTGATTTTGGAACCGATGGCATTTTCTGGTGTCAATCCCAGATAATTCATCGCTTTCTCGTTGATGACGACATCGACTATCGTGTCTGTTTCAGTTTTGATTTTTGGCAGGTTGATTCCAGCGATAAATTCAAGATTGAGTACTTCCAGAGCATCGGCGTCAGCGCGATTGGTTTGAACGGAAAGTCCGCCATCGCCCAATAGTGGATTATGGATCAAACGACCACTAACACTTTTGCTCGGGTATCCTTGCGCGGCACCAGCTTTTTTGACGACGGGAAGGGCGGCTATCTTCTTACCGACTAATTCTGTGTCAGAAAGCGAATTGATCCCATTCAGCGACACGGCCACCACCTGATCTTTCTCAAATCCTAAATCCTGATTGCGAATAAAATCCATCTGCGTATTCACTACATAAACACCTACGATTAGAACCGTTGAAGCTACAAATTGGCTAATGACCAATCCTTTTCTGATCGTGGCATTACCCGCTGATCTGGTCGCCGATTTGTTGAGAATTCGTTTTGCAGAAAAGCTGGATAGGAAGAGGGCAGGATAGGAACCAGCCAATAATGTTGTTACCGCCCAAGTGGCGATCATAACCAGCCAAAACAGCGGTTCCAGCAATAAATCCAGCGATACTTCCACACCTATCATTTGGTTAAAAAACGGAAGTAATAACATGGAAAGCCCCAGCCCCAAAACCATCGAAATCAAAGTAATCAAACCCGTTTCCACATAAAATCTAGAGACAAGATTGGATTGCGTGGCACCCAGCGTTTTGCTCACGCCTACCTCACGGGCTCTTTTCTGTGATCGAGCCGTGGTCAGGTTCATGTAATTGATACAGGCGATGATCAAGATCAAGAATGCCAGCCAAGACAAATTTTTCACCTGAGAAATCGATCCTGTGCGCGAGCTGTAAGCGTTAGTTAAATCACTTGAGAATAAGTGCACTTTGCTAAATGGTTGTACAGCCAGCGTGTACCAGCGATTGTCTTCAGGTACATGCTTTTTAAGCATCGCGCCTAGCTTGTCTTCGAGACTTTCTGCTGTTGTCCCTTCGTTAACCAGTAAATAGGTTTCGAAAGAAGAATTGGACCACGACGGATTGTTATAAAAGTTGGTTGAGGTAGCAAAGGACACATACACATTCCCGTCCTGAGTACTGTTGAACGGCAAGTCTTTGAAAACCCCTGTGATTTTTATTTCTCGGTTTTGATCGATTTTAAACAGTTCGCCAATTACGTTTTCATTCCCGAAATACCGCTGTGCGGTGCTCTGAGAGATGATTGCGGTTTTAGGCTCGGTGAGTAGATCGCCACGTCCAGCGATCATCTCAACATTGAACATGTCAATGAAGCTGTTGTCCACGTAGTATAGGAAATCCTCGATGTACTCAGCATCTGCGGTGTTGATGTAAGCCGCATCGCCAAAACCGTGTTTCAAAATCCGCACGGCATTTTCTACCTCAGGAATTTCTTCCAGACTGGTTACGGCGACTTTGGCCGGTGCGGTCGCATAGGTCTTATCGTCAAAGCTCTCACCGGTTTGAGCGAGCACGCGGTACATGCGATCCTTGTTTACATAACTGTCATCAAAACTGTACTCGTGGTAGATAAACAGCATTAAAATGAGCGTGATGGTCAGTCCCAGCGTCAATCCCAGAATATTGATCAGGGAAAACATGGGGTGCGCCTTCAGACTTCTTAGGGCGATTTTTAAGTGGTTTTTTAGCATGGTTTCTTTTTTTGTTGGGACGCTTCGCAAGCGTCCGTTTGTTTTGAGGCGTTTGCGAAGCGCCTTTACTTTTTTGTTTACCTCGCTTTCGCGAAAGCGTACTTAAACTTCTTTTTTGTCAAGTCGAGCCCGCCGCGGCGGAAGACTGTTTCGTTAATCGGGATATAAAATCGTTCTCGACTGTCGCTCGACATGACATCTCTTGTTCTTTTTTCCGCTTTCGCGAAAGCGAGATCTTATAAATTTTTACCGCCACGAGTCTTAAGTCATACGTCATCAAGCGCAGCGGTCGTACGTCTTTTTTCACTCGGTCTTTAAACTATCCACTGGATTTCTCATCGCGGTTGAAACCGTTTTAATACTCATCACGGCAAGTGCGATCAACGTCATTGCGGCGATACTGCCCAAGAAAATCCAAATATTTATGTCCGTACGGAACACAAAATCGTTGAGGTAATCCTGAATGAAATAGTAGGCGACAGGTGCTGCGATCACAAATGCAATTACGATAAGCAAAATAAAGTCCTTGCAAAGTAAAGTGTTGATTTGTGCAACCGTAGCACCCAATACTTTGCGTACGCCTATTTCCTTGCGACGTCTCTCGGTGGTATGCACGACAAGTCCGAGTAATCCTAGACAACTAATTAAAATGGATAGTCCTGTAGCCCAGTTCAGTAATTTTGAGATACGCTGATCCTCGCGGTAGAACTGTTCAATGCTTTCATCAAAAAACTTGACATTGACTTGCTTATCTGGAAAAATGTCTTGGTAAGTTGCCTCAATTTTTTCAATCACCTCGGCAAGGTTTGAGTTTTTATCCGTTTTGATATGGGCAACGCTAAAGAAACCCCAACCGCTTCTGGCCGTATCACCCGTAAACGCAAGGGGCATGATCTCGTTTTTAGCAGAAGCCTGGTGAAAATCCTTCATCACACCCACAACGCTGATCTTCTTATCATCATAGGTAACTTGTTTATTGATAATATCTGACGGATTTTCAAAGCCAAGTGTTTTTACGGCTTTCTCGTTCAATACAAATTCTTGAATGGTATCGTTGAGCGGTACTCTTCCAGCAATGAGCGGTATATCGTAAAAATCAAGGTAATCAGTATCGCCATACTGCAATCGCACTTCAGCCTTATAATGCTTGCCATCGTGAGCGATCTTCATAAAGTTGATATGAGTGCTCATGCTCGCTGGCGGCTGGCTTCCCAGACTGGTTTGCTCTATTCCGGCAATGGCATTTAATTCCTGTTGAAGTGCGGCCTTCTTGCTAAAGTCTTTTTCGCCCCATGGGAGTTGCACAAAAAGTCTGTTTTCTTTTTCGAATCCCATGTCTTGGTTTAAAGCAAAGTGGATCTGTTTGCCCACCAGTAGTGTGCCGATGATAAATACCTGTGCAACGGCAAATTGAAATACGGTCAAGCCCTTGCGCACCATCGGATTTCCAGCTGAAGTGGGATCCTCACCTTTTAATACCTTGCTCGGTTTGAAACTAGAAAGAACCAGCGCTGGATAGAATCCGGCGGCCAATGCGACGATACCGACCAAAACGAGGACACCAATTAGAACTTGAGGCCTAAGAAGCATCGTTAGGCTCACATCCTCTACAATATAGTCTGAAAAAGCATTCAGAAGCCAATAGGAAAGCAGTACCGATATCACCATCGCAAAAAGTGTTAGTAAAAAGGTCTCTCCTAGAAATTGTCTGACCAGCTGTCCACGAGAACTACCCAATGTCTTTCGCACCCCTATTTCACGAGCTCGTCTGGTTGCGCTGGCAGTATTGAGATTGATAAAGTTCACTACACCAAGTAATAAAAGGAAGAGCGCCACAAATCCGAGCGAGGTGAGAACGGTCTTGTTGGCCTGATTACGGCTGTCGTCATAAATCCCGTATTCTGTGTTGAAGTGTATGTCAGATAGCGGTTGAAGTCTATACCATGATTTGAAACCAAATTCCTTATTGTCTTCATCCCAATGGGTCTCGGCAAAGTCGTGGAGCCGTTTATTGATAGAAGCTAGATCAGCATCAGGTCGTAATTGCACAAAGAGCTGAGAGTTTGAATTAATACTATCAAACCCTTGCTGGCTCATGCCTTTCAGGTCGCTTTGAGTTATCGTTTCATAAGCAATGAATGAATCGAAAACCAAATCTGAATTTTCGGTAAAATCGGCAACGATGCCGGTTACGGTAGCGTCAAATTTTCCGTATTCGAGCACCTGTCCCATTATTTCGTTTGCGCTGAGATTTGGGAAATAGTAATTTGCCTTTTCTTGTGTCAACACGACGGTATTTGGTTTGTCCAGCGCGGTTGTAGGATTTCCAGCTAGCCACTCGTAATTGATAATGGAGAAATAGCTGCCCTCGGCAAAAATGGTGCGGTCGTTGATTTTGCTGGTTTTCTGCGTACTTGTTGCAGTTACTTTTTCAGGATCATAAAGGACAAAATTGGTTTTTTTCTCTACTTCTGGATATTCTTTGATCATAGTCTCGCCCAGCGGGATGGGAACACCGGGATTTCCAAAAGCATCATCGCCAAATTCAAGATCACTTACCCCACGGTAGATGTGCTCGCCATTCTTATGAAATTTATCAAAGCTAAAATCATGAAAAACCATTAACCCGATGATGAGGGATGCACTAAGCCCTATCGACAGACTTATGATATTGATTAAAGAGAAAAATTTCTGTTTCCAAAGGCTGCGCCACGCGATTTTGAAGTAGTTTCTAAGCATTTCTCTAAATATTTGTTTTCGTTACTTGTTTAATTACTTCAACTGTGCCAATCACTTAATAGTCTATTTATCAATCAGTTGAGTTTAGTTTCACGGGTGGAGGTGTCCGTTTTTGATACAGCTATGTGCGGTTTTGGAAGTGAGATGTGTCATTGCGCTTTCGCGAAAGCGAGGTCTAATTTTAGTTTAGGCAAGTCGAGCGCTCCCGACACGTGTCGGGACGAGACTGATTAGTAATCTCGATCTTCAATCGTTCTTGACAGCCCCTTCGACAGGCTCAGGTAGACAGCTCGAACTATATTTCAAGTTTAAGTTCAAATTCAAGTTCACTCGCTCTTCAAACTCTCCACAGGATTCGCCACCGCAGCGCGTACGGTTTTAAAACTTATGGTGAGTATGGCGATAAAAAGAGCAATTAGACCGCCCGTGATAAAAATGTACCAATGCAGTTCTGTTCTGTATGGATAATCCTGTAGCCAGCTGTTAGTCAGGTAATAGGCGACAGGGAAAGCAATAATAAATGCAATGCCCACCAACTTTACAAAATCCAGCGATAACAGGACGGTTACTCTGGCGACGCTGGCGCCCACAACTTTGCGTATTCCTATTTCCTTGCGGCGCTGCGCCACGACCAGCAAGGACATGGCAAAAAGTCCAATACAGCTTAAAACAATAGCCACAATCGCGCCTAGCGAAATGATCTTTATAATCGTTCGCTCTTTTTCAAGCGTACGATCGATGTTTTCGTCCAGAAAAGATCCCATGAATGAGCGTTGCGGCTCGATCTCGTTCCAAACAGCCTTGATATCGTCCAGCGTACCAGCGAGATCACCTGGGGCAACCTGAATAAAGGCATATCTAAATCTGGACCAGGTAGGGGTGAAAATGGATAAAGGCTCAATGGTTTTGTCCATGTTTTGGAAATGAAAATCTTTTACCACGCCTACGACTTGATAGGGGCCGTTCCCGAAACTGAACGTGATATCCAGCGGATTTTCCTCTTTGAACTGGGCAGCCATTTTCTCGTTGATGATGACCGAGGTGCTGTCGGCTGCTAGGTTTTCGCGAAAGCTTCTACCAGCAATCAGTTCAAGATCCAGGGCTTCCACGTAACCGTGACCAGCCTCAAAAAGATAGGTGTTTACCTCTCGGCCTTCGTGCTCAAATCCCAGATAGCTGCGGCTGCTGCTGTTGTCCAATCCCATGCCTAGATTGCTGCTAGCACCACCTATATTAAGGATTTTGGGATTGTTCTGTAGTTTCAGTTTCATCAGATCCAGCAGTTTTTGAGGATCCTGCGGGCTTTCCAGCGGGACGCTCACGACTTGTTCTTTGTTATAACCTAGATCTGAGGTACGCAAAAATTCCAGCTGACTGTAAAGGACCAACGTACCGCTGATAAAAATGATGCTAATGGCAAATTGAACGACCATCAATACGTTGCGTACTCGGTTTTTGGAATAAACGGGAAGTTTCCCTTTGAGCGCTTGAATAGTACCACTACCGCTGATGAGTCGTGCGGGATAACCACCTGCGATAAAGCTTACCAGCGCAATGAGTAAAATACCGCCTATAATCATCTCGGGCTGCAGCAGCTGATCGAGCCCTGCCCAAGTATCAAACAAGCTGCGGAATGGATCGTGCAGTAAATAAGTAAGTCCGGCTGCCAAAACCAAAGCCATGATAAATACCAGCGCACTTTCTGCCCAAAGCTGTAAAAACAATTGGTTTTTACTGGCACCCAATGTCTTGCGCATCCCTATCTCACGCATTCTAGTACCTGCTTTACCGATACTCATATTGATAAAGTTCACACAGGCGATAATTAAAAGCAGAACGGCAATAGCGATCACCACCTGTACTTGGGTTTTATCCACTCTGTAGACGCTGGCGACGGTCTTTCTGAAATTAAGATCTCTCAAGTTCATGAGGCGCAGCTGCAGAAAAGTCCCGTCTTCAAACGCCTGTGCGCCATCGCGTTTTGCGTTTTCGATGTCGCTTACGTAATATTTTTCGGCAAAGGCTGCCGTGCTTTTTTCAAAATCTGCGATGCTGTAGCCAGGTGCCAGTTTCATGTAAACATTGTGGTTGCGACTGTCCCAAGAGTCGGTCAGTCGCGCGTAATCATCACCAGGTTGATCCTCAAAATTGAGCAGCGCGCCAAAATCCAATTCTGTATTCCACGGATTGTTTTCCATGATGGCGGTTACGGTAAAGTTGACCAGTCTACCGTCTGCCTGCATTTGTAGATTTTTTCCGATTGCTTCTTCTTTCCCGAAAAGCTTTTCAGCAGCGTTTTGGGATAAGGCAATACTGTTCTTATTCTCGAGCGGATTTTTACTTCCAGAAAGTATCTTGAAATTGAACATCTCAAAATAATCTGGATCAACAAACCGGCTGCTCAGGTTGATGGACTTGTCGCCCAGTTTAAATGAGGACGGATTGTCCAGATATCTGGTTAGTTTCTCGACACCAGCTACTTCTTCTTTAAACGCGGGACCAAAAGGGGTAGGGAAGGTCTCAGTACTCGCTAATCCACGAGGGGTCTGCTCATTGACATAAATCTGGAACAGGCGATCTGGATCGTCGTGAAAGTTATCGTAGCTCAGTTCGTAGGTGGCAAATACTGTCAGCAAGCAAGCACAGGTAAATGCAACACCCAGACCGATGAGGTTGAGCAGGGTAAACGTGCGCTCTTTCCAGAGGTTGCGTAAAGCGATTTTGAGATGGTTCTTGAACATATTTTCTTAGTTTTTGATTTGTCACGCTGTCCCGATAATTATCGGGATGTCGAGGCGCTTCCCCAATATTTATGACCAACTCAATTCATAGTGACCACTTGCCAATTGCATCGTGGTGGTGATGGTTATAGAGCTGTATTTCAATTTTTTAAGTTCAAGCTGGATCGGCTGATCTTGATCCAAAATGCTAAAGGTTTTATTGAGCAATTCCTCGTCGCTCGATTTTACAGAGATGGTAATCAATCCTTTGGTCAGCCTCGCATTTGCGTTTAGTGATAGAGATTTTGCATCCCCTAATCGGATGGTGCGTGTCATGGTCCCATTGGATTTTTGCAATTCCATGGAAACCTCATTAGGCGTTGCGTTGAACAGCTCACTAGCTGGTTGCGCTTGCGTTTCTATTTGCTGGGAAGAAGCGGTGGTTCCTATCAGCAGGCTTACGAAAAGAAAGATGATGTGTGACATAGGTTATTTGTTTTTAGCTCTTTGCTGTTAGCTATTCGGTTTCTTTTTTCGTTTCGCTTTCGCGAAAGCGTAATCATTTTACAGCAAATTGTTAAGTCTAGTGATAGCCTACCTGCTGGCAAAGGCAGGTTGAGACTGAATTGATATTAGAAAGTTAATTGTTCACGGCTATCGCTCGTGCTGAAATGTTTCTCTATTTCTATTTAAATTCATTTTTATTCTGTTTTCAAGTTTTTAATAGGGTTTGCTACCGCAGCTTTAATGGCTTGCAAGCTTATCGTGAGCAGAGCGATTCCAAGCGCTGCTGCACCTGAAGCGATAAATATCCAAAGTGGTATCTCGATACGATAGGCAAAATCTTGTAGCCAGCGATTCATGGCGATCCACGCGATAGGAGAGGCTACGATAAGGGATAGGATGACTAATCGTAAAAAGTTTTTTGATAATAATTTTACAATGCCCGTTACACTCGCTCCCAGAACTTTTCTGATACCTATTTCCTTGACGCGTTGTTGTGCCGTGAATGAGACGAGCCCAAAAAGGCCCAAACTAGCAATGAACAGAGAGATCATCGTCAGTATGGCAAAAAGAGAAGCAAGTCTCTGGTCATTGATATAGGCAGCATTCAATTCTTCATCGAGAAATGAAAATTCAAATGGGACCTCCTGCTGTTGCTCCTTCCACATTTGTTCTAGGGTAGCAATAAGTGAACTGGGATCTTCTGTATTATATTTTAACGTTATAAATGAAGTACCTGCCTGATAGCTCTGTGATGTTTTGGAAAAGAGTGCAAACGGTGTAATAGACTGGTGTAGAGATTCTAAATTGAAGTCTTCAACAACACCGATGACCGTATAGTATTCCATCTGACCACCAGGGTAGCGAATTTTTTGACCGATCGGATTTTTCCAGCCTATTTGTTTAGCTGCCACCTCATTTATCACAACAGATAGTGAGTCATTGAATTTTGAGTCAAAAGCTCGCCCGGCTTTCAGATCGATTTTAAGGGTGTTGATAAAGTGCTCATCCACCAGATAGGAATTTAAACTTATATCCTTTGCCACCTGTTGACCTGGCTCCGTAGTTTGTGGAACGTAAAAATCGCCGAATGCTCCTTTCGTAAAAATGCTCGTGGAGCTTGTCGCGCTAGCTACTTGTGGTAGACCGGCGAGCTGATCCCTGAAAGTCTCCTCGCTATCTCGTAGGCTTCCTGTATTTTCTATGATGAGCAAATTTTCTTTATCGTATCCTAAATCCCGCTTTTGAGTGTATCTCAATTGTGTGTATACGATGAGCGTGGAGATGACCATAAATATGGCAATGGCAAATTGAAAGACGACAAGTCCATTTCTAAGCAAGCTTTTTTTGCCCGCTGAAACAGAACCTTTCAATACTTGTACAGGCTTGAACGCCGTGATATAGAATGCGGGATAAATTCCAGCCAGAAATGCCGTTAGTACAATCAGTCCCAAAATGATCAACCATATATTGCTGTAAAAGAGGGTCAGAAGACTTATGGATTTTCCCGTGAGCGAATTCAGCAGCGGTAGAAAAACTACAATCAGAATCATACCCAGAACGGCAGAAATCAGGGTGTACAAAAAAGCCTCTGTTAAAAACTGCCTGATCAACTGTTTCCTTGCTGATCCCAGCACTTTGCGCACGCCTACTTCCTTACTCCTTTTACTCGCTCTAGCAGTAGCTAGATTTGTGAAATTCACGCAGGCAAGAAGTATGATAAAAATAGCAATCAACCCTAGAATATATAGATTTTTAATATCGGCCTGATCTGAGATGGATGACACAATCTCGCCTGAGCGTAAATGGATGTCCCTCAGAGATTGTAGGTGCAAGTTCCAGTAATTGCCATTTTCTAGAAACTTATCAAAAGGTTGACCTATTCTTTTGAAGCCTGGAGCAGCTTGCACCCTAAGCATCTCTGGGAACTTTTGCTCCAGTCGGGCCTGGATATTTGGATTGCTTGCTGCTTTGTCAGATAGTTTGACGTAGGTCGCCATGTTTAACCATACCCAACTCCAGTCAAAATAGGCTACCTCTTCAAAATTTTCAACGGGTACGAGCATGTCAAATTTTACCGTAGCCTTGAGCTGACTCATATCTTTCAAAACCCCAGTAACTCTTAGTGGACGCTTATCTCTGCCATATAACATTGTTTTCCCCATGGCATCTGTGGTTCCAAAATATTTCTGTGCAGTCCGGGTGGTAATTACGATACTATTCAATTCCTTCAGACATGTCGCTGGATCTCCTTTTAAGAGTGGATAGCTGAGTAGCTCAAGAAAATTTGAATCTACCGCGTAAACATTGGCCTCGTTAAAAAGTCGCTGCCCATTGCCGGTCTTGACTTCCATCACACTTGTATTTGGCTTGTAGAGGCGTGTATATCCTTCTATTTCGGGAAAATTATCTACTAAGGCTTTTCCAGCGGGCGGTGGCGTGTATCCGGCATAAAACGATTCATCACCCATCTTTCCGTCTATATTTACTCGATAAATTTGATCTACATCCTTAAAAAAGGTGTCATAACTCAGCTCATCCTGAATAAATAAGGCGATCATAGAAACACATCCCAGCCCTATAGCTAAACCTGAAATATTGATGAAACTATAGATTCTATACTTTTGAATGTTTCTCCAGCCGATTTTTAAATAGTTCTTGATCATGATTTATGTCTTTAGCTGTTTGATTTGTTATCTTGCTTTCGCGAAACCTGCCTGCCTGCCGGCAGGCCGTAATTATTATTTTCTACTCTGCTACCATAGTCTTTTATCTTAAGTCTTACAGCGTAGCGGTCTTTTATCTGTTATTCCGTCTTCAAACTATGCACCGGATTTGCCACCGCTGCCTTAATCGCTTGGAAGCTTACCGTGATAATTGTGAGTACAATGGCGCCAATTCCTGCGAGTATAAATACCATCGCGCCGATGTTAGTCCGATAGCTAAATCGCTCGATCCAGTCGCTCATGAAATAGTAGGCGATAGGCGTAGCGATCAATAATGCAATCCCTACCAAGATCAAGAAGTCTTTGGATAGTAGCATCCACAGATTGGATATAGATGCACCCAATACTTTTCTGATACCTATTTCCTTAGTGCGCTGTTCTGCAACGTATGATGCAAGTCCAAACAAGCCTAGACAACTGATGATGATCGCCAGAACGGTAAACACCTTTGCGATACTGGCAAACTGATCCTGATCGCTGAACTTGCGAGAGTAGTTCTCATCCACAAACTCATAACTGTACGGCACATTTGGGAAGGACTCTTTGAAAATGGATTCAACGGTCGCAAGCGCATCGCTCACCGAGCGGTCAGGATTAAGGCGCAGCGTGTAGTAGCTGCTATTGTTATCAGTATCATAGACGTACATATGCTGTTTTACAGGTTCAAAAGGGTTTTGGACAATCGCATCTTCCACAACACCTATGATTTTTAGAGTAAAATCGTAATCTGGATGCGCAGACCTGATGATGGTACCCACAGGATTTTCGAGTCCCATATATTTTATCGCAGTTTTGTTGAGGATTACCGCACTTGTATCGGTAGCAAATTCGCGAGAGAAATCCCTTCCCTCAAGAACTTGCATGTTCATGGTTTTCATGTAGTCAAAGGAAACTTGAGTGTGCGCTAGGTCTTCTTGAAAGCCTTCTGGTTTTCCTTCCCAGGTGTAACCGCTACGATTGGACCAGACCTCTGTGACTGGTGAACTGGAACTTGCAAAACCGGTCACAGCACCGCTTTTCAAAAACTTGTCCCTCATCAGCTCGTATTTGCCCTCAAATTCACCGCTAAATGTTGGGATCTGTATAAGACCGGCTTTGGAATAACCCGCTGGGCGATCCTTGCTGTAGTTGATTTGCTTGACCACCACCAGCGTGCAAACGATCAAAGCAATGGAAACGCTAAATTGGGTTACTACAAGAATTTTTCGCGGAAGCGAATTTTTCTTACCCGTACTCATCAATCCTTTCAACACACGGATCGGCTGGAATGCCGATAGATAGAGTGCAGGATAGCTACCTGCAAGTAAAACGGTCACCGCGATCAATGCTATGGAAACCAACCAGAAATAAGGATTTCCAAAAGGCATCTGGATATTTTTACTGGCCAGGTCATTGAAGAAGCCCAGCGAGATCACGACCAGTAAAATAGAAAGTACATAAGCGATAAGTACCACGAGAAAACTCTCGCCAAAAAATTGTCTGATTAATTGGCCACGACTGCTACCTATGGATTTGCGTATCCCAACTTCCATGGCGCGTTTTTCAGATCGTGCGGTGCTCAGGTTGATGAAGTTAATGCACGCAAGCATGAGCACAAACAGCCCGATGATCCCAAAAGTCCACACATTCTCGATACGGCCACCAGTTTGTACACCGTTTTCATACCAGCCGCGCAAGTGCCAGTCGCTCATTTTGTGGATGACCAGCTGCGGATTGAACATTTCTGACTCAGGATTTGCGATCAATTTTGCATCTCTTATAAGGTCTTCCGCTTGCGCGAAATCAACATTTTCCGACATCTGGACAAACATCTGGAAGCTGTTATTGTCCCATGTCTGTTCGCTGTTTTTTACCCACTCTTGAGTGTTCACAAAAAAGTTCCATGGAAGGATGTAGTTGAGTCTGTCAAAACGCGAATTCTCTGGCAGATCTTCATAAACTGCGGATACCTCAACGGTGTGTACGTTTGAGATTTTAAGGCTCTTCCCGATGGGATCTTCCTCACCAAAAAGTGATTGCGCAGCACTTTTGGAAAGCATCACGCTGTTATCGTGTTCCCAGCCCTTTTGATTTCCTGCGGTCACATTGATGCCTAGCATGTCGATTATGCCATTCTGCATGTGGTTTCCCTCGATGGAAAGGTTGTTGTCGCGGTACTGGAAATAACTTGGAAAATTCCATGAAGACATCACGATATGCTCAAAAAGGTCACCGTGTTTTTCCCTTAGCGTAAATTCCAGCGGGCGCGGCATGCTGTTCATGGTAAAGATCTCGCCGTTAATGGTCTGGCTCATGTACATCTGCGCAATACGATCGTGGTTCTCGTACTGAGTATTCATTTCTAGCTCGTCCATGATCCACAGGACTATGGTAAGCGTAACCGCCATACCTAGCGCCAGCCCACCGATGTTGATAGCAGAGTAGGCCTTGTTTTTCCAAAGGTTTCTAAAAGCGATTTTGATGTGGTTTTTTAGCATTGGTTTTGTGTTAGTTTCGCTTTCGCGAAAGCGTAATTATTACATTGCAAATTTTCAAGTCGAGCTGTCATCCTGAGCCTGTCGAAGGAGATAGTCGAGACTGGATTGATATCAAGAAAATTAATCGTTCTCGTTCCGATACCTATCGGAAGCCGCTCGAACTGACATGCATTTTCATTCTGTTTTCAAGTTTTTGATAGGATTTGCTACCGCAGCTTTAATGGCTTGAAAGCTTATCGTGAGCAGAGCGATTCCAAGCGCTGCTGCACCTGAAGCTATAAATATCCAAAATGGTATCTCGATACGATAGGCAAAATCTTGCAGCCAGCGATTCATGGCGATCCACGCGATAGGAGAGGCTACGATAAGGGATAGGATGACTAATCGTAAAAAGTTTTTTGATAATAATTTTACAATGCCCGTTACACTCGCTCCCAGAACTTTTCTGATACCTATTTCCTTGACGCGTTGTTGTGCCGTGAATGAGACGAGCCCAAAAAGGCCCAAACTAGCAATGAACAGAGAGATCATCGTCAGTATGGCAAAAAGAGAAGCAAGTCTCTGGTCATTGATATAGGCAGCATTCAATTCTTCATCGAGAAATGAAAATTCAAATGGGACCTCCTGCTGTTGCTCCTTCCACATTTGTTCTAGGGTAGCAATAAGTGAACTGGGATCTTCTGTATTATATTTTAACGTTATAAATGAAGTACCTGCCTGATAGCTCTGTGATGTTTTGGAAAAGAGTGCAAACGGTGTAATAGACTGGTGTAGAGATTCTAAATTGAAGTCTTCAACAACACCGATGACCGTATAGTATTCCATCTGACCACCAGGGTAGCGAATTTTTTGACCGATCGGATTTTTCCAGCCTATTTGTTTAGCTGCCACCTCATTTATCACAACAGATAGTGAGTCATTGAATTTTGAGTCAAAAGCTCGCCCGGCTTTCAGATCGATTTTAAGGGTGTTGATAAAGTGCTCATCCACCAGATAGGAATTTAAACTTATATCCTTTGCCACCTGTTGACCTGGCTCCGTAGTTTGTGGAACGTAAAAATCGCCGAATGCTCCTTTCGTAAAAATGCTCGTGGAGCTTGTCGCGCTAGCTACTTGTGGTAGACCGGCGAGCTGATCCCTGAAAGTCTCCTCGCTATCTCGTAGGCTTCCTGTATTTTCTATGATGAGCAAATTTTCTTTATCGTATCCTAAATCCCGCTTTTGAGTGTATCTCAATTGTGTGTATACGATGAGCGTGGAGATGACCATAAATATGGCAATGGCAAATTGAAAGACGACAAGTCCATTTCTAAGCAAGCTTTTTTTGCCCGCTGAAACAGAACCTTTCAATACTTGTACAGGCTTGAACGCCGTGATATAGAATGCGGGATAAATTCCAGCCAGAAATGCCGTTAGTACAATCAGTCCCAAAATGATCAACCATATATTGCTGTAAAAGAGGGTCAGAAGACTTATGGATTTTCCCGTGAGCGAATTCAGCAGCGGTAGAAAAACTACAATCAGAATCATACCCAGAACGGCAGAAATCAGGGTGTACAAAAAAGCCTCTGTTAAAAACTGCCTGATCAACTGTTTCCTTGCTGATCCCAGCACTTTGCGCACGCCTACTTCCTTACTCCTTTTACTCGCTCTAGCAGTAGCTAGATTTGTGAAATTCACGCAGGCAAGAAGTATGATAAAAATAGCAATCAACCCTAGAATATATAGATTTTTAATATCGGCCTGATCTGAGATGGATGACACAATCTCGCCTGAGCGTAAATGGATGTCCCTCAGAGATTGTAGGTGCAAGTTCCAGTAATTGCCATTTTCTAGAAACTTATCAAAAGGTTGACCTATTCTTTTGAAGCCTGGAGCAGCTTGCACCCTAAGCATCTCTGGGAACTTTTGCTCCAGTCGGGCCTGGATATTTGGATTGCTTGCTGCTTTGTCAGATAGTTTGACGTAGGTCGCCATGTTTAACCATACCCAACTCCAGTCAAAATAGGCTACCTCTTCAAAATTTTCAACGGGTACGAGCATGTCAAATTTTACCGTAGCCTTGAGCTGACTCATATCTTTCAAAACCCCAGTAACTCTTAGTGGACGCTTATCTCTGCCATATAACATTGTTTTCCCCATGGCATCTGTGGTTCCAAAATATTTCTGTGCAGTCCGGGTGGTAATTACGATACTATTCAATTCCTTCAGACATGTCGCTGGATCTCCTTTTAAGAGTGGATAGCTGAGTAGCTCAAGAAAATTTGAATCTACCGCGTAAACATTGGCCTCGTTAAAAAGTCGCTGCTCATTGCCGGTCTTGACTTCCATCACACTTTTATTTGGCTTGTAGATGCGCGTGTACCCTTCTATTTCGGGAAAGTTATCTACTAGGGCTTTTCCAGCGGGAGGTGGCGTGTATCCCGCATAAAACGAGTCATCGCCCATCTTTCCGTCTATATTTACCCGATAGATTTGATCTACATCCTTAAAAAATGTGTCATAATTTAGCTCATCCTGAATAAATAAGGCGATCAGAGAAACACATCCCAGTCCTATAGCTAGACCTGATATATTGATGAAACTATAGATTCTATGTTTTTGAATGTTTCTCCAGGCTATTTTGAGATTGTTTTTTAGCATTGGGTTTGTTTTAGTTACGCTTTCGCGAAAGCGTGATTTTTTAAAATCAACACCGCTACGATATTCTTTCCTCCTTTATCTTTAAGCAATGCGGTCTTTCATCTTTTAATCCGTTTTCAAGCTTCTAATAGGATTTGCTATCGCAGCTTTGATGGCTTGGAAACTCACAGTAAGCAAGGCTATAGCTAGTGCAGACATGGAGGCAAATAAAAATATGAACGGGTTGATCTCGATGCGATAGGCAAAGTCCTGCAACCAATTTTCCATGATAAGATAGCCCAACGGAATCGCGATAACTACTGCAATCCCTATGAGTTTCAAGAAGTCTTGTGAGAGTAACTTTACAATATTTGCGACGCTGGAGCCCAGTACTTTGCGCACACCTATTTCTTTGCGACGCTGCTCTGCGGTATAGGCAGATAGGCCAAAAAGACCCAGACAGGAAATGAAAATGGCGAGTACTGCAAAGATCTGAGAAAGCTTACCGATCAAGTTTTCACTCCTAAAGCGTGTCTCAAACGCATCGTCTACAAATCTGTATTCAAAGGGGTATCCCTCATTGTGCTTATCCAGAACCTTTTCAATCTTTGTGATTGCGCTATTTGTGTCTATGCCTTCAATAGGTTTAAGGTAGAGGTAGTTAGCACCTTCTTTCTGATTGTAAAACAGAACTGGATCGCTATCCTTATACATGTCGCCGTATTGATAATTTGCTACGACTCCTTTGACAATAAGTTGCATGTCGCCCC
The DNA here is from genome assembly GCA_964631155.1 of uncultured Flavobacteriaceae bacterium. Classification (GTDB taxonomy): domain Bacteria; phylum Bacteroidota; class Bacteroidia; order Flavobacteriales; family Flavobacteriaceae; genus Nonlabens. The sequence goes on from CAZVYO010000013.1 coordinate 37,058, forward strand.
AGGTCACGATAGATCCTATAACATCTTCTTTCTTCATGAGGTCAGCAAATGATCTTGAGATGAGAATGCTCGTTGAATCCATTGCTTCATCTGCTGAGAAGCCTCGACCCTCCAGAATATTCAAACCGGTTGTTTTAAAATAATCTTTTGTGATGGTACGGAAGGATACTAGAATGTCCTCATCTTTTGGCTTACCGTCCCATTCCAGTCCAGAAGTGTTGTTTCCTCCCGAGAGCGCTTGCGAATTACTGAGTCCCGCGCTAGAAATCACTCCAGCCGATTTCAAGTCTTGCTCGATCAACTCAAAATTTTCAATGATCTGATCGGTATATGGAATTTCAACCAGATTATCTTTCTCAATTCCCAAATCCCTGTTTTTTACATGTAGTACCTGTTGATATACCAGTATGGTACTGATGATAAAAATTATTGAAACTGAGAATTGAGCAACTACGAGCCCTTTACGTACCGTTATCGCGCCACCTTGCGCTTTAAAAGCACCTTTCAATACAGAAACAGGCTTGAAAGAAGACAGGTAAAATGCCGGGTACAGTCCAGCTAGCAAGCCGCATATCAAAATAATGGAAGATAAAACCACAATATGCAAGGGATCTAGCAATCTCAGCGACACTCGAGCGTTGAGCAACGCATTGAATTCAGGAATGATCACCAGTAGAAGTCCTACGCTTAATGCCCCAGCCAGTATGGCAGTAACCATTGACTCTGATAAAAATTGAAATATCAACTGATTCTTACTTGAGCCAAGCGCCTTGCGCATGCCTACTTCATTGGCTCTTTTCTCGCTTTGCGCTGTAGCGATGTTCATGAAATTGATACAGGCAATGATGAGTATGATCAAGGCAATTGCTGCAAACAACCGTACAAATTCAATTTGTCCACCTTCAATCTCACCGTTTTTGAATGTATTTCTCAAGTGCCAGTCTTCTGCAGAAAAGAGTATGGCTTCTGTACTGGAATCACCGGTTTTTGCGGGAAGAATGGTTTTTACCTTTTCATTGGTTGTATTATAGTCAGCGCTAGGCTTGAGTTTTACAAAGGCATCAGTAAAATTGCTGTCGTAGCCTTGAGTCCAGTCCTTGCCATCCGTGAAATTCTCAAATGGTATGAATGAGTTAAAAGTGTAAGTGGAGGACTCAGGTATATTTTGAATGATACCCGTTACTTGATAGCTCTCGGTTTTATTGATGAGTAAGGTCTGGTTTAATGGATCTTCATTTTGGAAAAGTCTTTCTGCCAGATCTTGAGTCAAAACAATACTTTTTTTGTTTTGAAATGTGCGCCCAGCATTTCCGGCAATAAATTTCATGCTGAAGATTTCAAAAATATCTTGGTCTGCATAGGCGCTATTGCCATTGAGCGCTGTTTCTCCCGCTGTAAGTAACAAATCTGCGTTGCGCATCCTTCCAGATTTTTCCACTTCTGGAATCTCGTCTTTCAGCACTTGTGCTAGTGGTCCAGGTGTTGCCTGATTGAAAGTACGCCATTCCCCATCATATTTTTGATTTGTGGGAATTGAATAAACCAGATGCTTATCTTCAATATGCTGATCATAGTTCAGTTCCCCTTCAATCCATAGAAAAATCAATCCAGCGCAAGTGATTCCTATAGCGAGTCCAGAAATATTTAAAAAAGAATACCCTTTATTTTTCCAAAGGTTTCTCAGAGCGATTTTGAAATAGTTCTTGATCATGGCGGTGATGTTGTTATTTTTTTAATTCTTTGATTGTCAGCTTGTGATGTCAATTTTAATTCGCCGCGGCGGAAGAACGATTAGGATCGACAACGTGTTGATCTGTCTCGATTGCGCTCGACATGAAAACTGTTTTTTGTATCTACGCTTTCGCGAAAGCGAGATTCTATTTAATCATCATGATGATCTCAATGCACGTTTGAGCCGTCCATAGAATTAACGCGATCATAATTAGTTTTTTGATTGGTTAGAAGCCGTTATGCTGTTACTGTTATTTCTTTAGGACTAGCTTTATATTCAGAAAGTACATTCTCAGTAACTTTCTGACCATCCAGCATTCTGATGATTCGGTGGCTGTACTTGGCATCGTGCTCGCTGTGGGTTACCATCACGATAGTAGTTCCCGCTGCGTTGAGTTCTGTAAGCAGGTCCATCACCTCATTACCATTGCTGCTGTCCAGATTACCCGTAGGCTCATCTGCAAGGATGAGTTTAGGATTGTTGATGACCGCACGGGCTACGGCAACACGCTGCTGCTGACCACCTGATAGCTGTTGCGGGAAATGGTTGCGACGGTGCATGATCTGCATTTTTTCAAGCACTTTGTCCACGCGCTTCTTGCGCTCTGAGGTTTTAACATTTGTGTAGATCAATGGCAGTTCCACGTTTTCAAAAACGGTTAGCTCATCGATGAGGTTGAAGCTCTGAAAGACGAAACCGATGTTGTGCTTGCGCAGCTGCGAGCGCTTACGCTCATTATAACCGCTTACTTCGGTACCATTGAAGATAAAGCTACCACCGTCTGGATCGTCCAGAAGACCGAGTATGTTCAATAGGGTGGATTTCCCACATCCCGAGGGACCCATGATGGCCACAAACTCGCCCTCGTTTACTTCAAAGCTCAATTTGTTGAGCGCTACTGTGCGCACTTCTTCTGTGGCATAGTACTTTTCTAGATCTGTTATTTTAATCATGTTGTTTTTATTGGGTGGCGCTTGCGAAGCGCCGTTACTTTATGGCGCTTGACAAGCACCCTTACATCGGGACGCGTGGCAAGCGTCCGATATTTTTCTAAAAAGCGGGTCTTTTATACCTAGTATGCGAGGTAGTTCGGGCAAACGCTTTTGATTTCCATTCTTTTTGTAATCTGAGGGGAGAGTTCATCGTTTCCATATTATCGTTTTTAGGTTTATTAGTTCTTGGCGTTTACGAAGCGCCTTTATGTTAGGACGCTTGGCAAGCGTCTGATCTACTTATTCTGAGAGTACAAGTTCTTCTACATCACCGTAGCTATCATAGCTGTTTGTGATGACACGATCACCTGGCTGTAATCCTTCAAGGACTTCATAGTATTTAGTATTTTGGCTGCCTAGTTTAATAGGGACTTTATAGGCTCTATCGCCATCTTGGCTTACTTTGAAGATCCAGTTTCCGCCTGTTTCTTGAAAAAAACCACCCTTTGATACGAGAAGTGCTTCTTTTTCTTGGCTCAAGGCAAGTCTTATTTGCAGGCTTTGTCCTCTTCTTATTTCTTCTGGTGTGGCGTTTACAAAGCTCATATCTACCTGAAAGCGTCCGTTGTTCACCTGGCTGTATACCTTTTTGATCTCCAGTTCATAGGTTTTTGAATCCATGTCAAAGGTTCCACGCTGACCGGCATAGATGCGGGAGATGTAATGCTCATCTATATCTACACGTACTTTAAATCCGTCGAGAACATCTATTTGTCCCAGACGAGCTCCTTTGTTTATGGATTGCCCGATTTCTGCATCTAGTGAGGTAAGCTGACCATCCACGGGAGCTCGCACTACAAGATCTGCCACTTTCCTGCGCATAAGTTCAAGTGCGTTTTGTGTGCGGGCATAGGAACTTTGTGCTTGATTATTTTCAATTTGAACAGCGAGGGAGTCTTGAGCTAAAATCTGTTTTGATAGCTCCATGCGCTCTTTCTGGTAGTTATAATCATTCTCAGACTGAATGAATTCTTGTCGTGCAATTACACCTTTCTCAAAAAGCCTTTTATTGAGATCATAGACACGCTTGGCTTCTATGAGGCTATTTTCAACATCTGTATTTTGGTTCAAGCGGTTGATGGTGTTTTGACGCGCTTGGTTTTGTGAGATTTGCATTTGTGTCAAGAGATTGTACACCGACGTTTCTTGGTTGACTAGACTTAATTCTAAGTCGGTGTTTGACAATCTCATGATAGGCTCGCCCTTTTTCATCATGGCGCCATCTTCCACAAATTTTTCCTCAACGCGACCACCTTCTAGGGCGTCCAGGTAGATGGTGTTTTTAGGCAGCACAACTCCATTAACGGGAATGTTTTCTTGGAAGACACCTTGAGTCACTTCATTAATAGATAGCCTTTCCTTTTCAACATTCAATTTTGAGGCTCCTGTAGTCGAGAGTAGTACAAAAACAATCAGAGCTATGATGGCCACACCACCAGCTATCATCAATATTTTCTGTAGGTTAAATCTCTTCTTTTCTAAAGGTATATCCATGATTATAACATTCTTGCCAAAATGTTTGTGATAAACGTGCCAAAATTATTCTGGTCTGATAAACAGGTATTTGTGTTTGAAAATTTCAGATTTTAGTGTTCGATTTTGATACAGTTGTGTACGTTTTTGCGGTTGATCATTATTGTTTCGCTTTCGCGAAAGCGAAAAACCATTCTTCTAAATAAACATAAGTGACTCACAACTTATAAAAAAGTCTTAAATTCCGTCCTTAAAACCTCCATTTTGAGCAAGTTAAAGTCAACTTTCATAGCCGTTCTGGCAATTCTACTTCTAGCTTCATGCAGTAATGATGACTATAAACCTATTGTTGAAGAGGTTTCACCCGTGGTTTTTGATCTGGAACAAGTGCCTTATCAATCGCTAAGTTCCTACAGGTTTTACGACGGCGCCATGAATCAAATGCAACCAGCGGCTGGTGTGTTACCATATGAGTTGATCAATTCATTATTTACGGATTATGCTCAGAAAAAGCGATTTGTCTGGATGCCTGATGGATCAACAGCACGTTTTGTGCAAGATGATGAGATTCTAGAATTTCCAGTAGGTGCAGTCATGATCAAAAATTTCTACTACACCAATGTTTTACCTTCAAATGAGCAAAAAATCATTGAGACAAGGCTGATTTATCGCACAGAAGTAGGCTGGGAGTTTGCTGATTATATATGGAATGAAGAGCAGACTGACGCCTTTCTTGATAATTCTGGGAGTACCGTGAGCTTGAGTTTCATTGAGAACGGCCAGGAATATTCAATAGATTACCGTGTTCCCAGTACAGCTGAGTGTTTAACATGCCACAAGAAAGTGGATGAAGCTCAACCGATAGGCCCCAAACCTTTCAATCTAAATAAAACATTTGCTTTTGCTGACGGTTCACAAAGCCAACTTCAAAAATGGGAAGATGAGGGGTACTTGACAGCCGCTCCTGAGAGCGTGGGAGTCCTTCCATACTGGAAAGATCAGAGTCTGACTTTAGAACAACGGGTGAGAGGATATACAGAAGTAAACTGCGCTCATTGTCACAATGACTTAGGACATTGTTCTTATCGAGAGGTCCGATTTGACTTTGTCAATTCGTTGGACGATGAAAATATGGGTGTCTGTCTTGAGCCAGAGGAAAACGTAGGAACCGGTCAGACGCACATCGTAAGACCAGGAACGGCCAGAAGATCAGCACTATATTATCGTCTTAATACCACCAATCCTTCTGAAAGAATGCCTCTTTTGGGAAGAAGTATAATTGATGAAGAGGCTGTTCTATTGTTTGAGCAATGGATTGATGCTATGGAGTACACATGTAATTAAATAAATATGAAAAAAATTTACCTTACCATAATAGCCTTCATGACTTTGCAGGCTATAACGGCGCAAACCGGAAACTCATGTTCAAACGCTATAGCTGTGACCGCGGGATTACACTCTGTTAGTTCCTATCCTGGAGGAAATCTGGGGACATCTTGTATTCCAGGTAACAATCCCAATGGAAACAACTCCATCTGGTTTAGATATACGGCGACGGGTGATCAGAGTACAACTATCGCTCTTGCAGGCTCTAGTCCCTTACGAGATACTAGATTGCATGTTTTTGAGGATAATTGTACTAATTTGATCTGTATTGCCGGTAATGATGATGTATCGTCTTCAAATTTTACTTCTTCTGTGACTTTCCCTACAACCTCTGGAGAATCCTACCTTGTTGTCTGGGACAATTACTGGAATAGTGGAGGTTTTACTTTTGAAATTGAAGAAATAGTACCGCCACCACCCGCCGAATTTAGTTTTACATTCAGCCCCCTAAGTAGTATAGGTCAACTCCCAAGGGCTGCCGTAGATGTAAACAACGATGGCCTGGATGATCTGGTGGGCGTTAATTACAATGAGTTGGTAATTCATCAGCAAGACGTGAATGGAAATTTACAGTTGACCACGATTCCTACTGATAGGGCTATAGCTCACATGCCTTTTTGGAGCCTTGCTGCAGCAGATTACGACAAGAATGGATATATTGATTTTGTGATGGGCGATACCGGTGGGGTTACTTTTCTCCTTGCTAACCAAAATGGTACAGAATATAAGGATTTAAGTGGCGGTGAATATGTATTTACTCAACGCACCAATTTTGTGGATATTAACAATGATGGGCATCTCGACGCCTTTGTCTGTCACGATGTGCAACCTAATGTCTACTACCTGAACGATGGTCAGGGAGACCTTCAATTCTTTCAGGGGGCAGACCCGAGTGGTATTACCACAGGGCTGGGTCTTTTTCCCTCGGGAGGAAATTACGGATCTGTTTGGGTAGATTATGACAATGATCGAGATATGGACCTTTTCATAGCTAAATGCAGAGGCGGGAACTCTCAAGCAAATGTGAATGAGCTCCACCGAAATAATGGAGATGGAAGTTTTACTAACGTAAGCTCGGAACAAGGAGTCAATATGGCTGATCCCATACAAACTTGGTCTAGTGCGTGGGGAGACTATGACAATGATGGGGATATGGATGCATTTATAGGGGCCAGCAGTACGGCAAACGGTTCCCATAAAATGATGCGTAATAATGGTGATGGAACTTTCACATCGCTTGCGCTCAATACACTTGGTAATCTTTCCAGTCTTGGTTTCGGGATAGAAAACACACCTGTAGATTTTAATAATGACGGGTTAATCGACATTTATTCAAATGGGGAGATCGCGCGAAATGATGGTAACTGGAATTTCACCGTAATCAATACAAGCTCAAACAATATTCCTTCAAACGGAGCATTAGGGGACTTAAACCGAGATGGATATCTTGATGTTTTCAATAATCAAGGTCTCTATCTCAATGCTGGAGGTGCTAACAATTGGCTGGGGATTACTTTGCAGGGTAATTCAAGTAATGCAAATGGTATAGGTGCCAGGATAGAGGTCGCAAGTTCTTCTTTGGGAACGCAGATTAGGGAAATAAGAAGTGGCGAGGGATTTCGATATATGAGCAGCCTTAATGCTTACTTCGGATTAGCTCAGGATAATACTGTTGATGTCACAATCTACTGGCCATCTGGAGTGGTGGATAATTTGAACGGCATTAATGCAAATCAAAGATTGACTGTGGTTGAATCCAGTACGGCTAGTATAGACGAAACACGAGAATCTACAATAAATATCTTTCCAAATCCCGCTGCTGATAGAATCTTCATCACATCTAAGATTAACTTAAAGGGCAGGACTGCCCAGGTCATGGATTTATCAGGTAAGGTAGTCAAGATGGAGACCTTACACAATAATCAGATCAGCGTTTCAGATCTTGATCCTGGCCTCTATTTTATTTCTTTTGATGGTCATGATCAAATTGTTACTGGTAGATTTATCAAGAAATGATTTAACCTATCAGATAAGAGCTTGACTCATTCATATGGTAATTAATTCGTCTGTTTGTTGAAGGAAATAAGTAAAGATCTTGATTTACTTTATTATTTTGTGATCGCAATTTGGACTAATACAAACTCTACATGCTTCTCAAATCAGCCAATATTTTAATAGTAGATGATGATGAAGATGTGCTGACTGCGTTGCGCTTGTTGCTTAAATCGCGAGCAAATCGAGTCGTGACCAGTAAAAATCCAAATACGATTGATCAACTCATGCGGGAAACTGCGTTTGATATCGTCATTCTAGATATGAATTTCAATGGAATGGTAAATACTGGCAATGAAGGTATTTACTGGTTGAATCATATCCGTGAAAGGAAAAAAGATTTGGATATCGTTCTCATTACTGCTTATGCAGATATCGATCTTGCCATTAAATCCCTTAAAATGGGAGCTTCTGACTTTATGGTAAAGCCCTGGAGCAATAATAAGATGATCGAGACGCTGGGTGAGTTGCTGGACAAACGTGAGAACAAAAACAAGCAGCCTAAACATGTTTCTGATGAAATCGTAGGAAGTAGTGAGGTCATGCAAGATGTTTTTGTCAAATTGCGCAAAGTGGCACCTACAGATGCTAATGTTCTAATTTTGGGCGAAAACGGGACTGGGAAAGAATTGGTCGCTCAAGCCATTCATAATAATTCGCACCGCGTGGACAAACCATTTGTCAAAGTGGATGTGGGCGCCCTCACCGAATCTCTTTTTGAGAGTGAGTTGTTTGGGTACAAAAAAGGAGCATTCACTGATGCCCGTGAAGACCGTAAAGGCCGATTTGAAGCCGCACATGGCGGGACACTTTTTCTCGATGAAATAGGTAATATTACCTTAAGACAACAGGCAAGATTACTAAGTGTGTTGCAAAATAGAGCTGTCATTCCTCTAGGTTCTAATAAACCTATTTCCATTGATATCAGATTGATTTGCGCGACAAATCTGAGTCTAAGGGAACTGAGCGATGAGAGTAGATTCAGGAAAGACCTTATTTACCGTATCAATACACTCGACATCGTCGTACCTCCTCTGCGGCAACGCGGTAGTGACATTCTAGAGCTGGCTCGCTATTTTACAGATAAGTACTCCTCTAAGTATACCAGGGTGAACTTGGCATTTTCGGCTGATTTTGAGCGGAAGCTGCAAAACCACTCTTTTCCCGGTAATGTAAGAGAGCTGCAATATGCCATGGAGAAAGCGGTGATTATGGGAGAAGGAGATACACTAAATGCCGCAGACCTTTCTTTTTCAAGTCTGGAAGATGCATCATCGTCTCAAGTTACTGAACTTTCCACAACAAATCTAGAAGCCGTTGAAAAACAAACAATTGTTCAGGTCATTGAAAAGAATAACGGAAACATAACCAAATCCGCTAAAGAACTAGGACTTACTCGTACGGCGCTTTACCGCAGACTCCAGAAATATGACCTTTAGGAGTTACGCTTTACCGCTTAGTTTAAGAATAAGTGTTCTGTTAGCGACACTTATGGTTTTGGCTTTTGGTATAGTTGAAACAGAATATTATTTGATTGTTCCAGGCGCATTAAGCTCACTAATCGCGGTCTATTACCTCTACAGCTATGTAAAAAGGCGCTTTCTAGAAGTAAGCGATTATTTTGAATCCATCAAATACCGTGACTTTTCAAGATGGTTTGTAGAGAGCAAGGGTCCAAAGGATATGCGCGAATTGCACGCTGGCTTCAATCTAATTAATAAAACCATCAAGTCTATAAACAGCGAGAGACAAGCACAATTAGTATACCTTCAGAAAATTCTGGAAATGGTTGAAGTAGGTATTGTTGCCTATGACTTAGAGAATGGGAATGTTTTGTGGGTCAATGACAGTTTACTTGAGACCCTGAACTTTCCATATTTCAAGAATATAGCCTTTGTAGAAAATCGCAGGCCTAGTCTACATGAAGTGCTGTTTGATCAACTGCATTCTGGCTCATCACCAGTCAACTTACCCTCATTATACGACGATCAAAAAGTTCTCATATCTGAGACCGTTTTTGAAGTAGAACAGAGCAGTTTCAGGCTGGTAGTAGTTCAAAATATAGAGAATACTTTGAACCAGAATGAAGATGACTCGTGGAAAAAATTGTTGAGCGTCATGACTCATGAGATCATGAATAGTATTGCACCTATTACGTCTCTTGCAGAAACGCTAGAAACTAGTTTACGGGAAAATCTAGAAAAAAGCCATGAGCGCGAACTTGATACCGAAGATATACTTTCAGGAATTTCCAGCATTAAAAAGCGTAGTGAAGGTCTTTTGAAATTTGCAAGGACCTATCGCAGTCTCAATAACGTGAGCCAAATCAACACAACGAATCTTTATGTTGAGGACTTTATTGATGGTGTACGACAATTAATGACCTCAACCGTTCCAAAAGATGTATCTATTGACTTTCACATTTTGGATCGTAAAATGCTACTAGAGATTGACAGTTACCTGATAGAACAAGTTTTGATTAATCTAATTATCAACGCTATCGAGGCTACTGAAGGAAAGGAAGACCGAAGGGTCGAGGTAAAGACCTTTAAAAACATACGTGGAAAATCTGTGATCGCCGTAAGTGACAATGGTCCAGGGATCTCGGAAGAAATCAAAGACAATATTTTTGTGCCGTTTTTCAGTACCAAAAAACGTGGGAGTGGAGTAGGCCTCAGCTTGAGTAAGCAAATTATGACCCTACATAAGGGTAAAATACGCCTTGTATCGAGAGAAGAAGGCGGTACTCAAGCTGAGCTACTGTTTGATAATTAAATCTTGACGGTATATTAAGCTTCTACCGCTTCAAGTTCTTTTAGTATGGAAAGGAATTGAGCCTTTCTATTTCTACTCAACGGTAGCACCTCGTCACCTAACTCTACGGCAGTACTGCTATATTTTTGGATTTTATCCATATTCACGATGTAAGACTTGTGAATACGTTGAAATTTGTCAGCAGGTAAAGAATGCTCAAAAGCCTTCATGGTAGATAAAACCACTAACGTTTCATGATGAGTAATTAATTTCACATAATCACCAAGTGCTTGAATATATCGCAACTCATTTAGATAAACCTTTCTACTTTTAAGATTGCTTTTGACAAAAATGTATTCTCCGGGATCTTCTTTAGGTAGGCTGTTAGAACGTTTTTTAAGAATCGCTTTCTCTGCCGCATAGAGAAAACGATCTTTTTTAATAGGTAATTTTAAATAGTCGAGTGCGTTATATTCAAAAGCCTTGAACGCATCATCTGTATTAAAAGAGGTGAATATGATTGAAGCGCTACTATCCAGATAGTTCACGAGTTCAAAACCATTCATCTTCTCCATTTCTATAGCTACGATCAGAAGATCGATTCTTGTATCTTGTAACTCATCCTTAGCTTCTGATGGAGATTTAAAATCTTGAACAAAATTCAGGTTTGGATGACCCTTGATAAGATTTACAAGCATAGTTCTACACTCGTCCAGCGGTTCCACTACATAACAATCTAGTAAAGTTGATACCATGTATCTAAGTTTTTTGGTTATACTCTGTTAGTTAGGGGGTTACAAATAAACTAAAATTTTTCTAAACATTAAGAAAAAATGTAATAAGTTCTATTCTTAACTTTCCCGACCAATATACGTATTAATCGATAAAAAGGTTTTAGTGCTTAGAAAAAAATTGTTTAAGTAGTTGATTATAAGCAAAGTTATAATCTTTAATGGGTATGCTTTCGCGAAAGCGTTCATCGTTACATAATTTTTATTCTGTCACAGAGATAATTACGTGTAAAAGTCGTAGTTTTGCACCCGTTAAAATTTTAATTATGAATCAATACGAAACTGTTTTCATTTTGAATCCCGTTTTATCTGATGAGCAGGTAAAGGAAACAGTAAAGAAGTTTGAGGATTTCCTTACTGGTAATGGAGCCAAAATGGTAGCCAAAGAAGATTGGGGGCTTAAGAAACTTGCCTACACAATCGAGAACAAAAAAAGTGGTTTCTACCATCTTTTTCAATTTGAAGCTCCAGGCTCTATCATAGGAGACTATGAGGTTGAATTCCGTCGTGACGAGCGCGTGATGAGATACCTTACTGTAAAGCTTGATAAATATGCTATCGAGTGGGCAGAAAAGAGAAGAAACAGAATGTCTAAAAAATCTAAAGCTTAATCCATGGCAACTTTACAACAACAAGCAAAGGGTAAGAAAGACGGTGACATACGTTACTTGTCTCCCCTTAAGATCGAGACTCAAGAGAGAAAGAAGTATTGCCGTTTCAAAAGAAGTGGTATTAAGTACATAGACTATAAAGACCCGGATTTCCTAATGGGACTGGTAAATGAGCAAGGTAAATTGTTGCCTAGACGTCTAACCGGTACTTCTTTAAAATACCAAAGAAAAGTGGCTGTGGCCGTAAAACGCGCCCGTCACCTTGCACTTATGCCTTACGTAGGTGATCTACTTAAATAAAAACGCTACAGAATTATGGAACTTATATTAAAGAAAGATGTAGAAAACCTAGGTTTTACTGATGATGTAGTAACAGTAAAGCCAGGCTATGGCCGTAACTATCTTATTCCACAAGGTTATGCGATCATGGCTACAAAAGGTGCTAAAAAACAACTTGAAGAGACTTTGAAGCAACGCGCTCACAAAGAAGCTTCAAATATCAAAGCTGCACAATCGCAAGCAGATAAAGTAAAAGAACTGGATATCAAAATACCCTCTAAAACAGGAGATGCTGATAAACTTTTTGGTTCTGTTACAACTGCTGATGTTTCTGATGCACTTGCAAAAGAAGGGGTTGAGGTAGATAAGAAATTTATTACCGTTGCTGGTGGTAACGTAAAGAGACTGGGTCAGTATGAGGCTACAGTACGTTTCCATCGAGAAGTAACTTCTGTATTCAACTTTGAGGTAGTTGATGCAGGGAACTAATTCATGATAAACTTTCAAGAGCCGTTTCATCAAAAGTGAAGCGGCTTTTTTTGTATCTATTGCATTATGAAATACAGGAGACTTACTAAGGAACAGCTGGAAGAGATGCATCAAGAATTCATCAATTTTCTTGCGACTCAATCCATTACTGCTCAAGAGTGGGATGACATTAAGGCTAATAAGCCAGAAGTGGCTGAAGAAGAAATTGATGTTTTTTCTGATCTAGTCTGGGAAGGTGTGCTTTCTAAAGCAGAGTATCTTGAACATATCTCGCCAAATACCATGAATCTATTCAAGTTAGGAGAGAAGGAGATGGAACTCATTTCCATTATGGTGGGAGATGAGCTGATTGATATCACAACACCGCAGGGTTACAAATGGCTTCAAAATAACCTCCTTGATGAAACCGTAAAGATCTTTACGGCTCAAAAAGAATATGGTGAAGAGCCTAACAAGGATAAGTTCAAACTTATCGAGACGGGAGCCGTGATTACAAAAGGCGAGCTTTACCGCTACTTTGATGACTTGATGGAGCTGGGTAAGGAAAATCTAGACTAGATTACCTTGTTTATTAAGAACCATTGCAGGCTCATTATCGTTATGGAATTATTGAAAAAGCCTTGATGAATCTCTTCAAATGCTCGCTTTCGCGAAAGCGGAATCATTTTAATATCCTCTTTCTCGCTGATAGTTCCTCCACCTTCACGAATCTTATCGCTAGATTTCACTTGAGCGAAAAACAAATGAATGATTTCAGAAGACATGCCGGGTGATGGAAAATATTTATGGATCAACTCTAGGGAATTGATCTGGTAACCTATTTCTTCAAGAACTTCTCGTTGAGCAGCCTCTTGAGCTGTTTCCCCTTCATCGATAGCACCCGCAGGCAATTCTAAAATATATGGTACGTCTCTTCTAGAACTCGGGTAGCGGAACTGTTCTGTAAAAAGAAACTGATCAGTATCTTCTTCATACATGAGTATCGCTACAGAGTCACCGCGATCCAGGGCGAGTCTTGTAGCCTGGATCTTTTCTTCATTCTTATAGGTGTCATGTTCGACATCGGCCTCAAAGACTTTCAGGAATTTGTCCAGAACCATCTTCTCGCTCTTGATCTTGTAATCCATGTAAGCCTATCTTTATCAAAAGAGATTGCTCACCTCTTCTCTGATGTAGCTCAAGGCGGTGGAGCTGGGCGCTCTGTTGTCCATGACCTCGTTGAGCACTGCAGACCTGAGACCGTCAGCAGTATTAGATTTCTCCTTCATGGCGACCTGTCTTATAATTTTGATGGTGGTATTTTTAGCAGATCGTATAACATTCCAGGCTTCTTCGCTTATGTAGATTTGCTGGGCAATGTTGTGTTCAAACTCTTGCTCTATAGAGGCAATGATCACCTGCTCGTAACCTGCTTTGTCCATTTCACCTGGCTTGATGCGTACCACCAGGTTTTCTGGCTTGATGCGCTCCAGGAACAAAGTCATGCGTTCATATGCCTGCATGCGAGTAGGTAAGGTTTTTGCCTGCGATTCACGCACCGTGAGAAAACGCCTCCTCTTTTCCTCATTTTGCATGAACGAGCTGAAAAAGTAATAGGCGAGCAAGCCTACAATTAAGGCGGGTAATACTGTAGTGAATGCTTGAAGTATGGTTTGATCCATTAGTGTGATTTATAGCTACGGCTTCTTTTAGTCTTACTGATCCCGAAAATAAAGAAATTTTATCCGTTAGGATTTATTGACGGTCAAACCGCACAAGTTTATATTCCCTAGCCTTTTTATCGTAATAACTATAAAGTATATGGTCCTCTCGCGGAATGATGTTCTCCATGTAAGGATTCAAGTCTTCGGTAAAGGTCTCCAGTCGGTCCCAAATATTCCCAGGAATATCGCCTATCATGTGGTTGATGTCATTGTTGAACAAGCCCACTATAAAAGTTGATTTTGACTTGACACCCATATCATAAGACATGAAATAAGGATTGTAAAAAGGCTGGAAGCCTATATCCACGTTTACACCACCTACGCTCATGGCACCTCCCATCGCACCAAAGGCCATTCCGAAACCAACGCCTGCATTCTGTACTTCTTTTGAACCGCCCACGGTGATCTCAAGCTGGTCATTATATCGATATACCGCTACCCCTGGAAAGCTATTTGACATTTTGCGCAAGAGCTGTCGGGTCCTGTCCAGCTCCCGATAATCTTCATACGCACCGCCCAACTGGATGATCGGTGTGTTTTTGAAGGGAATATCTTTATCATCTCGATTGACCTCAAAGGATTTTATGGACTCTGCAGTATCGTAGTTTTTAATATCCAAAACTAATTGATCATTACTCACGGCTACCTGATAAATCTTGTTCTCGTGCAGATAAGAATTGGATTTAATGCCGCCCAAATCTTCAAATCGCTCCAGCGGCTGGTCAAATGATCGCACGGCTAGTTTCTTGTTTTCTAAGGAGATCTCAAGAACATCGGTGCGCGTATCGTCTAGATCAACGATTATAAATAGTTTATCGTCGCGTTTGATAAGTTTGGACTCGTTGGAAACCAGTTCGATGGAATTGGGTAGGTTCTCTTCTAGTGCCACAAGTTTTGAGTCTCCTACTGAG
The DNA here is from genome assembly GCA_964631155.1 of uncultured Flavobacteriaceae bacterium. Lineage (GTDB taxonomy): Bacteria > Bacteroidota > Bacteroidia > Flavobacteriales > Flavobacteriaceae > Nonlabens. The sequence continues at coordinate 52,231 of CAZVYO010000013.1, forward strand.
CCATTGAATCCTGTCTTCAGCGCTTTTGAGATGAAGCCCTCCTGATCTGTCGGTGATGTTTTGTATTTCAATTCTGAGACTGGAAACTTGGTGAAGCCATGGTTGGTACCGTCAATTTCATGCAGAATGAGATTTACTTGGGTATCAATGGTTAAGATGTAGAACTTATTATCGTGCGCGACAGAATAGAGATAGGATTGCCTATCAAAGTCGATGTCCATATCCTGATAGGTAAATGTATCGTTTTGAGTGTCCAGAACGGCTAGCATCAGTCCACGCTTTCGTGAATTGGTGAAATACATGTTGAGGTTGCCGTTGTTGTTGAGGACGTGCCCCAGATGCTCCTTATACTTTCTTCTCTTTTCAGTCTCGAAGACCTTTTGCGCAACACGATCTTTGGATTTATTATACTTTAAGCTTGTGATCTCTTTCTTTTCAATAAATAGTACGTTGAGCAAGGAATCAGCATCATTGAAAAAGACATTGAACCCTCGTGAGTTTGGTTTTTTCATCCCGTGCGAGCTTACAATTTCTTGTGCAAGCGCAGCAGATGCAATAAAAAAGAAGGCAAAACTTAACTTAATGTAGGACATGGTTGAAAATGGCTTTTGAATCTGCAATAATAAAGCGTGCTCGCTCAACCACAAACCAAAAATTGTAGCTTAACTATTAAAATTACTTTGCTAAGTGTTAGATCATCAAATCTTTTTATAATAGCGTACCCAGTCCACCATCATTTTCTGTGGAAAGCCTGTTGAGTCATCAGCTTCTCCAGCCCAGAGACCGCCTATGGCGATATTAAAAAGTATAAAATGCTCATGGTGAAATTCCTTGAACTTATCACCGGTAATATCCTTTTCATGATAAACATTACCGTCCACAAGCCATTTGAGTGATTCCTCGTCCCATTCTAATTCAAAAACGTGAAAATTGTCTGCAAAGATTCCGCTGTCGAGCTCATAGCTTACAGAACCCATTGCTTCATGCTGGTCGTTTTCATTGGCGTAGTGGATATTTGCCTCCACTACAGCATTGTCCCTAGAGCCATAAAGTTCTAGAATATCGATCTCACCGCATTGAGGCCACGGTGTGTCACCGCCGTTTTCATCAATATTATTTCCCAAAGTCCAGAACGCAGGCCATATCCCGTTGCCTTTCGGCAGTTTGATACGTGCGGCGATTTTTCCGTATTTGAAAGTTTGTTTTTGGGCCGTATTCAAGCGTGAAGAAGTATAGTTGCCCATGCCGTGTTCTTCACCAATGTGTTTTGCCACCATTATGAGTTTCCCATCTTCTAAGTAGGCATTTTCCACATCATCCGTATATCGTTGCCACTCTTCATTGAAACGGCCAGCAGGCTCCACCTGTCTGTTCCAGATCGCTGTATCAAGTTCTTCACCTTGAAATTCATCAGACCATACAAGTTTCCATTCTTTATTCTGATTTTTCATTTCCGTGGGGTTTTCTTCTGATTTTACACTTGGTTTTCTCGGTTCTTGTTTTTCCTTACAGGAGAACACGATTAGAAGCATGGCGAGTAAATAGCGAGAAGGTTTTTTTAGGTCGATCATGGTTTAAGGGCTTTGATGCCAGAAAGATAGTGGATTATTGTGCTTTCGCGAAAGCGTGCTTATCACAACTTTCAAACATAACGGGCACAAAATCGTAACAACCGTCATAATTAATACGTTTATTTCAATGAGGCATCCCGTGGCATCCTTTCTTCTGAAACTATAAGTCATTGCTTATATTGCCTAGCCAAATCACAGTCCATGAAATTTGCATTGATCAGAGAAAGAAAAAATCCGCCAGATCGTAGGGTGGTCTTCAGTCCAGCGCAACTTGCTGCACTCAATTTGAAATACCGCGATCTGGCAAAATTTGTCGTGGAATCTTCGCCCATCAGGATTTTTTCTGATGAACAATATCGGGACGCTGGGGTAGAAGTCGTCAACGATGTGAGCGATGCAAATGTGTTGCTGGGTGTGAAAGAAGTCCCTAAAGAAGAACTTATCCCTAACAAGAAATACTTCTTTTTTTCTCATACGATCAAAAAGCAACCCTACAACCGCGACCTTTTAAGAGAGATACTTAAGAAAAAGATTGAACTTTATGATCACGAGACCATCGTAGCAGAAAATGGAGGTCGTCTCATTGGCTTCGGTAGATACGCTGGAATTGTGGGAGCATACAATGGGTTCAGGGCATTGGGTTTGCGGGATGGAGTTTTTGACCTACCTAAGGTGGAATCCCTTCCAGATTATGAAGCTTTGAAAAACGAACTTAGAGCGATCAAAACCAGCTTGCCCAAAATCAATATCGCCATCACCGGTTCTGGAAAAGTTACAGGTGGAATCAGAGAGATTCTTGAGACTCTTGGTGTTCATGAGGTATTGCCTAAGGCTTACTTACAGCTCGGTCATTTTGAGAATAAACAAACGGTTTTTACTCAACTCGATGTTGAAGATTACTACATCAGGAAAGATGGTTTTAAACCTACAAAGACAGAATGCTACAACAGTCCTGAATTACTCAAAAGTGACTTCATGAAGTTTGCCATAGTGACAGATATGTTGATCACAGGGCATTTTTATGATCACAAGGCTCCTTTCTTATTTACCCGTGAAGATGCTAAGTGTCCAGAATTCAAGATCAATCTTGTGGCAGATGTGAGTTGTGACATAGACGGTCCAGTAGCAAGTACTTTGAGACCCAGTACGATCGCAGATCCTATCTACGGTTATGATCCCAGAACTGAAAAGGAAACTGATTTCAAGAATAGTGGAGCAATTACCGTGATGGCTGTGGACAACTTGCCTTGCGAGTTGCCTAAAGATGCTAGCGAAGGGTTCGGAGAAATGTTTCAGGAAAGCGTTTTGCCCGCGTTTTTTAACGATGATAAAGACGGCATATTAGACCGTGCCCAGATGACTACGTCAAGTGGCACACTTACAGACCGCTTTTCTTATCTGGAAGATTTTGTAAAAGAAGGCCGTACAAAGTTTTAATCACTTTAACAGACTCAGGCGATCTCACGAGCTAGTTTAGCTGTCTAGACTTTATTTTTATGAAGGCACGTTACATATCGCACACACTCCAGTTCAAACAACCATCTGGAACTTCACGTGGTGTTTTGAAGACTAAGGAAACCTATTTCATCATTATACAGCATGAGGAAAACTGGGGAGTGGGAGAGGTGAACTTGTTCAGAGGGCTGTCTTACGATGACCGTGAAGGTTTTGAAGAGAAATTGAGATGGACCTGTGAAAATATAGGAAAAAAACCTGCCGAAATGATGGAGGAGCTCAAGGTTTGGCCTTCCATACTTTTTGGTTACGAGATGGCTGTAAAATCCTATCAGAGCAGCACACCATTTGAACTTTTTCCTTCCCTTTTTACTCAGGGACAAGATGCGATCAACATCAATGGGCTTGTTTGGATGGGGGAACATGACTTCATGCAACGACAGATAGAGGAAAAGTTGCAGCAAGGTTTTGATTGCATAAAGCTTAAGATCGGTGCGATAGATTTTGACAAAGAGTTGGAATTATTGAAGTCGGTAAGGTCTCGCTTTCGCGAAAGCGAGATCACCTTAAGAGTAGATGCTAACGGAGCTTTTGACCCTGAAGATGCGTCAGCTAAACTGCGGCAGCTCGCTCAGTTCAAAATCCACAGCATCGAGCAGCCCATAAAACAGAATCAATGGGATGCCATGGCTCGAGTCTGCGAGAATCCCGCGGTTGATGTGGCTCTTGATGAGGAGCTCATAGGAATCATAGATCGTGAAGAAAAAATCAGATGCCTTGAGACCATATGCCCTCAATATATTATTCTAAAACCCGCGCTCGTGGGAGGTTTCCAATCTACGAGAGAATGGATAGACCTTGCTGAGGCGCGCAATATAGGCTGGTGGATCACGAGTGCTCTGGAATCTAATGTAGGGCTTAACGCCATCGCGCAATTCACCTACACTCTAGGTACGACGATGCCACAAGGGTTGGGGACTGGTGGACTATTTACCAATAATATAGAGTGCCCTCTAGAGATCAAAAGTGGAAAATTGATTTGTAACGCAAACGGCAAGTGGGACACTAACCTTTTCAAAGTTTGAATATGTACATAGAGCAAGGATATAAAGGGAATTTGGGTGCCTGGAACTTTTTGATCATTCCAGGGTTGTTTAGTGCTTTTATGCTGGTGAATTATGTGATGACCATGAGCATGATCGAGCAGGGAGTGAGTGTGGAAGATACCATGCAGCAACTGATTGATCAAATAGGAAAGTTACCAACGCTTATTCTGAACCTTTCCATTTTTGTTATAGGAATAATCGGGATCTTCATCTGGGCATTATTGATCAACCAGCAAAGTTTCAGAGGGATTACGACCTCACGGAGGAGGGTAGACTGGAAGCGGGTTTTCTTCATGTTCTTTTTTTGGGGGATTCTATCAGCTGGACTCATCTTGTTATCCGTTTATCTAGCACCAGAAAGTTTTGAATACAATCTCGACTGGTCCAGATTCTTACCATTATTGGCAGTCGCCTTGATCATGCTGCCTTTGCAAACGAGTTTTGAGGAATATCTATTCCGCTCGCAGATGATGCAGGGACTTGGTATTTTGACAAAAACAAGGTGGGTGCCGTTTATAGTAAGCTCCGTTTTGTTTGGATTAATGCATGCCGCAAATCCCGAAGTGGAAAAACTAGGCATGGGCGTGATGGTTTTCTACATAGGGACTGGCTTTTTGCTGGGCGCCATGACGTTGCTTGATGAGGGGCTTGAACTTGCACTAGGCTTTCATGCGGCAAATAATATAGTCGCAGCCTTGATGGTTACGTCAACCTGGACGGCCTTACAGACAGACAGCATTTATCTAGACGTTTCTGAGCCTACGGGAATGGGAATTTCTGATTTTGCATCTGTGTTGATAGGCTACCCGATCATCTTGATCATCTTGGGCAAGATCTATAAGTGGAAAAATTGGAACGAAAAGTTATTTGGTAGAGTGCTATCACGAGAAGAATTCTTAGCTTTAGACCAGCAAGAAAAGCCCATTCAAAATCAATCTTTATGATACCTAAAGTCCACCCACGTTTTAAACTCAACGGTAGATCTCTTGATCATGAGGGACTCATGACCGTTGCCTATAGTTACGTTAAAGAGGGTGAAGACTGGGAGAAAGAGATAGGCGATTTTTTGTTGAACTGGCTGGACGATTTTGAAGTGCTTACGGTTTACAGTAGCGGTTCTTCGGGAACTCCCAAAGTCAATAAGTTGCAAAAAGAGCACATGATCAATAGTGCCAATGCAACAAACACATGGTTCAATCTTCCAGAGGAATGTGATGCCTTGTGCTGTTTGCCTTTATCATTTATTGCGGGTAAGATGATGATGGTACGAGCGCTCACTCTAGGCTGGCAACTGGATGTGGTAAAACCAAGTGCAACACCTTTCAAAACACTTAGAAAGCGCTATGATTTTACAGCGCTGACGAACTATCAGGTTTTGAACTCGCTCGATGATATTCATAAAAGTGTCAAAATCATAATAGGTGGTGGGCCAGTAGCTAAAAACCTACCAGAACTCCTCAAGCATAAACACACAAAAGCATACCACACATATGGTATGACGGAGACGAGCAGTCATATTGCGATCCGTAAGATTCATCCAGTTTATGAAGATGCCTATTGCACACTTACTGAAGATATCACGGTCAAGCAAGATGATCGCGGTTGTCTTGTTGTTCATGCTCCCTTTTTACTTTCCAATGATATTGTGACTAACGACATTGTCGAACTTCTGGATGAAAGAAATTTCAAAATTCTGGGTAGAATAGGCCGAGTGATCAATAGCGGCGGAGTTAAAATTCATCCAGAGACCATTGAGGAAAAGCTTTCTGAACTGATTTCCAGTCGTTTTTTTGTTACTGGAACTCCTTCTGATGAACTGGGACAGGAAGTCGTTCTCTTTATTGAAGGCGAGGAACGAGAGTTGCCTGAGTTCAAGGATCTAGGGAAATATGAAACGCCTAAAAAAGTCTATTTCCTGAAAAACTTCAAGGAAACGCATACCGGTAAAGTGGATAGAAATGCAAGTCTGGAAGAGGTACTTGCCGTGAAATAGTGAATTAGGTGATTGCGCTTTCGCGAAAGCGGAACTAAGCCACTACTATTCTTGAGGGTCTAACTTTTTTGCAATCACGGTAGTTACCTGGTCTAGCATTCTGTACACATTGTCAAAACCAGCTCTACCGCCATAATAAGGGTCAGGAACGTCCAGTCCCTCGCCTGGAAACATCTCGTCCATGATCTTTCTGACCTTGGCCTTCTGCTCATCAGTTTGGGCGATTTCAAGTAAATTGTTGTAGTTAGAACCATCCATGGCATAGATGATATCAAAGTCTTCGAAATCCTGAGCCGTTACCCGGCGGCTTCTTTGAGCAGAAATATCTATGTTATGTTTTTTGGCTACTTTGATGGATCTCTTGTCTGGAGCTTCCCCTTTGTGGCCGCCGCTGGTACCTGCGCTGTCAATTTTGAACTTGGTAAAATTCACTTTGTGTTTGAGCAAACCTTCTGCAAGCGGTGAGCGGCAGATATTTCCCAAACAAACCATCAAGATATTTGTGGTGCCTGTGCTCATCCTATCAATTTTTCACGGATGTCCTCAACGTACTTATTGAACTGCTTGTCTGTACTTGCCAAGTTGTTCACGGTCTTACAAGCATGTAAGACTGTTGCATGATCTCTTTTCCCTATCTGTGAACCGATGCTGGCCAGGGACGCCTTTGTCATTTGTTTAGAGAAATACATGGCAAGCTGGCGGGCCTGAACGATGTGTCTTTTTCTGGTTTTGGACTGTAGGGTTTCCACATCCATAGAGAAATAATCGCTGACCGTTTTTTGAATCTGATCGATGGAGATTTCTTTTTTGGTATTCTTTACATAGTTTTCAACAATCTTCTTTGCCAGGTCTAGATCGATCTCTTTACGATTGAAAGATGAGTGCGCGATGAGTGAGATGATAGCTCCTTCAAGTTCACGGATATTTGACTTGATATTCTCCGCAACATAGTTGACGATCTTTTCCTCCATCTCCACTCCGTCTCTATAAAGCTTGTTCTTGATAATGGAAACACGCGTTTCAAAATCGGGCTGATTGAGTTCTGCACTCAATCCCCATTTAAAACGAGAGAGCAAACGCTGCTCAATATCCTGCATATCCACCGGCTTTTTGTCACTAGTAAGAATGACTTGACGACCGTTTTGGTGCAAATGATTGAAAATGTGGAAGAAGGCATCTTGAGTACTTGCCTTCCCTGCAAATAACTGAATGTCATCAACTATAAGGACGTCTACAATCTGATAGAAATGAATGAAATCATTTCTCGTGTTTTTTCTAACGGACTCAATATATTGCTGAGTGAATTTTTCAGAACTTATATAAAGAACCGTCTTATCTGGATAATTTTCTTTAATGCCTACTCCTATAGCGTGGGCCAAATGCGTTTTTCCTAAACCTACGCCTCCAAATATCAATAGCGGATTGAAAGAAGTCCCTCCAGGTTTGTTAGCAACCGCCATTCCCGCGCTACGTGCCAAACGGTTTGAATCACCTTCTAAAAAGCTATCAAAATTGTAAGTGGGATTGAGCTGGGACTCAATCTTTACATTGCGTATGCCTGGTATGATAAAAGGATTCTTGAGTTCAGGGCTTTTGCTTTTTACCGGAGCATCTACAGACTGTGAGCTTTTAATCGCTCTGTTGCTACTGGGAATTTTTTCAGTAAAAGGCTCCATGCCTTTAAGTTTGTTCTCAACCTTAATAGCGTAAATCAATTTTGCTCCCTCGCCCAACTCTCTAGTAAGGGCGGTTTTGAGCAATTTGATGTAATGCTCTTCTAGCCATTCATAGAAGAATCTACTGGGAACTTGAATACTTAATGCGGTATCGGTTAACTTTACTGGTTTAATAGGTAAAAACCAAGTTTTGTATGCTTGAGGATTAATATTGTCTTGTATAAATGAGAGACAATTCTCCCACACCGATGCCGCCGTCGTTGCCATGTAAAATAGATTATTTGCCAGTTTATTGGTTAAAAAGCGAACTCTTAAGCAATTGTTAAATTGCGTTCCTTAACCGATGACAAATATGTGTATAAAAAACCTTAAAAAAAATACTTTTTTGGGTTGATTTTTATCTAAAAAAGTTGCATTCAATTATCTTTTTTCTAATCCTAATTTTTGACCCATAATTATGCGAGAAAACATTGTTAAAATACAGACACGATATTGTGAAACCGATCAGATGGGAATAATTCATCATGCTAATTATCTCATTTACATGGAACAAGGTCGAGTTTCATGGTTGAATGAGTTAGGGTTCTCCTACAAGGAAATGGAAGATTCTGGCGTGCTGTTGCCTGTATATCATATAGATATAAAGTATAAAAAAAGTGCGCAATTTGGTGACGATTTAACAGTAGTTACAAGCCTTCGCAAAGTACCTACTACTAAGGTTGAATTTGATTACAAAATTCAAAATTCTAAGGGTGAAATTTGTGCTACAGCGTATCTTGTTTTAGTATTCACAGATGCAAAAACATTCAGACCTATGCGTCCCTTAAAAGACTTTTTGGAAAAGTGTAAGGATCTTTTTTAAATGACACTTCATCATCATGCTTCCAGAATTATTTGAACAGATATTGATTGAATGGAAATCAAGTTATAAAAACAGGTTTCATCCTTATAAGTATATCACACTAACAACTATCGATGCCAATGGTTTTCCCAGGTCACGTACCGTGGTCGTTCGGGAAATTCATGATAATAATGATATCATCATATTTACTGACGCCCGGTCGGCAAAGGTCGATCAGGTCAAAATGAACTCAAAAGCTTGCATTTTAGCTTATAATCATAAAAAGTTAGAGCAGTTAAGATGGGATGGTCTGCTTTCTATTATTCAAGATAAAGGAGAGGTCAAGAGGTTATTCCAGAAGGTAGGGCAAAAAGCTCTGAAAGACTATACAACAGTCAATGCTCCAGGTTCCACCATCAAAAACCCTGATGAAGTAGATTATCTCCCGCGTAAAGAATCTCATTTTGTGGCTTTACGTTTCTCTCCCAAGCGATTAGAGTACCTGAAGCTAAAACGACCTAATCATCTAAGGGCTCTATTTACCAGTAAAGACAATTGGGAGGGTAAGTGGCTTACGCCCTAGGAATATTCCTTCGCGACAATGGGGTGCCAGCTGTTTAGAAGTTCGATATTCTCGAGAATCCTAGATTGCGGGACTGATACCACCATTTCACAAGCTGCGGTAAGATTTTGTTTTTTAATATGTAACCCGTTTTCATCGATCCATCGCATTATTTGGCTCATTTGTGGATATTCAAAATGAATTACGATATCTGCTGTGATAACCCTTGTGATAATCTGAGCATTTTCTAGAGCAACAGATGCGCTTGTTCTGTAAGCATTGATAAGACCGCTCACGCCAAGTTTAGTCCCGCCGAATATTCTACTGACCACAACGGCTACATCACTAAGTTCAAAACTTTGAATCTGACCGTAAATAGGAGCTCCCGCGCTGTTTCTGGGCTCGCCGTCATCATTTACCCTATAATGATCTTCACCAGTACCTATTTTCCAGGCATAGCAATGGTGACCGGCTTTAGGATATTTCTTGTTCAACTCGTTTAAAATGTCATTCATCTCTTCAGGATCAGAGAGGGGAAATGCGGTAGCATAAAATTTACTACCCTTGTCTTTGAAAAGGATTTCTTCTGTGGTCCTTTGAATGGTTTTATAGGAGTCAGTCAATTAAAGTTTGATTATGTTTGCTTTGAATAGCAAGTACGTTTTGGTTTGCTAAAATATAAACAACTCATCATGAAAAAAGTATTTGCTCTTCTATTAGGCCTATCAGTTTTGTTTACATCATGTAGTGATGATGATTCTAATGGTGATAATGGCAGCATCGATTCTTCATTAATTGAAGGAACCTGGAATCTAGAAAATACTGATATTGATGGCACAACTTCTACAACTATTCAAAACCAGCCTGTACAGTTCGTAGCAAATACCGAACTGGTGAGTGCTGATTTCACGATGGTTTTCTCATCAAATGGTAATTATAACGCGCAAGGTCAATCATCTTACAGAGTGACAACGGCTTTATTTCCAGAGCAAATCATTGATTCAGATATTGCTAGCGCTTCTGGAAGCTACACAATAAATGATCGCGAGATCATTTTTGATGGTGATTCGTTTATCGGAGTCTTTGGTGATCAGGTACCTAACTTGGATGGCTTGGAATTATCGATCAGCACGCTTACAGACACCCGTTTAGTTTTAGATGTTCAAGGTATGGTACAACAGCAACTTTTTGGGACAGAGGCTGATGTGGATGTAGATGGTTTTATCGAGTTTTCCAAAAACTGAAAAGGTTAAAATTTTAACACTTATAAATTTTGTGATTGAACAGAGCGGGACTATTCTTGCACCTCATTTTAAAACAATCAATCATGAAAAAAGTATTTTCACTTTTATTTGCAGCAACTTTATTATTGGTCTCTTGTGGAGATGATGATGAAAGTTCAAATTCTATCGACTCTTCCTTAATTGTAGGAACATGGAACTTCTCAGATTTGGATGTAGATTTTGAAACTGAGTTTGATTTCGGTCCTATTTCTTCACCAAGATCTACTTCAAACACAGCTTTTGAAAGTTCAAACGCGACCATCACTTTCAATGATGATGGAACCTATGTGGTAAATGGTGACATTACTACGCTTAATACTCAACAAGGTGAAGATGACTTTACTGAAACTGAATCTTTTGATAATCTAATGGGAGAGTACACGATCGTGGGCAATGAAATAACTTTTTCAGATGCCTTTATTGACGCTGATACTGATTTTGATATTCCTGGATTAGGAAATGAAGTGTATACAATAACTGAATTGACTTCTGATAATTTAGTTATTGATGTTGAATTTTCTGCGAGTCAATCTACAACAGATGCCTCTTACTTTATTGACCTAGATGGATTCTATCAATTTACAAAGTAAAATGTTTAGACTTTAAGTTTTAATATTAAATATCTTGAAAGGCTGCCTACAAAATAGGCGGCCTTTTACTTTGTTGATAGTTACGCTTTCGCGAAAGCGATAACTACAATAGCAGCAATCGCTAGACCCACACCTAAATAATTTCTCACACTCATGCGCTCTCTAAACAGAACAATCCCGAGAACCGAAGTTAGTAATACGGTTCCCACGTGATTAATCGGCCATACAACGCTACTCGCCATATCTGTTTTAAGCGCCATGATGATGAAGAAGATGGAAAAATAATTGGGTATACCTAGAACGATTCCAGCGACTATTGATTTCGACTCGATAAATCGACCGCTGAAAGCCTCATAAATCAAAATGCCCACGCCAACCGTGAAAGCGCTTAGAAAGCAGACTGCACTAAATAGCGGCTCTTTTCCATCAGAAACAAAAGTCGTTTCAGCATATTTAATGATGGTGTCTATGGCACCGCTCCCTGCAAATAAAAGCAATGGCAAGATCAGCAAGCTTTTATTTAATTTGGTATCTTCTCTTTTCTTAAGTGATGAAAGTACGACCGATATCAGCGCTACGACTAATCCAACCGCCTTGACCCATCCTAGTGATTCCTCATAAAGCCAGACTCCCGCGATTACGGGAATAATGAGTGACATCTTACTAGCTACCGCGGCGACTGATAGGCCGCTTTTTTGGCTGGTGAGCGCCATCACATTGAAAATTGTAATGAACAAGATGCCCAGGCCAATGGAAAATGGCAACCAACCCGCGTTCATGATTTCGTCAATTGAAAAATCTCCTCTATAGGCGATAATTCCCGTTATAAACGCGATTAGATAATTGAATACAATGGCGTGGAGCCTGTTGACATCATAAACTGCAAAATATTTGAAAATCACGTACAATAGACTTGACGTTGCTATACTCAACCCGAGCCAAATCATTTTTTTCTATAGATTTTGAGGACGTCGTTCTCGATGATTTCTCTTCTATGTAGAACAAAATTCCCGCTGAGTTTTGGCGCTTGAAGGCCCTCATAGAATACCACCTCTGTTCCCATAAATTGATAAGCTTCATCCCACAATCCGTGATCGATGAAAGCTTGAATTGTTTTTGCGCCTCCTTCGATTATGACAGATTGAAAATCTTTTTCATATAAATCTAATAGGATTTTCGCTACATCTTGCGTTTTACGATTGAGGACAAGAGTTTTTGCATCATGACTGAATACCGCGCTTTCTATTGGTAAATTTCCCGTGGAATCCAGTACAACTCGGGTGGGATGGATACCTTTCCATGTTCTACAGGTAAGAGAAGGGTCATCGTCTAATACTGTTCTGGCTCCTACGAGAATCGCTTGTTCCTGAGCTCTGAGTTGATGCGCTCGTTGTTTGCTATAAGAATTAGTTATCCAAACAGGTGCTCTTTTAGATTTTTTAGCAGGTGCGATGTATCCGTCGCCGGTTTCTGCCCATTTGAGAATGACATAGGGTCTTTTGCTTCGATGGAAGGTAAAGAATCTTCTGTTGAGTTCCTCGCACTTATCTGATAAAATTCCTACGGTACATTTGATTCCGCTAGCCTCTAGCATTTCTTTGCCTCGACCTGCAACTTTTTCGTGGGGGTCTAGCGTACCTATTATGACTTTCTTAAAACCCTTTTTGATAATCATGCTGGCACAAGGTGGCGTTTTTCCCGTATGAGAGCATGGTTCTAGATTTACATAAATCGTGGCATCTGAAAAATCATGATGACCCTTGCTTTCTGCGTTTTTTACAGCATTCACCTCGGCGTGCGGTTGGCCTGATTGATAATGCCAGCCTTCTCCCATTATTTTGTCCTCAGAATTGACGATCACGCTTCCCACAAGAGGATTGGGATAGGTAGTGCCCTGACCATTTTTTGCAAGTTCCAGACACCGCTGCATGTAATTTTCATGATGCTGCATCAGGCAAAGTTAGAATGAAGCATGTGAACTGGACTTATAATGATCTTAATTTCAAAGAGGCTATTTAAAGAAAATGTGTAATTTGACCTCATGCGCGAGGATTTCATCCATTACTTGTGGAAGTTCAAAAAACTGAGTGGCAAGGAATTGCTTACCACTACGGGCAAGCGTATCGTCATTAAATCTTTGGGTTACCACAATCACCATTCAGGGCCTGATTTTTTCAATGGTCGTTTGACTATTGATGGTCAGGAATGGGCGGGAAATATAGAAATGCATTTAAAAGCAAGTGACTGGTTTCTACATGGTCACGACAATGATCCAGCGTACAATAATGTCATCTTGCACGTGGTCTGGACTCATGATGCAGACATCACCACGCGGGACGGTCTTAAAATACCGGTGCTCGAGGTTTCCAGTTACGTGGATCCCGACTTGTTGAAATCCTATCAGAAACTCTTCAAAGTGAAGCAGCGACAGTTTATCAACTGCGAGAACAGTATTTCTCATGTAGACAATTTTAAAATTTCACAATGGATAGAGAAGCTGTTCATTGAGCGGCTGGAGCTTAAATCGTTCCGGATCATGGAGCTGCTCAAAAGAAATACGGGCGACTGGGAGGCAACCTTTTTTCAATTGCTCGCACGCAGTTTTGGCACTAAGATCAATGCTGATGCTTTTGAACAGACTGCGCGTAGCATCGCTCCCTCGACTGTACGTAAACTGGCAAAAGACGCCTTTCAACTTGAGTCTGCCTTACTGGGGCAGGCTGGTTTGCTTGAAAAAGACACAGAGGATCGATATAAAAAGGAGTGTAGGAGGGAGTACGCTTTCGCGAAAGCGAAACATCAACTCCAACCCATAGACACCACGATGAAGTTCTTTAGGATACGACCTGTGAATTACCCCACCATCAGACTCTCCCAGCTTTCCAGATTATACCATTTCAATCCATTACTGTTTGGCGAGGTGTTGCTCTGCAAGAACCTCGATCAGTTCTACGATTTGTTCAATGTTAAAGCAAGTTTGTACTGGGATGATCATCATGTTTTTGGCAAGCAGTCCAAGAATCGGGAAAAATATCTGTCCAGAAATTTTGTGGATCTTTTAATCATAAATTGCATCGTACCTATAAAATTTGCTTATGCGCAATTTCAAGGCAAGGAAAATGTCGAAGAGCTCATGGATCTGCTCTCAGCGCTCAACCCAGAGAAAAATACCATTGTTGCAGGATTCAAACGTTTGATTCCAGTTGAAAACGCCATGGAAAGCCAGGCTGTTCTACAATTAAAGCCGAGCTATTGCGATGTGAATAAATGTCTTTCTTGTGATATAGGGGTTGGTCTATTACGAGGCTAAGAGTATCTTTGATCAATAAACCGCACGGTAAAATGAGTATTGTTACTAATTTACGACATTACATGGAGAAGTACGGCTTCTACGTCTCCACCCGCCTGGCTGATCGCATGGGAATCAAGGCTCGCAACGTGCGTATAACTTTTATTTACTTTACGTTTGCCACGCTGGGAGCTGGATTTGCCATCTATCTGATTATCGCTTTTTGGTTGAAACTAAAGGACTTGATCTACGTAAAGCGCAGTTCTGTCTTTGACCTATAAAATTGTTTAGTGAATAGAAAGATCAAAATTGCGGTTTTCCTGGTATTGACGGTGCTGCTCACGGGTGTGGTAGGGTTCAGAATCACGATGGATCTTTCTTGGGTAGATGCCTTGTACATGACTGTAATAACAGTCACAACAGTAGGTTACCGTGAAATCAACGATCCCACTCCAGAAGCTAAAATCTTCACGATAATCTTAATCTCAATCAGCGTTGTGATTGTAGGTTATGCGGTTTCTGTGATCACAGAATTTCTTTTATCTAAAAATAACATTGAAGAATTGCGAAGGAAGCGCTCAGAAAAACACCTCAAAAAAATGGAAAACCACATCATAGTCTGCGGTTACGGACGCAATGGAAAGCAAGCCGTCCAAAAGTTACTGGATTACAAAAAGGATTTCATAATTGTAGAACTTGATCAACAGGTGATCGATGACTGTGGTCTGGATCATGTGAATTTTGTGAGGGGCAACGCAAATGAAGATGAGGTTCTCATCAAAGCGGGTATTGAAAAAGCCTCTACCTTGATAAGCGCTTTACCTGAGGATGCCGATAACCTTTTCATCGTTTTGAGTGCACGACAGCTCAATAAGGATTTGAAGATTATATCACGCGCTACAGAAGATACTTCCTATAAAAAATTAAAACTTGCGGGTGCAGACAATGTAATACTACCAGATACAATAGGCGGGCAACACATGGCATCGCTTATAGTGAGTCCTGATTTGATTGAGTTTTGGGATCAGCTTTCTTACGGAGGGAGTGAAGGCGTTAATTTAGAACAAGTGAGTTTTGAGCAGATGTTTGATGAAGAACAGCGAGAATGTTCAATTCTTGATCTCAACATGCGCCAGAAAACAGGTTGTACGATTATAGGCTACAAATCACCTGATGGGGAGTACATCGTGAACCCAGACCCTACACTCACACTTACCAGAGGGTCTAAAATCATTGTAGTAGGAAATACGGATCAAATACAGCAATTACAGCGCGCTTACCGTATTAACACTAAGGTAACATAAACGTTAACAAAACTTTCAAAAGGCGTTTTTTTGTTGCATATTGCCAGTTCAAAATTTTAAAAATATAATGAAGAGAATATTTCTTTTAGGTTGTTTTGCTTTTTTATCTGCATATGGAATTGCACAGGAGCTTGATCTTGAGGCCGTTGTGTCTAATCCTTCAAATGAAATAAATGATGGGGTTATAGAGATCAAGGCATCTGGTGGACAAGCTCCATATACTTATAAATGGTCTAATGAGGAAACCTCTCTTAAGTCTGCAAAAGCAGAAGGCTTGACTGAGGGAATTGATTATACGGTAATTGTTACCGACTCACAAGGTGAATCAGCTACTGGTGTATATAGGGTTAGCGCAGAGAGCATTCCAGAAATTTTTAACGGAACGGCAGTACCAGCTGTTGAAGGACTGGGAAGTGTTTTGTTTTGGGATCCTTTTTCCGCCATAGGGATCTATGATCCAGTTATTTATGCTGAGCAAAAAAACATACCAGTTCCTGGATGGGAAGCAGGTACTGAAGATAAATATACGCTTCAAAAATGGCTGGTAGCTAATGGAAAAAAAGTGACTAAAGGTCAACCTATTGCTGTCATCACGACCAATGGGGCTAATGAGATGACCATCGAGTCGTTGGCTAAGGGGACTTTAATCCACAATACTGCTGAGGGAGAAGTAATCTATGACGGTACGGACACCGCTGACCTGATCGAGCGAGGTGCTCATTTTCTTGCAAGCGTAGAATACGATGAAAAAATTCCGATTGTTCATCCTAATGGAGATCCGGTAACTAAGCCTATCTTTTTTATCGTAGTGTGGCTCGTTTTGGGAGCTACGTTCTTTACCATTAGAATGGGTTTCATAAACTTGAGAGGGTTCAAGCATAGCTTTGATCTTGCTCGCGGTAAGTTTGATGATCCTAATGCTCCAGGTCAGGTAACGCATTTCCAAGCATTGGCTACAGCTGTTTCAGGAACCGTAGGTTTGGGGAATATTGCCGGTGTCGCCGTGGCGATCTCGGTAGGTGGTGCCGGAGCGACGTTCTGGATGATCATTGCTGGACTTCTGGGGATGTCTTCTAAGTTTGTGGAGTGTACTTTAGGAGTTAAATACCGCAAGATTTTACCTGATGGGCGCGTCTTCGGTGGACCCATGAACTACTTGAGAGATGGACTTTCTGCTCAAGGAAAAGGAAATTTAGGTAAAGCGCTTGCAGTATTGTTTGCCATCCTTGCAGTAGGAGCATCCTTCGGTGGTGGGAATATGTTTCAGGCTAACCAATCTTTTGAGCAGCTAGAATCACAGTTTCCAGTACTTGCTGGTCAAGGTGTTTGGTTTGGTGTTATAACGGCTGTGTTAGTAGGGGTAGTTATTATCGGTGGTATACAAAGTATTGCTAAGGTTACAGGTAAAATCGTGCCTATCATGGCAGGAACTTATATTGTAGCTGCATTAGTAGTGATCTTCATCAATATAGAAAATGTGGGTCCGGCGTTAGAAGCGATTTATGACGGAGCGTTCAGTCCATCTGCTCTTAAAGGTGGTGTGATAGGGGTTTTAATCACCGGATTTAGAAGAGCGGCCTTCTCAAATGAGGCGGGAGTAGGTTCTGCTGCCATTGCACATAGTGCCGCAAAAACAAACCATCCAGTTTCTGAAGGTTTTGTTGCTTTGTTAGAGCCTTTTATTGATACGGTTGTAGTTTGTACACTTACAGCATTGGTTTTGATCTTTACAGGAATGCACGAGGTTCAGGGCATGGGTGGAGCAGAGCTGACCAGTACGGCCTTCGGTAGTGTGATTTCTTGGTTCCCATATGTTCTCGCTATAGCGGTGTTTCTTTTTGCATTCTCTACTATGATCAGCTGGTCTTACTACGGTATGCGTGCTTGGACTTATTTGTTTGGTAAAAGCAAGAAATCTGAATTGATCTACAAATTGATATTTTTGGTCTTTGTAGTGGTGGGGGCAAGTGTAAGTTTAGGTGCAGTTTTAGATTTCTCAGATATGATGATTCTCGCCATGTCATTCCCTAATATTATAGGATTGTTATTGATGTCTGGTGAGGTGCGTAGAGATTTGAGAGAATATATGCGTAAGCTTAGAGCTGGAGAACTTGGTCTGAAAAAAGCTGCATAGGACTTATGAATTTATTTAAATCCCTCTTTGCTTACGATACCCGTCAGCGTAGAGGGATTTTTATTTTGATACTACTTTTGGTTGTGGTATTGACTGCGAGGTGGTACATGAATTTTAATCATGAGGAAACATCTCTGGATTACTCTTTCAATGCGGAGTACCAACAAAAAATTGATTCCATTAAAAAGAGACGTGCTGCAAAAAGGGATACCATCTATCCTTTCAACCCTAATTATATTACTGATTATCGCGGGTATAAACTTGGATTGAGCTTGGAAGAGCTGGATCGTTTGTCTCGCTTTCGCGAAAGCGGAAAATTCATCAATAACCCAACTGAATTCCAAAAAGTGACTCAGGTCAGCGACCGATGGCTGGACAGCATCTCACCCTATTTCAAATTCCCGGCTTGGGTGAATAACAAAAACACCTACACGTATCAAACTAAATCAGCCGGCAGATCTACAAAACCTCGAGACCTAAACAAAGCCACCGCTGACCAACTTAAAGAAGTTTATGGAATAGGTCCCGCACTCTCCAAAAGAATCGTTGAAGAAAGAGCACGACTGGATGGGTTTGTTGATATGAAACAAGTACGTGCTATTTATGGACTGACCGATTCCACCACAACCAGAATCAGGGAAAAATTCTACATTGCAGAGAATCTGAAAAGGAAATTGATAGCTCTAAATCAAGCAACCAAAGACGACCTGTTAAGCATTCCCTATTTTAACGACTATCTGGTTAATGAATTGATCAAGCAACGCACGTTGAGAGATGGTTTCAACTCTTGGGATGAAGTGATGCTGACTTCCCGATTTCCAGAGGAGAAGTTGCCTTTAATTCAGCTATATTTGAAGCTTGATTAAAATTACGAAATCGTTATATGTATTCAAAATATTTTACCGAGGAGCACAATGTGTTCAGAGAGAGTTTTAGAGAGTTTTTAAACAAGGAAGTCGTTCCGCATGTGGATCGATGGGAAGAAACGGGTCAGATAGACCGTGAGATTTTCCAGAAAATGGGGGAGATGGGTTATTTTGCTCTTTATTATCCCGAGGCATATGGTGGCCTGGATCTTGACTTTTTCTATACGGTAATATTTCTGGAGGAGATGCAGCGCATCAATTCAGGTGGATTTGCGGCAGCGATGTGGGTGCAGGCGTTCCTAGGTGCACAGCATTTATTAAAAGAAGGTGATGAACGCATCAAACAAGAATACTTAGTCCCAACCTTGACTGGTGAAAAAATAGGTTGTCTTGCCATTACAGAACCATTTGGTGGGAGTGATGTAGCTGGAATGCGCACCACGGCTGTAAAAGAAGGTGACCATTATATCATTAATGGTTCTAAAACCTTTATCACAAATGGTGTTTATTCTGACTACCTGGTAGTTGCTGCAAAGACTAATCCTGAGGCTAAAGGTCGTGGGATTTCCATTTTTGTTATGGATCGTGATACACCAGGTATCAGCGCTACAAAACTCAATAAACTAGGCTGGAGAGCCAGCGATACAGGAGAGATAGGTTTTGATAATGTGAAGATTCCTGCTGAAAACCTAATGGGTGAAGAGGGGAAAGGCTTTCCATACATCATGCAGCACTTTGCCCTAGAACGTCTGATCATGGGAATCAACGCCCACGCTCGTGCAGAATATGCCATCGAGTATACTATTGAGTATATGAAAGAGCGAACTGCTTTTGGTCAGTCGCTCAATAAATTTCAAGCATTACGCCACAATCTTTCTGACATGTTGAGTGAGGTAGAAATGGCAAAGTGTTTTAATTACGCAATATCAGAAGAGTTGGATAAGGGTCTTTATCCCGTGAAGGAAGCAAGCATGTCTAAGTTGCTTTCCACAAAAATTGCAGATGAGGTGATTTACAAATGCCTTCAATATTTAGGGGGTTACGGATATATAGAAGAGTACCCATTGGCCCGCATGTGGCGTGATAGCCGTCTGGGTCCTATAGGCGGTGGAACCAGTGAGATCATGCGTGAGATCATCGCAAAGATGACTCTGGATGGTAAGGATTATAAGCCAGCGGCAGATTGATTTGTGAATTCCGCTTTCGCGAAAGCGTATAATTCATTTGTGGATTTAAAATAAAGAACTATTTTTGCCGTCCCAAAGAGAGGAGGTGATGACACTATGTTAATTATACCAGTAAAGGACGGAGAAAATATCGATAGAGCTCTAAAGCGTTTCAAAAGAAAATTTGATCGTACAGGCAAGATGCGTGAGTTGCGTAGAAGACAGCAGTTTACGAAACCATCTGTAGCAAAAAGAGCGCAAAAGATCAAAGCTCAGTATATCCAAGGACTACGTGACGCAGAGAACATCTAGATAGTCACAAGTTTAATTAAGCAATACGCGCTATTCTGTAAATGATTACATTTACGGAATAGCGCTTTTTTTATGCATCTCGACGAGTTTATCGATTATCTTTCTTTAGAAAAAAACTATTCAGTACATACGGTAGCTGCGTACAAAAGTGATCTCATGCAATTTTTTGAGTTTCTGGAAATAGAAGCAGTTGAGAGTCCTCTTTTAGTCAACTACAGTATTATACGCGGGTGGATCGCTACACTTCTTGAGGAAGAGTTTTCTAAGCGTACAGCAAATAGAAAGATCGCCTCGATAAAAGCCTATTATAAATTCCTGCTCGGACAAAGTTTGATTGAGGTGAATCCACTTTCTTCTCATAGGGGCCTCAAAGAAGATCGGCAAGTGGAAGTCCCATTTTCAGAAGAAGAGGTGCGTAGCCTTTTAGACGCCGAGGTCAATGAAAATGATTTTCAGGCTTTGCGCGACCGGATCATCATCGAGTTGTTATATGTAACTGGTATGCGTAGGTCTGAGATCATTAATCTTAAGATTCAAGATGTAGATTTTTCTGGAAAGATGATCAAGGTTTTGGGAAAGCGTAGCAAAGAGCGCAAAATACCGCTTTTAGAAAACGTTGCAGAACATTTAAGACGATATCTAGATCTGAGATCAACGGTTGTGCAATCTGACATTCCTGAAATGCTGGTTACGGACAAAGGTCTCAAAATGTACCCAAATTTTGTTTATCGTAAGATAAAGTCTTACTTTAGATCAATATCTCTTAAGGTAAAGGTCAGTCCACACATATTGCGTCACAGTTTTGCGACACATTTGTTGAACAATGGAGCTGATCTTGTTTCTGTAAAAGAATTACTGGGTCATAGTAGTCTTTCATCTACACAAGTTTACACCCACATGGGAATGCAGGGTTTAAAGGAAGTTTATGGTAAGGCACATCCCAGAGCAAATAAATAACAACTAAAACTAACGACTATGAAGGTAAACACACAAGCAGTAAACTTTGATGCAGATATTAAACTGATCAATTTTATCGAGAATAGGTTGGCAAAGCTGGAGGTGTTCTACAGCAAAATTATCAGCGCAGATGTGTATCTGAAAGTTCAGAAGACATCAGCACCCGAAAACAAGATTGCTGAGATCAGGTTATTTGTTCCTGGTGATGATATGGTGGTTAAAAAGACGTGTAAGAAATTTGAGCAGTGCGTTGATGAATGCGCAGCGTCATTAGAACGACAGCTAAAGAAGAGAAAAGAAAAACAGGCTACCTATTAATTTTTTTTCATTTTTGCTTTGTCAATAAAAAAATAGGCTTACATTTGCAGTCCGTTAGAAATAGCGGACTTTTTTATGCCATAAAAAGCATGCGAAAAGTACTCATAAGCCGATATAGCTCAGCTGGCTAGAGCAGCTGATTTGTAATCAGCAGGTCGTGGGTTCGAGTCCCTCTATCGGCTCAAAAAAAAGTCCAAATAAAGTGTTTGGCAACGTTCTTTAAAAACAATGGGGAGATACTCAAGCGGCCAACGAGGACAGACTGTAAATCTGTTGGTTTTTACCTTCGCAGGTTCGAATCCTGCTCTCCCCACATTTAATGAAAACCTTTAACTGAGAAATCAGTTATAAATGCGGGAGTAGCTCAGTTGGTAGAGCGTCAGCCTTCCAAGCTGAATGT
>CAZVYO010000014.1:0-34927 GCA_964631155.1 uncultured Flavobacteriaceae bacterium
AGAAACGAATACATAAAGCAAAAGCGATCCAACTGGATCGCTTTTTTGTTTTTAGAAAGTTTGAATTGAATTTGTGTACAACTGATTAGTTATCATCACCTATTTCATCGATTTCTTCGTCAATTTCCTCATTAACCTCTTCATCAACTGCCTTACCCGCTCTCTCAAGGATTCCTTCGGTTTCTTCAGCTGCCTCTTCAGTTTCTGTCTCTACTTCCTTGATGACTGTTTCAGTTTCTTTCTCAGTCTCGCGACAAGATGTAAATGCAGTCGCAGACATTAAAACAGCAAGGATTGTGAATGTTACTCGTTTCATGTTGAATGATTTATGTTGAGTCAAATCTAAATGTTTCAGAATATCCTTTGCACAAAATATTTCATAAAAAAAGTCGCTTAACGCGACTCTTCTTTAAACAATAATGGTATAGACTACATGTCGTCGTCGATTCCATCAGTTTCTTCTTCTACTTCATTTTCTATGTCTTCAGCCCCATCTTCAAGGTCATTTTCCATTTCTTCAGCTCCTTCTTCCATGGCATCACCCATTTCTTCCATCTCATTTTCCATATCTTCTCCTGCTTCCTCCATGTCGTTTTCCATTTCATTCATCTCTGTCTCGACTCCTTTTTCTGTAGTCTCACGGCAAGATGTGAATACCGCGGTTGCAGAGAATAAAAGGGCTAGTGTTAGTACTACTTTTTTCATAATAAAAATTGTTGTTTAATTCATCAAAACTATAAAGATTTCAGCAAATTCTTACTAAAAAACTATAAATTATATGTACGCTTTCGCGAAAGCGATATAGTTTTAAGCAAAATAAATATAAAATGAGCTTCTACAAGCTATATGACTTTCTAAGAGATCTAAATAGAAACAATAATAAAGAGTGGATGAATGATAATAGGCAGCGCTATCACGAAGTTCGCGATTGGTATATTGATTGGTTAAACGAGCTCGATCAAGCGCTCGCAGAAATCGATAAGGATTATTCGCCTACCGAGGGACGCAAGGCTATCAACAGAATCAACAATAATCTTTTATACCATTCGGACCGACCGGTTTATAAAGATCATTTTGGCGCTGGTTTAGATTTAGGAACAAACGGTAAGCAAGGAGATTTTTATATACATCTAGGTCTGGATGAGTCATTCATTGCGGGAGGCTACTACCATCCAAAGAAAGGAATTCTGGACTCAATCAGAGATGCTATAGACTACAATGGTGATGAGTATAAGGCTATTCTAAACAAGAAATCTTTTCAAAAGAAATTTGAAGTTATCGACGATGGGGACGCGTTGAAAACAGCCCCCAAAGGTTTTTCCCAAGATCACAAACACATCGATTTATTAAGACAGAAGACTTTTGCAGTACGGCATGATGTAACTCAAAAAGAGGTAACAACTGGGGATTTCATTCAAAAATGTTTAGATATCTATAAGGAAATGAAGCCTTTCAGAGATTATTTAAATAAAGCTGTAACAGTATCATAAAGTCAGTCCTTTTCATAGACTCTTAATTCTGCGCCCATGCCATAATTGTTGTGGCCAGATCTGACCAATTTGCTTAAATTGTTATAATCCAAATCAAAAAGTTGCCATTTTTTATTGTTGAGAAAAATTCTTCTGACCCAGGTTTTATTCCCATCAATGTCATCGGTAAAGGGGAGTAAAGGCCGGTAGGTTGTTGAAACTTTTGTATATCCAGTTCTTGTTTTAATCTCCCTGTACTTTTTAGCGTTGATCAAATCTCCATTTGGTTTGGCGTAACCTAAAACCTGAATGGAAGCAAAGACTCCTGCTCTGGGAACTACGATTTTCAAGTCTGTAATATCCAATTCATATATCTTTTCACTTTGCTCAGTAATCAAGAAAGTTTTACTGGGATATAACGATTCAAATGACGGGCTACCATCTTGCTCTACATCATAAAATTGAACTCTAAAAATGCTTGAAAATTTGCGCATTTTATCTCTAGAACGCTGACTTTTCTCTAAAAGAATAGGAATGAAAAGCTTACTTATCATGGTAGGGAGGCCCTGATGACGTTCAATTTTTATTGCAATCTCACTTTCCACAGTTGGAAGCCAGCAGTTCTCATAATCTTTATGAACTATAGGTTTGATTTCTTCAATTTCAAAATCACCGATTAGCTCTGCATTAACTACCACGGTTTCTAATTTACTAGCTACAGGAACAAGGTCGACATAGTCAGAAATACTATTTGCTGGAATTGTGAGTGTCTGATAACCTATACTTGAAACAAATAAGGTGTCTACTCTTGAGTATATTTCTTTACTGAATCTAAAAACACCATTCGCATCTGCAAAAGTTCCCATTCCATCCCCAAAACTAACTGTTGCAAATGGAACCGGCTTCTTGCTGTAGGTGTCTTGTACCTGAATATCTTGTGAAGTGCCTAGAGCTAGTGAAAGCAATAGACTAAGAAGAAGTAATGTTCTCATTGATTCCTTTTAGATATTTGACTATTTGTCTGGTCGCGCCTGTATTACTATTGATCCAGTGACCAGAAATCATACCTGTTTTCTCCCTAAAATGCTTATCTGAAAGTAGCTTATCGGCAATTTCAGCAAATTCTTGTTCATTTTGAACAGAAAATAATCCTCCTAAGTCTTCCAGTTTAGCAGCTTCAGGATATTTCTCGTAGTTTTTGCCAATAATAACCGGTATCCCAAAGGTTGCGGCTTCTAAAATATTGTGTAGTCCAGTAGTTCCCATACCTCCGCCCACATAAGCAATATCAGCATAGCTATAGGCTTTGGTTAATAAACCTATAGCGTCAATTATTAGAATATTGCTATGGAATGAGTTGTTTGAGGCGTCTTTATTGAGTTCACTCCATAAGTGCACATCTTGATTCAATGTTTTTTTAAGCGTATTGATTTTTGATTCATGTACCTCGTGAGGGGCAATAATCACCTTCAAGTTTTCCTGATTTTTTTTCTGAAGAATATAGTTCTTGATGACCGCAATATCTTCTCGCCAACTGCTGCCTACGACCAGACATTTTGAGTCACCGGTAAAAGCTTC
The DNA here is from genome assembly GCA_964631155.1 of uncultured Flavobacteriaceae bacterium. GTDB lineage: Bacteria > Bacteroidota > Bacteroidia > Flavobacteriales > Flavobacteriaceae > Nonlabens. Next base: position 3,048 of record CAZVYO010000014.1, read on the forward strand.
CAGCAAGTCAACTTTGTTATCTCTCTCTATAAGTTGACTGGCGCGGTCAAAGCGGGTATCACCGCTTACGCTGGAATTAGAGAACCCTAGTTTTTTCAAGTTGTGGAGTGAGCTCTCATTCTGTAAAAAGAAATGGTCGAAAGCCTTCAGGGATTTCAACATCCAGCGACCGTACCATTTATGGAAGGTCATGTTTTCCCTAAACACACCACTTACTAAAATCGTTCTGCAATTACGCTTTTTAAGACCGTTTAGATAATTGGGCCAGAACTCATATTTCACCATTATGGCTATAGACGGCTCCACAATGTCTAAAAATTTGCGTGAATTGTCAAAGGTGTCGATGGGTAGGTAGCAAACCACATCAGCCAGAGTTGTATCTTTCTTATTTTCATAGCCAGAGGGCGAGAAGAATGTCAGCAGGACTTGGTAGTCTTTTTGGTTCAGTTGCTCGAGAACGGGAACCACTTGTTCATATTCACCCAGACTTGCGACATGAACCCATATTTTAGGTATCGTACTTTTGATATTTTGATCTAGAATATCCCAGGTACGCTCACGACCTCTAGCGCCTAGTTTGATTTTTTTATTGAAAAATCCAGCAACGGGTAGACATGCCTTTACAATGGTGGATAATGTGTCGTATAATGTTTTCAAATGCGATGTTTCAACTTACAGTCTTATGCTCAAGGTAGCATATTCTCGTGCTTTTATTCCTTATTTTTACCATAAAACGGGCTTATTGCCCCATTTATTGATAAGTTAAGATGCGCAAGATACAAATGGTAGACCTCCAGGGTCAGTTTGAAGAAATAAAGGATCAGGTAAATGATGGTCTGCAAAAGGTCATTGAGTCGGCTGCTTTTATCAATGGCCCAGAAGTACACGCCTTCCAGAAAGAGCTTGAGGAATACCTTGGCGTTAGACACGTTATCCCATGTGCAAATGGGACAGATGCCCTTCAAGTAGCCATGATGGGATTAGGTTTAAAACCTGGTGATGAAGTTATTACGGCCGATTTTACTTTTGCCGCAACGGTTGAAGTTATCGCACTTCTGGGTCTCACGCCAGTTTTAGTTGATGTTAATCCATATAATTTTAACATAGATGTTACTGCCGTGGAAAGAGCTATCACGCCTAAAACAAAAGCCATTGTTCCAGTCCATTTATTCGGACAAACGGCTGCTATGGATGAAATCATGGCCCTTGCTCAAAAGCATGATCTTTATGTTATAGAAGATAACGCCCAGGGAATAGGGTCTAACTATTTACACTCAGATGGAACTAAATCAAAAACAGGAACTATAGGTAACGTAGGAACGACATCATTTTTTCCTTCAAAGAATCTAGGCTGCTATGGCGATGGTGGAGCAATTTTTACAAATGACGATGATCTCGCCCACATTATTAGAGGAATCGTGAACCACGGTATGTATGAGCGCTACCACCACGATGTGGTAGGTGTAAATTCCAGACTTGATTCCATGCAGGCTACAGTATTGAGGGCCAAGTTGCCGCATCTGGATAAGTACAATAATGCACGTAGAGCTGCCGCAAGAAAATACACTCAAGCATTTGCTACAGAAGAAAAAATCATCACACCATTAGTTTGCGACAATTGCGATTGTCACGTGTTTCATCAATACACCTTGATTCTAAAAGACGCGGATCGAGACGGGCTGGTCAGGCATCTACAAAGTAAGAATATACCTTGCGGAGTTTATTACCCCATTCCATTACACATGCAAAAAGCCTATCAGGACGATCGTTACAAAGAGGCTGATTTCCCTGTGACCAATCAACTCGTCCAAGAGTGTATCTCACTTCCCATGCACACAGAGCTTGATGATGAGCAGATTGCTTATATTACAGACTCGGTTAAGGAATTCATCCATAGGTAACTATGTCAATGTAGTTGCTGTTTCAAAAAAGTGAAGCGTAGAAAAGTCATTGTTGTTCTCTTTATTCTCGCTTTCGCGAAAGCGTTACAAGCACAATCCACCCGTCCACAATGCTATTTTGTGAGCGCAAAGAGTGGCCTAAAACTCCGGGCAGAAGCTAGCCTCGAGGGACGGTTGATAGAAACATTGTCCTATGGAGCTCAAGTCGTAACTATTCCTACTGAAAACAGGGTTGAGGGTTCAGTTCTGGAGAATGGAATACCAGTTGAAGGAAGCTGGGTAAAGGTCAAAGCTTTATTTCACAAATATAATTTCCCGTCAGGAAATGAAGGGTTTGTTTTTGATTATTATCTCTCTGATCATCTGGACGAATTGCCAGCTGAAAGCCTGCACAATTTTACGGGCATTTACTCCCTTGAGGAGCAGACCGAACTGGATATTGCAGGTGTAAATGAACGTGACGATTTATTCCAGCTTGGAGCAAATTGCGACGTACGGTATGAATATAATCCCGCCGCTAGAGAAGCTTTGTCAGATATTATCCAGTTCAAGACTGTTGATTACTCTGAATATAAAGACAAAATCCGATTGAATCCCTACTCAAGGGATCTATCAATTGTCCCAAGAAGATTTCCAGTAGAAGATTCAATCGCTGTGATGGAAGGGTATACGCAATATTATCTTCCTATTAAGGATGGGCGTGATAGTGTTCTGGTTAAAGATGATACTGGGGAGTGGGGTTCAGTTTCAGAATATCTAGGTTACATCAAAAAGTTAGATGCTTATTTTGTTACAGGCTTTGCTGAAGATCAAGAAATAATAAAAATTGATCAGAAAAATGGTGAGCGTTCGCTCTTTGCAAATGGTGATTTCAGCATATCTCCTCAGGGTACTTTTTTATTAAGCGCTTACAGCGAAATTTTTGACCAACTTACTGTGTTTAGAGTAAGCTTTTTAGAAAATCAGGGGAAAGGTTTTGAATTTAGGTTTACCAGCTGGTTTCCGGTAGGAGCGATTGAATGGATCAGCGAGCGAGAGTTCTTGCTACCCGTGCTTCCCATGGATAGGCGATATGGAAATCCAGATGATATGAAACCTATTTATCTTCTCGGTCAGATTAAAATTTAAGCAACTAGAAATTCATTCAAGCCAGAGTCCGTACTTTCACCTATCTTTTCAGTCAAATTTTTTCCCATGAAATCAATTCTCTTTTCATTTTTTGCGCTATTCACATTGCTAAGCTCTGTAGCTCAGGAACAAATGGTTTATATACACGCTGGTCATTTATTGGATACTGAAAAAGGAGAGTGGTTGGAAGAGGTTACGATTAGTGTTCAGGATGGACTTGTCGTTGATGTCGAGAAAGGCTACATAAAGGCTCCACGATTTGCTGAAGTCTATGACTTAAAAGATCAATGGGTGATGCCTGGCTTTACAGATATGCATGTGCACATGGAGACCGAGTATAATCCACACGCTTATGTTCAAAAATACGTGGACGACCCAGCCGATGTGGCTTATGATTCCGTAAAATATGCAGAAATCACTTTATTGTCTGGATTTACTACCGTACGTGATTTAGGTGGTAGTGGGATTAATATCTCTTTGCGTGATGCGATTAATAAAGGCAAGGTGCCGGGCCCACGCATTTTCACCGCTGGGAAATCGATTGCAACAACTGGAGGTCACGCAGACCCCACAAATGGTACTAATCAAAAACTTATGGGGGATCCAGGCCCTAGACAAGGTGTTGCTAATAGTCCTGATGAGGCACGCGCTGCCGTAAGACACCGCTACAAAAATGGAGCAGACTGCATTAAAATTACTGCTACTGGCGGAGTCTTGAGTGTAGCTAAAAATGGTAGCAACCCTCAATTTACAATTGAAGAAATCCAAGCAATCACGGAAACTGCTGCAGATTATGGTTTTCATGTTGCTGCTCACGCTCATGGAGATGAAGGGATGAGAAGAGCAGTCTTGGGAGGCGTTAAGACCATTGAACACGGCACGTACATGAGCGAAGAGACCATGGACTTAATGAAGAAAAAAAACTGTTATCTCGTTCCTACCATAACCGCAGGTAAAGAGGTAGCCGAAAAAGCCGAAGTAGATGGGTTTTATCCAGAACTAGTAGTGCCTAAAGCAAAAGCAGTCGGTCCACAGATCCAAGGTACATTTGCTAGAGCTTATAAAAGAGGCGTTCCTATTGTTTTCGGAACAGATGCTGGTGTTTTTGCACATGGTAAGAATGCAAAGGAATTTGGCTACATGACTGATGCTGGCATGCCATTGATGGAAGCTTTACAAAGCGCGACGACAATTCCCGCTTTGATTCTGAAATTAGAAGATAAAATAGGTCAAGTCAAAAAGGGTTTTTACGCAGATATCATTGCGGTTTCTCAAAACCCTGAGAAGGATATAGCAACGTTAGAAGCTGTACAGTTTGTGATGAAAGATGGGAATGTGTACAAGAAGTAATCAGGCTATTGCGGGACTGTCTGAATATTTTTTCTTGTAAATTATAGCAGCGCTCGTGTAACCACCTTCGGTACCATCCACAAAATGGATATGATTATCGCCTCTATCTTGAACATAGCAACTCATTACAGAAGCATAAGTAGCATGTAAGCCGTATTTGATTTTTCCTTCCCTCTCTAATAGATCTAGGTAATTGGTTAGCATCTCAATTTGACTAGTGCCCCCTTCCATAACCGTATTTAGGGATCCGTCGATCATAATGGTGTCAGAGAGTTGACTTACTTTATTCAAATAACTTCTACCTTCTGCAAAGTATTTGAAATAAAACTTGCCGAAATAGGTGATCAAGAAATGCTTGATCAGATAACTCAATTTGTTCTCGCCTATTCTCGCCATCATTTCCTCTCTTATTTTAGCTAGTGTAGCGTTGAGTTTCAAGCGCGTGGTTGCGATAGGCTGGCGTTGATTGAAGGTTCCAAAAGTAAGGTCGATCATATCTAGGATATCACCATAGATCTGAGATTGAGAACTTTCATCTGCACAACTTACGATCAGACACACAACCTTATTTTTCTCTTTTTTTGGAGCAATTTTATCCCATCGACACTCCATTCCCTCCAGGTCTAGGGCAGGACTTGCGGTCGATTCATTTCTAGTTGGATCAAAATTACTCTTCACTAAGTCTTCAGCATGCTGCAGGCCATTGCCTAAAACTAATGGAATTATTAAATATTTATTCATGCGAACTTTGGCAATGGTAATCTCATATCCTGATCGATATATATCAGAGGTTAAAACAGATCCAGTACGCAAAGTTAGTTGTAGATTTTTCTTGACATGAGAGCTAAATGTCGTCAAGGCATTGATGACTTTTTCTTCGTGATCGGCTGGAATTAAAAAGATCGCACCATCTCCACCAAAGAAATAAGGAACTTCAAAATCTTTCAAATTGGACTTTAATGTATTCATTACCGTCACCACACTACCAGTAGCAGCAAGATTGACCTTTTGATGGTTGCCAGAGTTTACCGCTTTTGTACTGTCTAAAACATCAGTCACAACAACCGCCCAGTCTTCAGGAACCTTGGTGAAGATACTCCAATTCCTAATCAGCTTATGTACTGGAGAATCATGTACTTTGAGGCTGCTGTAAAAATCTTGACTGGTACTCATTACCCATTAAATTATGGTAAAAGTAGAGTGGTTCTATATTAAGAAATGACAATTAACAGAAGATTAAACGGCTATGAGATCACCTAATCTTTAGGAATAGGTGACCTTAAGGGTGGTAGGGTCTTTACGCTTTCGCGAAAGCGTGCAATAGAAAAGCTTACAGCGGCTACACAGTCTTCTAATAAATAATAAAAACCAGGGTGAATTTGAAGAATAAAAAAAGCCTTTTCGGTTAGAAAAGGCTTTACAAAAAATTTATTCTATTAACTATGCGAGAGCATTAACGTGCTTTGCGAGTTTGGATTTAAGGTTTGAAGCTTTGTTATCGTGGATAACGTTAGTCTTAGCAAGCTTATCAATCATTGAAGTAACTTCAACAAGAAGTTTTTCAGCAGCAGACTTGTCTTCAGTCTCTTTTAATTTCTTAATCGCATTACGAGTTGTTTTGTGCTGATACTTATTTCTAAGTCTAGCAGTCTCGTTTCTACGTATTCTTTTTAAAGCACTTTTGTGATTTGCCATATCTAAAAATCTGGTTTTAAAAACCTAAAATATTGTAGCCCGTAGGGGAATCGAACCCCTCTTACCAGGATGAAAACCTGGCGTCCTAGCCGATAGACGAACGGGCCAAGATGTTTTGCCTTTCAAAGCGGTTGCAAAAATACAAGCATTTTTGAAACTGCCAACTATTTTTTGAAAAAAAATCAATAAGCTTTTGCAAATAAAACTCTTTGATTTGATTCAGAGCCTGTTAGTACGCATTTTCCTTTTTCTTTTTTTGAATTCAGAGGAATACATCTGATGGTCGCTTTAGTAAGTTCTTTAATTTTATTTTCAGTTTCTGCTGTTCCGTCCCAGTGTGCAGAGATAAAACCTCCCTTGTTTTTTAATACACTTTTGAACTCGTCAAATGAGTTGACGTCAGTAATATGTTCGTCTCTGAAGTTTTTAGCCTTTTCAAAAAGTGATGTCTGAATCTCTTTCAATAAATCAGGAATCTGGTTTGCAATTTCATCCATATTCACGACCTCTTTAGTAAGAGTGTCTCGTCTAGCTAATTCTACTGTATTGTTAGCTATGTCGCGAGCTCCTATCGCAATTCTTAATGGGACACCCTGTAACTCATGTTGAGCAAATTTTGCTCCAGGTCTCAAGGTGTCACGATCGTCATATTTAACGCTCACACCATGATTTTTAAGGGAGTCCATGATTTCTCTTGCTTTCACACTTACTTCCTCGAGTTGATCCAGTCCTTTATATATTGGAACGATAACAACTTGAACAGGTGCAAGATTAGGTGGCAATACTAAGCCGCGATCGTCGCTGTGAGTCATGATTAAAGCTCCCATGAGCCGTGTTGATACCCCCCATGAAGTTGCCCAGACATATTCCTGCTTGCCCTTCTTGGTCGTGTATTTTACGTCAAATGCTTCTGCGAAGTTCTGACCTAAAAAATGGCTGGTGCCGGCTTGTAATGCTTTGCCATCTTGCATGAGCGCTTCTATACAATAAGTTTCTACGGCTCCCGCGAATCGCTCACTTTCTGACTTCAAACCTTGGATGACTGGGATTGCCATAAAGTTCTCGGCAAAATCAGCATAGATCTCATTCATTTGGACAGCTTCTTCAATGGCCTCCTGTTCTGTAGCGTGAGCCGTGTGTCCTTCTTGCCACAGAAATTCTGCAGTTCTCAAGAACAAACGAGTTCTCATTTCCCAGCGTACCACGTTTGCCCATTGATTGACTAAAATAGGTAGGTCTCTATACGATTGAATCCAGCCCTTATAGGTATTCCAAATAATGGCTTCACTGGTAGGTCTTACGACAAGTTCTTCCTCAAGTTTTGCCTCTGGGTCCACGCGTAGCTTACCAGGGTTATCAGGATCATTTTGTAGTCTGTAATGGGTCACAACAGCGCACTCCTTTGCAAAGCCCTCAGCATTTTTTTCTTCGGCTTCAAAAAGGCTTTTAGGTACAAACAAAGGGAAATAAGCATTTTGATGACCAGTTTCTTTGAACATTCGGTCTAGTTCGGCTTGCATTTTTTCCCAAATTGCATATCCGTAAGGTTTTATAACCATACAACCTCTCACAGCGCTGTTCTCGGCCAGATCTGCTTGCACGACAAGCTCGTTATACCATTTAGAATAATCGTCTTTTCTACTAGTGAGATTTTTTGCCATGGGCTTTGGCACAAATGTTGTGCTTATTTTAGAGTTCTGTTAAATGCTTTATCAGCAGGGCAAAACTACTTATTTTTATACAAAGCACTTGAAAATAGATACCATGAATAGCTCAAAATACCATCTCCGTAAATTCAATCTAGTATATGTTATAATACTATCTCTTCTAGTGGCGTCTTGTGGATCCTATCAATCTGCGAGTTATGACGATGGTATTTATGGATCAGAACCAGTAAATGACCGCAACGTACCAGTAGATTATGATCAAAGTGACTCAAGAGCCGCTAACAGTACTGGATATTATGAGTCTCTATTTGCAGAAGGAGCTGAATCCTACGGAAATAATTTTGGTCAGGACAGTTTGTTTACGGATGTTGAATCCTATTCTGGGACAAGTTACGTAGAGTCTGATCCCGAATATACAGACTCTTATGGTGGGGGAACCGCCGCATGGGGTGAAAACCCATCAAGAATTAATATAAACTATTATAACAACGGTTTTGGCTGGGGTCCTGGATGGGGCTGGGCCAATGCAGGTGGAGGCTTTAGTTGGGGTTGGCAGCCTGGTGTAGGCTGGGGGACTCGTCTAGGAGTGCCTTATGGATTAGGCTGGGGTGCTGCTTGGAGCTTAGGAGGTGTAGGCTGGAATAACTGGGGCTGGGGTCCTGGTTGGGGCTGGAACGCTGGTTTTGGTTGGAATTATGGCTGGGGCTGGAATAATGGTTGGGGCTGGAATAATTTCGGTTATAATCCCTATTTTAGAAATAACATTGCTTTTAATCGAGGTTTCAGAGCAACTGGGTCCAATAGATTGGGGCTTTCACGTAGCTCAGCTCTTGCGTCTAGAAGGTATTCCTCATTATCTAGATCAAGATCTGCCACTAGAGCAACAGAAGCACGCAATACGAGAAGGTCAAATAGCGTCAGAAGTAGATCATACAACAGTAGAAGATCAAGTATTAACAATCGTCGCTCCAATTCAAGGGTTCGTTCAAGTTATCCAAGCTCATCAAGAAGATCTAGCGGTGTACGCAGTTCTTCCAGTAGATCGTCACGCAGTAGTGGAGTGCGCTCTTCCAGCAGTAGAAGTTCTAGAAGTAGCGGTGTACGTTCAAGTTCCAGCAGGAGTAGTAGAAGTTCTGGGACAAGGTCTTCAAGTAGAAGTAGTCGATCGTCTGGTCGTAGAGGTTAATCAAAGAATATTATGAAAAAGATAATTTTAGGCTGCACATTTATTTGCTGCAGCCTTTTTCTTAGCGCGCAATCTGTTTCAGAAGGGTTGCTTTATGGAATTGATCAAATGAACGGTACCGCTCGGTATCGTGGATTGAGCGGTGCCTTTGGAGCATTGGGAGGTGATCTTACTGCCATAGGAGTAAACCCGGCAGGTTCAACGGTGTTTGCTAATAATTATGGTGCATTCTCCTTGGCATTTGATTATAATAAAAATGATGCTCTGTACGGTGGCTCTCTAGCAACTGAGAATAATCTGGGTTTTAGCCTTAACCAAGCGGGTTTTGTCTTTGTTTTTGAAGATCCGAGTGCACCGGTCAATAAATTTTCTATTGGGTTCAATTATGATTCTACTAGAAATTTTGATAACGAGGTTCTCGTACGAGGCAATACTCAGAACTCGGTATCTGGTTATTTTCTTGAAAATGCTAATGGGTTTCCTCTAGAAGATCTCGCTTTGCTAAGGGGTGATTTCATAGATGATCGATTTATTGCTTTGGGAGAAACTGCAGGTTTTGGGTTTCCCGCGCAAGTTGGCTTTCTAGGATTCAATTCAGAAGTCATTGAAGCCTTAGATCCTAATGATTTGGGAAGTGTAGACTATCTCTCTAATACAGGAACCGGAACATTTGCTCAAGATTTTAGAGTTGCAGATAATGGTTATCGTGGAAAATTCACCGTTAATGGAGGTCTAGAGTTAGACAATTGGTTAAGTCTAGGTATGAATTTTAATTTTCATTTTGTAGATAGAGAGCGTTTAACGAGAGTCTTTGAATTTAATAATAACCCTAATGCTTTAATATCTGAGGTAACTTATGTAGATTCAGTTGTTAGTGAAGGAACAGGGTTCTCTTTAAACTTAGGAGTTTTGGCAAAAGTGACTCAAGGGCTTAGGTTAGGAGCTGCTTACGAATCTCCTACCTGGTTCACCATTGAAGATAGTCAGTCTTTGCGTATCTCGACTTTTGGGGTTGGTCAGGAAGTAGTTATTGATCCCAGAGTTTTGACTCTTTATCCTAGTTACAACCTCAGAACTCCAGGCAGCTGGACGGGATCGCTCGCTTATGTTTTTGGCAAAAAGGGTTTGTTGAGTGCTGATGTTCAATCAAAAGACTATAGGAATATGATGTTTGAAGATGATGGAAACTTTCTTTTCTTAAGTAACAATAATTTTATTGAACAAAATCTTCAAAACGCCCTTACCTATCGTTTAGGTGGTGAGTACCGCATCAAAAACTGGTCTTTGAGGGGTGGCTACATGTTTTCAGAATCTCCTTATGAAAATCAGAGGTTCATGAGTGACTTGACCGGTTATAGTGCCGGTATAGGTTATACATGGGGAAAGTTTATACTTGACGCGGCTTGGTCAACACAAGAGCGCGATTATGCCGAGCGACTTCTCGATTCTGATTTTACCGAGAGTGCCATGATCACAAATAGGCTCACCAGTTTGGTTTTTACTTTAGGATTTAATTTCTAGAAGTCTGTTTTCAAGATATGGGGTATGATTTTAACGCTTTCGCGAAAGCGTAACATCTCAACTTAAAACTAAAATTAATTATAGATTATTCTCAAGAGTTTAAATGGTTCAGCTCATATAGAATACCCTTATTTTTGAAATCAAAATTTTGAACATGCAAAAAATACCCTTTTCAATCCTGTCTTTCTTCCTGTTTTTTATAGGAGTAGTGCACGCCCAGTACGAGATCAAATTAAATCTAGAGGTAGGTCAAACCTATCCGCTGAATCAAGAGGTCAAAAGTGTCGTCAACCAAATGGTAAACGGTATGCCGCAAGATGTAGAAACGCTTGTTTCCATGAAGACAGACTACAAAGTCACCGGTATGAATGGTAAAAACTATCTGATTGATATAACGCCAACCGTTATGAAGACCACGACAAATATGGGAGGTATGAATCAGGTTATGGACTCAGATGGACCTGCAAGCAATCCCATGAATGCGATCATGAAAAACCTGACGGGCAAAACCATGAAAATGGAAATTACGCCTTATGGAGATTTGGTAAGTTTTGATAGCAATGGTTATATCGCTGGCTTGATGGATGGTGTGGATCTTCCTGCCATGACAAAGGCACAGCTCAAAGGACAACTTGCATCTGAATATGACGATGCTTCCTTGAAGGACTCTTATCTGGGATTATTGAATATCTATCCTAAAAACAAAGTCAAGAAGGGAGAGAGCTGGACCTCAGACTATACTGCAGATGTAGTGGTGCCTTTTGAAACTAAATCGACCAGTACGCTTACAGAAGTCAGCGAGGATAGTTTTATTCTAAATATCAAGGCAGACCTTAATACAAATGGAGATAAAGCCGGTGAAACCATGGGTATGAAAACAGTCTCAAATTTTACGGGATCCATGAATACAACTTACACTCTTGACCGCAAAACTGGCTGGATCAGTAGTATGGAAATGATTCAAGACCTAGACGGTAAAATGGTGATGCCTGTTTCAGAAATGATGCCGCAAGAAACGACCATCAAGATGAAGGTTAAGAATATTTCAACTGTGAAATGAACATTTTCATTTAGATCAAAATATTAAACCGCTCTTAATATCAAGGGCGGTTTTCTTTTGTAGAAAAATTCCCTTATCTCTTCTTGCGCCGGTTGATATTCTTATCGCCTCTAGTCTTGGGTTTCTTATATTTCTTAGCAATTTCCCTACGGTAACTCCCACCTTGGTTGGTTTTTTGGTTCTTTGCCTTTTTCTCGTGAAAGGCTGCTCCTCGTTCTTCCTCAACCTTTGTGTGAGGATTATTGCTCTCTCGCTTAGCGGGTTTTTCTTCAGGAATCAACTCATGATTGATCTCGACCGCGTCAGGAAAATCCAGCACAGGTATTTTGAATTCCATCAAAGACTCGATGGCTTTTTTAAATTCCTCTTCTTTATTTGTAAAAAGTAAGATGGCTTTACCTTTTTTATCAGCGCGACCGGTTCTACCTATTCTATGGATGTAATTTTCAGGATAGCTGGGGGTGTTCACGTTGATGACATGACTTATATCCTCAAGATCCAGTCCTCTCGCCATCACATCTGTACTAATTATGATACGCGATTTCCCTTCATTGAAAGATTCAATAGATCGTAAACGGTAGTTTTGCGTTTTGTTAGAGTGGATTACCACGGTCTCTCTTTGCAGGTCGTCGGGTAGTGATTCAAACAACCTGTCTACGTTCCGTTTATTGTCTACAAAAACCAGAACTTTTCGAAACTCCTCTTTATCACTAACTAGATGAGCAACCAGATTTGCCTTGGTATAAAAATTTGAGACAGGATAAGAAATCTGTTCTATATTATCAAGCCGCTCGCCAGAGACCGCGACTGATATCTGTTGTGGATCTTTGAAGTATGATTTAATGAAAGCTTCAATCTGATCCGTCATCGTCGCAGATATCATGATATTCTGCCTCTTTTTAGGGAGGTGATCAAATATATTATTCAGCTGAAACCTGAATCCCAGATCCAGCATGACATCCACTTCATCAATGACCACTTTCTTACACTTCTTCATACTCACAGATTGATGGACGATGAGGTCATAAAGTCTTCCAGGTGTAGCGACTAGAACATCCACACCTTCAGCAACTGCTTTTTTCTGCGTATTGATATTAGTACCTCCGTAGATTCCTACGGTTTTAAGGTTAAGATATTTAGCGTAAGCGTTTACGTTATCAACCACTTGTACAACCAGCTCTCGCGTAGGAACTAAAACTAAGATTCTGGGATCAGTAGATTCTGAATAGGCGAGTCCTTGTAACAAGGGCAGCATGTACCCTAAAGTTTTACCAGTACCCGTTTGCGCGATTCCCATCATGTCGCGACCAGAAGAAATAGCTGGATAGGCTTTCTCTTGAATAGGAGTGAGCTGTTCAAAACCTAGCTCCTCGATAGCGTTGTACAATTGACTCTTGAGCTGGAGGGAAGAGAATTCTTTCATGATGTGAATGTTGCTGCAAAGATAAGCGCAAGCGTCTTGGGCTCCCTCATAAGTATATTACCAAGTATTTCCCTTAAATTGCCACAAAAATCAGGTTTATGGCGCTACCACGTTTTTTGATGGGCGATAATGTTCACTTTCCAGAAGATATTTTTGTGATCCATACAGAATACCCACGATTCATCATCAACCTTAAAGACGATAATATTGAGTTTCTGGAAGATCTGGAAGATGAAGATGCCGAAAGTCTAGAAGAGGAAACCACAAACCTTATAGAGGAGGCAAGCCGATTCTACGACGAGCAAATGAAACTTTACGAAGAGTAATGGAGGAGTTGATTCAGTGGGACTGGAGCGCTACCCTTTATCTCAATGACTGGGGAAATGACCTGATTGATTCCTTCTTCAATTTCATTACGCACAAGCTTTCTGCCCTACCGCTGTACTTCATTCTGTTGTTTGTACTATACAGGAAACTGGACCGTCGATCCTTTTTTATATCCTTGATTGCTGTTGCGCTTTTAATTACCATAAGTGACCAAGTCGCAAATTTATTCAAGGATAATGTAGAGCGATTGAGGCCGTTCCGCGAGCCCGATTTCATGAACCAAATCTCAAAAGTGGGTCGCAGTGCGGGTACTTACGGCTTTTATAGCGGTCATGCCAGTAACGCCGTTGCCCTAGCGGCATTTATAACACTCATGTTATGGAGACATTATAAAAAATTGGTTGTCTTTACGGTCATCTGGGCGCTTCTCGTGGCTTACAGCCGCGTTTATCTAGGAGTTCATTATTTGGGTGATATTTTAATGGGAGTGCTCATGGGGACGCTTTGGGGCGTATTGGTATATTACCTTTTCGCTTTCGCGAAAGCGAGATTCACCAAACAATTTTCTGAAGCTTAGCGTAGTGCCGCCAAGTGTCTCTACCATAGGTTTTATGATTGAATGTCCAAGAGTTGTTGAGCAGCTTCAAAGGGAGTCAGTTTTTTACTGATCACCTGCTGCTCAACGTCAGCTATATTTTTGATTACAACTGCGTTGGTATAAAATCTCGACTTGAGAGTGTCTTCAATGGTTTGATGCAGCCAGTACAGTTCCTGTCTTTCCCTGCGGCTGTAAAAACTACCATTATCTCGCGAGTGCTTTTTGAAATTCATTATCTCATTGAATATATCGACCACGCCTTCATCACTGAGCCCGCTACATTTAAGGACTTTGGTTAAATAACCGTGATCTTTATCTGGCATGAGGTGCAGGGCGTTTTTAAACTCTCTCACAGCGTGCTTTGCAGCGATGGCATTGTCACCATCGGCTTTATTGATGGCGATCATATCTGCCATTTCCATGATGCCTCGCTTGATTCCCTGTAGGTCATCACCAGCACCGGCAAGTTTGAGCAACAGAAAAAAATCAGTCATGCTGTGGACCGCGGTCTCACTCTGACCCACACCTACAGTCTCTACAATGATAAAATCATATCCTGCAGCCTCGCATAAAATGATGGCCTCTCGTGTCTTACGAGCAACACCGCCCAATGTTTCACCTGCGGGACTGGGACGTATGTAGGCACGATCGCTCCGTACCAATTCTTCCATGCGGGTCTTGTCTCCCAGAATGCTTCCCTTTGATCTATTGCTTGATGGATCGATCGCCAGCACCGCCAGCTTTTTTTCTTGTCCTACTATTTTTTTACCCAGCGTCTCAATGAAAGTTGATTTTCCGACTCCCGGCACCCCTGTTATGCCTAATCGAAATGATTTTCCCGAGTGGGGTAGGGCTTTTTGAAGTATCGCTTTCGCGAAAGCGGAATCCTTCACCGCCTGACTCTCTACCATAGTTATGGCTTGACTTAAGGCACTCAATGAACCAGCACGCAATTGCCGAAACAGTTGATCTGCATCAAGTTCTTTTTTGAGACGTCTGCTAGAGGGATTGATATGCGGATTTGCCGCCATAGCTTAGAGATCAAGCCACGAATTTAATTAATTTCAAGTGGAATGTTCTCTTGATTAAATTTTGGCTGTAGGTAAGACTAGAACAACTGTTTTAGAAACTAAAAATATGTTTGCGGTAGATTGAGATTTTGAATCCCAAACGAAAGTTTATAGATCTGATCGATCCGGAATAGCAAATACGTCATCTTAAGATCTATCGGTTAGTTGGACTTCTGATTTTTTGATTTTTGAAGATTTTTGCCTACGACAATTCCCAGGTAGGCCATGGGAATATAGGCCAAAACCAAATCCGCAACGGTGAACCAAAGTGGACCAGGGATCATATAATTTACCATGATTCCTCCCAAAAAGAAAAACACTCCTATAATCCACGCAAATAAACTTTTACTTGTAGCGGCAATTAAGTAGGCGACCGTGGCACCAACAAGCGTTCCTAGAGCATGAGCGAGAAACGGGAAGATAAAATGCTCATCGCCCAATGTTGCGCTGATTTCAGCATAAGCTTCCATGTCTTGAGGGTTGACGCCATCTGGTAGGGGAATCAGCATCGGTCCTATGGTGACTAAACTCATATTTACCGCGCTACCGGCGAGCCAACCCACCACGAGCGCAGCAATGTTCCTTAAAATTTTCATGGTTCATTAATTGAACCGAAAAGGTAAGCTTTTTTCAAGAATGATATTAGCAGTCCATCTCCTTGCAGGGGTCATGCCCCCAATTCTTGAGACTGTACCTCCAGTTACTTTCTTTGATGTCGCTATCGGGTTTTTGAGCTTTGTGTCGGTTCACGTAACCTACTACCTTTTGCATGTGGTCGTAGTTGGTATCTGTGAGTTCATCCTTCTTTTTGCGCTTGATCTTGATGATTTTTTTGGCACTTTTCCGACCTTTTGATTCGCCATCACCGCTGTCCACGCCTACCTCTTTTGATTTATCAGTTTCCAGCCAATCCTCGATCTCGCTAGGCGTCATGTTTACCGCATCATAAAAATCATCGTAGATCTCGTCTTTTGATTTGTCGCTCATCTTTTTGTTTTCAAGATAACGCTTGAAATAAGAGGCTGAGGTTATGGAGATGTTAAGTAGGATTTTTTTAGATATGAGAGGTTAGAAAAAAGATGTAAGAGGTTAATCTGTTGTCATTCGGAAAGCGAGAGTAGGAGCTGTTTAGAATTCCATGATTAACCATCGCCGTTGATGTGTAGGTTAAAATTTTCTCCGATATCAATATTTACTTCCATTTGCCAGTAACACCAACCTCCATCAGATACTTTTATAAAATAGTCTTTCCAATTTAACTCGTGCTCAGAACCAGTTTCATCATCAATAATCATCATTGGTTGCGTCTCATTAAGCAAATCACAAAAGGCATTAATAAAAATCACTCGTTTACCTTCATGATTAATATAAGGGATATATTGAAAATAATAATAGCTTTCAATATTTGTGCGAGCTGTTTTGTTGAGACGATTAAACTTTCCATCTGCATTAGCTCTTTGAACGTTTTTCCTAACTGATTTTATATCTTCTTTATTAGCTTCCAAGTTGAATACCTCAATTCACTATTGAGATAGCTATTGAAATCTGAATCTAGCAAGATGGTTTCATGACTTGTTAGAAACGCCTCTTCAGAACCTTGAATAACTTCTTTTTGGTTTTGTTTGCCACAGCTTAAAGTGGTAAACGAAACCAAGAAAAGATAAAATCTGCGCATCCCTAAAAATAGAAAATTCCAGCCCAAACATCTGTTGAACTGGAATATTTTAAAATTTTGACCTCGCTTTCGCGAAAGCGAACTATTTATCCAAAACCCATTCTCCTTTTTGAATCAATGGAATGGCTTGTTTGTATTTAGTAGTTTTTGTCTCGCCGGTCATCACGTTTTTAATTGTGACTTTATCGTTACGGCCTATTTTAGGCTGATCGCGAGTGATGGTTTCGGTAACCGCTGGACGTTGCTGTTGCTGGCGACTGGCTCCGGCGCCTACCGCTCTGGCTTGAGCGGCCTGCTCATCGCTGTTGAGAACTTCCTCTTTTTGAGTACTGGTCTTCTCGACCTTACGCTGTCTTGCCTCACTAATCGCATTGGCATCGCGTGTAGGTAAATCACCTTTGAACATAAAACCAATGACGTCCTTATTCACCTTATCGATCATCTCTTTGAAAAGTTCAAAGGCCTCAAATTTGTAGATCAATAAAGGATCTTTTTGCTCGTGAACGGCAAGCTGAACACTTTGTTTCAACTCGTCCATCTTACGCAAGTGCGTTTTCCACGCATCGTCGATTATGGCAAGTGTGATGTTCTTTTCAAAATCGGTGACTAGAGTACGCCCCTCTGACTCATAGGCATCTTTAAGATCTGTGGCTACATTCAGCGTTTTAACACCGTCGGTAAATGGTACTGCGATACGCTCAAAATTGCGTTCATCATTTTCAACCACATTTTTGATCACGGGAAAGACCTCTTCTGCGGTGCGCTCCATTTTTTCTTTATAATGCTGGTAAGCTGATTTATAAAGTGTGTCTGTGATTTGTTTATCACTTTGCTTACTAAATTCATCCTCTGTCACAGGACTGCTCATAGAGAAGTAGCGTATGATCTCAAACTCAAAGTTTTTATAATCTGCCGCCTGTTTGTTACCTTCTGTAATGACTTCAGAAATGTCGTAGATCATGTTTGCAATATCCACCGCAAGACGGTCTCCAAACAATGCATTGTAGCGACGCTTATAAATTACCTCACGCTGCGCGTTCATCACATCATCGTACTCCAGCAGGCGCTTACGCACACCAAAGGCATTTTCTTCCACCTTTTTCTGCGCTCGCTCAATAGATTTTGAAATCATGCTGTGCTGGATCACCTCACCTTCCTTCATACCTAAACGGTCCATGGTTTTTGCCATACGCTCAGAACCAAACAAGCGCATCAAATTGTCCTCAAGAGAAACGTAGAATTGTGAACTTCCCGGATCTCCCTGACGACCGGAACGACCTCTTAACTGACGGTCCACACGACGGGAATCGTGACGCTCCGTACCGATGATCGCAAGACCACCTGCGGCTTTTACTTCATCACTCAACTTAATATCCGTACCACGACCAGCCATGTTTGTCGCAATGGTGATCTGACCTGGGTTACCAGCCTCAGCGACGATTTCTGCCTCACGCTTGTGTTGTTTTGCGTTCAAAACATTATGCTCGATCCCAGCTCTTTGTAGGGTACGGCTCAACAATTCAGAAATATCTACAGAGGTTGTACCGATCAATACTGGTCTTCCCTGCTCGCGCAGCTTAGTGACCTCTTGTATTACCGCGCCATATTTCTCTCTTTTGGTTTTATAAACTTTATCTTGACGGTCGTCACGGGCGATAGGTTTATTAGTAGGTATTTCTACCACGTCCAGCTTGTAGATTTCCCAGAACTCTCCTGCTTCAGTCACCGCTGTACCGGTCATACCCGCAAGCTTCTTGTACATACGGAAGTAATTCTGAAGGGTGATCGTTGCGAAGGTCTGCGTTGCGTCTTGAATT
This sequence comes from uncultured Flavobacteriaceae bacterium, assembly GCA_964631155.1. Taxonomy (GTDB): domain Bacteria; phylum Bacteroidota; class Bacteroidia; order Flavobacteriales; family Flavobacteriaceae; genus Nonlabens. The sequence continues at coordinate 21,466 of CAZVYO010000014.1, forward strand.
TTTACATTCTCCTTGGCCTCGATCGCCTGGTGTAAACCATCGCTGTAACGACGGCCTTCCATGATACGGCCCGTCTGCTCGTCTACGATCATCACCTGTTCTTCTTTGACGATGCCTTTTGGGGTACGCTTATCATGAGCCATCACCACATACTCTGTATCTTTTTCAAATAGGGTATAGGCTTTCAATAATTGGTTGAGAGTATGAATACGCTCTGATTTTATAGAGAACTCTCTGAAAAGTTCTTCTTTTTTCTCAGCTTCTTCTTCCTTAGAAAGACCCGCCGACTCAATGCGGCCTATTTCCATACCTACCTCGGGCATTACGAAAAACTCTGGATCATCCTTACCAGAAAGAAATTCAATTCCCTTATCAGTAAGTTCTACCTGATTGTTCTTTTCATCAATCACAAAATACAATCCCGCATCTACCTTAGGCATCTCGCGGTTGTTGTCTTGCATGTAGAAATTCTCAGTCTTTTGAAGCAGGGTTTTGATACCTTCTTCACTCAAGAATTTGATCAACGCTTTATTCTTTGGAAGACCACGATACACTTGAAGGAGCAATCTTCCACCTTCTTTAGTATCTCCCTCGTTAATCAATTTTTTAGCTTGTGCTAAGACTTGAGTCAGTTCCTTACGCTGAACACTTACTATGTTTTCTACCGGCTGCTTAAGCGTGTCAAATTCTTGACGGTCACCTTCAGGAACCGGTCCAGAAATGATAAGTGGTGTACGTGCATCATCAATTAGAACAGAATCGGTTTCATCAATGATCGCATAATTGTGTTTGCGCTGCACGAGATCTTTTGTGGCATGAGCCATATTATCACGCAAATAGTCAAAACCAAATTCATTATTGGTTCCGTAAGTGATATCGGCTAGATAAGCCTTGCGACGTGCTTCACTATTTGGTTTGTGATAATCGATACAGTCTATCGAGAGTCCATGAAATTCAAATAAGGGTCCGATCCACGCGCTATCTCGTTTTGCAAGGTAGTCATTTACGGTAACCACATGTACACCATTTCCAGTAAGAGCGTTCAGGTAAACAGGGAGTGTCGCCACGAGCGTTTTACCTTCACCCGTTTGCATTTCGGCAATTTTACCTTGGTGCAAAGCCGTACCTCCTATTAATTGAACATCGTAATGAATCATGTCCCATGTAATGGGTTTTCCAGCGGCATCCCATGAGTTGGACCAGATGGCGTCGTCGCCATCCAGGCTTACGTAATCTTTTTCTCCAGATAGCTCTCTGTCTCGAGAGGTTGCGGTGACCCTTAATTCTGTGTTGTGGAAGAATCTTTTTGCGGTTTCTTTGACGACTGCAAATGCCTTGGGAAGGATCTCATCCAGTACCTTTTCTGCCTGCTCGTATGCCGTGTCTTCTAGTGCGTCGATCTGGTTGTAGATTTCCTCACGCTGGTCTATGTCTTCCTCTTTGTCTGCCTGTTCTTTTAAGTCGGCGATATTTTTGAGGGTTTCCGCTTTCGCGAAAGCAATCTTTTCCTTAAACTCTACCGTCTTGTTACGCAACTCGTCTATAGAGAGCTTCTCCATTTGCGGCTCTACGGCGAGGACCTGATCTATAAAAGGGCGCAATTCCTTGACATCCTTCTGGGATTTATCCCCTACAAAAATTTTTAAAACGGAATCTAATAGTCCCATATTATATGTGGTTTGAAGCCTTCAAATATAAAGGCTGTATGTATCAATGTTTAATGCAGTGCAAAAGTACATGAATCATGCCGACTCATGGAATCTATAAAAACTGACAAATGCGCATAAAAAAAAGCCTCTCAAGGAGACTTTTGTTCATGATCACGATGGATCAGTTAGTACTCGTCCTCGTTCCAGAGGTAATCATCATCAGTAGGATAATCTGGCCAGATTTCTTGGATTGATTCATACAGATCACCCTCATCCTCGATGGCTTGTAGGTTTTCTACAACTTCCAGAGGGGCGCCGGTGCGTATGGCGTAATCTATCAGCTCGTCTTTTTCTGCTGGCCACGGTGCGTCGCTTAAATACGAAGCTAATTCCAGGGTCCAATACATAGTATTACTCGTTTAGAATTTTTGCAAAAATAGCTTTATGATGTTACTGTGCAAGTGATTTCCTGTTTTTTATCAAAAAAAATATTTTAAATGCAAGTTTCTGAAAGGCAGCTGGTTAAATGGTTTGTGTAATCTGGCTAAACGCGTTATTCCTCCTTTTTTGGGATCCACTTGATCTCCTCAGCTCCCAGATTATGTGACATTTTGCGCCCGAGCATAAATAGGTAATCAGACAATCTATTTAGATATTTAAGAACCATTTCATCTATGGGAGAATGTTCATTCAACTCTGATGCGAGTCTTTCTGCACGTCTACAAACCGTTCGGGTAATGTGACAAAATGACACAGATTGATGACCACCTGGGAGTATGAAGTGCGTCATTTGAGGTAGTTCAGCTTCCATCTTATCCATTTCTTGCTCGAGAAAGGTGATGTCCTCCTCTTTGATACGCGGGATATTGAGTCTCTGCTTCCCATTTTTAAGCATCTCTTTTTCTGGCGGAGTTGCAAGTATAGCTCCTATAGTAAATAGACGATCTTGTATAGAAATTATAGTAGATTTTACAAGCGCATCCACAGGTTGATCCCGTATCAAACCCATCCAGCTATTGAGCTCATCAACGGTCCCATAGCTGTCTATACGCAAATTGTGTTTTGGAACTCGTGTACCACCGTATAATGCTGTAGTGCCTTTATCTCCGGTTTTAGTGTAAATTTTCATGTTGCGTTTTGATTCAAAGATAGGGGATGAGTCCGTTAATCGTATGATCTGATTTTGTCTTACAGCGTTTTGACAAGATCTGTAATGTTGCGATTTTCTAGATATTACTCATGCCTAGGATTTATCTTGCTGCGAGCGCTGTCGATTGTAAAGTTTGCCTGAAATTCTTTTGCGATAACCTCGCCTTTTAATCCTTTGTTTATCAGTACTTGATTTATTAAGACCTATAAAAAACAAGGTTCCTACAAAAATTGCAGTTACAAAAAACCAAAACCCCACCATGACTTATTTACTCTTGTTCAAATTGCGTAAATTCTTTTGTTCATTTTTTATAAGACGGCAGAATTAGGGGGAGACATAACTTTCAAACGAGCTGTTATGTAACAGCTCGTTTGAAAGTCATGTGTGGTCTTAAAATTTCAGGTCAACATCTACATTAAAATTATCGTGAATCAAGTTATCGCCCAAGCTTTGGAAAAAGCTTTTTGAGCCATACTTTACGTTGTACTTGCTCCTGTCAATGCTCAATTTTGTTTGGGCATTGTTTTCTTTGACGTCAAGTTTAAAGTCCACTAATCTCTCTATGCCTTTAATGGTAAGGTCTGCGGTTACATGGTAGTGATCACCCATACGCTCTATACCTGTAAATAGAAGAAAGGCGGTCGGATAGGTGCTCACACTAAAAAAGTCATCACTCTTTAAATGACCTTCTAGTTTTGCCTGCATCTCGCCCTGTAAATCAGTAACTGCGATTGAGGTCATATCAATTTCAAACTTCCCTCCAGTCAGCTGGCCGTTTTCAAAATGCAGTTCGCCAGATTTTAGGGCGATCGTGCCTTCGTGACTACCACCTATTTTTCTTCCGGTCCACTTTGAAGAACTTCTACTTAAATCGATAGTTTTGACGGTTTTTGTTATTGTTTGAGTTTTCATATTTAATTGTTTTAACGATTATTGTATATACATGTATATTAGTAAATTTTTTTAAATTTTTTCTAGGTTATCAATAATGACTTTGATTTCCTCACTCGTTATTCCTTCGAGTAAATCCTTTTCAGTTTGCTCTACCTTTTTGTCAAGTGAGGAAAGCATTTCCAGTCCTTGGTCTGTTATGGTAAGCTCAATCTGTCTGCGGTCACTAGGACATTGAACTCTATTTACCAGCTCTTTGTCTACCAGTTTATCAATAACCCTTGTGGTGTTAGAATTGCTGTGAATCATATCCTTACTCACATCCTGTAGACTGGCTACCTTTCCTTTCCTCCCCCTTAAAATGCGCAGTACATTGAATTGTTGAATAGTCAGTCTTTCTTTTTTTAGCTCGGCAGATATTGCTTCAGTAAACTCTGTACCCTTTTTTATAACTGTGGTTATAAGTTTGCGATTTAGATTTACCTTACTCATGATCTGCAATTACATTAATTGTGGGTACAAATATATTCAAGTATTCACGATTGAAACATAAAAGCTGTGTTAAACTTAGAAACACTTATATTGCGTCAAAAATCGATTCTAATTAAACTACGGTTATGAAAAAGATACTTTTAGTTTGTGCTTTAGTTTGTGGCTCCATCGTTTTTGGGCAAAATAACAATGCCTTTGGTATAAGAGCAGGTCTGGGTTACGGCGCTACCGGCGACTTGTCAACTGATATTTCAAACGCGACGGAAGACCCAGATGGTAATGTAAGTTATCAGTTTGGATTCTTTGCAAAATTTGACTTGGGTCCTCTGTATTTAAGACCTGAACTTTTGTACTCACGTCTCTTTTCAGATTATACAGATGCACGATTTGACCTTGAACAAATTAATGCTCCTTTATTGTTAGGAGTAAACGTCGTAGGGCCTTTAAACGTTTTTGCAGGACCGTCACTAAATTATACTCTCGATACGGAACTCGACGAAAATGAAAGGGCAGGTGTCAGGTTTGACTTTGAGGATATCGAGGATCGCTTTACAATAGGGCTTCAACTTGGTGCAAGTGTATATTTTAATAATCTTGAAATAGGATTACGATATGATCGCGCTCTTAATGAAAATGTTGCTGAGTTTGCGGCAAACAACGACATAGGAAACGTGAGGGTTGATACCAGAACAGAGCAATTCATTCTGGCGCTCAGTTTGCAATTATAAATAGTCGCATTACTCATGAACTAAGCAGGTTTTACCTGCTTTTTTTGTTTTTAGTATTAGCGGACTTTACGGACTGATTTCAAATCCAGAGCATTCACAGCATTCCCATCCAGGCCTTTTACCTTCCAAGAAACAAACCGTACACTTTCATCATAATATAAAGGAACTATGGGAGCCTGGTTAATGATCAAGCTATCCATTTTACGATAGAGTTGTTTGCGTTGTTGTAAATCAGAAACCTGCTTGCTTTTTAAATATAGGCTATCATAGTTCTTGTTCTCGAAGAAGGTATAATTACTCCCACTAGGAGCATGGTTTTCTGAATAAAAAAGGGACAGGTAGTTTTCAGCGTCAGGATAATCTGCGATCCAGCTGCTTCTGAAGGATTCTAATTTCCCAGTTTTTCTTAATTGTCTTAAAGTTGAAGGTGGTAATACTTCAACTTCTACCGTTAGACCTACTCTCTGAAGTTCTTGCTGTATGAATTCGCATATATCAAGATAATTAGCACCTGTACTCATTTTCACGGTGACTTGATCGACATGGTTCTCTGCCTTATACTGTTCCACTAGAGATCGAGCTTCATTTTGATCGTAAGCAAAGCCTGATATTACGCCTCCGGCAGGTAATCCCAACGGAATAAATCCAGAAGTCGCCGGTCGACCAATATTATTTTTCAAATAACGGATCATTTTTTCACGATCAAATCCCAAGTTGATCGCTCGTCTTATTCTAATATCCTTAAGCGGCCCTTCATTTTTCAGATTCAATCCTAGATATTCAGTATTCAAGAAAGGTTGTTTTACAAGATTGATCTGAGATTCATACTTGGGTTTGAGTGTTCCCTTACTCGTGAGCAATTCATCCTTGTAGCTGGGATCTAAGGCATTGATGAAGTCTAGATTGCCCTGAACAAATTCAAGAAATTCACTTTGTTTGTCTGGCTTAAAGGTGATGGCAACGGCTTCTAGATAGGGAAGGGGAACTCCTGCTGAATCTTGCTCGTGATAATGAGGATTTTTACGGAGTACCAGTTTCACGTTTTCCTCCCAGCGTTTAAGGTAAAAGGGACCTGTCCCGATCGGGTTGCTTCTGAAGTTTTGCTCATCATTTTCAACGACTTCTTTAGGTACAACTGAACAATATTTCATGGTCAGTATTCCTAAAAAGGCTGGATTAGGTTGTTCTAGCTTTATTTGAAGTGTGTGTTCATCTATGGCTGTCATCTCTTCAACACCTGACATAGTCCAGGCTCCGGGAGAGGCAACTTCTGGATCGGTCAATCTGGAGAGTGAATATTTAAAGTCCTCAGCATTCACAGTCCGCATATTTGACCACCCATGATTTCCATCAAAGATCCCATCATCACGAGGTTCTACAAATAAGAGCTCGGTATCATGAAAATGTATATTTCGCTTCAACTGAAAAGTATAAAGTGTACCGTCTTTGCTTACATCCCATGATTCTGCGAGATCTGGAACCACATTAAGGTCTTTATCTAAACGTACCAGACCGTTATATAGCTGATTACAAACCCAGATATTGCGCTGATCCTTTGCAAAAGCAGGATCCAGAGTTGTCACATTTGCATGCTCGTTGTACCTAAAAACGGTTGTAGGATCAATAGCTTTACTGTCTGACTGGCAACTTTCTGTAAAAAACAAAATAACTGACAGCACAAAAGGAAATATCGCCCAGTTACTTATTCTACTCATAAAACAAACCTATTTGTTCTCGCACCTCGTCCAGTTGAGCATGTAGCGCTAGACTATCATCCCAGCTAACTTTATCACTCTGGATTTTTCCTTGATTGATGCAATCCCTAACTTCTTCAATCTCGTGATAATAACCCTCGCCTTGTTGAGGTACATTGATTTCTTGAGTTTCACCGTCATTATTAGTTAAAGTAAGGCGTGAGCAATGATGAAAGGGTTCATGCATCTTAATACTTCCCTTGGTACCTTGAATAATAGCCTCTACGGTTGCCTTATGTTCAAAACTGCTGTAAAGCGATCCACTTGCGTTGCCGTATTCAAAAGTCATATTGACCCTACGGTCTACACCATCAACCATGTGGGCCCGTGCAATGATTTGATTGGGTTTTCCTAGAAGTAGGTTGCACAGATACATAGGGTACAAACCTATATCCAGTAAAGATCCACCACCTAGATCCTTTTTGGTTAATCGGTTCCCTTTATCTGGATCTACAAAGAATCCAAAATCAGCCTTCACATGTTTAATGGTACCGATAGCATCATTGTCAACCATTTCCATGACCTTGTTGACACCGGGTATCAGGCGTGTCCACAAACCCTCCATTAAAAATAAATTCTTCTCGCGAGCCAGATCGACCATCTCTTGAACCTGTTGCCTATTCATGCCCATAGGCTTCTCACAAATTACTGCTTTCCCGGCTTCCAGACATTTAATGGTAAGAGAGTGATGAAAAACATGAGGTGTAGCAATATAGATCACGTCTATTTCCGCATTATTCATGCAGTCTTCATAACTATCGTAGTGGTATTTTACTTGGTACGCTTTCGCGAAAGCGGAACTTTTATCCAGCGATCTCGATCCCACGGCTTGTAGAACCACACCATCAACCATTGCAAGATCACGTGCAAACTTATGAGCGATCTTGCCTAACCCAATTATTCCAAATCGCACCATCGACATTATCTTTTTTAAAAAATAAAAGTACAGGAATTGAACAGTTGTTTCAGTATATACGCCCTTGAATCTGGATTTTTAAAAGGTTATTCACGGTTCAGTAATATAAATCTACAGCTCAGTAGATTGTTTTATAAATACTTAGCCCATCACTTCATATTTGTACCAACAAAAACAAACAAATACCTTTTATCATGAAAACTTTATTTACTTCTATCATCGCTTTAATCATCGCAACACTAACTTTTGCTCAGGAAGGCAATACCATAACCGTGCAAGTCCTTAATGCAACAAGTGATGAGGGAACCATCGAGTATGGTATCTATGACCAAAACACATTTATGAAGGCGGCTCCAGTATTCTCAGCCTCTGTTGAAATTAAAGATGGCAAAGCGGTTGCCATTTTTGAGAACGTGCCTGAAGGAGATTATGCAATTATGGCCTTGCACGATCTAAACGGCAATGGAAGAATGGACTTTGAGTCTAGTGGAATGCCCAAAGAGGCTTATGGAATGAGCAACAACCCCATGATTTACGGACCACCTACTTGGGCAGATGCTAAAATCACCTTAGATAAAGAACAAGAAGTCACTATTAGGTTGTAAAAGAGATCTAATGTTAAATTTTAAGACCGCTAAGGGTTAAACTTAGCGGTTTTTTGTGTGTTAATAATATATCAAGTAAATACTCAGAAGTCAGTAGTAACCCTACATTAGTCGTATGAGGATATTGATAACTGGAGCAACGGGTTTAGTGGGAAAAAAGCTAGTACAGCTTCTTATGACAGAGGGACATGAGGTACACTATTTAACCACGAGAAAAGGTGCCATTGAAAAAGAATTGCGCTACAAGGGATTCCATTGGGATGTAAAAAAGATGACTATAGACGCAGCTTGTCTAGAAGGTGTAAATACAATTATTCATCTCGCAGGTGAAACGGTTTTTCAACGCTGGACCGAGGATGCAAAAAAACGTATCATGAACAGTCGTGTGGACAGTACCCAATTATTGATCAACCTATTAGAAGAGAATGAGCATCAGGTGGAACAAGTTATCACCGCAAGTGCTATAGGGATTTATCCAGATGAACAGAATGGTGAACCTATGAAAGAAAGTGATGTTCCACCCACCGCAGATAATTTTCTTGCTGAAGTTTGCATCGCTTGGGAAAGTATGGGGTTGCAATTTGCTGAAATGGGGCTGCGTCACGCAATCGTGCGTATAGGAATTGTTCTAGCAAAAGAAGGAGGTGCTCTTGAACAAATGGCTAAGCCGGTAAAACTTTATGCGGGAGCAGGCTTTGGTAATGGTAAAATGTGGCAAAGCTGGATAGCGATAGATGATCTGGCTGCCATTTTTAAACATATTGCTGAAGAAGAGCTGGAAGGTGTTTTCAATGCAGTTGCACCACATCCAGTACGCAATAGGCCCATGATTGAATCTATAGGTAAAAAACTGGAAAAGCCCGTAGTGTTGCCTAATGTGCCCAAATTTGTGATGAGATTAATGCTGGGAGAAATGGCCGCCATCGTTTTGAGCAGCCAGCATGTAAGCAGTCAATCAATACAGGAAACCGGTTTTGTTTTTGAACTGCCTAACCTCGAGCAGGCCCTGGATCGTTATCTATAGATTTTACAGTATTTGATGCTCATCAAGAATGAATCAAAATTTTACTTTTAGGGTGGTTTAAATAGCTGCTGATGATCATATCTTATCCCAAAAATGAGAAACATTCATTTAGTCCTCACTCGTTTGAGGTACGTGTAGATGGATTAAGAAAAGCTACATTAAAAAAAGGTGGCGAGGTAGAAATCAAGTTTCCAGTAAATAGGATCATTACCCTTAAATCAGGAATGCTGTGCAAACTAGAATTTCAGGGCATAGCTGGTGAAAAATTCACCGTTCAAGGTAACTGGTATTTAAGAAATAGCGGGATACTCACTAATGCGTTACTCGTAATTTTTATTGTTGCAATCAATCTAGTATTGCCAGGATTTGACTCTGAGAGCATCTGGAAATATATTGCCACAATCATAATCGGCCTTATAATTCTATTGGGCTTTTTTCATTTTTTCTCCAAACTCTGTAAGATAGAGCTAGTCAGAGTTGACTCGAGAAACCTAAATCGTTAAGCCTCCCAGCACATACTTAATCCTCTTTTTCAGGAATATCTCTGTCTCCATAGCCGTTACGACTGTGTTCCTTTCCTTTTTCAAGTTCCTCGATGGTTTTTTTAGACTTTGAGGCCTCATTTGATTTTTCTTTTGAACCACTCATTTTTCTTTTAAAGTTACAGTAAAGAATCAAATGCTCGTTTGTTTTTTACATAGCTTAACTAGCCGTTATAATTTAGTTAGCATCGATAAAAATGTAGGAAATTTCATTTAATAGTTGTGAGCTATTATATTTGTTTACGATATTTTCAACGAAAAGCCGAAAATAACACAAATAAATCATCATTTGTATTAGTCGACTGAATATATGAAAACGGATTTAGCAAATCAATCAGAAGAACAAATCTTAAAGGTTAAATCTCTACCTATAAAGGAGGTTTTAGAAAATATAGCTCATCAATTAGGAGGAGAGGTACGTGAGAACTGTGAGGTCTATTCGTATGATATTCCTGAAGATTATGGTTCTGGTAATATAATGGGGGTCAATTTTCCCCTAGGTTTAGGCTGGATCCAGTATGTCTGTAAATTTAAAAACGACATTACGCTTAAATTCACTCGTAATGAGATTCACCCGCTTAAGATGATCTATAATCTGGGTGATCCCGTGATTCACACCTTTGCTAATAAGGACGAGGTCCATGACATGCAGCGATATGAAAATCTGATGGTCGCTAGCAGTAAACACAATGGGCACGTACTCAAGTTCAAGGCAAACCAGCAGATTAGACTCAACAGTATCGAGGTAAGTCGTACAATTTTCAATAAATATTGGTCATGTGATGTAGATCATTTGGATTCAAAATTGCTCAGGTCGATTAGGGATGTAGAGGCAAATGAGGAGCACCTCATGCATGGTTCCTATAGCTTGAGAGTGGCACAGGTATTTAGAACCATAAGAAGTTTTGATCAAAGTCATTTTATCAAGAAAATGCTTTTAGCTTCAAAAATCTATGAAATCGTTGCTCAGCAATTACTTGATTTTTCAAATGAAGGTCCTGTGCTCACTCGCGATGAGATGGAATCCCTAGAAATACTACGTGAGATTGAGAATCTACTGGAACGTAACCTGAGTAGTTATGTCACAGTAAAGGCTTTATCCCAAAAATTGAACATTACAGAAAACAAACTGCAAAAAATCTTTAAAGATAATACGGGCTACACAGGCAACGAGTATATCAAGAACAAACGCATGGAAGCCATAGTTGATCTTATTGAGAATAGCGAGCTGTCCATTTCTGACATTGCCAAGCATGTGGGTATTGACAGCACCAGCTACCTCAGTAAGATTTTCAGAGAAGAATATGGTTTTAGTCCTAAGGAGTATCGTAAGAGAAATAGTAAGGGTTAAAAAATTTATTCTTTGGAGCTATCGTGTTATTTCGCTTTCGCGAAAGCGTAAAATTTCACCACTCATCGTTATTGAGAATCTAAGGTTTTTTTTTTGCTTCCCATATTTTTAAGGTGAAGAAAATGCGACCGAACCATTTGGAAAATTGATTTTTTATGATAGGGAAAGTTGAATTCGCGAGTGGTCTGTTCAATAATCGGGTTGATTTTTTCATAATGAGTATGACAGATACTGGGGAACAGGTGATGAGCTGCATGACAATTTGAACCACCGCTTATATACCTCGCAATACGACTACTGGGATTCCAGTCGCAGCTGGTCCTAAGTTGATGGACTGCCCAAGTTGAATATAATCTTTCCTCTTTGAGATCATAGTAGTCTGCTTCTGCAAAGAAATGAGTGCCGACCAGCATAATGACAAATAGCAATGAGGTGAATGCAGAAGAGGATACATAAATTATAAAGATGACCCAGAATGAATAATCAGTAATTAGAGATGGTAGAAGAAGGATTAGACTGAAATAGACCAGTTTGAATCCAAAAAATCTCACATACAAATGATTCTTTTTGACTCCTTTACGCATCCACGCATATTCTGATGAAAAAAGATATACCCAATCACCTATAAACACAGAGTGCAAAAGAGCCAGCATATAAACAAATGGAGCATAAATATGCTGGTAACGGTGCTTTGTGCTCCAGGGATGGGATGGTGCTAGCCTCAAAAACGGATTTTTATCAATATCGATATCACTTCCCTCTACATTTGCGTATAGATGGTGTGATCTTAGGTGCCTAAGACCCCAAAGCATGGGATCTATTCCCACGGTCAAAAAGCTGAAAAAGTGCAAAATAGCATTGCTGGTCTTACCTTTAAAGGCTGTTTGATGCGAGGCATCATGTCCCAAACTAAAACCTATCAAAAGTCCAGCAAGCTGATATATGAAATAGAGAATGATGAGCGCCAGCAAACTTTCTGTCATTAATAATAGTATGTAGGCACCATATGAGACACTAGCCCAGAAAAGGCCCTTGATCCAAAATGAGCGCTTGCCTGTTCTGAAATCCAGCCCGTCCAGCTCTTTGTGAACCCTTTTTCTAAGGGTTTGGTAAAAAATGTGTTCGGTTTTGTTTTTTTGAAAAGTCAATGTTTTCATGGTATCTATTTTAGAGATACTCAAAGAACCTTTAATTTGCACAAATACTAAACTGTGAATTCGCTAAAAAAGATGTACATTTTGCGAAATTCACAAAATGAATAATGTCCTGCTTTCTAAAATTGTTCGGCGGTTACCTCAAAATCAATCGTTAAATGAAACCATCGCAGATGTCTTAAATATCAGCTATGATGCCGCCCACCGTCGCACCAGCGGTAAAAGCAAATTGTCACTCGAGGAAGCGGTGAAGTTGTCTGAGGTTTTTAATCTGTCTTTAGATGAACTTAAAGTATCGAATCAGGAGCTTGTTGCCGTTCAAAAGACAGCTACGATCACTTCGGCAAGAGAGTTAGAGCACTATTTCAATCAGTCAGCTGATTCTGTCAAGCATCTTGCACAACAGAAAGATTGCAGGCTGTATTACTCGGCTAAGGATATTCCCATTTTCTATTTGCTAAATGGACGGGATCTGACTCGGTTTAAGATTTATGTTTGGCTCAAATTACTAGCAAGCGATTGGGACGCTGTTCATTTTGAGAAATTCAATTTACCGCTCGACACGTTTAAGTCTGCGGTCAAGCTGGGAGAGGTCTATCAAGGTATTCCGAAAACCGAAATCTGGGACACTACTACCTTTAATAGCACCCTCAAGCAGATCCATTTCTATTATGAAGCCGGCCAGCTTGAGTCGGAAACTGCTTTGGCTATTTGTGGCGAACTTTCAGAATTACTCGATCAACTTAAATCAAACGCTCGAGCAGACAATAAGTATTTTTCTATTTATCACAATGAACTCTTATTGATGAACAATACGGTCTTCATAGAAAATGCAGATCGTAAAGCGTTCTACGTCCCATTTACTTTTCTATCCTACTTTCTAGCCACCGATGAGGTGACTTGTCGCCAAGCACAAAACTCCATTAATCATCAGCTGTCAAGGTCCGTTTTATTGAATGCTGCTGGCGATAGGGTTAGAAATCAGTTTTTTGACAAAATAAAAAAACGCATCCTGGCTCTGGAGAGTTTGATCAGAGCTCAAGATGCGCTTGATTTTGAGTGATTGTGTTTCGCTTCGCTTCACGCTATATGCTGTAAGCCTTATGCATTAAGCTATAAAGTGTCTTATGTTATTTTGAGAATAATTATTTTACAGCCTACAGCCTACAGCCTACAGCCTACAGCCTACAGCCTACAGCCTACAGC
>CAZVYO010000015.1:0-33124 GCA_964631155.1 uncultured Flavobacteriaceae bacterium
ATACATACCTTAAAAACAGTTACTTAACCCTCAAAAAAAATTCGGGAGTTTTCTGAGCTCATAACTCAAAACACCATTAGAACCCACTCAAACCTTTTTATGATGCGAATGGATGGAAAATCACCTCTAGGTTGAACATCATGACATCAACGAAAAAGTATGGTTACGTGCAAACCATCATTGATTGTTGCAGGTAGCAATTCTTCATTTCTTGTCAGTATGGAAAAAGATGTAGTTTCAGTTGAGTAATTGCATAGAGGTTGTAACTTAAACCCCCTCAAGAGATTTTTAGATTTTATGAGATTGTTGTTTCCCATCACCACTAGCCTTAAGAAAACTTGTTACGAAATTTGGGATAGACCATAAAAGGTCAGTTGAGCTTATTGCTCAGCAGATACCTGTAACGGAAATACATGAGAAGACTCGAGGCGGTGAGTCCCACACACAAACCTATCCATATACCGATGAGAGCTAGGTCTGTATTCAACCCTAAGTAGTAAGAAACTGGTAAACCTAGAAGCCCATAGGATATCAAACAAATTATACTAGGGATCCAAACGTCTTGAAGTCCTCGCAAGGCTCCGAGTATTACCACTTGAAATCCATCTGATATTTGGAATATAGCAGCAATCAATAAAGTCGATGCTGCGAGCTGGATAACCGAGTGATCATCTATATATAAGTGGGGCAACACGTCATTTAATGCAACAAATAATATTGCAAATACTATCTCGAGAACCAATGTCATCAAAAAAATAGATCGGGCGATACGTTTGAGCTCACTAAAATTATTCAATCCCATTTGGTTTGAAACCCTTATGGTCGCTACGACACTCAATCCTACCCCAAACATAAATGTTATGGCAGATAGATTTAGTGCTATCTGATTTGCCGCTTGATATTCCGTTCCCAACTTTCCTGACAAAATGATTGCTGCTGTAAATAATGAGACTTCAAAAAACATCTGCATTGCGGTAGGGAAACCGATATTAACTAGTTTAAGTACCGCTTGTTTAGAAAAGTTGACAGACTTGTCGAAGAATTTTTGAAGTTCTCGCTTTCGCGAAAGCGTAAAATACAAGAATACAAACATCAAAACTCGTGATACCAATGTACCAATTGCTGCGCCCTCCACTTCTAGCCTGGGCATGCCCCATTTACCGTAGATCAAAAAATAGTTGAGAATGACATTTACAGCATTAGCTCCTATTGCCGCATACATGGGCATCGTAGTAAATGACATCCCGTCAGAAAATTGTTTAAGTCCCTGAAAAAGCATCAATGGTATTAATGAAAGGGCAACCCATCGCATATAGGGTATCGCTAGCTCCACAACCTCTGGTGGCTGGTCCATGTGGTACAGAATGGGTTCAACCAGAAAAAGCAATGCCGAAAGTAGCAGTCCAAGTATCACACAGAGAACGAATCCATTATCTAGGTAAGAACGGGTTTTATCCAATGCCCCATTAGAATGTGTTTCTGCCACGAGTGGTGTAATCGCAAAAGAAAACCCAATGCCGATCGACATCGCAACAAACACTAGTGTATTACCCAAAGAAACCGCAGCAAGCTGCGCAGCTCCAAGTTTACCCACCATAATATTGTCGGCTAGAGCTACTATCAAGTGCGCGATTTGGCCCAATACGATTGGGTAGGCTAATTTGATATTAGTAGGTAGTTCTCTAGTGTAATCTGAAAGGCTCATTAGAAGATTTGAGCCGACGAAATTAATTGGATTTTAAAGAATAATGAGCTCTTTACTCAGAATTGAGCTGATCTTTATATAGCTGAAGATTGTTCTTTTCTAAATCTGACAATTTTGGGAAGTCGATTTCTTGATACTTACTAAGTTCTTGTAATAAAATTTTTGCTACTATGAGTCTTGCTGTTGGCTTATCATCTGCCGGGATGATGTACCAAGGTGCTTTTTCACTATGTGTTTGACTAATGGCTTCTTGATAGCAGAACTGGTATCTGTCCCATAGTTTTCTTTCTGCGAGGTCGCCAGGTGAAAATTTCCAGTTTTTCTCAGGTTTGCGAAGACGACGCAGTAAGCGATTCTTTTGTTCCTCTTTGCTCAGGTGTAGAAAAAACTTAAAGACAATCGTTCCGTTTTGAACGAGCTCCTTCTCAAAATTCTTGATTTGCTCGAAGCGCATGTTCCAGAAATCTTGATTTACATCTTCTACACGATTGATGTCTGGCAGCTTTTCTGCCATTAAATATTCTGGATGAACTCTTGTTACCAAAACATTCTCGTAGTGTGTGCGGTTGAATATCCCGAAGGTACCCTTTTGAGGAAGACTGACGTAGTGCCTCCATAAATACCCATGGCTGCGCTCTAATTCTGTAGGAACCTTAAAACTATGTTGTTCTACACCGCGAACATTAAAATCCTTGAACACCTCGCGAACCAAACTGTCTTTACCGGCTGTATCCATGCCTTGAAAACACGCCAGTACTGAATATTTATCATTTGCATATAACTTTTCCTGAAACTTTGCTAAATCTCGACGCACCTTATTGAGTTCATTTTTGGCATCAGATTTAGAATGCTCAATACTATCTCTCGTTGGGATTTGGGATAGGTCAACAGAAGATGAAGCTCGATAATTTTCAGTATTCATGGATTATTGTTTGCTTGCAAAGAGGGTGACATCCTTTCTAGTAATCTCTGTACCCCCCAGAATGATCAATCTTTCCACTACGTTGCGAAGTTCCCTAATATTACCAGTCCAGTCATATTCCTTGAGGAGTTTCAAGGAGTCTGGAGTAAATTTTTTAGGACCATTCCCTTGTTCCTGCGCGATCTTTTTAGCGAAATGTTCTACGAGAACAGGTATATCTTCCCTGCGGTCATTGAGAGAAGGTACGTTAATGAGAATAACGGCTAAACGATGATAGAGATCTTCACGGAATTTCTTGTCCTCGATCTCTTTTTTGAGATCTTTGTTAGTAGCAGCTAGAATGCGTACATCTACCTTAATGTCCTTGTCGCTCCCTACACGCTGGATCTTATTTTCCTGTAGGGCTCTCAAGACTTTAGCCTGAGCTTTGAGACTCATATCTCCTATCTCATCAAGAAATATAGTCCCGCCATTTGCTGCTTCAAATTTACCGGCACGATCTTTATTTGCTCCTGTAAAACTACCTTTCACATGACCAAAAAGTTCACTCTCGATCAGTTCGCTAGGAATCGCAGCACAATTTACCTCAATAAAAGGACCTTTACTCCTATTGCTTTTTTCATGCAACCAATGCGCTACAAGTTCCTTCCCTGTACCATTTCCACCTGTGATAAGCACACGAGCATCAGTAGGTGCGACCTTTTCAATGATGTTTTTTATGATGGTAATGAGTTCAGACTCTCCTACCATTTCATAATTCTTACTTACTTTTTTCTTGAGTCTGGTATTTTCTACCACCAAAGTTTTACGATCGAGAGCATTGCGAACCGTATTCAAGAGTCGGTTCAAATCTGGCGGTTTAGAAATGTAATCAAATGCTCCCAGCCTCATTGTATTTACTGCGGTCTCAAGATCTCCATGCCCAGAAATCATCACGACTGGTGTCTCTGGCTTGACTTTCTTTACTGCTTCTAGTACCTCAACACCATCCATTTTTGGCATTTTAATATCACAAAGCACAAGGTCATAGTCTTTATCCTTTATCATCTCCATACCAGAGAGTCCATCCTCTGCTTCTGAAACATTATAGTCCTTGCTTTCCTCTGCTAGAATTTTTACTAGGACCCTGCGTATCGCACTCTCGTCTTCTATAATAAGTATCTCTGCCATTAAATCTTGAATTTTATTCCAGCTCGTGAGTAAAACGTATTCGTCTCGTTAATGATTTTCACATCATCTCCATCTGGGTCACGTAATCTGATCTCGTTAAGGAATGTGTAACCAGCGTAAGCGTAGACTGAAATATGCTTGGTAAAGTTGTATTGGTAACCGGGTCCCATCATAGCGGTCGTCATGGAAACATTATCGCCTAGCCCTCCAGTAGTTTCTACATCATTTTGAATGTTTGCGTAAAAACCATCCAACCTAGCGTATAATTGAACGCTATGCTTGTCATCAAACCGGTACTTGAGATTCATTTTGGGAGCTCCTAAGGTAAAACTCCAGTCTTCCTTAAATTCCCTATAGTAGTTTAAATATGGTAATGGAAATGGTCTCCCCACCGTTGTGCTGTATTGCACTCCTAAAACCAGTTGCCACGGTTTGCCACCGTCATCACGTTTTTTTTCATTTTTGATAAAATAGACTGATGCAGAAACAAAATAATCGTCCTTTACAGGCTTTGCCTCGTCAAAGTCAGAAGCAATAAGCACACCTGCCCTAGAACCAAACCTCCAATTATTTTTGAGCGGCTGCGTGTACCCTAAGGCGACCTCATAACTTTCATACCGGTCTGTAGAAAATTCCTGAAAACGTTCTTTGTCACGTATCACCATATGAACATTCCGGTACTCGATAAACGGCACAAGATAAGTACCCTCTCCTACTTTTAGAGGAATGTTTGCAAATGTCCTGAACCTTCTGAAGCTGTTATCAGATTTTCGCTGAGGAAAATAGGTGTACTCTGCCCTGAAGAGATCTGTTCCTTGTGCGTCCGCTTTCGCGAAAGCGAGAACTAAAAATAAAGCTGCAAGAAACCTTTTCATTTCAAGGTTTGTTTTGAGCTGAGCAAATCAATCGCGTGTGTCATAAAAATGAACATCCCTTTGTGGGAATGGAATTGTGATATTATTTTCCCTGAATGCTTGGTCAATTGCAAACCGCAAATCACTTTTGATACGCGGGTCTGTAAAACTGTCTGCGACAAAAAAGTAGATTCCAAAATCCAGTGAGCTATCACCAAAGTTATTGAACATCACAAATGGTTCAGGACTATTTAAGATAGCTTTAGATTTGTTTGCACACTCGAGCAGAACTTTTTCCACAAGTTTGGTATCGCTGCCATAGGCGACGCCTACTTCTACCACTTCACGGGTTTTGGGGTGATTCTGGGTATAATTGTATACTGTCTCCGTAAGGAAAAGATGATTAGGAATGACAAGAATCTTGTCATCACGTGTGATGATTCTCGTACTACGCAGCTTGATCTCAAAAACACGGCCTACTTTACCGTTCATCTCAATTACGTCGTTGACTAGTACTGATTTGTCAATGAGAATGGTCACTCCAGCAATAATATCCTTGAATAGATCTTGTAGTGCAAAACCAAGACCTACAAAGAGCACAGCCGATGCCGTGAAAAGCGCAGTAAGATTGACACCGTTAGTACTCAGCACGATCACAATGACAATGATGTAAACTACATAGTTGAAAAATTTAAATATGCTATCAAACTTGCGTTTGTCAGCAATGTCCATTTTTCTCGTGAAAAAGCGTTTTACAAAATTGAGAAATATAGAAGTTAATACGATACCTATGACCGCAAGGATTACCATCCAGGTATCTAGGTGGAATCCCTCTTCACCTTTCTGACCTATAATAGGGTAGGTAAGAAAATCCTCGATTTTTTGCCAGTTGATATCCATTCGCATTCTAATACTTAAGCCACTTGTAAAGCTCTTTCCAATTTGTTTTTTTACCGTACATCAAAATACCTATACGATAGATTTTTGCAGATATAAATATCATTAAAAAAATAGATCCATATAATACTATCATGCTTAGCAAAATCTCCCACATGGCGATCTCGCCAAACGGTATGCGCATCAACATCACTATGGGAGATGTCAATGGTATATATGAAAACACCACCGCAACCGTTCCATGTGGATTATCCATAACCGAAAAAAATCCTACATAAATAGCGAGCATCAAAGGTAAGATTACTGGTAACATGAACTGTTGCGTATCTGTCTCGCTATCTACCGCTGCCCCTATCGCAGCATAAATAGAGGCGTATAAAAAGTAACCTCCTATAAAGTAGATGAAGAAGCAAAGTATCAATTTCAGAATAGGCAACTGAGCAATGTCATTTACTATCAATTCAATCTTTGAAGCATCTTGTGTGGTGGCAATAACTTCTGCATTTGCGGGTGTGGTAAAAGCATCGACCCCAAGAATCAGAGATCCCACGATCACCAGCACTCCACCTAAAAGTACCCAGATTAAAAACTGGGTGATTCCCGCAAGGGACGTTCCCGTTATTTTACCTAGCATGAGGTATTTGGGCTTAACACTACTCACGATTACTTCTATGATTCTATTAGTCTTCTCTTCAATCACGGACCGCATGAGCATATTGCCGTAGATAATGATGAACATCATTAACAAATAACCGGCAGCTCCTCCCGTCGCTATTTTTATCCAGCCTGCTTGTTTACTGGTTTGTTCTCCACTAAATTTTTGGAGCTGGATTTCATTGTTGACCTGAGCATTTGCGATAACATTGAGATCTATACCTTGAGAGCGGTAGTTGTTTTCGGTAGCTTTTTTATTGATTTTATTTTCAATTGCTTCAATAAAACCAGAAGATGGCGAGTCATCTGAATAAAATATCGCTTGCCTCAGTCCCTGCTGACCACCGTTCAGCAATAAAAGACCATAATAATCAGCTTCACTGCTGGCAGTAACTGCCATATCTTGCGACATATCTTCCAAGAGGATATACTCGGTACGTTCTGTATCCTCAAAGAGAGCGGCATAATTCTGACCCGTAGAATCAAGAATCGCGACCTTACGTATTTCATCTGAATTAATACTGGTTAACCAACTAATCAGCAACACAACACCTACAAAAATCAATGGACTTACAAAAGTCATGATGACAAATGTGCGGTTGCGGACTTTATTGAGATACTCTCTTTTAAGTATGAGCCAAAGTTTATCCATGATTGCGTACCGTTTGAATGAAAATATCGTTTACGCTCGGAATAATTTCACTAAAGTGAACCAGTTCTCCTAGTGAAGTCAACACATTTAATACTGATGGAAGCGTGACCTCTTCTGGCAACTGTATCGTAAAGTCTAAAGTAGAATCTAATCCTTTGAGCTGAGTAGATTGAGGTCGATAATTTGAGGGGATTTTCTCAAAAGTAGATTGAGCGTCATCTGTAATGAGTGAAACAGCATAAGACCTAGATCTAAATCTTTGTTTAACTTCATTCAACTTTCCTTCTAGAACAAGATGCGATTTGTTTATCAGAGCAATATGGTCACACATTTCCTCAACGCTTTCCATGCGGTGGGTTGAGAATATAATGGTGGCCCCCTGATCTCTTAAGTTGATGATCTCATCTTTGATCAAATCTGCATTAACTGGGTCAAAACCTGAAAAGGGTTCATCAAAAATCAATAAAGATGGTTCATGCATAACAGTTACGATGAACTGTATTTTTTGAGCCATACCCTTAGACAGCTCCTGCAACTTTTTATTCCACCAATCTTCAATTCCCAATCGGTCAAACCAATATTGCAAACGTGCTTTTGCTTCACGTTTAGTTAAACCTTTAAGTTGTGCTAGATAAATGCATTGCTCGCCTACCTTCATGGACTTGTAAAGTCCTCTTTCCTCAGGCATATACCCTATGTCAGCAATATGTTTGGGATGCAATGGTTCTCCATTGAGTATCACCTGACCCTCATCTGGCATCGTGATTTGATTGATGATCCTGATCAGACTGGTCTTACCAGCGCCATTAGGCCCCAAAAGCCCAAAAATACTTCCCTTGGGAACCTTGAGCGTTACATCATTGATGGCTGTATAATCGCCATAAGCTTTTGTAATGCCTTGCGCCTCGAGTGTATATTCCATTGAAAATTATATCAAATCGGGCTAAAATACCAACTTTATAGATTTAATCACGATTTGACAGCTTCAATCATGAGTAGAAAATTATAAAAGGGAGCTAATAAACCTTAAATCGTTATCGGCAATTCCACTCTGTATTTTCCCCAGCCTACTCTCATATGAACTACATTGTTTTCTTCTGGGCTGTAAAGGGAGATACTCAAGTTTTCAATAGACTGATCTTCGGTGATTACGGGAACGCTAACCGTCACAAGATTGAAATCAGAATTGTAACTGTAATTACCCCAACCATCATTCTCAGAGTTGATATGAAACCTCCATTCATTCTCAAAGGGTGTTACAACTATGGAATAACGACCTGCCGGAATCTTCTGACCTCCTATTACTGCTGTATCCATAAGTAGTAGCTCCGTGCTCTCGTTAGCTCCTAACCTCCATGGTTTTCCATATTGAGTTATACCTGATTCTCTTTCTTCATTTTTGCGGAAGATATCTCTCTCCTTTAAACTGGGTCTGCTATAGAGGACTCTTATTTTAGGCTCAAGTTCCTTACGTTGTTTCTCAGATTCAGCAAATTTCCTTTTAGCGGCATTAGCCGGATAGTAGGCGGCATCCAGGGGACTTTTATCCAGAGGTGCAAATTCTTGAGCGCTTCCTATCAAACTCATTAAAAAAATACCTATCGCTAATGTGTTCCTCATCTCGTAAATTTTATTTGTGTTTAAATATAGTCAGCATTTGAATAACTATGGCATGCAGAAAGAATTTGGATAGTTTCGCTTTCGCGAAAGCGCAAAAAACTTACAGAAACTTAGATTTGTAAAGCATCAACCCACTTGCGGGAGCGATATGAGCCAGATGGATGCGGTTGCTACCGTCCAGCGTGTGCTCAAATTCCTTTAATGTCATTTTACCTACACCTATGTCAAATAACATTCCCATCATGAGCCGTACCTGATGCCGCTTAAAACCAGATGCCTTTACCCGGTATAAATAGCTGGTTTCTGGAAAAAAATTAGCAGTAAAAAGATCATTTTCCACTATTTCTGACTCCTCGATATGAACCGTGGTCTCTGTAGTCGAGCTGGGTTTGTAGGTAAAGGACCAGAAATCATGAGTACCTTCAAACATTTTTGCAGCTGTTTTCATGAGTTCAATATCAAGAACGTCCTTTATATAGACCATCATGGAAGCACAGAAGGGATGAAATTTACCTCCATGTGAGAAGAGGTATATGTATTCCTTGAGCTTCTGGGCCTGTATGACATTAAAGTCTGCATCTGTCTCTACAATTTCCAGAGCTCTGATGTCGCTAGGTAGGTTTAAATTAAAATTTTGAAGAAAACTCTTTTTATCCACAAGATCTTCCTGTTCCAGAAACAATTCTATCCAGGTCTCGTTTACAGAAACTTTTGCATCTGTACGACCCGCAGCAAGAACCTTGAAGTTTGAATGGTCAAACACAAAGCGCAACGTACGCAACACCATACGCTCGACAGTAGGGATTCCACCGGGCTGCTTCTGCCAGCCGTGAAAACGAAATCCCAAATACTGTAGTTTAATCAAAAAATATTGACGTTTTTTCTCGTCAAATGGATTGCGCTTCATGAAATGTTTTGAATATGTGCTACCAGAAATTTTTGGCAATATACTAAGCTCATTATTTTTCAAAATGGTTCTAGCTTAATAGAATTACCCAGCGTTCCACTCTTGATAAAACTGATCTAAGAATTGCAACATAAAATCATGACGTTGTTGAGCCTTTAAACGACCAGGTTCCGTATTCATGAGATCTTTAAGGAGTAACAATTTTTCGTAAAAGTGATTAATTGTAGGCGCTCCTCCCTTTTTATATTCTTCTTTGGTCATGTTCAACTGAGGCGGCACTCTAGGATCATAAATTTTATTGTTCTTGAAACCTCCATAATTAAATGTACGGGCAATCCCTATGGCACCGATCGCATCCAGCCGGTCGGCATCTTGAACAATCTGTAACTCAAGTGATTTCTTTTTTTGCTCATCATGACCTCCTTTAAAAGAGATATTTTTTACGATATCGACCACCCCTGATTTTTGAGCGTCAGTGATCGATAATACCTCTAAATGTTCTGCAGCTATTTTGGGACCTATAGATTCATCTCCGTCGTGAAATTTACTGTCTGCTATGTCGTGTAGCAAAGCACCCAGTTCCACAATAAATCTATCTGCTCCTTGAAAATGGCCAGCGATGGAAAGCGCATTTTTTCTGACCCGATCAAGGTGGTACCAGTCGTGTCCACTTTCTGCGTTTTTGAGTGTGGACTTTACGAAATCTTCTGTTTGTTTGATCATTTAATACAATAGGTTTTGATGGGTGACGCTTTCCCTCGGTCGCCATAGGCTTGCCGACGGCGCAGCGCGGAAGCGTAAAATAAAAAATCCCTTCCATCTAGACGACAAAAGGGATTGATTGTAATAGTTTTTTAGAGGTTTACATTTTTGATATGTCACCACTACCTATGACAGATTTTTTCACGCTACTGGTAGAACCC
This sequence comes from uncultured Flavobacteriaceae bacterium, assembly GCA_964631155.1. Taxonomy (GTDB): domain Bacteria; phylum Bacteroidota; class Bacteroidia; order Flavobacteriales; family Flavobacteriaceae; genus Nonlabens. The sequence goes on from CAZVYO010000015.1 coordinate 10,305, forward strand.
TTATAGCGCAAATCTCCAGACCCTGCGATACTCGCCTTCATATCTCCACCGTTGCAGTAAACTGACACATCACCACTACCTGCAATGCTTGCCTCCACGTTATTTGCTTTCATGTCAAATGCTTCAATGTCACCACTTCCTGCAAGGCTTGCTTCTAAGTACTCGGTACGTCCTTTCAGTTTAATGTCACCGCTACCTGCGAGTGAGACGTCTAATCGCTCAGATTCTGTGTGCAGGTTGATATCACCACTACCTGCAAGGGATAATTTGAATTTGCTGTTACGCAAAACCATATCACTATTGATATCACCGCTTCCGGCAAGGCTTACTCCACTTATTTTCTCAACTGGAACCGTAACCTTGATACCTTTTCGGGTGCTGAGATTGATCCCTTTTTTGACGCCTACTATAAGTTTGTCTCCTTTAGTTTCTATCTCTAGGTGCTCCATAATATTGGATTCTGCTACGACTTTGATGGTACCTTCTGTACCTTCTACAAGCTCAACATCAAGACTGTTATTGACTGAAACATAGTCATAATCGTCTGTGTCAAAAGTCTTAGTAATGACATCACCATTTCCTTTAACTCTTTTGCCGCTGCCCCACCATTGGGCACTTGCGATATGACAACTTGATATTATTAAGATTAATGCGAGTACTTTTTTCATGATTCTATGGTTTTAAGTTTATTAAAATTAGTTTCTTTTTAGCGATACGCCTCCAAATTCGCTTTTGATTTTAATCATTCCAGAACTACCAGACTTTCCTACATAACCTGAAATACTTTTTTCCGTATGATCTTTTGATGAATTTGTTATTTCTGCATCACCAGAGGTGTTGATGCCCGCAAACTCTGTATCTATATCAAACTTAAAGCTTGCATCTCGATGGTAGTTCAAGTCGACGCCGGTATAGTCAGAACGTACGTTTACTGACTTGATGTCTTTTCCTAACTCCTTGACTTTTAATGTTCCGAAGTCGGCGGTGATATCCAGTTTTTCCAGTACCACACCCAGTCTGCTGGTGGTATAATCTGCTCGCCCTACCACGCTGATGCTTTCTTCTGTCTCAACGGTTCCAAAATCTGCTTTGTAATTAAGTCTCGCAGTTTTATGAAGTCGGGCTTTTGTATAATCTCCTTTGAATTCAAGTTGCTCACAACCGTAAAGATCAAAGTCACTAAAATCTGCCCTGATAATACCCGATTTCATATAATCGATGTGCGAACTTCTCGTATAGTCAAAACTTAGTTCATTATCCCTAGCCATCAGTTGGCCAATATCCAATCTACCGTAATCGCAGCTTATATCTGCACGTCCTTCTAATTTATCAATGATAACCGCGCCATAATCATTATTTAAGTCCAGGGAAGCAGTTATAGGCATTCTAACCACATAATCGATCTTCACTTTTCCATTATAACCGCGGTTGTTATTGCTTTTGAACAAATCCCAGAAACTGAAATCATCATTGTCATTTTCACCGTTGAATGTTCTGGCCTCTACCATTTCGCTGGAACTGTTGAAGCGCACATCGATCTCTTTCAAGCGTTTTTCAACACGGGATTCATCATCACCGTTTACCTCCACTACGACTTCAAAAGTTACTTGTGGTTGATCCCATGAGGTGATGGTGACATTACCAAAGCTGTTACTGATCTTCACCATTCCATCTGCATTGAGCGTATATTGTTTGGATAGTTTTTTGCTCTTGGTGTATTTACCTCTACCATTTCCAGCTAAGGTTAAGGCAGGTACAAGTAGAAAAAGCGCCAGTATCTTATATAATTTCTTCATTTCTATTTTCTTTTAGCATTTTGAGTTGTTCAATCTGTTCTTGTGCTTTTTGAAGCACATCTATCCTACTTTGGAAGTTGGCAATCATCGCTGCGATAACTGTTTTGTTATCACTATTAGCCTTGAAATCCTTTTGGATCTTCTGGTAATCATTCTCCAGTTTTTTGAGAATCTGCTTTGTATCAGTAATGATCAGCTCGGTTTCTGGAGACTGCTGCTGGTTGAGCTGTTCCAGTTCATAGGTTATGGTGCTGGTAAAAAAGTCTTGGGTCTGCGCCATTTCTGGTGATACATCTTCAAGGCCTTGATCAAAATCGTTTAGGTTTTGAGCATAATTGAAGCCTCCAACTCCTACGAGTATCGCAAGACCGGCGACCAGTCCCCATTTGAACAAGCTGGTCATGGAAATCACCTTCCCTTTTTCTGCTTGGTCAGCTTTGATTTCTGAATCTGTATTCTGCTCTTCACAGGCGGCCTCCAGTTTTTCCAGGAAACGGTTTCTGTGCCCGCTGGGCATTTGCTCTCTATCAAAATCTTGTTCTGCAAACCACTTCTCTAAATCTTTCATATTGCTTGCAATTTTTGTCTTAAACTATCTTTTGCTCTTGAGATCGTTGTGCGGCAGGCACCATTTGTAATGCCCAATATCTCGCTGATCTCTTCATTATCCATACCCTCGATCAAACTTAGGGTCAACACCTCTCTGTACCTATCGTTCATGGTTTTCATGATTTCAAGGACTTTTTTAGCAGTCATTCCAGCGCTCTCCATATCAATCTGCTCGTCAGGAACAACTTCCATCTCGTAGGAAACACTATCGTAATCCACCTTTTGCACTTTACCATGTTTTCTCACATGACTCAAACTGTTGTTCACTACAATACGTTTAAGCCAGGCGCCGAAGGTTGCCGTTCGGTTCCATTGTGACATTTTCTGAAAGGCCGTGATCATACTTTCTTGCATGATATCTTCTGCCTCGCCCTCATCTTGCACGATACGCAGCGCCACGTGATACATTCCCCTACAATATTGGTCATAAACCGCCATCTGGGATTTGCGATCTCCCTGCTCGCACAGGTCATAAAGCTGTATTTCGATTTCAGTAAGCTTCACTCGGTTAGTGTTACGACATAAAGATGCGTATATATCAACGATGTTACACCAGCATGGCAAGGAATTTGAAAATTTTCAGGTCGCGGTATGCGATTCCTGAAATGCATGAGTATATTTCCTTTTTACAAAATGCTGATTTTCAGAATAATGATTGATGTAGTTACGCTTTCGCGAAAGCGTGCAATCCTCAATCCACCGCAACCTAATAAATACTAATTTAAAAAGCCAGCGTGTGACTGACACTCTGGCTAATCGAAATTATATGTTTGATTCAAAGAAATTAAAACTAGACAACTTGTCACTTCAGGAATTTGAGCAGGATGCTGAATTCATACCTCTCTTGAGCAGCGAGGACGAGGAGGAAATGAATGCCGAGAGTGTTCCCGATTCCCTACCTATTTTACCGTTGCGTAACATGGTGCTTTTCCCTGGTGTTGTGATTCCCATTACTGCCGGACGCGATAAATCCATAAAATTATTGCGAGAGGCAAATTCTGCAAAAAACGTGATAGGTGTCGTTGCTCAGAAAGATGAAGAGGTAGAAGATCCTGATCACAAAGATCTGCACGATGTAGGTGTCGTGGCGCGTATTCTCAAAGTCTTCAAGATGCCTGATGGCAACACCACGGTGATCATTCAAGGTAAGAAACGTTTCCAGCTGGGTGAGATCGTAAGTGAAGAGCCTTATCTACGGGCCAAAGCGATTGACATTCCAGAGCAACGTCCTGAAGGAGATAATGCAGAGTTCAACGCAATCATTGAAAAAATCAAGGATCTATCGCTCGAGATCATCAAGCACAGTCCCAATATCCCGACGGAGGCATCTTTTGCGATCAAGAACATTGAGTCCAACTCGTTTTTGGTGAATTTTGTTTCGTCAAACATGAATCTCCAGGTTGCCGACAAGCAAAAGTTGCTACAGATAAGCGACCTTAAGGAGCGAGCTTTAGAAACGTTGCGTTTCATGAATATCGAGTTGCAGAAACTAGAACTCAAAAACGATATTCAGTCACGTGTCCAAACTGATATCAATAAGCAGCAACGCGAATATTTCTTGCACCAGCAAATGAAAACCATTCAAGAAGAATTGGGTGGTGGTGTGAGCTCGCACGAGGAGCTGGATGAGATGCGCCAGCGTGCCAAAAAGAAGAAATGGGACGACAAGGTCAAGGAGCATTTTGAGAAGGAGCTCTCAAAAATGCAACGCATGAATCCACAGGTTGCAGAATATTCCATCCAGCGCAACTATCTGGATTTGTTTCTGGATCTGCCGTGGAACGAGTTTTCAAAAGACAACTTTGACTTGAAACGCGCGATGCGCATTTTAGATCGCGACCATTACGGTCTTGACGAAGTCAAAAAGAGAATTATCGAGTACCTCGCGGTTCTGAAACTGCGTAATGATATGAAATCGCCTATTTTATGTCTATATGGACCTCCTGGTGTGGGTAAAACATCCCTTGGGAAATCCATTGCAGAGGCTTTGGGACGTGAATACGTGCGTATCTCACTTGGTGGTTTGCGCGATGAAGCAGAAATCAGAGGGCATAGAAAAACCTATATAGGAGCGATGCCGGGTCGTATCATACAGAGTATCAAAAAGGCAAAAACTTCCAATCCCGTTTTTGTACTGGACGAGATTGATAAGCTGAGCAGCTCTCACAATGGTGATCCCAGTAGTGCAATGCTTGAAGTGCTCGATCCAGAACAGAATAATGCTTTTTACGACAACTTCCTTGAGATGGGGTTTGACTTGAGTAAAGTGATGTTTGTAGCAACTTGTAATAGTTTGCAGACCATACAACCTGCCCTGCGTGATCGTATGGAGATCATTAATGTAACGGGTTACACGATTGAGGAAAAAGTGGAGATCGGTAAACGTCACTTGCTTCCTAAACAGTTGAATGAGCATGGTCTCGATAAATCACACCTTAAATTAGGCAAGCCTCAAATTGAAAAAATTGTTGAAGGTTATACTCGCGAGAGTGGAGTACGAGCGCTGGATAAGCAAATTGCCAAAATGGTACGTTATGCTGCAAAAAGCATCGCCATGGAGGAAGAATATGATCTTAAAGTAAATACAGATACGATTGTAGAAGTTCTGGGAGCTCCCAAACTCGAGCGCGACAAGTATGAAAACAATGATGTTGCCGGAGTGGTAACCGGACTTGCCTGGACTAAAGTAGGTGGAGACATTTTATTTATAGAATCCACGCTCAGTAAGGGTAAAGGTAATCTTACTATTACCGGTAACCTAGGTAAGGTGATGAAGGAAAGTGCCACGATCGCTATGGAATACATCAAATCAAACGCTGATGTATTAGGTATCAATCCAGATATTTTTGCAAAATATAATGTGCACATTCACGTCCCAGAAGGTGCTACACCCAAAGATGGTCCTAGTGCAGGTGTAACGATGCTGACTTCGCTTGTGAGTTTATTTGCCCAACGTAAAGTGAAAAAAAGTATCGCCATGACGGGAGAAATCACGTTACGTGGAAAAGTTTTACCCGTAGGCGGAATCAAAGAAAAGATTCTCGCTGCAAAACGCGCCAAAATCAAAGAAATCCTGCTTTGCGATCAAAACAAACGCGACATCGACGAGATTAAGTCGGAATACCTAAAAGGATTGACTTTCCATTACGTAAGCGACATGAGCAATGTTCTAGAACTAGCTTTGACTAAGCAGAAGGTGAAGAATGCCAAGAATCTTGATGGTGGGGATTATTAGGTGCTTTTAGCTATTAGCCTTTAGCTGTTAGCCATTAGTCTGTGCAGGAGTTTCAGATAATTAATAATTTGTAATTTACTCCTCAACAATCAATCTTCCCCTCCAGGTCTCATCTACATTGATGGACGCTGGCTGAGATTTAAGAATCACATCTCCGTAGCCGCTTATGGTTCCGGAGATGTTTTGTTTAACGTCGAGGTGCCAGTCGTTTGTACCACGATGGAAAATCATGGCGTTTTGAATTACGAGATCTTCACCAAAGAGCTGGCCATCGCCTTGATCCCAATTCAAAAAGGCGTTTTCAACTGCTCCGGATAAATAAAAATTGGAGAGCTTATTTGTATTAATGGTAAGTCTTTCCACATCAAGCAACAACCTGAAATTTCCCGAAGAACGGAAAAAATCTTCTTCCGGGCCATCGTTTGAGACCAGAGTTAGATCATCAAACGCTAAAACTCCATCTGAAACAACGTCAAGTCCCGTACTAGATCTGATTTCTTTTAAGTCGGGAACAGTTATTTCAACAATGGTCAGTCCATAGTCACGCACTACATTACAACCATTATCATTGAGAATAGTCAGACGATCGTCTTCAACTGTGATTTCAATGTCGTTCACGAGATTTTCGCCCGTTTTGAGCACCACTTTTTGGGTATCGCCTTGTTTGATAACCAGTCCTGCTCGTTCCAATACTGTCACCCTATTAAAGAAATCAACATCGATCTCGATGGCAACCATATCGCCCGCTGCTTGTGTACAGTTCAGACCTTCTTCAGAATCACAGGCATAAAATCCAGAAGTCACAACTATTGCCAAAAGAAACCTCAACCCTCTTAGATTCAATATTCTCATAATTTAAATCCTTTAAAGCGATACCCCACGCCCAGACTCACGCCCTCGGCAGCAGCTCCATGAGAATGCACCGTGAGTGAGGCAAAAACCTTATCGGTAATTCGACGCTGCAAACCTATTCTGTTATAGATTCTGGTTTCAAAATCTATGGGCCAGTACACATAATATCCCACCTGCGTCAATAGACTGGTCTTGCCCAAATGCAATTCGTGCCCCACAAAGACACTCACGCGCTGATAATTTTCATCACCCGTCAACCCTTCCTCTGGAAAGCTGTTGGCTAGGTAATCGCGATATTCTTTCAGAAATTCAGCAAAAAAGACCTCTGTTCCTAGCTGCAAGCTGCTTTTGATGTTGATGCGCTTGTCGGCATAAAAGGAAAAGTCGTAAAATGGATATTGCCCACTACCCCTGAAATCACTTTCATTAAAACCGAGCCGTCCTACAAGATTGAAATGAATGGGTTCAGAGTAGGCTCTTTTCTCCCAAATCTTGAATTCTGGCGTTTCCTCGTGATTGAAAGTATAATTGAGGCCGGCGTTAAAGAACCAGGTGTTTGTGGAGTTGTTTGGTGCACGCACGTTAGCATTAGAATAGTGAATGATATTAAAACCAGCTTGAAAACCCAATCCTTTATAAATATTCTCCTTCACATAATTTGCGAGAATAAACGTAGAACTGGTAAAACGTGTACCGTAGGCATTATTTCTAGGGTTGTCTTCAACATCAAAGGGCTTGGTCATATAACCCAATCCTTGTCCTACTCTGAACTGTAAATTGCGCTCTAGAAAATAAAAATTGAAGTGCGCATAAGCACTATACGCCTCACCCAAGAAAAAGTTTTTCATGTCCTGATACGCGACACTTACTCCCCAATCTGGGTATCCATATCTCGCCTGCCACTCTTCTTCTCCAAAAGTTTTTTGATTGTAGCTCAGCAAAACGCCTTTGGGATGATCGGTGATTAAATGGGCTATGTCTGGATTGTGCTCGAGAATCGTCCCGTGCATCAGGGATGCGTCTATCGTAAATACTGATGATGCCTCTCTCGTATCTTGTGCTATGGCCGCTTTCGCGAAAGCGAGAACAACACCAACTACAACAACCCAATCGTAACTATTTCTCATGGGACGCTAAACTAAGCCAAATCAAAACTTCAAAGAGTTCAAAATCTATTTTCTTCGACTAAAGACTGAAATAATTGCGAACTAAATCGTACTCATTTGGCTCTACGGAAGTGTCACTTCGAGCGGTTCCGATGATGATCAGCATTCTGCTGGCGGTATGAAACCGAAATTTGTACCTGCCTGCCGGCAGATAGTTAGAGAAGTAGATTTATCGCGATCTCTACGGTTCTCGATACTTTTTACTCGTTACCTCGTAAAAAACTCGAACTGACAAATGTTTTAACGAACTCGAACTGAAAGAGTTGTCACTTCGAGTGAATTTTTAGTTGACGGCAGGAAACTAAAAATTTGTATCGAGAAGTATTGGACTTCTTGATCATTAACAGTTCTCGAAACAATTTTCTCTCGCTTTGCGAGAGTAAATAACTCGAACTGACATCTTCAAAGAGAACTATAATCAAAACAATTCCCTCGCTACCGCCTCTATGTTATCGCTTTTACCCATACTGTAGAAATGCAGCACGGGAACTCCATATTCTAGAAGCTCTTTGCTTTGCTGTACGGCAAACTCCACGCCCACTTGACGCACCTCTTTGTTGTTTTTGCACGATTCCACAGCATCCACAAGCTCTTGAGGCAGATCCAAATGGAAAGTTTGTGGCAGAATATTTAGATGCTTTTTTGTAGCAATGGGCTTGATACCTGGAATGATGGGTACATTGATATCCATGGAACGGGCTGCTTCAACAAATTCAAAGAATTTTTTGTTGTCAAAAAACATTTGGGTTACGACGTAATCGGCTCCGGCGTCTACCTTTTCTTTGAGCCTTTTCAAATCACTTTTTAAACTGGGAGATTCTTCATGCTTTTCTGGATAACCGGCAACGCCTATACAAAAATCCACATCGCAAGAAATTTCAATTACCTCATGCAGGTACTTCCCTTTATTTTGAGCCTGAATCTGTTTCACCAGGTCGATGGCAAATTCATGACCTTCCTCAGTCTTTGAAAATCGTTTTTCTTCCTTACGCGCATCGCCTCTCAAAGCCATTACGTTGTCGATTCCTAGATACATACAATCCACCAGCAGGTATTCTGTTTCCTGCTTTGTAAAACCACCACAAAGTATATGGGGCACCGTATCGACACCGTACTTGTTCTGTATGGAGGCACAAATCCCAAGTGTACCGGGACGCATTCTGGTAAGTCGCTTTTCCAAAAGCCCATTTCCCTTTTCGATATAGATAAACTCTTCACGCGAGGTTGTTACATCAATAAACGGTGGCTTGAACTCCATCAAGGGATCTATATTGTCGTAAAGTTCTTTTATGGATTTCCCTTTGACAGGCGGTATGATCTCAAAGCTGAATAGTGGTTTGTCAGCTTTCTTAAGGTGATCCGTTATTTTCATAGTGATTTTTGCAAGTTGATTTGTGGGTTAGTCAGCGATGTTAGGATTGAGCCAGCGTTCTGCTTCTTGATAGGTGATTCCTTTTCGCTCCGCATAGTCTTGAACCTGATCTTCCTTGATTTTTCCAAGGCCGAAATAACGCGCCTCGGGATGCCCGATGTAGTAGCCGGATACACTTGCGGCCGGCCACATGGCTAGGCTCTCAGTAAGTCGCACGTTGATTTTTTCTTTGACCTCCATCATTTCCCAAACGGTCAATTTCTCTAAATGATCTGGACACGCAGGATAACCAGGTGCAGGTCGTATGCCTTTATATTCTTCCTTGATCAGCGCATCGTTGTCGAGCTGCTCGTCGCTGGCATAGCCCCAAAATTCCTTTCTGACTCTCAGGTGCAGGTACTCCGCATAAGCCTCTGCAAGGCGATCAGCGAGTGCCTTGAGCATGATGCTGTTATAATCATCATGATCTTCTTCAAACTGGGCGGCTCTTTTTGCCACGCCAAAACCGGTGCTCACGCAAAAGGCTCCGATGTAATCTTGATATCCAGCATCTTCCGGAGCAATAAAATCGGCGAGGGCGATATTAGGGTTCCCCTGGGCCTTTTTGCTCTGCTGGCGTAAACTGCGGAACATGAAACCATCTTTGTGATCTACTTTGATATCATCTCCCACCCTATTTGCAGGAAATAATCCGTAGATGGCGCGAGCCTCCAGCCAGTCCTCTTCAATAATTTTTTGCAGCATTTCCTGTGCATCGGCAAAAAGTTCTTTTGCCTGCTTTCCCACAACCTCATCAGTAAGGATGAGCGGGTAACGCCCGTGCAGATCCCAACTTCTGAAAAAGGGCGACCAGTCGATGTAATCTACGAGATCCTTGATTTTGACATCGTTGACTTCAAAAACCCCCATTTTTTTGGGTTTGACAGGTTTATAGTTCTCCCAGTCCGTGGTCCATGGATTCTTTCTGGCGTTCTCGATGCTTAGGTATTCCTTCTTTTTTGATCTACCTAAGAAGTCGGTTCTTAGTTTGGCGTATTCTTCTTTTTTCGCTTTCGCGAAAGCGGTATGACTTCCATCTTCCTTCTCAATGACCTCACCTGCGATGGTAACGGCACGGCTCGCATCGTTCACGTGAACCACCGTACAATCATATTCTGGATCGATCTTCACGGCAGTATGCGCCCGCGATGTTGTCGCACCACCGATCATGAGCGGCACCTTGAAATTGCGACGTTGCATTTCTTTTGCAAGGAACACCATCTCATCCAGCGAGGGCGTGATCAGGCCACTCAAACCGATGACATCAACGTTGTTTTCAATGGCGGCGTCCAAGATTTTCTCTGGCGGAACCATAACACCCAGATCGATGATCTCGTAGTTGTTACAAGCCAGCACCACGGAGACAATATTTTTACCGATGTCATGCACATCTCCCTTAACAGTTGCCATCAGGACTTTGCCGTTTGTAGACTTTGCGCCATCTTTCTCCTCTTCAATAAAAGGTAAAAGATAAGCCACCGCCTTTTTCATGACACGTGCGCTTTTCACCACTTGAGGCAAGAACATTTTCCCACTCCCAAAAAGGTCTCCCACAACGTTCATTCCCGTCATCAAATGCCCCTCGATGACTTCGATAGGTCTGTTGACGGATTGACGCGCTTCTTCCACATCTTCAATAATAAAGGCATCAATTCCTTTAACCAGCGATCTCGTGATGCGTTCTTGAAGGGAATCCTCCCGCCAGGAATCATCTTTTGTTGAAACTTTTGTCGTCTGGGTAACGCTCTCGGCATAATCGAGCAGTCGCTCGGTAGCGTCATCGCGACGGTTGAGCAAAACATCCTCGACATACTCCAGTAATTCCTTATCAATATCATCGTACACCTCAAGCAACGCCGGATTAACGATCCCCATATTCATTCCAGCCTTGATGGCATGGAATAAAAACGAGCTGTGCATGGCCTCACGCACAGTATTGTTACCTCTGAAACTGAAACTGACATTACTTACTCCTCCACTTACGCTTGCATGAGGTAGGTTCTCGCGCACCCAGCGCGTTCCCTCGATAAAGTCAATGGCGTTGAGCTTGTGCTCGTCCATTCCAGTCGCGACGGGAAAAATATTGAGGTCAAAAATGATGTCCTCAGGCGGGAAGTTGACTTTCTGTACCAGAACATTGTAACTGCGCTTTGCAATCTCGACGCGACGGTCATAGGTATCTGCCTGGCCCACCTCATCAAAAGCCATGACGATGACGGCCGCTCCGTAACGTTTGATGGCTTTGGCCTGCTTGATAAACTCTTCCTCACCTTCTTTGAGGCTGATCGAATTCACTACACATTTTCCCTGGACTACTTGAAGTCCTGCCTCAATGATCTCCCATTTTGAACTGTCGATCATAATGGGTACGCGAGATATATCGGGTTCGGCAGCGATCAAGTTCAGAAACTTGACCATAGCAGCTTTACCATCGATGAGCCCGTCATCCATGTTGACATCGATGATCTGAGCACCGTTTTCAACCTGATCGCGAGCAACGTCAAGAGCCTCATCAAACTTTTCTTCTTTGATAAGTCTCAAAAACTTTTTTGATCCGGCGACGTTTGTGCGTTCACCTACATTGACAAAATTACTTTCGGGCTTAATGACCAGCGGTTCCAGACCGCTCAATTTTAAGGGTCGACAATCAACTTCAGACATGAGCAACGATTTTTTGCTCGTTAAACTTTCTGGGCTTATACTTAGTAGCCAGCTCTGCGATGGCTTTTATGTGATCTGGGGATGTGCCACAGCATCCTCCTATAATATTGATGAGGGACTTATCGAGATAGGTCTTAATCTGATCTGCCATCTGCTCTGGAGTCTCATCATATTCACCAAAGGCATTGGGCAGTCCGGCATTAGGGTGCGCGCTGATACCATAAATAGATTTGCTACTGATCGATTCTAGATATGGCGTAAGCTGCTTTGCGCCTAGGGCACAATTAAAGCCGACACTCAAGAGCGGTAAATGTTCAATAGAAATCAAAAATGCTTCGGCTGTCTGGCCGCTGAGTGTTCTACCTGAAGCATCTGTAATCGTGCCGCTCACCATGACAGGAATATCGATATCTAATTCTTCCTTAAGCTCTTCAATGGCAAAAAGCGCTGCTTTGGCATTGAGCGTATCAAATACCGTTTCCACGAGCAGCACATCAACGCCACCTTTGACCAATCCACGGGCTTGTTGTTTATAAGCAATACGTAGTTCATCAAAAGTGATCGCTCTAAAACCAGGATCATTGACATCTGGAGACATGCTTGCAGTCTTATTTGTAGGGCCTATGGATCCCGCCACGTATCGCGGTTTGTGAGGTTCTTTTTCCGTAAACTCGTCAGCGACCTTTTTTGCGATGCGAGCACTTTCAAAATTCAGTTCGTCCACGAGAAACTCCATCTCATAGTCGGCCATGGCGATGGTTGTTGCAGAGAAGGTATTAGTTTCAACTATATCGGCACCTGCGGCAAAATAATCAGCGTGGACTTGAGCGATGGCTTCAGGTTGCGTGATGGAAAGTAGATCGTTGTTCCCCTTCACATCACAAGAGTGGTCCTTGAAGCGCTCGCCCCTAAAATCCTCTTCATTAAACTTATATTTCTGCAGCATGGTACCCATGGCTCCATCAAGCACGAGGATGCGATCCTTGATAGCTTCAGTTATGGATGTTTTATTCATAGACTTCTCATCGGTTTGAATGAATTGAACCGTTATCCGTAATTATTAAGTCAAAAGAATGTTAGTCGTTATCTGGCCACGAATTTCTACGCGGTAGAATGAGGCACCTTCTGATGGATCAGGGTTGCCAAGGTATCATAGAGTCTAATCTCTCCACCTTTCTTTATAACTCAATAAAAGAATGAACTACAGCAAAGATGCATTTCAAGAAAGTTCTGTGCAAGTTTTATTGAAAGGAGTTGTTGGATGTTGATCTATGGGTGTCAGATTTTAAGTTGTATCAAGTTTTTAGTTTGACGATCGTTAGGTCAGGGTATTGAGTATAAAGTATTAAGTATTGAGTACAAAGTATTAAGATTTTAAGAATGCGGTGAATGGTCGATTAGAGGATTAGTGGATTAGTGGATTAGTGGATTAGTGGATTAGTGGATTAGAGAAACTGAGGATAAAAATGCGGAACTTTAGATATGAATTTTCGCAATAGTAATTTAAACTTTAGAATTTGGAACTTGGTTCCGATAACCATCGGAATTGGAGCTTGGAGCTTGGAGCTTGGAGCTTGGAGCTTGGAGCTTGGAGCTTGGAGCTTAAATATTTTATTTTCTCACAAACGCAAAATCACTTAACGAGACAATATCAAGAAAGAATTATTCTATAGGGATTTTAGAAAAGAGCTCCTTTCGCAACAGCGAAATCAAAACCAAAATATAGAATACATAGTTCAAGAAATAAGCGATGACTACTCCCTCTTCCTGATAAATAGGAATGATCAAGTAGCTAATGACTAAGAAGAAACCCACGCTGGCTATTTCGGCAATGAGGTATTTTTTCAGTTGGTTCTGGGCAATAAATCTAAATGCAATTACTGTTGTGATGACCTTTATGAAATCCCCTGCGAGCTGCCATTTGAATAATGGAACAGCTCCAGAAAATTCTCTGGTAAAGAGTAATTGAATAATGAGTTCTTTACACAAGAATATACTGACCAACCCTAAAATTACAATGGGTAGAATATTTTTATAGAAGTGTATGATCGTAATGCGATAGTTTTTGATGCTACCGTCTTTGCTCAAACTGGGCAAAACATATAAACCTATGAGTGAGGTGACAAACATCATGTAATAGTTGGAAATTCTACTTACAGCTTCCCACCAGCCAGCAGCTTCATCACTTACTTCAAGCATAACCTGTTTGCGAATGAAAATATAGGCTGCCGGCAACATTACAGCGCTCGCTAGCGCCATGATACTGTATTTGAATAATGGTTTTGCAATTAAACCATCAAAATCAACATTGAAAATTTGGAATAAACTGATGGATTCCTGATGATTCTTTTTAAGCCAAAATCCTACGGCCAAAAGCGATTGAATGAAAGGTACGATGACCATTCCATATAGTGCACCCAGCAGATTGTAATTGTATATCAGATAAGCGGATACCACAAATAATGCGATGCTAGCGCAAATATTGAGAGTGATAAATCTGCGATACCACTCATTACCTTGCATCAAGCTAGTTAAAATGATGAACACCGCATGAAAAGGGAGGGAAATCCCTAGAATTCTAAAAATCCCATCGTAGGAAACGTCACTCGCGATAAGAGTATCATCCAACCATGATGCATAAACCACACAGAAGACACCCATCAATATGGAAGCGATTAAAGATAGGCACCAAGCGGTGTTGAAAGTCTTCATCAATCGATCGCGGGAATTTTTGAATTCTGCAGCATTTTTTACCAGACCATTATCAAGCCCCAGAACGGCAAAACGCCAAATCCCTTGAGTAAAATCCCTTAAATTACCCATGACCGCCATACCAGCGGCACCTACAAATCGTGAGATGATTTGAGTCATGACCAATCCTATCACTATACGAATCCCTACGTGAATAGAATTATAGCCTGCTACTTTGAGCAGGAGGTTTTTATTGAGTCTTGTGAGTAGGCGTTTCAAATAGTAATTCTCAATAGAACGTTGCCATTCAATAGGTATTGCAAACTAATGCCTTGCAACTTACATCGCAACAAGATTCTGTAGCACATAGTAATCTAAAAATAAGAACAGTCCTACGTTTACGATAAAAGCAAAGGCTTTTTTGGTGGAGTGATCGTCCTTGATGCTGAGCAGGGCAAAAACAAATCCAGTCACGACGGTAATCATGAACAAGGTAATGAGAAATGCCATAACGTCGTTCATTGCCGTGTTATCCTTTGTGCGCTGGACAGTACTCAGAATTAGAAATACAGCCATCAAGATTATGGAGATGACTGAGAAGTGAAACGAGCGTTTTGTGAATTTCAAAAGTTATTTTTTTAGTTACGCTTTCGCGAAAGCGTGATCATCTTCCGTCAATTTGAGCACCCATCTGTTCATTTGCGATTCCTTAGCCCCCAATTCAGACTTGTACCTTTTCAATCCAGTATTAATACTACCGTCTGGTAAATGAGTGGTGCCGAAATCAAAAAAAACAAACCCGTCATTCTTAAATTCCTTGAAGGCTTCTTGATTCAAGAAGTCCATTGCTCGCAATTCAAAACCTGTAGAAGTACTGGCTGCATATTGATTTTTGACGACTTCTTGATCTAGGAAAAATAGTGATCCTGCAACAACTTTGTCTTTGAAACTTACGGTTTTCAGAATTATATTTTTTGGGAATCGAGTTTTCAGCAGAGAAATCTCATCCAGCGAATGTACTGGTTCTGAATTATGCCTAGCCTGAAGCGACGGAATGAGTACAGAATGCCAGTAACCCTCTAAATCTTCATTTTGAACGTACGAAAGTGAATCAAATACACCATTGCGATAACCTGAAGTCTTCTTTCCAGATATAATGATCTCCTCTTGCAAACACATCCCCATGCTGCATAAGGAACGTGAGAGCTCAAAACCTGATTCTTGAAGTTGCAACTCCATCTTTACGGTGGATTTATCGTAACTCAAGGGTGGTAAGTCAAATTCTATTTGATCAAAATGACTATTTTTCAGATGTGAGATAGTCGCGACCAAAACGTCTTCAAAAACCTTTTGATCAAAAGATTTCAGTAATATACCGCCGTAAGTCAAGCCACCGTGAGAACGAAACTTCCGGTCAATTTTATGAGCTGGGATACAAGCTATGAGATCATGATCTGTATAAATCATAAGACTATAATCCTCAAATCTATCTGAGTGATACTCCATAAAATCACGCTGGTGCATAAATGATGCATTAAAGCATTTAGAAACAAAATTGTCCCATGCCTCTTTTAGATCAGGTGTATATCGTTTAACAGAAATCATTTATGGAACAACAAACTTAAGCTTTAAAACCGCGCATAAAAAAACCAGCAGATTGTTTCAATTTGCTGGTTAGATATTGAAAACACAGAAATGGATTAACCCATTTCTTTTGATTTTCTCTTGCGCTCGTTTTCGTCAAGATAGATCTTACGCAATCTTAAGTGATTAGGCGTCACCTCAACATATTCATCTTTTTGAATGTATTCTAGAGCCTCCTCGAGTGTAAACTTCACCGGTGGTGCAATCTTTACTTTATCATCAGCTCCGGCGCTACGTACGTTAGAAAGTTTTTTAGTTTTGGTCAGGTTCAAAACAAGATCGTCTGGTCTGGAATTCTCTCCTACTACCTGTCCTGTATAAATCTCTTCGCCAGGCTCAATAAAGAATTTACCTCTATCCTGCATCTTGTCCATCGAGTAAGGAATTGCTGTTCCTTTTTCCATGGAGATTAAAGATCCATTAATACGCCCTGGAATATCACCCTTGAAGGGTTCAAAACCTACAAACCTATGATTCATGATCGCCTCACCGGCGGTGGCAGTAATCAATTGATTACGCAACCCGATGATACCTCTTGATGGAATTTTGAACTCGCAGATCATGCGCTCTCCTTTGGGCGACATACTGGTCATCTCACCCTTTCTCATCGTAACCATCTCCACGGCCTTACCACTCACGCCTTCTGGAAGATCGATGGTCAGCTCTTCTACAGGCTCACACTTTATACCGTCTATTTCTTTGATGATTACCTGCGGCTGCCCTATCTGCAATTCATAACCCTCACGGCGCATGGTCTCAATCAATACGGAAAGGTGCAATACCCCACGACCGAAAACCATGAATTTATCAGCACTATCTGTATCGTGTACCTGTAGCGCTAGGTTTTTCTCAAGCTCTTTTGTCAAGCGATCCTTGATATTTCTAGAAGTAACGTACTTACCATCCTTTCCAAAAAACGGTGAATCGTTAATTGTGAACAACATGCTCATGGTAGGCTCATCGATAGCGATTGTGGGCATGGGCTCCGGATTTTCAAAATCGGCGACGCTGTCCCCTATTTCAAAACCTTCAAGACCTACAAGTGCACAAATATCTCCGGCATGAACTTCAGAAACTTTGGCCCGTCCCATACCGTCAAAAACATAAACTTCCTTAACTCGAGTCTTTTGCTGGCTCCCATCACGCTTGCATAAGGTGACCTGCTGGTTTTCTTTAATGGAACCTCTCTTCACTCGTCCTATCGCAATACGACCAGTATAGTTTGAAAAGTCAAGCGAGGTAATAAGCAACTGAGTCGTTCCTTCTTCAACCTTAGGAGCCGGAACATGCTCAATTACCATATCTAGAAGCGGCTCGATGTTTTCGGTTTCCTGTTGCCAGTCCTCACTCATCCAGTTGTTTTTTGCGCTACCATAAACGGTAGGGAAGTCCAGCTGCCATTCTTCAGCACCCAGTTCAAACATAAGGTCAAAAACCGACTCGTGAACTTCTTCTGGAGTACAGTTTTCTTTATCTACCTTATTGACCACCACACATGGCTTCAAGCCTAAATCCACCGCCTTTTGCAATACAAAACGCGTCTGCGGCATGGGCCCCTCAAAGGCGTCAACAAGTAGCAAAACACCATCTGCCATGTTGAGAACGCGTTCTACTTCTCCACCAAAATCGGCGTGACCAGGGGTGTCAATGATGTTAATCTTTGTGCCTTTGTAATTTACTGAGACGTTTTTTGCAAGGATGGTAATCCCGCGTTCACGCTCGATGTCATTATTATCAAGAATAAGCTCTCCCGTATTTTCATTCTCACGGAAGATCTCACAATGGTGTAAAATCTTGTCTACCAGCGTAGTCTTACCGTGGTCTACGTGGGCAATGATGGCGATATTTCTTATATCTTTCATAAATCGTGCTTCTTAGCGGCTGCAAAAGTACTCTTATTTCTCGGGTATTCCGTTAATAATAAATAAGTTCAAGATTATTTCATCTTGACCAATTGGACAGCTACAACCTTAATGGTTATTGGGGTCTTGAACTCAATTACAGAATACGTTACCAGAAATGGTAAATGGTTGAACTGCCATTGGATTGCGATGAACTTGATTTGGTTTACGCTTTCGCGAAAGCGTAACTATAAAAGACCTACCAGCTCCAGACCCAGATCGCGATATCTTGATAAAATATCCTGCTGGCCAGGACGATCGCTATACAAATACCGGTCAATATCCAGAAGTACGACTTTTTTAGAATTGAACCTAGCATCGCAATAAAAACTATAAGGTGCACCGCAGCGCTAAAGTAGATCGGGTTGTAATGATTTGCGGGCAGCAGGGCATTTTCACTTACTGGTTCAAAGTATAATGGCACCAGCGCGGTCAAAATGTAGAACAAGGCATAAATCGCCACGATCTTTGTGCCTATGCGCAGGCTGCGGTCAGAAAAAATCGGAGGTGTGTTGTCGCTCATAAAAGGTGAGTCACGGTCTAGGGCTAATCCTTACCTGCTTTAAAAAGGGTATCTTTTTCTTCTTTGGAAAGGCTATCGTAACCACTTGCAGAAATCTTATCCAGAATTTTATCGATCTCAGCTTGATTGGGCGCTGCAGCTTTTGAAGCCCTGGTGGTTTTCCCAGTTGTTTTAGAATCAGCATTGCGGTACACCGTTTTCATGCGCGAGCTGCTTTTCTTTGGAGTCGACCTGCGGGTGCGGGAAGTCTTTGAATTATTAGATGACGATTGAAAAAGATTGGCAAAAAAATCACCCACTCTTGCAACAGGTTCAAGAATATCGATACCGTCTTTCATTCTAATCGCCGCATAATATCCTACCGCCATTCCAGCGAGATGCCCCAGTCCACTACCAGCCTCAAACCGTGAGGTCAGAGCAAATAAATTTATCGCTAGGAAAGCATAGGCGACATATTTGAGTTTGATATTAAAAAATATCAATCTGATTTCGTTTTCAGGTAAATAGGTACACACAAAAATAATCAAGGCAAAAACTCCTGCGCTCGCACCGAGCGCATAATTTGCATTGAAATAGGACGGTAATACAAACGTCGCCAAGGTAAAAGCAGCACCACCGGCGAGAACCCCTAAAAAAAACATGCTTAGGTACTGACGACCCCTAAAAATATTGAGGAAAAACTGAGCCGCATAAAACAGTCCCAAAAGATTCCCTAGCAAATGGAACAATCCTGAATGCAAGAACGCATGGGAAATATAAGACCAAGGTTGTAACAGCGCTGGCACGATCCCAGCGGGCAACATAAATTGTTGAAATAACGGCTCATAAATACGCTGCAGCACCCATCCCAATATCGATGTCACAGCAATGATCGCCATCAACCTACCGCTGGTGTTCCAACTGTTGTATTTACTTTTTGCGTCGTCTAGAAAACTCATAGCTTTAATAAAGACGGTGTTTGTTCATATCGTTTTTCTTCCAGTACCAAATCATGATGAACCCAAAAACAGCTCCCCCAAAATGCGCCAGGTGCGCTACTCCTGGAGTGCTATCGATGATGTTAAAAGTAGCCAGTACTTCACGCCCAATGAAGAAGCCTATCAAATATTTAACTTTAATAGGTATAGGAATGAATAGCAACTGGATCGTCCGATTTGCAAATAGATACATGTATCCAGCCATGATTCCGTAAATAGCACCGCTAGCTCCTACCATAGGTGTCCAGTAATCTTTCACATTATCGGCCACAAGTAATTTCTCGTTATACGCACTTATGATATCGACACGCTCATATCCTTGTTGCATTAGATCTGCAATGGCAAGCTCATATTCAACAAAATTAATTCCAGCAACTGCCAAAAATGACCCGATCCCACTCGCAATGTAAAAAAATAGAAATTTTTTACTCCCCATCCAGGTCTCAACATCACCACCCAAAATCAATAACCACAACATGTTAAATAAGATATGGCTCAGATCGATGCGGCTGTGCATAAACATGTGAGTGATAGGTTGCCAAAGTTCGAAATTCGGGTTTTTAAAGAACCACAAGGCAAACAGGTCGTACAAGTCAGGCGCAATAAAAACCGTACAGATATAGAAAACCACATTGAGAATAATGAGGTTCTTTACCATGGGAGTCAACCGTCCAAACATGCTAGTTAAATTTTGAATTTAGGTTTTCACCCGTAATTTTCACAAAAGTCTTTTTACCGTCAGGAGTAAGACCGGGTTCTTCACAGGAAAATAGTTTGTCGATTAAATGTTCCATTTCTTCCATTTTCATAGATTCTCCGCTTTTGATACGCATGTGTCTCGACATAATTTCGGCGAGGTGACGCTTTCGCGAAAACGTATTTTCCTCAGGCACCTCAACCTCCTGACCAGCTATCACGGCATCCAATACTTGTTCAACATGATTCTCTTTAAGTTCTAGGGGCAAGCCCTCGATCTCTATAACATTGTCATCCAGCCTTTTGAACAAGAAGCCCATTTGTTCCATATCCTTTTTGAGCTGGGCGAGAATCGCCACTTCATTTTTGGATCGGTTTAATTTTATAGGAAATAGCAACTGTTGACTTACGCTGTTTTGCGATTTGAACTGTTGTAATAAATGTTCAAACAATACACGTTCATGAGCCCTACTTTGATATACCACCAGCAACCCGCTTTGCAGAGTGCTGATAATGAACTTGCGTTGTAATTGAAAGATATTTCCTTTTTTCTCCTGACTCTCATCAAATAAGGATGCTTGCTCATCGCTGCTCTCTACAATCGTTGCAGATTCATCCGTTGCAGCATACAGCGCTTCCCAGGGAGCAGGGTCTTTTTTGAACTTTTGATAAGATTGAGAAGTTTTTGACTCTTTAGGAAATGAAGAAAAACCATCATTAAGCGTTTCTCCACGACTTCCTCGTTCTTCTTTGAAAGGATTAAAGTGCCGGTCTACTTCTATTTTAGGAGTACTTACTGGCTTAGTTCTAGCAACTTCATAAGGAACTTCATATTCTGTGTCACGTTCAAAATCAATCGCACTCACCTGAAACTGTCCCAATGCGTGCTTAACACTCGCTCTTATGATCGCGTACAGACTATGCTCCTCGTCAAATTTAACCTCCGTTTTTGTGGGGTGTATATTGATGTCCACACTATCGCTGGGCACTTGTAGGTATAAAAAATAACTCGGGTTAGCGCTATCTTTTAAAAGCCCTTCAAAAGCTGCGGTGATTGCGTGATGCAAATAATTATGCCTGATGAAGCGATCGTTGACAAAAAGAAATTGGAGTCCTTTTGTTTTACGAGCAAATTCAGGTTTACCTATGAATCCAGAAATCGTGACAATCTCCGTCTCCTCTTCCACCGCGATCAGTTTTTCGTTGGTTTTAGAGCCCATGATATTGACAATACGCTGTCTTTTGTTTCCACTAGGCAGATTAAAAAGATCGTTGCCATTATGTACAAACTGCATAGCAACATCTGGATGAGCTAGTGCTACACGATGGAACTCATCGGTTATGTTGCGTAACTCTACGTTATCAGACTTCAGGAATTTGCGACGAGCTGGAACATTGTAGAACAAATTAGAAACACTTATCGTCGTCCCATGCTGCATCACAGCGGGTTCTTGGGAACTTACTTTACTTCCTTGTATGTGAATTTCAGTCCCTAGATCGGCATCGGTTTGTTTAGATTTGAGAACCACGTGAGCAATAGCTGCGATGGAGGCCAGCGCCTCTCCTCTGAAGCCTTTGGTATGTAAATTAAAAAGATCGTCTGCCGATTGTATTTTAGAAGTCGCATGACGCTCAAAAGCCATGCGAGCATCCATCATGCTCATGCCTTTACCATTATCGATGACTTGAACTGAGGTTTTACCCGCATCCTTAACGATGAGTTTTATCTCTGTTGCACCTGCATCAATTGCGTTCTCTAATAGTTCTTTGACCACACTAGCCGGTCGCTGTACGACCTCACCCGCTGCGATCTGGTTTGCCACGTGATCGGGCAGTAATTTAATCACATCTTGCATGCACCTATCTACCGCTAAAAATACTCAAGTCAAAATCCAAAAGCCATAGAAAAAGAGCGACCAGAATCACTATGATCACATAGATCCTTGTTCGCACATTTGCATCACTCCCCTGTCTAAAATCATCAATGGCATTGTTGAATTTACCCTTCAAGTTTGTTTTCTGGACTGTCTTACGCTGATCGTCAAATTTGTGTTTAATCTCAAAAGGACGTGAACCGTCGCTAGATTTGTAATAGCGTGGCTCATAATCAAATTTCTTGTTTTTGCGTCTGTGTAGAAGTCCCATGATGAATTGAATTTACAAAGTTACGGTTTACCCATCACAATAGGCAAAGATCGTTCCGTTGCTTTCACTCTTGATTCACTTTAGTGGATTGATTCACTTCATAGCCAGGCATTGTCTTAACCCCTCATTAAGAAAGATCAGTTAAAGCCTGTTAATAGAGGTCTCGCTTTCGCGAAAGCGTGCTACATTTAAAATAAAAACCATGAGCAAAGAAGATGTAAATCCAGAAAAAACAAGTAAAAGAGAGCAGGCGATCAATATGGAAGAGACCCACGGAAAGAAGATCAATCATCAAGTCGCCGACAAGAAAGAGCATCACCAGCCGCGCGATAGCGTGATGGATCAAAGTTAGAAGAAGAAATCTGCTGAAAAGGCAGATTTTTTTTGCCGCCACTCGCAGAATTTAAAAAAAGAATTATATTTGCAGCCGCTTGCGACTAGGGTCGCGGTGGTCATATGGAGAAATGGCAGAGTGGTCGAATGCACTGGTCTTGAAAACCAGCGAGGGTCACA